>JAEPNB010000010.1 GCA_017643645.1 Balneola sp.
CGACAAGAATTATTGGCGCGAACTCCATTGCATCGACTAATCATTACAAAAGGTCTTCGTTCTTGCTAAACATATTCACGAACCAGCCTGAGTGTAATGATTACTCCTTCGGAGCCGTCGATTTCATTGCGTTCTTTGCTCGCCAATAATTCTAAAGGTCGGTGTAGTTGGGAGCTTTTTCTGAAATTGAAAGGCTTATTGAAGACTTAGTTCCTCCCTCGAGGGAGGTGCTGTTTTTGGCTTGCCGAAAAAGCGGAGGGTGTAAGTGAAGTTTACACGTTCCCAAACTTCACTTACACCCCTCGGATTATCCAAAGTAACTGTTTGGATAATCATCTCCCCTCAAGGGGAGAATTTTCCTCTTTTATTCTAGTTTCGAATATCTGTACTAAGGAAAATACGATCACATATACAATTTCCATTAAAACAAACTCCTCCCACAAAAGAACCAGATTAAATAGGAATAAAAATGAGAGTATAATGCCCCATGAGTTATTCCGCCTAGATCCTAAAGTAAATGTATTTCTATTTGAGTAGCGCTGTTTGAATAGTAATGCCGAAATTATTAATAGTATTGTAATCGCTATTATCCATCCATTATAAAACTCAATATCTGATCTGAAAATAAAAACGAATACTACTGCATTCAGAAGATATATAAAGCCATCTCTTTTGAGAAGAAACATAATGCTGTGGTCAGCTTTTTTGGATTTTAAGGAACATACAAAAAAGCCCGACTCTGAAAAACAGAATCGGGCTTTTAAATCTTTAATGCTGTGTTTTATTCAGCTATGCAGTGACCGGTTCTGGTTTTGTGCTTGCGCCATTTCCGTTCAAGTCGCTTTGGTCTTTGATGATGCCCGGCTCTTCTTTTCCGAACATAACTTTGTTTAAGCCTCGGCGACTTCTTTCAATTAAGCTGTAAAGTACCGGAACCAGGATCAATGTAAGTGCCGTAGCAAATAATAAACCTACAATTACAGCGATTGCCATCGGTCCCCACCAACTTGCTTGTTCACCACCCATGTAAACATAAGAGCCTAAGTTTCCAAAAAACTCGATCGGCGTATTTACCAAAACAATGAAATCAATATTGAATCCGATTGCCAGCGGCACTAAACCAAGTGTGGTCGTAATCGCCGTAAGAATTACCGGACGAAAACGCACTTTCCCGCCTTGAACCAAAGCATCTCGTAAGCTCAATCCATCCCGAGTTCTGAGGATATCCACGTAATCGATCAACACAATAGCATTGTTTACTACAATTCCGGCAAGTGAAATGATCCCTAAGAAAGCCATCAATCCGAAAGCCATTTGGAAGGTTACCAATCCGTAGAATACACCAGCCATCGACATAACTACTGAACTCAAAATGATGATCGGTTTTGCTATCGAGTTAAACTGTGATACTAATATAAATGCGATCAGAAATACTGCGATCAGGAATGCAATTCCGAGAAACTCGAACGACTCGTCCTGCTCCTGTTGCTGTCCTGTCCAGCTGTAAGCGTAACCCGAAGGCATATCATCCAGATAATTGGAAAGAACTCCCTGTACTTCAGCCAAAACCGCATTAGCCTGATATCCTGAACGAACATCTGCACTGATTGTGATCACTCGTTCTGAATCTTTGTGATTGATTCCCCCAAGTCCATCTTTAACTTCCCATGTTGCCACTTCTGACAATGGGATTTGATTTCCTTCATGTGGGATAGTCAGATCACCTAGCGTACTCAGATCATCACGGTACTCATCATTTAATCTAACGATGATATCATACTCTTCTTTTCCGTCACGGAATTTTGAAGCTTCCACACCATTGATTGCCTGACGAATGGTCATCCCAATCACATTAGTAGAAAGTTCATAAAGCGCCGCTTTTTCACGATCCACATCTACTCTGATCTCAGGACGAGCTTCCGGCAGATTTGATTCCAAGCCATCCATTTTAGCGAATACGGAATCTTCTTCAAGAATAGATAAAACTTCTCCTGAGAGCATACTTAACTGATCCATGTTAGGTCCGGAAATTTCAAGGTTTACCGGTTTTCCTGTTGGAGGTCCATTTGGCGGTTGCTCCACCGTTACTTTTGCCCCAACTATATTATCACTCATGTGATTTCTCAAGAATTCCATGGCTTCAAATACATCCCCTTCACGTTCCTGGAAATCCACAAAATTCAGAGCTACGGTTCCTTTATTCGGAGTATTTCCTCCACCACCGGAACCCGGGTCTGCTGTAATGCTTGCACCTGATGTAGCCAATACACTGTTTACATCAACCAGATTTGGAAGGTTTTTAACACGCTGCTGAACTTCTTCAATAATGGTTTTGGTGTATTTAACATCCGAACCGATCGGTGTTTCTACTTGCACATACACGTCACGTGGGGGGATGTCTTCCGGGAAGAATTCCGTTCCCGGATTGAATATAATACAGCTAGCAAAACTAGACAATAGAACGAAAACTGAAGCAAGAACAGTGATAATTCTATGATTCAAAGACCAAATAAGTGATTTCTCATATTTAGCAATCAAGTTGTTAAGCCCATCTCTCTGCCACCACTTCCCAATCGGCTCTAATACATTTTTGTTTATAAGCCAAAGTATAAAAAAGAGAATTGCAAGCATTGTTAATGTACTTACAGTAGAAACCACAGATCCACCAAAAGCATCTACAAAGTTCTCTTGACCAGCAGAGATTCCTGAGATAACCCCAGAAGCCAATATGTAGAGAATCGTTACAACTATTAAAGAAATAGAAAGTATAATTTTACCCTTTCGAGTTAATTTCGCTTCTGCTTCCTGCCCTTCAACCGTCATAAACAGTGCACAGATCACAGGGTTAATTACCAATCCAACAAAGAGTGAACTAGCCAATGTTATGATCAAAGTTTTTGGTAAATAACTCATAAACTGCCCTACAATTCCGGGCCAGAAGATCATTGGAGCAAAAGCTGCAATCGTAGTAAAAGTACCTGCTATAATCGGAACGGCAACTTCACCGGTTCCTTTCTTGGCAGCTTCAAATCGTTCATAACCTTCTTCCAGGTATCGATAAATGTTCTCTACTACCACAATGGCGTTATCCACGAGCATCCCTAAAGATAGAATTAACGAGAACAGAACGATCATGTTCATAGTTATTCCCAATGCGGATAAAATGATAAAAGAAAGAAACATGGACATTGGAATAGAAATCCCAACAAATGAAGAGTTTCTTACTCCAAGGAAGAACAATAATACACCAACAACCAAGATCAATCCGGATATAATATTGTTTTCCAGATTTGTAACCATATTAATTACATCCACACTTTGATCGTTAGTGATCGCATAGCGCGTAGTTGGTGGAAGTGTTGGAATTGCTTCGTCCAGAATCGCTTTTACTTCATTACCGGTATCAAGAATATTTTCTCCGGTACGTTTTTTAATACCCAGCGTAATTACGGGAGCGTCGTCCAGTTCAGAATACGTAGCTCTTTCTTTGAAACCGAACGTCACTTTAGCAACATCGCGAACATAGATCGGGCTGCGATTTTCACCTTTAATTACAATGTCTTCGAGTAGCTTAGTGTCTTCATATTGTCCCGGTATACGAAGTAAGAACTTTTTGGTGCCAACCGAAATGTCACCACCCGGAATAGTTACGTTTTCATTCGAAATTGCCTGAATAATATCACCAAAAGCAATATTGTAGTATTTCATTTTGGCAAGATCTACGTCCACCTGAACCTCGCGCTCTGTTCCACCGGTCAGATCAACACCTAGAACAGAAGGAATTGCTTCAATTTTATCCTGAAGATCTTCCGCTATTTCCTTAAGAATGACTTCGTCATATTCTCCGGAAAGATTCACGTTCATGATCGGAAATTCTGACAAGTTGATTTCCTGAACGGTTGGCTCTTCCGCATCTTCGGGAAGCTCCGGCTTTGCCAGATCTACTTTTTCCCGCACTTTCTGGAGAGCATCTTCAATATCTACACTTGGTTCAAATTCCAAATTGATATTCGAATAACCCTCAGCAGATGATGAGGTCATATTTTTAATATCAGAGATATTACTCAGCTCATCTTCAAGCTTTCTGGTAACCAGACTCTCCATATCCTCCGGCGAAACTCCGGGGTAAACTGTAACCACAAATATATTCGGGATGTTTATACTTGGAAAGCTTTCTTTAGGAATAGTCAGATATGACACAATCCCCATGATGGCAATCAGGACCAACAGTACCAGTACGCTGATTCTGTTGTTTATCGAGAACGTAGACAGCCCAAATTCTTTACGCTCTCCTTCTTTAGCGAAAGTAGCCCCGTTTGTTGATGCGCCGTTGTTATTTTTTTCGGTACTCATAATAGTTTCCGAGTTAAATTAATTTACTGCTAATTTTTTGTCGTCTTTCACTGTCACACGCATGCCATCATCAAGAAAAGCAGAACCTAATGTGATCAGTTTATCACCTTCAGCAAGTCCTTCTTCTATGATCACATTTGTTTGATATGAAAGTCCCAATTTCACTTCTCTTTCATTTGCCACAGCCTTTCCTTCTTCATTCTCGGAAAGTACATACACCACATAGCGGCTGTCCTTTGAATACACAAACTCTTCACTGATCACTAAAACGTTACTTTGCTCAACTGTTTTTAATCTCATGTTAGCAATCATGTCTACTTTATACGTTTTGTTCTTAGGAAGTCTGGTCTCAATCCTGAATGTTCTGTTTTGGGGATTGATACTACCTCCAACATAATTGATAGCTGAATTCAGTGTATCTCTTACCTGAGTATCAAACCAAACATCCACTTTATCACCGATCTGAACAGCATCTGAATATCGGGCCGGCACTCCGGCTGAGATTTTATAGGCATCAGAACCAATCAATCGAATAACCTGCATTCCGGGACTTACCATTTCACCTTCTTCCACCATAATAGTTTCTACTTCTCCGTTGAATGGCGCTTTGATACTAGTATTTTCAAGGTCAATTTTAATTGATTCCAATGCCGAGTTACTTTGCTCATAAGCATACTTCGCATTCAGGTAATCTAATTCAGATCCGATTCCATCTTCTTCATACACTTTTTTGAGACGCTCGTATTGTTCCTTGGTTTGTGAAGTCATTGCTTCTAACCGGACTTTTTCCTGCTTCAGTTTTGAATCGTCAATTTTTACAATGGTCTGACCTTTTTTAACCTGAGCGCCTTCCTCTACTCTGTAGTCAATAACTCTGCCGTTAACTTCAGCCGAGATCATGATATCATTTGAAGTTTCCACATTTCCTACAACTCTCACATAACTTGCAAAGGTGCTTGGAGCCACGGTTTTAGTAGTAATATTTACTGTTTTCACAAGCTCTTCCTGAGTTTCCGTCTGTTGAGCTTCACCTCCACATCCCAGAAGTACTGTACCCGCTATAAGTATGGTTAAATAGTTTTGAACTTTCATTTCTTAAATTTATATAGTTGAATAATTTCGTTAGTTAGTTGTGTCTACAAATGGCACCATTCCGGTTGCCAGATCATAATTTGCTTTTGCTGTCAGATAATTAAATACCATGATTGCATAGTTTACTTCAGCTTCCCTAACCTGAATTTCTGCTTCCGTTAGTTCAAGCTGAGACCCCAAGCCGTTTTCGAGCCTTTTCTTAGCCCTGTCATAACCAATACTTGCTTGTTCCAGTGCTTGTTTTCTGGCTGATGCTGTTTCAAAAATCTTATCTAATTCTTCACTTGCACTCGCCACTTCATTTTGAGCCATCAGGATCGCCATTCGCTTTTGCTCTTCAATATCTTTGTATTGGATCTTTTGACGATCCAGTTCTGATGTTCTTGAGAACCCCTGGAAAATGGGAAGATTCAGGTTTACCCCCAGCGTTTGTATCCGATTGCTCTCTTCAAAAAAAGTTGGGCTGCCCGATTCCTGAGAAAACCATTGCAAATTATATGAAGCAGTTAAAGTGGGTAGAAATCTGCTTTTTACCGCAAGAATCTCTTTGTCTTTCAATCGTAATTGTGCTTCTGTAACCCTTACATCTCCCCGGTTTTCAGCAAGTGAAGCAGAATCTATTACTGTACTACTGGCAAAAGTATAAGGATTCATCCGGTCTACTTCCTTTAGGTCGCTATTCACCGGATCCTTTACTGTATCAGATAAAATATCAAAATCATTTAAATTTCCCTTAACAGACAAATCAAAGCTTATTGGGATTCCAATAATTACCTTTAACTCACGGTAAGCCTTTTCAACTGCATATTTAGCCTCAATTTGTTGGGGTTTCTGATTACTCAACTGTACTTTTAATTGTAACACTGCATAATCGTCCACTATACCTGCTTTTGCTCTGGACTCATTTTCACTAAGATTAGTTTCTAACCTTCGGATTTGAGCATTTGCTAGTCTAAGTTGTTCCTGAGCTGCTAATACTGCATAATAGGCAACTCTCGTTTGTGTAATCACCTGCTGACTTGTTGATCGGTAGGCCTCTTCCTGAACTTTTCTGTAAACTGCTGAACTTTTCAGAGCTACTAGTGCTTCGCCTTTAAACAAATTCTGAACTACCGAAAATCCTCCTTGCCAGTTATTCTCTTGAGTAAAATTTACAGGTAAAAGAGCGTCGTTTGGCTTGCTAGGATCTCCTGCATTAAATAATTGAAGCAATCCATTTGGCAGAAATTGTGGTGCTGCCTCAATATTTCTTGTATAATTGATTGATGATGAAATATCAGGATATACTTCAGAGCGCGCTATGTTAACCAGCTCATCGGCATCATCAATAGCAAGCAATGCACGATTTATTTGAGGGTTGTTTGCTAAAGCCATTTCAATGGCTTGGTTTAGGGTTATCGCTACTTCAATATTAGTGTTCTGAGCTTGCAATCCTCCAAATACCCAAAACATTAAGGCTGTAAAAACACCTAATCTTTTACCCATTCTATTTATGTTAGTTAGTATCATTAAAAATTCAGTTGCCGATTACGTTAATTTTTTCCATTAGTTTCAAAAAATGACTGTGAGTCATAGTTTCCTTTCTGAGCTTCAGTAGCAATTCCACAACCAATCATTTTCATGAAGTTCTCAAACAGAGATTTCAGGTTAATACCAAGCTCATTTAACAGGTTGAAATGCTGCGTGTTTTGATGCTGATAAGCCATACTTACCATTCCATGAGAAGTAGCCCAAAGTATCAAAGCCAATTCTTTCGGATCGTAGCTTGAATTTATACTTCCATCCTGCATACCAATCTGAATTGCGCGCACCATACAGGTAAAAGAACTTTGCATGTTTGAGGAACAGGAATCCAGAAATGTACTGTCCTCTAAGTCACTTGTCTCCTTCAGGTTATCATGAAATCTCATTGCTCTGAAATATTCGGGATGCTGCGTCACAAAGCTCATAAATGTTGACCCTATCATATGAACCAACTCAATTCCAGGTTTGTCCTGTGTAAGCACCTTCTGGATTTCTTTTGTCAGCAATCCCGTTGCCTTATCACAAATACCTAAAACAAGATCTGTTTTACTTTCGAAATACTGATAAAGCGAACCTTTACTTACTTCCGCTCGGTCAGCTACTTCCGTCATATTAAGGTTGTCTAAACCCTTTTCCAGAATCAAAGCTTCAGCAGCCTCTAACATCAAAGATCGCTTTTGCTCCTTTTCCCGTTCTTTACGTTCTGAAATTCCCATTTTGTGACTTCCGGTCATTTTTTGAATTAAGGTCAAAAAGGTACGGGTACTTTAAGCTAATTCCAACTATGGTTTGTTAAGAAATAATGATCATAACATTGATCGCCGATTTAATTGCAAATAAAACAAAAACTCTCCTCTTCCAAGTCTTCCATCTTTTGGTTATGATTCAGCACACTAAAAACAAAGGTATTTTTTTGATTATAAGCGGACAGAATAACAACACTACCGTTCCTATTAAACGATTAGCTGCAATTGATCTGGGAACTAACTCCTTCCATGCTGTTATTGTAGACTTGTATTCTGACGGAAGCTTCAGAAAGATTGAAGATTTTAAGGAAATGGTGCAGCTTGCAAAAGGTGGATTGGGTACACGCTTAGCTGAAGGAGCTTATTCACGAGGCATGAAAGCCCTCAAAAACATCAAAGTTTTATGTGACAGCCATAACGTAGAACATATTCTGGCGTATGCCACCAGCGCTATACGGGAATCTGAAAATGGCGGGGAATTTATTCAGGACAGCATCGATCGTTTTGACATAAAGATAAATGCTATTCCGGGATCAGTTGAAGCTGAATTGATTGGTTATGCTGTTCAGCACGGAGTTCGATTGGGTAACAATCCTGTTTTAATGGTTGATATAGGTGGTGGAAGCGTTGAGTTTATTCTCGGAAATGCTAAAGAATTCCATTTTCTGACCAGTAAAAAGATCGGGGTTTCCAGAATGACCGATATTTTTAAACCATCCGATCCAATTACAGCTACAGAAATTGAGAAACTGGAGGCTCACTATCGGGAACAGACTTCACAACTTGCCAATGCCCTTCAAATAAACAGAACTAACAAGATCATCGGTTCATCCGGAACCATGCAAAATATTGCAGCTATGATCGCTGCCCGAAAAGGCCTTCCGGTAGATGTTACGCTCAATGAAATGGAATATACTGCCAAAGATTTTTTCTCTTTTTATAAGGATTTCATCAAACTGAACCGAACCGAGCGAAAAAAAATAAAAGGCCTGGATGCTAAGCGTATAGATTTCATCAACACAGGAGTGGTTCTGGTTAATTATCTGCTTCGGGAATATGGAATCAAGAAAGTTAAAATTTCTACTCAGGCTCTTCGTGAAGGAATTATCATTCGTTATCTGAAAAAAGATATGATCGGATTACCCTGGTCAGGATCCATGTCTGACCCCAGACGCAGAAGTGTGTTTGAACTGCTGAGAAAATGTGACTGGCATGAAGCTCACTCGACTCACGTCGCTAATATGGCTTTGAAAATATTTGATGTGTTGAAAGACGAACTAAAACTGGAAACACCAGATAAAGAACTGCTTGAATATGCGAGCTATCTCCATGATATCGGTTATTATATTTCGCATTCAAAGCACCATAAGCACGCACTTTATATTATCAGAAACTCAACGCTCAAAGGCTTTCGTGAAGAAGAAATTGAAGTTATCGCAAATGTAGCAAGATATCATCGTCGGTCCACTCCTAAAAAGCGACATGGAGAATACTGGAAACTGGCGCCGGCTGTCCGTAAAAGAATTAAGAAGCTTTCGGGCATTTTAAGAGTTGCTGACGGTCTCGACCGGAGTCACTATCAGAATGTTCAGGAATTAGATATAGACTCTACTGACAAAGAGATCACTTTCAAAATAAAAGTACAGGCAGACCCTCAATTGGAAATTTGGGGAGCTCAGAGAAAGGCACATCTACTCAGAGAAGTCACCGGAAAGAAGATTAGTTTTTCAGTTGTCAATTAAGAATTATTCAATGATCAATGTTTGATCACTCAACATTGATCATTGAACATTGTTGCATTCTTAATTTCAATTATTCCCCAAAAGAGCCTGCTGCACCCGGAAAAACTACCGGACTTTCAAATCCTTCTTTGGAAACTGAAGCCACTCCGAATAAATAATTATCGATCACAACATTTTCAAGAGTATGCTCAGTAGTACCTGCAGGAACAAACTCGCTTTTTTCCCATTGATTGGAATCTGTAAGTCTCCAGTAGATCTTATAACCAGCTAATTGTGGGTTTTGCTCATCATTAAGAGCTTCCCATTTTAATGTTGTACTTGGTCGCACCGCTCCCTGAATCTGAACATTAACCGGAGGATTCGGTGCCCAAGCCATACTTGCCATGGTTACTGCATTTAGTCCCGTTAACTTAGCCGCGTAATCGAAATCCACACCATCAATAGTGTCGCCGTACTTAATTCCATCCTCAGTTCTTAAGTCTTGATGTTGCATTACATAATTTTCATTGGTTTCCATGATTCTAACTCCCGGAAATCCAACAGCGTTAAACGGGCGATGGTGACCACCTCTTCCAAAACGATCTAATCGATAGATCATCATTACATCTAAATTAGTGATATACATATCTGCCATTTTATCGACGTATCGGGCAACATTTCTTGAAGGAGAATCCACTTCACCACCGGTAAACCTTCGAACTCTGGCCTCTTGTTCTGTTTCAACAGCTCGTGTTCCTTCTGAAAATACCCGGGCTGTAGTGTTATTGATTACACCGTTAATTCCTTTAATATTCCCAATCATATCATTATTAAGAACAGCCTTTATTCTCCATCCTTTTTCCAGTGCATAATCCGCTAAAATCTGACCTCCAAAAAGTCCCTGCTCCTCTCCCGACAAGCCTACATACATTATAGATCCCGGAAACTCATACTTAGTTAATACACGAGCCGACTCAATTACTCCTGCCATACCCGAAGCATTGTCATTGGCGCCGGGAGAATCGGAAACACCATCTAATGGATCTGAAACTCTGGAATCAATATCTCCACTCATCATCACAAATCTATTTGGATCTGCTGTTCCTCTCTGAATCGCAACAACGTTTACAATATTAACCGGATCAGGAATTCTTCTTTGGCCTGATATCACATCGCTCACATAAAAAACTTCGAGGCAACCACCACAATCTGCAGAAATACGCTCAAACTCAGCTTTGATCCATCTTCTCGCTGCACCAATTCCTCTTGTGCTTGAAACAGTATCAGAAAGTGTATGTCTAGTCCCAAAATCTACCAATGTTTGAATATCTCTTTCAATCCGTTCAGCTGATGGGGCCGCTCCAATCTTATGAAGCTCGTCTGGTGTTACAGACTGAGAAATTGCAAGATCAGCGAAAAAAAAGAATACTGCGCAAAAAAGGATCAGATGTTTAAGTGATTTCATAAGAGTTAGTTTTTAGTTGAATTTTCGTCCTCATCTTGAGGAGGATCGCTATGCAAGCGTTTGTCTTGCTCAAAGTAGGCTTTAAGGTTTTCCTGAAATTTGATTTGTGCTTTTAATCCCATCCTATGGCCAAAAAAAGCGCCCGTACCAACTGCTACTAAAAGCATAGGCACATAGATTGCCGGTGAAGTTGCGGTTCCATCCTGATAAATATTTACCCAAACAGCAGGAGGAATTAAAGTAAAGATCGCAAATACATACGGCGCCACGGTAGGGCCTTCCAGACGTCTCATGAATCTTCTGCTGGTGATAGTCACCATATTCATGTAAATCAAACCGAAAAAGAAAAATAGAATTGTTCCTAAAGTAGTGCCGTCATTCACTTTAGTTAGCAGATCGGATGTGATCAGCGTAAAAGCACCGGAAATAATGAGGATTCCGGTTACATAAAAAATAAATCTGGGGAGGTTATTCAAAGCCTGTTGTTAGTTTAGCAGTTCTTAAAAAAAGAGAGTACAGAATATTGTGCGAAAAATCTATTTTTGGAGCCAGTTTAATGGATTTTGATAATCTTTGTGACGAACCACAAATAAAAGGTTTTCTCCCAGCGGAGACTGAGCAACTCCTGATAGTCCGATTTGATCACCGGCATTTAATACCTGGTTTTTTTGCACGTCTATTCTGCTAAGATTACCATAAGCGGTGTAATAAGAACCATGTTTAACGAAAACAACATCACCAAAACCGCTAATAGGCGATATTTGAGAGACATACCCGTCCGATACCACCTTTACCGAAGCAGCCGGATCCGTAACAATATTAATCCCGAGATATTCCGTCACAGTTCCATAAACCGGATTTCTGGTTCTTCCAAAATTCTTAGATACTGTTTTACTATTCACCGGCCAGGGTAAAACACCTTTCGAAGCAGCAAAAACGCGCTCATTATCCAACAACATTTCATTGCTGACTGCCGCATCGCGAACCAGTGATTTAGAATACTTAGCAACCTCACGATTACGGGTACTTTCATCTGCAATTTCCCGTGCTCTCGCCAATTTTATCAAGCGCTCATTTTCCAATTCCTGAATTCTTTCTGCTTCAGCAATTAAATCCGTGAATGCATTTTGCAGAGCTTCTTTTTGTTCCCTGCTCTTTGTTAATTCAGCAACTAAGTCTGACCGTTGACTTCGAATAGTTTCTACTGTTTGTTTTTGTTGAGACCTTTGCCCATTAAGAATTTCTTTTTCACTTTGAATTTCCTGAAGTACAACCTGGTTACGATTCAGGCTTTGCCGAAGATCTATCTGAATCTGATCAAGCTCGTTCTTTCTTCTTCGTATTTGCTGGGCTTGCTTAGCTTTTTGCTCTTCGAATTTTTTTAAATACTGCGCCCTGATCAACATTTGATTAAAAGACCCCGAGGTAAGTAACAACTCCAGATTAGAGGCTCTACTGTTTTTATAAGCGAACAACAATATCTTTTTATAATTGTCAATCAGCACTTTTAGTTCTTCCTGACGAACTCCAATTTCCTGCTCAGTTAAATTTATTTCTTCCTGAATTTGCTGTTGTTCTTTAGTCAGGCTTTCAATTTTGTCATCCTGTAAAGCTATCAGCCCATTCAAACTTTCATATTGCTTATAGGACTTATTGAACTTTGCTTCTGCTTCCGCAACTCTTTTTTGATACGATTTTATCCTGGCATCCAAAACATTTATCTCTGCTCTGGTATTATTCTGCTTACTCAGAATATCCTTTCGTTTTTCTTCATAGGTTTGACCGGAAACGGAAACTGCTCCTGTTGTAAGAAGTACGGTTATCAGTATTAGAATTCTTGATCTCATAAGCGCTCAATAACTATTTCATCAGGAATATCAATGTTAAGATCTAGTTTGGAAGGATTTACTTCAAGTGTACGAATCTGAAAAACTACCTGTGAATTTCTGTCTGCACTTAATATGGTAATTTTTCTTGGCAAAGTGTAGCCTTCAATTTCTCCATAATTCTCATAAGTCAATGATGAATATGGAAGCCCTGATGACCTCGCCTGTTCTACATAACTTACGGTCCCTGTTTTTTTATCTATACGAGCGATTCCCTTATTATAGAACCCTAAAATATACTCTTTATCTGATTGAAGAATCTTTTCTACATCTTCGATCTTTATTTTGAAATTCATCAGATCCAACAAATTCACAGACGCCAGCTCGTTCAGGTTGGTCATTCTGCCGTCCTGTACAGATACTTTCTGTGCATATTTATCAATCTTGTTATAGATAAGAATGGAATCCTGATCTACCAACATACTACCACCGGTAATCCCAATTCTGTTTTTAATGGTGAGTAAGCTCAACACAGTATCTGTTTCAAAATCGATAGTAATTCGATCACTGCTTCCGGGTTCACTAACCAATGCCCTTCCTTTCCCTTTTGCAGAAGAAAGCTCTCCCGTATAGTTTGGAATACTTTCTATAATTCCTTTTAACGGAATTTTCACTTCGTACAGATTTTCATCTTTTGCAATCTTCTTTGATGATGTACACGAAATAAACAGCAAGATTACAGCTGCTAAAAAATATTTAGTTGGCATCAGTTTCACTCTTGAATTTTTTCTTTCAGATATGTCAATGACGGGTCTTTTTCCAGTGCTTTTTTCCACCATTTTTTGGCTTCCCCGGCATTATTAAGCTTATCATAAACATCACCCAAATGTTCCAGAACTTCTGCACTGGCTTCATCAGTATTCAGATCAATGGACGCTTTTATAAAACGCTTAGCTTTCTCATATTCACCCAATTTGTAAAAAACCCACCCCATAGTATCTAAATAAGCAGCATTCTCCGGATCTAATTCTATAGCTTTTAAAGCCAGTTGCTGCGCTTTTTCGAGATTCACTCCCCGAATCGAAAGATTATAGGCGTAGTTATTCATCGCATTATGATTATCAGGATCATACCTTAACGACAATTCATATACCCTGTCGGCTTCTTCATTATTTCCAAGGTTACTTTGTGCGTCGCCTAAAGTTGAATACACAACAGACTTAAATGGTTTTCTGGCGGGTGCTCTTGATGCTCTTTCCAGCCATTTTACAGCTTCTTCGTTTTCATCACTCAGCAAATATGCCGTTCCAAGAAAAAACTGAATAAAAGAGTCGTCTGGAACGCTCTCATCTGCTTTTATTCCCGCTTCTTTTGCTTCATTAAGCATGTTTTCACTAAGCAATAGTTGAAGTCTTAACCTCCATGCAATATCATCCTCTGGAAGTAATTCATTCGCTCTTTCTAATTTCTTTAAAGCTTTTTCTGTTTCTCCAATTTGAGAATAGTACTGACCGGAAAGTGTAAAGGCAGGGCCATATTCAGGAGACGATTCTGTAAAAGTATCAAGAGCCCACCCTGTTTCTTTTTTTAATTGCTCATTTAGGGGACTTTCCTGCTGTTGAGTATATATAAACTGAGCTACTCCTAATTTCTCCTCAGGAAGAATTACTTTATCCCCTAAAAAAGTGCTGATTAACGCCCCCGCACTATCCCATTTTTGATCTTCAATAAATATTCCTGCAAGATTTATTAAAGATTGCGGGTCTCTGGCATTTCGTCTTAATGCTTCATTGAGAACTTTTTTAGCACTGTCATCTTTTCCTGTTCTTGAATAGTATTCACTTAAAAGATTAAGCGTATTCAAATTATCAGGATCTGTTTCTCTTAGTAATTCCAGCTGTGTGATGGCTGAATCACGTATTCCCAGCGACTCAAAATTTCTGAATTTCAGCAAGAAAACAGACCTGTTAGGTCCTGTAAGTTCTAACGCTCTATTCAAAACCTGATTACTTTTCAGATACTCGCCATAATCTTTGTAAGTATCTGCAAGCATAAACAGAGCATCGTAATCATTGGGATAAATTTCCAACAATGTATTCAATTCTTCTAAAGTGGCTGTATTCTCTCCGGCGCTTCTGTAAATCTGAGCAAGCTTAAATCTATACCATTTATTTTTTGGTGATTGTTCAACTGCTTGTTTACCATATAGTGCTGCATTCGGAAGATCATCCATAGCAAAATATGTATCTGCAATGGCATAACTTACTCCAGGCTCCTCTCCCAACTGATTCCGGGCCTCTACCAGCAATTCCAGCGACTTTTGATATTCTCTGTTTTCAAAAGCTTCTAATCCCTGAACATATGCAATGGTACCAGTAACCTGAGATTTTGGCTGTGTTTGAGCATCAACAGAAATTGATATAACAACACTAAATATGATCGATATGTAAAATACTTTTTTCATCGCTTTCCTTAACGTGAAGTATAACTGGAAAGTGCGATTTATGCTGTATTGATTACATTATTTTATCAACAACATCTTTTCCACCAGCACTTTCCCTTGTGTTTGTAAACGATAAAAGTACATCCCTGATGCTAAATTTGATGCATCGAAGGCAACAGTGTGTTTTCCGGCACTCATTCTTTTGTTTACCAATGTGCTGACTTTTTGACCAAGCATATTATATACAGTAAGAGAAACCTCTGATGACTTGGGTATGCTGTATATAATATTTGTTGATGGATTGAATGGATTTGGGTAGTTTTGAAAAAGCCTTATATCTTCGGGTATGTCATTCTCATCCTCATTAGAAATTATTACTTCAGCCCCTTTGTTTACTGTAAGTATTCCTAATTCACTACCCCCAAACATAGTTCCTGTTCTGCGTATCAGAGCTTCATAAGGTTCATTTGAAGTCGGGCTTGCCTTAATATTTAACTTAAAGCTGGCACCGGAGGGTATCCACATACTGCCATCAAAACCAGAAATCGTAAAAACAGAATCCGGAATAAAAGAATCCGCTCCTCCAATCAATTTATTGGTAAATACTGTATCAACTGATCCCCCATAGAGACTTTTATTTTTAACATCTATCTCTGTAGAGTCAACCAACCCTGCTTCTAAGCTCCCGAAGGCTATAGTATCGGGCAAGTCATGAGCCCAAACCCATGATAGCACTTCAATGCCAAATGAAGACTCTCTAATATTAACACGATCAGTGTTCAAAAAGAAGTCATCTTTGTTTGTAGAAAACTCAAACTCCACAGCAGGAAACCATCCATGATACTCACTTTCCAAAGAAACGTTAAGTAATAATGAATCTCCGGGTGCTATTGTCACATTTTCAACATCTACATTTATAAAATCCAACCAATTATCATTAATAGTAGTGTCAGCATTAAAGTTGTTCTTTTTTACAGCAATGATCTCAGTTGGTGAATCTGTTTCATTATATAACCATCGGCTCACCGTTGATTTTGAATCTGTAACTATTCCATCATCAAATATTATTTTATTATTTGCGGAAAAAATATTTGGTATAAAAGAAACTCTTGCAGAAGAATGCTTCATTTTTTCTCCATCAATTGCTTTTAATATAAAGTGGTAGGAAACATTATTGTCAAGAGAGTCTACTAAAAATGTATTTGTTTGAGCTGATAACGTTGTATCAATCCCTTCACCGGTTATTTTATATTCTGTTGGTTGATCCGGATATGAGGAAGGAAAAGGTGCCCATGAAAGCAATGCTTGTTCACTTGATACTTCCGCTTCGAAATTAAACGGGGATGGATACTTTTCAGAAAGATGCCACACATTATCTCTTTTAGCAGAGCGACCCGTTTCATAATTAATAAGTCCACCCGAAGTGTAATTTTCCAATTCATTTGATTGCAATGTAGAATATGGAACCGGAAACTCTGTAATACTCAACTCTTGCAACAGACCATGTCTTCTCATGAAGAACAGATGCGTTCCAATGGTTGTAAGAGTGCTGATTTCGACAGAATATTCTTTATGAAGAATATCAATAAAAGCTTGTTCATCAGAAGTAATTGAGGGGCCATTGAAAGCAAATCCATCTGTGTTCATATAACCTAGTTGTACAGATGGAAGATCAACTGAGAAATCTGCCGGCACTGTTCCATAAGGACTGTTCTGAAGCGCACTATCTGCATTAGATACATTACCTAACATAAATTCGGCT
This sequence comes from Balneola sp., assembly GCA_017643645.1. GTDB lineage: Bacteria > Bacteroidota > Rhodothermia > Balneolales > Balneolaceae > Balneola. The sequence continues at coordinate 16,933 of JAEPNB010000010.1, forward strand.
TCCGCTTTAATATATTGCAACTCCGCTTGGGTCATTAAAATGATGGGGTAATTTTCATTATTCCAATCATTTTCTGCATATGTTCTAACCGAAAAGTAATTAGAAAGTAAACGCGGGTCTCTTTGTCCATTCAAAAAGCCGGGTCCCAGAGTGTACTTATAGTATTCAAGTCTCGGATCTGAACTTTCTGCTTCTCTATAATCCATTCTACCTTCTAAAGGATAATATGTTGGGTACGTATCATCCAGTAAATGCATTACCTTTACATCTGTAGGAAAATAACCCGAGCAACCATCATTATTAATATCATTATTGGTACATGAAACTATATAGCTTGACCAATCACTATAGTAATCTGCCAGCCCAAAATTATTTCCTAACGCTTTAATCAATATGTTTGGGAAATTACTGTCTAAACCTTCATTAGCATGAGTAAGTATTTTAGCATAATCAACTTCTTCATCAGAAAACCTTGGTTCGTTAATTAGAATTTTAGCAATTAATGAGTTAGCAATTTTTTTGAAATTCGATTTATCTACTTCAACTCCGGTCTCCAGAAATAACCATTCAAAATCTTCTTCTGGAATTGCATCAACTATAGATATAGCCTTTTCTATGTTTGAAATAGCACTGTCAATAATGCCTTCTGAAGAAACAAGACTCAACCCCAAGTCATTAAAATCCACATTCAGGTTATACTGTTTTTCTGCTTTGATATCGTAACCTTGATCATAAATTAAACCGGTATGTCCCGCAACTAATCCTTTTAAGAGATACAAACCCGCTCTAACCGATTCGCTGAGATCCTTACCCTCTACAACAAATGTTGACGAACTATCCTCAATCAGATGAATATATGATGCCGTCATAAGTTCAGCATTGGTAAAATCATCGAATATTGTTCTTATCGCTTCAGAGCCTGGATAATCCAATTCATTGAGTATTTCTATTCTTGGTTCGTATGCATAGTCCCAAAACCCTCTGATATTATTTGTTGAAGTTGTTTGATCTGCCATTAAATCTAAATTAGCGCCGTACGAAGATTTTAATGCTGTTATTGTTTCTATTGTCACATTCCTAAGCATTTCTTCTGTGATTTGAGGCTGTGTACTGAATTGTTTTTTACGGCTCTCACTTTGCTTTTCAAGTTTATCGTAGCGTACTTGTAGTATTTCAGGAATTTCCTGAGCATACAGTGAAGAACTCATAAAGATAGCAGCGAGAAAAAACACTCTTATCATGTTCAAAATGATTGATTTTATAAAACTTTAAGAAAATGAATAACAACTAAACAAACAACTAAATTGCTTTTAATTCTACATTGATTACAGAATTAATAAATCAATTCTTCTTCAAAATTACTATCCAAGCTTAGCATTTTGTACATTCCAATTGTTAGCAAAATCAGCTTTAAGAATGTCAGAAAACTACCGCGCTCTTACCAGAAAATATCGACCGCAAAACTTTGAGGATATTGTTTCTCAGGATCACGTAAGCTCTACGTTGATGAACGCCATCAAACAAAACCGTTTATCTCATGCTTATATGTTTTGTGGACCAAGAGGTGTTGGTAAAACCACTATGGCTCGTGTCCTGGCGAGAACCATAAACGAAATTGACAGCAGTGTTGATGGGGAATCGCTCAATCAAACACTGAATGTGGTTGAGATGGATGCCGCTTCCAACAACAAAGTGGATGATGTTCATCATTTAAGAGAAACGGTTCGGATTCCTCCACAAAATGGTCGCTACAAAGTCTTCATCGTAGATGAGGTTCATATGCTTTCAAAAGCTGCTTTTAATGCGCTTTTGAAAACACTAGAAGAACCACCTGAGCATGCTATTTTCATTTTTGCAACTACCGAGCCTCACAAAGTTCTTCCTACTATTCTTTCCCGTGTTCAACGGTTTGACTTTAAACGTATAGCCGTTGATGAGATCGTTAGAAGACTCAGAAAAATTTCAGTAGATGAACAGATTTCTATAGATGATGAATCGCTTCATGTCATAGCCAAAAAAGCTGATGGAGCGCTTCGTGATGCACTTGGATTGATGGATCAGGCAATTGCTTTTTGTGGAGACTCCATCACACATAACGAGTTGTTGCAGGCGCTGAATGTTGTTGGAACCGATCGTTTGTTTCAGTTTATGGATTGCGTAAAAAAACACGATGCTGATCAGGGCTTAGAACTGATCAACACTTTATTGCAGGAAGGCTATGATATTCAGGAATTTTTGATCGGCCTTACCGAACATTTACGCAATTTATATATCGCTCATCACAGCAAGCAACTCTATATGGTGGAGGCTTCAGAAGACACAAAAGCCAAGTACAAAGACTCTGCTCCTGATTTTTCCCGAGATGATCTTATGAGAATGCTTCATATTGTTTCGGAAGCACAGATTAAGATCAAAGATGCCAATCAACCCCGAATTCAGTTTGAAATTACCTTACTGAAGCTCATTCATATGGAGCGATCAGAGAATCTGGCAAAACTTCTCGCAGATCTCGAAGAAGTAAAAAAAAACTCTAAAAACTTAGAAGCTATTTCTCCCTCTTCTGAGAAGCCGGTTTCTAGTGAAAAGAAAAAAGAAACACCTGATCCGGAACTGATTGAGCAGAAAGATGCTGCAGAGGTACCTTCAGAGCAAGAATCTCCAGACTTTGAAAAAGAAGCTGAAGAAGAACCCGATGACGAATTTGATATCGGAACTCCCGCTTTACAAACCCGCTTTTCTCAACCTGACCAGCCGGAACCTGACAATATTACCCCGCAGCCACAAGTTGAAGCATCAATACCACCTGCTGAAGAGCAGAAAAATGTTCGGATTGAAGATATCAAAAACGCATGGCCTGAGTTTATTAATTCCCTGAATGGTTCTGTTTCATCAATTTTGAAAATGCAAACTGAAAGAGCCCTCCCGGTAAAGCTGAAGGGAACGGAATTGTCATTAGAATGTGACAATCAGTTAGCAAAAACAATGTTGGACGAACAAGCCAAGGAATTGGCAGGAAAATTGCAGGAATGTATTGGAGTGTCACTTCGTTTTAATGTAGAAGTATCACAGAAAACAAAAAAAACTACTGCCCGAAATCCATACGAGCGATTTAAGGAAATTCAACAGAAAGACCCTATGGTTCGTAGTTTAGTAGAACGGTTTGGAGCAGAACTCGAATATTAACAAAATAGACGCAAGACCTGAGATATAAGACTTAGGACTCCTATTGAATAAATAATTAATTTTGTGCTTTCGTGTTTTAGTGGCACAAATTAAACCAAATATTAAGTTATGAGTGATTTTAACATGGCCGATATGTTCGGCAAAGTTCAGGAAATGCAAGCAAAAATGCAGGAAAGCCAGGCTAAGTTAGCTGAAGTAACCGTAGAAGCAGAAGCTGGTGGCGGCATGGTAAAAGTGAAAGCAAACGGGCTTCGTCAGATCCTTTCTATTAAATTTGATGATGATGTAATCGACCCTAATGACAAAGAAATGCTGGAAGATCTGGTTGTAGCCGGAGTTAACAAAGCTCTTGAACAAGCCGATGAAGCTGCAAAGTCTCAAATGCAGGAAGCATACAAAGGAATGATACCGGGTGGCGGAATACCGGGAATGGACCTTTCCAAATTTGGACTATAACTGAATTCAAAATGAAAAATTAAGGATGGAGAATTGTCTCAACCAATTCTTAATTTTTCATTCTTAATTCTTAATTCCTTACATGCAGATAACCTCAGAGTATTTAGAAAGAGCTATTGAACAGCTTGCAAAACTTCCCGGAACGGGACGCAAATCCGCTCAGAGAATCGCTATTCATTTATTGAAACAAAATGATGAATACGCTCTCCGGTTGGCTAATGCAATTATTGATCTCAAGAATAAAGTTACCCGTTGTGATATTTGCGGAAACGTAAGTGACTCCGATCCGTGCAATATTTGTGTAAACATGAAACGCCAAAATGGTAGCATCTGTGTAGTAGAAGAATTCAATGACGTCTATATTATTGAGAAAACAAATGAATTCAGAGGCCGATATCATGTTTTAGGCGGAGTTATTTCACCAATGGATAACGTAGGACCTGATGACATTCGGATTCAGCAACTCCTGAAACGTATTGGCGGCGATGAAGAAATAACCGAAGTAATTTTGGCGCTCAATCCCGATGCTGAAGGCGAGGCTACTTCGTATTACATCAATAAATTACTAATTCCTTACGATGTTACTGTAACCAGAATAGCCTATGGGATACCGATGGGAACTGAACTTGAGTTTATTGATGAAGCCACGCTTAGCCGTGCTTTTGCCAGCAGAAACAGCTTTTGATTTACAACCACAGAGCGCAAAGAGCTTCTATGTTATATTTCTCAACTTTCTGCTTTCTTTGTGTTCCTTTGTGGTTTATTAAACAAAAAATGTAAATGTATTGGAGTTTTTGCATTTTTGTGGGTTCCTTTAATATTGAATAAAAATTTAATCCATCTGATAACCTAAATAATTTCAAGAATGAAGAAATTAATCACTTTGCTTTTACTGGGATTCGTTTCCCTTAATATTTCTGCTCAACGCACTTACTGGCAACAGGAAATTGATTATAAAATGAATATTGATGTTGATACTGAAAAGCATCAATACAAAGGCGACCAAAAAATTGTTTATACCAATAACTCTCCCGATGAACTGGACAGAGTTTATTTCCATTTGTATTTCAATGCCTTTCAACCCGGAAGTATGATGGATGTTCGTTCAAGAACAATTGCTGATCCGGATGGAAGGGTTCGTGACAGAATCTCAAAACTTTCTCAAGATGAAATTGGATATCAAAAAATCCGAAACTTAAAACAAGATGGAAAGGATGTAAAATTTACTCATGATGGAACCATTTTAGTTGTTGAATTGAACAAGCCTATCAAATCGGGCGGCAAAACTACTTTTGAAATGGAATGGGATGCTCAGGTACCTCTTCAAATTCGCCGGTCAGGATGGAGCAATGCAGAAGGCGTTGAGTTTTCGATGAGTCAGTGGTATCCTAAAATGGTTGAATATGATTACACCGGCTGGAATCCGAATCCATATGTTGGAAGGGAGTTTCATGGGGTTTGGGGAGATTTCGATGTTAAGATCACTATAGATCAGGATTACGTTGTGGGAGCAACAGGTGTACTTCAAAACCCAAATCAAATTGGGCATGGCTATGAAAAACCAGGCACCAAACTAAACAGGAAAAAACCTGGCCCTATCACCTATCACTTTGTAGCTGAAGATGTAATCGATTTCTTCTGGGGTGCTGATCCGGATTTTATTCACACCACAGCTCAGGTACCGAACGGACCAAAACTTCATTTCTTTTATCAGGATACCATAGATAAAGAAGCTACTCCTGAAGAGAATGCCGCTTATAAAAAATACTGGGAGCAACTACCTGAATTGACAATAAAAGGCTTTGAGTATGCCAATAAGCATTTTGGGAAATATCCATATCCTCAGTTTTCTACTGTTCAGGGGGGAGACGGCGGAATGGAATATCCGATGGGTACACTTATAACAGGCGGACGATCTTTAGGTAGTTTAGTTGGTGTTACCGTTCATGAATTTTATCACAGCTGGTTTCAGGGTGTTTTAGCTACAAACGAAGCTCTGTACGCCTGGATGGATGAAGGATTTACCAGTTTTGCGTCAGCAGAAACTATGCTGCATATTTTTGAAAGAAAATCGGACTTCCCATATGCCGGTTCCTATCGGGGTTATTACAGCATTGTTGAATCGGGACTTGAAGAACCATTAACTACTCACGCTGATCATTTTAATACCAATCGTGCTTACGGTTCAGCATCTTATTCTAAAGGAGCTGTATATCTTGCTCAACTTGGATATATAATCGGAGAACAATCTCTAAGAAAAGGAATGCTGACTTATTTCGACAAATGGAAAATGAAGCATCCAACTGCGGCTGATTTTCTAAGAGTTATGGAAAAAGAATCCGGCATGGTTCTGGACTGGTATAACGAATATTTTGTAAATACCACAAAGACAGTTGATTATGGAATCAAAGCTCTTGTTGGTGATGAAAACAAAACTGTGATCGAACTGGAAAGAATTGGTTTAATGCCAATGCCTATAGATGTTTTGGTTGAATACATCGATGGAACTTCTGAAATGTTCTATATCCCACTCAGAATTATGAGAGGAGAAAAACCAGCAGAAAATAATCTCAAAAGAACCGTTTTGGAAGACTGGCCATGGACTAATCCAACTTATACTTTTGATATTCCGGTAGCAGGCACTTCAATAAAACGAGTTTCAATAGATCCATCTCAGCGTTTAGCTGATGTAGAACAATCCAATAATTCTTTCGATGTTGAGGGAATGATTAAGAAATAAACCGTATTTTATGGTATAGGCATCAAGCAGATTGTTTGATGCCTTTTTTATTTATAACAGCTTTAAAAATTATGTCAAAAAAAGACTACGCGGCACTTTCAATAGAAGCACATAAAAAAGCCCGGGGAAAAATCTCAATAGAGCCTAAAATGCCTTTGGACACTAAAGACGATCTCAGCATTGCATATACTCCTGGTGTTGCAGAACCCTGTCGGGAAATATCCAATGATATAGAAAAAGCTTACGATTATACAGCTAAAGGAAATTTGGTTGCTGTTGTCAGTGATGGTTCAGCGGTACTGGGTCTGGGTAATATTGGTCCCGAAGCATCACTCCCGGTTATGGAAGGAAAAGCCGTTCTGTTTAAGAAATTCGCAAATGTTGATGCAATCCCAATAGTATTAAGTACTCAAAACACCGAAGAGATCATTACTGCTGTAAAAGCAATCGCTCCGACTTTTGGGGGAATCAATCTGGAAGATATTTCTGCTCCTCGTTGTTTTGAAATTGAAGAACGGCTAAAAAAGGAACTTTCTATTCCTGTTTTTCATGATGATCAACATGGAACTGCTATTGTAACCTTAGCCGGAATGTTCAATGCTTGCAAGCTTACTGGAAGAAAGCTCAAAGATCTTAAAGTAGTTATAAATGGTGCCGGAGCTGCGGGTGTTGCCATTGTTAAACTTCTATTCGAAGCAGGTGTCAAAGAAGTAATTATGTGCGACAGTCGTGGAATTATTCACACAGGCAGAACTGATCTAAACGACACCAAAAAGAAAATGTCTAAGCTCACTAATAAGTCCAACGTTACCGGTGATCTTAAAGACGCTGTAAAAGATTCAGATGTATTTATCGGAGTTTCTGCTCCGGGAGTTTTAACTCAGGAAATGGTTAAGACCATGACCAAAGATCCTATCATTTTTGCAATGGCAAACCCTACTCCTGAAATAATGCCTGATGAAGCACGAGAAGCAGGAGCAAGAATCATTGCAACAGGACGTTCTGATTTTGCTAACCAGATCAATAATGTGTTGGCATTTCCGGGGCTGTTCAGAGGAGCACTAGACGCCCGTACAAACAACTTAACTTCTGCTATGTTTATAGAAGTTGCCAAAGCAATTGCTGACAGTGTAGAAGATTTATCTGAAGAAAAGATCATTCCAAGCCCTTTTGATGATCGCGTTCCGGGAAGAGTAGCTGAAGCAGTGAGAAAGTTTAAAAGCTGATTTCTATTTTCAGAAATAAAAAAAAAGCCATTTCTGATGAAATGGCTTTTTTAATTTAATTTTGTTTCTTTTCAGGCCTTTTCCATCTCACTGGATCTTTGGGTGTCGGTAACACCGGATATTCATAATTTTTCATCAGCTCTAACGCTTCCTTAACTGCTCTTTCCAGCTGAGGGTCTCTTCCGTTTATCACATCCTTAGGTGTCTGCATAACCTCTATATCAGGAGAAATGCCGATACCTTCCACGTCCCATTCGCCATCCAGATTATAAAAACCTCCCCGCGGTGCGACCATTCTTCCACCGTCAATAAAGCGAGGTGTATCCCATGTTCCAACCAAACCACCCCAGGTTTTTGTCCCAATCAAAGGACCTATTTCCATTTGCCTGAATAGAAATGGTAACAAATCACCTCCAGACCCCGCTCGCTCATTTATAATCATCACTTTTGGCCCCCAAAGACCCGCACCCGGCGACGTGAAAGGATAACGGTCTCCTGCTTTGCTATTGAAAAACCCCTGAACTTCTCGGTTTAACACATCGACGATATAATCTGCCGCTGAACCTCCTCCGTTGTTGCGCTCGTCAATAACAGCCCCTTTTTTGTCCTGTTGAGCAAAATAATATCGATTGAAGTAGGTATAACCTCCATTCCCGGTATTTGGAACCCATACGTAAGCCAGTTGCCCATCCGACATTTCATTTACTTTACGTCTGTTTTCCTCAACCCAATCCCAGCTTCTTAAAGCCCGTTCGCTGGAAATTGGAATTGTCGTTATTTGGCGTGCATTATTTTTATTTGGTTTATCATTTACCAACAAAGTTACCTGTCTGCCTACTGTTCCCTCAAAATAACTGAAGAAGTTGACATTACTTTTTAACTCCTTACCATTTACTTCTAAAATATAATCCCCTTCTTTCACGTCGATTCCCGGAATTGCCAAAGGCCCCTGTACATCAGGGTTCCAGCTTTCTCCAGTATAAATTTTATCGATTCTGTACACACCATTTTGTAACGAGATATCTGCTCCCAAGAGTCCTGCCGGAACATTTTCAAGATCAGGGTAGTCCCCGCCTGAAACATACGAGTGACCAACAGCTACTTCTCCACTCATAATATCTACAACATAATTAAGATCTGAGCGATGCTTTACATGGTCAATCCATGGAGAGTACCATTCGTATACATCATCCCATGGAGCTCCGTGGATATTATCCACATACAAAAAGTCTCTCATAAACCGCCAACCTTCTTTGAATATTTGATGAGCTTCGGCTTGTGGATCAACTTTTAGTTTCATTCCATTCAGTTCAAGCTTACCATCACCAACTTTTTTCTCCCCACCTGAAGTTGGAACAATTCCCCAGGAGCTTCCCGAATTATAGAGAAGATTCTTTCTGTCTTCTGAAACTATTGCACTGTTTACAGAACTTAAAAACGTAATTGCCTTTTGGTCTTCGAGACTATACTTATTCAGTTTTACTCCTTCATTTGGAACAACTTCTGTATAAAAAACATGACCTTCGGGTCCTGAAAGCAAGCCCGTATAGTTCCTTTCCGGCACATCAATACTGATAATTCTATTGGCTATATTCTCTAAGTCTATATTTACGGTAACATCTTCAGAATTTTCCTTTTCATCTGATTTATCTTCGGATATTTCGTCATCGCTTTCCGGTAAAAAAGGAGAAGGTTCATCTTTTGATAAAAGAATCATATATAAGGCGTGAGTTGAAGGGCTGTTATAGGAGCTCATGTCTAACCAACCAGAACCCAAGCCATAGTTAGTACTAGATAAGAAGTAAAGGTACTTCCCACTTTCATCCCAAACCGGTGTTATAGAATCTGACATCCCGTCCGTAAGCTGAAGCGTTTTCCCGGTTTCTACATTATGAGCCATTACTACTTTGAATTGGCTGCGTTGAAGTTTCACATAAGCAATCCACTTGCTATCCGGAGACCAAACCGGATTTAATGTTCTGTTCGGGTGAGCGTATCCATCTGTGTCAATCTTAGTAGCCTTTTCACTTTCCAGATTTACACTCCATAAATTGTAATCAGTATCTGTATAGGAAATATACTTGCCATCCGGAGACCAGGCCGGCTGGAAATAGAACGTTGCGTTTGGCAAACTTATACTTCTTTTTTTCTCCATTCCATACTGGTCTGAGATCGTCAGCTTATACTCTCCGCTTTCATCAGAAAACCATGCAATTTCAGATCCATCGGGAGACCAAACCGGGTATCTGTCTGCTACACCTGGTGTATTCGAAAGATTTCTCCAGCTCCCTTCTTCTTTTGGGACACTGAATATCTCTCCTCTATATTCGAAAAGTGCTCTTTTACCAGTTGGTGATAATTGCGGGTTTGAAAGGGCTCTTGCTGATATATCTTCCCACCGCTCTCTGCCCCAACTCATATCTCCTTTTACAGTGACAGATAGTTGTTTTGTGTTTCCACTTGAAGGATTAAGATGATGCAGATAACCACCCTGTTCATAAACGATTATATCATTTCCTGCATCAATACTCTTTACATCAAAATCTGCGTGGAATGTCCATTGCTTCAACTCATCATTTTTGGGATCAAATGACCAGATATTGTTGGCATAATCTCTTTCAGAAAGAAAAAATACTTTGCCATTGTACCACACCGGATCTACATGACGTTCATTATCAGTTCTTGGAGTTTGCTTTAGATCAAAAGTCTTCAAATCCACTATCCAAATTGGTTGTGCCTGACCACCCCGGTAATTCCTCCACTCAGCGTCCCAAAATGTAATAGGGTTATATGCAATGTATTTCCCATCAGACGAGATTTCCCCTTCAGCAGCTCTTGGTATTGGCAGCGCCTCTGCCATTCCGCCCGTGGTTTTAATCTTCCATATTTTGTTCAAACCCGTCGGGTAGCCTGTTCTTCCTGATCTAAATAACACTGAACTTCCATCTGGTGTCCAACCGGTAACCATATCCGCACCCGGATGCCAGGTTAATCTTTTCGGCTCACCTCCTTCTGCAGAAACCAAGTATACATCGGAGTTTCCATCATACTGTCCTGTAAATGCTATCCACTTCCCGTCCGGTGAAAAGTGTGGAAAAGACTCTCCTCCAATATTACTAGTCAAACGAACTGCGTTGCCTCCATCTCTATTCACGCGCCATAAATCATTAGCATGTACAAAAACAATGTGGTTATCAGATACAGTCGGCTCGCGCAATAATTGAGTACCTTGCGCTAATGACACTTCAGATACTATCAACATTAAAAAAATTGCAACAAGCATCAATTGAGCTGTCTTCATTGTGATCTCCGATTAGTTAGAATCCCACAATGTAAAAAAAAGAAGCTGATATGCTAAGCCTTCTTCACACTCTGAAAAGTTTTTACAAAAACCCTTACTTTTTCAAAACAAACTTCTCTGTTCCTGATCTGATTTTTGCGCACGCTCGATGGTTGGATCTTCACGAAGTTCGAAATTATTGAGCATTTCAGGCATAAATCGTTTTTCATAAATACGGCGAGCAATTCCATGAAGAGCTTTCTCTCCACGAGGTGTAATAGTTAAAAAACCACCTTCATCTTCCAGAATAAATCCAAACGACCGAAGATCATTCACGATCAGATAAGCAAGTTTTTCAGTAACTCCTGAGCTTTTTTCAATGATTTCCCGATGAGGAGCTTCATCCTGAGCCATATATAATTTTCCTAACACATTCAGCTCTGCTTCCGTCATTGGAAAACCTTCGCTTCCTTTAGTTAGTAAATTATCCCAGGTTTTTTGTGAGTAATGGAGTCCAAACCAGTGTTTTCCTTCTCGAAGTAAATGATGAGTTACTGCGCATGCAAAATGCTTCCCCGGATCCGCTTTTTTGGGCTCCCCTCTGGTTCGAAAAAGATTCACCATTGAAGCCAGATCCAACTCCTGTATGTTGGGCGGATATTTAAAATAGAAATTACTTCTCTTCTGCATGATCTGGTTATAACCCGTTACCATTTAGTACCAACAGAATATGCTGAAATTAAATCAGCCAGACCAATAAAATTTTTCTCTAACAAAAGTCATTCCTGCGGAGGCAGGAATCTGGACCTGCATTCAGATTTATTAGCTTTAGAGAAATTTAGATCTCGGGCATGCGCCGCGAGATGACCAATTTGAGAAGTTTAAATTCCATACTTACCCTTCACCAATCGCAATAAAAGAACTTCAATGGATATTGGATATTGGATATTCAATATTGGTTATTCAACCTCAGCCTTTTTCCGCAATCAAAGCCACTGCTTCATCCAATGTAAACTTCTCGGGTTCTGTGCCTTTCGGTAATCCGATATTCTTTTTACCGTGCTTGATGTATGGGCCATATCGTCCATTCATAACTTTGATCGGTTTTTTTGTCTCAGGATGTTCACCAAGATCATTCAATTCAGAACTTTTTCTAGGCGCTCCTTTCTGTTTTAATAACTCAACCGCTCTGTCTAGTTCTACTTCAAGAACACTATCGTCTTTGGGCAGTGATTTGAATTTCCCGTCGTGAACTACATACGGACCATAGCGACCAACGCCAGCTTTCACAACTTTACCGTCTTCCGGATGATCTCCAAGATTTCTGGGAAGGGTCAAAAGCTTTAGAGCCATATCCAAATCCACATCTTCGGGAGTCATTCCCTTTAGAAGCGAAACTCTTTTGGGTTTTTTATTTTCTTCCGTTGCTTCTCCTAGCTGAACATACGGTCCGAATCTTCCAGATAGTAAAAATACAGGAAGTCCTTCATCAGGATGAACACCAAGCGGCTTATCTTCTTCTTCCGAAAGCTTGATCAATTGCTCTAGTTTTTCAGCTGTAACATCACTAGGATTCATATCCTGTGGCAAAGAAGTTGATACATCCTCTCCATCCTTTTCCATTTTAGCGTAAGGTCCGTATCTACCTACAGCAACCTGAATTCCTTCTAATCCTTCAAGTGGAAGGTCCAGTAGCTTAGCTTTCTGAGCGTCGATCTTGTCTTCTTGCTTATCAACTTGTGCTCGAAGTCCGTTTTCTCCTTTGTAGTAATCGTCCAGATATTCAACCGGATCTTGAGTTCCGTTTGCAACTTCATCCAGCTTGTCTTCCAGGTTTGAAGTAAAATCACTATCCACCAGATCAGGGAAATTTTGTTCTAACAGAGAAGTAACTGCGAAAGCAGTAAACGAAGGAATCAACATCTTACTTTCGTTCTTCGCGTATCCACGATCCTGAATAGTACTTATAACCGTTGCATAGGTACTCGGTCGACCAATTCCTCTTTTCTCTAATTCTTTAACCAGCGTTGCTTCTGTATATCTGGCCGGAGGCTTAGTCTCGTGTGAATTGAAATTCAGATCCTGAAGATCTGTTCCGTCACCAACTTTCATTGATGGTAAAAACTTTTCCTGAGAATCCAATGCAGCTTCAGGATCATCACTTCCTTCCACATAAGCACGAAAGAATCCCGGGAATAAGATTTTCTTACCACCTGCTCTGAAATCTGCAGCCGTTCCATTGTTCTTTGCGGTGATCGTTACATTGGTAAATTCCAACTCCGCTTCAGCCATCTGAGTTGCAATGGTTCTCTTCCAGATCAGATCATATAATTTCAACTCTCTGTCCTTTAATCCTGACTTTTCAGGAAGAATGAATTTTGAACCTGATGGTCGAATAGCCTCATGCGCTTCCTGAGCAGATTTACCTTTCTTGGTGTAAGTTCGAACTCGATCAAACAAATAATCTTCACCATATTGATCTACAATTCCATCACGTGCAGCTGTAACTGCCTGCGAAGACAGATTTGTAGAGTCGGTTCTCATGTAGGTGATAAAACCTTTCTCGTACAATTTCTGAGCAACACTCATGGTATCACGCGCCGAGAAGTTGAACTTTCTGTTCGCTTCCTGCTGTAGCGTTGAAGTAATAAATGGAGGCGCCGGGTTTCTTTTCTGAGTCTTTACGTCAACATTTGTAACCGACCATTCTGCATCCTTTAATTGTTCAACAAGATCTTTGGATTTGGCTTCATCAAGTAGCACAACAGAATCCGGCTTTTTGAGCTTACCGGTATTCTCATCAAAATCTTTACCGCTTGCTAATCTCTTATCATTTAAGTGAGTAAGGTCCGCATTGAACTCGTCGTTCTCTCCACTTTTTTGAAGAACAGCTGAAAGATCGTAATACGTACCACTTCTGAATTTCATGCGTTCGCGCTCGCGCTCTACCAACATTTTTACAGCAACTGACTGTACACGTCCTGCAGATAAACCCGGCGAGATCTTTTTCCATAACAACGGAGAAACGGTGTATCCTGCTAACCTGTCCAGAATTCTTCTGGTTTCCTGTGCATGCACCAATTTCATATCAATATCACGCGTGTTCTCCAAAGCATTTAATACTGCTTCTTTAGTGATCTCGCGGAATGCCATCCTTTTAACCGGAACTTTTGGTTTCAGCACTTCCAGTAAATGCCATGAAATTGCTTCTCCCTCACGGTCTTCATCCGTTGCAAGGATCAATTCATCAACATCTTTCAATTTGTCCTTTAGTCTCTTTACGATCTTCTTTTTATCCGGCGGGGTTACGTAAATTGCAAAATATCTGTCATCCGGATTGATGCCTAAAGTTGCCCAGCTTTCCTTTTTATACTTGGCAGGAATTAATTTTGCTGATGATGGCAGATCGCGAATGTGACCCATAGAGGAATCCACATCATATCCTTTAGGAAGATATTTACTGATCGTTTTTGTCTTTGTTGGAGACTCTACTATTACGAGACTTTTCATACTCTTTCTTTAATTATAAACTTTCAATCAGAGCTTTCAACTCTTCTGCGTGCGCTTTGGTATCAATTTTTTCAACGGATGCCAAGATAGTACCATCCGAATCAATAACAAAAGCCGATCGAGACGGAGCTGTAAAACTTTTTCCAAACATTTGTTTATCGACTATTGAATCTGTGGCTTCAGCAAATAAATAATCCGGATCTGAAGCGAGCGTATAATTGATTCCCTGTTTCTTTGCGTAATTCTTATGCGAGCGACATCCGTCTTTACTCATCGCGATTACATTAAATCCTTTTTTATCAAACCAATCTGCATTTTCAGCGAGACTCAGTGTTTGTCTGTCACAACTCGACGTATTGTTCTTCATATATACTGATACAATAGTCTTCCGATCTAAAAGTTCCGAGAAAGAAACTTCCTTCTCCTCTCCGTCCTGTACAACTTTCAGTTTAAAATTAGTGTCTATCTTTTTACCGGTTTCAATCATTATTGTCTTCTATGTTGTTCAGTTGAGCATGAATAACGGATTTTCATAGTACAATCGTTCAGGATCACTGATTTTATCGTTTAAAATTTTCTCTGATGTTATTCCTCCTTTGAAGGAGGCTCAAAATCTCTGGACGAGATTTTGCGGTGGATGTCAATCTCTTGCTACAACCTCCACCTCATGCCCAATCTCGAAATTACAGGAGTTTGCAATATAACACATCTCATTAGCTTGCTTATGAAGTGATTTTGCTAGTTCCATCATGGATTCTTTTTCAACTACTACTTTTGGATGAAGTGTTACGCTTTCAAACTTTCCGCTTCCATCTTTCTCCTCAGTCATGATTCCTTCCGCAGAATCTTCGTATTCCAGAACAACAACTTTATTGACCGAACACAAATGTAAATACCACAGCATATGGCAGGATGAAATTGAAGCTAGAAATAATTCTTCCGGATTATACTTTGATTTATCTCCCCGAAAAGCAGGATCTGATGAACCTTCCAGAGTTGGTTTTCCGTCGATCTTAACTACATAGCTTCTGTCGTAGGATTTGTAATCCACCGTTCCCGAACCGGAATTGCCCGTCCATTTTAGATCTGATTTATAGTGGTGCTTGATCACTGATTCCATCTTTATATATTTTTTGTCTTTATCTTTTCGATTATTTAATTTCGGCAATGAGCAATCAAAAACCTGTTACTGAATATAAGAATTCAGAGTTATTCGAAATTATTAATCATATAGATCGAGGGAAATACCCTCAAAGAGTTCTTGAAATCGAAAAAGAAATCGAAAAAAGAAAAATTCACGGAGATATCCCTAAAGATCTCGTACCAGAAATAGATTGGAGTGATATCAATTTTGAAAGATCAGCAATTATATTCTTCGGCATTTTAGTTTTAGGGACAACTTTGCTTTCATTATTTCAATTTTTAGAACTATTTGGACAAGAAACAAAAGAACCTCTACTAGTTACATTAGGAATTAATACCTCTCTACTTTTTTTAGGTTCAATTTTCCTGCTAGCTAACAAACCAAGATTGGGAATACTTGCACTCCCTTCTTATATATTTCAAACGCTGGCTGTTTCTTTTTCTGGTTTTCAGAGTTCATTGGTGTTAGGAATATCATTTGGCTTCACTTTAGGAAGCAACGGGTTTTCATATGGATTTTCTCTTGGTACATCAGAAATTCTTCTCGCTTTTGAGTCGTTAGGGTATTTTGAAATTGGGATAAATATTTATGCCTTAATTTTTTCCACTCTACTAATTTCTCTTTACTTAAGAAAAAAAGACTAGTAATTGAAATAACTGGGATAAAACCCTCCTCACCTTTCACCTTTCACCTTTCACCTTTCACCTTTCCAAAGAAGATACTTCGCCACCGCAGCCACTACTAAGGAGTGATGTACTTCCCCGTTAGCAACCAAATCCAGAAACTCGTCAAGGGGAATTACTTGTACATTTATTCTTTCATTTCCATCCAGATTTTGATCTGACACCCTCTTACAGTTTTTTATCAGATAAGTATGCGTATAGTTAGTGAATATTGCCGGATTTGAACTCACCTTTCCCAAATTGATCACTTCTGTTCCTGCAAAACCCGTCTCTTCTTTGAGTTCCCGGATTGATGTTTCTTTGGGATGTTCGCCTGAATCCACCATTCCTCCCGGTAACTCCAATGTTGGCTCCTCAATTCCGTATCGATATTGTTCTACCAACACGATCTCATCATCTTCAGTAAGCGCAATCACATTGATCCAGTCAGGTGCTTCTATAATTGAAAATGTAGCTTTATGATCTTCTGACTCGATCTTCATATCTCTACTTAAAACCTTGAAGATATTAGTCGTATATTCAACCTGCTCTTTGGTAGTAACCCAAGGCTCAATTGTATAATTAAATAGTTTTTTGCTCATGCCCGATTCACTTCTATTATCACATTCTGATTTTTCCACTCTTGAAGAACGTATGAAAGCTACGGAAAAAGCCTGCGATCTTATGGAGAAAATTTACGACTCCGGTAAATATCCCAAAATGTTAGTGGAACGGGCCTGGTCAGAACATAATCCGATCATAAAAGGAGAACTTGCTCAACCTAAAGCACTAAGATCCTATTTAGAGCGAGAGATCCTTCGTCTTCTGGAAAAAGATGCGGATATCAAAATTGAACCGTCACGGGATGTTATAGAACTGAATGATCCTCTTTTATTGGATCATACCGATGAAAGTAACTGGGACATCACCAAGAAAAAGCTTTTTCTATTTAGTCCTGAACGAACTGATATTTCATTAGACAGACTTCAGCATTACACAGGAACCAGCGCTCATGATTTTCAGCGATACATTTT
The DNA here is from genome assembly GCA_017643645.1 of Balneola sp. Lineage (GTDB taxonomy): Bacteria > Bacteroidota > Rhodothermia > Balneolales > Balneolaceae > Balneola. The sequence continues at coordinate 34,168 of JAEPNB010000010.1, forward strand.
GTTCACTAACTATGATATGCATGTTGAGGTATTTCTGGAAAAATTTCCTGATTGCGTAAAGCCTGTAAGAGAAGGTGTTCAGATGCCTGCTTTCCATCACAAGTTAGATGACAACAAAGGTATTACGCTGATCAACATTGGTGTTGGGCCTTCAAACGCGAAAACGATTACAGATCATGTTTCGGTTCTTCGTCCTGATGCCATGATCATGGTTGGCCATTGTGGTGGACTTCGAAATCACCAAGAGATAGGAGACTTTGTACTCGCAAACGGTTATATGAGAGACGATCGTTTGTTGGATGATCTGTTTCCGATCGGAATACCTGTAATTCCAAACTACATACTCAATTTATATCTCAAGCAAGTTCTGGATAATCATGGATTGAATCATCGCATCGGAACCGTATTTACGACGGCCAACAGAAACTGGGAATTCTCTAAAAAAGATACTGTTGAAAAGATCCATCAAAGCCGAAGTTTAGCTGTGGATATGGAATCCGCAACGGTTGCTACCAATGGATTCAGATATCGTGTTCCTCATGCTACTTTACTTTGTGTAAGTGATAAGCCCCTTCACGGAAAACCAAAACTTTCGGGAGCAGCACAAGCGTTCTACCAAAACTCTAAGGAAAAACATTTGGAAATCGTGATTGAAACCATCGACATGGTAAAACAAACTCACCCCGACGGACTTCCAAACTCAAGTATTCGAGCCTTCAACGAGCCACTGATGGGAAGTGGAGAATAATCAGAATATTGAATAACCAATAACCAATCTACCCTTCATTACTCGTTATTCCTTGTTCAATATTCATTATTCATAAATTTTTGTAAGGAATCCCTCCTCAACCTGTCTTACTTGGCAAAAACCATACGCCATGAATACAGAATCATTTTCTTCCGAAGACTTCCTGAACAGAACCGTTAAAGATATGCGTCCCGATGAACAACCCCGGGAAAAGCTTATTAAATACGGAGCAAGTTCTCTCTCTGATGCGGAACTCCTTGCCATTCTACTGCGAACCGGAACCAAAAAAATGAATGTAATCGAAACTTCGAGAGCACTCCTTGATCATTTCAACGGACTACATTCACTCATCAAAAAACAGTGGAGCGAGCTTAGGGTAATTCCCGGCATCGCGAAAGTAAAAGCTATTACTTTGGAAGCTGCTTTTGAACTTGCCCGCAGAATTCAGGTAGCCGGTTTAGGTGAAGAGGTCCAAGTAACTTCTCCGGAAGATGCGGTCTCCTACTTTGGACCAAAACTCCGTCACTTAACCAAAGAGGTGTTCATTGTTGCTTTTCTGAATCACAAAAAAGTGCTCACGGGATTTCAGCAGATCAGTTCAGGCGGAAGTAACGCCACCATCGTTGAGCCCGCTGAGGTAATGCGCCAAGCGGTTGTTCATCAAGCCAATTCCATTCTTTTATTCCATAATCATCCTTCAGGAAATGCAAAAGCTTCAACGGCTGATATTCAACTAACGAAAAGGATCTCCGAATCCGGAAAACTACTCGGCATCCCGATAGATGATCATATTATTATCGCAGGATATGACTTTGTGAGTTTGCGCAGCGAAGGCCATTTTCAATAACCAATACTCAACAAGGAATCTCCATTGAAGAATAAACACTCATTTAATTTACAAGACAGGATAATTAACTTCTCTCTGTTGATTATGAAAATAGTAGAAGGACTTCCTAAATCTTATACAGGTCAACATTTTGCTAAACAGTTGGTAAGATCCGGGACTTCACCTGCATTTCAATATGGAGAAGCTCAAGCTGCAGAGTCTCGCAAAGATTTTATTCATAAACTTAAGATTGGACAAAAGGAATTGCGAGAAACTTTTGTTTGCTTAACAATTATCAAAAAGCATCCTCTTTCAAAATCTGAGTTACTAGAAATTGCACTAACAGAATGTGATGAATTGATTGCAATCATTCATAAGAGTATCGCAACTGCAAAAAAGAATCTGGAGGAAAATGGATATTGATCGTTCCTTGTTCATTATTGGATATTCAATAGTTCATTGAATAATTCTTAATTCTTAATTGAATCAGCCTTATCTTAACGCTGAATCCAGAAATGAATCTTAGAATGAACGACTACCTCCAGCAAATAATCGCTGACTCTTTACAACAATTTGATCTAGAAGAACTGCCTGAAATCCAGACGGAAGCTCCAAAAGACGCCAGCCACGGCGATGCTTCCACTAATGTGGCAATGATGCTGGCAAAACCACTTCGTAATAACCCACGAGCCATAGCACAACAGATCATTGACGGACTAAAGTACGATGAAAAGAAAATTTCCTCTGTAGAAATTGCAGGACCAGGCTTCATTAACTTTCGCTTTGCTGAGGATTACTTATACGATGAACTGCAGAGTATTCTGGATGCTAAATCCGGCTTTGGAAGAACAGATGAACACTTGGGTAAAAAAGTATTAGTAGAATTTGTAAGTGCAAATCCAACCGGACCATTGACTGTCGGGCATGGACGAAATGCCGTTCTTGGTGATACTGTTGCAAGATTGTTGGAATGGACAGGAGCCGAAGTAGACAGAGAGTATTATTTCAATGACGCCGGCCGACAAATGCGTGTTCTGGGGCAAAGTGTGCAAGCGCGGTATTTGGAAGAACTAGGAAAAGATGCTGAATTCCCGGAAGGTGGATATGAAGGAGAATATATACGAGATATTGCAGCCGAATTAGCTAAGGAAAATGCTGAATTATCTGGTAATACAGAAGATTGGAAACCCTTCAAAGAAAAAGCAGAAGAAGCCATTTTTGCTGATATCAGCAATACGCTCCAGCGAATGAACATCAATATGGATTCCTTCTTCAACGAGCATAGTTTGTATGCGGATGGATCCATTGATTCCACCGTTGAAAAGCTCCGTGAAAAAGAATTAGCCTATGATAAAGACGGAGCCGTTTGGTTTAAAACAACCGAATTCGGAAAAGAACAAGACACCGTTTTGATCAAAAGCACGGGAGAACCTACATACAGACTTCCCGATATCGCTTATCATATGAACAAGCTGGATCGAGGGTATGATATTTGTCTGGATGTATTCGGAGCTGATCACATTGCCACTTATCCTGATGTGCTTTCAGGAATTTCTGCATTGGGTTACGATAAAGAAAAAGTAGATGTGGTGATCTATCAGTTTGTGACGATCGTCAAAGACGGTCAGCCTTTTAAAATGAGTACCCGAAAAGCAAATTTTGTAACGCTTGATGAGCTTATGGATGAAGTCGGCTCAGATGTAACACGGTTTTTCTTTTTGATGAGATCTCCGAATACACACTTGGAATTTGATATTGCTCAAGCCAAAGAAGCGGGAGATAAAAACCCTGTATTCTACCTTCAGTATGCTCATGCTCGCATTGCCAGTATTCTTCGCAAAGCAGAAGAAGAATATTCGTTTTCCAAAGAAGCAGATCTTTCTTTGTTGAAACATGATTCCGAAGAAGGATTGATCAAAACCATTCTTCGTTTTCCTGAAATGATTGCAGGTGCAGCAAATGCGCGCGAACCACATCGCTTGATCAACTTTCTGAATGATGTTGCTTCAGCCTTTACCGGTTTCTATCACGATTGTAGAATTATTGGTGTGGATGAAGATCTTGCACAAGCTAGAATCGAGCTTGCCAAAGCAACGGCACAGGTTCTACGAAATGGATTGACTATACTTGGAATTTCAGCACCTGAAAATATGTAAGCTGACTACACTGATTTTGGCTCAGCATTTAAAACTGATGAAAAATTAATCAACTTTTAATCTGGTGAAGCAAACAATCCCTCTTGTAATCTGTTCTTCTACTTTGAAGCCAGCTTGTTTGAACAGTTTGTTGCTTTCATCTTTAGTCCAGAACTTAATTCCTCCGATTCCCATCGACTCCTGAAGTAATCTCCCGTACCAGGCATCCGCTTTTATTAGATGCATCATAAAAAGAACTCCATTTTCTTTAAGTACTCTATGAGCTTCATTCAAAACTTTAACTTCTTCGGTGAGTTCATTGAGTGTTCCGCCCATCACTATTCCGTCAAAGGTTTTACTGAAGAACGGCATTTCCTTACCATCTGCTCTTACAAAGAAAAGATTGGTTTCATCCGCTTCTGCTTTTAACCGGGCTTCTTCAAGCATCTGCATAGAAAAGTCTAAACCTACAACATCAGCTTTGGATTGCGCGGCCTTTAATGCTCTTCCATAAAGCGCTGTTGAACAACCTAAATCGAGATATAATCCATTTTCTTTTGGTTCCGTCCATTCAATAAGCAATTCATGCTCTTTTTCGATCGGAAAGTCTTCTCCTGTTAACAAAGAAAGAGAGCGCTTTCTCCAAATCTCTTCATAAATAGTAGCGGTTAATTTCCAATGATTGGTGTAAGATGCTAAACTGGAGAAATCTGGCTGACCACCTAAAATATCGATGATGTTATTTTTTACATCGTATTCATCTCCATCCTGAGAGCACAAAGTTCCGTTAAAGGGTTTGGTCAGATTCGAAATTTCTTTCGGTACCTGAATAGCTGCTCTTTCGTTTTCCGGAGATTTTAATTCAAAGCTCATATGTCCTTTCCGTCTTTTATTCGGGGAAACAGTACGTGATTACTGCCTTGGTGTTACGTACTCATTTTTGAAGCACTAACGACACCTGTGCACCTTTATCAACACTTAAAAGCTTTGCGGCATTTCCTTTATTTATCCCGATTTCCAACATTCCTGAACTTCCTATAAATGCTGCCGGGTCGCCTTCTTCCACATCTCCGAATGTATTCACCAAATGATCGATCATGGTATTACCGACATAAATCCGGACTTTTCTACGCCCGATCATATCTTCAATAAGATCTTCGGAAATATTTGTGATCAGATTTCCAAAGCGATCAATATGAACTACCCAACCCTGAAGACCGTCTTTATCACCAATTGGTACCGCCCAATGATAAGTGACCAGATCTTTAATCGGATCGCCAAGTTCTTTAAGAGAGACTCCATTGATAAGATGAGCTGCTACCGGCGCGAAAATATCTCTGCCATGAAACGTTCTGGATCGTTCTTTTCTCCAATACTTTTGTTTATTCAGCTTTATAGCTTCGTACTCAAACTCACTATAGAAAAGCGAAAAGATTCCGTTATCAGGACCCACAAAATATTGATCATTAACTTTTAGAACGATCGGGTGACGTTCTGTGCCTACACCGGGATCCACAACTACCAGATGTACTGTGTTCTTTGGAAAAAGAAAAGCTGAATTACGAATTACCCATGCTCCCGCCATAATATCCTGTGCAGGAATATCATGTGAAATATCAATGAGGCGAACATCAGGAGCTAAACCCAGGATTATCGCCTTCATCGAACTTACATATTGATCCTGAAGACCAAAATCGGTAGTAAGCGTAATTATTTGGCTCATTAAGAATAGTTATTCAACATAACAGGCATAACTACCATAAGAATTTCTTCGTGATCGCTTTTTTCTGATGGCCGAACGATACCTGCCCGATTAGGGGATGAAAATTCAAAACTCACTTCATCGTCATCAATGTTACTGAGAACATCACCTAAATACTTTGCATTAAAGCCAATTTCAAGCCCTTCATTTGAGTATTCACAAGCAATCGTTTCTTTTGCTTCACTGCTCATATCAAGATCTTCTGCTCTGATCGTAAGTTTATCAGTCGCCAGTTCAAGACGAATTTGTCTGGTTGTTGAACTCGAGAAAATAGCTACACGACGAACAGTCGAAAGCATTTGCTCTTTTGAGATAGTCAGGAATTTGTTGTTGTCCCGCGGAATCACAGAATCATAATTCGGATACTGTTCGTTGATCAGTCTGGTGATCACAATGGTGTTTTCGCTCTTAAATCTTGCGTGATCGTTTGTAACCGTGATCTCACACTCTTCACCGCTCGTTGTTTTCTGAACCAAACCCAGCGCTTTATCAGGTACAATAAACTCAGTTTCTGCACTTCCTTTGATCTCTTTGTTTACATACTCAACCAAACGGTATCCATCAGTAGCTACAAACTTACTTTCTTCGGTTCCGATCTTAAAATACACACCCATCATAGCAGGACGAAGGTCATCGCTTGAAACAGCAAACAATGTCTTATCAATAGCATTATTAATATTATCGGTAGAAGCACTGATCTCAACGCCACCTTCTAAAGTTGGTATTTCAGGAAATTCATCTGCATCATCACCGACGAGCTTGTAATTTCCTTTATCCGTTCTGAAATTGATATTTTTTCGCTCATCAACTGTAAAGAAAACCGTGATATTGGGAAGCTGACGTAAAGTTTCCAGAAGTCGGCGGGCCGGAATAGCTACAGACCCTTCTTCTTCAATGTCTGCATCAATATATTCTACGATTGCAATTTCAAGATCCGTTGCTGATAATTTCAGTTTCCCATCTTCAAATTCAAAAAGAATGGTTTCTAAAATCGGTAGTGTAGCTTTTGAAGGCACTGCGCCAATTACAGCTGACAGCCCTTTGTTGAGTTCGTTACTTGATACAGAAAATTTCATGAATACGTAATTAGAGTTATTTAGGACAATTTTTTATCCAATCTTGCCCTTTCGAGAACGTGTGCTTATACTAAGAAATACTGGCTCTCTCCGCAACATTTGGAACCGGTAAAAAATCACCAAATAAGTATACCAATATATCGTTAAAGCGCTACTGTAAACCTTTAAGTATTTTATTGCAGCATTAGATGAAAAGCCTTCTCTCAGCGCTTCTTTTTTTATTAGTTTTATCTTTTCAAACTACCGCTCAGTCGTCATTGGCGAAGTATGGAAATGATTTTTTAAGTACCGGTGCCGGAGCTCGCGCTTTAGGAATGGGTTCTGCTCATTCTTCACTTACAAGTGATGTAACCGCAGGATACTGGAACGTAGCAGGTTTGTCAAAAGTAACTGAGCCACAAGCTATTTATATGCATTCAGAGCGATTTGATGGCATTGTGGGATACGATTACGGAGCATTTGCAATTCCTCTTCAATCCAAAGATGCAGTGTTTTCGGTGAGCTTTTTTCGCCAAGGTGTAGATAATATTGCCAACACTTTAAACGCTTGGGATGCAGACCGCAACCAGCCTCGGGAAAATCCTGAAGATTATATAACCCGTTTCAGCGCCGCCGATCTTGCGCTGTTTTTCTCTTTCGCAAAACAAAGCGATGAACGGTTTTCTTATGGAATCACCGCTAAGATCATCAACCAACGGTTAGGACCGTTTGCACAAGCCTGGGGTTATAGCCTGGATGTTGGAGCACAATTGAAAACAGAGGTCGTAGACCTCGGGTTCGCTATTCGCGATGCAACCACCATGCAAAAAATGTGGACAGTGGATGAAGATGAATTCGCGGGATTTCAGGAAGTATTTGATGATTCCATTCCAAGCGGACAAAACGAATATGTGTTGCCTTCCATAAAGCTGGGAGTATCCAGGAATTTCACGTTTAATGATTTTGATCTTATTACCGCCATTGATACCGACCTGCTTTTTGAAAACCGACAAGCTTATTATATAAACTCCGGTAAAATGAGCATTGAGCCTCATGTGGGAGCAGAACTCACTTACAAAGATGTGATCAGTTTCAGAACAGGTATTACTGATTTTATAACCGATCCGGAAGGCGGGTTTTCTGTTTCTCCAACATTGGGATTAGGCGTTCAACTCCTGAAATTCAATCTGGATTATGGCTTTGCTAGTTTTGCGGGAACTTCCAGTAATTTAGGATATACTCACAGGATTTCGTTGCAGTATAGATTCCTGAAAAATTAATAAGTGATTCTAAAGTCACTCAGAACAATTCCATCGCAGCATAGCGTAGGTGGGCGCAGTGAAGAGTCTACACATCCAGAAATAAGCCAAATTTACGTTGTGTAGATTCATCGGCAGTAGCCTCTGAATGACTCGTTGTTTTGTGATAATTGCTTTGATAGGATATTCAGTCCCTCAGAGCGCAGCAAATGCCGGAATCTGCGATCTTAATTTATGAGTAGCCTTTGATAAAGAATTAGATCGCCTGCCTACGCGTGGCGATGACTCGTAAGTTTAAAGTACGCAGTTTAGAATATGATACCTCTCGAAGAATTCATTAACTTATTCTAAAAATAACCTTTGCGAATAATTCTACTCGGCCCTACCGCTTCCGGTAAAACGGAACTCTCTCTTCAGGTTGCTGAAGAGCTTGGAATTCCTATCATTTCGGTTGATTCCCGCCAGTGCTACAAGCATTTGGATATTGGAACGGCGAAACCATCTGATAAAGAATTGCAAAGAGTAGAGCATTACAATATTTCCAATCTTGAATTGGATGAATCCGATTCCGTTCGGGCATTTTCAGAGCGCGCAGAAGTCTGGGAAAAAGAAATTTTAAGTTCATCGGATCATTCTTTTTTTGTTGGAGGAAGTACCCTACATCTACAAAGTTTAATTCGACCAATTGAAGATATACCATCCGCAAACGAAGAGAATATTGCAGAGATAGAATCTCAGATTGATAGAGAAGGAATTGAACCTGTTTACAATAAACTAAACTCTGTTGATCCTGAATACGTGAAAACAATGGACGGCATGAATCGTCAACGGATAATCCGTGCTTTGGATGTGTGGATGCAAACCAGTAAACCGTTCAGCTCTTTTCACTCAAACCAAAAATTTGAACTACCTGATGATACACTGGTCTTCGGGCTTCAGAGAGACAGACAAAATCTTTACGACCGAATCAATCAAAGAGTGGACAATATGATTGATGAAGGTTTGGTAGAAGAAACCCAAAAAGTGCTTGAAATGGGTTACTCAAAAGATCTTCAGCCTTTAAATGCTGTTGGATATCGGGAGATCATCGCTGTTCTGGAAGGCAAAATGGAACTCGATAAAGCCGTCGAAAAGATCAAAACTCAAACCAGACGGTACGCAAAACGGCAACTTACCTGGTTCAGACGCTGGGATTTTATCGAATGGCTTCCTGCTGATAAAAAAAAACCTGAAGAACTTAAAGAAATCCTGCTATCTCATTTAGCAGCTAAGCAATAGAAGCCGTAAATTTGGGCTCACTTTTAAAACTCGTTCATTCATGTACAAAGCAAAAGTAAACGTAACACTACGCCCCTCCATTCTTGACCCAAAAGGAAAAGCGGCTCATCATGCTCTTCAAAATCTTGGGTTGAATGATGTTCAACAAGTACGGATAGGTAAATTTATTGAACTGGATGTAAACGCTGACAGCAAAGAAGCCGCAACTAAAGTTGTGGAATCCGCATGTGCACAATTGTTAGCTAATGAAGTAATGGAAGACTACGAGATTTCATTCGAAGATTGATGAAACCTTTGGCTCAATTTACAGACTCAGAGATTCTGCTTGCTGATACTGATGAGCTGACAAAAACCGAAGAACAGGTTGAAGAGAGTATAGATACTCCTTGGCGCTTGTTCTTGTTTGATGACGACATACATACGTTCGATGAAGTAATTGAACAAATCGTGAAAGCAAAAGGCTGTAGTTATTCTGTAGCTCAGGACTTAACCTTTCAGGTTCATAACAACGGCAAAGCCTTGATACATGAAGGCGAGTTTATTGAGTGCCTGAAAATGGAAGGTGTTTTAAAAGAAATTCAACTTGTAACCGAAATAAGAGGTTAGCGTGGCAACATTTGGAGTAATAGTTTTTCCCGGATCTAATTGTGATCATGATGCATATCATGCAATGAAGCACATCATGAATTGTGATGTTAAATTTCTCTGGCATAAAGACACCGATCTTTCGGGTATTGATTTTCTGATCGTTCCGGGAGGATTCTCTTATGGTGATTATCTTCGTTCAGGAGCTATCGCTCGTTTCTCTCCTATTATGCAGGAAGTAGTAAAGTTTGCTGAAAAAGGAGGACCTGTTCTCGGAATCTGTAATGGTTTTCAGATCTTGCTCGAAGCTGGCTTGATTCCGGGAGCCATGATGCACAATCAAGATCTCCGTTTTGTGTGCAAGAATGTTTTTATCCGCTGCGAGACCACTGATTCTCTTTTTACCAATTCTTTAACCAAGGGTCAGGTTTTTGACATCCCTGTTTCTCATGGTGAAGGGAATTATCACATTAATGAATCCGGGTTAAAATCTCTTCAGGACCAAGACCAGATCTTATTCAGGTATTCTGATGCTGATGGAAATCTAACTGAGGAATCTAATTTTAATGGTTCTATCGATCATATTGCCGGAATTACCAACGATGGCAGAAATGTTCTTGGCATGATGCCGCATCCTGAACGCGCAATGGAAAAACTTTTGGGTTCAGATGATGGTAAGATCATATTTGATTCTATTCTCAACTCCTTGTCAGTTGCTTAAGATTTAGTACATTAACTGAATCATGAGTGACCACACACAAACAGATCTGACATTACATAGCGAAAAACTCGTTAAGCGATACAGAAAAAGAACTGTAGTTAACGAAGTCTCTATTAATGTAAAACAGGGCGAGATCGTAGGATTGTTGGGACCGAATGGAGCGGGAAAAACCACAACTTTTTATATGATGGTCGGTTTGGTGACTCCAAATTCAGGTAAGATATTTCTTAACGATACCAACATCACAAAAAAGCCCATGTATAAAAGGGCCCGAATGGGAGTTGGATATTTAGCTCAAGAAGCCAGCGTATTCAGAAATTTGACCGTTCGTGAAAATCTTGAGTCCATACTTCAGTTTTTTTCTGTTCCTTCAAAAGAAATCAAGCAACGTGTTGATAAGCTAATTGAAGAATTTGGACTTCATAAAGTAGTAAACAACAAAGGATATTCTTTATCGGGTGGTGAGCGCAGAAGAACAGAGATAGCCCGGGCTTTGGTGACGGAACCTAAATTTATACTTTTGGATGAACCCTTTGCCGGTGTTGATCCAATCGCTGTTGAAGATATTCAGGAAATTGTAGCTCAGCTCACTAAACAAAATATTGGAATTCTTATCACCGATCATAACGTTCATGAAACACTAGCCATTACTGACCGGGCATATTTGATGTTTGAGGGTAACATTTTAATGGAAGGAACGGCTGATATTTTGGCTGAAAATGAAGACGCTAAAAAGTTATATTTAGGTGAGCAATTTAAATTAGACAGATATAAAAACGATTAACAAAAAGTTAGCATGAAGGAAATAACAGTACAAGAATTAAAAGAAAAGAAAGAATCCGGGGATGATTTTTTTCTGCTTGATGTAAGAGAAGGTTTTGAATACATGGTATCCAACTTAGATGGAGAAAATATTCCATTGGGAGACCTTCCATCAAGAGTAGATGAGATCAAGAACCACAAAGATTCTGAAGTAGTTGTAATGTGCCGTTCAGGCGGACGAAGCGGAAAAGCCCTTGAATTTCTTGAGAAAGAAGGTTTTTCTAACGTTCACAACCTAAAAGGCGGTATTACAGCATGGTCAAAGGAAATTGACACTTCAATGCCTGTAGCTTAATAACTTAGAATTGAATCTTATTTCAGATTAACTGGTCGCAGCAATCTGGTTCAACAGTTCCTGATTGCTTTCAGTGTTATTTAAAACCTTTAGCAATCCTAACATAGATTCTTTCGGAGATTTCTTTAAAAGATATCTTCTAACCATATTTCGTTCTTCCAGTGAATCCGTAATAAACTTTTCTTCGTTTCTGGTACCTGAAGCAGTTATGTTTATGGACGGATAGATCCGGTCGTTTGCCAGCTCTCTGTCCAGAACAAGTTCCATGTTTCCGGTTCCTTTGAACTCTTCGAAAATAAGGTCATCCATTCTGGAATTAGTTTCAATCAGGCAAGTGGCTATAATTGTCAAAGAGCCACCACCTTCAATCTTTCTGGCAGACCCAAATATCTTTTTAGGAATTTCCAGTGCCCTGATATCCAAACCACCTGAGAGTGTACGTCCGCTATTTGTCTGTATAGCATTGTACGCTCTTCCAAGACGGGTAAGAGAGTCTATAAGTAAAACAGAGTCTTCTCCCATCTCTGCCTTTCTTTTAGCGTATCCTAAGGCCATTTCAGTAATACGGATGTGGCTTTGTGTCTTGTTATCATTTGAAGAAGCAAATACTTCTGCATCTGTTGAACGAATAAAATCGGTCACTTCTTCCGGTCGCTCATCAACCAACAAAACACTCAATGGAATATCAGGATGGTTTTCGGTAATACTTTTCGCAATTTGCTTTAGCATTACTGTTTTACCGGTTCTTGGAGGAGCAACTATCAACGCTCTTTGACCTTTTCCAATTGGAGCCACAAGGTCAATAACCCTCATTTCGATATTGTCTGATGGCTCACCCAACTTGATCCAATCAACCGGCATAATTGGAGTTTGTCGCTCAAATCTGCTTGATTTAGTCCAGGCTTCCTTATCTTTTCTGTTGATACGATCTACAGAATAAACATGCTTATTTCCTCTTTTATCCTCTTCGTACTCACCTTCTAGAATAAGACCCGGACGAAGATCTAAAGACTTCACCTCTTCCGGCTTTAGGAACGGATCCTGAGGGCTGTAACTGAATTCATAATCCAGTTTTCTGATTAATCCCCAGCCTTTCTCATTGATTTCCAGAACACCGGCATATCGTCCCGAAACACCTTGATTTTCCTTCCAATAGAATTTAGGAATAAAGACATTTCCGCCCTTATTTCTGTTCTTATTATTTCTATTCTTGTTATTACGATTTTTGTAATTTTTCTTGTTCCGTGCCATATAAATATTTGTTGGTCTCCTCTTCAGTAAGAAGCGTTATTTCAATAAATGTTGAGAATACTAAGGAGAGCGAAGTAAAAAAAGAACGGTGCTCAGATAAGAGCACCGTTGTATAAATTAGGTATGAAAAGATACAAATGTTTTTGCTGATAGCAAATTAACGAACAGTAGTTGTTTTGTTGATCCAAGCATAGCAAGGAGCTACTGAACCATCGATCTTAACTTTTTGTCCATTTTCAAGGTTATCCAAGCGTAAGAATTTATCTTCCCCTGTTGGCGTAACAGCCTCATAATTGCCTAATTGTGAATTCACAGTATTAGCAACAGACGGATCTTTAGCTTTAGCCATATTTAAATAATCTATAACTAACCAGTAAACCATTCTGTCCTGTGCTTCAAGCTTTCTGTCTGAAGTACAATTAGTAACAGCCTGAGCATAAATACGAGCTTTATTGATATAAGCCTGACCGTAATTAGGGTCAATCTTTATCGCAGCATCTGCGAAATCATCTGCCGTTTTAATATCTCCCTGATTGATATATGCTTCAGCAATATTCAAATTAATCTGCTTCTTTTGGGTTTTATCTTTAGCCATTTTAAGAGCCTCTTTGTAAAGCTTAATTGCTTCACCATATCGAGCATTACTCTTTTCCGTTTCAGCTAATGCTTTAGCACTGTCAAATGTAGGTTGGATTTCGTGAAGCTTTCTACGGACCATTGTCAATTCTGACTGATTGTCCTGATCTTCATAAGCTCCTTCAAGGGCTTTTAAAGCCTCTACATTTTGTGGCTCTTCTTCAAGAATTGGTTTGTAGTATGCAATAACATCTTCCGGAGATTCAAAAAGATCTTTCTGATAGTCGTTTAACTTTTCAACTAATGCTCCTGTAGCATATTTAGAGGCTTCGTTAATTATTTCTTGTGCCTTTTGGGTTTCTCCCTTATTCACATAGTTACGAAGTAAATTGTCAACATAATATCCGCGTGCTGTAGTCGTGGTTTTTTTAGGGTTTTGATCAAACATGATCTGAAACTCCGCATAAGCTTTAGCAACAGCATCGGTTATTATAGAATTATTTTCCAGGAAAAATCTTCCTTTCTGTTGGTGAGTTTTGTATACCTGATCTTTATCATCACTGTACAGTTCCAGTTTAGTATCAAATACCATTAGAGCCGAGTCTAGGTAAGATGCTTTAACACCAGGGTCTGTCTCGCCTTTAGCAATTTCCTGATATATAGTTGTAAATCTATCCAATTGTCTCGCTAGTTCAAATCCAGGAAAGCCTTCAATTTCTTTCGGTTTAGAACAAAGAATCCATTTCCCAAATTTGAGAGCCATTGAATAATCTTTATTCTTAAAATTAGATTGATAAATAGAGAACGCTGCAATCGGCTTCAATCCATCAGGCGGTTCTGTAGTAGTACATTCAGCCTGTGCAGTTACCATTGCAGAGCTTGCAAATAAAAATCCAATAACTAAAGTTAAATTTTTCATCATATCACAATTATTGTTATCAACTTTTTGATATTAACATATCAGAGTATAAGAATATTACTTTAAAATTAATTAAGCTTTCTTCTTAAAAACATCAATTCTGTAAGGTTCACAGAAAGATTTATACCAAATATATTTTCTTTTACTAAATCGTTAGAGACAGATCCCCTTAAACCATATTGAAAACTCAGATCAAACGAGGATGAAGACCTAAATGTAGGTGATATTAATCCTAAACCCGCAGAAAACCATAAAGTTTCAATATCAGTATTTCTAATTTGTAAATGCCCCGTATCATAAGATATTCCGGCACTATACTTAAAATTTGAAAGAAATTTCGAAGAATTTGTTTTATACGGATGGTACTGAAAACCAAAGCCGTAGGTATTTCTATTCTTAAATGCCATCTCTTCCGAGGTAGAAAATTCGTATCTAGCTTCATCCCATTTTTCTATTTGAAATTCAGCTGAGGCGTTAAATTTCGGGCTTAAAAAATAAGATACTCCTCCACCTATTTTTAAAGGCAGGCTAACCTCCCCATTGACTTCGTCTCCAATCTGAACAATTTCAACCTCTTCTCCTACTTGTTTTACGGTTTCGGCTTTTCTTTTTGCATCAAAGGAAGTAGGTAAGGTAAGTGTAGCTCCAATCTGAAATGCATCATTATTATTAAATACGTTCTTTGTATTAAACAATAATCCGAAGCGATGAGAAACGGAAGTCCCATTAATTCTTTCTGTTACATTGTTTACTGAACTTTCCCCGTCTATGAAAAAGACTGTCTCATTTTCCTTTTCAGTTAAGAAGGAATATGACGGTGCGTATCCAATAGAAATGTTTTTCGTAATTTTAGCTCCGAAACCAACTTCAAATTTAGTTGCTCCACCTGTACCGGTTCTATTCGAAAAGTATTCAGAACTGGTGGTACCAATCTCCAATGTTTGCAAAGAGTTTACATTATAACTTGATCTGGTTTCCGGGTATAAAGCAATGGACATCCCAAGACGATTTTTCGAAATTGGAAAAACGGCCTGAAAACTACCCACCTTAAGTAAAGAGTTTGACCCACTTGCCTGTGAATCCTTCAGAGAATAGCTCGTAAAGTCAAAGTTCGCAGCAACCCTTGAATATATTCCGATACCCCAGAATGCCGGATTAGCCAATCCGGGAGATCCCAAATCATTAAAAGAAATACCCATAATTCCCATGGCTTTTTCCTGAGCAGTATTGTTTAGGAGGGGTAAACCACTTCCATAACTTGAATAAACCGTTCCTGACTTCCCCTCTTCATTCTGACCATAAGCACTTGAGGAAATTACAAAGCCACACAGAATAAAAAGTGATAATATTTTGCCGTTAATTTTAGTCATTATTCTGCTACTGTTAATATAATTTTAGGCTTTAGTGCTGCGCTACTTGAAGAATCATAAAGCAGTGTAGAGTAAATTATTCCTCCGTTAAAACTCAGGTTAAGAACCAGGTCTTTTTGATTTGGGTCGCCAAAAAGATATTCATTCACATGGTTTGTAATATCAACTCTGTATCTGTTTTTTAACGAATCCCTGAATCCATCAAAATCCGGAGCTGTAAAGAGTATATCATATACCGGCTGAAGATTATCTATGAATCGAAGACCTAAAAATGTAATCTCCGGCCTTACATGGTTTGCAGGCAAAGAATTTTTTAGCTGTAAGGTATCTTCATACAGATATAATTCTGCTTTCAGAATGTTTTCTTCAGCCATATCACCCAGCAGTTGTTCGAAGTTTAACTTGTAATATGTTTCCAGATCGCTGTTAAGCAAAATACGATCGTTAAAAGTCGGCTGATTTGTTCTTTCCAGTGTAAAGCCCCTGTCTCTGAAACTAACTGCCAAAGTATCATCTTCTGAATCTACTGTCAGAAAACTACTTTCTGATATATTCGGGTATAAAATTTGAGAAGCATTGTTTTCAGCAACTATTGCTAATCCAAAGAACTCAAAATTATATAGTGAATCCCTGTCTTCATCTTCATTATTCACATAAGAAGCATAGTCTAAAAGAAATGATTCAGACAGGTCAACTACCAGGCTGTCCTGATCAGAATACAAAAAAGTACCTACCTCTTCAGTTTCATCAAAGCCTATCTGATCTGAAGCCAGTATAGATTTCCCCCTCCATCTTTCAGTTACTTTATAAAGAGAATATCTTGTGGATAAAGTAGTATCTCCATAGACCCTCTTTGGGGTGGTCTTTAAGAATAATTTAAGACTCGTTGAGTTTGTTACGGAATCATCTTGAACCGGAATCAGATTAGGTTTTAAGTAACCTACCAATTCAAAGGTTCCAAACAAAGGGTCGTCATATTTCCCGATTGGAAGGTTCAGCAAATTCCCGCTAAATATATCTTTGCTTACCCTTTCAAAATCATTAACAAATAGTGTATCGACTCTGAGTTTCGTTGAATCGACCACACCACTGCCCACAGTGTTACTGTCTTCGCATGAAATAAAACTACCTGCTACAACTACTGACAAAATGAGCCGCCATGTTAATGCGGCTCTGGAAATGCTTTTTTGCATCAACTCTTTATAAATTTTAAAAATTACTTAGCTATTTTATTATAGTATTCTGCAAACTTTTCAGAAACGTCTTCAGGAGAGCCCTGTATTTGATGTGGTGTTATACCCAGTTCTTTAAAACTCTCATCAAACTCGTCCTTCAGGTAGTTACCGGTTACTACATGGTCACTAAACTGAAGTCCTAATCTCAACAAGTCTACTTTGCCGTTATCTGTAAGTTTGTTTATGTCTATGTCTTCCGGCAACCCTAATAATTCAAGAATCTTAGCTGTGTCGGCTTGTCCCTCATTTTCAGGATGATGAAGATTATATATAACTTGCGTATTCTTAAAAATCGCTTCGTCTTTATATTTCGTCTTCACCAATAAAGGAATTAAACCGGCAGGCCAATCATGACAATGAATAATGTCAGGCTCCCAACCAAGCTTCATAACAGTTTCCAACACTCCTTTATTGTAGAAAGCTAAACGTTCTGCATTATCTTCATAAAACTCATCTGTATTAGGTTTCTTGAACAGTCCTTTACGTTTAAAGTAAGTGTCGTTATCAAGGAAATAAACCTGAAGCTTAGCATTTGGAATACTAGCTACTTTAATTTTCATGCTTTCAACATTATCGCCAACCTCAACTTCGATGCCAGAAAGCCTGATAACCTCATGTAACCTGTTTCTTCTATCATTAATAGATCCATATTTTGGAAGAAGAATTCTTATTTCAAACCCTTTATCCTGCAATGAAGCCGGTAAAAAGCGCAAAAGATCTGCTGTATATGTCATTCTTGCAAATGGAGATATTTCCGCTGCTGCATATAAAATTTTCATAAATAGTCTTTATTTCTCGTCGTTTGAAATTGAATTATTCTTCATCATCTCTTGAAAGGACGGATCTTCTATAGATATAAAATCCATTAGAGTATCACTTCTCAAGCCTTGTCTTATTGTTTCCAAGGGAATCACCTCTTTTGGAGGAATATTACCAAGATTAACATTGCTCCCATATTTTTTAATAAACCAAACCTGCTGTTCTTTTTTAGGAGCTTCAAATATAAGTTTTTCTACATCTATTTGATCTGTTATTTCTTCGATTAATCCAGACCGTATTTCTCCATTTGGCCTGAATACCCCTACAGTACCGCTTTCTCGAGCCTCACAAATAACTTTTTCAGCACCTGCTTCCAGCTCTTCACGAATTACTTTTACCCATTTGTATGGCGGTACTATTTCATTTGGGTTTTTACTTCCTACTTCGGAATAAACTTTAAAATCTTTACTTAATTCTCTGATTATTTTTTGTTTTTTTTCATCAGAAAGCCAAATGGTTCCATTAGAAACTTCAAGAGTATCAATTTTATGCTTATCCAATAACTTTAGATATTCATCCAATTGACCTCGCAGTAAGTATGCTTCGAATAAAGTGCCTCCAAAATAAACAGGTATTCCGGCATCGGCATATACTTCGAGTTTCTTTTCGAGGTTTTGTGTAACAAGAGATGTTCCCCATCCTAACTTGACTACATCTACGGATTCGGAAGCAACTTCGCAAAAATCTTCACATTCTCGTACACTGTAACCCTTATCCAACACAAATGTCATTCCATTTGTGCGAGGCTTATATGTTCTGTATGGTAAATTTTTTAGTGTAATCGCCATGTTATCTTAAAATTCAAAGCCCTAAATATACTCATTCTTGCACTGGTATTAAAGAACTGCTTTTATAAGCTATTTTCGGTTTGTATTTGTAACTAATTCTCTGATTCTTTCTTTATCAACATGACTTAACATCTGTTCTGTATATCTCCATTTCCAGTTATCAGAAGATGTCCCGGGAATATTTGATCGATGCGAAGTATCCAAACTCATAAAATCCTGGAGAGGAAAAATTGCCTGATCAGCCACAGAGTACATTCCTAAACGTATAAATTCCCAGTTTATATCATTACCGGTTGACCGGGTATATACCCTGGCTCTGTGCTTTTCTACCTCCGGAGCTGCAGTATACCAACCTATGCTGGTATCATTATCATGAGTCCCGGAATATACCACACAATTCTGAGGGTAATTGTGCGGCAAAAAACTATTTGAAGAATCTGAATCAAATGCGAACTGAATAATTTTCATCCCCGGAAAATTATATTTATCCCTGAGTTTTTCGACTCCTTCAGTTACAAACCCAAGGTCTTCAGCTAAAATGGGTAACTCTCCACAATTTTCCAGAATTTTATCAAATAATTTCTCTCCGGGGCCTTTCACCCATCGCCCGTTTTCGGCTGTTTTTTCGTTTGCTTTAACCTCCCAATATGCATCGAAACCCCTGAAATGATCCACCCTTATTGCATCGCAAATAGAAAACATGTGTTTAAATCTTTCTACCCACCAGGAAAAACCCTCCTTTTCAAGAACTTTCCATTTATATAATGGATTTCCCCATAACTGGCCGGTTTTGCTGAAATAATCAGGCGGAACGCCTGCAACCAGCTTTCTATTTCCTTTCTTATCAACTTCGAAATACTTTGGATTTGCCCATACATCAGCACTATTGTGATCAACAAATATTGGAATGTCACCAATTACTCTGATCCCCTGGTTGTTTGCATATTCTTTGAGCTCAGACCACTGATTAGAAAACTCAAACTGCAACCAATTCTGATGAGCAATTTCATTTTTGTATTTTTTTTGCGCAGCTTCTATAGCATCCGGGGCTCTTTGAGCAAGTAAGGGGTCCCAGGTGTTCCATGGTTGCATCCCTCTGTCTAAGCCGCAAGCCATAAACAATGCATAATCGTCTAACCAGAATTTATTCTGCTTTTTAAATGCATTAAATTTTTTCTTTTCACTTGTATCCAGATTCTTGTAAAACCTAGCTGAAGCCAACTTAAACAAATCATCTTTTGCTTTAAAAGACTTCTCATAATCAACCTCAACCCCTGAAGCCAGCTCGGCTTTTAAAGTCTCTCTTTTTGTGAGTAGCCCTTTCTCAGACAGAATGTCCGGAGCAATTAAATAAGGATTACCTGCAAATGCTGAATAACTTGCGTAAGGAGAATTCCCGTAACCTGTAGGTGTTAAAGGCAGTATTTGCCAGATGGTTTGCCCGGTTTCTTTCAAAAAATCAATGAATACCCGAGCTTCGGTACCAAAATCTCCAATCCCATATTTCCCCGGGAATGAGGTTGGATGAACCAATGTGCCGCTTGAGCGAGGAAATCTCATTCTAATCCTTTAGGTTTTAAAATTAGTGCCGCTAATGGAGGTATCGTTACATTTATATATGCCGGCTGATTGTGCCACTCTCCCCACTTAGCTTTTATAGCTGCGTCTCCGGCGTTACTTCCTCCGTAATATTCTGAATCTGTATTCATTAGCACCTCGTAGTCTCCATCTTTGGGAACACCGATTTGATACCCATGGTGTACAGTAGGAGTAAAATTTAATATTATAACAAGAAAGTCATCCGCATTTTTACCTCGCCGAATGTAGGAAATAAGACTATTATCAGCATCACTGACATCAATCCACTCAAATCCTCTCCAGTCGCTGTCAATTTCATGAAGGGCTTTTTCTTTTTTTGAAACCTTGTTCAAGTCTTTAACCAATTGCTGTAATCCTTGATGCTTACCCCACTCCAATAAATGCCAGTCTAATGAATTGTCATGGTTCCATTCCGACCATTGCCCGAATTCCCCTCCCATAAAAAGTAAATTCTTTCCTGGATGTGTATACATATAAGCATAAAGAAGACGAAGATTTGCAAACTTCTGCCAATCATCTCCCGGCATTTTTGAAAGCATCGATTGCTTCATGTGTACTACCTCATCATGAGAAAAAGGAAGAGTAAAGTGTTCAGAAAACGCATATATCATTGAGAACGTAAGCTGGTCCTGATGGTATTTCCGATGGATTGGATCTCTTTCGATGTAAGAAAGCGTATCATTCATCCATCCCATATTCCATTTATAATCGAAGCCAAGACCACCTGTGCCTGTTGGTCTCGACACTCCGCCCCAGGAAGTAGACTCTTCAGCAAATGTGAGCACTCCGGGAAACATTGAGTGGAGCACATCATTAACAGTTCGAAGTAAATTTATTGCTTCTATATTTTCTCTGCCTCCGTATTTATTGGGAACCCACTCGCCCTCTTTTCGGGAATAATCTAAGTAAAGCATAGAAGCAACAGCATCTACCCGAAGCCCGTCAATATGGTATTTATCACACCAAAAAACTGCATTTGAAACCAGAAAATTCTGAACCTCTGTTCTGCCGAAGTTAAAAATACAAGTTCCCCAATCCAGATGCTCTCCTTGCCTTGGGTCTTCATGTTCGTACAACCCTGTTCCGTCAAATCTTCTTAGCCCATGGTCGTCTTTTGCAAAATGAGCCGGCACCCAATCAAGCAGAACACCTATTCCTGCTTTATGGCACTCATTGACAAAAAACTTAAAGTCTTCCGGGTCTCCGAACCTACTGGTTGGTGCAAAATATCCGGTAATCTGATAACCCCATGATGGGTCATACGGATGTTCTGCAATCGGTAATAATTCTATATGAGTGAACCCCATTTCTTTGATGTAGGGAACCAACTCTTTAGCCAAGTCTCGATAACTCAAAAAATCCCGGCCGTTTTCAACTTTTCTTCTCCAGGAACCTATATGTAATTCATAAATAGAAATGGGCTGGTCTTTGGCTTGCTTTTCTTCTCTGCTGGCCATCCATTTTCTATCTGTCCACTTAAACGCATCATCTCCGGTTACCACTGAAGAAGTATCAGGGCGAAGCTGAGCTTTAAATGCATATGGATCTGCTTTTAATAAAGGAGCGTCCTGAACCGGTGTCTTTATTTCAAATTTATACAAATCACCTTCGGATACATGTGGAATAAAAATTTCCCATACTCCCTGATCGTGGAACTTTCTCATCGGATGAACTCTTCCATCCCAGTTATTAAAGGAGCCAATCACACTAACTCTTGAAGCCTCCGGTGCAGATACTACAAAGTGTATGCCCTTTATTTTATCTACTTCTTTAACATGAGCCCCCATAAACTCATACGCTTTTTGATGAGTTCCTTCACCCCACAACTGTAAATCGAATTCACTTAATAGTGAATTAAAGTTATAGGAATCCACTATTTCAAATTTCTTTCCTTTGAAAGGAGTCACCGTCAACGAGTAATTAAACCTTTTTTTTCTTCTCGGAACAATTTTTTCAAACAAGCCTTCTTCAGAAATCCTATCTAAAAGCAGAGGTTTAGAAGAGCCTATATTCACGGAAACAGTTTTGGCTTCAGGTCGGAACGCTCGTATAACCAGCTTTTTATTCCCCTTCTCTTCAATTGTATGTAAGCCTAAAACCGAAAATGGATCCCCGTGTGTTCCATTTGAAATTGAGGCTATTATTTCTTTGCTAAGTGTAGAACTCATTAATCCTCTTTATTTAAGGCTGGGAAGATAGCAATTTTACACAAAATCTTTTGAGGTATTCGCTATGCTTTACATCCATTCATTTTCTATTTTATGGTTATGCACTATACAGGACAAATTGCCCAACGATATCTTTTCTCGAAAAAGCACATTTCTCTTATTTCTACACTCACATTTATAAGTATAATTGGGGTTACTATTGGTACAGCATTATTAATAGTCGTCTTATCAGTACTTAATGGTTTTTTTGGTGTAGTAAAGGGATATTTACTGAATTATGACCCCGACTTACGGGTAGAAGCTTCGGGCACAAGAGTTTTTAATCAAAATCAGGGATTAATAAGTCAAATTGAATCTCTTCCGGAAGTAACTCTTCTTTCGTCCTATGTAGAAGGAAAAGCATTGCTCACTAATAACGGCAATGAAAATAAAGTAGTTGAATTAAGAGGGGTTGAGACTGAAAGTTTTATAAGACTAATTGAAATTGAGCAAAGTATAAAATCAGGTTTATTTGATGTAAGCGTGAGAAACGGCAAACCCGGACTGGTGATAAATGAACAACTAAGAAACGAACTTGATCTCGAATTAGGAGATGAGGTAGCTTTATTAAGTGCTTCAGCAATGCGCAGAACATTGACTCAAATAACAGCACCCAGACTTTACCGGTTCGAAGTAAGAGGATCGTATGAACTTGAACAAATTGGTGGGGGTGCCCAGATTTTTATTGATATTACTGCAGCCCAAAGGCTGTTTAAATCGAGAAAAAGCATTTCGGGCATCGATATTAAAATTACTGATAGCGAATTAGCTCCACAACTTAAGCCTGCATTGCAAAGTAAATTAGGCACAGATTACAAAGTTTCTTCGTGGTATGATCTTCAGAAAGCATTGTATGATGTTATGTATCTTGAAAAATGGGGCGCATATGCAATTTTGATGATCATAATAATTGTAGCTGTACTAAATATTGTGGGCTCATTAACCATGATAGTCATCCAAAAGAGAAGAGATATTGGAATATTAATTACTATGGGCTACTCAAAAGCAGCAATTAAAAAGATATTCCGAAAACAGGGATTATATATAGGGTTGATCGGTTGTATCTTTGGAGGCGCGCTGGGGTTGTTGTTGAGCTGGATGCAGCTCAAGTTTCATATCATCAAACTTTCAACTGCTTTTCTGATTGACGCATATCCGGTTCAAATTCAGTTTACGGATGTCGCTATAATTTTGGGTGGAAGCCTTTTCCTTTGTATTGCAGCTAGCTGGATGCCGGCTACCCGAGCATCAGAAGTACAACCCGCTGACGCAATCAGATATGAATAGATATTATTCTTTACTCGTTATATAAATCCGGTAAGTCATTCTCATAAAGCACTACATCTCCAGATTGGATATAAGACTTCAGTAAGTCATTAGCTTCAAACAAAGAATTTACCACTGTAATGTTTTCTTTCTGATCTGCAATTGAATTTATACCCTCTAGAATTGGCTTTGCCCTTTCTTCTCCTACCAAAATAATTCTATCCAGATTTGCTTTACCAACAGCTTCGCCAAATTTTCTGTTTTCTTCGAACTCAATTTCACCAAGTTCTACCATCCCGGGGGTAATAACTATTCTTCTGCCCGACGAGAATTGTGACAGAATTTCAATAGCATTCTTTGCCCCTACCGGATTTGAGTTAAAAGCGTCATCAATTATAAAAAAGTTGCCTGATTTTTTCAGTTCTAACCGATGCTCAACCGGCTCAATATTTTTCGCGCCCAATGCCATCGTTTTTGCCCTGATTCCAAAATGATGAGCTGTTGCAATTGCCAGTAACATATTTTGCACGTTGTGAGCACCCAATAGTCTTGTTTGAATGGATATTTTTTCTTCACCAATACTTAATAGAAAGTTTGTACCCTCATTATTGTAACTAATATCAGTTCCTGTAATATCACCGGAATTCAAGCCTACAAGAATCCTTTCTATTTCAGTGCGCTCCTCTCCCATTTTTCGCACTAACTCATCATCAGCATTCAGAATTGCCACGCCTCCGGCAGCCAGATTATCTACAAGAGTTCCTTTCTCTTCTGCTATTACTTTTTGAGAACCAAACGTTTCCAAATGAGCAACTCCTACATTCGTAATGATGGAAATGTCAGGTTGAGCAATATCACATAATTCCTGAATATTTCCGGCATAACGAGCACCCATTTCTAATATCAATATCTGATGGTGAGACTGCAGGTCGTTATTGATAACCTTGCAAATACCCATTGGAGTATTATAGCTTCCCGGGGTTGAACAAACACTGAATCTTTCCTTCAAAAGATCACGAACCATAAACTTAGTACTTGTTTTGCCATAGCTTCCTGTAATTGCAATGACCTTAAGGTGAGGCATGGATTCGAGTTTTCTTCTGGCTTGCTTCTTAAATCCTTCCTGAATAGATCTTTCTATAGGTTTCGTTATCCAACTTCCAACGAAAATAAAAAAAGGAATCAGAATGGCAGAGAACACCCATCCAAAAACCAAGAGAATGATATCAAAATTTAAAAGTCCGGGGCTGTAATTGTAAAGGTATCGACCAGTGTAAGCTTCAACTGTCAAAAATCCCGGGAAAAGAATCCCTAAAACCAAAACCGGAATCAATAACCTTTTAACTCTGTTGGTAAGTATCAAAGGCTTTTTCACTTTATCCTGCTTATATCTTTTTACCGAACTCAACCAGAAAATCGCATAGACAAAGAAAATTACTGCTAAGGTATTTTTTGTAACAACGGATCCAAAAAAACCATCTGCAGCAACGGAAATCAATAAAATGAGATTAAAAACTCCAAGATCAATTGGGATTACCTTTTCGTCCCAGTGCGCCCGAAGCCATTGCCAATATTCATTATTTTTATATCCAACCTGCTGGAATGTGTGAACAAAAAAACGAGTTCTGTACCAATGATATCTGAAAAGTATGACACAGAAAAAAATCGAAAAGTAATTAAGTAAAGTTAGGTACCAATCCAAGCCGTAGATTATTAGAATGTGATGTTTAGCAGTTAAATACAGATCTTCTCGATATTGAGTGAGAACGCTCTTATATTCACCGCACAATTAAAACAAAGTTTCGAACCGGAGACAAATATATGAAATTAATTATCCCAATGGCGGGTCGCGGAACACGAGTTCGCCCTCACTCTCATACCGTTCCAAAACCTTTGCTCCCTGTTGCAGGAACCATGATCATTGAGCGACTGGTCGAGACTTTTATTCGAACTTTGGATCGCAAAATTGAAGAAATCGTATACATATTAGGTCCTGATTTTGGTCAGGATATCAAAGATCAGCTCACAGCCATGAGTGATCGCCACGACGCAAAAACAACTTTCCGTGTTCAATTTCCTGCTTTAGGAACTGCGCATGCTGTAGCTTGTGCGAATGAAGATCTGGAAGGTGAAGTGATCGTCGCCTTTGCAGATACTCTATTTGACAGTAAAGAAAAATTTGATCTAGATGGAGCTGATAGTGTGATCTGGCTCAAGAAAGTTGAAGACCCGTCTAGATTTGGAGTTGCTGTCCACGAAGGTGAGAAGATCACCGGGTTTGTTGAAAAGCCTAAAGAATTTATTTCTGATCTTGCCATTATCGGAGTGTATTATTTCAAAGATGGGCAAGAGCTTAAGCGCCAAGTAAATCGTGTTATGGATGATGGACTAAAAGGCCCCGGTGGCGAATACTTCCTTACTGCCGCCCTTGATAACATGATCAATGAAGGAAAAGTCTTCAAAATTGCTACTGTTGACGAATGGTTGGATTGCGGTACTTTACCGGCCTGGTTAGAAACTACCGGCGAAATCGTAGCCAAAGAAAACCCAACTTTCAATGCTTCTAAGTTTCCCGGTTCTGAGATTATCCCTCCCGTATTTATTGCGGACGGTGTTAATATCGAATCCAGTAAAATTGGACCACATGTAAGTATTGAAGAAGGGACCACAATCAAGAATTCAACTATCAAGAACTCTATCATTAGAGATAATGCAGTTCTGGAAAATGTTGAAACTGAAGGTTCTACAATTGGGGCGCATACTTCACTCAAAAATGTGAAAGGCAAAGTAGATGTCGGGGATCATTCGAATTTAGAGATCGAGTAACTTCCGGTTAGTTTACACTAAAGCTTTTTGTAGCATATACTTCATCTTCGTAGCCAATAAGATAAGCTTTGATGGAGTATGTCCCGGATTTCAAATCAATATCAAAGTAAGTTGGTAATTCGAAGGTTTTACTTTCACTCTTGTCCAGCTTGAAACTGGTTAAGGCAGCAGTGCAAAATAAATTTTCTTCTGACCTAATAACTTTTGTGTCGCCTTTAGTGATTAAGAAAGAAACCTGACATCCGGATGAAAAGCCATACTCTTTAGTTTCACTTGTATTATTCCTTACTGTAAAAATCGCTTCGATTTCCTGAACATTAGTTATTTCTTTCTCTTCCAGGTTCAGATTGGTTTCTAAATCTCCGGATCCGAAATTGATCACATTACAAGAGACCAAAAGCAGCAAAAAAATAACTATTAGAACAGGAATGTTGGTTCGTGAAATCATTAGAATCTGAAATTTAGTGAATTGATTATTTAGTTTACATTGAAGCTTTGTGTTGCAAATACTTTGTTTTCGTAACCAATCAAATAAGCTTTTATAGAATAATTACCAGGTTCAAGTTCAACATCAAAAAGTGTTGGTAGCTTGAACGTTTCGCTTTCATTGGGATTTAATTCGATTCCGGTTACGATTGTGATACAACCTAAGTTTTCCTCAGAGCGTAACTTTTTGACACCGTCTTTAGAAAGTAAAAAGGAAACTTGACACCCTGAAGGAAACGAATATTTTTTTACATTATCTGTTCCGTTCCGTACTGTAAAAGTTGCTTCAATATCCTGAACATTGGTTATTTCTGCCTCTCCTAGTCCCAGATCGGTTGTTAGATCGCCCGAACCGAAATTGATCACATTACATGAAATTAAAAGTATGGAAAAACAAAAAATGTAAGTTACTGTCGCTTTCATAATTCTGTATTTAACTGATCTTTTGACTATTACTTTCTAAATAAAAAGTTAACTCCTTTTTATCAAGCTCTCCCTTAGACAATGCTATAATTATTGCATATAGTCCTTTTTTGTTGGCGTTCAAACGATATCCATTAACAAACAAGAAGGTATAGATTGCAATAAGTGCTGTTCTTTTATTCCCATCAAAAAAAGGATGGTTCTGACAAATATGAAATCCATATGTTGCAGCCATCTCAAATATGTCTTTACAAATGTAATCACCACCAAAACTAACCTGAGGTTGGGATAAAGCAGATTCTAACAACTCTTCACTCCTTATTCCTGAAGCTCCGCCATAAAGCTTTATTTGATTTTCATGGAATTCTAAAATTGTCTTCTTATCAAGAAATTTTATCACTTAGCTAATTCGTTTAAAACTTCCTTATAATCAATATTAGCTTGACGATAAGCCTCTGCCCATTCTTCAAATTCAACATTTACAGGCTTCAGGTTCAAGTTTCCATCCTTCGTTTCGATAGAAAGTGTATCACCATCTTTAAGATGAAGCTCTTCTACTACGTTTTTAGGAAGGGTTAATCCTAAGCTATTTCCAACTTTTCTGACTTTGGTTTCCATAAGTTTAATTTTGTTATAACAATGTTATAATTTAATGAATAAACTAAAATGAACAACTATTATTTCACCACAGTAATAACCCCATTAAATTTATTAATAATGTAATTGCTGATCCCGCCCGGCTTCCCGTCATTTATATCCCATTTAAAATCAGCGCCGCCTATAAAAATTTGGTCGCTATCTAATTTCTCAGCTGTTTTTATAATAGTTTTTCCCGGCTCGCCTATCTCCACAACCAACTCAGGATCCATTTCCGGACCACTGTTTGTCTCGAATAAAAATTTTGCCATTTCAACAATTCCTTTGGCGGTATCTTCGCTTTCCTTATCATCTGCAACCACAAGAATCGTAACTGTTGGTTTATTGTTTAAAAGCGAGCTTAACAAGCCGGCGTGCTTTACGGCTTCACTTGCATATTTACTGCCATTTGTTGCTATTAACCAGTTTGATGGAAATCCCATGGTTCATATCCTTTTTATTTACCCTGCTATTAATTTTATAAAACAAACCCCTGAAAGCATCCTATAAGATTGGTATCTTTTGCCGATGAATTTTCCGCTACAAATACCCGCTTCACATAAGTCTGTTTTTGAAGTCATAAGCAAAGCCGCTGCTTCCATAAACCAACCGGTTTACATTGTGGGTGGTTATGTGCGCGACTTTTACCTTGACCGACTTAAACAAACAGAACCTGACCTCGACTTTGTTACGCTTGGCTCCGGAATTTCTTTAGCTGAGAAGGTTCATCAAGCTTTAAAAGGATCCCATCTTTCTGTGTTCAAACAGTTCGGAACTGCGCTTGTAAAAACCGATGAATTTGAACTGGAGTTCGTAGGAGCGCGCAAAGAAAGCTATCGTAAGAATTCCAGAAAACCCATTGTGGAAGACGGAACTCTTCAAGATGATCAACTTCGGCGCGATCTTACGATTAATGCGCTTTCCTGGAGTTTGAATGAAGAAGACTTTGGTACGCTTGTAGATCCATTCGGAGGAATTCAGGATTTAAAAAACAAGCTGATCAGAACACCTATTGATCCAAAACAAACTTTTGATGACGATCCGCTTAGAATGCTCCGCGCTATTCGT
The DNA here is from genome assembly GCA_017643645.1 of Balneola sp. Lineage (GTDB taxonomy): Bacteria > Bacteroidota > Rhodothermia > Balneolales > Balneolaceae > Balneola. The sequence continues at coordinate 63,123 of JAEPNB010000010.1, forward strand.
TTTACCACGCAGCTGAATTTTGAGATCGAGGAGAAAACTTACCATGCTATTTCTGAAATGGCTCCCAGACTTGAAATCATTTCTAAAGAGCGAATTATTACTGAGCTGAATAAAATAATAATGAGTAATAAGCCGTCAATCGGGTTTGCTCATTTATTTCATACTGGTTTACTGAAACAGTTTTTCCCTCAAATGCATCGATTGCAAGGTGTAAAAGAAAAGAATGGACAAACTCATAAAGACAATTTCTGGCATACTCTGCAAGTACTGGATAATGTTGTTGAATATGGAGGAGACCTTTGGCTGAGATGGGCTGCTATTTTGCATGACATCGCAAAACCACCTACTCAAAGATTTGATAATAAGGCCGGCTGGACTTTTCATGGGCATGATGCCCTCGGTGCGAAATGGACAAAAGGTATTTTTCGTCAACTAGGCCTACCACTTGATGAAAGAATGCGATATGTGAGAAAATTGGTACGCCTGCATCTGCGCCCTATTGCGTTAGTTTCAGAAGAAGTGAGTGACAGTGCCATAAGAAGGTTGATCTTTGAAGCCGGAGATGATATTGATGATCTTATGACACTTTGCAGAGCTGACATAACCAGTAAGAATGACAATAAAGTAGAGCGGTTCCAGAAAAACTTTAACAGAGTTGAAAAGAAGATCAAGGAAGTTGAAAAGAAAGATCATATCAGAAACTGGAAAAATCCTCTTTCCGGAGAAGAGATCATGGAAGCACTTCAAATTAAGCCAAGCAAAACAATCGGAGATATAAAACACGCCGTAAAAGAAGCTATATTAAACGGTGAAATTCCGAATGATCGTGATGCTGCTTTTGAGTACATGATGAATAATAAGGATAAATTCTTGGAGGAGGAGTAATTAAGTGAAGGAAGTTTGGGTATCAAATTCATACGCTAAGATCAATATCGGGCTCAACGTTTTGGAGAGGCTTGACTCAGGATATCATAACATTGAGACTGGTTTTTGTTTTATCGAATGGACAGATCGCTTTGAGATAACACCATCGAGCAGAAACAGCTTAACTATGAGCGACGAAAAAATTCCTGTAGATGATACCAATCTGATAGTAAAAGCCGTAAATCTACTTGAGAAAGAAGCAGGGTTAAAAGATCAGTTTCGTATCAAAGTTCAAAAAAATATTCCAGCAGGAGCGGGACTTGGCGGTGGCAGCAGTAACGCGGCTACAACACTCAGGATGATCAACAAGATCGCCAATCTGGGTTTACAGGAAACGGAATTAATGGAGCTTGGAAGAAAGCTAGGAGCAGATGTTCCCTTTTTTATTCAGGGAAAGCCCGGTTTTGCAACAGGATTAGGAACAGAAATTGAACCTTTAAATATTCAACCCGACGGTTGGATCGTTACTATTTTTCCCGGAGAACCAAGCAGCACTCCAGAAGCATACAATTTTGTGGAACCCAATCCGGAGCCCGAATTTTCTTTAAAGAAAGTTCTCATCGATGAGCCCTTGGAAGAATGGAAATACCTTATCATAAATGATCTGGAAGCTTCCGTTTTTCCACGAATGAATATTGTTGGCAATATCAAAGACCAATGCTACGAGTTCGGAGCAAGCTACGCCTCAATGAGTGGAAGCGGTTCCAGTGTTTTTGGAATTTTTGAACAGGATTTTGTTGCAATTCATGCATATGAATCGTTTCATAGTCTCGGATTTTCAGCGAATTTATCTCGCCCAAATTTTGAGCCTGATCTGGGTATCTACAAGAAACAGATCAGCTAATTTATTTCATATTTAAGATTATTAATCAGCACCTATAATGGCTAAAAAGAAGATTTCTTCAACTCTGGATCTAAGATCGGGAATGGATAAAAACTCCCTTCGCGAAGATATTAAAATGCATCTTCGTCATACCTTGGCAAAGGACGAGTACTCAACCACAAATTGGGATAATTACCGTAGCGTGGTTCTCACTTTAATGGATCGGTTAAATGAGCGCTGGTTAACAACTCAGCAACATTATCATAATTCCGGAGCAAAACGGGTTTACTATTTATCCATGGAATACCTGATTGGTCGCCTGCTGGATAACATGGTAGTTAATCTGGATGTTCAACAAGAAATCGCTGATGCTTTACAGGATGTTGGTTTGGATTATGATGACATCCGAAATGCAGAATGGGACGCCGGACTTGGAAATGGTGGTCTCGGAAGACTTGCAGCTTGTTTTTTGGACTCCATGGCAACATTAGGCATTCCCGCTATTGGATACGGTTTGCGTTATGACTACGGAATTTTCTATCAAACCATGGAAAACGGGTTTCAGATCGAGAAACCGGATCTTTGGTTGCGTTATGGAAATCCCTGGGATATTGTCCGTCCAAAAGTTCAATATCCGGTAGAATTTTATGGGCACCAAGGTGCTGCTCAAAACGGAGATGGCGGACATCATTACAGTTGGGAAAATACCCGCAAAGTTCAAGCCGTTGCTTACGATACTCCTATTCCCGGATACGATAATGGAATTGTAAACAATCTGCGATTATGGAAGGCGGAATCTGATGCCACTTTAGATCTAAAAAGCTTTAATCAGGGACAGTACATTGATGCCGTAAAAGACAATCAACTTGAACAAAATATCACACGTGTTCTTTATCCGAACGACAAAGTTTTTGTAGGTCAGGAACTCCGTTTGAAACAAGAGTATTTCCTTGTATCCGCTTCTATGCAGGATATTATCAGACGTTTCAAGAAAGGAACTGATGACTGGAGTAAATTTCCGGAACGCGTTGCCATTCAGTGTAACGATACTCATCCAAATCTGGCGATTCCTGAGTTGATGAGAGTTTTGCTTGACGAAGTACACATGCCATGGGAAAAAGCCTGGGATATTACATCCAATACAATGGCTTATACCAATCATACTTTACTTCCTGAGGCTTTGGAAAAATGGCCGGTTTCGTTGATGAGAAACCTTTTACCAAGACACCTGAATATTATCCATGAGATCAATCGTCGCTTTATGGATACCATCAAAGCAACACATGGAAACGATACTGCTCGTATGAAGAGAATGAGCATAATCGGCGAAGGGGAAGATCCTGTCGTACATATGGCACATTTAGGAATTGTTGGTTCCAGAAAGGTGAACGGTGTTGCCGCACTTCATTCCCGATTGGTAAAAGAAACCATGTTTAAGGATTTTGACGAGCTCTATCCTGATAAATTCACCAACAAAACCAATGGAATAACTCCACGAAGGTGGTTGAAGCAATGTAATCCTGATCTATCCGACCTGATCACTGATGAGATCGGAGATAAATGGATCACCGATCTAGATCATCTAAAAAAGCTGGCTCCATCAGCAAAGAAAAAAACTTTCCAGAAAAAGTTTGGTAAGATAAAGCTGGAAAACAAAAAGCTGTTGGCTGATTATATCAAAGAAGAACAAGGAATCGAGGTTGATCCAAAGTCTATGTTTGATATTCAGATCAAGAGAATTCATGAGTATAAGCGTCAACTGATGGCTGCTTTACATGTAGCAACATTATATAACCGTTTAAAAGAAAATCCTGATCTTGATATTGTTCCAAGAACGGTGATCTTTGGCGGAAAAGCCGCTCCGGGTTATGCAATGGCAAAGCTTCACATCAAGCTTATCAACAGCATTGGTGAGAAGGTTAATAACGATCCGGAAGTAAGCGATAAACTGAAGTGTATTTTCCTTGAAAATTACCGGGTTACCTTAGCGGAAATGATGATTCCGGCCGCTGATCTATCCGAGCAAATTTCTACTGCCGGAATGGAAGCTTCGGGAACCGGCAACATGAAATTTGCACTGAACGGCGCTCTTACTATCGGCACCCTTGACGGAGCAAATGTTGAGATAAAAGAGGAAGTTGGAGACGATAATATTTTCATCTTTGGATTAACGGTGGAAGAAGTGGACGAACTTCGTCAACAGGGTTATAATCCATGGGATTACTACAATGCCAATACTGAGTTGAAAAAAGTGATCGATCAAATTCGTACCGGTTTCTTCTGTGAAGAAGATCCAACGCTTTTCCAGCCTATTGTTGACGCATTACTCCACAAAGGAGATTACTTCATGGTTATGGCAGATTACGAAGCTTATGTAAAAAAGCAGGAAGAAGTTGAAGAGCTTTACAAAGATCAATCCGAATGGAACAGAAAGGCTATTTTGAATGTGGCTAACATCGGCAAATTCTCCAGCGATCGAACTATTCTGGATTATGCAGATGAGATCTGGCAAACAAAACCTGTGAAACTCAAAAAGTAAGTTCTTAAACACAATAACTGTAGGGATGTAATGCATTACATCCCTACAGTTGTTTTCCGGAAGAAATTCTTCTGAAAGAAATTCTTAATTCCTTCGTCTAAAACATTAAATTGGCTTTAGTGGAAGAAAAGAAATTCATACAACGATTACGGGATAAAGACCGAACTGCGTTTCAGCAATTAGTTCGTGAATACAAAGACCCAATCCTGAATGTTTGTTATGGATACCTGAAAGACATTGATGACGCTGAAGACCTTACTCAGGAAGTATTTACTGAGGTATACAAAACCATTTCCAATTTTAAAGAAGAAGCCTCTCTTTTTACCTGGATGTACAGAATCGCTGTTTCCAGATCTTTGGATGAACTGAAAAAGCGCCGAAGCCTTAAACGCGCTGCTTACTTCGAGAAACGTGTACGATCAGAAGCTGCCGACCTAGAAATGTCACAAACTGCATCCGACCTGCCTGATCCGGAAGAAGAACTCTACCAAAAACAGCAGCAGATATTTATTCAGGATTCTTTGAACCGGCTTGCTGATACCCAGCGAACAGCTTTTGTTCTCAGCCAACAAGACGGGCTTAGTTACAAAGAGATTGCAGACATCATGGAAAAGAGTTTGTCTTCTATAGAGTCCTTGGTTCACCGAAGTAAACAAAACCTCAGAAAGATCATGGAGGACAATTATGAAAATTATTTTTAAAGAGCACAAGTTTTTACAACACATTTCGCCTAATCCTTTATCGGAAGAATTATGAAATCAGAAAAAGACATACAAACCCATATAAACCAACTGATGAAAGATGCTGAAAAGCCTGCTTTTCTTTCAACCAGTGATGATTTTGAAGAAGCTCTTTTTGCTCGTTTTGATGAAATTGACAACCAGAACGCTCCTAAAACAGCTACCATCTTCACTCTTTCAGAAGTGCGGAAATATGCCGCTGTTATTTTAATATTGATCCTGAATGTTTCTGCCATTCTTTTTTATTCTACCACTTCTGACAGCGGACAGACAACTGAAGATATCTCAGAGTATTCTGAGGAGTATTTTCCCGATTATGCAACTTTAACCTCTTTGGAGTAAGCCATGGGTTTATTTGAAAACAAACGATTTACCATTATATCCATCTCTGTTTTGGTTTTACTGAACCTGATTCTTATCGGTTTAGTTGTTGGTCCTGAACTTGGAAAGCGAGATCGTGACCGAAGAGACGGAGACAAAAGAAGAACTTTTGTTGAAAAAGAACTTGGCTTTACCGAAGAGCAGAAACAAGCATATGATTCTTTAAACTCCAGCCACAGAACTGAGACAAAAGAAATTCAACAAAAGATCGATGAAAAACGCAGGGAAATGTTCCGTCTTACCCGGGTTGATGGCGTTTCTATTGAAACCGTTGATTCTTTAACTACTGAAATCGGAATGTTAGTCTCCAATATGGAGTTCCGAACCTATGAGCACATTTCTAATATCAGAGCGCTTTGCACCCCCGAACAACTTCAAAAATTGGATTCGCTGGTTCAACGAATGATAAAGTCGCGCAGAGATCGTGAAGGTGGCAAGAAGGAACATGTTCGTAGAAATTAATTAACTGCGGTTCGTTCAGATTTGTTTATTTTCTCTCAACCTAATCAAGAAAATATGCAAGCAGACTCCACCCAATCTTTACCTACCATAGATGATCTCACCCCAAGTGAGATCTTTGATTATCTGGGTACTCTTTTTAATACTACTTTATTCGAACTTAAAGATACTCCTGTTACACTTCTTTCGATCTGTATCTTCATTTTCTTCCTAATTGGGTTTACTTATCTGGGTAGTTTTGTAAAGCGGATACTAAACAATAAAGTATTACCCCGATTTATTAAAGATCCAGGTCTGCGGTTTACGCTTTCCAGGATGACTCAATATGTGGTCATGATCATCGGGATGTTGGTCTCTTTCCAATTCGTGGGCGTTGACCTTACCGGACTTGCAGTGATCTTTGGTTTTCTTTCTGTTGGTATTGGTTTTGGTTTACAGAATATCACTTCGAATTTTATTTCAGGTTTGATCGTCCTTTTTGAACGCCCGATCAGCATTGGAGATCGTGTATTGGTAAATGATATTGAAGGAGATGTTCAGGAAATTAATATACGCTCTACCACCGTTCGATCGATCAATAACATTTCTGTAATTGTTCCGAATTCTGAGTTCATTTCAAAAAATGTAGTCAACTATTCTTACGGAGATCCAACTTATCGTTTAGTTATTGATGTGGGCGTGGCTTACGGATCAGATTTAGATCTAGTATTAAAGGCGCTCAACGAAGTTGCTGAAGAAAGTGAATCCATATTACACACTCCAAAACATGATGTACACTTGCGCTCATTCGGTGATTCTTCCTGGAATATGAAGCTGATCGTTTGGGTTGGAAACGTGAAAGAACATTACTCGATCCTAAATGGACTGAATCAAGCCATCGTCAGAAAGTTCAGAGCATATGATATCGAGATTCCATTCCCTCAAAGAGATATTAATTTCAGGAATGCGATGCCTAAGAGTGAGGAAGTGAAAGGTGAGAAGAAAGAAGTTAAAAGTGATGATTGAGAATATCTCAATTTAGGTCTTCCATCAGACGGGCTATCCGTCAGATGGAATTAAATATGGCGTAACGGAACAAAACCTTCTATAACCCATTAGAATAAGAGACTCTTTACTTATTTCGGGTTTTCATGTATGAACAAGCGCAAATTTTATTAGATGTAACCATCGCTCTTATACTTGGAGGGATTCTGGGACTGGAACGAGAATGGAAACAGAAACCAGCCGGATTCCGAACCAATATGATCATCTCGGGTTCAGCAGCGTTATTGGTTTCTTTGGGGAGAATAGTGATCATAGATTTCAATCAGCTCATTCAACCGGAAGGACTTGGTGTTGACCCGATTCGTATGGTTCATGCCGTTGTAGTAGGTGTCAGTTTTATTGGCGCCGGAACTATTTTAAAAAGCTCTTCGAGTCCGGTTGTACGATATCTCACTACTGCCGCCACCATTTTAATGGCCGCAGGGATTGGAATAAGTATAGCCCTTAAGCAATATTGGCTAGGAGTTGGAACTACATTCATTCTTGTTATCGTAAATTATCTTTTCGGATACCTTAACAAACTTATAAGCAAAAAGTCAGATTATGATTCTGAGTATAAGAAAGAGAATTTTAATTAATACACAGTCGCTTTAAAATCCCATCAGACGGGTTATCCGTCAGATGGAATAATCGATAATAAGTTCGGTCTGACGGCTGTAGCCCGTCTGACCTCAAGAACTTTTCGGAATGGTTAATCGCTCCTCAGATAACGATTAACTATTAACTAATTTTTAAATCAATTCTGAATCTTACCGCCTTTGCTTTCAAATTCCTGAATGATGTTTTCGTATTCACCGTCCCAAACTGCTTGCAAGCGCTTGAATTGAACGTCCACTTTTTCCGCAAGATCTTCGTAGACCGCATACTGCTGTTGAGTAGGCCTTCCATAACCGGTGGCTACAGTGCTCGCTAAAGCAGCAAGTTTATTATTCAACTTGATCTCAAAATTCAATACATCCTGAGTTGCTTCGGCTTTGGTTTGCATCAGTTCATTTTCAACTTCTGACATTGCTTCCAATATCGTTTTCGCTTTTTCCTGAATCTCTTTATTGTCTTTTGCTTCAGCCATCATTTCGTTGATCTCTTTGCGAACCTCACGTATTCTGTTGATGGTTTTATGCGTAGTATCCAGTTTTGCTTTGATGGTTTTAACCAACTCGAACTGTGCAACGAAATCTTCCTGAGTTACATTTTCCAATCTTGGATCTTTAACCACTTCAAAATTACGTTCTGCAACAACCTCATCGCCGATATGCATTTTCACAGTGTACGTTCCCGGAATAGCTGAAGGACCTGAAGTATTACCTGCCCAGAGAATTTGTGTGCCATCAATTCTGGTTACGTCAGGATAATCCAATCCCCAAACAAACTTATTTAGTCCGGATTGATTTGCTACCACACTTGGTCTGGTTTGATCTTCTTCTTCGTAAAAAGTAGATGACTCTTTTACCGGACGATCATTATCATCTTTGATACTGGAATAGGTTCTTATGGTATTTCCCGAAGGATCGATAATTTCCAGTTTGATCTCTTCTTCTGCCTCATTTTTCAGTGTGTAAAAGAAAACAGCTCCTCGTTCAGGATTCTGCCCTACAGTAGAACCCGGTCTGCTGAAGCTGGGACCTCCGAACAAGTATGTTCTCTCCGGTTGGAAAAGATGATTTTCTGCTTTTGAGATCTGATCACTCATTTGATGCAGAACAGGAAGATCATCCAATATCCAGAACGAACGTCCCTGAGTAGCCACCACAAGATCTTTGTCACGTTTATGAACGGCCATATCTGTAACAGGAACAGCCGGAAGATTTAATTGCAGATCCTGCCAGTTTTCACCCGCATCAAAAGAAACATATACACCGGTTTCTGTTCCCGCATACAATAAACCTTTTTTGTTGGGATCTTCTCTGACTACGCGAGTGAAATCCATTGCAGGAATTCCTTTTGTGATCTTCGTCCAGCTTTTACCATAATTTGTGGTTTTGTAGATCATCGGAGCAAAGTCATTGAACTTGTATCTTGTTGCAGCAAAATAAGCTGTTCCTGCGTCATGATGAGAAGCGTCAATTATACTGATCATTGTTTCCGGTAATCCTTTCGGTGTTACATTTTCCCAGGTTTCTCCGTTATCTCTGCTGATATGAATTAAACCATCATCAGAGCCTGCCCAGAATGTTCCTTCCTGAATTGGGGACTCAACAAAAGTAAAGATCGTATTGTAATACTCTACTGAGGTATCATCCTTCGTGATCGGCCCACCTGATTCTTTCTGCTTTTCTTTATCATTTCTTGTGAGATCATCACTAATAACTTCCCAGCTCATTCCCTCATCTGTTGAACGATGTACATGTTGAGAAGTCGTATACAGAACGTCAGGATTATGAGGAGAGATCACAATCGGAAAGGTCCATTGAAATCTATACTTCAGATTTTCAGCTCCTGCACCCATCGGGTTGTCCGGCCAAACATCAACACGGTCACTTAACCCAAGTTCTTTATCATATTTGTTTAGATAACCACCATAACTTCCACCGAAAGTAACATTCGGATCTTCCGGATCAGGAGCAATGTATCCACTTTCACCACCGGCTACCGGCCACCAATCGCTTTCATCAATTCCAAAGCCATTTGTTCTGTTCTTGATGGCAAACGTGCTGTTATCCTGCTGAGCTCCGTACACCATATACGGAAATTGATTATCCGTAGTAACCTGATAAATTTGCGCTGTCGCTGATGTATAATATGAGGACCAACCTTCTCCACCATTGTACGTTACCTGACCTCCACCATCATCTCCAATTACCATACGTTGCGGATCATTGGGGTCGATCCACAGATCATGATGATCACCATGTGGAGTTCCAATCCTGCTGAATTTACTTCCTCCATCAGTAGACTTCCAGAAACCTACATTAAGAACATAAACACCATTTTCATTTTTCGGATCAGCAATAACTTTAGAATAATACCAGGCTCTTTGACGAAGATTCCTGTCTGCACTAATTCTTCTCCAGGTGTCACCGCCATTTTCTGAACGGAACAACCCTCCACCATTTTGATTTTCAATAATAGCCCAAACTCTGTTTGAGTTTGCGGGCGAAACAGCGACACCGATCTTTCCAAGTAATCCTTTTGGCATTCCGGGAAATTTTGAAATTTCTTCCCAGGTTTCTCCGCCGTCTTTGCTTCTGAATAAACCACTTCCTTCACCACCACTACTCATTTCCCAAGGATTTCTGTAAGCTTCCCAAAGTGATGCAAATAAAATTCTGGGATTGTTTGGATCAACGGCGATGTCCACAGCTCCGGTTTTATTATTTCGGAATAAAACTTTTTTCCAGGTAGCTCCTCCATCTGTAGATTTGAAAACTCCTCTTTCTTCATTTCCGTCAGTTCCGAAAATCTGCCCCATAGCAGCAACCCAAACGATATCATCATTCGACGGATGTACTTCTATATCACCAATAAACTGACTTTCCCCTAATCCGATATGCTTCCAGGTTTTTCCGGCATCAGTAGATTTATACATCCCATCACCGGCACTCATATTTCCTCGTATATCCGTTTCTCCCATTCCTACATAGATCACGTTCGGGTCAGAAGGTGCAACTGTGATCGCTCCCACGGAACCTGTTTTAAAGTAATCATCTGAAATGTTGATCCAGCTACTTCCCCCATCTGTAGTTTTAAAAACTCCACCTCCGGTAAAACCCGTGTAAAAAGTGTACGGTTGTGACGCATGACCAGATACAGCAACTGAGCGGCCGCCCCTGTATGGTCCTATATTTCTATAATTTAGATCCTTAAAGAGTTCTTTTTTATAAGCAGGAGAATCTGTTTCCTCTCCGTGCCCGAATATCTGAGCCGAAGAAGTATCAACCATAAAAAATGAAACAATCAAACAAGTGATTGCAGAATAGAATAGCTTTCTTGCCTTCATAGTAGTACCGAAGTTAGTTTAGTTAGTTATTACAGAATTGAATAACTGAATGTATTGCTAGATAAGCAAGGAATGGGTAAAAAGTTGTGAACTCGAAAATGTACTCTTAAAGTTCTATGCTTACTTTTTCCTTTCTGCTTTGAATATCAGACTTCCTTTTGCTTTTTTTATCCTGTCCGGAAGAATTTCATACTCTTTGAAAGTAGAAAGCTTTTGAGAACTTTGAGATCCGGTTAAAATAAAGTCAATTGCGGCTCCAAGTAACGGGTCTTCCACATCTCCGATTTGAAATGGCTGTAATAAATCATCTTCAGCCTCAATTTCAGGTTGTAACCCAAGCACTAAATTAGCTGACCCTTCTGAATTTACATATTGCACAAATACCGGCACAATAATGTAGTCGTTCGGAGGTACAGCATCCTCTCCTTTTATCATTGTTGCACCAAAAAACTCACCGCTGGTAGCTTCTCCAACTTTAACAACATTCATATGGGGGCTAAGCCCATTTATCAATAACTCACTTGTTGATGCTGTTTTTTCACTTGTTAAAAAAAACACTCTTTGCAAACCCAGGTTTTCCGGAACTTGCGAAAACTTTCTAGTCAATCTTTCGGAGTTTTGACCTTCTTCGTTAATAATCTCTTGTTCAACACTCTCGTTGTACTCAAATTTAACGAACACTTCTTCGGCCTGAGCGGCAGAGTTTGATACAAGGGCATTTGCAAGATTTTGTGCTGCTTCTATATCTCCGCCAAGGTTATATCGTAAATCTACTATCAGATCTGTTACTCCCTCAGTCTTAAAATCCTGAATAGCCATATCAAGACTGTCATTAAACTGCCCGTTATCCCCATTTAAAAATTCAGCATAAAACAGGTAGCCTGTTTTAGTGTTATTAGTATCAATTATGCTTGTATGTACAACCGGGTTTAAATCCAGTTGAGATTGGTTTACAGATATTACTTCTCCCGTTTCAGCGATTATTCCCTGACTGGGAACAAATTCTCCCATGGTATATCTTACGGTTGATTTTTCAGCAAAAAAGAGACGTTCGAAATTTGAAATATTTAAGGGAATATCATCAACTGCTAAAATTATATCTCCTCGCTTTAATCCATTAGAATCCGCGGATGACTCAGGGTAAACAAACTCTGTTAAAACAAAAACATTATTACTATTACTGAATCTTCCAAAAGCCGGTGATAACCCACTTGTAAAGGGCTTCTCATTAATCTCTGTTTCAAAGAAAACAGACCTATCAGTAATGAATGATACAAAATCATTTGGAGCCAACATTCCACCGAAGAAAGCACCAGGAGGAATTCGACCATCAATTTCATCCGGTACTCTTTCATTCCAAAGATAACTTTCCTGCATATTCTTCTGAATCCAGGAATTAACCTCTACGAATTCATCTATCCCACTTTCTACGCACCCTGAAATAATAATTAGAACCCCTACTAAAAGGGTTGTCAGCTTTATTTTTGTCATAATTGTTTCGTCTATCCGAATACAAATCTAAATGTTATTGTTCCCCATTGTGCTTGTTGGGGCACCCCACTTGGAAGTTTTGAGAATTTCCAACTTCTTAAAGTCCGTTGCACTTCTTTCTCTAGCTCCGGATTCATTTTCTTCAATGGAATAATCAAACCCACAGAACCATCAGGTTTAACCTGAAATCTTACTGAAATAACACCTTCTGTATTTGCTGTATTTTCGGGTAAAGGCTGAACCATCGGATCTCTTTCTATATTGCCTTCCCATTTTAGTTCATAAGGAGCTGACTTATCATCATCAGCGCCTGTTCCTGCATCAGCATTTGTTTCTCCGGTGTTTCCTTTAATATCTCCGCTTTCTTTTGATCCGTCGCTGACTTCAAGATCTTCTTTTGCTTGCGGTGGAATTTCAATTTCTTCTTTTACTTCTTCCGCTGTCTCTTTAGTGGGATCCACAACTTCCGTTTTGGGCGTTTCTACCTTTTCTTCCTGCACTTCTTCAACCTCGTCAGGCAGGTCAACAGGTTTGGTAATTTCTTCTGTGGGATTTGTTGGTTGCTCTTCAGGAATCGGAGTTTCTTCAACCGGTTCTTCTGTTTTAACTTCGGAAGGGTTTGGTCTTTTTGCTACTTCTTCATCCTTAACTTCAGAAAACTCTGCTAATGTTCCAGATCTAAATTCCCCGAACTCTACTTCAATGAAAGAAGGTCGGAAGTTTTGGTTCATATCCAGTGTATACCACAAAGAAAACAGAACCATAATGATGCTTACACTTAACGTAACCGTAAGCGCAACACTATCATCTTGTGTAAATTTAGTTTTCTTCATCCGTATTAATTTATAATGAACTTTGTTCCGTAGCCATCACTAATTTTAAATTCAAAGCCTTACCAATATTCATAACTCTCACCGCATCATCTACTTTTGCGTCTTTATCGGCACGTAATATAATCGTTTGACTCTGCTTATTATTGCGTACTGATCGTATTTGAAGAGCTAAAGAACCTCGTGCTGTTAAGTCTCCATCCACGTAAAATTCACCTTCTTTAGTGATTGCAACTGAGATGAACTCATTCTGGGTAGTTGATCCTGACTCTGCTTTCGGAATATTCACTTTAATCCCAAAATTCGTAACAAATGAAGAAGTCAACAAAAAGAAGATCAATAACAACAGAACTATATCTGTCAATGAAGATTGTGAGAATAGAGATAGCGGAGTTAACCTTTTATCTCCTCGTCGAAAGTCACGTGCCATAATTATGCCTGCTTTTTAGGTGCCGGTGATTGAAGCAAATCCATAAAATCTGCAGATGCATTTTCAAGTTCAAAAATAGATCTGTTTATTTTGCCCAATAAAAAGTTATAGAAACCAAATGCTATCAAACCAACAATCAATCCTGCAGCGGTGGTAATAAGAGCTTCCCAGATTCCACCGGCTAATTCGCTTGGATTAACATTTCCCTGAAGGGATTGAATATCCATGAAAGCCTCGATCATACCTGTTACCGTTCCGGTAAAACCCAGTAATGGTGCTACACCCGCAATAGTTGCTAACCAATTCATTCTTTTTTCAAGAAAGAATATTTCCTTTTTCCCGGCATTGTCAATGGCATCTTCGATGTCTCGAATCGGGCGACCTAATCGTTTAATTCCGGCTTTAATAATTCTTGACAGCGGTTTATCATGATCATCACAGTAAGCCATGGCGTCTGATTGTTTGCCTGACTTTAACAAACCTTCAACCGAACTTAAAAATCTGTCTGTATCTGTATGTGATCGGTTCAATGCTCGCCAACGTTCTACAATTACGTACATAGAAAGCATAAAAAGCACGAAGATCGGGATCATTAAAACCCCTCCTTCAATTAAAAGATCGAATAGTGTAATTGTTTCTCCTTCAAGTGCCAGTGCCAGTGAATCAGCAACTGCCGTTGAATCTTGAAATAGTAAAAGAAGGATGTTCATGTAAATGAAGTATTTAAATTTTTGTGATGATATAATTTCCAAGTATTTCAGAATCAACTTTTTCAGCAGCTATAGCCGCATCTGCCAGTGACTCAAATTGTCCGATGCTTACTCTGTATAATGCACCGAATTCCTGTGACGGTTTTTCCTTAATAATAACCCGAAAGCCAGCTTTCGATAATTTTTCAAATTGCGCGTCTGCTCCGGACTTCCGGCTTAATGTATATAGCACTATTGTATATCCATTGTTCCCGGCTTCGGTTGCTGTTCCGTTTAACCCATAAACCTCAGCTTCTGCCTGAATATTAACCGGAGAAATAATACCTCCATCGCCCGGAGCTTTTTCATCAGCAACTAGTGGGGCTATATCTTTTTCTAGATTTTGAGGTGTTTCTACTTCAGATATTTCAGATTCAGGATCAGAAGAATTTCCGGTATTTTCTTCTGTTTCACCCGGAGTATTATCACTGTTCATTTCAACCTCCGGCACTTCTCTTACGGGTTGCTCCTCTTCTGCTTGAGTAGTTTGTGGCGGCGTACTTTCCGGCTGTGTTACAGGCGGTGTGCTCTGTGCTAGTTGTGTTGAAGCTGACGATGGCGTAATTCCTTTGATATTTACAACCCCGAAGTAAGCAAGAAGATACCCTGTTCCTCCCAACAATATCAAAGCAAGGATCATATATAAGAAAACCGGAGTACTTTGCTTTCTGTCTCTTGGACTTTTCGGGGTCCTGCTCTTTTTCTCTGTTTTCCCTTCGTCTTCTTCGGTTTTCTCCTTACCAGCTTCCTTTTTAGAAGCTTTACCTGAAGATACATTTGTTACAACAGGCACAAAATCTTCATCTTCATCGTCATCTTCTTCAATAAGCTCATCAAATGGATCGTCGAAATCTTGATCAGAATCATCATCTCCCAGTGCAGAGAAATCTATTTCTTCTTCTTTTTGTTCTTCAGACACACTTTCTTCTTGCTGAAGTTCTTCCTCTTTTTCAAAAACATCCTCCTCAGAAGTGATTTCTTCTTCAGAAGCAAAAATATCATCTTCATCAATTAATTCGGGTTCTTCTTCTGCATCACCAAGCAAACCAGAAAAAGCACCTTCCTGCTCCTCTTCTTTATGCGCATCTATGCCCCAATTTTCGGGACCCGGCGCAGACTCCTCTTCCGGTTCAGGCTCAGCTTCTTCTTCTGCTGTTTCATCTTCACTTTCGTCTGAACCAAATATGTCTTTAAGCGTATCTTCTAACGCCTCTTCAGGTTCTTCTTCTTGCTCCGGTTGTTCAGGAATTATTTCTTCAGTGTCTTCGCTTTCTATCTCTTCTTCAACAACAGCTTCAATCTCCTCTTCGCTGAGATCTCCTTTTTCGGCCTGCTCCTGAATTGTTTTTTCATGCTCCTCTGCTTCATTAAATAACTCTGCAAACGGGTCTTCGTACTCTTCCGGTTCTTCCGCTTTTCCACCATCAAGAATACCCTGAATAGGATTTTCGTCTTCATCTTCCGGCTCCTCAGCTTCTTGCTGTTGCGCTCCTCCCGGAAGTTCGATAGGCTCCATACCTACATACTTATAATTGATCTCTGTTTCCAGCTCATCAGATGGGATAAACAGTATGTTTGATCCTAATTTACTGAAAATACCAAAGCCTTCAACTTCATAGCCCTCTCCTTCATCAAAAGAAGCTTTCATCTCGCTTATAAGCTCTTCCAGATATTTCTCGACTTTCTCTTTTTCAATTCCTGAATTGTCCGAAAGCAGCGCAATAAATTTCTCATTGTCTATTAACATTGCTATTCCTCCATATCAGCTTTGAATTCAATACTGTCTTTCGGAGGGAGCATTACCAGCTTTCCGTCTCCACTTCTTTCTTGTTGCTGGCTTGTATGTTCTGCTTTAAAAGTACCCAGACCTTTTATTTCAACAGAATTTTTCATGATGATCTGATCACGAATTGTTAACCCAAATGCTTTTAAAAAATCGTTCGTCATAGCTTATAAAGTTACTTTAATACCTCCGAAAATTTGAAAAGGTCGTTCTTCATAACCTTGCCAAACCTCATAGTTTTGTCCCAGAATATTCAACACTTTCAAATAAACGCCAAATTTTTCATTGATCTTGTAATCGGCTCCACCATTTAAAAGAAGATAACCATCTATTGTTTGCGTATTAGAAGTATTTCCGTCTTCTCTTTCTCCAACATACTGCACCCATGAACTCACTGTAAACTGATCAACCGGCTTTACAGAAAACACTCCCTCTGCACCTAATCTTTCTTCAAAAGGAATATCTCCACCACTTTTAAGCTCCGGTCTTTGAGCATATATAAATCCATCAAACCAGAATTTATCGGATATTAATTGCTGAGTGATACCAATCTCCATTCTGAATTTAGAGGCATCTGCGTAATTGATTGTATAAAATGTTTGTTCTGTATTTACACCGAATGTTCTCGAAGATCTTATGAAGTAACTATAATTATCTATTGCTTGGTAAGAAATGCTTCCAAAAAGCTTTGTGGATTCCAGTGGTTTAAATTCTATTCCTCCGTCAACACCAAATATATATTGAAACTGTGTTTGAGCACTTGTGTTCAAAAATCTGTTTTGTTGATGATATTCCCAGACAGATTTTATTTCCGGACGTGCATAAATTTTTCCGGTCAGGTTTAACCCTTCTTTTATCGTGTGATTCATTGCTGAATTTAATACCAGAAGTGGTTTACTCCTGAATCCATCAGATACATACGCTATACCACCTTCTAATTCAATTTCTGTGGCGTAATTGAATAAACTGCTGTATCCGAAAGTCGCTGAAGTACTTATCCATTGATTATCTCCGATTCCTTCCGCGGAATAATTTCCACCTTTAATATCGATTTTTGCATTAAGTACATCATAGAGCTTTGAGCCCGCCCATTCTTTTTCAAAACCTGCTTGTACAAATTGCTCTGACTGACTTCCCCTTAAAGCTGCATTTTGTCCCATAAGATCTATTCCAGTCGCCGATGCATTCAGGTATAATTCCCATCCTTCCAGTTCATTCGCATTGTTTTCAAGAATAAATCCTGCATTAAAACCCTGATAGTCTTTTTCGGAGGTTCCTGAATTATCTGAAGGCACATTATTTGATAATTCAAAAAGATGATTGAAATCACTGAATGCACCAACTTTGGCTGACAGTTTTGCTCCGCCATTTAACTTTGTGCCGTACACGCCGTTCATATCAAAAAATCTGAAACCGGAATCCTGATCATCTAAATGACCACTGGAGCTGGAATAATCTACATTTACGGAAGCAATACTTTCATTATTCAGCCTTCTTAGTACATACGCTTCCAGCTCCGGAGTGGTGAAGCTTCCGAAACCCGCTTTTATAAAAGCATTTGTTCTGGACGGCTCTTCTAAAACAGATTTAACAGGAGGTTCAGGTCTATCCAGCTGGGTGAGGGCAATGCTTGCAACGGCTTCTTTATCTGATTCCATAAAAGGAACTCTGTTCGGGTCAATTCGAAAAACTCTGGGTTTGGGATTGAATCCTAAAATCGGTTGCCGTCTGATTCCCGGAAATCTGGCTCTGAACTCGCTTCTTATCTCAATATCCTGTGGATCTATTTCAGGCAATAATGAATTTTGAGTATTCCCGCTTTGAGCGAACAACGCCGGACTTATGATGAATAGAAGTAAGATGGTTGCAAAATAGGATCGTTTCATCGTCAAAAAAGAAGTTTTAAGAATGTACTAAAAATTTAGAGCAAGGTTAACCTGTGTACGTCAAAAGATGTACTGATTTATTCTGAGCTTGTTCCCTCAGTTTTAGCCGCATGCTTTAACGCGATATACTTATCTAAAACCAACAACAAAGGTGTACTTATAATAATTACAGCAAGTGTTGAGGCATGAGTAATGGTTCCATACGCCAAACCAATTGCTTCAGGAACCGCATAAAGCAGAAACAAACTCTTGGTAACAAATAAGTGATAAGTGCCTACTCCTCCGGGAGTCGGGATTATAATTCCTACTGCTGAAACCATCGTAAGTACTAAAGCATCTGCATAAGAAAGATCATAAATGGTGTGCATGTCGAACATCCAAAATGGAATGTAAGTCATCGAGATATAGCACACCCAGATCAGCGCTGTGTATAAAACAAAAAGCGGCCAGTTTTTAAGCTCCTTTACCGCCAGAACTCCGTCGATAAACGTCTTTGATATCACTTTGAATTTTTCAAATCCTTTAGATATAAATTCTACTTTTGAACTTAAAGATCTCAGAATAAAATAGATCACTGCAAAACCCAGAACTGCGATCCCTAAATATTTACCAATAGAAAATGCAAAGGAAAGAAGAACTTCAGAATCGGTGATGTCTATCCCAAATAAATTACTGAGTATTTCCGAATCTGAGACCATAAATATGACCACAAAAGTCATCAACAAGAGTAAACTCACCATATCTATAATTCGCTCAAGAACGATGGTTCCGATCAACTTACTGTTACTTTCGTCAACCTGACGAGCTACATACACAGGTCGTGTAACTTCTCCTAATCTTGCGAATGGGATGTTTGACAGATATCCTACCATCACACCTGTAAAAAGAGTGATTCTGTGCGGCGTTTTAGCCTTATCGTTGAATAATAATCTCCATCTTTCCGCCCGGATAAAATGTGCCGTAAGCGTAGCCAGTACAAACGGAATGATCCAGCCATAGTTCATGGATTTGGATGCTTCTACAATTTGCTCAAATTCTACTTCTTTGAATGCAAGCCAGAGAAAAAAACCGGCGATCAGAATTCCTGCAATTACTTTTAATGCTGTTTTCAAGATCAGTACCTGGTATCAACTATTTCTGCATCCTGAGGATAGCGTAGCACGAATAACTCTTCATTTTTAAGCAAAAAAGATCCGTTTTTAAATGTGGTTACGATCTCATTTTCTGAAAAATCATAGGCTGTAATGCTTATCGGGATTGCTTCAGAATTCACAATGATCTCAACCGTCAGATATAAGGCAAAATCATCGTCTGTTTTCATGATGATCTTGGTTCGGCCGTTATCCATTTTTTCTTCCGTAATGGTATAAGTGGAATCTACTCCGTTCAACATCCTGGAAGGTGCAAAGTCATCGTCTTCTTCAGAGTAATCACTTACAATAACTCTGTTCCGAACTTCATCATAAACTCTGGAAGTTTCCCCGTCCACAATCAGCAATTGATTTTCGCTGTCTAATCGGTATTTATCTGATGAAACCCAGATTTTTCCTTCACTGGTTAGTGATTCTTTTGTGTAAGAGTCGTAATAAACGTGCTCGAAATCAGCCACAAAAACCTTTTCATTTTCGAAATTGGCTTTCAGCTTTGGAAAAATTTTGGTTTGTGCCTGTACCGAGATCGCAAAAACGATCATCAGAAATGTAATCAGGCTAGAGGTTTTCAAGGCCATCAAAGATCTCTTGTAATTCTTCTTCTTCCTGAACGAGAACATCGCGTGCGGTACTTCCTTGATATGGTCCAACGATTCCTGCATTAAATAATTGATCTATGATTCTGCCGGCTCTGTTGTAGCCGATCTTTAATTTTCTTTGTAATAATGAAACGGATCCCTGTTGATGCAATACTACAACTTTAGCTGCAGCCTGAAACATTTCATCTATATCATCTAACGGGTCCGGTATTCCTACATTGTCCTCTTGTATTATCGGCAGATGAAATGGTTCCTTATACCCGGCTTGTTGGCCAATAAATGAGTTTATTCTTTCTACTTCTTCTGTGGATACAAATGCGTTTTGAAGTCTGGTCATTCCGGCGCCATTGGTAAACAGCATATCTCCTGCTCCAACCAATTGATCAGCTCCACCCATATCCAGAATTGTTCTGGAATCAACTTTTGAAGCAACCTGATAAGCAATGCGTGCCGGGAAGTTAGCCTTGATAGTACCTGTAATTACATTCACAGAAGGTCGCTGAGTTGCAACCACCAAATGGATTCCAATCGCTCGTGCAAGCTGAGCTAGTCGGGCGATAGGCTCTTCAATTTGTTTTCCGGCTGTCATCATTAGGTCAGCAAGCTCATCGATGATAACTACGATATAAGGCAGGTGACGGTGACCTAATTCTTCGTCCAGTTCACCTTCTTTGAATTTCTTGTTGTACGCTTTGATGTCCCGAACCAACGCCATTTTCAGCAGATCATAACGATCGTCCATTTCCTTACACACACTGTTCAATGTATCCAGAGCTTTGGAAGTATCTGTTACGATCGGTTCGTCTGCATTTGGTAGCATCGCCAGAAAGTGATTCTGGATATTTCGGTACAATGCCAATTCGATCTTCTTCGGATCGATCATCACAAATTTCAGATTTTCCGGATCACACTTATAAAGCAGACAGGTAATAATGGTATTCACACCAACCGATTTACCGGAACCCGTTGCTCCCGCCATTAATAAATGAGGCATTTTTGTAAGATCGATCATGAATACTTCATTTTCGATCGTTTTACCGAATGCCACCGGCAAGGTCATGTCCGTTTCAACAAATTTCTTGGTGTTGATGACCTGCTTGATATACACCATTTCGCGTGTGCTGTTCGGAACTTCAATCCCAACTGCAGATTTTCCCGGAATCGGAGAAAGCATGCGTAACCCCTTTGAAGCCATCGCCATTTTTAAGTCATTGGAATAGCTTTCGATCTTACTGATCTTCACATCCGGTGCAGGCTCAAGCTCATAAAGCGTTACTGTAGGACCTACAATGGCGTTAATTCCAACGATCTCAATTCGGTGTCTTTTCAGCTTATCTAGGATGATGCGCTTGTTTTCCCGGATCTCTTCCAGATCTACTTCTGTTCTGTCATCTGCAGGTGTGTCTAAAAGATCAATGGTCGGGAACTTATATCTGATAACAGGGACTTCCTTCGCTTTATCCCGATTTATCTTGTCCAGATCTCTTTCTCCGGCTTCCTCATCGCCTTCGCCTTTGTATACCGAAACTTCCAGTTCTTCGCTGTCCTCGTCCAGAACTTCTTTTTCTTCCAGATTGGAACTCTTGTCTAAAGCTGCCTTTTGTCTGTTATCGATGTCATCGGAAGCGCGTTTTTCCTTTTCGATGCGCTCCAGATCTTGTTCGTGAGATTTTGCTACAATATCATCAATCGTTGGCGCAGGCGCTTCGGGTTCTTGAACTTCTTTTTCCGGCTTTGCTTTAGCACTCTTTTTCTCTTCTTTCTTGGCTGCTTTTTCTTCTTTTGCCGCTTCACGTTCTGCTCTTCTTTCGGCTAAGCGCTCTTCTCTTTCCTGTGCTTTAATTTCTTTCTTTTCAGCACGAGCTATGCGGGCATCTTCCAATTTATGCTGAACATTTTCGATCCATAATTTCAGGTTATCGATGGATTTTTGAAGATCTCTATCCCAAAGTAGAAGTAAAGTTACGATCGCCAAGAGTGACAAGATTATTCCCGATCCGATACTACTTGTAAAGTTCTGAAGCACTTTTGAGATCGCTACTCCGGCCGCTCCGCTCCAGACTGAATCAGCAGGAAAATCCAGATTGAAATTCATCCATCCCAAAACAGTAGAGAACAGGATCATGCTCCAAACACCCAAAATCGTGATCCAGCTCAGATCTTTATAATTCCGCCGTCTGAAAATGTGCCAACCTTGGAAAAAGATCAGAACTGCTAAGATAAAACTGGTGTACCCAAACAATTGATGAACTACGAAATGAGAAAGATAAGCTCCCACAGGTCCAAGCCAGTTTTGCACTAACCTGGAGGATGCATCTTTATTGAAAAGATCCATAAACGACAACTTGGTCGCATATTGGTAATCTTCCGGAGTGTAGGAGACAATACTTAAACCAAGCAAAATCGCCAGAGCAATAATAATCACTCCGATGATCTCTACTTTTCGGTTATCGTCAATACCTGCCTTAGAATTTCCGGCTGTATTTAACTTCTTTTTAGCCATTCAAATTGATTAAAATTCCATCCTTCATTCCCGGAAGGACGTCAAATTTATCTGTTTCACAAACAAAAGGAATATCCCCGTCAGGAACAAGTTCTTTAAGACGAATTGCATGGTCACTGGTTTCAATGGCTTTTTCCAGCTCATCTTTATAGCTCTGATATAAACTGAAAGCAACCTTTACTCCATCTTTGGTATTTTTGGGAAGTTTGCCTTTGCACATTTTATAAATAATCGATCCGGCAAACAACGTGTCTTCTAACGACATTTTTCCCTGCCAACCTGAACAGATCAAAACCACATCATCATCGTGATCTTCCAGTGCTTTCAAAATACTTTTCTGATTTAGAAAACAGCCCACATACATACGATTTGCAAGCGCAGCTTTTTTGATCGCTTTGGTTCCGTTTGTGGTGTTGATGATCAACGTCTTATCCGTTACTACATCTTCTGTATACTCCAACGGTGAGTTTCCTAAATGAAAACCTTCGATCTTATGGCCATTTTGCTCGCCACAAAGCAGATAATCTTTGTTATCCATGGTTTGGGCAATTCGGACTGCGTCTTCCATTGCTCCAACAGGAATGATCTTTTTTGCACCGTTACTCAGCGCCGTCACCATCGACGAAGCAGCTCTCAGCACATCAATAATAACTGCAGATTTCCCACGCAGATCCTCTTCCTGAAAGGATTGCACCGAAAAATATACGTCCATGTAATCTAGTCTAGCCATCGTAGTTCTTTAAAATATGTTCTCTCACTTTTTTATAAATGGAGGGCGTGTTACCGTAGCTTCCGCTGTTTTTTTACGGATCGCAATATGGATAGTGTTGCCTTCAGCAGCAAATTCTTTTTTCACATAACCCATCCCTATTCCTTTACCCAAAGTGATCGACATTGTTCCGCTGGCAACTTCGCCAATGGTATTTCCTGATTCGTCCACTATTTCGTAACCATGACGTGGAATGTTGCGTTCGTCATTCATTACAAAGCCAACTAATTGTCGTGAATTTCCTTCTTCTTTTTTCTTGAGAAGAGCTTCTTTTCCTACAAAATCACCTTTATCAAACTTGGTGATCCAACCCAATCGTGCTTCCAGCGGATGAGTGTCTTTTGTGATGTCGTTGCCATAGAGCGCAAAACCCATTTCCAATCTCAGCGTGTCACGAGCTCCTAAACCACACGGCTCTATCCCAAATTCTTCACCGGCTTCAAAAATGGCGCTCCAAACTGCTTCCGGATCTACATTGTTTTTATCGAAATAGATCTCAAATCCTTTCTCTCCGGTGTATCCTGTTGCTGAAAACACAATGTTTTCAAAACCAGCTAGTGTTCCCATTTTGAAACTGTAGAATCCGATCTCTGAAAGATCAAGATCGGTAAGCTTTTGCAGTGTGTCTACTGATTTCGGTCCTTGAACAGCAAGCAGACACGTATCATCAGACATATCAACTACAGTGGCATCAAATGTATTTTGGCTGTTTACCCAAGCCAGATCTTTATCTACGTTCGCGCCGTTTACTACCAAAATGTATTGGTTTTCTTCGAATAGTTTATACACGATCATGTCGTCCACAATGCCGCCTTCTTCATAGCACATGCACGTGTACTGTGCTTTTCCGGGAACTAACTTTGAAGCATCATTTACTGAAATATACTGAACCAGATCGAGTGCTTCCGGTCCATGAATGTAAAACTCACCCATATGAGATACATCGAAAACGCCCACATCATTACGAACGGCTGCATGTTCAACCTTAATTCCTTTGTATTGAACCGGCATTTCAAATCCGGCAAATTCTACAAGTTTCCCGCCTTCTTTTTGATGGATAGCATGAAACGGTGTTTTTTTAGCCATTCGTGTAGTTAGTTTGTGTCGTTTTGTTCTTAATCCTCATTAAGTTAATGATTTTTGAAGAAAGGGATAGAATTAAGAATTGGAAATTTTGAAGTATCAATTTTTGTAAGCACTTATATACATCCGAACATTTAGCGCACAAGCGGGACGCTTGCGCTGGGTTAGGGAGCTAAGCTCCCAAGCTGCATTCCGCACCGGAGGTACTGAACGAGGTTAAGACTTTAAATAGCTTATTAAAATTATTATTGAACCCAAAATGGTTATTATACTGCATATTGCAAAAGAACTAAGAATACTTTTCATCGCCCATGTCTGTTCATCCCAATTCTTGTAGTTGTCTCGAAATTTATATGTAAAAAAGATGCAGATCAGTGTCAGTAGAAGAAAACTGATATTTAACTTTAACAATTCTGAATCCATAAACTTCCCTTCCAATACTCAATCTAATTCTTTGTATCTTTATTGCTGATATAAGAATACAGAAAAAAATCCTTTAAAAAGTATATGTCCATCAACAAAGAGCAGATCAAAACTGCACTTGCTCACGTTCTCCATCCAACCGAAAAACAGGATCTGATCTCACTGGATATGATCCATGATATCATCATTCAGGATAAATACATTTCCTTTACTTTGGAAATGCCAGAGAAAAATGATGCGTTGGCTCAGCAAATTCAACGTCAATGCGAAGAAGCCATTCACAAATTCATTGACGGCGAAGCCGTAGTTGACATTCAGGTGGGTATTAATGTTTCTAAGAGAAAAGACAAACCGGAACAGGCCCCGCAACAACCTCAGCAGAAACAGGAAGAAATTCTTTCGGGTGTTAAGAATATCATTGCCGTTGCTTCCGGAAAAGGCGGAGTGGGAAAATCTACCGTAGCAGTAAACATCGCGTCTGCTTTAGCCAAAGACGGATACAAAGTTGGTCTGATGGATACCGATATTTATGGCCCGAGTATTCCAACTATGTTCAATGTGTTTGAAAAGCCGAACATCACCACACAAAAGAAATTAGTTCCTATAGAGCGACACGGAATCAAAATGGTTTCTATGGGATTTTTGGTGGATGTGGATCAAGCGATGGTTTGGCGTGGACCAATGGCTACCAGCGCCATCAAACAGTTTATGACCGAGGTGGAATGGGGCGAACTGGATTATCTGATCATGGATCTTCCTCCGGGAACAGGTGATATCCAACTTACCATTGTACAAACGGTGCCCTTAAGCGGAGCTGTGATCGTATCAACACCACAAGTTGTAGCTTTGGATGATGTTCGTAAAGGAGTGGCAATGTTCAAGAAAGTGAATGTTCCTGTTCTGGGAGTTGTGGAGAACATGGCGTATTTCACTCCGCCGGATATGCCGGAAAAGAAGTATTACATCTTCGGAGATGGCGGAGCCAAACATTTAGCTAAAGAAATGGGCGTTCCTGTTTTAGGTGAAATCCCAATCGAACAAACCGTTCGTGAAGCGGGAGATAATGGTTTACCTATTGTTTTAGCGGATGATTCTTCTTTCTCTGCAAGAGCTTTTGTCGGAGCAACGGAAAACATGAAGCAACAACTGGAACTTCGCTCGAAATCCGGTGAAACGACTAAGAAAGTGGATATTAAATTTAGACCGTGAGTCGCTGCGCGAAAATGATAATGTTCAAATTTCAAATAGCAGGCCGTCTCCCTTTGAAGGGAGATGATTCAATCGGCAAACCCGGAGGATATTGTGTAGCTCTAAAGTTATAAAGCCTTACAACATCCTTCGACTTCCGATCTAATCGATCGGAACCCACCTCCTTCAAAGGAGGAATAAAACTTCAGGTAAGTAAAACTATGACCATAATTTCCATCCTTGATCTTATTGGGACTTTTGTATTTGCTATAAGTGGTATCAGGATGGCGGCTAAGAAAGATTTGGATATTTTCGGAGCGGCGGTGATCGGTTTTGCGACGGCTATCGGCGGCGGAACCGTTCGTGATATTCTTATTGGAAGCGAGTCCATAACCTGGATCGGCGATATGACTTATCCCATTGTGATCTTGTCTGCAATTCCTTTCACTTATGTAATCCGAAACAGGTTGGATGATATCAACAAGCCTCTCTTTTTATTTGATACAATCGGGATAGCCCTGTTTACGATCAGTGGGATGGAAAAGGCATTGGCTTTCGGATTAAATCCGTTTATGGCAGGAATCATGGGCATGACTTCCGCAGTAGTTGGCGGAATTATCCGGGATATTCTATGCAGAGAAGTTCCGCTTATTTTCAGAAAGGAAATTTACGCCACGGCTTGCTTGATGGGAGCGTTGATTTTTTATCTCGGAATCTATTTTGAGATAGCTACCAATTTGAACTATGTCATTACTACCGGAGTAGTTATCGGAATACGCGTTGCTGCCATTAAGCTCGATCTTTCCTTGCCTAAAATGAAGGTTTAGCTACTGGGTATAATTTCATAGACTTTTCTTGGACACCAAAAAAATACCTCCTCAGCAGTAGGTTTGAAAAGTTGATTGAACTTTTCTAACTCTACTGGATCAACTGCTCCAAATGAATATTCATCTACTTTTATTACAGTTTGACTTGGTACTACAACTGCAAGCATTCCACAGCTTGATGCTCCCTCATTAAACCATGCTTTTTCAAATTTAAAGCCCTGATCTTTCAAGCTGGACAACATCTCTTTTACTTGATCTAATGAGCTGGGTGGAATTACTTCTTTATTAGTTGTGAAAAAATTTCCGATGCTCCAAGGTTCACTTTCAACATTCTCCAACTCAGTAACGCTAAATTCTTCGTCACTCAAACTTTCAATTACAGGTGATTCACTACAACCGAATATTAGTATAGCAATTATAATTACTCTAAAATTCATAAAACGATCTTTTATTTCACTCATAAAGTGATAATACAAAATACAATAACCTTTTCGAAATTTCATCAGTTTGACAGATTACCTGTCTGACCGAAAATCTGGTTTAACTAGCTAGCTCAGCAGTCCATCAGACGGGGAATCCGTCAGATGGACTGCTGAGCCAAGATGAAGGTTTGATCTTATCTGTTATATCCGGCGATGATTGTTGTAGCTGAAACTGAGGGCGTAAAATATTTCTCCTTTATTTGAAGGTATTTTTCGTTCAGAAAAAAATCATTCTTTGCTTCTTCGCTCTCAAAATAAATGGCAAAAACTCTGTTTATTTTAGATTCAGAATCTGTTTTTAATAATTTTTCTATTAAGAAATCATATCTAAAGCCTCCTCCATAAGTTTTTAGAATCGGTGTCATTTCGTCCCTGTACTTCTGATATAGTTCATCATCAGTTACATTCAATCCTACTAATATCTCGTAAGGCATATTTGTTTCTTTTATTCTGGTTAAATGAAGTTATTCAAAGTCTGAATTATTTACTTCATCAGTTCTTCATATTCTATTTATAAATTTCTCTCAACCAAATCCTACCTATCATGTTTGAGAAATACTTTGATAAAGCTGATATCCTGATTACTGAATGGATGGCTAAGTACGGATTGAGCTCTCTTCGAATCGGACTGGGAATTATTTTCTTCTGGTTTGGTGCACTGAAGTTCTTTCCGGGATTAAGTCCTGCCGAAGAGCTCGTTCGAAATACCGTTTATTTTGTTGATCCTGACTTGTTCATTCCGATATTGGCAACATGGGAAGTGCTGATCGGAATTGGACTGATCGCAGGAAAATTTATGAGAACAACCTTACTGCTTCTGTTTCTGCAAATGCCCGGAACTGTGCTTCCCGTTTTTCTTTTACCTGATGTTGTGTGGACAAGCTTTCCTTTTGGCTTAACCCTGGAAGGGCAGTACATCTTTAAAAACCTGGTTTTGGTAAGTGCCGGATTAGTTCTGGGCGCAACAGTTCGGGGTGGTCGGTTGATCACGGATTCCTCTGAACTTTCAGAGTCTCGTTGATTACCATTCTCCCTTTGAAGGGAGAATTATCAGTCTTGAGTCCGCTTACTCACCAAAACCGTTACTAATCCACTTGCAATAAAAGCCGGAACCAGTTCATACATATTGCTTTTCAGAACGGGAATGAAATACCAGACAATTGTTACCAGTGTTCCGGTAATAATTCCTGCAATTACTCCTTCTTTGGTAGTTCCTTTCCAGTAAAGTGCCAAAATTGAAGTTGGTCCGAGAGCTGCTCCCAATCCTGCCCAAGCAAAAAGTACCAACCAATACACCAATTCCTGAGCAACTAACCCAAAAAGAAGTGCTACTACCACAAGTGCAACGACAACTAACCTACTGTACAGCACCAGTTTCTTTTGAGGAATTTCTTCGTCTCTCTTTAAGATCTTTTGATACCAATCCCGAACCACACTTGACGCGGCTACCAAAAGCTGCGAATCTGCCGTCGACATGATCGCAGCAAAAATGGACGCAATCACAATCCCAAATAGAACAGGATGTAAATGCAATTGTGCTAAATACGGATATAAGTTTTCTGCATCAGCGCCGGGAAGCATTTCAATATTTGAGAAGTATGCCCTGCCTACCAAGCCAATTAAAACAGCACCCGCTGCCATCACAATATTCCAGAAAGTCCCGATTCCTGCTGCAAATCGTAAGTTTTTAGCATCATCAATGGCCATATACCTGGATAGAATGTGAGGATTCCCCGGTGAACCTAAACCGATTCCCATAAACCCGATAAAAGCTCCCGCACTCAATGCTAATGGATCGATCAGCGCAGCGTCCTGAAATTGAAGTTGCTCGATCATGACCGACCACCCCCCTAAGTCCTGAATGGCAATAAAAGGAAGAAATACCAATGCAAAGATCATAAAGAACGCCTGAAAAGCATCCGTTAAACTAACTGCCAGAAATCCACCTAAAACAGTGTAAGCCAAAATGATAATTGCAGAAAGCAAAACCCCTGTATTTTGTTCGATCCCAAAACTGGAAGAAAATGCTTTTCCACCGGCAACAAACTGCGCGGAAACATAGCTCACCATAAAGATCAGAAAAGTGATTATAAGAATTGATCGTAATGTTCCGGTCTTATCACCAAAGCGTTCTGCAAAAAAATCCGGAACAGTGATACAATCATGTTCCTCTGAGAACTCTCTCAATTTTTTGGCGTAAGTGAGAAATAGAATGAGCTCCACAACAGTATAACCAACCACCGCCCAAATTGCTGAGGCTCCCTGAACATAAACCAGTCCTGTAACTCCTAATAACAGCCAGGCACTTCTCCCGGAAACAACTGCGGAAAGAGCGATCACAACCTTATTCATTTTTCTTCCGCCAATAAAAAACTCGCTGATCCCTGAAGAGGAAAAGCGAGCTGAATAAAGTCCAATGCTTATTAAAAGAATCAAGTAACCGATAAAAGCATAAACAGCGTGCCTGTCAACTGCTAATTCAAAAACCTGAGACTCTGTCATATGGTTAATGGTTATTTGTTACTGGTTGGAAGAGACGCATAACAATTAACCATTAACTAATCACGGGAAGATTCCCATTTGTTCGTACATGATTCCGATCTTATTGATCGCGCTTATAAACGAAGCCGTTCTCAGGTCAGTAAGATTATGCTCTTCTCTAAGAGTGGTTAGTTCTGCATAGGCCGTGATCATGGTTTCTTCCAGTCCCGAATCAACGAGATCATATTCTGATGCTCCATGCGCCAGTTTATCCATTTCATTGGCTGAGAATTTCTTACCTGAAATTTTCTCGATCTCCTGAACAATTCTGGTCAGACTTTCTTCATCAAAACGTTTGTTCATCCTGCCGTAACGAACGTGCTGAATATTTTTCAACCATTCGAAATATGAAACCACCACACCGCCGGCATTCAAATATGCATCAGGAAGAATTAGTGCGCCACGATCTTTCAGCATTTCGTGTGCATCAGCAGTAGTAGGTCCGTTGGCCGCCTCAGCTATGATCTTAGCTTTTACATTAGCGGCATTATCACCTGTTATCTGACTTTCAAGAGCTGCAGGGATTAACACATCACATTCCAACTCAAGAGCATCTTTATTTGACTTCAATTCTTTACTACCCGGAAACCCGATAATACTTCCCGTTTCTTTTCGGAATTCCATCAGTTTTTTCAGATCCATTCCTTTAGGATCATAAATAGCTCCCTCCATTTCAGCGACACCGATCATTTTTGCTCCGGCTCCGGTCATATACAAAGAAGCGTGATAACCTACGTTACCTAATCCCTGAACTACAAACGTCTTTCCGTCTACACCAACGCTTAATCCAAGTTTGTCCATGTCTTTTTTCACTTTGCACGCTTCGCGGATTCCGAAGAAAACTCCACGTCCTGTAGCTTCCGTTCTTCCTCTGATACCACCTTGCTGAATTGGCTTTCCGGTTACACAACCTTCAGCATTCAAATCTTCATTCATTTGGCGGTAGGTATCCAGAATCCAACCCATTTCGCGAGCTCCTGTTCCGTAATCAGGTGCAGGAACATCTACTCCGGCGCCAATAAATCCTTTTTTGATTAATTCGTATGTATAACGACGTGTAATTCTTTCGAGCTCACTAACTGAGTATTCTCTGGTACTGATCTTAACACCACCTTTAGCACCACCAAATGGCACATCAACAATCGCACACTTGT
Source organism: Balneola sp. (assembly GCA_017643645.1). Lineage (GTDB taxonomy): Bacteria > Bacteroidota > Rhodothermia > Balneolales > Balneolaceae > Balneola. Next base: position 93,859 of record JAEPNB010000010.1, read on the forward strand.
AACTCATCAGTGCTGCAAGTGCCATTGTTTCATCTTCATCTACTTTATGGCTGTATCTGATACCACCTTTAGTTGGTGTTTTATGATGGCTGTGCTCAACTCGCCATCCTTCTATAACTTCAATATCTCCGTTGTCTCTCCGAACCGGGAAAGTAACATGATAGACAGTATTACAAACTTTTATCTGGTTTAGAAGGCCTTTATCAAAGCGGGTATATCTCGCCGCTTTATCAAAATTTTTATTTACCTGCTCGTAGAACTTATAATGCGACATATCAAAAATTTGGTTTTGCTTTAGGTGCAGGATAATGGTCGCAATATTCTAGCTCATAAACAAGGAAAAGCCCTTTTTTAATGCTCAGAATATGGCAGAGAAATATGGAGGTGATCTGCTGATCCCACATGCCTCAAAGTTTTGAATCCCATCAACCGTAATGAATTGCTTAACATGAAGTTTCTAAACTCTGAATGACCTTTGGTTCTCAAGTCAATGGCATGAACATATCCATCCGGCTGAGGAAAGTGAAGAGAACTTTGGTTTATCGGCAATCCCATTTTTGTATAGTCTTCAGTCGATCTTTTTATGTCTGTGATCACCAGATCTCCTTCTGCCAGAGTAGTTGTAGCCACTGCTACTCTTAAAATTGGGTGTAAAGAACGATAAACTTCTTTTACAGAATCTGATTTAGCGTTTACACTCGATACGTACAATAATCCGTACAGACAGAAACCGCCTACCAATGCCGCAACCCCGCCAAGACCATAGCGAAAGATAAGTTTCTTATTTTTTACTTTGCGAAACAGCATCACTACATATACTAATAAAATAGCGACGGTTGCCCCAATCCCCCCAAAAAGAGAAACCCATCCGTTTAAACCCTGATCGATATTTAAATAAATGGATGTTTTTATCAGCAGGAAAAAAGGAAATATGGTAAGAGTAAGAATTAATAAAGCCCACAGACCGAGGCGTATCGCCTTTCTCTTAAATGAAAGCTTTTGAACCTTTTCGAGACGTTCTTCTGTCTTGTAGTTGAAATCCTGATTCGGCTTTAGAAGCCATTCTATGTCTTTATCTGAAATCCGTTCCATAAAGCGGTACACGAATTTACTCCTTTCATGTTTCGTAAATCAGATTCTCTGATTCTGTCTGATAAGAAAAGGGAGGCTCTGCAAAACGATCACTAAAATAGCTGCCATAACTATGGCTTCGGTTGGGTTCTCGTAAATCGCTCTTCCCATGTTGTTCAGATTATAAGCAATGAGCAAACCAGAACTAAACAGGGAAAAACTAAAAGCCCAATGTACTCTCATCCACATTACAAACCCTGAAAATAAACATATAAGGCCGGTCAGCAGTTGAGTAATATTAGTAAAGATTGGAATGTCTTGGTTCTGAAAATCAAACAGGTTTTCCTGTTCGGCAGTAATAAGGTTCCAGCTTCCCGAAACAGACATATAAAGTCCTACGGCGATAAAGAAAAGAAATAGAAAAAGATTGATGTTACGGTCTTTACGATTCATTCATATAAAACATTCAGTTCATGGTACGGTGGTGTGAATGCTTATACCGGGATCAGTGATTTTGTTCCCTATTTTCTTCATCGGTAAAAATCGGCTTCTTTTTTCTAAAGGCATTTATTGTAAATAATGCTCCCGTAGATGTGATTGCAGCATAGAATCCTGAACCCCGCAAATCGAAAAAAAGCACTATTGCTCCTCCTATTAAAGCAGCTATTGCCCCGGTTAAAATACTTGGGACCATTTTAATTCCATGTGCTCCTGAAAATGTGTGGCTAAGCCAGCCGATAAAAGTTCCGAGTGTTAAAAATCCAAAAAATTCCATGACATCAATGTTTTGTTGAATAAATTCCTATACACTTAAAGGAATTATGACTCATTCTAGTTCCGAATTGTATAATATCTATATCAATAAATTAAACTAACTTCATTAAAATGAATATTTTAAAAACTCTTCCTCTATTTTTGTTTATGCTGATTTGGGCATGCGCTCCCGATTCTTCCGTAGATCCTGAACTTGTAGCCAAAGCTGAAAAAATTCACAATAGTGTAATCACTTTAGACACTCATGTGGATATTAACACCGGTAATTTCACTGAAGAAAAGAACTATACCATGAATCTGGACACTCAGGTTGATCTTCCAAAAATGGAAGCCGGAGGATTGGATGTTGCCTTCCTTATCGTTTATACCGGACAGGGAGAATTAGATCAGGAAGGGTTTGATGCTGCTTATGAAAATGCGGTTTCAAAATTCGATGCCATTCACCGCTTAACGGAAGAGCTTGCTCCGGATCAAATTGAATTGGCGCTGACTTCTGATGATGTTCGCAGAATTCATGCTGCTGGCAAAAAAGTTGCTATGATCGGTGTTGAAAATGCTTATCCATTAGGAATGGAACTGGACAGAGTTAAAGAGTTTTTTGATCGCGGAGCTCGATATATGTCGCTTTCACATAATGGTCACAGCCAATTAAGTGATTCAAATACAGGTGAAATAGATGATGTTTGGTTACATAATGGTTTGAGTGATTTCGGAAAAGAAGTGATCGCTGAAATGAATAAATGGGGAATCATGATCGATCTTTCTCATCCTTCTAAGAAGGCGAATATGCAAACAATGGAATTATCAAAAGCGCCGGTTATAGCTTCACATTCTTCTGCAAGAGCCTTGGATCCTTCTGTTAGCAGAAACCTGGATGATGAAGAACTTATGATGCTGAAAGAAAATGGTGGAGTAGTTCAAACTGTTGCTTTCCGTAGCTATGTTAATTCTGAAAAACATGAAGCATATCGTGAAGCTGCATCTAAAATTGAAGAAGAAGTTGCCGAAGAAATGGGTTTCGAAATGGTTTCGAGAGACTCCATCCGACAGATGAGTACAGAAACCCGAAATGAATATTTCGCTCTCTATCAGGAAATGCAGAAACAAGCTCAACCAAGAATTGAACAGGAAACAGCTGGGAAAGCTCCCTCTGTTGATGTATCTGATTTTGTTGACCACATTGATTATATGGTTGACCTGATCGGAGTTGAGCATGTTGGAATCAGCTCTGACTTCGATGGCGGCGGTGGTGTTAACGGCTGGATGGATGCTTCTGAAACGCTGAACGTTACTATTGAGCTTGTGAAAAGAGGCTACACCCAAGAACAAATCGAGATGATCTGGAGTGGCAACCTTTTAAGAGTTCTGGATGAGGTTCAGAAAGTTGCTGCTGAGATTCAGGCGGAAGGTTAGGTTTTAGATTTAAGACGTAAGATAAAAGACTCTGGTTCCGGTGCTCTGCATCGGAACCTTTTTTATTTCCCAACCCGTAGGCGCAATTCATGAATTGCGCCTACGGGTTGGTTTTTTTATAAAACGGCATCATTATAGAGTTCCTTCTGAATCAATTTATATGTATAATACATGTAATGATACATCAGGAACATATCCGCAAGATTATCCATATAGACATGGATGCTTTTTTTGCAGCTGTAGAGCAACGGGACAATCCTGCTCTTCGCGGAAAGGCAGTTATTGTTGGAGGTTCGCCCAATGGCCGTGGCGTAGTTTCTACCGCAAGCTATGAAGCCCGAAAGTTTGGGGTTCACTCAGCTATGCCATGTTCTCAGGCTGCACGACTTTGTCCACATGGAATTTTTGTTAAAGGAAGATTCGATGCTTACAAATTAGCCTCTCAACAAATTCGTGAGATCTTTTTTGAGTATACGGATCTGGTTGAACCACTTTCTCTGGATGAAGCTTTCCTGGATGTAACCGAAAATCATAAGGGAATGAGATCAGCCACACTTATTGCCAAAGAGATTCTGGAAAAGATTCAGGAAAAAACACAGCTTACCGCATCAGCAGGGGTTTCATACTGTAAGTTCATTGCTAAAGTCGCTTCTGATTACAACAAGCCAAACGGCCTTACGCTCATCCCACCCGAAGAAGCAGAGGAATTTCTGGAAGGCCTAGAAATCAAAAAATTCTTCGGAGTAGGTAAAGCCACTCAAAAGAAAATGCATTCGCTTGGAATCAAAACTGGAGCTGATCTCAAAGAATGGAGCGAGATCGACCTGGTTAAAGCATTCGGAAAATCCGGAAGGTACTATTATCGAATTTGCAGAGGCATCGATAACAGAGAAGTAAAACCTCATCGAATACGAAAGTCTTATGGGAAAGAACGCACATTCTCTGACGACAAAGGAGACTTGAACTGGATCACTACCTTTTTGGATGAACTTTCAGAGTCTATTTCTGAAGGAATGCAAAAGATCAACGCAAAAGGGAAGACCATCACTCTCAAAGTTCGTTACAAAAATTTCGATACCATCACCCGAAGCCAATCAGTCCCCAATTACACTAACGACCATTATCAAATATCTACCGTTGCCCGTCAACTTCTGGAAGATACGGATGTCGGAAACCGTCAAGTTCGCTTGCTCGGTATTTCGCTGTCAAATCTGAATCTTTCTGAAGATCATTATTATGAACAGCTTGAGTTAGAGTTTAGGAGGGGGTTGGTGATAGGTGATAAATGAAAGTAGAAAGGAAATCATTTTGCTACTTTTCTTCGATCTACTATCATTACGTTCAGTAATTTTATAATTGATGTCAAAATTCTGATGCGATTCTGATAAACTTCTTCACCTAAAATGTGCCTACTTTTGAAATACCAATCCTTAGCTTCTCGTGCTGAACCAAGAGCAATTTCATAAAACCTGGCTTTTTCTTTGTTAGAAAATCTGGAATAGCCTTCAATTATATTTGCACTAATAGACCCAACAGATCTATATAATTGATCTGCTAGTGAGAAAATCCTCTTTTCAAGAATTAATGATGTGTCAACCCAGCATAGATCAGATAAATAAAGGCTTATTCTATAAACCTCCATTTTCCAGCTTGGGTCTTTAGTAAAGTTTTCATCAATCTGACGAATCCAACTCTTGTAATCCATGATTTTTAATCGGTAAGACCATTTCGACCTCTATTCCTTACAAAATTTCTTTTTCACCTTTCACAAAAAATAAAAATGTATTCCTCCATAAAACTATATTGAGACTGTACTCGTCTTATACCCGAAAACAACTTCGGGAAAAAGGAAATTGCAACACGATAAAATGGAAGATGCACGATTAGTTCAGGATTTTCTGGGAGGAAATCATCAGGCGTTTAATACGCTGGTTAGTCGGTGGCAAGGTAAGATTCATCACTTTGCATATCGCTACTTCGCCAGCAGTGACGACGCCGCGGAGATCACTCAGAAAACGTTCATCAAAGCGTACCAAAAGCTGGACACTTTGGATGATGTGAACAAATTCAGTTCCTGGCTTTATCGGATAGCAAATAACCTCTGCCTGGATGAATTAAAGAGAGTTGGCAGAAAAAGAGCTACTTCTTATGAAACACTAAAAGTGGCTCCTCAAACGGAAACGGCTTCATCAGCAGATTCGAATGTATTGCGGAATGAAGGGTTGGTTCTCCTTCATAAAGCACTCCTTCAGTTACCAAACGATCAGCGAGTAGTGGTAATAATGAAAGAATATGAAGGACTTACATTTCCCGAAATAGCAGAAATTTTAGATGAACCAATTAACACAGTAAAGTCAAGAATGTATTATGGATTACGGGCGCTGAAAAAGACGTTCGACTCCTGGAATATCAATAAAGAGGTGTTCAATTATGAATAAAGAACAAGCGCGATTACTCTTAATGGATTACATGTATGGCGAGTTGAATGAAGCCAAGAAGTCTGAGCTTCTGGAGTTCATCAACCAACATGACGATCTGAAACAAGAATTTGAAGAGCTCACTGAAACTCAGTCTTTTCTTCATCATCTGCCTGTACAGGATCCGGCTGAACAGCTGGTTATTATGGAGCCGTCAAAAAGTTCTTCTGAAGGGTTTTGGCAAAGCATACTTTCTGCCCTAACTCCCAGAAACGCTTTTGCTCAGGCTAGCTTTGGTGTTGCCGTACTAGCATTTGTTTTCATCGTAACCGGCGCTATAACAGGTTTGAATGTGAGTTACTCTGATTCCGGAGTTCAGTTAGGTTTTGGAGAAATCCCAACTACTGAGAAAACTTTTTCTGCTGCTCAGGTTGAACAAATTGTTCAGCAAATTCAGCGTGACAATGTAGCTCTGGTTCAACAAGTAGTAGCAGATGCTCAGGAGCACCAAAATATTCAGTTAGAAGAGACCTTTGCAAGCTTTGCTTCCTACCTGGAAAGCCAAAGAACAAATGATTTACAACTTATCAGCTCCGGCTTAGAAGATCTTAAAGAAAACACCTTTACGCGTTTTCGACAAAACGAACAGGTATTAGGCGAAATAATACAAACTGTTAGTTATGGAAATTAAACAAGGACAAACCATGAAAAGAATACAACAAATATTACCCGCACTATTAATTTTACTTTTAACCCCCTCGTTAGGGTGGGCTCAAAGTTTTGATGCCAATCGAATGAACCGCGACATAAAGATCATGGAGAATATTCTCGGAGAGATGTTTAAAACCTACTCCGGAAATACTACTTCGGAACGTGTGTTTATCAGCGAGTCGTTTACAGGCTCCAGAAATGTTCGGGGAACTTATCTTCCGGGCTATGGAATCATTTTCAACGTACAAACCGGCTCCTCTTTCGTGATCTCTCAATCTTCAGATAGCGAGGGCAGCTCTAACTCATTTTACTATAGTTACAGTACTGGTGAATCATCCAATGATGATGTAAAAGTAGATGAAGAAAGCGTAAAGGATCGAATAATTGAATTTTTGAAGGACTACGCTTCGACTATCGGTCAATTAAAACCAACAGAAAATGTGATGGTGATTTACGGATCTAATTCACGTCACTCTTTTCCGGCACTTGTATATACTTCTTCAAATGGAAAGATAGATCGCAAAGAAAGAGAAAAACTTCCGGTGATCTCCGGATCCGTGACCAAGAAAGATCTGGACGATTACCGATCAGGAAAGATCAATGAATCAGCTTTTGCAGGCAAAGTGAAGACTGCCTCAACAAAAGACAAAGAATACCTCGACTTAAAAGTCATGGGAAACATCTTTGAAACTGCGTTAAAAGAACAAGATGATGAATCATTCCGCTTGAGTGGAAATGTGAACTATCTGATGCTTGATAACTTTGGAGCCATCTTTAATCTGGATGCCAGTTACAGAACGAACAACCGATTATTTGGGCGGGTTTCCGGCATAACCGTGACCGGAGCTTATATAAGAACGGATTCGAGAGATGCTCCTGACGCTAAAGAAGCAGAAGAAAAGGAAGCCGAGTTCTTAGCAAATGTTAATGAGGCATATTCTCAGCTTAAAAATAATATCAAAGAATACTTAGTGGACTATGGAAGAACCGTGAATTCAGTTAAGCCTGATCAATATATTTTAACGACTGTCAATGTACGAGGTCGATATAAAGATATTCCTGAGCGCATCGACTTCCAGCTTAAGAAAGCTGTATTAGATCAACTGGATAAAGGTTCTATTTCGCGAGAAGAAGCTTTAAAACAAGTGGTAGTAACCGAATACTAAATTATTGACCGAAATCATATCAGAGCCGTATTTGGGTGAATTCGAATGCGGCTTTTTTGATCACTGATTTTGATGATTGTTTTAAAGTGAGAATTTCGCTTCAATCTTTAATGCTTTTTCCAGCAACTTCCCATATTCTTTTGCTTCGATTTCTTTGCAGCCAAATCTGCCTAAATGACCTGTGTAGAACTGGGTATCCCAAAGGATAAATCCTTTCTCTTTTAAGATCTGATGACAATAGTACAGAGCAACTTTATCTGCTTCTTTTTCTTTTCGGAACATGCTTTCACCAAAGAATGCACCACCCAATGTTACTCCATATAATCCTCCCGCCAATTTCTCATCCTTGTAAACTTCTACTGAATGAGCATTTCCGGATTGGTTTAAGATATCGTAGGAGTTTAAGATCAGATCGTTTATCCATGTGTTTTCCCGATCTGCGCATGCTTTTACCACTTCTCTGAAGTTTTCGTCAACCCTCACTTCAAATCTACCCTGACGAACTATCCGCATAACATTCTTTGTCATGTGAAATTCATTTAATGGTATGACACCTCGTTTTCGGGCAGAATACCAATCTACTTCTTTGTCTTCTCTTGAATCCGCCATCGGAAATATCCCTTGGGAATAAGCTTCCAATAGTATTTCAGGTGGAATTATTTTCATCTCGAATAATCCTGACAGGTTTGTATAAAGGTTAATCTTTCAAATTAAATTATAACAAAACCTGTCAGGATTTAGTACAAACTAAAACTCACAATAAAACATCGGGCCAGAACCAATTGGTGATCCCGGAGGAGCCGAAAGTGTTCTTGGTGCTTCAAATTCAGACGGATCATCCAAATAACTGTCGATCATCATTGCAGCATGTAAAGCCATTGGATCGTTTGATCGCTCAGATAACATTTCAGAAAGCTTAACTAACTCAGAAGCTACAATTGCTTTGGTTAGTGGGTTCGACTGGCCGGAAGCATGAAGCTCGATCAGGTTCTTAGTTACAACAGCATTCACTACATCCTGAATTGAGCCTAAATATCCTTTTTCTTTTTTCTTCTTCCAACTGCTCTCCATTAATTCATTAATGGTTTCCTGAAGGGTCAGGTTATTAGCTCTTGCACCATATTCTACCAAGCGATTCGCTCTTTGAGGATGTAAGATCAAGCTAACCGGTAATTCTGCGGCTGTTTCAGCTATTCCCAGAGCATCTAAACTTGGGCCTGTATTTCCACTGAATAGTTCTCTGGATGAAGAAATTCCCGCCGGTCTGGTTGGAATCAATTCAAGTAAATTTTCCGGTATAGCCAATACTTTTGGGTCTATTGCACTAAGCATTTCCTGAAGTGCCTGTCTCTGTGTTTTTGCGTCAACGATTTTCGGATTTGGCTGATTGTCACCACGAAGCTTGTAGTAATAATCCAGACCTCCGATCAGCTTAACAGTTCCCTCAAGTTGATATCTGTGAAATAGATAGATTGGAACCAGTACATCTTCTAATTCAGACATTGAAGTTCCTTTTCGGATGTTAGCTTCACCAAAATTATCCAGCGCAATTTTTCTAACTTCTAAAATATGCGAAAGCTGAGTTGCCGGATCGTTTCCGTATTCCCACAAATGTGCATAAGGATGAGCCCCTCCCTGTGGACGGGCATCACTGTCAGAAATATATTTTAGTCCGTCCAAATGGGCTGCTTCCAGAATCTTGTTAAGCGCTTCTTTTTCATTGATTCCATTTGCAAAATCCTGATAACCAAACTTGATGGTTACAATATCCCAGTCTCCTATGCCTACATCGTACGCATCACTTAAATCCAATTCTCCGTTTTTGATATCCACTTTTGGATGCGGATAATCCATTACAGATTCACGTCCGTTTACGCTTGCCGCAAAGTTGTGGAATATTCCCAAAGTATGGCCAATTTCATGTGCCGAAAGCTGACGAATTCTTGCCAAAGCCATTTCCAGCATTCTTGGATCATCTTCATTTCCTTCTTCAAATGGAGCCAATAAACCCTGTGCGATCATATAATCCTGACGAACACGAAGTGAACCCAATAATACATTCCCCTTGATGATCTCGCCTGTTCTAGGATCTGTAACTGAACCACCGTACGACCAACCACGAGTTGAGCGGTGAACCCAGTTGATTACGTTGTATCGAATATCTAATGGATGCGCATCATCAGGTAATACTTTAACCTGAAAAGCGTCTTTATATCCTGCTGCTTCAAACGCCTGATTCCACCATTTTGCACCATCTAATAGTGCTCCCCGAACCGGTTCCGGTGTTCCGTTGTCTAAATAATACACGATCGGCTCTACAGCTTCACTTACTGCAGCACCCGGATTTTTCTTTTGTAACCTGTGTCGATTGATAAATCTTTTAACCAATGGCTCACCTATCGGTGTTGCATAATCCTGATAAGAAGTAGCATAGAAACCACCTCTTGGATCAAATTCTCTTGGCTCGTAATTATCATCCGGAAGTTCAACAAAAGAGTGGTGTGTTCTTACAGTGATAGAATTTGCATCCGGAGCAACGGACCGTAAATATCTTCCTGTTGGATTACCCGCAAAAGTGAGCATTACTTCGAACTCCGTATTCATCGGAAAGTTAAATGTTCCTTCCGCATATAGTGCTGATCTGTTTTTATCCAGATTGTAAGAACCTTCTCCCATTCCTCTTAGTCTTCCTGAAACATTATGGGAGTCATCCAACAAAAATGTAGTAAGATCGATCAGATAAGAACCATCTTCTTCAGCTTCAATTTTAAAACCATGAATTACGGATGAAGCAAAAGCTTCTCTTACTGATTTCTTTTCAAGCTCGTTATCTGATTTTGCCACATAATCCAGATTTGGCTGGATCAGCATTAACTTTGATCCTCGCTTCTCAAAATATACAACCCTTTGTCCGCCGCCCTGACTACGATCTAATCCAATATCATTTGAACCAACACCCGCGGCCAGGAAATTAACATGTAAAAATTCTTCGTTAAGATTATCGACTTTTAGCCACATTTTGTCATTGGCTTCATCGAAGTAATAATCGAAATAACCTTCGGTGACCTTAAGATCTTTGGTTTTTTCTTTGATGGTAGGAGTTTGTGCTATCGCTGATACAGAAACAGCCAGGAATAAAATCAGAATTGGAAGTCGCTTCATTACTTTGTAGTTAGGTTAACATCTAAACCCAAAGTAACCGCTTTTTGGTGGGATTTAAAATACGGGTTAAAGCTTTTTACAGTTTAAAAGGCCGAAGTCGTTCTTGTATATGTTACGGCAACTCTGACTGGCTTGTTAGAGCATAGGTTTAAAATCTTTTTAAAGCTAAATCCTGTCAGAGTTTAATAGTTAACCGGGAGAGCCTTAACGCTCGGAAAATAGGCCAATTTTTTAGCCGGATTACAAATGCCCGAATTTTGGAAATCAAGTCTCGTTTAAAACCTTCTTCCCTCTGCAAAGTATATGATATCATCATGATGATAATAGAGGCACCACTTTAGTTTCGGATCTAGGATTATCAAATTATCATAACTGAAAAATGTCTCAGAGTATTTTACTGCCATTTTCCAGGTTGTTTGTAGCATTGGTTGATCTTTAGGCGCAAATACCGGAAGTAGTAAAACTTCAGATTTGAACTGAACTCCACATTTATACATCCATTTCTTTAACTCATCTTCCGTTGCCCAGCTTTCTGTTTTATTGACATTTTCATAGCAACCACCGCTGAAAGGCTTGTTCCCCCAACCATCATCGCCACAAAGTATATCAATGTCATTGGCAACATTATAAACGTGTTCCTTTGATTCTTTATCCAGATAGAATAGCTGATCTTTATGCTCCGGCGGAAGAGCTTCGTATTTTTTGGGAGGAAAATAAAGCCAGTTTTCACCTTCATAGGTTTTACTGCCTGTTAGTTTTTCAAGATCTATCACTTTGTTGGATCATTTGCTTTTTAGAATGCAAGCAGAATATAAATCTTTGGTACACTCTAGAAAAGAACAACTCTGACAGGATTATTAGAATATAGACTTCTATACATAAACGAATTTATAAATCCTGTCAGAGTTGGAAGTTGTTCCTAATAAATTTTACTCACTCAACTACAAAATCTCTTTCTTCTCCATTCTTCCGAAGTAATCTTTGGCTGCCGCCATCACTTTTGGTGAAAGTAACAATGCTACTGTCATCGTAGGAATGGCCATTAATGCAAACATTCCATCCGTAAAGTTCAGCACGGCCTGGATGGTCGCAACAGAGCCGAAGATGATCGCCGCTGCATAAAAGAAGTTGAAATATTTCTGCTTGTCGGCACCGATAAGGAAACCAAGACATTTTGTACTGTAGTACGAATAGGTAAACAGAGAACTGAATCCGAATATCAACACACAGAATATGAGTAAGTAAACACCATACGGTCCAAGCGCAGCTTCAAATGCTGAAGCGGTAAGTGTAATTCCGTTTTCGTCTCCGGAGGTCCACACTCCTGTTACCAAAATTGCTAAAGCCGTCATTGTACAAACTACCAGCGTATCAATGAATGGTCCCATCATGGCAACCAATCCTTCACGAACAGGCTCTTTGGTTTTTGCAGCTCCGTGAGCTAGTGTTGCAGTACCAATTCCTGCCTCATTTGAGAATGCCGCTCTTCGAACTCCGGTTACGATCAGCGCTCCAAGTGCGCCACCCATTGCCGAATTAGCCGTAAAAGCATCCGTGAAAATTAAAGCAAATGTGCTTCCAAGCATATCGATATTAATTCCAATAATCACCAAAACACACGCTACATATATAACCACCATCGCCGGAACCATTTTGGAAGCCACTTTCCCGACTCGTTTAATTCCACCGAAAATCACCAACGAAACAATCGACAGAATTACGATTCCGCTTATCAGATCTGTGTTGAAATGGTTGGCAGCATCCGCTAAACCGTTTGGTATCAAAACAAAATCTCTAACAATTTGTGTAACCTGATTTGCCTGAAAAATTGGTAACGGACCAAATAATCCTGCAACAGCAAAAAGCACAGCAAGTGGTTTCCATTTTTTTCCAAGCCCTTCCATGATCATATACATGGTACCACCCTGAATGTCGCCATTAGTATCTTTTCCTCTGTACATGATAGAAAGTGTACAAGTAAAGAATTTAGTTGCCATCCCGACAATGGCACTGATCCACATCCAGAAAACGGCACCCGGTCCACCAATAGCAATTGCTACTGCAACTCCAGATATGTTTCCTAGCCCAACCGTAGCTGCAAGTGCACTGGCAAGTGCTTCAAAATGACTGATATCACCTGGATCATTTGGATCATCGTATTTTCCACGAAGAATATTTATGGAATGAAAGAAATACCGGTACGGGATAAAACGTGAGTAAATAAGAAAAAATAATCCACCGCCAACTAACAAAACAACGAGCGGTGTTCCCCACATGAAGGATGAAAATTCGGCTAAAATTCTATCTAAAGTTTCCAGAGTGCTGTGTGTTTAGTTCTAAATTTTGATTGACAAGCTGTGAAGTTAACTTAGAAATGGCAATAATGATATGTTAAAGATTATTTCTAACCTTGGATAAGCTGTTCTCATATTCTATAATATTAAAAACAATCCTTCTTCTCATGAAAAAAATTGTCTCCCTACCTGCACTAATGCTTTTATTTTTCTTGCCAATTTCGGCAACCGCACAAACGGATATAAGTTTTGAGACTGAAGATGGTGTTACCGTTTATGGTTATGAATACCTTCATTCAGATAAAGAAGCTCCTGTAATTCTTTTATTTCATCAGGGAGGAGGAAATGCTTTAGCAGAATATTCTTCAATTATCCCTAAGCTTCTAGAGGCCGGGTTTTCTGCCACAGCCGTTGATCAAAGAGTGGGCGGATCGTATCTGGGAGGAGAAAACAAAACAGCTAAAGCGGTAGAGTTTAAGGATGGATATTGTCATGCTTATCCTGATTTGGTAGCCACATTAAATTATGCTCAAAGAAAGTTTCCCGGTAAAAAATTCATTGTCTGGGGAAGTAGTTATTCAGCTTCGTTAGCAACTAAACTTACAGCAGAGTACCCGGATAAAATTTCCGGTTTGCTTTCTTTTTCTCCGGCATCCGGTGGTCCAATGGTTGAGTGTAAGGCTGATCTTTTTTCTGATATAGTGACTGTTCCTTCAATTTTTCTTCGCCCAGCTTCTGAAATGGAAAGAGAAGCCAGCGTTGCTCAGTTTGAATTATTTAAAGAACAAGGCCATAGGGTTTACATTGCTGAAAACGGGGTTCATGGTTCTTCAATGTTAAACCCTGAAAGGGTAGATGGATCCTTGGAAAAACAATGGAATGTCGTACTATCCTTTTTAAAATCAATTGAAAAGTAAGTTAATTGATTAATTACACTCTCCTCGTTAATTGTAAATCCAATTCTTCCAGAGCTGAAAATTTTATTCGGCTTTCCGAGAATATTATTCGCCAAAAACTACCTGGCTGCGAGATCAAATACATATCTTCACCCAACCAACTTTTAAAAGAAGCTTCACTGTCAGCACAAAGCTCTTCTGTTGTAATTGCCTGCGGTGGGGACGGAACTGCTCAAAGTATTGCCAGAGGAGTTCATGGTTCGAGTGCATTAATGGGATTGATTCCAGTAGGAAGCGGGAATGATTTTGCAAAATCAATCGGTCTAAAGACAAAACAATCTATAGAATATTACCTGGACGTAATTCTTAAGCAGCAAGTGATACTGGTTGATGTGCCTGTCATTAATGATCAGATTTTTATTAATACGGCGGGTATAGGCTTTGATGGATTGACCAATTATTATGCTTCCCGTTTCAAATCGTTGAAAGGAACCATGAAATATACTGTTGCAGGATTAAAGGCTTTTCTAAATGCTAAACCTCTTGTTGTTTCGGGAACAATTGACAGATCCCGTTTTGACCGCAAAGTTTGGTTGATCGCAGTTGCAAATGGAGCTGTAGAAGGTGGCAAATACCTGATCTCTCCAAATTCGGTAAACTCTGACGGCCTTTTAGAGTTGGTGATTGTACCTGCTTATAATCGAATAAATCTTGGTCTGGCTTTTATATTTCTGAGTTTGGGTAGATCGATTCCGGATACTTTAAGTGAGGTAATTACCTTTAACAGAGCGTCTTTAAAAATTGCAGATTCACATTTCATCCATTTAGACGGTGAGGTAGGGGTTTCAAGTTCTGACTATGAAATAAAATTAAAAAGTAAGAGCCTAAATGTACTCGGAATTAAGACTGTCGAGTGAAATAAATAAAATCTGTTCCCGGAGGAGTTATTCCTTTTTGTCTTAATAGTAATGCGATCTGTGCCCGATGATGCTGACCATGAATGATCACATGCTGTAGAATTTCTGATACTTTAGTTTTGTACTCGACACCTTTTGAATTCTTATATGAACAAACTTCATCCAATATTGGAAGAAACTCTAAAAAATCTACAGCTGAGCCCTTTGACATTAAATCTATACATTCTTCATAACTAATAGTCGGCCAAATTTCTGTGTCTTCATTCACTTTCATTACCCGGTTGTACCATTCTATTTCAACATGAAGAAGATGTCCGAATTGTCTCAACAAGTTAGTATCCGTTCTGGTTTCAGTTGATTCACCAATAGCTTCTGCGATCAATTGATTTGCCCACGAGTTATACGCGATTTGTTGTTCGAAATTCATTATCCGATCCCAAAGAATTTTGCAATTCCATTAATAATGAACTGAACTCCAATTGCCAAGGCTATAAATCCCATCAAGCGAGTTATGACAGTCATTCCTGTTTTTCCGATCAGCTTGTTTAACCAGGGCGCTACTCTTAAAATAGCCCACGCCAGAAAAGCTGTAAGTAAAACCGCCACTCCTGTTACTATATAATCAAAAACACTGGTTGCTTGCGAACCGAAACCAATAACAACCGCAATACTACCCGGTCCTGAAAGCAAGGGCATAGCCAGCGGACTAAAACTCACATCGTCCTTATCCATTGCCGCTTCCTGATCTTCTTTGGAAAGTTTTCGACCTGTTTTTTCAGGATTCATCATTGAAAAGCCCGCTCTCATAATGATTATACCACCTGCAATTCTGATTCCGGGCAACGATATCCCAAAAAAGCTAAGTATATATGTCCCGATCAATAGAAATGTGATCAGAACAAAGAACATGTAAATGCTTGCCTTGCGCGCCGTCCGCGCTGTTTCTTTTTCGGTATTTCCCTCTGTTAAAGAAAGGAATATTGGCATTGCAGTAAGCGGGTTAACTACTGAAAACAGTGAAGTAAAGCTTGCTACCAACAGGGCTCCGGCTCCCATCATTTGGGTTGAAAAAGGGATAATATCTTTAAAAAATTCTTCCATAAGTCACCAAAGATACGCACCTTTTTATCAAATTTTTAGTATTTCGGGAATGCTTTTATCAAAGCTTAACTTTATTATCACATACAATCTTATATTTTCATTGCAACAGAAATTAAATGACTATAACAGAATCAATATCACTCGAAGAAATGGTACTTCCCTTAGTTGAGAATGTGCTCTCTAAAGAAATTTCACTGGATGAAAAGCTTTTCAGTATTTGTGAACTGCTTCAGGATAATGTTGAACATTTTGACTGGGTTGGTTTTTATAAAGCAGACCCTGATGTGGAAGATCAATTAAAGTTGGGGCCTTTTGTTGGCGAGCCAACGGATCACACCACCATCCCTTACGGGAAAGGAATTTGTGGACAAGTAGCCGTCAGTCACCAAACCTTTGTATCTCAGGATGTAAGCTCAGAAGACAATTACATCTCCTGCAACATACATGTCCAGTCTGAAATTGTTGTTCCAATTATGAAGGGCGACCGTTTTGTAGCACAAATAGATATTGATTCCAACACAAAGAATTCCATTTCAAAAGAGAAAAAGGAACTTCTCGAAAAAATTTGTACGTTACTGTCAAACGAATTCTAAATAATATTATGAGTACTTACGCCCTTACTGACGAAACATCAATTGACACCCTTATTTTCTGGATCGAAAGTTCCGACGGAAGCATTTCTTATCAAGAACAAGAAGCCGTGAAAAGAATTCTTTCCAATATGAAATATGATATGGAGACATTCCAAAAAACCATGTCTCAGATTTCTGCCATGGGAACAGATGAGGTTAAACAAATGGCCAATGAAGCTGTTGACCATATTAACAGAAGTTTTTCTGATGACGGAAAGAAGCTTACATATAGTTTACTGGAAACAATAGCTGCTTGCGATGGCACTATTTCTAAAGCTGAGCAAGAAAAACTGGATGCTATCAGAAGTGAGCTGGGCGTTTAGTGGGCAAGAATCCTGCGTGGTGTAAAATTAGAAACGGACTACAACACCTCATTGTGTTCATTTGTAAGTAATGAACACGAAATCAGTGGAATCACGAAGAGTAAAAAGATACTTTTTTTGATTCGATCCTTACGATCTAAATATTCCAGTCAAAAAAATTGTGGCTACTCAAACAGTTTTAAACTGGAAATATGCAAATTTATACTGTGATTTACTCTGAACCCATAATGTCCATCCGTGTTCAGATCTCCTTTCTCCAAACTGCTTAAAACTTCCCCGTTTAAAGAAAAGACAATCTCGTCTCCGACCACTTTTACCTGAAAATCATTCTCTGCTGAGGATTCCGTTTCTTCTGTAAACATGTTCATTGCATCGGTTTTTGTCCAACCATTTATGGTTGAAGTCTCAGAACCGGTTCTTTTCTTGATCAAAAATTCCCCTGTGTTCCTCAAAAGAAAATAGACGTAGCTTTGATCATCCGATTTAAGATTCTGACCTCCAATAAATAACCCGAACGCTTCTCTGTTTCTTCCTTTGGTGTCGAAAAGATAGATCTTGGAATCCAGCGTAAAATCTCCCTCTGCTTTGTTATCAGCGTGATAATAGATTCCTGCCGGCCCCGTGGTTATATGCCAACCCGGAGTCATATTTACAAAAAACACATCTGCAGATTCTGAATCGGAACCAACACTCACTTCGGCATCAGCTTTATCGAATCTCCATTCCCATCCATCCGGTACTTTCAGATTTTCTCCCTGAGGTTTGCTCCCGTCCGCTGCATTTTGAGCAAAAGAAAATGACGTCGTTAAAAACACCGCTAAAATAAATCCTGTTACTTTTTTCATAGTGGTCTCCATAATTTGGTTTCCCTCAATAAAAGATTTTTTTGAATAAGATTCTTAGTTCAGTTTTTATAGTGATAGTTTTAGAAAATTCGCCCTTAATATTTAGTTACTCGGCTCTATGTACTTTTGTAAGTGAGTTATCTAACCTATATATGGATGACCCATCGTTTGGAAATGTATGCAATGCTAACTTAGCTACCCTTGTTCAACATTTCTATGGCTGTGCTAACTTCAGAACTGAATGTAAAACCGTTTTTTCTTAGCGTAGCATGACTCGCGTCCATTACTTTGGTTTTAATCTGTTGCAGATCACTATTCTTTAAAAAGGTATTGATCCAGAATTGAACTTCTATTTGAATATAATTATCAGAGAAATTGGACAGGATTACAGCGGGCTCCGGATCTTCAAGCACACCTTCTGTAGATTTAACTGCTTCCATTAAATATTCGAGCGCCTTTTGGGGTTCATTTCCATAATCAATTCCAATATTGAAGCTGGATCGGCGAAGCCCATCTCTCGTATAATTATTCAATGGGTTCTTAAAAATGATCGCGCTCGGAATAAAAATATCAATTCCGTCGCCGGTACGCACATGCACATCACGAATATTGATCTGTTTTACAATTCCTTGAATCCCATTGCTTTCTATCAGATCTCCAACATCAAAAGAACGGCTGAAAGACATGAATAACCCGGCAAGCAGGTTTTCTCCGATCTCCCGAAAAGCAAACCCAAGCACAACTGTCAGAACCCCACCGGCTGCCAACACTCCTGATGCCGCCCTTGTTAATCCCATAATATGTAAAGCAATAACTGCTCCGATCAGATAGAATCCCCATCGGGTCAATCGCATTACCAGACGAAGTTTTTTTGTGGATGTAGCACGGGCTCCCAACAGTCTTTTTAATCCGCGACTGGCGAGCAAACCAAACCCTATAAAAATTATCAGCACAATTATTCCGCTGATAATGGTCGGAGCGGAGTTTAGCGCCCGCTCAAAGAATTGAGAAAAACTGTCTTGAAATGTCTGCATAGTTGTTTAAATCTGTTGTGGTCTTAGTTCCGACGCAAAGCGTGCGGAACCAGGGTAAAATCTTATGTCTCAAATCTTACATCTTACTACTACTCTACAACCAATCCACAATATCGTCTTTACCTTCCACCTTCACATACTCAGAAAAGATCTCCTGAAGTGTTGAATGTTCTTTCAGACTTTTTCTACTGATGGAATCCAGATAGGCTATAATTCTTCCCTGATGTAAAATTGCAATATCATCACAGAGGTTCTCCACAACTTCCAGAATATGACTGGTTATGATCATGGTCACACCTTTGTCCTTCAGCTTACGAAGAACCGTTTTCATTCTTTCAATAGAAATTACATCCACAGCCTCAAAGGGTTCGTCCAGTAATAAAACTACGGGCTCTGTTAAAACAGCTGTGACAAAAGCCAGTTTCTTGCGACTACCGGAGGAAAGTTTATGGATTTTTGTTTTGGCAAAATCTTTGATCTCAAAAAAGTCCATTAGAGAATATGCCTTTTCGATCAGCCCCTTTTTCTCGATTTCATAAATTTCGCATACATACTCAATGAACTCGATACTTGTAAACTGTTCAAACAATAATGGTGGCTGAAGAACAGACGCTATCTCCTTCTTTATTGCTTCTTCGTTCTCATCTATAAAACGCATTTCATCTATGGTGATGTATCCATCATCAAAAGACAACAATCCTGTAAGAACTCCGATCAGTGTGCTTTTTCCTGCACCGTTGGGCCCTATCAAACCAAAAATTGATCCTTTTGGAATACTAAGATCCAGTTCCTTTAGAACTATGTTATCATCATAGCTCTTTATCAGGCCTCTTATTGAAATGGCTTCACTCATTTATGTCGCTTTTTTAGGTCTTTTATTGAGAAAATATTTTGTGGCATAACCGATAGTAAATAAACCGTAAAGTAATAATGCCATTTGCAGATTACTCATTCCGAACATGGTAATTCCTTCTTTGTCGGCACGGATATACTCCAGCCCAAATCTCAATAAAGAATATCCGCCTGTATGAATAAAGAAAATAAGCGGGGATTTTTTATCCGTATCCCAGATCTTTTTAAACACCCAAAGAACAATCAATATCAATACTACATCACCAAACATTTCGTACAGCTGTGTAGGATGTACAGGCGCGCTTAACGTTTCTGTCTGTCCCGGTAAACCTGTAGTTGATTCCCACGACGGACTTGAAAGTCTGTATTCCGTTTCAAAGCTAGGGATAGTGGTTGCATAGCGGGGAAATTGAACGCCAAGAAATGAATTCGTTGCTGTTCCGTAAGCATCTCCATTCAGAAAACATCCTATTCTTCCAACAGCCTGTCCTAATAATACCCCCGGGGAAAGCAGAGAAAAGTATTCCCAATAATTCATGTTGTTTCGTTTCACATAAAAATATCCGCCAAGCATTCCACCTACTAATCCTCCGGTTATGCTGTTTCCCGCTCCGGTAGGACTAAAAATTACTCCCGGATTTTCGAAAAACACATCTGACTGCCAAAACACATAATGAGAAAGCCGGGCTCCTATTAAAGCCCCCACAATAGACCAGACTACAAGGCCTTCAAATTTTTCCACTTTACCGCCGTATTTTTCAACGCGGACTTTTGCCCACCATACACCAAGTACAATGGAGATCAGGAAGTAAATCCCTTCATAGAAATAGATCTGAGTAAAGCCGAGATCAAGATGTATAGGAAGCATAAATAAGTAGTGTGCTTTTAGATATTTTTATTCAGTCCAAAGTCTTTTCAATATCTGCTTTTTGAACAGATTTACAAGAAAGCTCATATGTCTCCAAAGGTAAACTCCTATTACAACAATAACCACGCTCATAATTGTAATTCTGTACCATTCCAGATTTTCTAATGGCACAAAGATCAGATAGCCCATTGAAAAAATCACAAATGTGATTACAAAAGTTACTTTTTGAGGTATAATGGGATGTTTATAACTCATTGAGGAATACGTCGCTTTTTGATATTGGTAGTAAGAACTCCAAATAAAAAGCACCATAAAACAGAGAAAAAAGAAGGTGTTTGCAACAAATATCTTATACACACCCACAATTTGTGGTATCAATAATAACTCAAAAATTGTGATTATATAAAAGACCAGCAACGGGAATATGATCACGCCTAAAAACCTTTCTTTCAATTGCTTTTCCAGTTTGATCGGAAACTGTAAATGCATAAGTAATTCCCTGTTTTCGTAGCCATACATATTTGCCATCCCCATTGCGAGTAGCGCTACCGGAATTCCTGCAAGTATAGTCGGAATTAATATAGTTTGAGCTGCAGTATATTTTACCTGAAGCAGGATCGGAACATAAACAACCGGAACAACTGCCAGCGTAAGCAATTGTAATTTATTATAGGGGTGAATCATCACATAGTAATAATACTTTCCCGCATTTATTCCCATCACGCGTCTTAGAAAAGCCCATAACTTGCTTGTCTGTTGCTCAGCTTTTCTGATTGTTGGATTTATTAATCCTTCACAGGTTTTCCGAAAATGATCGACTAGTATCAGTCCAATCAAAAGACTTAAAAATCCAAAAATTATAGTAGCCGTTGTCCACCCGTATTCAACATTTACGGTTTGTAAAAGTAAACCACCCGGGCTCCAGGATAAAAAGGTATTTAATGTTTCTACTCTTGGAACAATTTGAATAAATATCTCCTGTGAATTTTCTGCAAAGAGTGACACAGCCTGAAACAGGCCGAAGATCAGAAACAAAAAACCCACTACCACTCCGATAAATTTTCTTTCTACGATCTTGATGAAACGGTGTTTGATAGAGTATATAAGCACATAATTAAAGATAATTGCAGCTACCCCGATCAACACTTGATAAAAGTGAGAAACCTGAATCATCAAAAACACAAGCCAGGTAAAATTGTATATGATATTCACAGGATGACAAAATCCGATGATCATCAGATATCGGGAAAGTCTTTTCAGAGGAAACCCAAAACCGAGCAGCTTTCTGTTTTCTGTAATGTTTAATAGTCTCAGATTTGTGAATGAGAAGTGCATAACCCAATAGGAATTTGCAAATACTAAGAGTAGAAAAGTATAGATCTCTGGTGTAAGCCAGGGTATCTGTGTTTTCATCCAGGGGTCGGTGTCCAAAAGAATTACAACAATCGCCGTACCTACCAGGTTGACTGTCATGATTCCCAAAAACATGATATAGCCTACCAACAGCAACAGCTGAAACCTGTTGAGGTTTGAAACAAAAATTTTCCAATTTAATGCAAGTAGCCTACCAAACATGAAACCTTTTGATGAATTACATAGAGTTTACGTCTTCAGTAGTAACTAATCAAAATAAAAGTTGAAGCCAATTAGAAAACTAAAATAATTGTGTCTGCTATCTTCCATTATTTTTAGAATAGAAGTTTGTTGATTTAGCGGCATTTGTTCTACACTTTCATTAAAAACCGGTGTAAATAAAGAGGTGTATCTGCTTTCAAGAGTTATGATCACGGGCTTTGTTGCAATTTCCACTCCTCCGGCCATTACAAAACCGTACAGAAAATCTTCGGTATGTTCATCTATATCTCCACCAAAAAAGAAGTTGTCCAACGACCTGTCCGGGTCTGGTACATTTGATGTAAATATAATCTCTGATTTGGTTTTAACTTCCATGATACCGCCAATCATGAAATTGGGATTAATTTTATTATCCGGAAATAGATCGATCCGCGGCAATATTGAAAATCCAATATGCTCGAACTCATAATTCGCTTTTGCTGAAGGGTCTACTCTCGGGTCAACATCATTTATTCTGAATACCGTGCCAAGTTTTTTATAATCAACCTCTATCTGAAAGGATAACAATGAATTTTTAAGCCTACTGTTGTAAAACACTCCCGTTTGATATGAAGACTTTCCTCCCCACTCTATATTTGCTGTGCCGATTTCTGTTTGCTGATGCGACATGCTCGAAATCGCAACTCCGGACTTCATCCCAAAACGGTTTTGTTGGGCATATGAAAGCGAAGATGATAAAACTATCAGAAAAAAAATGATTAGAAATTTCTGCATAAAATAAATCATATAAAAAAAGCAGTTCCAGAATTTGAAACTGCTTTATAATAGGGAATTTATTTTTTAGAATGCGAGACCTATAGTAAGAGTGATTGCTCCGTTTTTAGCAGAATCATTAAAATCATTCTCAGCAACATTGCTTAAGCCCGCTGTATATCGTAACCCAAGCCTTAACTTACTAACATCTATTCCGGCGCCTACAACAACTCCAAACTCTGTGTCTTTGACATTATCTTCAAGGTTTAAAGCTCCATCATTATTTTCAATTTCTGCTTTTGTATTGAAACTCATATAAGGACCAAAATATACATTAGGTTTAGCTGCCGGAGTATCAAAGCCAAATTTTAACAATACCGGAACTTGCACATAGTTAACTACAAAGCTTGCATCTGAATTCTCTACATCTGCCCCGTACTGAGCATATAACACCTCTGGTTGTACAGAGACCGGGCTTAACGGAATTTTAAAATTTGCATACCCCCCGATCAGAAATCCGGTTTTGTATTCTACGTCTTCTGTATCATTAAAGGTCGAATAGTTTAACCCTCCTTTTACACCAAACTCAGGTAAAGATTGCGCTTTAGATTGTGATGACAATCCAGCTGTTAAAATTAAAATGATAAATAAAGAACAAAATCTTTGAATAGTTTTCATATCAGGTTTTTTGATTGTTTGTTACCAGTATTTCAACTCCATTCACGAAAGATGGTTCCATATTCTATTTTAAGAACTACCTGGGAAGATTAACTTTTTGAAACTTCATGGCCTTTTGTACGAAAGCGTCAATAACTTTCATAAATTTTATAATGACACATTCTTTACTCTTTCTTTCTATTCTGATTTTATTCAGCAGTTGCTCTCAAAACAAAATCGAGCATATTGACGGGAACACCATTTCAGAAAAAGATCTTACCCAACGTATTCAAACCCTCATAGATGAGGCAAAGATCACAGGTTTAGCAGTTACTATTTTCAATGATAATGAAATAGCTTATCAAAAAGGGTTTGGTTATGCTAACTATGAAACCAAAGATACGCTAACCACAGACCACATCTTTTACGGGGCGTCTTTCAGCAAAGCAATTTTTGGTTATTTAGTAGCTGATCTCGTTCTTGATGGTACCATTGACCTTGACACTCCGCTTCAGGAATATTTTGATGTACCCATTCCCGATCTGAAATTTGAAAAAGAATGGCGCGGATTTGCTAATCTGGCGGGAGATGACCGCTATAAAGATATTACCGGAAGAATGTGTCTGAACCATTCCACGGGTTTTCCGAATTGGCGCTGGATAGATAAATCTTTCGATTTTGACAGAGATGGAAAAATTCACTTTTTCTTTGATCCTGGTGCTCGATTCAGCTACTCGGGAGAAGGCATGATGCTTTTACAATACGCTATAGAAAAGGTTACGGGAAAAGGCTTGGAGGAGCTTGCCCAAGAAAGAATCTTTGGTCCTCTGGAGATGTCTATGACCAGTTATGTTTGGCAAGAGCGTTTTGAAGGAGTTTTTGTTAATGGACACAGCTCGGAACGAGAAGTTATTCCCAAAGATACCGAAGATGAAGCCAGTGCTGCAGGTTCCATGGAAACCACCCCTGATGACTATGCCAAATTCTTTGGACATGTTTTGCGCGAAGCCTCAGGTAATTCTGAGCTGACTCAATTAATGTTCAATCCATCACTAAGAATTAACTCCAAAGCACAATTTGGAGTAGAGGTCTGGCAGGATACAGACGAAAATGATGATATCGAATTGAGTTACGGAATGGGTTGGGGACTCCTCAAATCTCCATTTGGATATGGTGCTTTTAAAGAAGGAAGTGATCAGGGATGGGAACACTATTCAATTATGTTTCCGGAACAAAAAACAGGCGTCATTATTATGAGCAACAGCGACAACGCAGAAGGAGTCTTTAAAGAGCTTTTAGAAATAACTATTGGCGATGAGTACACCCCTTGGAAGTGGGAAAAATATATTCCATATGATCAGTGAAATTACACTTTGGATTCCGCTATCACTTTTCTATAAATATTCCTTCAAATACTGCCCTGTATAGCTTTCTTTCACTTTTGCAATGTCTTCAGGTGTACCTTCTGCTACAATTTGTCCGCCCGCAAAACCACCTTCCGGACCAACATCAATAATCCAGTCGGCACATTTAATTATATCCAGATTGTGTTCTATGATAATTACAGAATGACCTGAATTAACCAATTCGTTAAATGCTTCCAAAAGTTTTGCTACATCTTCGAAATGCAATCCTGTAGTAGGCTCATCAAAAAAGTAAATGGTGTGTTCGGAGCTTTGTTTGGTCAAGAATCTGGCTAGTTTTACACGCTGAGCCTCCCCGCCTGAAAGGGTTGTCGCACTTTGCCCTAGGTTTAAATATCCCAAGCCAACATCTTCGAGCGGCTGTAGTTTATTTATGATCGTGGATTCATCCACAAAAAACTCGATAGCTTCAGAGATCGGCATTTCCAATACGTCATGAATACTCTTACCCCGGTATTTTACAGCTAATACATCCTTTCGGAAACGAGCGCCATTACAAACTTCGCAAACAAGCTCGATGTCAGCCATAAACTGCATCTCTATTTTCTGAATCCCTTCGCCCTGACAGTTTTCGCATCTCCCGCCCGGTACGTTAAATGAGAAATGTCCAGGAGTGTAGCCCATTATTTTTGCCTGGCGAGTGTTTGAAAACACATCCCGAATTCCATCAAACGCTTTGGTATAAGTTGCAGGGTTTGATCTGGAAGAACGTCCGATCGGACTTTGGTCTACCATTTCTAAATTGTGAACACTTGCCATTCCGGACAGATCTTTAAACCGTCCCACTTTCTGGTTATAAGAGCCTATATGTTTTTGGATACCTGCATAAACCGTATCGTGCACCAATGTAGACTTTCCTGATCCTGAAACACCGGTTACTACCACCATCTTTCCCAAAGGAAACTCTACGTCTATATTTTTGAGATTATGCTCGCTGGCTCCTTCAACTTTTATAGACCTTCCGTTTCCTTTTCTGCGTTTTTCCGGAACTTCGATCTGCTTTCTCCCGCTTAGGAATTTCCCGGTAAGCGTATCAGATTTCAGCAGGTTTTCAAAGTTACCTTCAAATACTACTTCTCCACCATGAACTCCGGCAAAAGGTCCAATATCAATTACATTATCAGCTGCTTTCATCATTTCCGGATCGTGTTCCACAACCAGAACGGTGTTTCCAATATCTCTCAGAGATTCCAAAATTTTGATCAATCGGTCGTTATCTCTAGGGTGCAAGCCTATTGTTGGTTCATCCAATACGTACATACTACCGATCAATGAACTTCCCAAAGCATTCGCCAAACTTATTCTTTGCGACTCACCTCCACTCAAAGTATTCGCAAGTCGATCCAGTGTTAAATAATCCAGCCCAACTTCATCCAGATATTTCAATCTTTTTCTGATCTCATACAAGATCTGTCCGGCTACTCCTTGCTCAAATTCTGTGAGTTCAAGATCATCAAAATAGTCTTTAGCATGTCCGATAGTTAATTCAGACACTTCTCCCGAATGCATTCCTCCGACTTTCACGTACTGGGCATCTTTTCTTACTCTATATCCCTCACATTCCGGGCATCGACTATATCCGCGATAGCGGGAATACAACACGCGCATATGAACTTTATACGCCTGATCTTTCACTGTGTCGAAAAAGTTCCAGATTCCGATATAGTTTCCTTTTCCTTTCCAGATTATGCTCTTCACTTCTTTAGGCAGCTCAGAATAAGGAGTATCAATTGAAAACTTTTCTTCCGATGCTACCTTTATCAGATCTCTGAGATGGGTACTAAACTTCTGAGTTGTAAATGGGGCAATGGCTCCGTTTCGGATTGTCTTTTCATGATCAGGGATCACAAGATCTTCATCTATGCCTGATACTTTTCCAAAACCTTCACACTTCGGACAAGCTCCAAATGGATTGTTAAATGAGAACATTTGCGGCGTTGGCTCTGTAAACTCAATTCCATCCAACTCAAATCGTTCGCTGAATGGGAATTCATCACCATTTCTTTTTTTAATGGATAATCTTCCGCTTCCGTTTTGAAAAGCTGTTTCCAATGATCCCGCTATCCTTGTGATTGTTGCTTCATCATCTTTCAGGACCAAGCGATCTACAAGAACCCTGAACTCTTTTCTATTGATCTTTTTTGTATCGATCTCCCCATCGGTCAGATCTAGTATACTTTCATCCTTAATATTGATAAGCCTGCTAAATCCTTTTTCCTTTAAAACCTTCAGCTCTTCATCAAGTTTCTTTTTTTCGTGTTGTGGAATCGGATAAAGAACATAAAACCGATCTCCTTCGTCCATCAGTTTAAAAATCTCTTCAATAACGGTTTTTGGAGTGTCTTTTTTAACCTGATTACCGGATACCGGAGAAATTGTTTTCCCAATTCGAGCAAACAATAGCCTTAAATAATCATAGATCTCAGTAGTTGTTCCAACAGTTGAACGGGGATTGCTCGAGGTGGTTTTTTGCTGAATGGCCATTGCCGGAGAAATACCTTGCATAAAGTCGACATCCGGTTTATCCATTCTTTCAAGAAACTGTCTGGCGTAGCTGGATAGACTTTCCACATAACGTCGCTGACCTTCCGCATAAATTGTATCAAAGGCCAAGCTAGATTTTCCGGAACCAGAAACCCCCGTTATTACCGTGAGCTTATTTCTCGGAATTTCTACATCTATATTTTTGAGATTATGAGTCCTCGCGCCTTTTATTATAATTGGTCGTTCCAGCGCTTCCTCTTTTGCTTCAACAGTAGCCGTTTCTTTTGTGGACATATTCTCCGTTATTAAAATCGAACCTTCAATATAATGTTTTGATTCATTTGTTTGGGCATCCTTCTCAACAAAAATATTTGCTGCGAGATTTCCTTCCTTCTTATTTATTTCTGACTTTGCCTCACAATTGATACATTGTGAAATTCTAAAACTTAATGCGCTATTATGACACGATTTTCATCATTTTTAATTCTCTTCTTTGCAGTCACTTTTACTTATTCTGTATCAGCTCAGGATAACATCAGAATCATTCATGCTGGTTCTCTTCTGGCTATTCCAGGAGAAAAACCTTTATCAAACCAA
Source organism: Balneola sp. (assembly GCA_017643645.1). GTDB lineage: Bacteria > Bacteroidota > Rhodothermia > Balneolales > Balneolaceae > Balneola. Next base: position 121,825 of record JAEPNB010000010.1, read on the forward strand.
ACAGTTGTTATTAAGAACGGCTCGATCGAAAGCGTTCATTCGGGTTTTAAGTCTTCATCAGAATTAGGTTTTGATGATGCAGAAGTAACTGACTTGAAGGATAAATTTGTGATGCCGGGCTTTATTGACATGCATACACACCTGACCGGAGAGCGAGATCCGGATGCTAATCCACACGAGTGGACAACAATGAATGAGCAGGATCTGGCTTTCAAATCTTTACCTTATTTGGAAAGAACATTACACGCCGGATTTACTACTGTCCGGAATCTTGGCGCCGATGCTGAACTGATTGGTGCTATACAAAGAGCCACAGCCAAGGGTCTCATTGCCGGTCCAAGAATTATTTACTCCGCTGGAGCAATTTCTGCAACCGGTGGCCATGGAGATTCACACGGGTACAGAACTGAAATACTTGAACTGGATGAAAATGTTGGCATTTGTAATGGCGCAGATGACTGCAGAAGAGCTGTTCGTGCCAGAGTAAAGCAAGGCGCCGGAGTCATAAAAATTACAGCAACCGGTGGTGTTTTAAGTAATACAGCCGCAGGCTTAAGTCAACAGCTTACAGATGAGGAAATGAAATCGATTGTAGATGCGGCAAACAGCTTAGGCAGAAAAGTAGCCGCTCATGCTCACGCTGCAGATGGTATAAATGCGGCTCTGCGTGCAGGAGTTAGTTCTATTGATCACGGTTCATACCTAGATGATGAGTCTGTAAAATTGTTTTTAGAAAACGATGCCTGGCTAGTTCCAACGCTGTTAGCAGGAATTTCTGTTCGGGATGAATTGGTGGTAAACGATCAAATCCCACCGGCCATCGTCGATAAAATAAACACAGTGGTTCCTGTTGTAGAAGCTTCTTTTAAGCGCGCGCTGAAAGGTGGTGTTAATATTGCTTTCGGTACAGATTCAGGTGTAAGTAAGCATGGCGAAAATGCCCGCGAGTTTGAGATCATGGTTGATTATGGAATGAGTGAAAGTCACGCCATCAAAACAGCAACTCTTAATGCTGCAGAACTTTTGGGAATGAAAGATCAGATAGGATCAATTGAAGAAGGAAAATCAGCTGATATTATCGCTGTAGATAAAAACCCGTTGGACGACATCAGCGAATTAAAGAATGTTACTTTTGTAATGAAAAGTGGCGTTATCTATAAAATGAAGTAAATAAAAAAGGTGAGGGCTATCCACCCTCACCTTTTATAACTAACAATAGTATGATATGAAAAAGCTCTATTTGTAATTAAGACGAATAGAACCGCCGGAAGTTTTAGCTCTGATTTTAACTCCTCCACCATTTACAGTTCCTTTTATTTCATCTTTTTCATACTCCCCTGTAAAGTTTTTTAATTCCGCTCTTACACGATTGCCATCCAGGTCCAGATCATAGCCATTTTCTTCAGGAACGGTTACGGTAATGCTACCGCCTGAGGTTCTTAAGTTAATAAAATCACTCGGCTTCGTTATTTCTGCATTTATTGACCCTCCACTGGTGCTGGCATCCACGCTACCTGAAATTCCTTCTAATGAAATGCTTCCTCCGGATGTTTTAACATCCAGATCACCGTCAACATTTTCAGCCTTAATTCTTCCACCACTGGTTCTTGCTTCTGTAGTTCCGACAATTTCATTCAGTGTAATAGATCCACCCGAAGTTCTGATGTCAAGCTCCCCTCTTATCTCTTCAGCCCGTATAGATCCACCGCTTGTCCGGCCGGATTGTTTTCCCTCTAAATTTACTAACTCAATACTTCCTCCGGAGGTTCTCACATCACTTGTTGATTTCACCGGTGCATAAACCACAAATGAAATTGAAGGCGTGTTTCTGTTCCAATTCCAATTTCTTGAATTCTCTCTTTTGGCATGTGCTGTTACTGTATTATTTCGTTCTGATATCTCAATTTCCCAGCCTTCCAGATCTTCGTCATCAGCTTGTACATACCTGTTTCTTTTTCGCACATACATTTCAACGGTTACTTCATCCGTGTCTTTGCCGATCACATCAATACTTCCCCCGGAAGTTTCCACGCTGATTTTAACGCCATCATTCACTGCAAAGCGTTCAATTTTATATGCATCATCCGATGATTGCGCCCATCCCATCTTTACCGCAGTAAGCATGATCACAAATGTGAATACCATAGAAACTGCAACTTGTAATTTAAATCTTTTTGCTCTGTCCATTTTCAAACTCCGATTTTTGTTCTAAACTCCGTACGGTTATCATTCATTGATGTTTCAATACCGCAGTTGTTAGACTCATGATTTTGAAAAAAGTTACAGCGCTGATGCTTTTGAATGAGTATCATCCACAATATTAACAAACCCGACTATTATTTCTCCTTCTTCCCATACTATAATAATTGGTATTCTATTCATCGGTATTGGTATTTACCATTTTGTGAATCCAGGATTCTTTTTAAGAATTATGCCTGATTATATACCAAACCACAAAGCAATGGTTTTTTGGAGTGGGGTTGCTGAGGTAATGGGGGGAATTGGAATTTTGATTCCATTTACAAAAACATATGCGGCCTGGGGATTGATCCTGTTGCTCATCGCTGTTTTTCCGGCAAATATTGATATGTTCTTAAAAGCTTATCAAAAGCAGGGATGGAGTTTATATACTTTTCTCACTTTGCTTAGACTCCCGCTCCAATTCGTGCTCATATATTGGGTGTATTGGTCAGCTGAACTCAAAATTGGTTAGGTAGTGAAACGGCGTTATCTCAAAATATTTCTTCCTCTTGCTCTGGGCACGCTTTTACTTTTATTTCCACTGTTAAGGGATCTCCATTTTGAGTCTGCTTTTCTTGCTTCCATTATTGGTTGTTACCTGGCCGCAATTATTCTTGCAAAGACTAAAGACGAAGACCGTTCTTTTCGTTTAGCGATCGGCTTAATGGGCTATATTTATATTATAGCCGTTCCTTTGTTTATTTCTTCGTTCATTACCGGCTGTTTAACTTTTGACGGATTTGCATTTTGGATTTTACTTCCGGCACCAAGTGTCTTTTTTGGAGCTTCCGTAGGTCGGTTATGCAGAATGATGAATGCACCGATGCCGGCGGTTTTTTCTTTTCTGATACTTTTACTTTGCAGTCTCGTTGTTTGGATGGTTGAGTTTTTCACTCTTCCTCAGGTCTACTTTTTCAATCATGTTTGGGGCACATGGCCGGGTCCTATTTATGATGAAGCTCTTCTGGTTAGTGAAAGTCTGCTTTTCTTTCGCTGGATTACTTTTCTCTGGATCATCCTACTGTGGATCCTTCCTAACTGGTCAGAAACCACTCAAAATAGGATCGTCACTTTTTTAGCTTTGGGATGTCTGTTATTCAGCTATTTGAACCTGGATGAAATGGGAATTATTACTCCACGCGAAACCCTTAAAAAAGAACTTTCCGCTCATTACCAAACAACACACTTTGATCTTTACTTTGAGGAAAACAACTTTTCTGATCAGGAAATGGAATACTGGGCTCTTCGTCATGAATTTCATTTTCAGCAGATCATCGACATTCTGGAAATAAACTGGCCTGAAGATAGAAAAATAGAAAGCTATATTTATGCAAATGCCTGGCAGAAGAAAAAGCTGGTTGGGGCAAAGTTCACTAGTTACGTGCCAATTTGGTTAGCTCAGGATCAGCTTCACATAGCCAAACAACATCTGGACGGGGTTCTGAAACATGAAATGGTTCATGTAATATCAAAACAGTTTGGGAATTCTCTTTTTAATGGCAGCTGGAGCATCGGTATGATAGAAGGACTTGCCGAGGCCATAGCAAAAGACGCATCACCCGAGTCAACTTTAGACCAGATCATTTCTGCTGAATCTTCCTATCCCTCTCCACAGCAAATGAAAAATGCTCTTTCCAATTCAGGATTCTACAGTTCTGCTTCTTCCATCAGCTATACCACAGCCGGTTCTTTTGTGCAATTTCTCCTGAATAATTATCCTGTTGAGAATTTTAAAAAGGCGTATCCCGCCAATGATTTTGACAACTCTTATCCTGTTTCCTTTGAAGAGCTGGTTGATGGCTGGCATCAACATTTAAAGACCGTAGAAATTGACTCTGTTGATAAACAGATTTCTGAATTCATTTTCAGCAGAAGATCTTTATTTCAAAAACATTGTCCTCATGCTTTTACGGAAAAACAGCAGTTATGGGACGAATATAATTTCCATCTTTCAAATCAGGATTCCGTCAAAGCTTTAAAAACTATTGAGCAACTTTACGAACTCAATCCCGATAATAAACTTATAAAAAGAGACTGGCTCAGGGAACAGCTTTTGCACAGAAATTATGCCACTGCTTTGTATGCATTTGATGCTTCCGACACTCTTCTGAGTTTGCAGATCTTAAATGCGGACGCGCTGTTTCTTAATGGTGACATCTCTTCAGCCAGCAACAAGCTAATCGAATTAAAGCCCCGGATTGATTCTTCCAGCGCTCGCAATTTTAAATACTCTTACGAACTCCGATCTGACTCTCTGAATTGGAGCGCTTTTCTGACAGCTCGATATAAAAATAAAATACCGTTGGCTAACGATCTCGTCGTGTTAAACACCCCCACTAAAATGATGACAACGGCTAAAGCAATAGAGTTGGGAATTGTATCTTCCTATCTGCCAACTGCTACCTCTTTTATTTCTAAGGAGCCGTTAAACACCGACTGGTTTGATGTTTATGAAGAAATGATTCAGTGGCTTGTATTAAATGAGTCTATTGGTGATGCTGATTTATTGATAAGCTCAATCGACCGCCTCCCTCTCAGAGCAAGATATTCGGAACGACTAACCGAATTGAAAGAATGGAGATATTTCGTTTATTCAAGAATCACTGCTAAATAAAGCTCAGATTAAGGTAAACTTACTTCTGTTATTAAAACTTTACTTTCTTCCTGTTCAAGATTTCGTACCATCTATAAAATTTAAAAACCGATTTTTCGAAAATGAATAAATACCAGTTTTTGCCTCATAAAGATTACAAAGAATATCCAGTCGAAGAAATGAAGACTCGGGCTATAAGTTTTTATGAAGACCTAAAGAGAAGAAGAACTGTTCGGGACTTTTCTTCCCGAGGTGTTCCAAGAGAAATTATCGAAAACTGCATTCTGGCAGCCGGAACTGCTCCCAACGGCGCAAACAAGCAACCCTGGCATTTTGCTGTTGTTGAATCGGCCGATATAAAGAAAAAACTCCGTGATGCCGCTGAAGATGAAGAGCATGAGTTTTACCACCGGCGCGCACCACAAGACTGGTTGGATGATCTTGAGCAGTTTGACACTGATGAACACAAACCCTTTCTGGAAGAAGCTCCTTACTTGATAGGTATTTTCTCAGAAAGTTATGCTTTAGATGAAGAAGGAAACAAAGAGAAAAATTATTATGTAAAAGAATCTGTTGGTATAGCAACCGGAATGCTGATCACTGCACTGCATAATGCAGGATTAGCAACTCTTACTCATACACCAAGTCCTATGGGTTTTCTGAATGAAGTAATGAACAGACCTGAAAATGAAAAACCATTTTTGTTATTGGTTGTTGGCTATCCTGCTGACGAAGTTAAAGTTCCTGATATCAACAAGAAAAGTCTGAGTGAAATATCCTCTTTTATATAACTTTAGAAGTCTTTAATTAAAAAATCTAAACGGTAAATTCGGAACTTTAACACCTACCTTTAGTGTAATCCAAAAAAAATTAACAAGCGGATTACAATATGAAACGAACGATACTTTTATTCCTCTTAATGATTGGAGTTTCTTCTTTTGGGGTATATGGTCAGAACAGCGACAGCAAAACCTGGATTTCCTTAAATATTGGAACTCATCAATACGACGGGGATTTTACCAATGAAATTTTTAAACCCGAAGTCTATGAAGACGTCTCTGTCGGGCTTGGAATACATCGTTATTTGAATAACACTTTTGATTTAAATTACGAATTCAATTACGGTTCTTTGGATACAGACAATTTGAACCCGGGATTTCGAAAATTATTTTTGAGCAATAATCTTATGATTGATTTCAACTTTGCCAATGATATAATTTTCAAAAAGGACGCTTCTGTTCGGCCATTTATAGGTGCCGGTTATGGTGTTTCGTATTTTTTTGGAAAGAATAATTCCATAAGTGATGAATTATATCAGGAAATACCAATTCAAGCAGGTTTTGAGTTTCCGGTTTCTGAAGGAGCCGTTATCGAGCTTAAATCAACTTATAACCGAACCCTGACAGATGGTCTTGATGGAGAGTCTGATTTAGACCGCAAAGATCATGACGATTTTGTGATCCACTCTATCGGTTTAAAATTTCGTCTTTCCGGTCCTAAAGACAGCGACAAAGATGGTGTGAAAGATAAAATTGATGCTTGTCCGGCAATTCCGGGAAGTGCTGCGAGCAATGGTTGCCCCGACGATGACGGTGACGGCATTATTAATTCCCAAGATCTTTGCCCTAATGTAGCTGGCACAGCAGAAAACCGTGGTTGCGCTGATTCAGATGGAGATTCGATTGTAGATTTCGAAGATGCTTGCCCAAATATCGCCGGTTCAGTAGAGTTTCAAGGGTGTGCAGATAAAGATGGCGATAAGATACCTGATGGAGAAGACCTATGTCCTGAAGTAAGAGGAACAGCAGATACTGATGGCTGCCCTGATGATGATGGTGATGGCATTAAAAACTCTGTAGACCTTTGCCCTGCTTTTGCCGGAACTGCTGAATTTGGCGGATGCCCAGACAGCGATGGCGACGGCATTATTGATAAGCAAGATGATTGCCCTGCTTTAAAAGGAATTAAGCCCAATAAAGGTTGCCCGGAAGTAAATGCTGAAGTAAAACGAAAGCTTGACGTTATTTTCCAAAACCTATTATTTGCTACAAATTCCGCAAATATTGATCCGACCTCTTTGGATGATCTTGATGAGCTTGTTAAAATAATGAGTGAAGATGACGATCTGAGATTGAGTATTGAAGGTCATACCGACAACCGCGGAAATAATGACTATAATTTAGAGCTTTCCAGATTACGTGCTGAAGCTGTAAAACAACATCTTGTAAACGGTGGCATAAGCGCTTCCAGAATTAAAGCTGTTGGATATGGCGAAACAAGACCAATCACTACAAATGATACCGCCAACGGGCGTTTAAAAAACCGCAGAGTAGAACTAAACATTTCTTATAAGTAGAATTTAATTTCTACCTTTAAGCCCTGATCAATCTTTTGTTCAGGGCTTTTTTATTTTATATACCATGCAAAACAAAAATTCATCAAAAAAGCGCCGATCATTTAAGCGAGAGCTTATTGAATGGGGCTGCATCCTAAGCGTTATCGGGATATTGTACTTTTCCGGATTACACGTTCCCGTTATTGGAAACCTGCAACGCGTTCTGTTATGGACCGGCTTGATGACTCCGGATACAGAACTTCCTGAAAACCAGTACCGGGATGCAAATTATAACCTTCCCCTCCTTTCTTTGGATGGAGACGAGTCAACATTAGAAGAGTTTGAAGGTAAAACGATCTTTTTGAATTTTTGGGCTACCTGGTGCCCGCCTTGCATAGCAGAAATGCCCAATATCCAGGCTCTTTACGAGTCGGTTAATAGCAATAATATTCAGTTTGTGATGGTGTCCCTGGATGAAGATCATCAAAAAGCCCGAAGCTACCTTGAAAGAAAAGAATATACTTTTCCAGTTTACTTTCTGAATGGCAGAAAACCCGGTACATATAGTTCATCCGTAGTACCAACAACTTATGTGATTTCGCCCGATGGCAAAATTGTGACTGAAAGAAGAGGAATGGCCGACTATAACACTTCGGGGTTCAAAGAATTTCTTCGTAGTTTCTAATCAAATAAAAGCTCCTTTAAAAATATTATGAAAAAAGTAATTGCCGGAATTCAGCAAATTGGAATTGGAAATTCTGATGTTCATGAAGCCACGGAGTGGTATAAAAATTATTTTGGTATGGACATCAAAGTATTTGAAGACTCCGCTACAGCAGACCTGATGTTACCTTACACCGGAGGAAAGCCGCATGACAGAACTGCGATCCTTACCTTAAATATGCGCGGTGGTGGTGGATTTGAAATCTGGCAATACACAAGTCGTGAGCCTGTCGCCGCTGATTTTGAATTGCAAATGGGTGATCTTGGTATAAACTGCTGTAAGATCAAATCTTACGATGTTGCTAAATCGTACGAACAGTTTACTGCCGCCGGACTGAAAGTTCTTACTCCTTTAAAAGAAAACCCTTCCGGAGATCTTAACTTTTTTGTTGAAGATCTAAACGGAAATATCTTTAATGTTGTGAAAGGGTTGGGGTGGTTTAAAACGAAGGAGCGTCGACTTACCGGTGGTGTTTCCGGAGCGATTATTGGTTCTTCTGATATCGATAAAGCAAGGACATTATATTCTGATATTCTTGGCTATGATGAAGTTGTCTACGATGAAACGGACATTTTTGAAGATATGAATGGACTACCTTCAGGGCAGACTAAGTTTCGAAGAGTGTTACTCAGACACTCTCAGCTCAGAAAAGGTGGCTTCAGCCAAATGTTTGGCCCAACTGAGATCGAACTCATCCAAAGCGAAGATGGGCGCCGAAATCCAAAAAAAATATTTGAAGACAGATATTGGGGAGACATCGGTTTTATTCATCTTTGTTTTGATGTGCAAGGAATGGACGCTTTAAAAAGAGAATGCGTAGCAAAGGGATTCCCGTTTACTGTAGACAGCGCCGAAAGTTTTGATATGGGAGAGGCTGCCGGGCGTTTTACTTACATTGAAGACCCGGACGGAACCCTTATTGAGTTTGTGGAAACACATAAAGTCCCCATTATGAAAAAATTAGGCTGGTTCATAGATATGACTAAACGCGATCCGGAAAAAAACCTTCCAAACTGGGTGATTTCAGGCTTAAAGTTCAATCGTATGAAATAGAACGGATCAGATATTTCTAACTGATCCTTTTTAACCATTCATCCCCAATTTGAACTGCTATTTGATCAGTATCATTTTTTGGTTTTGCTGAAAGTACCCGCTTGTATTCTGTAAATGTACATTCCACTTGAAAGATTACTTACATCGAAAAGTACCGTTTGAGCATCGGCCCGGGGCCTTTTGCTTAGCAATTCAGCATGTACACCATCATTTCCTCCCCGTCAAACCTATTCAGCCCATCCCATGGAGACCCTCTGTCATCCATGGGGATGCCCTAAACAGTGTTATGTGAAAGCCCTGCCGAAAAATTATAGCTGATTAATATTTTCTAAAAAAAATAGATTTTTAATCCTTTTTTAATGATTATGGCTTCCATTAAAGAGAAATGCTTGTCTAACTCAAATATTTTCGGGAGGCAAGTATTGATTCCAGAACAGTATTGATAATAAATATTCGTTCGTTTTCATCGCAAACAGATTCATTTTGGCTTTTTTATATATGCGTTTTAGAAAAATCTCTCTCATATAATGCTCTATGAAATTAGTTCATTTTCCTAAATCACTTTTAGTTCTCTTCCTCTTGTTAATAGGCAGGCCTTTAATTGCACAGGAAAAGGAATCGGATATTGATCATGTTGAAAATGTAGTGCTTCAATTAAAATGGTTTCATCAGTTTCAATTTGCCGGATTTTACGCAGCTAATATAAAAGGGTTTTATGCAGAAGAGGGCTTGAACGTTCAGATCAATGAAGGTCACCCTTTTTCTCGGTCTGTAGATAAAGTTATCTCAGGGGATGCCCATTTTGGAGTTTTTGATTCCGAATTGCTTTTGAATTATGCTAATGGCGATCCAATAATTGCGCTGGATGCATTCTTTCAATCCTCCCCCGCTGCAATAGCAGTAAAAGATCAATCTAATCTCAATTCTCTCACAAAGCTTACCAATTCTGTTATTATGGTGAACTCATTAATTGGGCTTACCGAGCTTAAAGCAATGTTTATCAAAGAAGGAATAGATGCGGATGATTTAAATGTGTATCAGGGAGAGTATAGTTTTGAAGAGTTTGTAAGTAATGACAGCATAGACGCTATACATGCTTACTACACTGTAGATATCCCAAAAATGCAAAATGACGGGCTTGAATTGGATATTATTTTCCCCTCTACATATGGTGTAGATTTTTATGGTGATGTTCTATTTACCACTACTGGCTTTTTAAATGATCATCCTGATATTGTGCAAAAATTTCGCAGAGCTACAAAACGGGGCTGGGAATACGCCCGCAACAATCAAGATGAAATTGTAGAATATATTTCAGAATTACCCGGTGTACTTGAAAGAGGGATGACAAAAGAAGTTTTAACTATCGAAGCAGAAAGAACATGGGAAGTGGCGATTCCAGAAGTAGTTCCTTATGGATATATGAATCCCGAAAGGTGGCGCAGAATCGCTGAATACTATGCAGCCGCTGATTTGGTTCCTAACGACCTGAAACTGGATGGCTTTTTGTTCTCTTCGGAACAATCACTTTACCAGAGGCTTCCCGCTTATATAAAATACGGGATTCCCGCACTGATCATTATTACTATTGCAATTTCTCTTTGGCTTTTTATTCTTAGGAAAGAAGTAAAACGGCGAACTCAATTATGGAAATCAGAATTTTTAGAAAGGCAGAAAACTCAGAAAAAATTAGCTGAAAGAAACAAAGATTTTGAAACACTGATCGAAAATATTCATGATAGTGTCTTCACAATGACCGCGCAAGGGGTTTTCACATATATAAGCCCTAATATTGAGAAAATAACCGGTTATAAGCCCGAAGAAATAGTAAACAAAAAATACGCTCCCTTTTTTCCAAAAAATTTGTTGCCCGGGTTATATAAAAGGCTTAAAACTCGTATTAAAAAAGACATTGATGATATCGCTCTTATCGAAATTATTCATAAAAATGGTACGCAACGCTGGGTAACTGCATCAACTAAAGTTTTCGATCATCCTGAAAATGGATTGATAGTACAAGGCACCATCCAGGATGCCACCGAAAAAGTAGCCTCCCGCCGTGCTCTTCGACATTCTGAAGAGCGTTTCAGAAAACTAACTGAGCACTCACCGGTTGGTATTTTCATTGTCTCAAGAAGAGAATACATTTATGTTAATAAAAAATATGCGGATATATTTGGTGGCCAACCGTCAGACCTGATAGGTAAAGAGTTAAACTTAGAATTCCTTCATGAGGGCGGTCGAAAAGTAATCTTTGAAACATTAGAAAAATTAAAGTCTGGTGAACTCGACTCCTCCGATCAACTTTGCAGGGCATATGACAAAGACGGAAAAGAGCTTTTTATTCACTTTTATTCCTCAATAATAGATGTTAGCGGAGAACGGGTATTATTTGGTACTGCCTTAGATATTACCAAACGTATCAGTGTTCAAAAGTCACTGGAGGAACAACAGGAGCGTTTCAAAATGCTTACGGAAAAATCTTTTACCGGATTGGCACTCATTCAAAATAATGAAGTCATTTATATCAATCCAAGATATCTGGAAATGCTTGGCCGCACACAGCATGAAATAAAAACATCCGATGATCTCTTGAATTTGATCCACCCGGAAGACCTTGAACGAGTTAAAAAATCAGTTCTAGAACGTGAACAAGGCCTGATCAATCACGATCACTATCAGTGCCGAATGTACCATAAAGATGGTCATGTTATTTATGTGGATATATATGGGAGTATGGTTACTATAAATGGAGGGAAGGCCATGATGGCATCTGTTATGGATGTTACCGACAGCATAATTAGTCAGGAGCATCTGGAAAAATCTATTCAGGAAAAAAATACTCTCCTTGCAGAGATCCATCATAGAGTAAAGAATAATATGGCTGTTGTTTCGGGCTTAATGGAACTGCAGAAGTATAAAACCAATGATGAAGTTGCACGTTCACTTCTTAATGAAAGCCAATTGCGCATCAAGACCATTGCAATGATTCATGAGAAACTCTACCAATCCGATTCTTTCCTGGAAATTCCGTTTGGCGAATACTTAACCAGCCTCATCGCTACTATATCACAGTCTCTTTATCAGGAAAGTTCAAATGTCTCTTTGGTTGAAGAATATGACGATGTACAGTTGAATATCAATCAGGCTATCCCTGCTGCTCTTTTTGTTAATGAGGTTATTACTAACTGCTTCAAGCATGCTTTTCCGAATAATGAATCCGGAACGGTTAAAATCCAGGTAAAAATAAAGCCCGGTAATACCATTCTTATAAGTATCTCTGACAACGGCAAAGGACTTCCAAAAGACTATGACTCATCGACGTCTTTGGGAATGACTCTCATTCATAATCTAAGTCAACAAATTGATGCCGATCTATCCATTTCATCACAGGGCGGTACTTGTTTCGAAATTCTGTTCTCAAAAGAATCCCCGGATGTTCTTTTGGACGCGTACTAACTACTTTTTTATAATTAATCATTGTTCGCCTTCCATTATTTAAACATTTATCTTCCATCAAAACAATCTATAATCTTCAGTTTACATCAAAATGGATCTGCAATTACAAGGAAGAGTCGTACAAATTTTAGAAGAACAATCAGGAGAGGGCAAAAACGGTCCGTGGAGAAAACGAGATTTTATTCTGGAAATTCCCGGGAAATATCCCCGAAAAGTATGTATCACTCAATGGGGAGAAAATATAGATGCGCAGGCTGTTCAACAAAATGCTGAAGTTACGGTTTCTATCGATATCCAAAGCCGTGAATACAAAGGCAACTGGTATACCGATGTAAAAGCTTGGAAAGTAGAACACGGCTCCGGAAATCAGCAGGAGCAAGCCCCACCGCCGCCAAGCGCCGAAGGATTTACAATAGATAAAGACTTCGATGATATGGACGATGATCTTCCTTTTTAATAGATCATTTCAAAATCCTGACCTCTTCCTTTGTTAACCACAGAGACCACAGAGACCACAGAGACCACAGAGACCACAGAGAATTAATTAATGCTTCTTCATCTCAATAGCTTTGTGCACTCTGTGGTTTATCCTTTCCGGCCTTTCCTGACCCACCCTTGTTCCCTCCCTAACTTTAGGGAGTGAGACTCTTAAACCAGATCAGATATTAATATCAAAGTTCCCTTCCCTCAACGAAGGGAAGGGACAGGGATGTGGTTTTTTCAACCACAAAGACCACAGAGAATTAATTAAAGCTTCTTCACCTCACACCTTTGTGTACTCTGTGGTTTATCCTTTCCGTGATTCAGTGGCGACTACCTAGTTAAATTCACCTCTCTATCAAATACGACCTTCTTTACTCAATCTCATAGCGCATTACTACATCTGAAAGGCTAACTGTAGCGCGTTGGGTTATTTCTGTATTGGAAGTATTCTCGAATGTCATTGCCGGTCCTGAAGACGGTTGAGCGATAATTACCACTTCCGAGGTGGTTGCTGATACAATGCTGTAAATTCCATTTTCATTTTGTGCCATTGACCCTGAAGCATTTATAGTGTCTGCCTGAAATACTATTGTATTAAATGAGACTCCCTCAAAGGATTTACTCCCTCCACCAAGGGCACTCGGTTTTTGATAGTAGGACTGCATCTGAGCTGCTATTACGGACAGTTCCACTCGAACCACGTCAATATTGTTTTGTTGCAATGTAGTGGACATAGTATTAATGGCAAGTATTGTTGCAATACCCACAATCACTGTCACGAGCAGTATCAATACAACCTGTTGTTGTCCCATTTTAAACTTTTGCTTTAATTGTAATTTAAAAGTACAGTTTAGCCCTTTATACTTACATATAGTAGTGAGATTTATTTAACTTTAATAAATGCTCATATTTCTAAACCTCTCAAATGTTTATGAATTGATTCTTTAATACTCATTCTATTATATCAAGAGTGTGATTCCCTTAACTTATTACATAATAGCATAAAACGATCACTTTTACCCTTTTAAAGCCTCATCTAATTCCTAACCCGTTGCGGATCAATACCCTGGCTGTTATACCTGAGCAGATCTAAACCAGATTCAACATTCAGTATCAAGTTCACCAGTGAGGACTTTAGTCCGAGCGGTACCTGTTAATAATATTAAAATGTCCCATTCCCACAAACGCAGGGCTGAAGTACTTGCTAGCAGCTTATGTACTAGGTTTTAAAAGTCCTCCTTTGAAGGGGTAGACAGATGGGGTCAAGACAAATAATCACAGAGGCCACAGAGAATAATTAACCTCTTTCATCTCTAAAACCCTTTGTGCTCTCTGTGGTTAAAACAATTCCAAGCCTTTTCTGACCCACCCTTGTTCCCTCCCTAACTTTAGGGAGGGAGACTCTTAAACCAGATCAGATATTAATATCAAAGTTCCCTTCCCTCAACGAAGGGAAGGGACAGGGATGGGTTTCTTTACAACCACAAAGAACACAGAGAATAATTAAGCTCTTTCATCTCTAAACTCTCCGTGCTCTCTGTGGTTTTAAATGAACTTTCCCAACTCCTACTCATATTCTCCTTCCCGGCCAGCTCGCCCCTCCTTCATAAGGAGGGGAACTCCGAATCACATTCAACAATTTAGAACAACGAGTCCCTCTCCTTATCCAAGGAGAAGACAGATGAGGTCAAAACATATAACCACAGAGAATAATTAAGCTTCTACACCTCTAAACCCTCTATGCGCACCGTGGTTAATCCAATTCCCAGCCTTTTCTGACCCACCCTTGTTCCCTCCCTAACTTTAGGGAGGGAGACTCCTTAAATCCACTTCGATATTAATTACAACGTCCCCTTCCCTCAACGAAGGGAAGGGACAGGGATGGGTTTCTTTTCAACACCGAGAACTACCAAACCCTCTGTGTCCTCTGTGGTTCACTTTCCGTGGTTTATCCCTTTCGTTTTTTGTGCTTTTGTGGCTATAATAAAATGAACTCAAAATTGATTTGATATGCGCCAACTCGTTTATACCAAAACCGGAAGTTATGATGTCCTTCAGGTTCAGGAAGTTCCGGATCTGTCTCCAAACAAAGACGAACTCCTCATTCAGGTAAAAGCATCGGGATTGAACTTCGCAGATATCCTCGCCCGTAAGGGACAATACCCCGACGGACCAAAAACGCCTTGTGTGATGGGCTATGAAGTCGCGGGAATCGTTACAGAAGTTGGATCGGAAATTGATAAAAGCTGGATTGGCAAAGAAGTGATCGGGTTATGCCGATTTAAAGGTCAGGCCGAACAAGTGGTGTTGAAAGAAAAACAGGTTTATGAAAAACCGGCAAAGTTGTCTTTTGAAGAAGCGGCATCCATTCCGGTTACCTATTTGACCGCATGGGCGTTGTTGGTAGCTATGGGCGGACTCCAAAAAGAAGAATCTGTACTCATTCACAATGCCGGCGGTGGAGTTGGCTTAGCTCAATTGGATATTGCCAAACACATTGGCGCCAAAACCTACGGAACGGCAAGCGAACGTAAACACGAATACCTGAAAGAACGTGGCCTGGATCATCCCATAGATTACAGAAACAAGGATTGGTACGACGAACTCATGAAACTCACCGATAAAAGAGGCGTGGAACTGATCACCGATCCTTTAGGTGGTGGCGAATGGAAGAAAAGCTACCGGGCACTACGTGCTACCGGTCGGTTGGGAATGTTTGGGATCTCGGTAGCCAGTATAAATTCCTCCGGTGGATTAAGAGCCAAATTCGAACTCATAAAAACAGTACTGAAAATGCCCACCTTTAAACCGCTTTCTCTGCTGGATAAAAACCGTGGCGTGTACGGCGTGAATCTCGGACACTTGTGGCATGAATCCGATAAAGCCGCTTTATGGATGAAGGCCATTTTAGATGGCGTAGAAACCGGCTGGGTGCGACCGCATGTAGACAAAACCTTCACCCTCGAAGAAGCAGGAGAAGCCCACCGCTACATCGAAGAGCGGAAGAATATTGGTAAGGTTGTTTTGGTTCGTTGATTTTATTTCAAAAGATGACAGTAACTGACACCCATCATTTTTATATTCACAAAAGTTAATTTTATTTGTGGCTGATAGACATTCAAAAGCACAACGTTCAAAAAACATGAAAGCTGTCAAGTCAAAAGACAGCAAAATTGAATTGCTTTTAAGAAAAGAGCTCTGGAATAGAGGTCACAGATACAGAAAGCATTATAAAAAGATACCCGGCAAACCCGACATTGTTTTTGTAGGAAAAAAAGTAGCTGTCTTTTGTGACAGTGAGTTTTGGCACGGGAAGAATTGGAATGAAAGAAAAAAGGATTTTAAATCGAACAAAAAGTTTTGGCATTCCAAAATTGAAAGAAATATTGAACGCGACAAAGAAGTAAACGAGATACTTGAAAACTTAGGTTGGACAGTATTACGGTTCTGGGGAAATCAAATCAAACAAGATTTAGACCGTTGCGTTTCGTTAATTGAAGAAAAGTTAAGAAATAATGAATAAATATTCTAACATATTTGATAAAGATTTCAAGAAAACAATTGATTACAATAAAGCTGATGAATTTGCTTACGTAACTCATTTTCTTCAAAATCTAGGCGCTAACTCCGCAGAACCCTTTTCTGAAGTTGCTTTAGAAACTCTTCTGTCAAATGAAGTTTTAAATTCTAGAGTCTTAAACGGAGACTCTCTTACATACGATAATCCTAGAAAACTAGCGCAAAGCTTAACTTTAGATTTGGAGTTCGATGTTCCATTTCCTCCTCCTGAAAATGATCAATTTACATTTATAGATTTATTTGCAGGAATTGGTGGTTTCCGATTAGCACTACAAAGCCTCGGGGGAAAATGTGTATTTAGTTCAGAAATAGACAAGTATTGTAAGAGAACTTACGAAGCTAACTTTGGGGAAATACCTTTCGGAGACATCACTAATTTTACTGATGAAAAAATAACTGACGAAGAAATTGATAAAACTATTCCCGACCATGATATAATTGCTGCGGGATTCCCATGTCAAGCTTTTTCTATTGCCGGGAAAAGAGGCGGATTTAATGATACACGAGGCACTTTGTTTTTTGATGTAGCAAGAATCATTAAAGCTAAGAGACCTAAAGCTTTCATTCTCGAAAATGTAAAAGGATTAGTTAGTCACAAAGGGGGTAAGACTTTAGCAACAATTCTTAACGTTCTCCGAAATGACCTTAACTATTTTGTACCCACTCCAAATGTATTAAATGCAAAAGATTTTGGAGTTCCACAGAACAGAGAAAGAATTATTATTGTCGGCTTCAGAAGTGATCTTGAAGTAAATGAGTTTAACTTCCCTGAGCAAAATGTTGATGGATCTGAATTTATAACCGGTTCTTCTTTTGGTGAAATAAAGGAAAAATCGGAAGTTTCAGTTAGATATTATCTTTCAGATGTTTACTTAAACACTCTTGAAAAACACCGAAAGCGTCACAAGAGCAAAGGAAACGGCTTTGGTTATCAAATTATTAATGAAGATGAAACGGCAAATGCTATTGTTGTCGGCGGCATGGGAAGAGAAAGGAACCTCATCATTGATAATCGCTTAACTAACTACAACCCGGTTACAAATATTAAGGGGAAAGTTAACAAGGAGGGTGTAAGAAAAATGACACCCAGAGAGTGGGCAAGATTACAAGGCTTTCCTGATACTTACAAAATCGATGTAGTGAGTGATACCCAAAACTATAAACAGTTTGGAAATTCGGTTGCAGTTCCTGTTATTCAGGCTGTTGGTTCTCAAATTATTAATAAACTAAACGTTTAGATGTCCTATTCCGGAAACAAAGGTGAGTGGAGTGAAATCTATGCCCTTTTAAAACTTGCTTCAGACAAAGGTGTATTTGCTGCAGATTCAGATTTAAATAAGATTGCAGATTTATACTATCCAATTTTAAAAATACTCCGTTCTGAATTAGAGGGTACTTTTGAATATCACTTGACTTCAAAGATTGTAATAAAAAACTCTTCAGATGAAGTACTTTCAGATTATTCATTTGAAGAGTTTTCTGAAAAAGCTCAAAAATTACTGGTTAGAATCCAAGAAGCTACCGGAAGCTCTAACAGATTTGAAGAGTTTGAAAATTTTTTAAATCAAATTTCATGTAGTACTCTTAAAGCTCAGAGTAATGAGAAAAGAGATATTACCCTTGTTGTTCATGATCCGGTCACACACCACGAGCCTGAACTTGGCTTTAGCATCAAATCAAAACTTGGCGGAGATTCTACTCTATTAAATTCTTCAGGAGCAACGAATTTCATTTTTAAGATAAAAGGTTCCAATTTTTCCAAAGAAGAGATTGATAAAATTAATTCTATAGATGGAAGAGGGAAAATTCAGGCAAGAGTTGAAAAAATAAAGAAAATGGGTGGTAAGTTTGAATTCAAGAGTGTTAGTTCTGAAATATTCGAGCAAAATCTAAGGGTTATTGATTCAATGCTTCCTGAGATTCTTGCTGAAATGTTATTAATTTACTTTTCGGGTAAAGGCAACCAAGTTCAAGATATCATTGAAAGATTGAACGAAGAAAACCCTTGTAATTTTCCAATAGGTAATGGCCATCCGTTTTATGATTATAAGATTAAACGTCTACTTCATGATGTCTCACTTGGATTTACACCCGCTTCTAAGTGGACAGGATTTTTTGATGCTACAGGCGGTTACTTAATAGTTAAAGAAGACGGGGAAATTCTTTGCTATCATATTTATAATGCAAATGAGTTTCAAAATTATTTAGTCAACAACACTCGTTTAGAGTCTCCTTCATCAAGCAGGCATGGATACGGAGAGCTTTATACTTCAGAGCAGGATTTACTTAAAGAAGAGGCTAGTTTCTTTTTTAATCTCAATCTTCAGGTTAGGTTCACTTAAACTCACAATATGCTCAGTAGACTCCTTTGGTTTAAATCAAGGTTTATTGCTTCAAATCCTACTTTTAATGATCACAACACCTTTTAAAGGTGTTTGTTGAGATTCCATAATAATAAAAGACAGTTGCCAGTAAGCACAAGTGACAATGTATATTGGGATAGATATACTCACGCAATGTTACTTAGTATTTACTTTAAAAGGGTTCCGCTAAGTTTGAGTAATTGGAATGCATACAAAGGCATTTCGAACACTCTGGGCCGTAGACTTGGTTTGCAAAAAGACTTTTCAGAGAGCGACGCTTTAGAGTACTTTATTCTCCATCAAATTAACAACGACTTCAATATTCCAAATGATCTTGATATTATTGCTTTGAGAGTGACTAATAGTATATCTCCAAATTTCCTCACAGATGACAGTAAAAAGTCTAATCTTTTAACAACTAAACAGAATTCTTATTTACTAAATAACTTGAAAATAGTGATGCGCGTCAGGTCCCATGGAACCCAAAAGGTTTGGGGTGACAATGACATAATTGTATGCTTAAAACAACAGAATCAGATTCACAATTACTGTATCATTAGTTGCAAAACAAGTTTAAGAGAAAGGGTTTATCAATCAATTTTTTGGGCTACACATTCAAGGTTAGAAGGTGTTGGAAAACATGTTTTCTTAACTTTAGATAAAGGAAGATCAGGCTCAGCTAGTTCAGAAATTGGCAACAGAGATCAAAATTCTGGAGATGCTAGCAAGCCTAGAAATGCATTAGAAAGCACCATGGATAGAGTATATGTTTTTAGAAACAGTAATGAAGTAAACCGTTCTAAAGTCATAAAAGATGTAGGATATTTAGAAAAAGATCTTATTCGTTGGGGTTACGACTTCTTGGGTAAATAATAGGAACAGACTTTTAACTTTAATATGAAAATTACTTTAAATCACGGTTTTAATTTTTCCTATATGTGAATTCAAAAGACTTTTAATCTCACTTTTCCCCAAAAAAGGAATCGGCTTTGTACCACCTACTAAGTTTAAAAACTTTGTCACCTCTCTCGTTTTTGCTTCATATTTACTTTCAAAAAGCTTCTGGTTTTCCCCGATAAATTCAAGCAAAGCTATAACAGCTGGACGGTACCACCCAAGCCTGTAAGCCCCCAATCTTCTAAAGGGTAAATCTCTATCTCTGAATAATAACTTCGTTAATTCGTATTTATCACTCCTGTTTTCATCAACTGATAAATAAACGGCCCACCACAAGCCAGATATATTATCACGAATCAGTTTTGAAGGACTTTTTGTCTCTACAAACCAGTGGTTTAGTACGTAACTTGAACTTTTATCTCCGTTCCATCTTTCTTGTAAATAATTAAATAAATCAACATGTGACAGATAGGTCCATAACCTTTCGTCTGAAGCCTGGAGCGGAGTTAAATCTTTATAAGCTTCATAGATGGCTATTGCGCTGGTGAGATCATCATTAACCCGGAAATTCCCATAAAGATTGCCAGGACTATATATGTTCGGCATTTCGAGTAATCTTTCGTCATCAATAATGAATTCTGATTCAGAATAAAATTTCAATGAATTCTTATTTACAACATCATCCTTTAACTTTCGAACATAACCTGAAGTAAATATTTTCTGTTTTTCCATATTAAATTACTGAGTGTATTTTTCTGAAATACTTTCCAACACTTTCATTAAGCGATTAACAGGATTTCCTAACAAAATTTGTGCGATTTGAATTAAATCCCCAGATTCGGAGTCAAGTGTAAATTCTTGAAATTCATCTTCTTCAAGCCGAGTTTTTACGACCTGTGCCCACATTTTATCTTCATGCTTTTCAATATTTTGCAAGGCATATATAAGTGCGGAAAACACAATTGAAGCATGGAATATCGGAGCAAAGTCTACGTTTTTTGCAATGGGCTGCTTTCTATAAATAGAATAATCCCTGACAGGAAGTTTTATGATTATCCGGTCATTGTTTATATCAAAATCTGAAATTTTTATATCATTACGTTCTTCAATCTTCAGAAAAGATGAGACTGCTTTTAGTTTTTTATAGTTAATTTCGGCATTGAAACTGAAATCACCGAAATATGCCAATACATCTCCTGGCTCTATTTCAAATGAGAAGCCTTCGTAGTCTGTATGTGAATTTGGATTTAAATAGCCGATAATATCCTGCTTAGATATCAAGTAGCTTGAGAATTCAACCAAACCCCGTAATTTTTCTTTGTCAAGTTGAAATGATATCGTTTTCCCCTTAGATATAAAAGAATCTCTGTATACGGTAGACGAGCAATTTACCTCACAAATAATTTTAGCCCTGTTTTCACTCAGATAATTATTTAAAATTTGATTGTCCAACATGTAGCTTATATCTATTGAATATGAGTCCTCATTATCAATGATTTCTTCATCAAAAGACAATTCACCATTTATATCATCTGTAAAATTCGTCAATACAGGATGAGGAAATTGAAAACTATCGAACTTCATATGCTTTCACCCCAATTGAATGTTTTAAATTATCCTCGAATTGAATTCGGATCTTATTCATGCCTTCTTCCAAATTAACTTCTTTAACGGATGAATCTTCTGCTTTTCCGTTATCTGAAAATAAAATATTGGAATTATCCCCTTTTGTATTGTCACCCTGATCATTTCCTACAATCAAATCCAATTGAACACCAGTTACTCTCGTGGGTGAATTAATCAGAAGTGTGTGATTTACCTTCCCCGAAACCTTTTGAGCAACAACTCTGTAACTGATATTAATCATTCTGTTTGAATGATTATTACCTTCAGTACCTTTAGATATTTGATCTCCATCATTTGAATGGGGCACTTTTTTTTTCCTCTCTCCGTCTTTATCAACACCAACAGTTACATAGTTTTCCCCTTCTTCATTAAGTTCGGTATCCTCATTTTTCTTAACCTCTTTTTCAGGTTTATTTCTAACAGTTTTAATTTTATGATCAGTTTTAATACTTGTGAGAGATCCTGTTTCATCTTTACTCAACTCATTAGATTCCTGACCTGAACTTCTATTTAAAGAGTAACCGTCCTCGTCTTCATCACCGATTAGGTCTTCAGGGATATTCAGATACTCGTTCAATCCTAAAACAGTAGTTGAACTTCCAATATCTTCTGCTGCTAAATCCTCCAGGCAATCTTTAATGAATCCGTTAATTTCCTTTTTTGCTTGAATCCCAGCAGGATGTTTTTCGTCCTCAAGATCTAAATAATTACTACTGTTCCACTGATTATGTGCAGGGTTTTCCATTTCCATAAGAATTTCATCCCCTTTAGAATCATCACATATGAAAACCCCTGAGTAACCATTTAATTTGTTATTAGTTTCTTTATAAACAACCATTTTGGGTTTCCTCATGAAACAGGTTTTATTACTTAAGCCTTCATTGCGGTAAACATAATACCTCACCTTTCCCACTATGGGCAGTTTCTTAGAAAATTTGCAAAACTTCTCGGTTTTACCAGCATAGTGCACGGCTTTATAATATGATTTAGGGTTCCATTTTTCGAAGTCATTTACACCCGCATTATCTGACTCCTCTTCGCCATAGTATTCAAATATCTTATAATCTAAATTATCCTTATTAATCAACTCATTGTCGATTTTAACTGAAAGCTTGCCTTCATAAATAGCCAACCAAAAATTGTTCAAAACAGATTTTATCATTGGAACTTTTTCTAGATTCTCTTCCTTCCTTCCTATTATTAAGAAATCAGTTCCTGTTTCTTTTCTTATAAAATCATGGGGTATTTCGTCTTTGGTTGAAACTGGTAAAGTTTCAGAATTCTTTATCTCACCATTATTATACTGACCAAATGCTGATAACTTAATTCCCTTTGAGTCTCTGTGGGTTGTTAATCTAGTTATACCTTCGAAGAAATATTCTCCATCTCTTGTTTTAGTTGAAGCTAAAACGGTGTTGATAGCAGACAAATTAAAATATGCACCCTTCCCAAACCCAAATGATCCTCCCGAACTACTGCCCCTCTTTGAACTTTTACCTTGTGCTCTGACAAACGAATAGAATGGAGATTCCTGATTACCGTACTTATAGTCCATACCAATAGTATTAAAATCACTAATTTTTAAGCAAGAGATATTAACATGCTTCTTCCCTGATGATTTTTTATTTAAGAAATTTTTCATTTTTTCAAACAACCTTTCTGCATGCTTATCATCAGCATAATATTTTCTACACTGATCAATATGCTCTTCTATCCTAAATAAGCTTGGGTATTCTAATCTGCTTATTTTTACGAAATCGAAGCTAACTTCAACAGGTTTATTTTTATCTAAAACTGCATCTAAACTATTTTGAATCGACTCTCTTACTATATAATAATAAGGGTTGCCCTTAAAGTTTTGCCTAACAGAATCGTTTGGTCCAATATCTGTCCCACCTTCAGTTACAAAATGCCATTTAAGGTTTTTTTCTTTATTCATTGAATTGCTTTTAGCACTAAAAGAACAAAATTATTTTACTTAGTTCAAAAATTATTTAGTGCCCGCACACTCTAAGTCTCATCATATTCACTCCACCAAAACCAGCTCCTCCTGTGCGGCGATCAAATACTCCGCGCCGTTCTCGGTGATCACCACCATTTCTTCCACGCTGATCGTTTTTGCATTGCTTAAGTTAATCAACCCGGGGTTCTACTGATTTACAATATCAATAAGCTCCCTGAATATATATACTGCCGGTTTACGCCCGCTGGCTTCTTCTAAAATAGAGATGATCCCTTCATCTCTTAAAGTGTTTAAAATCCGTGCACTGCTTGCTTTAGGTATTCCTGTAAATCTCTTGAATTCCGAAGATGAAAAAATAGGTGCAGTAAAAATACCATCTAATGACTGAAGTGCATACTGAGAATGTGTGCTTTCAACAACCTTTTGCTTCATTTGTTCATAAAGGTTAAGAATACTTCGTGCTTTTTCTGTATTTGCCCTGGCTTGTGTATCAATGGCTTTTAAAAAGAACTGTATCCATTCTTCCCAGTTACCATTATCACTAATAGCATTTAAGTGATCATAGTATTCATCTCTGTGCTTTTCCAGATAAGCACTTATATAAAACATTGGCTGGTGAAGAATATTTTTAGAATGAAGGTATAGTGGCACTAAAATTCTTCCAATTCTTCCGTTTCCATCTAAAAAAGGATGTATGATTTCAAACTGTGCATGTATTATTGCCATTTGTACTAAGGCATCATCATCTGCAGCATGCAGGTATTTTTCATACGCGTCAAGGTTTTCCATTAATTTTAATGGTGACGGTGGCACATATCGCGCTTCTTCTATGGCTGTACCCGGCTTTCCTATCCAGTTTTGTATGTTCCTGAATGCACCTCTGGATTTGTTTTCACCACGCACACTATCCAACAATATTGAATGCATTCTTTTCAATAAGTTCAGGCTCATTGGGCGCTCTTCAAGCTCTGCTACTGCAAACGCCATTGCCTTTCTGTAGTTTATTATTTCCCGAATATCCTGATAATGTTCTGTTTCTCTGTTTGGATCTGCTTCAAACTTTAATACTTCTTCTAAAGTAGCTTGTGTGCCTTCAATTTTGGATGATAGTACCGCTTCTTGTGTAGTTAATGGCGATAATAGAACAGCAGGATTTGGAATGGATTGTAATAAACCATCATATCTGGCAATAGCTCTGTTCGCAGGGCCTAAAATCCGTTGGAATTTTTGCCAATCCAGATTTTTAATGGGTAAGTCGTGTGGAATAAATGGTTTCACGCTTTATTTCCTAAAGAAGTTTGTGTATCACTTATAAGACGTTAAACAGTTTGTGTATCAAAAACAAATAAATATGCAACACAAAAGATCTTTCGTTGCATGAGTGAGACACAAATTAACTATCTATGTGATACCTCACTCCACCAAAACCAACTCCTCCTGTGGGGCGATCAAATACTCCGCACCGTTCTTGGTGATCACCACCATTTCTTCTACGCTGATCGTTTTAGATTAAGTACTTAATCTTTTTTCTTGGTTTTTTCTACCAACCTATCAAAATCGGATTCGAATTTTTTATCCTGAATAGGTCTGAATTTCTCATATTCTCCTTCCGCCAATTTCTTAGCCACTTTAGCCGAAATTTTTCCTGCATTTTTAAGAATCTCATAATCATTAAAGTCTAAGAAAGCATCTAACTTCTTTATCCAGTCTTGCATAGTCATTGGAATTTGTCGTTCCGCCTGATTCTCTGCATAATCTAAATACATAGACACTATTCGATTTAACCCGCTAAGCTCTTCTTCTTTCAAATAGTTTTTGGCGACCGAAACATCACTTTTGAGCACTTTTCCTTTAGGGGCTTTTTTCCACGTTTTTAAACCCATATTTGGTTTTTTAGAATCTGCTCTTTCTGTAATCAACTCTGCTGCAGTATGACCGGTAATAGCCCAATGCAATTTATTTTGAACTGTTTTATAAAAAGTTCGGGTTATCTCTGCATTTGGATCATAATCAATGCTTGCGTCTGCATAAATATCAGTGATTTTTTGATAAAACCTTCGTTCAGAAGCTCTAATTTCACGAACTCTCTCCAGCAGTTCATCGAAGTAGTCTTTACCAAAAAGTGTTTTGCCCTGCTTAAGACGTTCATCATCTATCGCAAAACCTTTGATTAAAAACTCTTTTAATGTTTTTGTAGCCCACTTCCGGAATTGTGTAGCTTCAACTGAATTTACCCGGTACCCAACTGAAATAATCGCATCTAAATTATAGTATTCAATATTACGAGTTACTTCTCTATCACCTTCTTGTTGAACTGTCCGGAAATTCCGGACAGTTGTTGTTTTTTCTAACTCTAAGGTGTCGTAAATATTGATCAGGTGTTCACTAATCGTTTTTTTGGAAACCCCAAATAAGCTTGCCATTGCTTTTTGGGAAAGCCATATGGTTTCTCCCTCCAAAGCAACGTTAACTCGTACTTCTCCCTGATTTGATGTATATAGTAAAAAGCTTATTTGCTCATCTTTCCCCATTTCAATTTTCCCTTTAATCTTAGAATAATCTGATAGGATCTTCCAATAGATTTTGCATGTGCTTATTTTTGTACGTGTTGCTTTAGCACAGAAAGTAACGGTTGGCTCCCAAAGTTGAAACAAAAAGAAGCACTACTTTACAAGCTCAATTCCCCACCAAAACCAGCTCCTCCTGCGGTGCGATCAAATACTCCGCACCGTTCTCGGTGATCACCACCATTTCTTCTACGCTGATCGTTTTGGTTCCGCCGGATTCTAAGGTCCAGGCGTGGAAGCCATCGAAGGCAAAGACCATTCCTTCTTTTAAGAGTTTTTGCGCAGCGGGACGTACACTCGGCGACTGCGAACCACCCAGATTTGGTCCCACATCATGAGCAACATATCCTACCGGATGTCCTGTGCTCCACGGCACGTATTCTGAGTTGTTGGCGTTCATCACTTCGCGTTGCGCCGCATCTACATCCACTCCTTTTACTCCGGGCTTCATGGCATTGAATGCCGCGCGATTTCCGGCTTTGGCAGATTCCCAATAGAACTGAATGTCTTCAGGAACTTCTGTTTCTCCCTCTTTCAGCACATATGCAAACCGTTGGATATCACTCACCCAGCGACCATATAATTTGATCCCGAAATCGGTCTGAATTACATCTCCACCCATAATTACTTTATCGGTCGCATGAGAATGACCACGATCCGGTCCGGAATTCACATTCGGATTTTGGGTTGGGTTCCACGCTTCGCCAACTCCGTATTCTTCCATCTTTGCATCCAGAAAAGCGGCGACTTCCGCATCGGTAGTCACGCCCGGTTCTATCATTTCGTAGGCTTCCAGTTCCCATGCCGCCGTCAGTTCAGCTGCTTTTCTTAAGATATCTACTTCCGCCGGCAACTTGATCGACAGCCATTCATAGATCAGTTCATCCGAAGAAACCAATCGTTCACTAAATACGGAACCAAGCTGGTTTTCCAGATTCATTCGTTGAGTATAGCTCAAACCATCTGCCTGAGCGCTGCCGGTGCTCGAGTTTATAGCGATCGTTTTAAAGTCTTTTTCTTTGATAAAGTCCACCGCCATACTTACCGCCGATTTCCCTCTTTCAACCGGAATCACTTCGTCGTGAATATCCAATTCATCCAGCGCCGTGGATTCTCCGGATGGTGAAAATACTTTGGAATGAAACCCTTCGCTGTCTCTGTAAAAGAGAAAAGCTGCCGTTCCGCCTGCATTTTCTCCCCCTATGTGATCGGCGATCGGATCGTTATTGTTTTCCCTGCAGATCACGATCCAAAGATCAACACCCGCTGCTTCCATGGCTTGTGGCAACAAGGTATTAATCCGTTCCTTCCGAATTTCCGGCCAGGGCGATTCTCCCCATTCTATGGGTGGTTTATTATCAGGAGCACAAGCGGAGATGAAGATCAGGAGAACAAATAAATATCGGAACATATAACAATAAGTTTTGGGGTAAAAAGGAATATCAGGTTTTGGGAACAGGAAACAAAAAGTGAGCCCGGATTTGTATACACATTTGGTTGTGGTCATTGCATATTCCATGTAGGGGCGATTCATGAATCGCCCCTACATGGAATTGAACCCAATAAATCATCTAGAAAAATCATCTGGATATTTTTTGTAAGGAATTCTGCCTTAACCTGTCTAACTATGTATCATGAAGCAGAAAAAATTGCCAAACCGACAATCCATGCGTTTGCAGGGTTATGATTATTCCAGCCCGGGATTTTATTTCATTACCATTTGTACCAACCAGAAAGAATATTTATTCGGAGATGTGATCAATGGGAAAATGCATCTGAATGAATATGGGGTGGTTGCACATGGTGAATGGTTTAAAACAGAAGCCATTCGTGACAATGTAAATTTGGATGCGTTTGTGGTTATGCCGAATCATATTCATGGGATTATCGAAATTATTGATAAAAACCCAATCGTAGGGGCGAATCGCGATTCGCCCCTACGTAATAAAATTGGAATCAATAA
>JAEPNB010000011.1 GCA_017643645.1 Balneola sp.
CACCTGAAAGGATTATTCCTGCTTCGCAGACGCATCCGGATCACGCTCTCTTCTCCGTCTTAAATACTAAGGGCGAATTTTTCAATAAATATCACTAATAAACTGTCAACAAATTATATGACATCTAGAAGAGGGAGACTGCTTCACTCCATTCGCAGATGGAGGTAATTATATAAAACAAAAAAAGGCATCCAAACTTAATTGGATGCCTTTCTAAAATCTGAGACTAATCAGCTAAATATTATTCAGCAGAGTCTTCGTCAGTGTCTTTTTTAGAGCTCTTGCTTGTAGACTTTTTAGCAGCAGCTTCTTTTTCTTCTGCTTCCATTTTGTCTTTAAGAGCAGCCAATCCAGACATCTCACCTAATGTAGGTGCACCGGTTTCAACATCAGCAGCTTCGATCTTCTTCTTAGCTTCTTTTGCTTTCTTCTGGTCTTTGTCTAACTGACTCAAGTTGATGCTTTTTGCCTCTTCGTTAAAGTCGAGTACAAATGCTTCTACTTTGTCGCCTTCTTTGAATTCAGGCTCAACAGCTTTTCCGTAGCTTAAGAATGCTTCAGCACCAAGAGCTAATTTCACAAAAGCGCCTTTGTCAGTTGCTTTCACTACTTCACCTTCAACAGATGCGCCCGGAGCGTATTCTTTAGCATATTGAGTCCAAGGATTCTCTTGCACTTGCTTATGACCTAGTGTAATTCTTCTGTTATCGAAATCAACACCAAGAATCACAACTTCGATTTCCTGATCTTTCTTAACGATCTCGTTCGGATGCTCAACTTTTTCAGTCCAGCTTAAGTCAGAAACGTGAATCAAACCATCAATACCAGGCTCCAGCTCAACAAATACACCGAAGTTAGTAAGGTTTCTGATCACACCGTCATGCTTAGAACCAACTGGGAATCTTTCAAGAATATCAGCCCATGGATCGTTAGTCAATTGCTTAACACCAAGAGAAATTTTCTTCTCATCTTCGTTGATGTTCAACACGATACATTCTACAACATCATCTTTCTGAACTAACTGAGATGGATGCTTGATATGCTGTGTCCATGACATTTCACTAATGTGAATAAGACCTTCAACACCTTTCTCAAGCTCAACAAAAGCACCGTAGTCAGCGATAGAAACCACACGACCTTGTACTTTGTTTTCTTCAGGATACTTAGCATGAATTTCTTCCCACGGATGCGGTTGCAATTGCTTCAGTCCAAGAGAAACACGCTTGCTCTTCTCATCAAAGTCGATAACAGCAACGTTTAATCTCTGATCCAATTGAACGATCTCGTTTGGATTGTCAACACGTCCCCATGAAAGGTCAGTGATGTGAAGAAGTCCGTCAACGCCACCAAGATCGATGAATACACCGAAGTCAGTAATGTTTTTAACAGCACCTTCAAGAACCTGACCGGCTTCGATCGTTTCAAGAATTTCTTCTCTCTGCTCTTCAAGATCACTTTCAATAAGAGCTCTGTGAGATACAACTACGTTTTCTGCAGCCATGTTAAGCTTTACAACCTGGAATTCCATGGTTCTGCCTACATAAGCATCAAAGTCACGTACTGGACGTACATCAATTTGTGATCCCGGAAGGAACGCATCGATACCGAATACATCCACAACCATACCACCTTTAATTCTACGCTTGATGTAACCTTCAATAATAGTAGCTGATTCGTGAGAAGCTTCGATTTTCTCCCACGCTTGCAGGATATCTGCTTTTCTTCTGGAAAGGATTAACTGACCGTCTTTATCTTCAACGCGATCAAGGAATACATCTACTTCGTCACCGGGAGCCATGCTCTCAAGTACAGAATTAGGGAATTCATTTACTGCAATGATTCCTTCTGATTTAAATCCGATGTCGATAACTACATATTTGTCATCAACAGATGCTACACGACCTGTAATAATTTCTTTTTCTTCGATCTGATTGAGCGTATTCTCATACATTCCCATCATTTCGTTGTACTCGTCATCAGTATATTCATCTGATGGACTAGCTAATTGGTCGTAAGTGTACACATCACCTTCAACTTCACCGGTAAATACGTGAGTTAAAGTTTCAGCAGTTTCTTCAGCTTTAGCTTCTGCTTCTGTTGCTTCTTCTTCGGCTACTGTTGTTTCTGTTTCTTCAACAGCTTCAGTTGTAGTAGTTTCTTCCTGTTCGGTTTCTTGTTTATTTAATTCTTCGGTCATTATAAGTTTTGTTAATGTTTTACCTCACAACTGGCTTTCAACTGTGGGATAAGGTTATTGTTTGTTTGGTGGCATTATCTGCCGGACTCGTTCTGCGATCTGTGATACCTGCTCTTCAAAACTAAGTTCCGAAGTGTTAATCAAGATGGCATCGTCTGCTTGTTTCAGCGGATCAGATGCTCGGCTTGAATCAGCATTATCTCTGGATTCAAGGTTTGATTTGATTTCCTCTAACGAGGCATCCAAACCCTGGGCTTCCATTTCAGCTAATCGTCGCTTTGCTCTTTCATGGAGATCAGCAACCATAAAAAATTTAAGTTCTGCATCCGGAAACACTGCTGTTCCCAGATCTCTGCCGTCAGCGATGTACACTCCGGTTTCAACTTCAGCTCTCATCAATTTATTTATGTGAGACCTTACCATTGGATCGGAAGCTACTTTGCTTACAGCATTAGAAACTTTCATTTCTCTGATTTCATCAGACACTTCTTCCCCATTCAAAAAAGAATGGAAATTTTTATTTTTGAAATAAAATGAAATATCACTTTCTTTCAGGCGATCAAAGAACGAGGTTCCATTATCAAGTGATTCTAAATAGACGAGGGTTGCTACTCGATACAACGCTCCGGAATCCAAAAATTGGATCTGAAGTTGCTCGGCAATTGCCTTAGCTGTTGAACTTTTTCCCGACCCTGCAGGCCCATCGATTACCACTATCATAATAGAAAGGCTAAATTAAACTTATTCCCGGAAATATTCAATCAAATGTTGAATAATGTTTAACATTCCCGTAATTTTGGTGACTGAAAAACTTTACATCAAATTCGACTATAAGTCATGCCACAAACTAAACAAGCGATTAAACGAGTTCGCCAAGCTGAAAAAAGTAAGAAGCACAACCGCGCTCGTAAATCAAAAATGAGAATGCTTATCAAAGACGTAATGACCGCTACTGATAAGAAAGAAGCAGAAAAGCTGTTAAAAGAAGCTGTTTCTTACGTTGACAGAATGAGTGTTAAAGGCATCGTTCACAAAAACAATGCTGCACGCAAGAAAGCCGCTCTTACTAAGCACGTAAACAGTTTATAAGATCTTTATTTGATGGCCAACTCCCGATCTAAAGCACTTTTAGTAATTTTAGATGGATACGGGTTGGCCGAAGATCCTTCTGTCAGCGCAATTGATAAAGCTGACAAGCCTTTCTTAGATCATCTTTTTGCAACGTATCCGAATACTCACCTCTCAGCGAGCGGAGATAACGTTGGATTACCCGAAGGACAATTTGGTAATTCCGAAGTAGGACACCTTAATATTGGTGCGGGAAGAATTGTACGTCAGGAACTCTCAAGAATAAATCTTGCCATTAAAAATGGAGATTTTTTTGAGAACGAAGTTCTTCTGGAAGCAATTCAAAAAGCAAAGTCGAAAAACAAAATTCATCTTTTTGGGCTTTTTTCTGATGGTGGTGTGCACAGCCACAACGATCATTTGTTCGCGCTTTTAGAACTTTGCGAAAAAGAAGGGATCGAAAATGTATATGTACATGCTTTCACGGATGGAAGAGACACCGCTCCGAATGGAGGCAAAAAGTACGCTCAGGAATTCAGTAAAAAAGCTGAAGAGATCGGCGTTGGCAAATTAGCTTCCGTAATTGGTCGTTATTATGCTATGGACAGAGATAACCGCTGGGAACGCGTTCAACTGGCTTACGATCTTTTAGTAAATGGTGAAGGAGAGTTTTTTGAGAGTTCAGATGAAGCTTTTGATTCTTCTTACTCTGATGGAGTAACTGATGAGTTCATCAAACCCATTCTCTTAGACAAAAATTCTGAGTCCAGAATTGAAAAAGATGACTCAATAATTTTCTACAATATCAGAGGTGACAGAGCCAGAGAAATTTCTAGAGCGCTGAATGAGAAAGAGTTCAATGAGTTTGAAGTCAATGATCTTAATCTACATTACGCTACCTTCACTTCTTACGATGAGACTTTTGAGTTTGCTCATGTAGCATATCCCCCTCAGGAATTAAAGAATACATTAGGAGAGTGGGTAAGTAAGCAAGGAAAGAAACAATTCCGCATTGCTGAAACTGAAAAATACCCACATGTAACGTATTTCTTTAATGGTGGCGTTGAGATTCCCAATGAAGGCGAAGACAGGCTGGTTATTCCAAGCCCTAAAGTTGCTACTTACGATCTTCAACCAGAGATGAATGCCGATCAGGTTACCCAAGCTCTTTGTGAGCGCCTTGAATCAGAAGTGTATGATCTCGTAATTCTGAATTTTGCCAATCCTGACATGGTTGGACATACCGGCGTTATGGAAGCTGCTGTCAAAGCCGTTGAGACCATCGATAAGGAATTAAAAAAGGTGATCGAAACTGCCAATGCACACGGTTATACTTCTTTGATTATAGCCGATCACGGAAATGCAGATCAAATGATCAAACCCGACGGAAGTCCTCATACAGCACATACTACCGCACTTGTTCCCGCTATTTTAGTAAATCATCCCGAATCACCAGAAATGCACCCGGGAATCCTTGCTGATGTCGCTCCTACCCTTTTAAAGTGCATGAAAACCGATCAACCTGAAGAAATGTCGGGAACCCCTCTTTTTTAATCCCATTCTGTCTGCATTTTTTTTGCAATTAGCTACATGCCCTGCTACATTCAAAAAAGAATGAACTAAA
Organism: Balneola sp.; assembly: GCA_017643645.1. Classification (GTDB taxonomy): domain Bacteria; phylum Bacteroidota; class Rhodothermia; order Balneolales; family Balneolaceae; genus Balneola. Next base: position 4,890 of record JAEPNB010000011.1, read on the forward strand.
GTTATGTCGGGCTCGTTTTTTGCATAGGCGTAACACATAAGAGAAACATAATAAAAGACAGAAGGACCTACCATTATGGAGGGCAATTTTTCAAGTAAAGTTAGGGACGTAATTCAATTCAGTAGAGAAGAAGCACTGCGTTTGGGTCACGACTACATTGGCACTGAACATCTCATTCTGGGTATTGTACGATTAGGAGATGGAGTTGCGATTCGGATTCTTAAAAATTTAGATTGCGATCTTTTCAAATTAAAAAAGACTATTGAAGATACAGTAAGAGGAACAGGTGGTTCCGTTACTGTGGGAAATATTCCACTCACGAAGCAAGCTGAAAAAGTATTACGGATTACATATTTAGAAGCTAAACTGTATAAAAGTGACACCATCGGCACAGAGCATTTATTATTGTCACTTTTAAGAGATGATGAAAACATCGCTGCTCAAATTCTGCAGCAATTCAGCGTTTCTTATGATTCTGTTCGTGAAGAATTAGATCTTATTATCTCAGGAAAAACCAGAGATGAAGATTTAGATTCTTCTTCCCTCTCTGCAAGCGTTGCGCCTTCAGGAGGTTCACAAGGTTCCGGAAGCTCTAGAGAAAAGAAAATGGAAAAATCAAAAACACCGGTCCTCGATAACTTTGGTCGGGACCTCACTCAAATGGCTATTGATGGAAAATTAGATCCAATCATCGGTCGTGACAAGGAAATTGAACGAGTAGCTCAGGTGTTGAGCCGTCGTAAGAAAAACAATCCTGTTCTGATAGGTGAACCGGGTGTTGGTAAAACTGCTATTGCCGAAGGACTGGCAGACAGAATTATAGAAAGAAAAGTATCTCGTGTGTTATACGACAAACGAGTGATCGCTCTTGATCTGGCTGCATTGGTTGCAGGCACAAAATACCGCGGTCAGTTTGAAGAACGCATGAAAGCGATCATGACAGAACTTGAAAAAACAGATAATGTAATTCTATTTATTGATGAGCTACATACCATTGTTGGAGCAGGTGGAGCCAGTGGCTCTTTAGATGCCTCAAATATGTTAAAGCCGGCTTTGGCTCGTGGAGACATTCAAGCTATCGGAGCGACTACTTTGAACGAGTATCGTCAGTTTATTGAAAAAGATGGCGCACTCGAACGTAGATTCCAAAAGATCATGGTCGATCCAACAACTCCGGAAGAAACCATTGAGATCTTAAAGCAGATCAAACCAAAGTATGAGAAGCATCATGGTGTTCGTTACAAAGATGACGCCATTGAAGCTTGTGTTTCTTTGACCGACCGATATGTAACTGATCATTTCTTACCGGATAAAGCTATTGATGCACTGGATGAAGCCGGTGCAAGAGTTCACTTGTCGAATATCACTGTTCCAAAACATATCATTGATCTGGAAGAACAAATAGAATCCACAGGCCATGACAAAAACAGCATGGTCAAAAAGCAAAGATTCGAAGAAGCCGCTCGCTTACGAGACACCGAAAAACGCTTGATTGAAGATCTTGAAGTTGCACAAAAAGAATGGGACAAAGAATCTGAAAGCATTTTATTTGATGTGGAAGAGGACGATGTCGCTTCCGTTATTGCAATGATGAGCGGTGTGCCCGTGAACAAGATCAGCCAGAATGAAGGTCAGAAACTTCTGAAAATGAAGGAAAGTCTTGCCGGAAAAGTGGTTGGGCAAAGCGAAGCTATTCTTAAGCTTACCAAAGCTATTCAAAGAACCCGCGCCGGATTGAAAGATCCTTCAAGACCGATCGGTTCATTCGTATTCTTAGGACCAACCGGTGTTGGTAAAACAGAACTTGCTAAAGTACTCGCCAAATATCTCTTTGATAAGGAAGACTCTTTGATACGAGTTGACATGAGTGAGTATATGGAAAAGTTCTCCGTTTCCAGATTGGTTGGAGCGCCTCCGGGATATGTTGGATATGAAGAAGGCGGAATTCTTACCGAAAAAGTTCGTCGCAAGCCGTATAGTGTAGTTCTTCTTGATGAGATAGAGAAAGCACACCCTGATGTATTCAATATTTTACTTCAGGTTCTGGATGATGGGATTCTGACTGATAGTTTAGGAAGACGAGTTGATTTCAGAAATACGATTATCATTATGACTTCAAATATCGGAGCACGTGATATCCGCAACCTTGGAAAAGGAATCGGGTTTGGCGGACCGGACGAAGGTACTTTTGATTATGCTAAAATGAAGTCAACCATTCAGGATGCTCTGAAGAAAGTATTCAATCCGGAATTCCTGAACAGAATTGATGATGTGATCACATTCAAGCCTCTTGAAAAACAAGATATCTTTGAGATCATCGACATTATTTCTGATGAATTATTTAAAAGAATTAAGGAAATCGGCTATACGGTTGATATCACTAAAGGAGCCAAGGAATTTATCACTGATAAAGGGTTTGATCCCAAATATGGTGCAAGGCCTCTTAAGCGTGCAATTCAAAAGTACATTGAAGATCCATTGGCAGAAGAAATTCTGGAAAATAAGAAGGAAATAGGATCTACCATTAAGATCAAGATGAACAAATCCAGAGATGGGTTGGAATTCGACTGGACCAAACCTGATCCTAAAACAGTTAAAGAAAACGAAGCAAAAGCTTCTGAGGAAGAAGACGCTTCTAAAGAAGCCAAAAAAGAAGCTTAATCATTAAAAAGCCTCATCACTTGATGAGGCTTTTTTTTATGCTCTTTAGAAACTCGCCTTCAGGTTCAGGTCTTTGCTCATTCCGGTAATGGTATAATTGAACCGACTGTTTTTGTTCATGGAAATATTAGCCAATTCAGCAATTTGAATAGTACCTGAATATTTTTGGCTTGCTATTTTTCTGGATGCTACGTTGATAATTCTTACTTCGATATCAGATAAAGTGGTTCCGTTTAAATCTCCGGTTAAACCAACAATAGTTTGATCTGAAGAGCTGTAATTTGCAAACTGAAGAGTACCGTTTCTGAAACTGCTACTCCCGATTCTCTCTCCGCTCAATACATTATAAACTGCCACTCTTCCTTCCGAAAAAACAGTCAGAGTAGAACCACTTCCATATAAATTCAGTCCTTTAACTTTTCTGTCAAAAGCTATTTTTCTGATCTCATTACCATAACGATCCATAACCGTAACTTCATCATCACTCCCTTCCTTACCGGAAGCTATTGCGATGAATTCACCGGACTCCGATACACGAACTGCTCTGATTTCCTGATCTGCTCTGTAAAAAATATCACGCTCGGAATTTTCTAATCCTATTATTTTAGCTCGAGAACCTCTTTTATCACCATTCCTGACTTGCGGATTGTAGAGTACAATTGTTTTCCCCATAGGATCTGTAGCAAGCTCTGAGATTTTTTCACCGTCTTCGCTATTTGAGCTGTTAGAAATCGGACGAATTACACTCCCAAAAGAATCAAATAACACAAAATTAGCTATATTTTCACGAACAATATACGCTCCGTTTTGCAATGGATAGATCTTGAATGAAGGATCGTTGTTTACAGCATTATATTTACCGGAATTAATAACCTTATCATTAGACTCCATAATCTGTATCGTATTGGAGTTAACTGCCCCCTTAAGATATGATGAACCGGAAGAACTCTCCGATATACTCAACGATTGACTAAAGAGTGAGGAGGATAATAATCCTGCTAAAAAAATAAGTGGAAAAGTTTTCATATATATTTCAGAAGTTAATTCGTACCAAAGAACGGGATTTTTAAAGAATATTTCTGCTTTTCCTCGTCCTTTTTTGCAAAATGTCTATCTTTAGGAAACTTCAAAACAATTGATTCATGAAATATCACCTTATTACCGGTGGATGCGGCTTTGTTGGCAGAAACTTTGTTAAGCGCCTCCACTCAACTACGAACGATACTATCCTTTTTATTGACGATCTCTCGGTTGGAACTCATCCTTCCACCTGGCTTCCGGAAGGAACTCCTTCACGCTCAGAGAACGGACTCGAGTTTTTTGGTGAAGATGAAAGAATGATATTTCTGAAACAAGATGCCCGGTACTTTATCCGTGAAATGCTGGACGATCAGGAATACATCAAGAAAACATATAAGCTTGACGTTACTTCTTTTGAAGATGTATTCCACTTTGCTGCAATTGTAGGTGGTAGAGCAAAGATCGATGGTGATCCAATGATGGTAGCTCTCGATCTTTCCATTGATGCTGAATTCTTCCTTTGGGTTTGTCGTCAAAAGCCAACTCGTGTTCTTTATCCAAGTTCAAGTGCAGCGTATCCTGTTGATCTTCAGACGGAATCAGATGCCATCGCTCTTTCAGAAAGCGATATCAATTTCAAAAAAATGGGTCAACCCGATATGACCTATGGTTGGTCTAAGTTAACCGGTGAATATCTGGCCAGTATCGCTGCGGAATACTATGATGTATCTGTAACCTGCATCAGACCTTTCAGTGGCTATGGAGAAGACCAAGACCTCTCCTACCCTGTACCTGCTATTGCTCGGCGTGCAGCTCTAAAAGAAAACCCTTTTGAAGTGTGGGGAACCGGAAAACAAGGTCGTGATTTCGTACACATTGATGATGTAATGGATTGTACTTTGCTCGCCATGGATCACATAACTGATGGAAGTGCCATCAACATAGGAAGTGGAAGACTTACTACTTTCTTAGAACTCATTGAAGTGTTTACTTCATTTGCTGATTACTCTCCGGAGATCAAAACTCTCCTCGACAAACCTGTTGGCGTTCACTCCCGTTATGGAAAAATGGATTATGTTAAAGAGCGATTAGGCTGGGAACCGAAATTATCTCTGGAAGAAGGTATGCGTCGGGTGTATGATGTAGCCGTTAAAAAATATACCTGATATGCCTGTAATAGTTTGCTTTGGTCCCGGACCAAAATTTAAAGGCGGGATTTCCAATTATAATACTTCGTTAGCCAAGACTTTTGATAAAGATCCGGATAACGAAGTGCATATTGTCTCCTGGACAAATCAGTATCCGTCTATTATTCCCAGAGAGTTTATTGATAAATCCAGTCGCTCTGACTTTATGGAAGGCACCAATATCAAAATTGAGTACCTCACCAATTATAACAACCCGTTAAGCTGGAAGAAAACTGCCAGGTACATAAAATCGCTAAATCCGGATAAGGTTATTTTTCAGTGGGCTATTTCTATTCAAGGAATACCGATGGGGTCGATTGCTAAATGGCTGAAAAAAAACTCTGATGCTGAGATCATTTTCGATCTGCATTTTGTAGTTCAAAAAGAAGGAAGCAATATTGACGAACGCTTAACTAAAATGGGAATCAAACATGCGAATACCTATATAGCTCACGCTTACAAAACAGTGGATGAGTTAAAAGCATTGCTTCCAAAAAAGGTGCTTACAGTTAATGAAACCGGTGAAAGATCTCAGGATGGATCAACAACAGTAATTAAACTCTTCCATCCGGTGTACGACCTTTATCAACCGGATCCGCAATTTGATGTTGAAGGGTTTAAACAGAATTTAGGTCTCAAAGAAAATGTATTCCTTTATTTTGGCTTCATCAGGAAATACAAAGGATTGCATAATGCGATCAAGGCGTTTAAAAAAGTAACCGAAAAACGAGATGACGTTTCCTTTTTAATTTGTGGAGAAGAATTTTGGGCTACATTGGATACTTCTAAATTATCCACCAAAATAAAACGTGGCTTGTTTGGCATTGCTCAGAAATTATTCCTCAAGAATAAAGAAAGCGAACAGGATTACCGCCCTTTATCTCTGGTTGAAGAGCTGGGTCTGCAGGATAGCACTGTAGTGAAAAGTGAATTTATTCCTAACGAAGATGTCCACAAATATTTTCAAGTTGCAGATTGCAGTGTGTTATATTATTTAACAGCTACACCTTCAGGAGTAGAGTCTCTAACCTACAACTTCGGACTACCTATTTTGGCAACCCGGGTAGGACATTTTCCCGAAACTATTCAGGATGGTTTCAACGGATATTTGGCGGAACCTGAAGATATTGATTCCATGGCTGAGCAAATGTTGAAGTATCTGGAACTTCCATTACCGTCAGAAAACGTCTATAAATCTGCTTCAAAAATGAGTTGGGATAATTACGTAACGGCTATTCTGGCTGATTAAGTAACATCTTGAAAAATTTACAAAATAAAGTTCAACTTTAGGTGGTAATGGTACAGAGAAAACCTTATCTTTGTTGCCTTTCCAATTTTGGAAAATCGGGGAGTGGCGCAGCCCGGTAGCGCATTCGCTTTGGGAGCGAAGGGTCGCAGGTTCAAATCCTGTCTCCCCGACAATTATTGACGTATTGAAATGAGCGCCCGTAGCTCAACTGGATAGAGCAATTGCCTTCTAAGCAATAGGTTTCAGGTTCGAGTCCTGACGGGCGTACTACACTAGTTTAAACAAGGCGACATGGCCGAGTGGCTAGGCAGAGGTCTGCAAAACCTCGTACGGCGGTTCGAATCCGCCTGTCGCCTCACTTTACATGTTGCACTATTTGACATATTGACTTTAAATGCCGCGTTCGTCTAGGGGTCCAGGACGCCGCCCTTTCACGGCGGTAGCACGGGTTCAAATCCCGTACGCGGTACAGCTCACGCTTAAGCGTGAAAATTTCAAATCTCAAAATCCAAATACCATTTGGTATTTGTTAATTGTTATTTGAAATTTATAGCATAGATGGAGCTTGTAGCTCAGTTGGTTAGAGCGCTGGTTTGTGGCACCAGAGGCCGTGGGTTCAATTCCCATCAGGCTCCCTTTTTGATCACAGATTGAGTTGATTCAAATCAACATTAAGTCTGTGGTCTTTTTTATTGATTTACATTACCTGCCGCGTTCGTCTAGGGGTCCAGGACGCCGCCCTTTCACGGCGGTAGCACGGGTTCAAATCCCGTACGCGGTACACAAAGCACTAATTCGAAAGAGTTAGTGCTTTTTTTATGCTCATCAGAAAGCTATTCTATATACTTGCTACTGGAATCATTTAATTATTTATGGCAAACTCTGCTTCAATTTGTTCTAATGACCTACCCTTGGTCTCGGGTAAAAATTTCAAAAAAAGAAGCAAACCGATAACAGCAAGAACAGAATAGATCAGATAGGTACCTGCATTTCCAATCAAACTTAATTCAAGAGGAAATACAAATTGGACAAACCAACTAACCAATGAGTTTATAAAACCTAATGAAGAAATAGCTACCCCTCGAATATGAGTCGGGAAAATTTCAGAAAGCATAACCCACATTACAGGGCCTAATGAAAATGCGAATGCAGCAACAAAACCTAAAATCCCCACAAGAATCAAATTGGCATTCATATTTATAGACTCAGATAAAATCACTGACTCTCTTTCGTAATATCTCTGCTCCCCTAATACAGATTTTAGATCTTTCTTAAATTTCTTGTCATCCTGAAATAATTTATTTGTCAGAGGTAAAAGTTTTGAACGCTCTTCAAAAGAAAATTTTTCAACTGTGCTTACCTTTAATTCATATTGAGCTTTATAAAATCCATAAGATGTAATACCCATACTTATTGCAATACCGGCTAGCCCGATGATGATTAATGGCTTTCTACCAATTTTATCGATTAAATACATTGCTAAAATTGTAAACACAACGTTTATCAGGCCAACTAAAACAGCTTGTGCAAATGATGCTTCTCGACCAATTCCGGATTGTTCAAATATCGTTGTTGAATAAAAGAAAATTACATTAATACCTGTAATTTGCTGAAAGACCGCTAGTAAAAGACCGATAAAAATTATGAATCGATACCTCTTTTTGATTAGTACCAGAGGTGAAAAAAACTTTCTTTTTCCTGACTTGCCTACAGCTATATCATGAAATCTATTTTGAAGATTTTTAACTCCATGTAGAAATTTAAGAACTTGTTTGGCTTCCTTATCCCGACCCTGATTTACCAGCCACCTTGGACTTTTAGGAACGAAAAACAGAACTACTATATATAATAATGCCGGAAACACCTCTAAAGCCAACATCCATCTCCAAATATTATCCATATCAATCAGACTGAAGTAGTCATAGTTTCGGATAAGTAAGTAGTTAGAAAAAAAAGCAGCCGAAAAGCCCAATACTATATTAAGTTGTTGTACAGATACCAACTTACCCCTGTTTTCAGCGGGTGCAATTTCGGCTAAGTATAAAGGTGTAATAACAAGTGCCCCACCAAACGCGATCCCTCCCAGCATTCTACCAGCTACCAAAACCACAATATTCGGAGAAAGGGATGAGATTAAGGCTGAAATTAAATACAAAAAGGCTATAATCTGCAAAACCTGCTTTCTTCCTATTACATCACTTAACCTACCGGCAATTAACATGGCGAACATCGCAGAGAAAGTAGGGGAACTAACAACCCAGCCCAGCTCAATCTCATTTAATTGAAACTGAGGCCTGATAAACTTAATAATACCTGATATGACTGAAGCATCAAATCCGAATAAAAATCCCCCAAGAGAAACTCCAAGGGAAATAAAAATTACTCTTTTGGGTATTTTATTCATTCTTTAAATACATGGATTCATACAATATAATCACGAGCAAATGATTAGACCAGCTAATTATTTACCAAAAACTTAAAGTCATTTAAGTTAAACTGTTCTCTTGTTAAAAATGAATTATTTTTGCAAATTATGCCTTATAATTTTCAAAATTTGCATAATGAAAAAACATTTCATTCTCCTCAATTTTATTTTGTTCCTGGCTTTGTCTTGTGTCTCTTCTCAAAGTACCAAAGATCAATCTAACGAGCCCGAATTAATCTGGTTTGAAGATTTTGATGGAGCTGGATTAAATCAAGGAGACTGGAACCTCCAAACCGGCACCGGTTCTGAATATGGTTTAACAGGTTGGGGAAATAACGAACTTCAATATTATACCGGCAGAAAAGAAAATGTATATCTGGAAAATGGGTTCTTAATAATTGAAGCCCGAAGAGAAAACTATGAAGGACAAAATTATACTTCAGGAAGAATAACCACAAAAGGCAAAAAGGACTGGAAGTATGGTGTTTTTGAAATTCGTGCTAAGCTTACAAAAACTCAGGGGATCTGGCCGGCAATTTGGATGCTACCAACAACCAATGAGTATGGTGGATGGCCCCGAAGTGGCGAAATTGACATTATGGAACAACTAGGACATCAACCTGATACTGTATATGGCACTGTTCATTTTGGCAATTCTTTTAACGACCGAAGTCATATATCAGGAAAGGTATGGAAATCCGAAGGTTCCTATTCTGATGATTTTCATATCTATAAAATTGAATGGAGTGAAAATAAAATTAGTTGGTATGTAGATGAACAACTATATCACGAAATATCAAAAGAAAATATAGAGCCCTATAATTGGCCATTTGATCAGGATTTTCACCTACTTCTGAATGTAGCCGTTGGAGGAAATTGGCCCGGATATCCAGACGAAAGCACCATATTACCTCAAAGAATGTTAATCGATTACATTAAGGTATATCAAACACAATAGATGAAAACTACCTTTTTATTTATTTCAATCATCACAATTTTAAGCTTTAATTCTTACGCGCAACGTATAGAGCTGGTCTGGAGCGACGAGTTTGACAGCACTCATGTAAATGATGAGATTTGGACACCTTGGTTCGGAACCGCTTTTAATAACGAACACCAATATTACACACCCAGAGAAAAGAACCTTTCGGTGAATGACGGGAAGTTAAATCTGATCGGTATCAGAGAAAATTATTCAGGCAGAAACTGGACATCAGCACGCATAAAAACAGAAAATGCTGTCGACTTTAAATACGGAATCCTTGAGGTAAGAGCCAAGCTTCCTGCAGGGCAAGGATTATGGCCGGCTATATGGATGATGCCCACTGATGACGTTCACGGAAGTTGGCCTTACAGCGGAGAAATAGATATCATGGAAAACAAAGGCCATGAAATGGACAAGATACAGCATACTGTGCATTATTCTGCATATGCTCATCCCGGAACTGGAAATGCTGTAGCTGACCGAAGGAGTTTGGGTGGTGAGTTTACTTTGTCAGGAGAGGTGTTAAATGAATTCCATACTTATAAAATAAAATGGACGCCCGATTCCCTGATCTGGTATTTCGATGGCAATAAAACGTATGATTTAACTCGAGGGGAAATCGAAAGTGGCGCCGAAGTTTATCCTTTTGACGAAAAATTTTACATAATTCTTAATCTTGCCATTGGCGGGGATTATCTAGGTGAATTTCAACCAACAGAGTCTACACCAGACACCAATATTTTTGAAGTTGATTATGTTCGTTTATATCAGGATATCAATAAGAAACCAACAATCAGTACAGGTTACCCAAGAGAAATTAATCTTGATACTAACGAAATTATAAACCTTCAAGCGAATGTAAGCGACCCTGATGGTGAAATTGAACTAGTATCTTTTTTTATAAACGATAAATTAATTGCGACTGATTCGATTGCTCCATATTCCTCTCCATGGCAATCAAATATTTATGGTTGTTATACTTTAAGTGTTGAGGCCAAAGATAACGACAATGGAATTACCAAGACTGAAAATTCCGGAATGTTTGTAGTTGGTGAAGGTTGTGAAAAGAAATCGTTTTCCGAAAATCCACATACTATACCAGGTATACTTGAATTTGAAAACTATGATTATGGTGGCTTAAACGTTTCCTATTTCGATTTTACTGAAGACACTAACTCGGGAAATGCCTACAGGTTAAATGAATCCGTTGATATCAAAGTCGATCCTTTCGATGATTCCAATCATTTAATATCAGATGTTCAGGACCGAGAATGGACTGAATACACTGTAGATGTGCAAGAATCGGGATATTACGACATCACTCTTCGTTTAATTTCTGACAACGCCTCGGGTAGAGTTGACTTATTAGTTGATGGTGAAACCGTAACTAATTATTCCAGGGTAACATCCCCGTGTGGTAATTATAAATGTAAAACCCGAACCGGAATTTTACTTAATAGTGGACAAAAAATCATACGTATTTTATCAGCTACGTCAGCAGGTGATCTTGACAGAATAGAGTTTACTCTTACAACTCCGGTTAGCACTGATGAACAACCTAACCAATTACCGGAAGATTTTTTGTTAAAGCAAAATTATCCCAACCCGTTCAATCCTGAAACTACTATTCGATTTAACCTTCCTGAAGCTTCAGTTACACAGCTAATTGTATATAACAGCCTTGGCCAAATAGTAAGGAAACTTGTTGACGAAAAGCTTTCTTCAGGATTGCATTCCATAAATTTTGAAGCTACAAATATGAGTAGCGGAATCTATTACTATAAATTGATTACCAGATTTGGCATAGAATCTCGTAAAATGACCTTAATCAAATAACACACCTTTTAATACAATGAGCATGACAAAAAATACCAATCGCTCCGCATTTATTGTAGTTACTTCTCTCTTTTTTATGTGGGGATTTATAACTGTATTAGTTGATGCTTTAATACCACGCCTAAGAGATGTATTTGAACTCAGCTATTTTGAGGCGGGGCTGGTTCAATTTGCTTTCTTTACTGCATATGCTGTCTTTTCAATACCCGGAGGTAAAATAATCTCAAGAATAGGTTATAAAAAAGGTGTTGTTGTAGGTTTATTGACCATGGGCCTAGGATGTTTTCTTTTCTACCCTGCAGCTGAACTGAGGATTTTTGGGATATTTTTGTTAGCAATGTTTGTATTAGCCGGAGGGATAACGATTTTACAAGTCGCCGCAAATCCGTACGTTGCTGCTTTAGGACCGGAAGAATCTGCTTCAAGCCGTTTGAATCTTTCTCAAGCATTTAATTCTCTTGGAACCTGGATAGCCCCATTGGTAAGCGCTGCTTTTATTCTCAGCAATAATGTACTTAGTTCCAGTGAAGTTGCAGCACTGAATATAGAAGAGCAAGAAGCATATTACTTATCAGAAGCAGCTACAGTTCAAGGTCCTTTTTTAATTGTTGCTGGCGTTATTATTCTACTGGCTATTGTATTTGCAGTTATAAAGCTACCAAAGATCTTGGAAAGTGACGAGGATAAAAACGGAAGCTATGCTGTTGCTTTGAAGACAAAACATCTTATGCTGGGTGCATTAGGTATCTTTGTATATGTAGGAGCAGAAGTATCAATAGGTAGTTATATGGTGAACTACTTCTTGTCTTTGGATATTGTTGAACTAGTTCGTAATAGTGGTTTTATGCCTGGTTTAGCTGAACTTATATCAAGTACCGGCATCGATGAGGCTACCCCCGCTCAGCTTGCAGGTGCATTTGTTTCGTTCTATTGGGGAGGCGCAATGATTGGTCGTTTTATTGGTTCAGGACTGCAATTGAAATTTGATCCAGGAAATCTTTTAGGTGTGTACGGGTTGATAAATGTTATGCTCTTAATGATAACCATGAACACTGAAGGTTTAGTAGCTATGTGGACCATATTGAGCATTGGGCTTTTTAATTCGATTATGTTTCCAACCATTTTCACTTTAGCAATAAAAAAGTTAGGAATGCACACAGCTCAGGGATCCGGGATTCTATGTACTGCAATTGTAGGTGGAGCTATAATTCCGCCTCTATATGGTTTCTTCGCAGATGCAATAGGTCTTTCTCTGGCTTTCTTTGTACCTGCACTTTGTTATCTGTATATCTCTTGGTATGGGAAATACGGTTCAAAAATTATGGACCCTGAAACAACTGCTTGAGATCAAACATTTAGAATTATTGCCCTCTTAAAACAGGGTCATCATAATAACTCATTAAACTCTCGAAAGCATCCTGATGAATTTCTATATCAGCGTTAGCTCTCTCTGTTTTTATTTGTTGAACGATGTTATAAAATGGTTTTATCTTTTTTTCGATTTCATCTCGAACTTCTTCCAAAGTAATTTTAATAACCGTTCGATCCTCAACGTAAGCTAAAAAATAACCCTCTCCTGTTCCTATAATATTAATTGAGTTCAAAGGAGCTGTATTTAAATATTTTCCTAGATGGCCTAATTCAGAAGTCAACTTTTGATCAAAAATTTCTCTTTGTAGAGAGCTTATTGGCAGTAAATTATTATCTATTCTTTTTTTGAGAACCGATGCAGAGTCAAAATCCTTCATCTCTTTAAACCAGCCTGAAGCAAATATCTTTGATCTGGACGAATAACCTAATTGTTTAAAATTGAGTTGGATTGTTTCATTATCAATTGAGTCTACGGGTAGGTTGCTCAAGAAATTTTTAACCTGCCAAGCTTTGTACTGTTGAGTAGCCTCAGTTACTTTAAACTCAACATAGCTGGAAGATTTTAAACCCTTTTCAATAGCTGCATCATAAAAAATATGATTTCTTAACCCTCTTCCTACTGATGCAATTGTTTTATTCTTTGCCTCGGAAATAGGTAAAACAGGAAGCCAAAAAAGATAATCTTCCAGAGTAAAGTAATTTACTTCTTCACCAGTTCTATAGCTCGCTAAAGGCATGTTTAGACTAAGCTGATTCTTTAAAAGCTCGATATCCTCGATAGAAGCTGAAATTTTTTCAGTAGAAACAGATCTACCGTTAACTCTTCTGAACGTAGTCTCAGATACAGATTTTAGTAACTCGAATACTTTTCTGATGTTTTCAGTGCTTATCACTACATCTTTTTTAGCCATATAGTCAGCTACAAATTCATCTCCTTTAAGAGTTAGTAATCTACTCTTTGTCATTTCTTCCATCCCTTTCTTCTTTGTGAGATATTCGGATTCAGAATAAATTGGAGATGATTTTTTTCCTTCTACTTTAATAATATAATAGCCGAGACTTGTTTTAACGGGCGTTGAATATTCGTCTTTCTTCAGGTGATAAGCTGCTTCAGCATATTTATGATCCACACCAAAATATGATATTTCTCCTATATACCCTGCAGTAGAATCATAAGCATCCGTATTGTATAATTCGTTTGCAAGATCAACGAAAGAAGCTCCTTTTTTTAATCGTAAATAATATTCTTCTGCCAGTTTTTCGCTTTCAAAATAAAGCTGACTTACAAACAGATTGATCTTAGAATTTATATAAGCGGTCCTTATTTGAGCTTCAGAAGGAGGAGAAAGTGTATCCATAAAGGAAACATAATAATAGTAGTCTGCAAGAGCTTTGCTCCGGGCTCTATCAACATATAATTCAAAATCTTTATCCAGGAGTTCGAAGTCTTCAGCTTTCTGGGCTAATAAAATATCATTTATCAATTTTTGAAGATGTCCATATCGCTCTTCACGAGAATCGTTAACGCCCGAGTTGATAATATGATTTACATAAGATTCCTCATAATGCTCAGCGGAAATATGAAAGTCATTAACTGTGGCAATGATTGTAGAATCCTGAGCTGCTGCTTTTTGAATAGTAAAACTCAAAAGAATTATAAAACTGAAAACCGAAAAGATTTTCTTATTTATCATATTGTATCCTAATAAACTGATCTAGAAATAAATCCTGAAATCAATCATTTGAACATTCTGAAGATAATTTTGGCGGGCAACTGCAAAATCAAATCCTACACGTAAGCTCGTGAAAGCTACATCTAGTCCTGCTCCATATGTAATATGACCATCTACATTATCACCTAAAAACAGGTCTTTATAACCTGCACGTACATGAAAATTCGTTGAATTTGTACTGTAAGTGAATTCTGATCCAAAATCACCGTTCAAACTTTGATCATTGGTTTGATGAGATTCTCCCATCACCGTTAACATATAATGATCGGTTTTTAGAACCGGAACGGCAACACCAAACTTAAATGAAAGAGGAATATTCCATGAATCCAGTTCTCTTCTTACAAATACCCGGTCATTACCACCTACACCCGGTTCCGGCTCATAAGTGTCTTGTACATTAATTCCATCCAACTGCATTTGCCCTCCAAAATTCTGTATGGAAGCAGACAGTTTCATTCCGTTTAAATAATCTGTTATCAAGGTGAGCCCTAAATCTAGCGCAATTGTAGATGCCCGCATATCCCAAATCCTTTGCCCAACCCATTTAACCTGCGCACCCATATAAAAATTATCAGCAAGTGGTTGTGCATAGCTAATTCCAACCATCAAATCTGATGCTGAGAATTGTTCTCCGGTACCTTCGGGTTGAAATCCGGTTCTCACATCCATAGTTCCGTAATCAACATTAGCTACACTTAAGCCTATTATTCCTTTTTCAGAAATTGGAAGAACTACTCCTAACGAATTATAATCTATATCAGCAAAAATTTGAAAATTTGAGAACATTACAGAACCTCTTCTTTCATTATCAGAAATGGCTGCACCAGAAATATTCCAAAATAAAGCGTCAGCTCCCTTGGCTGATGAAGTATTTGCATGCCCTAAAGCTGAGCCACGGGCTCCGTTCCCTATAGTTAGAAAAGTTGCTGCAGTTGTTCCTGCTTTACTTTGACCAAACAGATCAGAGCTAAAAACAACAAACGAAAAGCAAAAAACTAAAACTCTCAAAAAGGGGTAATTCATCGTATTCCTGATCATTTTACTATTGCAATTTTTCCAACTTTGTCACCGATGCCCGGTACATTCACATGATAAACATATACTCCATAAGCTAAATCCAGTCCATCTTTAGTTCTTAAATCCCAATCCAAAGTTCCGTCTCCGCTGCCTGAATCATTTTTTTCCAAAGTTTTAATTAGTTCACCTTTGATATTGAAAATTCTGATCGTACAAACCTGAGGAAGATTTATAAACTTAATTACTCTCTCACCTCTTCCGCTGGTGCTCTCACTGAGTCGGGGTTCATATATTGAATAACCCAGATAAGGATTAGGTACCACAGCTATATTTTCCAATTCACTTTTTAGTAATTCATTATTTACTGAAGATTCTGAAAGACTGAATTGAAAGAAATCCCCATTAGCAAATGGCTTACTATGAGAAATTCTGAAGATCTCACCGTCTCCCGGTAGCACTCCGTTTTGTCCTGCAACTGTTCTAAAAGTAACTCTGTGCCTGAAAATTCTTAGCGCCGGATTTGGCTGTTCCATTATGATTAACTCATCTTCGACATCAAAATTTCCATTCTCATTTCTGTCAAGGATCAATAATTCTGCCTCTTGATTTGTGCTTATATTTACTGCTATTACTTTCAACGAGTCTCTTAAATAGGTGCCCGTTTGAAACCTTGGAGGGTAATAAATATTCTCATCAGCCCATCTAAGTTCAAAGTCATCGGGCGAAAGTTCACCATTGGCACTATCATCAGGTCTTGCAGAAAGAATCCAATTGGTTTCATACCCGTCTACTTCTCTTGGATCAAGATTGAACATTTCATTTTCCTGATTGTAGTTCCCTACCCAACCAATCCGATCAAAATTGTATTCGATGTTATTGTCATTTTCAAATTCCATAACAAAGCCTTCTGCTACAGGTGTAGATTCCTGATATGGCTTTCTTTTAAAAAGAGTGTCTCCGGTTGTAATATTAAACAGAGAGTAGCCTGTTGTAACATAATATTTAGGACTATCTCTGGTGTCTAAAGAGTCAAAGAATTCAACTTTATAGTTATCACCAAACCTAACCGTCTCGTTATCGACTATAGAAACTGACATAGATCCCGTGCCTTGTCCAAATGTAATCGTACTCAGGTCTTCAACAGTTCCGCTTTCTATAAAGCCTGCTGCTCGTGCTCTTGGGGTCACTGCTTTAGCATTTATGGAAGAACCTGTAAGATTAAAGAATTGATCTACTCCGAAATTAAAAACATTCTCCTGAGGGTCAATTTCAACTGTTCCTGTGGAATCAATTACTCCTCTGTCATAAGCTACCAAAGCATAATAATACGTTATTCCATTGGTAACATTTTCATCCACATAAAAGAACTGAAGACCAGTATCTGATCCCAAGTTATATGCTGCTGTATTTTCCAAAACCGGCACCGGACCCGTAATTCCATTTACCAAATCCCATTGAGCTAGCGGTTTAAAGAACGTCGGCGTTCCGGTAACATCTGTAATGGTCTTGGCATCAAATAATAAAGGATCGGTCCCTCTGTAAAGCTTATACCCCTCAAAATCAAATTCCTGAGTAAAACGATCGAAACTTCTTACCGATACTGAATCCCAACCAAGAACAACTTTACCGTCACCAGCAATAGCAGTAAGAGTTGGTGTAAACGGAGGTTGAGCAAAGTTATAGTTAGCGTCGTATATGTTTTGAACTGTAATTCTATTTTTAAAGAAATCTTCTCTATCGTTTCCAAAAACCCATGCTAAAGAAAAGAAATCACTTACACCGGGAGGTAAATTTACCGGACCGGATAAAAACAGGAGAAATGGTTCGTTTTCTGTAACACTTTGAGTTGGAGGTTCTTGTCCCAATTCGAATTCATTTTCAATAATCTGCTCCCATATAAACTCATCTCGGGTAACAATTAAATTTTCGTAGTTACCTCGAACTCCTAAATCAAATCCCCTCAATCCAATTTGATCAGACTCCGGAATATCTAATCGATCAAAATCTCTTTCTCCAGCCTGAGGAATTCCATCTGCTTCACCAAAATCAGGTCTCTCATACCCAAGATCGTTTGGACCTAATCCGTCTATTCCCAGATCGTCATTAAGGAATTCTCCTTCATCAACAACACCATTATTATTCGAGTCTGTATAAGAAGTCCAGTTAACATTTTCGTCTCCCGTCCACCATCTTTCAGCTTGATATGCTGGCAAATCCTCTATTGGGCCATAAACTCTTTCAAAATCTGCCACATTATAATTCGATTCAATATAATTTCGGATATTCTGTTGGCCTTCTATTAGTATACCTTCGCCTGAATCTCGTCTTTCATCAACAATTCCATCTTCATCATTATCTTGAAGGTCAAATGGATTTGCCGGGCTTTCCAAGAAGGCAAAGCCTGTGTAACCCAGAGAATATTCTCCACCTGTTGTTCTAATTCCAATGCCGTTAGAATCCCAACCGTATGCGATATCCAATTGTGGATCAAAAGAGGCATTATCATCGTTTTCATCTGTCCCTAATCCATAATCCACCCCTTTTGTAAAATAGAGGCTATCATGATCAGTTCCCCCAACATTATTGATCTTATACAGCATAAACATTACATCTTCTGCCAGTACATTTGCCCACTGGAGCAATCTTACTTCTACTTGTAGCCCAAGACCTCCAATGCTTGAATCTGCCGGATCTGCATAATAAATACCATGTGGACTGTTTGGCTCTGTTCCATCTTCATTGATGTGATAACCTTTGTTGCTAAGGTCATCCATAACGTAATAACTTTCCAAATCTGCATTAAATACCCCTTTACCAAAAAGACCATTCCACGAACCGGCCCAACCTGGATCATCAGGATTGTCTAATTTATCAGGCCACAAAAAAGGCCAGCTTGAAGGATCATCACTTATAGCAGGAATTCTTTCAAATCTATTACTAACGGGGTTTCGTCGATCTCTGTTCAGAAATTCATTTAACGGCAACCATCCCCAAATATCTCCATTAGTCGGGTCTCTCCTTACACCAAAATCCCTGTAATTAATTGCAACAGGGTTCAAAGTTGTATCACCAGGATCACTATAGAATTGTGCAGGTCTTTCACCGGGTACTCGGCCCGCAACCATTAGTGCGATACCATCAATATGCCTACCACCAATAGACCTTGGCCAAACCCCCCAAGGAATGTCACCAAAACGAGAAACCTCACCATGGTTTCTAAAATTCGTTTCAATTAAGTTTCCGTCCATTACTCCACGAGATATCCAATCCTGACTTCCTAAATAATCATTTGGAATTGTAGTCTGTGCTAATGCCGGCAAGGTATAAGCGGTACAAATAAAAAATAAAATGAAATATCTATAAATTTTCACTAACTGAAATTTTAAAAATCTATGTTTAAACCTAAACTGATTGTTCTTGGTGCAGAATAAAAACCTGGTTGATAGAAGTAATCATTCAAGGTATTTAATCCTCCAATACTTCCGCTTTCTGCATCAAATTGCTGTAATGTATAATCAGGAGTTCCTGAATCATTGTAAACATTTACAGGGGCTTCAGCATCAAATATATTTTGAACCTGGAATATCAATCGTGCATTTTGGAATGGCAGGGTATAATACATTCTCAGATCAGAAATAAACGTCGTAGGCTTATCCTCATTAAATGGTACATATGAGGTAATTCTGGATCTTTGAGAAGTATAAGGAGTTCCTGTGTTGAGCTTGCCAACCAATGTCGCAGAGAATTTACTTGATGGCTGATAGGTTATTACACTATTTAGGACATGTCTTCTATCCCAAGCTAGTCTTGCTAATGTATTAACATCTTCCAAACCTGCTCTTTGTCTTTGAAAACTATCACCGGATAAGAATGCACTACCGTCGGCAAATTGAAGTGTATAATCCAAATTCCAACGGATAGCTCCACGAGGCCTTTGATATAATGATAAAGTAAATCCTCTTACTGTCCCATAATCTCTGTTTTCCGGACGATATATTTCACCTGTACTTGTAGGATTGAATTCAATTATTGTGGCATTCAGCTTTCTAATATCCTTAGTAAATAAAGTCAGTTCTAAACCAATATCATTACTTATTGCTTGTTGAAGTCCGATTTCAAAAGTGGATGTTTGTTGAGGATCTATATCTGGATTTCCAAAGCCGGCTGCTGTGGCACCGGGAGCAACATAGTAATTAGGATTAGCATAAATTCCATCAAATGAAGGTATCTGAAAAAATAATCCATATGAAAAGCGTACAACACCTGTATTTGATATTGGGAATGCCAATCCGATTCTAGGGCTAACTTGAATTTTCTTTGTCGCAGAGCGTCTGTTGTAAAGAGTATCAGTGGGGTTTGATGGATCCGGTACAAATTCTTCTCCTCCTAAATACCAAAGTCTTGGGACAAGGAAATCAGGATCGAAATAATCCATGCGAATTCCTGCATTTATAATCAGATTATTCAGTTCTATCTTATCTTGTATGTATACAGCAAATTCAATTGGGTTTGCATTTAAATCTGTTCTTGCTGCCAGATTTTCTGTATTAGCTTCTGGTACATACCCATTATTGGCATTTACCAAAATTGCATAGCCATTTGTATTAAGATCATGAATTCTGGTTTGGAAACCTGCTTTTACCTGATGAACCCTGTTTATTTGACTGGTAACACTTCCTACAATTGTGTGTGTTTTAGTAACATTTTTAGAGTAGAAAAGATCATTTCCACCGAGATCAAAAGCGAATAAACCTTCTGTATTACTCAGGTCAGGTGATCCTAATCTTGAGTCTAAAATATCATCGTATAACTTTGACTCACCTTCAGATCGTAAATAACTGTATGAAAGATTTGCGAAAGTTTTTGAATCGAATGCTGCTCTTAATCCGAATATGTGAGTTTGGTTGTCGAATAAATACCGATTCACTCCTTCCGGAGAGTACTTTTTTTGATGGTTATAATTTCTGCCATCCCCAAACTGATAGAATAGATTATAATCTAACTTGAAAATACTGTTAATATTATATGTCAATGAGCTGTTCAAAGAATACCTTTTCACATAATTCATTGGAACAAAATCTCCACTTCCTGTAGACTCGATAATCCAGTTATTAGGATTTGTTTCGTTATCTACAAGTGTATTTACATTCTGAGAAGAATCTCTTGGAGAGAAAAGATCTCTACCATAAAAATGTCCCTTTTCATCCAAAAATCTTCCGCTAAACTGGATACCTAATTTTTCATCAATTATCGGACCTCCTCCGCTAAACTGAAAGTCGATCTGGTTAGGCACAGAAGCAACTTGGTAGTAAGGTATTTGTTCATTTTTAAAATCAAGGTATGTAAGATTAGTACCCGGACCTGATTCTCTAGTAATAAAAGGCAACTCTCTGGTACTTGCTATTGCTCTTACAAAACCTTTTGAATTAAAGGTCCAGTCAAACGGAACATCCTTAGTTACAATATTTACAACACCTGACAGTGCCTGCCCATATTCTGCATTAAAAACCCCACTGATAACTTCCAGACTTTCTACCATGTTTTGCTCTACTTCAAAACCAGCACTATTGGTATAGGAATTATTTATTGGCACACCATTTACTACATATGAAACCTCTCCTAATCTACCCCCTCTAAAGTGACCGTCTACAACACCTGCCTGTAAGTTTACAATTTCAGCGACCGATTGAACAGGTAAGTCTTCTATTTCCTGAGAGCTTACATAAGATGTAGTTGTAGTTCTGTCTTTTTCAACTATTGGGCGTTCAGCCACTACTACTACTTCCTCTCCCTGAAAAACGGTTTCTTTGAGCACTGCATCAATTTCTGTAGTCCTTCCGGTTTGAATTTGCACATTTTCAACAATTAGGTCAGCAAAACCAAGGAATTTGAAAACTAATTGATAGGTACCGGGAGTAACGTTAATTATGCTGTAATACCCATCAGATTCTGTAATAGCACCTCTTTGCGTTCCTTGAAGAACTACTTGGACGCCGGGAATAGTTTCTCCTTGCTCATCCTTTACCACACCAACAACTTTTCCTTTAGTTTGAGCTATTAGTTGAGAAGAAGAAATACTTAAAAGTATTCCAAAAAAAAGAGCCTGTAAAAGATGCTTCATTAAGAATAATATAAATTCGCTTAAATAAAAGAAAAAAGGGATACAGCTATAAATATGCTGTATCCCTTAAGAAATTGAAAATTATTTTATTAGCATCATTTTTTTGACGCTTAGAAATTCACCTGCTTGCAACCTGTATATATACATACCAGAAGACAAATTACTTGCATCAAAGTTAACGGTATAAGAACCGGCTTTAAATGTTTCTTTATTCACAAGTGTAGCTACTCTTTGCCCTAAAACATTGAACACATTAAGTGTAACATCACTGGATTTTGGAATAGAGAACTTTATACTTGTTGATGGGTTAAATGGATTTGGATAATTTTGCTCAAGTGCAAATGACAATGGGATTTCACCATTATTGATATCAATACTAGTTGATACATCAGAACCAGCCATTGCAACAACTCCAATACCGGCCAAATCATCTGTCCACTCAACAATGTTAGATCCACCGATTGCAGTTGGGTAGCTTATTACATGAGATGGATTTTCCCACCAATTTCCACCGTCTCCACTGTCTTTGTCATATAACTCAAGAGTCATAGGCAGATACTTTATTTCAGCTGCTGACGGGAATTCGAAAGGTGAATCTATCGGATTCTGACTTTCATCTGTTGCAACTAAAAGATCATTAGCATCAAAGGCGATCAATGCTTTCCAACCAATTCTTGTTTCGCCATCCATCATATTCTCATAAAGTGCTGAGTAAGTGAAAAGGTGGTTACTTGAATAATATAAGGTATTGTAATCCACATCCGGGTTTGTTGTGTTTGGCTCTGTTACCCAAAATCTGGTTAACATTCCATCAGGACCATTGGCAGTAGCATCGCCCGAAATCTTTGGTTGAAGTGCTATAAAATAATCAGGATTTGTGCCTCTTGAACGATCTTCATTAGTTGTTCCTGACACATAATTAACACCGTATGTACCAAAATGTATCTTAATTTGGTCTTTGAGATAATAGTTCCATTCAAGGTTATTATCATTATCATTTACAGTAGGAATCCAGGTAGTTGCTTCGTCTCCGGATGCCCTTGGATATAAAGTAGTTCCATACATTCCGGAAGGATCACTACCAGGACCACCTAAAATATCATCATCAAGAACTTCCATATACATATATACTGTATTTAGATCGTCACTTCTTCCGAAACCAACCCATATTTTTGCCGAAGCATCTGATTCCGGAACATCATCTAGCTTTAAAGTAAATGGTTCAAATGAATCTGTAGGCCATCCTGCTCCTGTAATTGTTCCATTATCTAGATCAGAGAGAATCTCTATCTCTTGAGTTGAAGACAGTTCGAAAATGTAAGGAGTCGTATTTCCTGAAGCGGAAACACTGGTAGTTGTAAATACTGTTGGGTCAGATACTCCAAAAGAAGTTGTAGGAACCAAAGCATAGTGATAATCATGGCTCGCGTCTCCAGGGTGAGGAGAACTAACTTCATGTTTAAAACCAAGAGAAGCATTGGCAAGATATTGCCCGATTTTCTTAACACCTGCAGCTTCTACAGAAGTAATCGTTTCTCCACTATAGTATAATTCGTATGCAAAAATATTTGAACTATTATCGTGTGCCCAGCTGATGTTCATTTCACCCTCTGTTGCAGCAGCAGTAATTACGCCCGGAGAATCCGGCTTTTCTAAAGCAACTGAAAGATCGGTAGCAGCTTCTGATCCGATATAGAAATTATCTACATAAAAAGTACCACTTCTGTCGTTATTTAAGCTTAACGCTACTCTTCCAAGTTTATCCCAATCAGGGTCACCTCCAAGTTCAGGATCATTAGGACTTACATTTACAGAACCATTCCACGCATCAGGGAACGACCATCTTTTTTGAATTTCACTATACTGCTCATTTGCAGGTAAAGGATTTCCATTCAGGTCCAGATCTTTCATCGCGGAATCATGTTCAGCAATAGTTGGTTTTGGCAATGGTATAGCGTATTCGTGCCATTGATTATCGTAAGCATCTGCCGGAATAGACCAACTTATTCCCCACTGTAGATTACTGTTTGTATTATTTGTCACGTCTGCCAATACAATTGAACCGGTTGCTCTTAGACCTGTATCATCTGCCGTATGGTCAGCAGGATTAATTCTTAGTCTTATATAAACCGTGTCTACATCATTTATGTTTTGTGTAAAGTCAATACCGCCAAGACCATTGTTATCCCAGAAATAACCAAGTTGAAAGAAACCTCCACCCGTGAATTTATGAACTTTATTGCCTGCTTCTATAATATCATCCACGACTTCGCCATCTACTTTTGGCACGGTTAAGTCGGGACCATCAACAAAAAGAATTCTGTTGTCGCCGAATTGAGGCAGGGGTTCAGGCTCAGTTTCTCCACCTGTAACCTGAAGCAACCTTACGTTATCTATTGTCACATCGGAATTGCTTAAACCTAATTCGAAACCCAACTTCATAGCTCCGAATACCTGTGGAAGAGTAAACTCGGTTGAATACGTAGTTTTAACGGTTGATAAAGTAGTATCCATAACTTCAATGGCACTGAAACTTCCACCATCCTCTCCAAAATACATTCTTAATGCACGACCTGAATCGGGGCTACTTGCATCGAATTCTACTCTGTATGTCTCATCAACAGCTAATTCACCAATTTGTTCAGATGAGAAAACCTGATTCAACTGTACATGCCAGGTTTCTCCACCGGCTCCGGCAATGTTTGTTATGGTAGCTTCATTATTAGTGACTCCTACCGTAGCCGATACTCCAGCAAAATCAGCAATAAATGAAGACCACGCTGACGGCAAAGTATCTGCAGGAAAATCTCCATCTATAACAACGTCTTTCAACTTTTTTGTTAAAACCACATTGTCAATTACTACATCAGAATTACTTAATCCTAATTCGAAACCTAATTTCATAGCTCCAAACACCTGAGTAACTACTACTTCTGTTTTAAAATTAGTCATTGAAGCAGTTAAAGTAGTGTCCATGACTTTCAAGGCCGTAAAACTTCCTCCATCCTCTCCAAAATACATTCTCAAAGCACGACCTGAATCAGGACTGCTGGCATCGAAGGAAATTTCATAAGTTGCGTCCACTTCAAGAGCTGAAATTTGATCTGAAGAAAAAATCTGATTCAATTGTACATGCCAGGTTTCTCCACCGGCACCGGTAATGTTTGTTATGGTAGCTTGATTATTCGTGACTCCAACCGTAGCCGACACTCCGGCAAAATCAGCAATAAAAGAAGACCAAGCTGACGGCAAAGTATCTGCAGGAAAATCTCCATCCTGTATAATATTTTGAGCATTTGATGAAGTGCTAATAAGAATAGATGAAATCAAAAAAATACAAGTCATCAAAGATTTTGTAGCAATTTTCATATTTGAAAAATTAGTTTAATGTTGAGGAAGCGCTTTTCGGGCTTTTGTAAATGTAACTCAAGAAAATTATTTATGCAAATAATGAAACTAATTTGCATAAATTTGCATAAATTATTCTTCACTGGAATAAAGGCTTTACTTTTTCCATATTTGCTCACTGGGAATTTTACACGATAATCTTGCAAAGAAATTAATGAGGGTTACACTTAAAGACATTGCTGATAAAGCAGGCTATTCAATATCTACTGTTTCAAGGGTTTTAAATGGAAGCGAAAAAATTAGTGAGCAAGTCCAAAAACATATAATTAAGTGCGCTGAGTCCTTAAATTATCCTTTTAATAAATCCGCTATTCCCCTTTACTCTAACGGAAGTAAAAGCATCATCCTTGTTACAGATTTTTATGAAGGAGAATTCTACTCTTCTTATTTTGCAGGCTACTCAAAAGCTGCTAAAGATCTGAAAGTGCAACTCTCATTAGTTAGTGTATCTGAGAATGCCGACGAGGTTATTGATACTATCTCATATCATTTTCAGCGCAAATGTGACGGTATTGTATTATTCATCCCCTCTCTTGAAAGAAAAGATTATACCTATATAAAGAACAAGCTAAGTGAAAAAGAAGTTGATATCCCTATAGTTTCTAATGGCTTAATAGAAAACCCTATTCTACCCACCATTACTTTTGACGGTTACAGCGGAGGTCATATAGCAGCTGAACACCTTCACAAAAAAGGATACAAGAAATTAGGAATCGTAAAAGGCCCTCCGGGAAAGGCTGAATCCAGTTTCCGATATAATGGGTTCATAGACTATTGTCACAATAAAAAAATTGATGTCGTTTGGGAGTTTGAAGGCGATTTTTCTTTCAAGAGCGGATTAGATGCTTTTTATAATCTCAAAGAAATTAAAGAAAAACCGGATGCAGTATTTTGTTCCAGCGACCTAATGGCAATGGGATTATATGAAGGCGCTCGTGAAGAAAACATAATCATCCCTTCAGAACTTGCAATAATCAGCTATGACAACTTGCCCATGTGTGAACATGTTCGTCCAAAATTCAGCTCCATAGAAACTGACTTTATTTCCTTAGGCAACCATTCTCTGAAAACCTTAACTGAACTCATCTCCCCTACCAATAATATTACAAGTTCATTAAGCTTTATTCCTACCACATTAATTGAGAGAGAATCAACCTGAAAAAAAATTCTTTATTTTTTGCATAAATTTGCATAAAATCATCTTATACCATAAATGATTTAACTGTGATCAAAATGATGCAAAAAATATTCTCAATGCTTTTTTTCATGAGCCTAGCACTTTTTTCCATTTCATCTGCACAACAGAAAGCCCTTTACAAAAACTCTGAAGCTCCAATAAAAGACAGAGTTGAAGACCTGTTATCTCGAATGACCGTTGAAGAAAAGATCGGTCAAATGACTCAACTCGATATTACAATGATAAACACCACCGGTGTTCAAAAAGATGTTGAATTAGATGCTAAAAAAGCTGCGGAATTGGTTAGAAACCATCATATAGGTTCTTTTTTAAATGGAGAATCTGTAGATCATGTAACATGGTATAATTTCATTTATGAGTTGCAAAAAATTGCGATAGAAGAATCAAGATTAGGTATACCTATTATTTATGGAATCGACCATATGCACGGAGCCAGCTATCTTGAAACAGGTACTATATTCCCTCATAATTTAAATTTAGCTGCTACATTTGATCCAATACATTCTTACAACAGCGCAGATGTTACTGTAAAGGAATCTGCTGATCTGGGGCATCATTGGATCTTTGCTCCCGTACTTGATCTAGGAAGAAATCCCAAATGGGCTAGATTTTATGAAACCTATGGAGAGTCACCATATTTAGCTGCTAAACTAGGTAGCGAATATGTAAGAGGCATTCAAGAACCAAAAGAAGGACAGAAAATTAAAATAGCTGCTACAGGAAAACATTTCTTAGGATATTCAGATCCAAAATCCGGTTGGGACAGAACTCCGGTAGACATTTCTGACCAAACTTTATACGAATTTCATTTACCTGCCTTTAAAGCAGCGTTAGATCAAGGCATTAAATCTTTGATGGTAAATAGTTCAGAAATTAATGGCATACCTGTTCACGCCGATAAAAAAATTCTTACTACACTTCTAAGAGATGAACTTGGGTTCGAAGGCGTTGTAGTTACAGATTGGGATGATATAGGCAAGCTGGTGACTTACCATTACACTGCAGATAATTTTACTGAAGCTACATTTCAGGCGGTTGATGCCGGTATTGATATGAGTATGACCCCACTTTCATTAAGATTTAATGAATCTCTTCTTCAATTAGTTGATGAAGGCAGGATCACTGAACAAAGATTAAATGAATCAGTACGAAGAATACTAAACTTAAAATTTGAATTAGGACTTTTTGACAATCCATATCCTAATAATAAAAGGTACGACCGGATTGGAAGTAACGACAGCAGAAATAAAGCTCTTAAAGCAGCTGAAGAATCTCTTGTTCTGTTAAAAAATCAAGATGCCATTCTGCCCTTAACACAAGACACCTACAAGAACATTCTCTTGGTTGGTCCTTCCGCCAACTCAAAAAGAAACCTATCGGGTGGATGGACTATTGCATGGCAAGGAGGTGAAGAAGCTCGATTCCCTGAGTATGTAAATACATTATATACCTCATTGAAGGCGACCTTCCCGGAATCTAACATAGTACTTGCTGAAAACTGGAAAGATAGCGACAAATTAAAAAAGCTATCAAAAAACGCGGATTTGATAATTTCGGCTATTGGAGAAGAACCTTACACGGAGTTTGTTGGAAACATAACTGATTTAAGACTTCCTGAAGATCAAATTAGTTTACTTAAAACTCTGGGTAGTGCTGAAACTCCGCATGTTAGTATTTTCATTGGAGGGCGCCCAAGAATCATTGAAGATGCCTTAAGCAGCATGGACGCTTTTCTTTGGGCAGGCTTACCTGGTTTTCACGGTGCTGATGCTATTACAAATGTTATCTCAGGAAAAGTTAATCCAAGTGGAAAATTACCCTTTTCGTATCCAAAGTATTCCTCACATTTCACACCTTACAACCATAAGCCAAGCGATGTGTATTTCTTTAATCCTGAAGAAGCTAATAACATAGAACAAGGCGAAAAAATGGTTTGGCAATGGCCTTTTGGTTATGGTCTTAGCTATACCAATTTTGAATATTCTGATTTAAAATTATCAAATACAGAAATAACCTTTAATGCTGACTTAGTAGCTACAATTACTGTTACTAATACCGGAAATGTTGATGGTAAAGAATCAGTACTTTGGTTTATAAGAGATAGAGTAGGATCAATAACCAGACCGGTTAAGCAATTAAAAAACATGAACCCAATATTACTTAAAGCCGGAGAAAGCAAAGAAATTTCTTTTAGAATACAACCTATTGAACACCTTTCTTATCCAAACAAGACAGGTAAACTTTTACTTGAAGAAGGAAGTTTCCTATTAATGGTTGGAGATCAGCAAGTCGAATTTAAAATTTCAGAACCTCAAGTTTCTAAGCGTTAAGCCTCGGTATTTTTAATTTCTCATAAATCATCCTGGCATGATCTTGGATGATTATGTTTTTCGAAAAGTATGATTTAAGCAGCTTATTGAATACAAAGCTTTATGCTAAGGTTCTTGTTCCTAAAATATACTTTTCATGAAATCTATTTATACTAAAATTCCAGCCTCTATTAAAAGTTTTTCAAGCTTAAGTCTCGGAATATTTTGTGTCCTCTCACTACTTCTTTCACACAAACTGAGTGCCCAATCTGTATCCGTGGGTGCAGGTAGTTACTCAACATCTCTTCCATCAGGGGAAATTGGACCACAGAATTTTTCAGGGCAAAATATTGATCCCAAAATTTCATCTTCATTCAACCTTCCTATTCAAACTAATGATTATTGGAGCAATCTTATTTACCCTTTCTTTAATGATCCTTTTTCAAATGTAATTTATGCCCATCCATTAAATGTAAAAGCTATATCAGATGGATTGCAGATAGGTTATACCTCAAATCATAGTTTTGCGGCAAATGATTACTTATTTCCATTCTCGCATCAATTAACCGTTTCAGTAAGTGGTTTATCCGCTCCTCGTACAGAGGCTGATCATTATGGAGATTGGACTTTTACAGCGTTATGGGAAGATTCGGATCAATCTTTGCGAGCTACGTTAGGTCATGGTTTGCCCTACGTATTTTTTAATATTGAAGGTGGTGATGCAATAGTAACTCCAAAACTTTCAAGTACTATCTGGTACCATCAAGATGAAGTTCTGGGAATTACAGTTGAAGGAAAACATTATGCTCTTTTTGCTCCTACCGGCTCTGTATGGTCAGGTAATTCTACTTACCAATCTTCTTTAAATGGAAAAAATTATTTATCAGTTGCACTTCTTCCTGACACTGCCCTATCAACTTTAGATTTATTTAGATCACGAGCTTATGCATTTGTAACAAATAGCACTATAGAATGGGATTACAACGAAACTACATCTGAGTTAATAAGCACATATAATTATGAAACGGTTTTAAAAGACAGTTCTGAAAGCAATCTTAATGAAACGCTAACAGCTCTATACAGGCATCAATGGCTTTATACAAACAACCCTTTAACTCATCATACTTATCAATCCCCCAGAGGAATTATGAAGTTAAAATCCGGAAACTCGTTCACAACAGAAATTAAGTTTTCGGGGATATTACCAACTCTACCTGATATAGGAGATTATAATCCTGATATACTCCAAAACCTTATTAAAGAAGTAGCCTTAGAAAAATTAGGTTCCGGACCTTCTTATGAAAACGGCAAAGCAATGGGAAGGTTTTCACACTTAGTTCATATAGCTGATCAGCTTGGAGCTACAACTGAAAGAGACTACTTCCTGAGTCAGTTAAAACTACGTTTGGAAGACTGGTTTACAATAGGAGGTGAACAGCAGTATTCATACAACAGCAATTGGGATGTTCTAACCGGATATCCTTCGGGTTATGGAGCAGACAATCAAATCAATGATCATCACTTTCACTCTAGTTACGCAATAATGAGCGCAGCAACTATTGCACAATATGATAGTGCTTGGGCTTCTCAGGAAAATTGGGGAGGAATGGTTAATCTTTTAATCAAAGATGCCAACAACTGGGATCGACAAGATATTATGTTTCCGTTCCTTCGTTCACATGATTCTTATGCGGGGCATTCATGGGCAGCAGGACATGGTGATTTTGGAGATGGAAACAATCAGGAATCAAGTTCAGAATCTATGAATTTTGCAGCTGCAGCTTTTCTTTGGGGGCAAGCAACCCAACAGCAAGACATCAGAGACCTTGGAGTGTTCCTGCACACAACTGAGCGAACCGCGGTAGAACAATACTGGTTTGATATAGACAAAGAAGTTTTCCCTCAAGACTACAATCATGAAGCCATTGGCATGGTATGGGGAGGAAAAGGGGTTCACTCTACTTGGTTTGGAGCTAATCCTGAATTTATTCATGGGATTAATATCTTACCGATTACAAGCGCCTCGCTCTATTTAGGAAGACACCCGGAATATGTTTTAGAAAACTATAATGAAATTGTTGCAGAAAGAGGTGGTCAACCTATAATCTGGAAAGATATACTTTGGGAATATCTCGCACTTGCTGATCCAGACTTAGCTTTATCATATTACTATGCTGATGAAAATTATGAGCCGTTTGATGGAGAATCAAGAGCACATACACTGCATTGGTTGTACAACCTAAAAAAAATGGGCCATGTTGAAACAGAAATATTTGCAGACATTGCCTCTTATTCAGTATTTAAAGATGCTCGGAATAATTTCACTTATATAGCATATAATCCCGGCGATCAAAATAGAGTAGTCCACTTTACAGATGGGTACTCAATGATTGTTGCTCCTAAGACTCTAAAAACTGAAAGAACTGTAGCTGAAAACCCTAATGCACCTGTTGCTAGTATTGTAGCAAACAGAACGTCGGGTAAAGCGCCATTGAATATAGATTTTGAAGGTAGCAGAAGTTTCGATAGAAATGATCTTGAGCTAACCTATTATTGGAATTTTGCAGATCAAGGGTCAAGTTCAAAGGAAGATACCACCTTTACTTTCAATGAAGTTGGAGAATATTGGATACAGTTAAGTGTCACAAATACTTTGGGCTTATCGTCTGAGGACAGCGTATTGATAACTGTGCTTAATAAAGGTACTCCATTCCTGCAAAACCCTCATCAAGTGCCTGGAAGAATTGAAGCTGAACATTATGATAATGGCGGGGAAGGTATCGCTTATCATGATGTGGAGGCAAGTAATATAGGTCTTGCTTTCCGCCCCGATGAAGGAGTTGATCTTGAAGCCTCAAATGATCAAGGTTTTGATGTGTATTGGATTGTAGCCGGTGAATGGATCGAATACACTTTTGAAGTGTCAGAAACAAATACTTACGATTTTACTCCCTATGTTTCTTCCGTTCCCGGTTTTGGTAATTTTACACTTTACATCGATAACGAAAACGTAAGTGGAAGAAAAAATGTAACAGGTACCGGAGGATGGCAGAATTGGACTCCAATTGAAATTACAGATGTACAACTTGAAAAAGGTATACACACTATGCGCTTTGAGTTTGACTCTGATAGCGATAAAACCGGATGGCTTTTTAGTTTGAATTATATTCAGGTTACGAAATCCATTACTACAAGTATTGAACATCTTGAAGAAGCACCTGATAATTTCACCCTCTCTCAAAATTATCCTAATCCCTTCAACCCTGAAACACAAATATCTTACAAATTACCTCAATCAGGCAATGTAAAGTTAGAAGTCTATTCAATGTTAGGTCAAAAAGTGTCAACTTTAGTTAATAAGTCTCAGAAAGCCGGAACTTATACTGCCACTTTCAATGGTTCTTCTTTGGCTAGTGGAATTTATTTTTATCAACTAAAGCTTAATAATCAGGTCATCATTAAAAGAATGACTCTGCTGAAATAGATATTCAACTAATCAGACCATCTCCCGAATCTTAGGTTTCTGCTTTTTCACATGATTGATGTTGATCAATTCTCCGATCAGTCCGGTGGATAGCAACTGAATACCCAGTACCATTAAAAGTATACCCAAGAATAGTAACGGACGATCACCGATTCCTTTATTAAAGAATAATCTAAGAACAGCCAAATATGCATTTATTCCTGTTCCAACCATTAAAAGTAAGATCCCGAATGTCCCAAAGAAGTGCATCGGTTTTTGGAAATAGCGTTGTACAAAAAGAATAGTTATAAGATCAAGAAACCCATTTATAAAACGAGATAAACCGAATTTGGTAGTCCCATACTTTCGCGGATGATGCTTGACGATCTTTTCGCCGATTCTTGAAAACCCCTCTTTCTTTGCCAACATGGGAATGTATCGATGAAGCTCTCCATACAAATAAATATTATCGATAACCTCTCGTTTATAAGCTTTTAATCCACAATTGAAATCATGCAAATGAATACCTGCAGCCTTACGTGTCACATAATTAAAAAACTTTGAGGGCACTGTTTTTGAGATTGGATCAAAACGTTCTTTTTTCCACCCACTCACCATATCCAAACCGCCTTTTAGCATCTGGATCATTTCGGGAACTTCATTAGGATCATCCTGAAGGTCGGCATCCATGGTAACAACATATCTTCCTCTCACTTCCTCGAAACCGGCCTGTAGAGCTACACTTTTTCCATAATTATGACCAAAACTAATGCCTCTTATCTGCTCCTTTTTTGATGACAGATCTTTGATCACTTGAAAAGAAGTATCCGTTGAGCCGTCATCAACAAAAATAATCTCATAAGAATATGTTCCTGAAATTGAATCCTCGATAGCCTCAGCTAATTCTGCTAAAGATTCTTCTTCATTGAACAATGGAACTACAATACTGATGTCAACTTCTGGGCCTTCTTTTGATTTTTCCAAAATGCTTTCTTTTAAAATAGTTCAGAAATGATTTTCTTTGGTGAATTAAAGATGACAAAATACACTTTATACCCACTATGAAAAAATTGTATTACTCGATGGGCGAAGTTAGTAAGCTCACCGGACTTGCTCCACATGTTTTAAGAAGTTGGGAAAAAAATTACAGCGAACTTAATCCCAAGAAAAACAGCGCCGGAAACAGAGCTTATAAAGAAGAAGAAGTTGAACTCATATTCAAGATCAAAGAGTTGCTTGAAGAAAAGAAATATACTTCAGCCGGTGTAAAGAAAGTACTAAAAAAAGAAAACGAACCGGAATCTGTTTCTTCAAAGGAGATACCTTCCGACGTAAGAAAAGACCTGAATGAAGTAAAAGTATTCCTGAATGATCTGTTAGAGAAACTTTAGTAGTTCAAGCTTTTTTAGTCTTTAAGCAGTGGTTTTTTGTATCTGGCTCTTGAGCTTTCAGCTACTTTTCTTGCTACTTTTGCTCTTTTATAAAGAACCCTCAACATCTTAACTTGCTCCAGTGTAAGTTGAACATTTCTTCTCACCATCATCCTATGAATGCTCTCAATGAATTTTTGAAACTTAAACATTTCATTATTATTTGGAGCACCCCAAGTAAAATGATCTATTTTTTTTGAATACAGCTCACATCCAAAAATATTACTACCAACTCCTATTAAACAACCATTATTAATATGCGAACCTATAGCTGTTTTAGTAAAATCGCCGATAAATGCTCCTACAAATTGACTACCTGAATTAACACGCTCTCCATTTATATCTACTTTAATAAAATTGTAATTATTCTTCAGATTACTGTTAGTAGTACCAGCACCAAGGTTTACCCATTCTCCCACATATGAGTTTCCTAAGAATCCGTAATGCTCTTTATTGCTATACCCATGAATAATTGAGTTAGATAGTTCACCGCCTATTTTACACGTATTGCCTAAAGTAGTGTTCTGGTAAATTTTTGTATTTGCAGATATTAAACAATCATCACCAATAGAAACCGGTCCCTTTATAAATACTCCCGGTTCTATAGTTACATTATCTCCGATAATTATTGGTCCCTTGCTACTATCCAAAGTAACAAAAGGATATATCTCAGATTGATTACCAATTATTAATTTTTCTGAATTTGTAACAAATACATTTTTGGGAAGTGGTGGAACAGCCAGTTTTTTAAGACAAGTACAACTTAATTCGAAATCATGCTGGATCATTTTGGAGTTATAATCAATTACTTCCCATGGGGAATTTATCATATCTACATTTAATTCTTCTTTTGATTCAAAATCTTCAAGCTTTAAACTATTGTTAATAAGCTGTGTTCTGTTTGGGAAATTTGATCTTTTGGGCACATAGATAGCAATCCAGTTATTATCTTTGATCCAAATCTTAGAAAGATTCCCATCACAGCCTGAGAGAATTTTAATTAGCTTTTCTTCCTCCCAAAGTACACTGCCATTTAATATCAAACTTTGCTTATTCTCTGGTATGTTAAAGCTGATATCTATATCAGAACCTAGATTTTTTTTCCATACAGGTTCTAATTCTTTTCTCATTACATAAGAAACTTCATCTATCTCTACCTGATGCGATTCTAGAATAGTAAAAATTCGTTCTTCTAATGTAAAACGACCACAACGTACTCCAAATAAAGGTCGAGTTGAAGTTATCGGTAATAAATTTTTATACGTATTCTCCTCTACCAAACAAATATTCATATTAATACCTCAAATTATTTCATTCAATTATTTTATCATTTAATCATCTCTTGACGTTCTAACCCATTCGGTTGTACGTCCTTTAAAAAGTAAAATTTTGATGTAGATATAAACTTTCCATAGAGCGTACTTAGGAACAAAAATTAACGACTTATAAGTAGACCAACTTACATTTGCACTATATAGCCCTAACAGTGCATGAAAGCACCCTATACCCATAACAGTCAACCATAACCATACAAATATAAGTGAACTATGTATTTCCAAAGCCCACAAACCAAGGCTTAGAATTGCCATACCAAAACTGAAAATTAGCATATTTACTAATGGTGGTGTTACAAGGTCGATAAGAGTATCCAAAATTTTAAACGACCTTTTTTTAAACGCAGCTGCCAAAAGCTTTGGAAAGTATTTTTTTAATACAGGGTATCTTCCCATTTCCCAACGTTCTCTTTGACTTTCAGCACTACTGGAATTTTCCGGAACAACATTATAACCGATAGCTTCCGGAGCAAAGACAACATTTACATCTTCCAATAAAAGTCTGATCCCATACTCTAAGTCTTCCGTTAATGAATAAGCGTCCCAAGGAACTTTTTTGAGAACATCTATTGAAAAACACATACCATTTCCTCTCAATCCTGCAGGGTAACCTAATGCTCGTCTGGCTAATGGTCTCACATAATTATATAATGTAAATCCGATTTTAATTATTTCACTTGTCCAAACATTTGGTTTTGAGTCTACCGTTAAATAGCCTTGTATAACTTCTCCTCCTCTCTCGATGTATTTATTCATTACATGTAAGAGATTAGTAGTTACAATACTGTCCGCATCAACAACAACAACGGCATCATAATCATACTTCTCTTCAGTTGTTAGTTGATCAAAACACCACCTTAGAGCGTATCCTTTTCCTCTCTTATTTATGTTATTTCTCTCCATAACTGCAACTCCAAAATCTCTTGCAATATCAGCAGTAGAATCTGTACAGTTATCTGCAATTACCATTATATCAGCTTTCTCTTTTGGGTAGTCTATTTCTACTAAATTTTGAAGAGTTTTTTTAATACAGTCTTCTTCATTATATGCGGGGACTACTATCGCAAATTTTCTTTTTTCTTTTGAATTAGAACAATATCCGTTTCGTTCTACAAAAGCCAGGATGCTTAATATTGCCAGGTAGAACATAAAAAAAGCGGTAATGGATATTAAAAAGACTTGAACTATTGTAAGTATCATATCGAAATATATTAGTATGCTTAATTATTATTTTTAATGGCTTTGAATGAGAAATAACCTGAAACAAATACAAAAGGAGCTGTATAATTAATAGCTACTTCGTTAACCATATAATTTTTGTGATTATCTTCAAAAGCTTTACCGGGATATTCTGAAAGGCTAATGCCATTTAGTTTATTTTTGCTATTGGGTCCGCCAACTACCATCCCCGGGACCGGTAAAAACGAATTGAGTTCATTTGAAAATTGATGGTAGGGTTGTCTTATAGAATTCTTTCCCAAACCTGTTAAATATGCGAATCCAAAAGGGTTTCTTCCGAGCAAATAGTTAAGCTGTTCCAAAGCCAAATTCTTAAAACTCTCGTCCTGTGTAATTTCATAAATCTGAATGAGGCTAAAGCAATAACCTAGCAATACGCTGTTTGAACCCCAGTAAAACTCATCTTTATCTAATACAATTCTGTAATTATTATTCTCACTACGCCTTAGAAGTTCTGCTCCGTATCTCTTGTATTTTTCTGTAATAAAGTTTGTGGCTTCATTATCTTTATACGCATTTTCAATATTTAAATAACTGAAATAGGCAAATTCCTTTACATTTTTCCAGCTTAAAGGCGGTGGAGTCGGGCCGTGCAATTTCTTATAATTATCTAAAAAGTAGGTATGATATTTTTCATTTTTGGTAAGCCTGTATAACTCTACAGAAGCCCACAGCCTCTCATCTGAATCATTAGAATCCCCGTATTCACCTCCCTTAACACCTTCCGGATTCTTGAAGCCGTTTTCAGGAAAAATATTGGGTTTCTTTTCTAAGAAATCCCAGGCTCTTTCTGAAGCCGTTTTTAAACTATCCGCAAACTTTGGATTAAATTCTTTGAAAATCCTTGAAGCTAATGCCGATACTGCAGCGAAGCCAGCTGTAGCGGTACTGCTTACCTCGTATATATATCTGGCATCAGGATCGTCCTGAGGTAGATATTCTCCGGTCCATTTCTTTTTTTGAACCTTGTGATAAACTCCTCCATTTTCTGACTGCATTTTAAGAAGCCATTTCAATGCCCACTTAGATTCATCCAGCAGATCGGGAACTGAATTCCCATTTTCCGGAATATTAAGTTGTCCATCTTTGAACTTGTACTTCTGATGATCATACAAGTACAATATGAAAGCCAAACTTACAGAAGTGTTTACAGAGTACTTTCCATAATCTCCGGCATCATGCCAACCACCTGAAACATCTTTTTCTTTGTTGGTATCAAAAAAAGAAGCATCATCCAGATGACATGCGGAGTGACTCCAACTGGTACCATTATCTATCTTTGTACCGCATCTTTGATAATAAAAACTTTCAAGAGATGTCTGGAATGCTCTGTTATAAACATCATTAGAAATCTGAAACTCAACTGACGATAAGCGTATCTTGGGAATTAAAACTTTGTATGTTCCTGATCCTGATACATTACTAAAATCGAGTTTATAAGCAGGTTCTCCAAAAACAGCATCCGCAGGTTCTATCTCAGGGATCTGTCCGGTATAAACTATTTCATTGTTTTCAGTATTAACAATTTCAAAAAACTCTACACCTGAAAGGCTTTTAGTAACTATGGCTGATTTTAAACCTGATGGTAAGTAACCTTCAATATTTACTTTTACAGGACTTTTTTGAGCCGGAAAATCATTTATTTTTTTCCCAGAACAAGCTATTACTAGCAAGACTATTGTACTTACCAATAATTTTATAGTACTCATATCAAAGCCCCCATTTTTCTATTCTTAAAAGAGCTTTCTTTAAAATCGGAACTCATAATACTTCCCAATTCAAGAAATCTCATTTTCGGGAGAGTATTGTTTGCTGAAATTTTTCTAACAAGTACTTCATTTAC
Source organism: Balneola sp. (assembly GCA_017643645.1). Classification (GTDB taxonomy): domain Bacteria; phylum Bacteroidota; class Rhodothermia; order Balneolales; family Balneolaceae; genus Balneola. Next base: position 42,719 of record JAEPNB010000011.1, read on the forward strand.
AAAAAGTCGCAATCTTGTTTTCGGCAAACTTGTTAGCGAACCATTAGTATGTTGATTATTGACTAAAGATCTATCCCTTTTTCTTTTTCCCCCTTCTTCATGATGACTGTATGCTTTTAAGATTTTTGCATTAGGAAACGATTTACTTATTGACAGTTTATTTCTTTGAGAAGGATTTCTTCCCCATAATGTAACTGAGCTGATATTTTCAAAAACGGGCAAATCAAATCCAAAACCAGCAATAAAATTTTCAAAATCACTGGTACAGCAAAAAAGTCCTTTAATTTTATTATCCTTTATGCTTTTTACAGCTCTTGATCTATTCTTTAATAAATTTGAATCATTCATATGGACTTCAGCCGATGAAGAGGATATAATTAGCAAATCCACCAGAAATTGAACTCCTGTATTTGGCAAAAAGCTCGACGATATTCCTACTCCTTCGGTTTTTATTAGTTCACTCATTTTGATTAAAGAGTCTTCCAACTCTTTATTTGTAATTGTATACACGAGATCAAAGTTGAAGTCATATTCTTCAAAAAAAATCAAAGCTAATTCGCCCTCATCAACATCAAATAATATTTCAGAGCTAAGGTTTTCTTCAATATTTTCTTTAACAAATTCAGGGTAGAAATTTTCCGGAAGGTCATTTCGTTCTCCCATCCATCCCAGACTGATATCCGAGTTATTAAGCAGATTTGATTTAATTAAGTATGATGCGTTTTCATCTGCGATAACAAGCTTTACATCTATATAATCGATAATAGATTTGGCTTTTTTAATCGAAATATCAGAACTGAGTGGTACACAAATGCATCCTATATTATTTAGCCCAATAAGAGTGACTAGAAAATCAAATGATTTTTCCATTATACATGGTACAACATCCCCTTTACTACAACCTATATCTTTAAGTAGGGTTGAAAGTGAATTCCCTTTTTTTATTAACTCATTGGTTGAAATAGAGGTGTGTTTTTGTGGTGAATTCCATGAAACAATAGTCTCTCTATTTTTTTCGATAATTTTAAACGGACTTTTCATAGATCTAATAGTTAGATAGCTTGATATCGGCCTTTTGGCAGGCTCATTTGGTGCTCTTCCCAATCAAAATGTTTCTTCACCAATAAAGATGCTTTATTTAAAGTTTTGATTTTGCTCCACTCATCTTTTCTAACTTCAAAATCGAATTCTCTTTCAAGCTCTTTTATGAATTTCACAAACTGAAATGAATCCAGATTTGATAGTTTTATATTATGATAATCCTCTTTAATTTTTTCTTTATCAGTGTCAAGCAGATCAGCGAATACACTGCATACTCTATCTACGATTACACAACTTGTTGCTTTCGAATCTCTCATTCCTCTTTCCCAAGTAAAGTTAGAATCTCTGGGTTTTAAATATTTAATAACCTTAGCGGGAACGCCTGCTGCAATTACATATGGTGGTATTATTCCGGAAACTATACTACCAGAGGCTACCAAAGAACCTTTCCCAACTCTACTACCCTGTAGTACCATAACGCGTGAAGCTAACCAAACGTCGTCTTCTATATTGACTGGATTACCTTTTGCCCGTTCAAACCTTTTGCCATGTACATGTAAATTAGAATCATATATCATTGTATAAGGTCCGATTCTCACTCTTTTACCAATATTAATTTCCTTATTAGCAACAATAGAAACTCCAAAATTAATACTCGTTTCTTTATCTATTCTAAGTATTCCATTTGGCCCTGTAACAAGATCTGTTTGAACATTTCTGGAATTTATGTTTACGCGATTTCCTAATTCTATTCTTCCGAGATTCTCTATATGAGGCTTTTTTCGAGTCCTCAATCCTTTACCAATACTGGTACATTTTCTAAGATTGAACTTTGCTGTAATTAATGAGACCAGAAAAATCATTGATTTTTTGAGTAAGTAACCCATAGGCACTTCCCTGTCTCTCTCAAGACTATTTGCAACTCTGTTCAGTAACTTCGAATTACTTGATCGAAATTTGCTTTCTGCTAACTTTCTTATTCTGCTATTCATTTGACTAACTCTCTTAACTATTTTGTAATCTTTTTTTCAAAAATGAATAATAGCTTGGTATAGATTTTATCCAACCATTTTGCATTATCTGTATATTTAACAAACTTAATTCTCTCTTTCCCTTTCTTAATATTTGGTCAAGCTGATTTTGAAGCTCATAAATTTTCTGGCCTTTCTTATTACATTTAGTAGCACTTTTTAAAGACACTTCCCAGTTATATGATGAGCTGTTTGAAACTCTTCTTTTATAACGCTCTCCCCCTCTCATTAAATCAATTTTACTATATCCGGTGTTAATCCCATCCTCAATTAAAAAATATAGCAAAGCATTACCAGGTCCATATTTTGCAAGTTTATGATCACTATCTAACGCTTTTTGGTAGTCATAAATAACATCATTAAAGCTAAATGCTAAATCTAAAGCGAGAGAATTATTTTCTTTCTCAACAGCTCTTTTAAATCTTAAAGAGCCTCTTTTATGGCAAGCTAAAGTGATATCTCTCAAAAAGTTGTAAACCCTGCTATCGTAAAAAATTCCCGGGTAGCCAAGCTTATTCCATCTTTCTTGATGCATGCTTACTAATTCATTAAAAAAATCTATTACCTGTTCTTCATTTCTTGCTTTTTCTATTTCGAAAAGTTTTTTCTTTAAAACTGCTTTCTTAGAATATCTAAGTTCATATCTCTGCTTTCTGCTCAAGCTACTCAAATAGTCATCTATGGTATCAATTCCTTTAAGATCTATCTGATAGCAAATCTCTTTTCTTATTTGCTTAATATTTACATCTTTCTTTTCAAGCTCGGGTAATAAATTTTCGTAAAAAACTCCATCAGCAGGAAGTTCATCTAACAAAACCTCATCATATTCTAACAACTTCCCAATCAGCCAGTCTGTAAGTTTAGAAACTACTTTGCTCTTAAAACTTTTATCGATTATGAAATCTAGATAATCTGTAGGGCTGTAATCATAGAAAAGTCCCTTCGAATCAGGTACTCTATTTCCTATAAACTCTAACTTTCTATACCAGTTTCCGTTAAAAAGCTTGATTCTGTTCTCATAAAGTGGGGCTAATGCTACCAATAACCCGTTGAACCAAATCGTGACTATTTTCAACTTATTTTCTTCACCAAAGTGATGCCACCATACCCTTTGCCAATCATATGATTGGAAAATACTTGTTTGCATTTCAGAAGAAGAAACCAATTTATTCCACTGATCTTCCAGTTGATTGAATTGCTCTTCTTTTTCTATTACTTGAATTACAAGATCCCTTTCACAAACAATATCATGATCGTGCTTATTAGATATCCTCGGATCATCCGCTTTTGTAATATCATGAGATTTTTTATTTACCGGAAACCTTTTCGCTTCAGTTTTAGCCTTTTTTAAAAAATACATCAGTGTACTCCTTCCAGACTTTCGGATTCTAAATTCTTGGTTAAATTATGCTCCACTTTATTTGGTAATCCTTTTAAAAACTCCACCATATTCTTGAGTTGGTGATGATTCATCCCCTGGTGTATTGGCAGTTCAAGCAAACATTCTGAAAAGTATTTGGTATTACTGAACTCGTCTTGACCAAAAGGTGCTTCCGGCCATCCTGCTCCACACCCAATTCCAATCTCACAAAGTCTGTAACGAACATAGTCTCTTAGTTTCTTAGGTAAGCTAACTGGCAGGCTGTAAGGAGTAATACCTTCTCGTAGATAGTAATGAGAACCGGCTTCTTTAATAAGATTGTATTGAACAGGACCGGAAATTATATTGAGATAATCGAGTTCTTTAATACCATTTAAAACATAATTATAGTTCTCTCTTCTCTTTCTAATAACTTTTTCTAAGTTGACAGTTTTTAAATAGGCTTTATTAAGCCATGAAATTTTTTTAATCGTAAAATAGTGCTTTTCATTTACGTCTATTTGACTCGTTCTTGGAATCCATGCTAAAGCCAGAGGATCAGCCCCTTTAGTTATTTTATTATAGAGTTGCTTGATTCTTGTTTTACCTCCTTTACAAGCTGTGTACAAACTTTTTACTCTTTTCTTATACGAAGGCTTAAACCCAGCATGTTCACAATTCAGTATCAAAAAACCACCTGCTGGTAATTGTAACATCTTCCTGGTGCTGAACAATATAGCGTCACCTATTGTGCCTAATTCCATTCCCCTGAATTCAGCCATAAGTGTATGTGCACAATCTTCAATTAGTATAATTTTATTACGCTCAGTAACTCTTTTTAAATCAATTACAGGAGCTGGAATCCCAAAATAATGAACACAAAAAACAGCCTGAGTTTCATCATCTATTAAACTTTCAACTTCATTGATATTTACTGAACAATTAATAGTAGGATCATAAAACTTTGGTTTATATCCTGCTGCGAGTACAACTCTATATAGTTTAGCCGGAATAAAGACCGGCAGCACTATATTCGGGTTTGCCTTGGGATTTGTTTTTTGAAGCCACATTAAAACATCATAAAATGCATGGCTGGCTACTCCATAGTAATAGAAATCGCCCGGGAATTTTCTTTTATAATTTCTGAAGTACTGAGACATTTTAAACCTAAATGGATTTGTTCTGATCACTGTTTTTTAAATTTCCACCAGAGATATTCTAAATATTCATATGGTGTTAACAATTTTGAAGCAAAGCCTATAACAGATGTTGTATTCTTTACTTCTAACCTTCTTATTTCCATCAGGTCCTCTGAGAAAGTCACCGGTCCGGAGTAAACACCACATGCAAAGTCGAACCCTGATTTCGCAACTAGTTTTTTGAGCCTCTTATTTACAAAACCATACGGATATGAAAATGTACGAACCTTCTCTCCTATTATTGATTCCAATACCACTTTGGAATTTGAAATTTCTTCGTAGCAATCTTCAGGACTTAGATCTTTTAAATTTGGATGATTTAATGTATGTGCTCCAATTTCAAATCCATTTTTATGTAGCTCAACTAATTGTTCATTATTCATCAATTCAGCTCTGGAAATATCCTCCTGATCTTCATCCCATTTATTGGTCAATATAGATCTGTTACCTAAAGCGAATAATACTCCATTCATTCCGAACTCTTTCATAATTGGAAATGCGACATCATATGTGTCTACATAGCCGTCATCAAAAGTGATTATGACTGGTTTCTGTGGAAGCCGCAGCAGATTTTGAGTGTGCAGTGAATAGTCTTCGAAAGTTATTGGTGTATAATTAAACTTTTCCAGCACCTCGAGTTGTTTCCTAAATTCATCTACATGAACACATTTGGTTTCATTACCAGAGATGTTCTTATCTTCTACTACTCTGTGATACATTAAAACTTTAGGAGAGTTCTTTACTTTTTTGGCTGAGAGGGGTTTGCTTGATATTCTTTTTTTAGCCAGAGGATTCGAAAAAACAGATACTCCATCCAAATAAAGTTTTGGGGTTTCTAAAGCTGGTAAATCGTGGATATTCCTCATATTCATTTTAACCTTGTTTCGTTATAGAATGAATTACAATAAACATGCCATCTTACCTTATAAACATAAAAATGCCTTTTAAATTAAATTAAAGGGGATTTTTATGTTCGGGAATTCAGGACTGGGAATTAATTTCCCAAATATTTTTTACTAAGTGTGTAATATAGAATCAGACATTGAGTACTTTTCGGAAACAAGTTCAGTGTCATTTTTTTGGTGTTTATAAGCCTTCAACATTTTTGTACCTATTTTCTCCCAGTCATAGTTATTGACTACAATTTCATATCCATTCTTTCCAAGACGAACTCTTAGGTCTTTATCTCTCAAAAGCTTAATAACACTTCTTGCAAAGTCTTCGGGGTCATCTTCTATTAAAATAGAATGATTATTCTCTACTGAAATTCCTTCACAACCTAAGCTTGTTGAAACTACTGGTTTTTTCATAGACAGAGCTTCTACAACTTTTAATCTGGTTCCACTTCCCATCCTGAGAGGTACAACAAAAACACTCGATTTCCATACATAGGGACGAACATCTTCAACAAAACCTGTTACTATCACATTTTCAGATGCCATTTTCTTTAAAGCTTCTGTTGGTCTTTTGCCAACGATGTAAACTTTAACATTAGGAATTTCTTTTTCTATATGAGGAAAAACTTCTTTTAAAAAATAACGCATCCCATCATCGTTTGGATAGTATGCCATCATTCCCGTAAACACTATAGTATTGGGTTTCGGATCTGTATCGGTTTTTGGTGTAAAAAATCTGGTTTCAACACCATTTGGGATAACGATATTAGGAACATCCCGAACATTTTCCTTCATTAGTTTTCTGTCTTCATTCGATGTTGAGAAAATAAGATCCTGATTTTGTAATGCTTTTATTTCCTCCCTGAATACTTTTTCATATTCCCGTTTATAGAACCATTTTCTAATTCCTGATTTAGTACTTTTCCACATTCTCCTAAAGTTTTCGTACTCAACATTATGAGTATCCATTACCCTGAAAACATCCCCGGTTATATCAAAATTTCCCATTACAGAAAATTCACAATGAACAGCATCGAAATCTCTGGTTGTAAGCAATTCAGTAATTTTGTTCTGCATTCGTTTCGATGTGTTTTGAATCTGGTAATAGCTTTTTTTTGAAAAAACGGAAATTAACTGAGCTACTCTTCTGAATTTTCTACCCAAAGGCTGATCTACCATGTGTAACTCTTCTATATCATTTTCGAATTTATCCAGAAATAATTTTTTCTGGTCTTCTGTACCATAACAAAGTACCGTTACGGTATGCTCTTTACACAATGCTTTCAAAAGATGAAATTCTCTTAAAGCACCACCAAAATCAGCAGGTACAGGTGAATATGGTAAAACACTTAAAACTCTCATTTTATTTACTTTGAGTGATTAAAAATTTTGATGCATTCCTGCGCAAAAATTGCTTAATGAATTCAACCTCATGCTCCTCCACAAAGCCTGTTTTTACAGCGAAATAAAAGTATAAGCCTAAGGAGACAAGAATTTGTATGAGCCAGTAAATTGCTGTTGTCTGGAAAACAAAAACTAAGACCGTAAATACAAAACCGGCTAAAGTTGATTTCAGGAATAAGTCGAAAGAAATATTCTTAAAATAGTAGTTAGGTAAAATTTTTACTGCTGAAACCAGAATGAACAATTCAGTTATAATTGTTGAGACAGCCGCTCCTACTCCGGCATTTCCAACTAAAGATTGAGCAAATCCTATTAAAAAATAGTTAAGGATTAGATTCAGAAATATAGCAGCAAACCCAACCTTGGCAAGAGTTTTTTGATTGTTGCCAGCTAAGATCGAGCTTCCAAGTATAAAATCAGTGTATACCAATAACACACCTGGAGCAAATACTTGTAAAATTAATATGGAAGGCTCGTATCCATTTAAACCATAAAAAACCTTAACAAGATCACGTGCATAAAATAGGAATACAATCATGATAGGAATACCGACAAGTAGCATATACCTCAGGCTTGTTTGAAAGGTTTCCTTGAATTTGTGTGATTTCTTTGATGATAATTTTGAGAATATTGGAAAAATGACGGTTGTAATAATACTTGGGAAAAACATAGCGATATCAAAAAATCTATACGCTCCACCGTACCAACCTACTACTTGCTCCCCTTGCATTATGGATAACATTACAGCATCTATTCTATAGTAAATTACAGCAAAGACAGACCATAAAAAGTATGGGATACTACTTTTTATTAAATCTATCGATCCTTTGATTTCAAATTTGGGAAAAACGTCAACAATTTTTGGTAATAAAGAGGTATTGATCAGCAATTTTATTGCTATTCCTCCTGCCATAATCAAAGCGATTGTTATTACTCCTTTGCCTAAAAGAAGGGCTGTAACTGCAAAAGCAGATATAAATATTTTTTCTGCTATCATCCCAATAGAAGGATATTCCATCATTTCATGTCCTTGAAACAAACTGCGAATGGCTTTAGCAATCCCCTCCCATAACTTGGATACACAAAGAATTGAAACAACTAAAAGTATGGTTTTAGAATAATCCGCTAAGTAAAAAAAAAGTAACGCAACAACCAGACACAGAAACCAGATCACAATTCTGATGCCCATATAACTTATTAATATTTCAGGGGTCTTCTCCTTCTCTTTTGCTATTTCTTTAGGAATAAGATAATTCCCTCCAAAATCGATAATAATGCTCATTATCATGGCTACTGAAATTCCCAGATATAATTGCCCATACCCCTGACTACCAAGATATTTTGGTAAGAAGAGAAGAAGTATAAAACTGGAAATCCAAGTGATGATTTGGGATCCCATCATAATACTTGTATTCCTGGCTACTGAATTACCGATTTCGTTAGCCATTGAAAGGTCCCAGTTTCTTGAAATTACCACGTGGTATTACTGATCGGATCTTTTCGTGAAGTATTGCATAGAGAAATAAAGGAATTTCAACAAAAATTCTGTCCCATTTCTCTTTAGGGTTTTGTATAAATCTGTAAACCCATTCACAACCTATTTTTCTCATCCATAAAGGAGCTCGGGATGTTTGATTAGATAAAAAGTCAAATAACCCTCCTACAGCGAAACACAGTCTTGTGTCCAGATTAACTGCATTTTTTGCGATCCATCTTTCCTGAAAAGGAGACCCTAATGCCACCAGCAAAATATCCGGTTTTAATTGGTTGATCTCCTTTAGAATCTCTTTTTCTTCTTTATCATCAAAAAACCCGTTGTGATACCCTTTAACTTCTAGTTTTGAAAATCTTTTTGAAATATTTTCTACACATTCAGTTATCACATTCTTCTTTGCTCCCAGAAGATAAACTGACCACCCCGCAACTTCTGCCATTCGAAAAACTTTGGGTGTAAAGTCGGTTCCATTGAGATTTACCTCAACCGGTTTGTTCAGAACTTTACCAGCTATTTTTAAGCCACTTCCATCTGGTAAAACCAAGTCTGCTTCATTTAAATCATGCTTCAACAAAGGGTTTTGATTTGCTAAATGTACACTATGGACATTGGTGAAAAAAATTTGTCTCGGTACACCATCACTACTCTCTTTATATAAAGTCTCTACACGTTCAAGTGCAGTATCTAATGAAAGATTATCAACACGAACATCTATATAAAATCTAGATTCTACTCCTATCATAATCAATTATTTTTATTGCTGTTTAGTAACTTCTTTTTCTTAAGAGCTTTAATTTCTATATCCCAGATTGCAGGCATTAGTCCTAATAAACACCCTAAATAAATCATGTTTCTGTAGTAGGTTAACTGCAGATCAAAATATGACACCACCATTTGGTTTATAACTGCTACGGTTATCATTAAACAAAGGGCTTTTAGGTAAGGATCTTGCAACCTCATAAGCGTATACGCACCTTGAAAAGCAAACGAATTGAAGAATAGCCAGAATAGAAAAAAACCAAGCCCACCCGTTTTTACAACAACCCAAAGTATTTGGTTATGAGGTATGTAATCTCGTAATGAAAAATCTATGTTAGCCAGATCCAAAGGCTTCTCATATTTTTTACCAAATCCGGTACCAAAAAAAGGATATTGCGTTACAGTATATGCAAGATTATAATTTTCATATTCACGATATAGATTTGAATAATAATCTTCTTCAGATAATTCTTCTTTCGATGTTGTAATTCCTGATTTAACCATTTGTACAGGTGTTGCAATCAGGCTGTTGGAATTCCAAAATGCAGCTCCGTAGATCAATAATGCTACAACTATTGGGGCAGCTATCTTAAAAAACTTAAACTGACTTTTAGACGGAAGTATTAAAAAAGTAGCCGATAATGTAATTATCAATGAGGCGATTGCCGCTCTTCTTTGAGCAACAAGAAATCCTATTGCCAAGGGTATGATCAGTAATAGTAAAGCATTTTTCTGATTATTTTTCACCTTATAAAAGGTCATTCCCAAAAGCAAAACTAATAAGGTTATAATAAAAATGGGATCTTCATGATTGGTAAGTGTAGGACGACCTCCAAACCCAAAACCCAGTCTTACAAATCTATATATACCTTGAAAAGCTTTAACAGAAATACAAAAAATGAATACCCAAACAATATTCTGTAACTGTTCTTTAGTTTGAATAATTTGAGGTACTATGATGTAGAAAAGAGCAAAATAAAAAAGCGCCCTCACCTCCCAAAGACCGGTTAAAAAATCGCCTCCTGATTTTAACCCTGATATAAATGAATAAATTAGCCAGAGAAAAAGGATAGAAAAACTTCCCCAAACAGTTAGCCTGTTGAACTGAAATTCCTTTTTTAAACTCAGTATTATAAACCAAATAAATAGTATTAAAACTAAGTGGACTTCAATAATGTTTACTACACCAAGTTCAAAGCTTGGTAAATAAGAAACCTCTTTTAAGTTCCTGAAGTAATCTACTCTGTAAGTGAGTGGCTCAAAACCAGGGATATGAAATTGATCAAAAAGCAATACCATCGCTATTAAAACGAATAAACTGTAATCGATTCGATAAATAGTTAATGCCAACATCCCTACCATAAATACAGGAGTATATGCTGCCATTATATTCCCTTCTGTATAAATCACTATTAAGTAGCTTAGTAATGAACATCCAAATAAAAACCATAATGCCGGAGCTGTCTCTTTGTCTAACCCAATCAGGTCTAGAATTTTACTTGAGAAAGAATCTTGATATTTAGTCTTGTTACCGAACATTTATGATTTTCTAAAGCTTTGGCTCTTCCATAGAAAAAATCAGAAAAATAACTACCCCAATCTGGAATAAAGTGAGTATCCCCACAGATAGATAGCTCATGTAATTCATTTTTTTGGTGTATTTACCTACCAAAAGAATCAGGAAATGAAAAACTATAAGAGAAAGTAAAATCAGCATATAAGTACCTTTAAATTAATTCCTCATCCATTTTATTAAATATAAATCCAAAGATGTTTTTCTTATTTATATGCCTTAATACCCTTTCAATGTTATCAAATTTTGTTTTTTCAGCATCTAATACCATTAGCATACCATCTACTTCATTTGCAAAAACTGCAGGAAAATTCTTGATGGGTAATACCGAACCCATATCTATGATGATCATTTCAAATTCTTCTTTCAGACTTTTTATGATATCTTTTAAAGCAGTTATATCAGAAAAATCTAAACTCCCTTTTCGTTGTCTCCCGGCAGGCAGCAAATAAAGCAGATCTAGTTTGGTTTTAGAAAGAAATACGCTTCCATTTTTAAATGATTCAACAAGACCCGGTTTAAGATTTGTGTCGAAGATTTCATGTAAACATGGATTTTCAACATTCAGATCAATAAGTACTGTTTTCTTTTTATAAGCTAGTGCCAAAGAAACTGCTAAATTTGACGCAACCACTGTTTTTCCATCCTCTTTTCCCGGACTTGTTATTCCAATGGTCATTTCTAAGTTGCTCATCTTCTTTGCAAGCCCGGAATGATTAAAGGAATTATAAATCTCTTTTTTTATTACACTTTTCTTTAAATGTTGCCCTTGTTTAGAATCAACAATTACTTTTTTTGAAACTGGGACAATATTACTGGTTTCTTTCTCCTGACTCATTGAATTACCCTTTCATATTTATACTTGGAATATATGCTACAACCGGTATGTCAAACTGATTTACATCTTCCGGTCTTCTTATAGTAGTATCAAGGAACTCTACAATTGCGGCTGTCACAATTCCTAAAATGAGACCAAGGAATAATCCTCCGGCTACTATTAATATTTTATTTGGCTTTGAAGGTTTCATTGGCACAACCGGCGGGTCTAATACTACAAATTGGTTTCTTGCATTTTCTCCCAGATCTCTTGTTGTTTTAGCTTGTTCCAACTTCACTTTCATTTCGTCATAAAGCTCTCTGTATATATCATAATCCATTTTAGTTTGGTTGGTTTGCCTCTCCGAAATGGTAGTTTGCTCAATTTGCTGTGTAATACCGGCGTATTGGTCTTTCAAATACGTTTTATCAGATTCAAGCTTAAAGACTTTAGATTCTAGCTGATTCTGAATTTCCTGAACCGCATTATATATCTCAGATTTTAACTCTCTAACTTTGGGAAATTCTGATGTATACCTATTGGAATAATTCTTATAACTACCTAAAAGATTTGAAAACACTTCCCCTGATGGCAAGCCTTCCAGATTTACTTCGTAGAAAGCTTCGATATCCCTTGAACCCCGGTTTACTGCTTTTACTAATTCTAGGTCAGACTTAGTTTTATTTAGTTTAAGATTTACTTGATCGAGATTATCTTTTACTCTGTCTAAGTCTGTTTGAAGGCTTCTGTTTTCTCTTGGAGTAGACTGAACATCTTGCTGAATTATCGAAAGTAATTCCGTCTCTCTTGTTTCAACTGACTTTTTGAGTTCATCGAGTTTTTGCTTAAAAAAATCTACAGTTTGGTTATTACGTTTAGTTTCCAGTCCTAACTTCGTTTGTATAAAATGGCTTGATAATAATTCAACTGCTTTCTTTGCTCTTACCGGGTATTTATCAGAATATGTAATTGTGAATGAGTTTGATGCTTTAAGTTCTGTTCTGATATTTTTTCTAACTTCTTTTATTAGTTCTTCTTTCTCTAAACCACTTACTGTTTCTCCTTCCGAAATATTCAGACTATCTATGAGTAGATTCATTGTAGATCGACTGTAAATAATTTCATTAAAAGACTTAAGTCGATCTTCAGAAGCCAACGCAACCGCCAGGTTAAATCTGACCATTGGATTCAATGTCTCATCTCTTTCGACCATAATAGAAATTGAAGATTCATATTGAGGAGGGATAATAAAAGTGGCTCCTGCACTGAGTAGTAATAGTAATAGAGGGCAAAGCCATAGTATTATTTTACGCCTTTTGTAAAATCGTTTTATTTCACTGACTGCTACTTGGGATTGAAACACAATACATTGATCTGGTTAACAAGAATTAGTTATAACATTGCAATTCATATGCCAAGAGCTCAAAACCTTAGTTTAAACAGGTTTTATAACGCTTTTTAGAAGTAGCTCTTTATTTAAATGTTATTATAAAAACCTTGCTTAAAACCACTTTGGCTTTATAAATGATCTGTATCCGTGTAATTATCGAACAAAGAATGTTAGTAGTTCGCTTGCTACTCCTAAATGCAAAAACACTTTCAGATATGAACATTTATTACACGCTTACAAAAAGGTTAATGTGAACTTTTTTCCCACTGCGCTAACTTTTAGATGTTTAACGATTCTTACTTTCTATCGAGCTTTGTGTCTATAACACCCCTTTAAACACTCTTAAAAGATCATTTAAGTCTCTTTTATAGACTTGGCATGTTTATTGAAATGCAACTTCAAAAGGCAGGGTCGATCAGCTTTGTCTGCATTTTAACAATTTTATGATTCATGATGAATAGACATCGAACACCTCGAGTATCTAAAACAAGTTATCTTTTACTGCTTTGTACAATGTTGTACGTGTCAGGATGCGCAAGTAGTAACCGTGTAAGTGAAGAAACTTTATCCGGCTCAAATATTAGCTCTCTTATGATTGATCGAATTTCTGCGGAAGAAAAAATTCAATCAGAGGATATTATTGAAATTTCTGTGTGGGGCTATGAAGAATTCAACACCATAAAAACAGTAAATCCAAATGGGTTTATCATTGTGCCTCTCGTAGGCGAGATCAAAGCAGCCGGAATGAACAAAGATGAATTCTCGGCTAACTTAAAAAGTGAATTATCTAAATATATAAAAGGAGAAATAAACCTTTCATTAACAGTCTCAACTTCTCAAAAGAATATAATTTCAGTATTAGGTCAAGTAGGTAGACCTGATAATTACGATTTCAATAATTCTGCACCGATACTTGAAGTTCTCTCCAAAGCTGGCGGAATCACCGAAGATGCTGATCTACGATCCGTTAAGATTTATCATTATCAGTCTGGTGAAAAAACGACCAATTTAGATCTCACCGAATATTTATCCAGTGGAAAGTTAAACAAGAGATACCGGGAACTTTCTTTAGTAAATCCCGGAGACATCGTTTATGTGCCCAAACAGGAAAATGTAATAAGAGAACTATCCACTTTTCTGAGGGATGTAGCACTAGTATTCGGACTATTTAGAATTTTCAATTAATCACTAATGGATAAAAAATCAATAAATACCCCAAAGCTCACAAACTTTAAGTTATGCTTTTCTTTGAGCCTAATTCTGATATTTATGTTCTCTAAAGCGGTTGAAGCTCAAGAAACTGAAGCCGAATTATTTCATTTCTGGTATCAATCTGTTGACGCCCGAAGTTCTGCTCTGGCTGGAGCAAATATTGTAGATCCTGTAAGCAAATTTAGTGCTTTTCAAAATCCGGCTGCCGGAGTATTTAATAATAATGAATCATTAATATCGCTTGCAAGCTCTTACAATAACACTAATAATATACATATACAGACTCTTGCAACTTCTTTTGATGTTGGAACCCCAAATAGAATTTTGTTTGGTGTTAGTTATTTAGGCACAGGATTTTCAAGTCTGTCTTCCACTAACTCAGATCAGCTGTCTTTTAAACAGCTTAATTTGGATGTGGCTTATTCCAGATCTTTGACACACTCACTGGGCTTGGGCTTTGAAGTTAATTCTATGTTTGGCTCCGCAGGTTCGGTAAATGAATTTACTAGTAATGCCGGAATCGGTCTTGTTTATGCCCCCACTTCTATGCTTAGCTATGGTATCAAGTATTCCGGCTCTATTATTGAAAATAATACTTTTGGGTCAGGTTTAGCATACTTTTTCTCTGCTTCTGAAAACAGAACTGTTCTGGTTAAAGAAAATCAGCCCCAATCGCTTGAAATAGGAACAATGTTGTATTTCCCCTCCTCCGCGAAGAACCAAGTTTTTTCTCTCTCGTTTGCAAATGAAAAGTTATTTGGAGAGTCCGGAATGATCTATAAAAGTGGATTAGAAATATTTTTTGATAATACCATCATTCTAAGAGGTGGATATTTCTATAGCTTAAATGTACAAGGAGGACGTTTTGGAATCGGTTTTAATGTTGGCTCTCTTTCATTCAATTATGCATTCATACATAACAACTTAGACCAGAATGGACAGAGCCAACAAGTAAGTCTTTCAATTAATTTTAACTGATTTGCTCAAAAAAAGTCAAGATATCATCATGCCTAATGTCCTTAAAAACAAGCAAGATAAATTTATGAAGCATTTAAATCTTCAAAAAGAAAAAATTGCAAATAGTATGCGAAGTATCATACTAATGGGAGAATACGGTTCCGGTAAAAGTTGGTTCGCAAGAAAAATACACAACAGCAGTATCAGAAGAGTAAATTCTTTTATTGAAGTCGACTGTTATTCGGATACTATTACTACAAATCCAAGTACTGCTAAATTCCATGAAATAAGTATTGCTGATAATGAGCTGATTTTTTCTGAAGAGATAAAGGATAAATCTCGAAATGGAACTATCTACTTTAAAGGATTGAATGAACTTCCTAAACTTGTTCAAAATAATCTCTTTAATAAAATTCAGAATAATGAAGGTCTAAATTTATCTGGAAATAAAAATCACAGTAATGCTCCCCGATTTATTGGCTCTGTAGATGTTTCAAATTTTAATGAGTTACTAGATAAAAGTAATTCTATTCAAAGAAATTTAGGCGATACAGTTAAGCTCCTTTTCTATCCCCCTTTAAGATACCGCAAATCCGAAATCAGCTTTTTAATAGAAGGCCTCCTAAGTAATGAAATTTCAGAAAAATATAAATACGCTTCCAGAAGGATTTCTCCAAGAGCTCTGTACATGTGTTTAAAATACGATTGGCCAGGTAATTTTATTGAGCTAAAAAATGTAATCGAGCATTCTGCTTTAGTAGCTGACGGAAATTGGATTCAACCTATTCATTTACCGAGTTCTGTGATAAAAGGACAGCCAAATAAATATCAAATACAGAATTTGAAAAAAGACTCAGACTTTAGAAGAGCGGAGAAACAACTGCTAAGAAATGTTCTAACACAAAGTCAAAAAAAAGAAGCTGCCTGGCTTTTAGGAATCAACGAGTTAACACTATCTAAAAAGATAGATTTTTATAAGATAAATGCTACCTCTTAACCCTATTTAAATCTATGGAACCTACATTCATAATTCTGCTTGTTTTATCATTTATATTTTCTTTGGTAATTACTCCATTGACAAAGATTGTGGCTCGTAAAATAGGAGCTGTTGATATCCCAAATATCAGAAAGGTTCATAAAAAACCAACTTATAGATTGGGTGGAGTTGCAATATTTTGTAGCACATCTATTACACTTTTTCTTTGTTATTATCTTTTTCCGGAAAAATTCTTTAGTTATACCAACAATATCAGCTCTCCTGGTATTATTATAATCTCTATAGGTCTTATACTATGTGTTGGTATTTGGGATGATGTTAAAGCTCTAGGTCCTACCTCAAAATTTTTAGTGCAAATAATCTCCGCGATTTTAATTTCTTATGCCGGAATCAATATTCCATTTAATCTCCCTCAACTTTCATTTTTTGATCTTGGATATTTTGATAATTTCGCTTCCTATTTAATTACAATTTTTTGGGTCGTTGGAGTAACTAATGCTTATAACCTAATAGATGGTTTAGACGGATTAGCTTCCGGAATTGCCGCAATTTCACTTATTACAGTCGCATTTATTTCTTTGTTCTTTGGTCAATCAGGTATTGCTTTAATGAGCATAATTTTAGTTGGTGCATTGTTGGGATTCTTGGTTTTCAACTTCAGACCGGCATCAATATTTCTTGGAGATTCCGGCAGCCTATTTTTAGGCTTTATGCTTTCCGTTTTCTCTATTCAAAGTTTTGAACTTACTTCAACAACTTTCACAATTCTTGCTCCCGTTTTGATTTTAGGGTTACCGATCGTAGATACTTTTCTATCCATGGCCAGAAGGTTTATTTCATGGTTCTTACCCGAAAAAATATCATCTAATAAAGCGCCTGATTTTAGAAGGATCTTAAAGTCAATTTTCCAGCCTGACAAATTTCATATCCATCACCAATTGATGAAACTTGGATTTTCTCATCGTAATACAGTTTTAATACTTTATGGAGTTTCTGCTGTATTCAGTATTGGTGCCACCGGAATTATACTTGCACAAGAAACCAGCACAATACTTTTACTAATTTTTCTGCTCGCTGTCTTTGCGAAAACTTGTATTGGCTATCTCAAATACAGAGAAATCGATGTAATTCATAATGGCATTTTCTATGAGCTATACAATCAGCTGTTGATCAACAGACGATATCTTAGAAAAGTTATGGATAGTATATTTATTGTAGTATCAATAGTATTGTCGACACACCTCATTTCACTTGGCAAGTCAGAGTACTTTTTTACTAGTTCTGATAATACAATTTTGTTCTTTGGCTTCGTGCTGTGCACCCAACTTAGTCTAATCTGGATCACCGGTATTTACAAAGAAACCATAAAAAAGTTAGGCATAATGGATGTAATGGCAATATCAAGATCTATTGCAATTGCAGTTGCTGCTACAGCCGGAGTTCACTATTTGTTTTTAAGTGAGCTGGTCCCTTTTAATGGTTTAATATACCTCCTGGATTTTTACTTTCTTGCCTCCCTGATAATAGGCGCAAGAATAGCTTTCCATATACTGAAATTTCTGTTCCATAAGTCCAATACCAAAAATAAAAATGTACTTATATACGGTACTAATGAGAAAGCACTTATGGCTATTCAGAGGTTGCAAAATGGTAGCTCTGAAAATTACACCCCTATCGGTTTTTTGGATGATGACCCTGATATGGAGGGTATGCTAATTAACGAACTACCGGTATTTGGTGGACATTGGAAGCTTAAAAGAATTGCCAAGCTCAATGAAATATCCAACATCATTATAACGGATCCCTATCTGCAACCAGTAGTTTTAGATAGGGTATATAAAATAGCATCAGCCTTAAATATTAATATCCAGCACTTCCATATAAGTTTTAAGAATATTAAAACTAAATCCTCAAATAAATCAACATCACTAGAATTAATAGATTATGTCAGCTAATAAAACAATTGTAATTATTACACTTATAAGCTTTTTGTTTTGGTCATGTCGTTCTATGGTAATACCAACAAATAAAAGTTCTTCATTTAAAGTTGAAAACGTCCAGTTTAAGGAAGATTTAAATGTTGTTTATGTTTATTACGATCTCGTTGGTGAATCAAAAGGTGATGAATATACTATCGATTTAATGGTTTCATTAAATGATAATAAAATGGTCAAAATTCCTAGTTCTTCTGCTACTGGAGATATTGGAAAAGGACAAACTCTGGGAAATGGCAAAGAAATAAAGTGGCATGTTCTGAAAGACTTTCCTGAAGGGCTTAATGAAGAAGAGATTCAATTTTTTGTGAATGCAAAAAAAACTAAAACCAAAAAATCCACTTGGCTTTATATAACAAGCGGATTAGTATTTTTAACCGCAGGAATTGTAACAGGGTTGATCCTTACTAAGGATAATGGTTCAAGCTTACCATTACCTCCTTCCCGTCCAACAGCTATAAATTAAATAATCAGAGAGATGAAACTTAGATATTTCTATTTTTTACTATTATTTCAGATTACATCTACAATTGGTTCACTTGCCCAAGCTCCTCCGCAACAGGTAGAGCCTGAAGACAATGCGCAAGACCAACCTACAGAATTAACATTTAGTTGGCTCAATGTTCAAGATGCAGATGTATATCAAATTCAGATTTCAGAAAACCCAAATTTCGAGCCTGTTTTTCTTGATGAAACTACATCTGAAACTTCCATTCAAGCCTCTGGTTTAAGTAACTCAACTGAGTACTTTTGGAGAGTCCGATCTGGTAGTTTTTCTTTACTTGGTACAAGTTATGGCGAATGGTCAAGTGTAAGAGGTTTTATTACAGTAGTAGACAAACCTGATGCACCTGTTTTAGTATCTCCTCAGAATGGGTCTTCAGAGATTTCAATTCCGGTGAACTTACGTTGGGATTCGGTTTCGTATGCTTCTGAATATAATCTTCAAGTCTCACTAAACTCAGATTTTTCTACAAATAGTTTCGATTCAATTGGTATAATGACAACAGAGATATCAGTTGATAATCTTATGTATAATAAAAATTATTTCTGGAGAGTAAAATCTATCAATAAAGCTGGTGAGAGTTCCTGGAGTGTTAAAAATACCTTTCAAACTCAATCACAACCGCTATTAGTCCCTGAACTAGAATCACCAACGGATAACAAGAACAATGTTTCTACAAATGTTACTTTGCATTGGAATTCAGTTAGTGGAGCGGACTCTTATGATTTCCAGGTTGCAACAGATGAAAATTTTATTGATCTAATTACCAATCAACAAGATGTAACCTCACTACAATATCCGGCAAATTTAGAAAGTGACACCAAATATTTTTGGAGAGTCAGGGCAAAAAATGAAACTGAAACTACCAATTGGTCTGATGTTTGGAGCTTCAGTACAGTAGTTGAAAATAATTCAATTTCAATTTTATCACCCGCAGGCAAAGTTATTTGGGATGCCGGAAAAACTTATTCAATAAGGTGGAATACAACCAACAGGGTAAATGCAGTAGATATATTTTATAAAATCGGACAGAATGGAGAATGGCAGCAAATTAGTACAAACGTCCCATCCTCTGACAATAGGTATAATTGGGAGGTACCCGAAATTCAATCTGAAAGAACCTATATAAAAATAAGTGACTCCGAGAGAACCGACATTACGAATCAAAGTAATTCATTCATTGTTTATCCAAATACTGTGAATTTAGAATTAAATTCATCTTTCCCTTCAAACCCCGGTCCATTAGACTACAAACTGATAGGACTTCCAATGGCAGAAAACTATAACCTCGAAAATGTTTTTGAAGGAAAATATGGAGAAGATTGGAGAGCTTTTTATGACAACGGTAAAGCGGAAGATTTTCTTATTGAGTATTCTGATTCTGAACCATTCCAATTTCAACCAGGCAAAGGTTTTTGGGTTATAGCTTCCAAAGATCTTGACTTAAATAATGATGTACCGTCTAAAGACCTTAATGTAGACAGCACATTAACTATTCCCCTTCAGCAAGGTTGGAATATAATATCAAATCCGTTTTGGTTTACTATTTCATGGAGTTCTGTAATCCAAAAAAATAACTTAAATAATTCAGATGGAATTAATACCACACTGTGGAATTTTGACCAGACCTTCGATGGAACTTCTGCTTTTGAACCATATAAGGCATATTATTATTTCAACGAATTGGATTTGAGTGAATTAAAAATTCCTTTGATTCCTTTTACAACAACTAATAATTCTAAACTCAAAAACACCTATTCTGCAGATAAAGAGTTTAAAGTTTCTCTTAATACTGATCAAGCCGAGCTCTCATCTATAAAAATAATATACGATCCTAATTTGAATGGTAAGGTTACACCTTTGCAGTATGCTCCACCCACTCCATTTTCCGAAAATTCAATTTCAATTGTTCCGGATATAAGAAATGCTGAAAACAAGTATCCGATTGCTAAAGTTTTAATGCCTGAAATACAATCAGCATCGTTTATAGATTTCGAAATACGAAATAACAAAGATGGATTTTTAAAAATTGAAGGAAAGGAAGTCTTTGATGATTATTCAATAAAACTAATAAATGTTGAAACGGATACTGAATGGGATTTAAGTAATTCGGAAGAAATACATTTAGATAATTCCGCTTCTCCAAAAAATTTTCGCCTTATAGTTGGTGAACAATCGTACGTTGAAGAGGAAATTGAAAACTTTATACCTTCTCAAGTTCAACTTTCGCAAAACTATCCTAACCCCTTTAATGGGCAAACTGTAATAAAATATAGTATTCCGCAAAACGGGAAGCAGGCGAATGTAAGTTTGGAAATATTCAATATTTTAGGTCAAAAAGTGATCACTCTTTTAAACAAAAAACAAGAGGCCGGGAACTATGAAGTTAAATGGGATGCCAAAAACTCTGCCGGCTCAGCTGTTTCTACCGGAGTATATTATTATCGTTTAATCGTTAATAATTCTGTATACACCAGATCTCTAACCTATCTTAAATAGTCTTTTTAATCTCATCATCAATCTAATTGAAAAAGAAGATATGATATATGGTCGTAATTAAATGAATTAAACTGGTTAACTATTACATGGTATATATTCTGAAAGGTGTACTTCAATAATTGGTTTTAGAGTTTAGAATTCGGAACATTTTATTTTGAGGTCAGTAAGACTACAAATCCAGGTATTTGCCTGAAATTGTAATTTACAGACACGATTAGAAAATGTTTATTTATAGATGTTTCTTTTCCACTTTCATTCTCTTTCTATGTATAGCTTGTACTCCATTAACAAATGACAATAACGAAGAAAGTGACGACAGCTCCTCTACTCAAGCTCCAACATTTACACACAAAACCGATGTTTGGGTTAGTGCTTACTTAGGTGCCTGGAATCACTATGCACCACCGGGTGGCAACTGGGGGAATTTACCAACCGAAGAAATTGATTGGGATGCTTTTACTCAATTAATATATTTTTCTTTGAAAGCGAATTCTGATGGAAGCCTATCTAAAATTGAAGACTTCCAAAATTTCAACCCGGATCGTTTAGATGCAATCGTAAAGGCTGCACATAATAATGGTAAACCGGTACTATTTACAATTGGAGGTTGGGGTAATCATGAAGAGTTTAGTAGTGCAATTTCTGATCAATACAGAGAGATATTTGTTGATAATTTGATAGAGGTAATGGATGTATGGGAGTTTGATGGTATTGACTTAGATCTTGAACCTATTCAAAATGAGGATATTGAGAATTATAAAAAGTTTGTGAATTTACTTCACAAAAAACTCCAAAATAAAGCTACTTCTCTTGGTTATAAACCTATGCTTACCGCTGCTACAATTTGGAAGCCTGAATTATTTGCTTCTCTTCAAGAAAAATTTGATCAAATTAATTTGATGACATACGATATGAGTGGTGCATGGCCAGGTTGGGTTAGCTGGCATAACGCCCCGGTTTACAGCGCCGGACACCTCTTTCCCGGAACTACAAACCCTCTTCCTTCTGCCGATTCCAAAACTCAGGAATTTTTAGATGCCGGAGTTGCAAAAGAAAAACTAGGTATTGGAATAGATTACTACGGATACGTTTGGGAGGGCTTTGTTATAAAACCTCTTGAAACCTGGCTTATAAAGCCTACAGTTAAATCTAATATTCCTTACTATGAAATAATGAAAGAGTTCTATTCCGAAGAAAATTACCGTTGGGACGATGAAGCAAAAGCTGCTTTTATTAGCATAAGTAGTATTATCCCTTTAAATAATCGATTTATTTCATATGACGATGAAAAAAGCATAGAAGCAAAGTTTGATTATGTAAGAAATAAAGATCTTGGAGGTTTAATTATTTGGGAACTTTCCGGAGGGTACCAAAAAGACAGGCCAAAAGGAGAAAGGGACATTCTGCTACAGGAAGTAAAACATCAGCTTCACGATGAATGACCAATTATTAATTTAAACATCTTTTTCTCCTCACCATAATCTCGCATCAAAATTTCTGATGGTTCTAATCATTTACTTTAGGTCTTCGCACTTTTCAAATCATAGACAAGTTCCATTTATTACTTCATTTGTAGTACTATTTACTACAAATCTAATTTTTTTAAATAACTCATCTCAAAAATCTATTTCTATTTCAAAATTCTAATATTTCTTTATGATATTGATTTTATGAATCTTAAGGAAATATTTAATGATTTTTTCCAAAAAAATTTTTTTACCTAAAATTTTCGGGGACAGCAGCTTAGATTGATAGAATATTATTTGTAGTACTGTGTACTACATACCTGTAATAATATTTATTATATATTTCGTTTGTTAAATATTACAAGAGAGTAATAGAGTTTATTAGTGTTAAAAATGCTGATATCTCTTCTTATTCAAACAAAAACAAATCAAGAAATAAATGAGAAAACTATCAATCTTTCTATTATTAGTTATTCTGATTAACAACTGTTCTGATATAACTAGTTCTAATAGTGAAACTGAAAATAATTTTAACCAAGAGAATTCTCCTAAAGCAACCCATGCCAGTGTAGCTTCAACATCTTCATCCGATGTATGGGTAGGTGCGTATATGGCATCTTATAATCATTACGCCCCTCCTACAGGAAACTGGGGTAATTTACCTACAGAAGAAATAGACTGGGATGCTTTTACACATCTCTTTTACTTTTCCCTGAAAGCTAATGCAGATGGATCATTGTCTCAAATAGCACCCTATCAAAATATGAGTCCCGACCGTATTAATGCCATTGTTACAAGTGCTCACCAAGCAGGTAAACCAGTGCTCTTTACAGTAGGTGGTTGGGGAAATTACGATGGCTTTTCAAATGCCATAAAGCCTGCAAATCGCTCAAAATTTGTATCTAATATCGTTAATACTCTTACTGAATGGGGCTTTGATGGAGTTGATCTGGATATGGAGCCTATTCAATCTACTGATACACAAAACTATAAGGATTTCATAAATGAGCTATATAGTGAGTTCCAAGCTATTCAAACTCCTGTACTATCCAAACCTTTGATATCAGTGGTTACAGTTTGGCATGCCGAACTTTTTGCTCAGATACAAGATAAGCTAGATCAAATTAATTTGATGACTTATGATCTTAGCGGAGCGTGGCCGGGATGGGTAAGCTGGCATAACGCAGCAGTTTCAAGTGCTTCATTAGCTTTTCCAAGCAATGGCAAACCTCTCCCATCTATAGATGAAAAAGTGAAAGCTTTTATTCAAGCAGGAATACCGGCATCCAAACTCGGTATTGGCATCGACTTCTATGGATATGTTTGGAAAGGAGGTTCAGGGACAACTACAGGTGGTGTAACTAAACCATTTCAAGCTTGGATAACTCCACCGACAGTAACTGATAATGTGCCTTATTATGAGATTATGCAGAATTATTATCAATCTGAATATTATCGTTGGGATAATGAGGCAAAGGCCGCTTATTTAAGTATCGACAAACCCGGAAGTGCAGATGACATTTTCGTGTCTTACGATGATGAAAAATCAATTCAAGCTAAGTTTGATTATGCTCGTCAAAATGGTCTTGGAGGTACTATAATTTGGGAACTAGCGGGAGGTTACGAAAAAGACAAGCCATCCGGTTCCAGAGACAAACTTCTAAAGGCTGTTAAACAAGCTATGCTTAATGGTTCTTCTTCTCCGGTAGCTGATCAATCAGCCCCTAATGTTTCAATTACAAACCCAATTGATGGTTCTGTTGTATCCCAATCAGTTGATCTTATAGTCTCAGCAAATGATGATATCGGAGTTTCTGAAGTAAAACTTTTTATTGAAGGCACTTTAATTAAAACATTTAATACTTCTTCTTTTAGCTATAGTTGGAATACATCAGGTTATCCTAATAAAGATGTGCAAATAAAAGCTGTAGCAAAAGATGCTGCAGGAAACACATCTGAAGATATATTAAATGTAACAGTTAATAACACTATAGATTCTGCCACAGGTTCAGAACTCATGATTTATGATGATCAGCTTTCTTCCCCATGGATAAATACATCCTGGAGCTCTACTATAGATTGGAATAATTCTGAACAGGCTAAATCAGGCAGTAAATCTATAAAAGTGTCCCAAAACGCCTGGGGAGCACTTTCTTTAAGAAGTGGTGAATGGGGCAAAGGAGTTGATGTTGACCCATCCAAATACACTACAGTAGAATTTGACGTTTTTGCTACTTCAAATAATACCAAGTTTAGTTTATTATTAGAAAATGATTTGTCCACTTCATTCGATAAGTATCAAGTAGGCACTGTTGCCACTAATCAATGGACAAATATTAGTGTCCCTTTAAGTTCACTAAACCCAAATTCGGTGCCATTCCACCGAATTAACATACTTGAAGTTAGTGGGTTTTCTAAAACGTATTATATCGATAACGTTAAGCTGGTTGGTTCATCGGGCTCAGGCTCATCTACCACGGTCTCAGCACCTAATTTGATTGCACCCGCACTACTAGCAACAAATGTTTTAACTGATGTTACATTACAGTGGGAAAACGTTGCTTCAAATTATGATCTAATCGTTGCCACAGATCCTGATTTCACAAATCCAGTAGTTAATGTGCAAAACCTTACCGTTCCTCAGTATAGCTTAAAAGAACTTAATAGAGAAGCTACTTACTACTGGAAAGTAAAAGCTAGAAATACAAATGGAGTTGAGAGTCCTTGGTCATTGGCTTGGAGCTTTAAAACTATTAATGATCCAATCAATAATGTCTCTAACTATGAAGCCATTTATTCCGATAAGCTTGAGAATAACTGGATAAATTCATCATGGAGCTCAACAGTAAATTTCAATAGTTCTGAAAATGTATTTAAAGGTTCTTCAATAAAAGTACAGCAAAATAAATGGGGAGCTTTTAGACTACATAGCGGGTCTTGGAGTTCACCTAATTACCTGGATACCAGATCCTATTCTTTTCTGGAGTTTAAAATCTATACAGAAGAGACAGATTTTAATTTAAATGTAAATTTAAAGTCTGATAAAGAAAACGTTACTGAAAAGTATAGTTATGGAAGCATACCAAATTCAGTATGGACAACAGTTCAAATTCCAATATCTGAACTGAATCCTGATAACTTAATCTTAAATCATATTTCTATCCTAGATGCAAGCGGTAAGAAAAGAATCTTTTTCATTGATGATTTAAGATTTATTAAAAAAGGTATTCTCTGATTTACTCTTATAAAAAGTATTCGGATGATTTCAATCCGAATACTTTTTATATATTATAATTTTTTCTTAGAACCCAAAATTGTGAATCAAAATTTATTTAAGTAAAATAGTTTGCTTCAAATTTTCCGACTATTTCTTTCGAGATAAATTTAATACAAAAAGAAAAATTTTGAACCTTAGGAACCAAAAAAACAAACTCTTTTTCACTCTGGAAAATGATATAGATCTAAAAAAGGCACTTTTGGATTTAAAGATTCGCCTTGAAAATACAGAGTATTCACTGTCTGAAATCACATTGTTTAGTACAGCTATTTCTGAAATTGGCAGAGTCTTCTTAATTAAATTCAGGAAAGTAGAAATTCATTTTGATCTTAAACTTCAAAATACAATTAATGAAGTAACCACAACGATTACAGGAGAAGAACCTAAAGAATCTTTTTATTCAAAATCGATATTGCAGGATTTTTTGGAAAATGAATTTAAAAATATCTTGTCAAACTTTGACACAAATAAACTTGCCGTAAGTCAAAATGGATCCTCGTCTTTAATGTTACGTATATCTCCGGCACTTTTTGACAATTAGTACTGGTTTTCATATTTATTTAACTTGTTGTGCAGTGTTTTTCTGCTAAATCCCAAAATTTTTGCGGCTTCTGACTTATTGTTGTCTACTGAAAGCAATGTCCTGTCTATAAGCATCTTTTCTGCTTCTTCCATTGATATACCTAAAGGTATTTTTACCTGACTTCCGGGTATAGGATTTTTAATGTTTAACTTGGAATCGGAAAAAGCTTCGTCACAACTACAATCTTCCAATATTTCACTAGGTAAAAATTTACTCGATATCTCCTTATCCATGCACATAATTACTGTTCTTTCAATAGTATTTCTCAGTTCTCGTACATTCCCAGGCCACATATAATTTCGAAGATAGTTACCACATTCATTTGTGAAATACTTTGGTTCACACTCATGTTTTTTAATGAATTTTTTCAGATAAAAATCAGCCAGCTCAATTATGTCTGATCTCCTCTCTCTTAACGGGGGTATCTCGAGTTCAATAACACATAATCTATAGTACAGATCTTTTCTAAAATCACCTTCTTCAATAGCTTTTTTGAGATTGCAATTAGTTGCTGCAACTATGCGTACATCAGTTTTAATTTCCTCTTTTCCACCTACCCTCCTAAACGATCTTTGTTCTACAGCTCTCAATAATTTCACCTGCATGTCAAGTTCCATTTCTCCAATTTCATCTAAAAAAATTGTCCCGCCTGAAGCTTGCTCAAAACAACCTTCTTTCTTTTCAGTGGCTCCGGTGAAAGCTCCTTTTTCGTGACCGAATAACTCGCTTTCAACCAAATCCTTTGAAATAGCTCCACAATTTAATGCAACAAATGGTTGGTCTTTTCTTTTGCTTTTATGGTGAATTAATCTTGAAACCACTTCCTTGCCGGTACCACTTTCACCTGTAATTAAAACCGTAGCATCAGTAGTTGCGATTTTATCTATTTTGTAACATAAATCTTTCATAGATTTGTCATTCGCAATGAATTCAGGGCTTTTCTTTCCTTTTGTATATTTTATTTGCTTGCGTTCCATCAGAAGGTCTTATTTTTTAAAGTTCGTCAATTAATTCATTAGCCAATGCATATCGTGCAATTGCCACATTAGATTCCAGGTTCAGTTTATCCATCAATCTTGCACGATAAGTATGAACGGTTCGTACATTCAGAGATAATTCGTCTGCTATCTCTTTAATTTTTTTAGCCGATGCTATCATACACATTATTTGATACTCTCTTTTTGAAAGGCTTTCATGTGGTAATTCCCTTCTTTCTTCATCAACTTCAATCGCCAATTGTTCGGCGACTTTTTGATTTATATAACGTCCCTTTTTATTTACAATAATATCAACCGCTTCAACAAGCTTAGTTGAGACGCTCTCTTTAGTTAAATACCCATTCGCACCAGCTCTTATCGCTTTAATAGCGAATTTTTCTTCCGGGTGCATACTTAATATCAAAACAGGTAAATTTTTATACCTGTTTCTTAATTCTTTCAGTATTACTAACCCACTTTTTCCGGGTATTCCTATATCCAATATGACTAAATCAGGAATTCCTTGATCTAAAAGTTCAATAAAGTCACCATAGTTATCAGACTCGCCACTTACATCAATATTTAAATCGCCTTTCATAAGCACCTTCTTTATTCCCTCTCTTACTAAAGGGTGGTCGTCAACAATGATGATTTCAATATTTTTTTTTCTCTCTCTATCAGTATTGTTATTCTCTGCCTTCATAATCTCTCTCTGTATGATATATATACGTTCGCCTTTACTCTATTTCTAGTAAAACACGCATTAAACAATAAAAACCTAAGTTCTCAATTTAAATCACACTAAACTTTAGGCTGTTTTTTGTAAATAAGTATCATAATTGGTCAACGCTTCTTCATATTTATTCAATTCTTCAAGTAGTGAGGCTTTTTTATAATACATCTCAAGTATCTTTTTATCCTCAATCAAACCACTATGTTCCTTTGAATAGGTGATTATATCGTTCAATGCTGTTACCGCCTCTTCTTTTCTTTCAAGTTTCAATAACAATTCAGCTTTTTTTAGCAAAGCATTTATA
This sequence comes from Balneola sp., assembly GCA_017643645.1. GTDB lineage: Bacteria > Bacteroidota > Rhodothermia > Balneolales > Balneolaceae > Balneola. The sequence goes on from JAEPNB010000011.1 coordinate 71,188, forward strand.
AAATTTTTATCTGTTCCCAAGTTTGAAGCCATTCTACTTCGGTTGGCTGTATTATCACCGCGATCTAAATCTTCATCTAACATATCACCAGAGTTTACAGACTCTTTCTTATGTTTAAGTTTTTCAACATTAAGATCTCTTGCCGGAGAATCAGTATTTTTATTCTTATAAATATCTAGTTGCCCTACTTTAGTAGATTCATATAGAAGTCTATCAAAACGAGTTACCTTCCCATTATACTCATGATCAGTTACACCTTCTATCAACTCGTTTATAAAATTTGATCTGGGAGCTTTTTGCTCAATTAATCTATTCGAATTAGTATGATTATTTACTTCTAATTCGAACTCTTGCTTGTTTGTTTCACCAATTGAGTTATTAAACTCTTCTTCTATGTTTTTAATAGTGCTCCAGTCGGCATAGTATGATAATGCACAAAAAGTGTTCGTTACCATTTCAACTATAGTATTTGATTTTTTCGCGCCCATTATTTCTCTCATAAGCGCTTTTATCTTGTCTTTTGGCAACTTATAGGCTTCTTTATTTAACTGAAAAAGCTCCTTATACTTTGTTCTAACCAGCTTTGCAATTACTTGTTTTGAAGAATTCTCAGATTCTATAAATCTGGAATATAAATCTTCAACAGGTACACAATTATCATCAATTAACCCCAACTTTTTTAATAATGATTTAAATAAAATTGGTTCTCTCTTTGATAAACCTAAATTCTTTAAAAAATCTATATCTAGAACTTTAGGCATAGATTGCATTGAAAGATTCAATAATGTATCAGCTAATTTACTTGGCTTACTTACAAAGGTTGTGTACATATTCATTTTAGTTCTCCCCAATTTTATATCATAGGTTTTAAATAATTTTCTATTCTCTAGAATTGATTCCATTTATATGTCTATTCTAGTACTGCATAAACCTAGAATTATTTACCCTTTCACGGTATAAGCGAAAATGTGAACTTTTTGTAGTACTCTTAGATTCTGAGCCGTCAAACTATTTTCTATACCTAACCTTATTTTTACTACATGTTGTATCATATTTTCATACAAGTTAATTGCAGTATTTATTGCGGAGGTTTTATAAACAAAAAGCTGATTTATATAAATTAAGCTCGAAGAGAATTGCTAACATCTTGTAAAAAGCCACAGTTAATCCTATTAAGAAAGGCTCGCTTGGATTGGCTTTTTAGAATTTATTGAGACAAAAATTGTTACTCAATTGCGGAAGGGACTTAAAGACTGGCTCGTCTACAAAATCATAAAAGAGTTTAATCTATCAATCCATGAGTAATAGCATATCTTGTAATCTCAACATTGGATTTTAAATTCATTTTATCTTTGATTCTTGATCTGTAAGTATGAACTGTTTGAACGCTAAGTGAAAGTTCTTCAGCAATAGTATTTACTTTTTTACCCGATGCTATTAAACATAAAATTTGAAACTCTCTATCTGATAATGACTCATGTAGAGGACCTTCATTATTAAAATCTACTTGTTCTGCAAGCTGTTCAGCTACAGTTTGACTTATATATTTTTTCTTCTCTACAACAATTCTTCTAATAGCATTTACCATCTGTTCTGAAATACTACTTTTGTTCAAATAACCTGATGCACCCGCTTTCAGTGCTCTTATTGCAAATCGATCTTCAGGGTGCATACTTAATATCAAGACCGGAAGTGACGGATAAAAGTCTTTAATTTCTTTCAAAGCATCTAAACCACTTTTCCCAGGCATGGCTACATCCAGTATCACTATATCGGGTTGTTTTTTTTGTAAACCCAAAAGCAGTTCGTCTGCATTAGTAAATTCTTGACCCACCTTTATATCAATGGTACTTTGGTTTACTACTTTTTTTAGCCCTTCTCGTACTAAAGGATGATCGTCTGCTATATAAATTTCAATCATAATGTTACAGTTAGTGATCTTGTACGGGAAATTTAAGTACTACTTTGGTTCCCTTATTTTTAACTCCTGTCAGTTTCACATCGCCACCCAAGAATTCTGTGCGTTCACGCATTCCAATTATGCCCAAAGATGAGGAACTATTCAAATCTTCTTCACTAATACCTATTCCATCGTCCTCAATTACCAAGAATATAGAGTTTTCTTCAAAATATAACTCTATATCAACAAATGTTGCTTTTGCATGCCTCATTACATTGGTTAATGTCTCCTGGAAAATCCTGAACAATGCTGTTGCCTGCTCATCTTTTACAAGGGATGAATTAAAATCCGGGGATTTAAAATTTATAACCAACCCTGCTCTTTTACTGAATTCTTTAGCCTGCCAGTCAATGGCATCTTTTAGCCCAAGATCATCCAGTACTTCAGGCCTTAATTCAGTGGTTATTCTTTGAACAGAGTTAATTATAATATCTATCCTTTCTAATATAGTTTTAATATTTTTTTGAAAGAATCTAAAATTCTCATTCGATATTTTATCCTTTACTTTACCTGAAAACATGGATAAATCTATTTTTAAAACAGTGAGCATCTGTCCCAACTCATCATGTACCTCTCTAGCTATTTTAATTCTTTCCTCTTCTATCACATTTTCTAATTTAGCAGAAAGCTTTTTAAGTCTGTGACTATGCTCTCTTAATTTTTGCTCCTTTTTTTTGAGGTCTGTTATATCCTGTGAAGTACAAATTATCTTTTTGGGTTCTCCTGTTTTAGTAAGTTCGATCTTACCGTGAAGTTGTATTAATTTTTCATGCTGTTTCTGAGTTACTAATCTGTGCTCTATATTAAAATGCCTGTTGTTCTTAATAGCCTTTTGAACCTCGGCTTTCAAAATATCTCTGTCATCGACATGAACATGTTCAATATATTTATCGAAACTTGGATCAAAAGCACCCGGTGAATAACCAAGTATTCGATAAAGTTCATCAGACCAATTTACGTTATTATATGACTGGACTTCGAACTCCCAACTTCCTACCTGTGCTATTTTTTGGGCCTCGGAGAGCTGGGCTCTGCTTTTTTCCAACTGTTCTACAGCCTTTTTCCTTTCAGTAATGTCTCTGGAGTTAACAATGATTTCGAAATTACCTTTTCTGAGTTCGATATTCTTAGCATAACTTTCCATATAAACCCAACTACCGTCACTATGCTTTAAACGATATTCTCCAAAAACAACATGGTTTGGTGTTTGAGAAACTATTTCAAAAAGATCGTTAACCTTTTCTAAATCATCAGGGTGAACCAGGTTAAACATTGTTTTACCAATCATTTCCTGTTCATCATAGCCCATGATTTTCTTACTGGAAGGACTTACATAAAGCAGTTTACCCTCAATATCTAAAAGAGCTATTATGTCCTGAACATTCTCAATAAGATTTTGAAAGTGAAGTTTGCTTTCCTCTAAGTTGTACTCTGCTTTTTTCCTGGATGAAACTTCATCTTTAAGCATTTTATTCTTTTTATTCAGCTCCTTTATCAGATCTTTATAGCCTCTTAATCTTATTTCGTAAGGAGCTAATAATTCTGCTAAATAAATTGATGCTTTTGGTAATTTTTTAAGAACTTCTGATGCACCTTTTTTCTCTCCAAATTTTGTAAGAGCTTCATGATGTAACGAAATTATGTCAAGCTCCCCTAATCCCAAATTGATTGCTTGCCTTCCTATTTCATAGGCGGTCATAAGATTATCCTCATCAAGATTCATCAAATAGTTTTCAAGGCCTGATGAGAATTCTTCTTTTATTTTCTCACTATAACTCATTTTCTTTTAAATCTGGCTGCTAAAACTAACGCGTCGTCTGAATCAAGAAAATTGTTGTTTGAAATTAATTCCGTTATTTCATTAGGTTTTTTTTTGGTACTTATTTCATCGCTATAAAACCGCTTAACCCCATCAGTATGAAACACTAATGTATCTCCGTGAACAATGGGTAACATTGCTGATTGCAGAACCGGAAGAGTATAACCAACAACTCCGCCTCTCAGATATAGGTTTTCCTTATGCTGGTAACTAACCCCTTTTTTAAGAAGAACTCCATGAACATTGCCGATTCCTATCCAATTTATAGTTTCTTCCTTACAATCTATATAAGCTAAACTTACAACTGCACCCCGGGTGTTTTTCAAATTTTGATGACAATCTTTCACTAAAGAAATAGGATTATCACTGTTGAAATTTTTTAAACTATCGATAGCTTTTCTGCTTGCGGTGGCAGCATTTTTCCCGTGCCCCAAACCATCAACTACCGCTATCAAAACACCCGTTTTACAGATTTTAATAAGGAAATCATCTCCACACTCCTCTTCACCAATTTTGGGTCTCTTGGCTATGCTCCAATCTATACAACCAGATTGATCAGAAGCGGTATAAAGTTTGCTAATATTCAAATTCATTTAACCACTTTGTCATAGTAACAGTGGTTCCCACCCCTTGTTTTGTTTCTAATTCAAATTCATCCATAATTCTCTTGGTTCCAGATAAACCGACCCCCATTCCTCTTCCGGTTGTGTATCCAAACTGCAGCGCTCGATCCAGGTTTTTTATACCCGGACCATTATCTTTTACTATAAAAGAGATTCCTATTTTTTTGCCAATTATAACCGATTTTATAATTACTTCACCCTTTCCTGCATGTTCAATAACATTTCTACAGATTTCAGAAAGTGCTGTTGCTATTAAGGTTTGGTCCTGATTTCTAAATCCCAGATCTGAGGCAAATTTTCTCCCTTTGGATCTAATATTTACTATATCACGATCATTGAGTATTGGCAATCTTTCATTGAAAGAATCGAGATTGTTTTCAAGTATTTCCTTACTCATAACAATCAATAAGTAATTTTAAAATTTAAGAAAAATCTAAAGCTATCAGGTTTTCCTGTAATTCTCTTGCCAACACTTATATTATATTGTTTAGGTATTGTTTCCACAAAAAGTATAGTTAGCTTCATAAACTAATCATTATCCTCAGAAAGAGGATTTTTCAACAAAGAAAGCCCCTCTTCAAGATCAAGAGCTGTTTTCAAGCTCCCCAAAGTCAGTCCTAATGATACCATGGCTAATGCCACTTCCGGCTGAATCCCTACAACTACTGTTGGTGCTCCTTTTAATTTAATCATTTGAGCAATATCTCTTAAAACCCGAGTTGCAAAGGAATCCATCACATCTAATACTGTTACATCTATAATAACCCCTTTAGATCTGACATCAGACACTTTATCAATTAAGTCATCACTTAACTGGATTAATTCCTCGTCACTTAAAGATGACTGAACAGAAGCAATTAAATAAGAACCTTGTTTAAGAATTGGTACTCTCATAGATATATTTCTAAAATAGGAAACTTAACTTTTACTTGGGTCGACATACTCAACTCTATAACCGAGCTCTCTTTCAGCTTCTTCAATTCCTCCCTGAAGGTCACCAACTGTAACTATTTTCGATAACTCAACACCGATTACGACCAATGTTTGAGCTATTTCTGAAGACAGACCCGTTACAATAACACTGGCTCCAAGAAGACGTGCTGCATCTACAGTTTGAACTAAATTATTAGCAACTTTTTCATCCATACTGGGCACACCAGTAATATCTATAACTACTACCTTAGCCCTGTTTCTCCTTATTGCCTGCAGCAATTGTTCCGTTACTTGCTGAGCTCTTTTGGGATCAATTATTCCAATTATTGGTAATATCAGAAGACGCTCACGAACCTGAAGTACCGGTGTTGAGAGTTCACGAATCGCTTCCTGTTGTTCACGAATCACTCGTTCACGCTCCTGAACAAAACCTACAGCCACTGTATTTGCAATTCGGTTAGCTGCCGGTTCATAAGCATCTAATATTCTGTTTAGTTTACTAAAGTCGTCTCTATATTTAGAAAATAAAGACCTTGCAAGTACGTCACGAAGAAGCAATACAATTCCAACCACTTCATGTGTTTCAACCCCTCTGGGGATAATACGTTCTGATAAGTTTCTTGAATACGCTTGTAAAGCGGCATAAGTACCTGTTTCTAAGGCTTCTACATAGTTATCGTAAACTGAAGTAGCCTCTGCAAGAATCTCCTCTTTATTCATAGCAGTTAACAGCTCGGCTTCCTGAATCCTCAATGCCCACTCTTCTCTAAGCTCACTTCTTTTTTGACGAAGATGAGCTACAAGTTCCCTAAGCAGTGATGCAGTAGTATCATCTGTTGGTTGACTTGGAATTTGTGGGTATTTCGATTCTTCCGGATTAATATTTTTGTTATCTCTGGGCTTGTTTTTTTTGCTCATGATCTTGAAGCATTTAGTTTAGTTCACAAAATTTCATACATAAGGTTACTAATCAGGTACTACAAGTGAAATAACTGCTTTTGCTAAATAGATGTGGAAGAATTTATTACAACGCCTTTATAAATTTTTGCAACTCCGGTAAGTTTGGCGCCGTTTACAAAATTCAAGTTCAAATTTTTTACAAAATTAGTCTTCGCTTAGAATAATAGCACTCCGCGATACTCATTTTGTTCCCTAAAAATTTTCTTGAGCTAGAAATTAATTCTTTTTTAGCATCAGAATCATCAAAAACTGACAACAGATCATTAGTGCAATTCCTACAAGATGAAGAACCTGCAGAACTTTCGGGACGTCAAGATAGGCTAACCCAACCCCGATCAAAATCTGTGCAAAGATCAAAGCCACATTAGTGATTCCCACTTTTTTAAGCTGACCAGTGATCTCTTCTTTCCACAAAATAAATCCTAGATAACCACCTGAAACCGCAAGTAGCCATGAAAATGTTCGGTGTACTTCAAAAATCTGACCGAGTGAATCAATCCAGGTTGAACGAGGTGGCACTACATCTGTCATGCTGTTTTTTATCACATCAATTTCTTCCCTTACCTGAGTTCCGAGTATCATTTGCAACACTGAAAGCACTAAAATAATCAATGAAATAACGTAGAGCTTCTTTCGCAGAGAATTGTCGATATTAATTTTGACAAGATTTTCGCTTGTTTTATAAGCACAGTAAAGCAGAAGAGTTACTATCACCATGGCTAAAACCATATGAAGAGAGATCATTCCCGGTAATAAGTTTGTACTTACAACAATAGATCCCAACCATCCCTGAAAACCTGTTAACAAAACTGCGGAAGCAGATAAAAAAGTTATAGATTTGTTTGTTCGCCAATAGCTAATAGAGCGTAAAAATGTGAGGAAGACAAGAATTCCGATTACCGCACCTACTAATCTGTTTAAATATTCGATCCAGGTTTTGGTAGCGTTGAATTCTTCTTCCCTTTTAATATCAGGATCATTTTCGATTTGATGGGCAACTTCAGCAAACCCTAACGCTTCAAGATAGCTGACAATTTTTTCGTTTTTTTCTACTCGTTGTTCTAAGAATATTTCTCTGTAGTTGCTTGGGAGTTCATCCACTGATGTGGGTGGAATCCAGCTTCCAAAGCATTTGGGCCAATCCGGACATCCCATTCCTGAGCCGGTGCTTCTTACTATTCCTCCAACAAGTATCAGAAACAGTGTTGCAAAAACGGTAGTGATGGCTGTTTTTTGATAGGAATTTAATTTCATACTTAAAGGTAACAATACTCCTTGAAAATGATTAACTTTGCATGCTAAAAATTTCAATATTTTCTGTTTTTCTATGAGTTCTATTGAAGAAAAAATTCAGGTCGAACGTTCGTTCACAGATGTAATTTCTGATTATCATCAACTTACCAAGCCCGGTATTACTCTGGCAGTATTGGCTAGTATGTTGGTAGGCTTTGTGTTAGGTAGTGGCAGTTCGTTCAATTTCATATTGATGATCCACGCGATCATAGGAACATATATGATTGCTGCAGGTACCGGGGCGTACAACCAATTTATGGAACGACGTCTGGACGGACTAATGAAACGTACTGCTAAGCGTCCGCTCCCTGACAATAGAATAGCGGCTTCTTCCGGAATGTTTTTCTCATTGATCTTAATTTTTTCCGGACTCGTTTACTTGTTTGTATTGGTCAATCCGCTGGCCGGAGCCATTTCTTTTGCAACCACTTTTATTTATTTGATCGCTTATACACCAATGAAGCAGGTTTCTGCATTCAATATTGTGATCGGAGCTGTTCCGGGAGCATTACCTCCGGTTGGTGGTTGGGCTGCAGCATCCGGAACTATTGAAAGCCCTGGAATGTGGCTCTTGTTCGGAATCGTTTTTCTATGGCAGGTACCGCACGTTATGGCAATCGCCTGGAGTTTAAAAGATGATTACTTTGGTGCCGGATTTAAAATGCTTCCAAAAAATGATGAGACCGGCCGTAAAACTTCTCTTTGGTCTTTGATTTGTACCATTCTTCTTTATCCCGTTTCAATTGCTATGTTTGTGATGGGAATTTCAGGAATGATCTTTCTGGTTCTTAGTTTGCTACTCGCTACCGGATTTCTATACTACAGTATTAAATTCCTTAATGAACGAACCAAAGAAAATTCCCGCAAGCTTATGTTTGCTTCTATCGCTTACCTTCCTCTGGTTTGGGTAGCGGTTTTTATAGACAGGTTGGTTTAAGTACAATATCGAATATCCAATAATGAATATTCAATGTTGAAGTGCGCTATTATGGATTATATCTTCCTCTTCATTTACTCATGGACCTAGGACAACATTTATTTATCGAATTCCTTTGGAATTTCATGTTTGAAGTATTCGATACTTTCTTCAATTAGTTTTAAAGGCAGGGATTCCTCAAAAAGAGTGACATTAAAGTTTTCATTTTCATCATCTCTGAATATCTCAATCAATATTTTTTCCTTTGACCATACTTCAATTCCCATTCCATCTCTTCCATTGACATCACTTACAGAAACAACTTGAAAATCCTTAAGAACATTAGCTCCCATAATGACTTTCCTATCTAGTAAATCTCATCTAATATTTATTAAGAACCATGCAGGTGATTGTAGTCTGCTATAATTTTTCGCAGAAAATCATCTGCTTTAAGGTCAGCTTTTTGAATCCCTAATTTGGTTTGGATAATATTTGCAGTTCGTTGTACCATTACAAACCAAGTGTTGTATTCATAATCTTTTTTGGAACCCAATACTTCTCTTATTGTCGTAATATCTTCATCTGATAAAGTTAATACCTGATCAAAAGTAACTTCATAATCTTCTTCTATCTCAGAGTAGATGGTATCGCTCAGTTTTACTTTCTTTCTGGTCTTTATAACACAAGTTTTAGCAGCAATATCTCCAAGTCTCTGACCTTTTCCATTAATTAAAACTGTAATAAATGCTAACATCCCGTTTGTAAGCGATACTTCCAGTATTCTTAGCATCCATCTTATTAAATAGTTTCCGAAAGATGGGCTGCTTCCATCCAGCATCACTACTTGTAATCCCATCACCCACTTTCCAAAAGATTTTCCATTCCATACAACCTCAAAAATCAGATGGTAAAAGAATACCGGAATGGCCAGAACAGCAATCAATATCCATTCCTGACTACCCCAAAGTTCCGATGTTCCCTGAAAGGAAGAACTAACATAACCAAATGCCATAAACGCGATAAAGTAATATGCTATAATTACAAAGCCGTCTATAAAATGAGCTATGATCCTGTCGCCAACTTCTGCAGGTTTGTAATTTAACTGTACATGTTGAGAGGTTTCAATTCCAACTTTACTCATTAAAATTCGTAGTTAATTGTTTATAAAAAGATAGTATTTTAGCGAAGATACACGATTTCAACACACCATAGAAATATCCCAAAAAACTTTTATGCGCGAAGTTACTTTCCTGAGAAAAAATGCTGAAAAATGGAAGAACTTCGAGGAGTTGCTTAATAAAAATACCAAGAGTTCTTCCGATCAGTTAGCTGATCTGTATATAGAGCTGAACAACGATCTTGCATTTGCTCAAAGTCTCTATCCGAATAGCAAAACGGCTCTTTATCTAAATGACCTTTCTATTCAGGCTCATAACAAGATCTATAAGAATAAAAAGGAAAAATCCGGAAGGGTAATTACCTTCTGGACCCGGGAAATACCTGAGTTGTTTTCCTATAAACTTAAAGAGCTTAGCATAGCCTTTGGGGTTTTTATTTTTTTCTGTGCTGTTGGAGTAATTTCACAAATGAATGACCCTTCTTTTGCTCGATTGATTCTTGGCGACGGTTACGTAAATCTTACAATGACAAACATTGAGAATCAGGATCCTCTTGCTATTTATAAGATGCAGAGTCAACTCAATATGTTTTTTAAAATCACTTTTAACAACATCAGGGTTTCATTTATAGTTTTTGCCTTTGGCATATTTACTGCTTTGGGAACAGCCTATCATTTGCTGAAAAACGGCGTGATGGTAGGAACATTTATTACTTTTTTCAGCAGTTATGATCTTCTTTCTGAATCCATGCTTATTATTTTCATACATGGAGCACTGGAGCTTAGTGCAATAGCTATTGCAGGAGCTGCGGGTTTTGTTCTTGGAAACAGCTTTGTGTTTCCGGGAACTTATAAAAGAAGCACTGCTTTTATAAAAGGCGCTAAAGAAGGGATAAAAATGCTCGTCAGCCTGACGCCTATATTTATAATGGCAGGCTTTTTGGAAAGTTTTGTTACCCGGTATACCGAAATGCCTTTAGCTTTAAGCTTGTTTATTATCCTTACATCATTCACCTTTATTATTGGTTACTACTTTTACTTACCGATTCGTATTTATTTAAAAAGGAAAAAACTACATGAGTAATTTCACTTTCAAAAAACCCAGAGACCTCGGCGGAATCTTATCAGATACTTTTCTGTATATAAGGCAGAATTATATTTCCTTAGGCAAACCCATACTATATTTCGTGGTCCCGCTCTATGTGATTCAGGCTTTTATTCTTCAGGAATATTCATCCGGACTATTTAATTCCATCTCTGAAATCGGAACTACTTCCGCCTCTTTCAACAGTTTATTCGGTTGGGAGTATTTTTTAAACCTGCTGCTTTCCATGGTTGCTGTTTCGGCATTGTCTGTAATTACATTAAAGCATTTTCGGTTAACTTCTTCAGGAAAAGAAAATGATCTGGAACACATAACTTCAGAAATCTTACCTTTGATATTATGGATGGGAATTCTGTTTATCGTAATCTATCTGAGTATTACTATTGGTTTTTTTCTGTTTATAATTCCCGGAATTTATATAGCTATTAAGCTGAGTTTTACCCCTGCAATATTCATGCTTGAGGAAAAGGATATTTTTGATTCAATGAAACGATCCTGGGAAATTTCAAAAGGCTTTTGGTGGATCACTTTTGCCCTGTTAATCGTGATTTATTTCATGATCTATTTTGCAAGTCTGGCCGTTGGGCTACCAATTGGTTTGATATATGCCTTCGCTTTTGATGGAGGATTAGTGGAATCAAGCTCAGGAGTTTTCTCAACCATTATCTCCATACTCACAGCATTAGGTTCTGTGATAACCACCGGATTTTATGCAGCCATGCACATCGCCTTTGCACTTCACTTTTATAACATAGATGAAAGAAAAGAAGGCGGAAATTTACGATCCAGAATTGAAGGTTTATCTGATTAAAACTACGGCATCTAAATATAGATTTATTTCTGTTCTGTGCTTCTTGTTCATTGTTATTTTGAGCACTAGGCAGAGTTACGGACAATCGGAACCTCAGTCTGTGGTTTACGATTCTTCCGGTGTTGATATACGTTTAACTCACCCGGAAATCATTGAGAGCTATAACAACGATCCTGATTTTATATATGGTGATGCACTTGAAAACCCAACATCTCTTTTCGACCGAATTCTAGCAGCATTAATCAGCATTTTTTTGGCGATACTTGGGAACCCTGTCGGTAATTTTATTTTCAGAGCAGTATTGATTATATCCATAGCTATTGTTGTTATTTTATTGCTGAATCAATTGCTGGAAGGAAATCTCACTTCAGTTTTTAAAGGAAAAAATGCAGATAAACCTATTTCATTTCAGATATCCGAAGAAGACATTGAAGAATTGAATCTTGAGGAACTTAAAGAAAAAGCTCTGAGAAACTCTGATTTTCATGCGGCAACACGTTATGTGTATCTGATGACATTGAAGCTGTTGAACCAAAAGGAACTCATCCACTGGAAGATCGAAAAAACCAATCTCGATTATGAAAGAGAGCTAGGGGCTCATCCTGTCAATCCACTGTTCAGTAAGCTCACTACTTTTTATGAATTTGTTGAATATGGTGACTTCGAAATCGACCGGTCGGGATATTCCAAAGTGGACAGCCTTTTTTCTAAACTCAGGGAGCAACTGTCTTCATGAACAAGAAAGAAAAAAAGTACCTGTTTACTTTAGGCTTTTTAACTTTAATTGCCATAATGTATCAGTTGATACAACCTACACCCGTGGACTGGTCCGAAAGTTATTCATCAACCGATAAAAAGCCTTTTGGGGCTTACATACTCAGAGAACAACTGCCTGTTCTTTTCCCTTACAGTGAGATTAGTGAAAACCAACTTCCAATTTTTGAAGCACCATTAAACTATGATGAAAAAAACTGGATCTTCATCAACTCCGAATTTAGTCTGGATCAATTTGAAACGCAGATATTAATGGATGAAGTAAATTATGGAAGTCATGTTTTCATATCTGCATGGAAAATGGAAACTAGTTTTGCTGATTCCCTGGGATTTGAGCTTAACCAACAATTTCCTTTTATAAATTCTTCTGCAAACTCGCTCGATTCTCTTCTTAAAAAACCACTTAATTTTGTAAATCCTGAACTAGAAGACCCGGGCGGTTGGGACTTCCCAATTGCCCTTAATGAAGTCTATTTCTCTGAGTTTGACACTTCACGAACGGTTATTCTTGGTTCTGATAATCGTGATAATATCAATTTTATAAAAATAGAGCATGGTGATGGTGCTTTCTTTTTACATACAAGTCCGTTTCTGTTTACCAACTACTTCCTGAAGAATCCCGAAAAATATGATTATGCCTTTAAGGCACTTTCTTATCTGCCTGAAACTGATACCTATTGGGATGAATACTACAAAGTAGGCAAACTCGCTTATTCCTCTCCATTCAGGTTTATAGTCTCAAAACCCAATCTTAAACGAGCCTGGTTTTTGGCTTTGACAGGCTTGATACTGTATTTGTTATTCAAGAGTAAACGAATGCAGAGAGCCATACCGGAGATAAAACCCCTTTCCAATACCAGTATAGAATTTGCCAAAACTATTGGGAATCTACATTTGAATAAAGGATCCCATAAAGATCTGTTTGAAAAAAAATATTCCTTCTTCTTAGACTATCTTCGAACAAATTTGAATATAGATACAAACGAACTGACTGAGCAAACTATTGAAAAAGTATCTCAACGATCCGGAATACCGGAAGAACAAACCAAACAACTCTTCCATAGAGTTGAACTATTTTCAACCAAAGAAGCTGTAACCGATAAAGAGCTCCAATCCATAACCGAGCAAATCGATAATTTTTATAAAAATTCGCAACGATGAGTGAAGAAATAACAAACAATGAAAACCCCGAAGCTGAAAACGAAGAAGCTTCTTCTAACTCTGAAGTTCCATTTGAAAGTCGTTTAGACCTGACTGAACTTCAAAATATGATCTCTAATATCCGCACAGAGATCAAAAAAATTATCGTTGGTCAGGATAATATGATCGATCTCATGATCTGTGCTTTATTAGCTGACGGACATATTCTGGTGGAAGGTGTTCCCGGAGTAGCTAAAACATTAACGGCTCGTTTATTTGCAAAAACACTTGATACCGGTTTCTCAAGAATTCAGTTTACGCCTGATCTGATGCCTGCCGATATTACCGGAACAAGCGTATTCAATACAAAGACCACGGATTTTGAATTTAAAAAAGGTCCAATTTTTTCTAATCTGGTTTTAATTGATGAGATAAACCGATCGCCGGCAAAAACTCAATCCGCGCTGTTTGAAGTGATGCAGGAAAAGCAAATAACCGTTGATGGAAATACTTACAAAATGGAAGCGCCTTTCCTAGTTGTGGCTACTCAGAATCCGATCGAACATGAAGGAACCTACCGACTTCCTGAGGCACAAATGGACCGTTTTCTGTTTAAGATTGATGTGGGATATCCCAGTATTGAAGAAGAAGTTCAAATACTTCAAGGAAGCTATAATCGAAAACTGGCTTCAGAAATTGAACAGCTTAATGCGGTTGTAAATGCTGCAGAGCTAAATGCTCAAAGAAAAGTTATTTCAGAGATCCACGTCGAAAAAGAATTGATGGAATATATTGCTAAGATCGTTCATCAAACCAGAAACTCCAGTTCCATCTATATTGGAGCATCTCCAAGAGCATCTGTGTTTATTTTAAAAGCCGCTCAGGCTTGGGCCGCTATGAGAGGTCGAGATTTTATCACTCCTGAAGATGTTAAACAAGTCATAGTACCTACACTTCGGCACAGAATTACACTTACTCCTGAAAAGGAAATGGAGGGCATAATTCCTGATCAGATCATTAAACAACTTGCAGATAAAGTTGAGGTTCCCAGATAGTGAAATTCATTAAAAGCTTATTTTTTAATAATAGGTTTTTTCTGTCCATAGCTTTGGTTAGTTCCAGCTATGTGTTAGGCTATTTCTATAGTTCAATTCAGGCTATAGGTGATATTCTACTGATCATTCTGGGTGTTTCTTCCATTGCAGATTTATTGCTTTTGTATTCTAAAGATGGAATTAAAGCCGAACGCCTTCTGCCTAAAAAGCTGTCAAATGGTGATGATAATGAGATTTATATTACTTGCTCCAACCAATATAACTTTCCGGTTTCTCTGACTATAATTGATGAGATTCCCATTCAGTTTCAGGTAAGAGATTTTAAGATCAAGAGAACTCTCGATCCTAACGATTCCAAAAAACTCAGCTATCAATTAAGGCCCACTGAAAGAGGTGAATTCGAATTTGGAGCACTTAAGATATATGCAGAAACAAAGATCGGCTTATTTAGCAGACGTTTTGTTTTTTCTGAAAAAGCTACGTTGCCCGTATTCCCGTCTTTCAAGCAAATGAGAAAATTTGAGATGTATGCAATCTCAAATCGGCTGACTGATATCGGAGTAAAAAAGATCCGCAGACTTGGTCACACCATGGAGTTTGATCAAATCAAAGAATATGTACGGGGCGATGATATCCGATCCTTAAACTGGAAAGCAACTGCACGAGCCAACTCTTTAATGATCAATCAATATCAGGACGAGCGATCCCAACAAGTTGTAAATGTGATCGATATGGGGCGGGTAATGAAGCTCCCTTTTGATGGCTTAAGTTTGCTTGAATATGCCATAAATACAAGCCTGGTGATTTCAAATATTACCCTGATCAAAGAAGATAAAGCCGGCTTAATCACCTTTTCCAATAACAGATCAGTAGTTGTAAAACCTGAGAAGAAAAGAACTCACATCCGTAAAATTCAGGAAGCTCTTTATAATCTGAAAACAAATTTTCTGGAATCTGATTTTCAGAGAATGTTGGTAAGCCTGCGAACGCATCTTAATCAAAGAAGCTTGATCCTTCTGTACACCAATTTTGAAACCTATTCAGGGATGGAACGACAACTCCCCTATTTACAACGATTAGCTGCGGATCATTTATTAGTTGTAGTGTTTTTTGAAAATACAGAAATGACATCTTTGATAGAGCAAGACTCAAAAACCATCGAAGATATCTACACTAAAACCATCGCAGAGAAATTCAGTTTAGAAAAACGTCAGATCGTGAAAGCGTTGAACCAGCGGGGCATTCACACTATCCTCACTCCTCCCAAAGAGTTATCTGTAAACGCCATCAATAAATATCTGGAATTGAAATCCAGAGGGTTGATTTAGAGGTCAGTCTTTCTTCCTTAAGTTCTTGATGTCTTTGATATCTTCTTCAGCCGATTCAATATTCTTTTTTATCGAGTTCTCCTCTTGCTGTACTCTGTTTTCTGCATCTTTTATATCTGACTTAATTGCTTCCTCTTTTTTCTCAACCTTTTCAAAAGTAGATTTTATTTTCGAAGCCGGCATATCAATAAACCGTGTTTGTAACTTCTTTTCTATAGACTCCAGCTCTTCTTTTACTTCTGCAGTAATAACTGATTTATAGATGATGTAAACCACAATTGAATATCCGATTGGCATTATGAATAATGAAAAGAATACCATCGTACCAAAAATTGATAATTTTCTCAGAATCTCCTTTCCGCCACTATGTAAGAGAATCCTTATCTGAGAATAATCACCTTTTATGGTTGCAGCTGACTTTTTCAAATCATAAGAAATATCTTCCTTCAGTTTTTTAAAAAGCCTTATCCCCTTTTTACCATTATCAATTTCTGTCATATTATTTTCATGCTCCTGCATAAGCTGAGCTCTTTCACTCTGCAAGCTATCTACTGAGGCATTTAATTCCGTCAGGTATTTTTCTCCGTAATCGATTGTAGTTGGCTTTGAAAGCTGATGCATGCTCACAGAAAAAAGTTGAAGCCCCGGACATACAGCCAATACAACTATGAATAATTTTTTTGGTAAAGATTTCAATTTTGGCAAAAACGTCAATCCAAACAAGAGTATAACTAACCCTTTTACAAACCATGTCTTGCTCACTTCAAGGAGCATAAGCTGAGTAAGCGAAATTACATTGGCAATTAACAGGTAATGCTCTGCTTTACCCAATGATTCATTGAACGTTTGATTGTGTTCTTTTAAAAAAGGGACGAAATCACTGATTCCTGAAACGAGTAATTTTAACTCTGTGAGCAATCCGAGAAACCCAAGATTTTTCTCTGCAATCCCTTTAACATATTTAACGGAAGATTCTTCCAGTACTCCTGAAATTGCAATCATAACCAATAAACCGCTAAGCACAGAAAATACAAGGTTTTTATTTTGTATAGATATCTTCATCAGCGAACCAATTCATTAAGTTTTCCATGGTAAAGATCGAAATCAGTTGTTACCGAACGCTCATGATAGTTTGAGCTTTTTTGCCAAATCAAATAACCACTCTCTTTCCAAACATTAGGGATATCAGGATTTCCTTCTGTGTAATCGGCTAGCCATAGTCTGTATTCACCGAAAGCGGAATTTGTCAAATATTGGTTGGCAAAAGAAGTATTTGAATAAATAATAGGTTTGCGCTTTAAAGAAGCTTCTATTGTTGTGAGGAAAGTTTGTAAATCAGTGTGCATTTTTTGGGCATCAATCGAACTGCTTAAACTTCCTTCTTCTACATCTACGACCGGTGCAATATCAGAAAAATCAATGTCACTAATCTGTTTAGCGAAATGATTTGCTTGCGTAACCGGGTCTGTATCAAATTTATAAAAATGATAAGCTCCTCTTATAAATCCTTTACTTTTTATGACTTTCCAGTTGGAATGAAAATCGGGATCAACATAACTGCTACCTTCAGTTGCCTTACAAATAATGAAGTGTAAGCTATCTCTGGAACTCATCAGATCTACCACATTGCCTTGATAGTGTGAAACATCTATTCCATAATATTCTTGGTGTTCCCAATCATCATATTTCTGAAGAACAGACTTGGCTTCATTTAAAAGCACAGTTTCAACCTCTGAACCCAGATCCATAAGTGATGATTTCTCTGTTTTTTTTACATCAGAACCGGTACATGAACCCAAATAAAAAATACAAAAAACTATCAGCAGCAAATGATAATTACTCATAGTGTACAGATTTTACTTTTGATTAACTACGAAAGTAATAAAAGATCATCTATTGCTTACAATCTTTTTTTAGAATGTAAAACGCACGGCTTATTGGAACAAAGTTTTAAAAAGACCAAAGGTATTTGCCTGAAAGCTTTCTTCATAAAAAATGATAAACTGCAAAAATTATATAAACCAGATGAATTCATACTATTCTCAATCCTCCCAAAGAGTTATCTGTGAACGCTATCAATAAATATCTGGAATTGAAATCCAGAGGGTTGATTTAATTATTAATAAATGATTTAAATCTTATCTTTTCTGCATGACTAAAAAAATTATGACCCTGTTATTTATTGTTCCATTTATAAGCTTAGCACTGAAAGCACAAAATGATTCCTCTTTAGTGATTTCCAATATTAAGTCTAATAGCGGATTTGTTGTAATAGATGGCAATTTTAACAATTGTATTGAAATAGGAAAAAAGGACACTTTGGTTGTTCCTACTAAAATTGAATCATTGACCTATGTTCAAGAAGATTTCAAAGATGTTACAGTAAATCAAAAACTGACTGCCGGGGATACAACTGAAAACACCCTTGTATCAGCATTTTTAGCCAATAATACTGACCGAAGAAAATATAGTTCATATGCCCGCTGCTTTTGGGATGCTAATTTAATTGTATTAACTGATTACGATTCAAAAATTAAAATTAACGGACAATATCTTGGTTCAGAAAATGCCCGAATGTCTCTTTCTGAAGGTTCTTATATATTAAATATAGAGAATGGGAATACTACCTTAAAAAAGGAATTCATTGTTTCTGATGATTTTCAAATTATAGACAGTTATCTGCGCCCCTCTAAGTCTCAGGTTTTCAAAAGAAGCTTTATTCCGGGTTATGCTCAAATAACCAAGAGAGAAAACTTTAAAGGCTTTGTCTTCATTGGAATTTCTTCTGCCTTAACAATTAGCACTGCACTATCTGTTATAAATTCGGAAAAGGAAAAAAATAAATATGAAGATCTCCGAAATGAATACAGACTTTCCCAGGATCCCAACAGAATCCTGCAGATAATTTCAGAGTCAAATCAAGCTTTAGATAGAATTGAAAAATCTGACAAAATAAGAAACTATTCTTTATTGGGATTAGGTCTGGTTTATACTTTAAATATCGTTGACGGAATCAAACCACCTGATATTGGCTTCAGATCGGACAGATTATATGTAAAACCGTATGTAGACTTTGATAAAGATCTCATTCCTAAAGCCAACATTAAAATTGACTTCTAGATGAGAAGCTACTTAAAAAACTTAGCATTTTTAGCATTCGTTTTTATTCTTAGTTGTAGTGGAACACCCACTCAAATAGAAAGAACGAATCAGAATGATCCGGAATCGGAAACCTTTACTGTTGAGCCCGTTCAAAACCTTTCTGTAAATATTTTAGAAGAAAAAAAGATCGAATTGGTTTGGACAGATACATCAATAGTTCCTACTCATTATGTAATACAGAAAAGAATAAATACTAATTCAGATTTTCAAACATTAGACACTCTGGATGCAGATAAAAAAAGTTTTATCGACAACAGTAAAGAAATAGATCTGCATACAAGTTATCTGATTTATAGTATTCGTAAACAACAAAATGACAGCATAAAAACCTCTGTCGGAATTAATTCCGGGATCGATTTTGGCGATTTAGTAACTCAAACATATTCTTACAATACGGATACAACTGCAATTGTATTTAATTGGGAATTTGAATCTGATTGGCCTTTCACGGTTATAATAACCACTTATGATAATGACCTTGAAAAAGACGTTGTACTGGACACTCTTTCAAACACCAATACCTATACAACTCCTGCTTTTGAAAGAGATTTTCAGGACAAATTCTTCGATTTAAAGTTTTTTGTTTCCGATATAAATATTGATTTAGAAAATCCATATAAAAGATATTCAGGACTTTACCATATTCTGGATTTCATTCCTGAAATCACCAATATTGAAGTAGTTAATGAGGGAAAAGTTGTTATCAACTGGAAAGATAATTCAGGATTTGAAGATGGATTCAGGATTCTTAGAAGCAAAGGCTTTAATAGAAATGAAGCTTTTGAGCCTATAGTGATAGCTGAGCTGAACGCAAATACGACTTCATTTACAGACACTCAGGATCCTTTAACAGGTTATGTTATAGATGGCTCTGGAATAGAGCGTCAGGTTAAGACTTTCTACGATATTGAAGTGTTTAAAAATAACACAAAAACGGGCATATACGGATATCAAGTTAACTTTACGCCTCCCAACATTACTCTTTCTGTTTCAGATTTAACCACAGAATCTTTTAAACTACAATGGAGCACAAATTCTCTTGAAAAAGTGAGCCAATTCACTTTGCAAGCAAGTTCAAATGGCAATTCATTCTTTGATTACAAAACGTTTCAAAACGAAACTTTTAACTCAACTGAGTCTAATCTTTCAACAAACTCAGTTCACTACTTTCGCGTTAAAAGTAAAACCTCTAAATACTCAGATAGAATCGCATTACAATATTCAAGTTATTTAGTTGAAGAAGCTAATTTTCCTTTTACTAATTCCCGAAATATCAGGTTCAGTGATAGTGGTAATTTAATTATTGTTTCAAAAACGTTCTTCTCAGGTGATGCTGATTCAGAAGATGTTGGCATTTTTGACATTAACAACAACTCTACCTTATATAATGACGCTCCCATAGCAAAACCTATCAACGGTGTAGATATAGATGAGGAAAATAACCTGATGGCCCTTACGTCATATGAAAATCAACTATTGACTATCTACAATTTTGACACTAATGCAATAGAATACAATGCTAGTCTAAATGTGTTTGATGTTGAATTCGGTCCGGAAAACAAGTTTGTATATACGAACTCAGCAAGAGATGAAGTCTACAAAGTTGATCTCATCAACAAATCTCTTAAATCCAGAAAACCACCGTTTAGTACTACAAGTTCTCTGCGAAGCATCTCCCTAAGTCCCACAGGTGATTCAATTGCCTATAACAGCGACGGTTTTTTTAGACTTCTTAATTCTTCCAATTTTAGACCTATCGAATTTTCTCATGTTTTGGATTATGGTAGTACTGCACAGAAAGTTAATTTCTCAAAAAGTGGGAAATACATCTCAAATGTTAGCGATTTTGATAAAGCAGAAATTCATTTTACAAATCCTGCTAGTAGATACCTTCAAACAGGTGCGGAACATATTTCCATCAGCTTTAACGATAAACTTTATATAACAGCTAAAGGTTCGCTATTAAGGTTATTTGAACTTAGCACAAAAAAGCAATTATTGAGCCACTCTTTTTCGGGTGAAGTTTTTGATCTAAGATTTTCACCATCAGAAGAATTAGTAGCTGTTGGATCTGCAAATGGTTTATTTTTATATAGAATTTCGGCAGAAAAAAAATGGAGTTTATTTGAAAACTAGTACAGTAACTTCTTCAGATAAAATTGTATTCTTCGACTTTGAAAATTGACTTTTAACGATGCTTAGATCACTTCTTTATATTTTTTGTGGATTGTTAATGATTCAGGGTTGTTCGGATGCTCCAACTAAAATTGAGAGAGATAATCCGAATGATCCTGAAGCGCCAACTTTTTCTTTAGAATCTTCTGAAAATATTTCTACTGAAATCCTTGATAATAAAGTCATCAGAATTAGTTGGGAAGATTCTGTTAAATTTGCTGACTATTACATCCTGAGCAAATCTCTTAATAATTCTGGAAATTATACAATATTAGATACTATTGATATTAAGACAAAAGAATATGAAGATGCGAGCGGTGAAATAAATCTACAAACACTGTATTTAGTTTATAATGAACGTGTTCAGGAAAACGGAGCAATAATTTCATCCGATAGTATATATACTGGAATAAATTTTGGTAGCATTTCTTACCCGTATACATCTTCCTATTCATCACAAAATTCAGATTCAACTGCTATAAATTTCAGTTGGGGTTTCGAAACGAATTGGCCTTTTATTTCACTAGTATATTATTCGGATTCGATAAATAATGAACCCATAATCATTGATACTCTTTATAATGGTACTACTAGTTTTCTCACACCATTATTTGAAAAAGACTTCAATGACAGAAACTACTTCATACGTACATATGTAAGCAAACATGATATTTCTAATGACATTTTCATTGATGAAATAACAGCTGATTACTTACCAACACAGTTTTATAATATTTCTGTAGACCCGATTGCAATCATTAATGAAAATAAAACTGTTATTAGCTGGAATGATAATATTGATATTGAAACTGGGTTTGAAGTCTTAAGAAGTCAAGAAGCTGATGATGATTTTTCAAACTACGAGGTAATTGGTTTACTTCAAGCTAACGAAACAACATTTACTGACACCCTTGCTCCTTTTGATTCATATTCAATATCAAATAAAAAAGAAGTTAAATATGCTATTAGAGCATTTAAAGATAACTCTTCTATAACTAAATACGGATACAAGGCTCAAATCCCAAGAATAAATCCAACTATAAATATTTCTAGTTTAGAAAGCGACTTTTTTACTCTGGTATGGTCCTCAGAGTCAAGTTATATAAAGGAATACATACTACAGGTAAGTTACGACGGAACCCTTTTCGAAGACTATAAGATTTTTTCAAAAAACACAACCTCATACACAGGATCAAGTTCTGATTTTCCCTTTTCAACTTTTTATTTTCGAATCAAGACTACAACTTCAAATCCAAGTGTTAGAGTAGGTTTATCTAATTCACCTGAATTGGTTGAAGAAGGTGGTTTTTCTTTCGAAGGCTCCAGACACTTTCGCTTTAGTGAATCCGGAAATTTAATTGCTGTTTCAAGAGGTTCTCTTTTCAACCCTCTTGATCTCGGTGTTTTGATTTATGACTTGAATAGTAATTCCATTATTTATTCTAAAGATTTACTAAATGCTTCTATTCATGGTCTAGATATCAATGAAAGAAAAAAAAGAATTGCAGTTGCATCCTCAACAAAAAGATCTGTAGCGGTATATGATTATGAAGCTGATACTTTGATTTATACTAAAAATAATTTTTCTGTTTATGATGTTCATTTTTCTCCTGATGCTAATTCAATCTATACAAACAGTACACGAGGTCTCTTTAGTAAACACAATCTATTAACAAACAATACTGTTTTTACTTTGTCAGAGGGTGTTCCTACTAGTCAATCAAATATTAGACAACTATCAGTAAGTCCAACAGGTGATAGTATTGCGTATAATATAAATGGATTTTTAAACCTCTCAGATAGTGTTGGTAATCTTATTGCTTTTGATAACCTTACTAATATTGATGATATATCGCAAGATGTAAGATTCTCAACAAAAGGAACTTATCTCAGCTTAGCAAACAGAGTCTTAGGTGCTTATATCTATAAGGCTAAAACAAACTCTAGGTATTTCGAATTTGATTCCAGATATGTATCTATTAACTATAATGAAACATTAGTACTTGCCGGTAGCTCACACGAATTGCATCTGCTTGATCTTGAAAACAGAAAACATGTTGGTACATATTTATTTGATGAGATTATTACTAATGTAGCCTTTTCACCAAGAGAAAATATTGTAGCTATTGGTACAACTTCCGGAATTAAAATCTATTCCTTTTCGAACACAAATACATTCAAAGAAATAGAAGGGAGTTTCGATTTGAGATATCCTAATAACTAATCCGGAATCTCAATCTTATACTACTTCAAACAAAACCCATCCATCCCCCATTCTCGACATTCAAACTTCAGCAGAATTTTTTACTTAACATTTCTTTCCTATTTCTGAATTTCTTCAGGAAACTTTATCAAATGTATAGTATCTTTTGATGCTTTGATAAAGCTACGGTTTGAATCGGCGCTCTTTTTATTTAGAACAGTTTTAAATAGAAGGTTCTATCCATTCCTGACTTCATATAGATGGAAAATATCGGTAGATTTGCCCCGCTTCAATTAAAGGTAATTAAGCAATGTTCCGCTAACTAAATTAAGCAATCTTTATGGCGCAGATTTTCCCCAAGTGGACAAATCAAGTTCCTCGAAAAATTTTGATCGGTCTTATCGTTGTTGCAAACGCTCTGATCTTTTCAGTATGGTACTTTTTCTCTCCAAGCTACACCGATGTAGGATACGCTCCTGAACAGCCGGTTCCTTATAGTCACAAATTACACGTTGATAAACTCGGGCTGGATTGCCAATACTGCCACACCAATGTGTTTGACTCTAAGCAGGCAAACATTCCGGCAACTCAAACTTGTATGAATTGCCACAATCAGGTTAAAACCGACAGCGAAAAACTCGCTCCCATCAGAGAAAGCTGGGAAACCGGACAACCTGTTGAATGGGTTCGTGTTCATAACTTAGCGGATTATGCATATTTCAATCACGCCGCACACGTAACAGTGGGCGTTGGCTGTGAAAGTTGCCACGGACGAGTTGATAAAATGGAAGTTGTATATCAGGCAGAGCCTTTAAGTATGGGATGGTGTTTAGATTGCCACCGTGAACCTGAAAAAGTATTAAGACCTGTAGAAGAAGTTACTACTATGGGATACAAAGCTGAGAACCAAGCTGAACTAGGCGCAGAGTTGGTGAAGAAAAATAATGTAAGTCCTCCTCAATATTGTCAGGGCTGCCACTACTAATTACGGATTTTAGAACTTTATACATCATCTAATGAGCGAAGTTAAACAAAACACTTACTGGAAAAGCTTAAACGAACTAGCTAAGAACCAGGAATATCAAAAATTTGTTGAGCGTGAGTTCCCTGAAAATGCTTCAGAGTTGTCAGATGGATTTTCACGTCGTGGATTTCTTGCAATTATGGGTTCTGCTGTATTACTGGCAAGCTGTGATTTTGCTCGCCGTCCTGTTCAAAAAATATTACCGTATTCTAAACAACCGGAAGACATCGTACCAGGCGTACCGTTGTTTTATGCTTCCGCAATGCCGTTTCAGGGAAGTTTAACCGGACTTGTAGTTGAGAACCATGAAGGTCGCCCTACAAAAGTTGAAGGAAATGACATGCATCCCGGTAGCCACGGAGGAACAAGTATCTTCCATCAGGCTTCTGTTTTAGGAATGTATGATCCGGACAGATCAAAGAAAGTTTTAAGAAAAGGCACTGATTCTACTGTAAACGATTTTGTTGATTTTGCTAAGAAGCATTTCGCTGATACAAGTAAGAATATCGCCTTTATTTCAGAAGCGAGCTCCTCTCCTACTTTATTGGGACTGAAAGCTCAGGCTTTAAATAAATTCAGTAATGCTGATTGGGTTACTTATGAACCATTCGGCGAATCAAACGCTCTGGAAGGAACTCAAAAAGCTTTTGGCAGAAGACTTCGTGCTCATTACGATTTTTCTAAAGCAAACGTTTTTGTTTCTCTTGATGATGATGTGCTAAACGGTACACATCCGAACAGTGTGGAATACGGAAAGCAGATCAGTGCTGCTCGTAAAGTTACCAGCACGAATGATTCCATGAGTAGAATCTACGCTGTTGAGAACGGATATTCTTTAACCGGTTCTTATGCTGATCACAGACTGAGATTAAAAGCCAGTGAAATTGATGCTTTTGCTCATGCACTTGCAGCAGCGCTTTCAGGCAGAGTATCAGGATTGAATGCTTTTAGTGGTTATTCAAATCAATTCAGCGATCATGAGTGGATTTCTGCTCTTGCTGATGAATTGGTTGCTAACCGTGGCGAATCTGTTGTTTCTGTTGGAAACAATCACTCTGCTAATGCACATGCAGTTGTAGCTGCGATCAATAAAGCACTAGGTAACGACGGTAATACTGTAAATTACCTTGAAGTTCCACATTTAGATGAAGAGTCCACTTCAGCTTTCAACGCTACTGTTGAAAAAATGAAAAACAGTGGATATGACACTGTTGTAATGCTTGGAACGAATCCGGTATTCTCAGCACAAAACAAAGATTTTGAAAATGCATTAAGCAACGTTGAAGAAGTGATTCATCTTTCTGATTATGTAGATGAGACTTCAAAAAAAGCTTCATGGCATATTAATAAGGCTTTTTATCTGGAATCATGGAGCGACGGTCATTCTTATGGTGGTGTTCGCTCAGTAATTCAGCCTCAGATTCAGCCTTTATATAATGGACTAAGTGACATTGAGACTTTGAACATCATTGTGACTGGAGAAATGACATCCGGATACGACCTTGTTCAAAATACATGGAAAAATATTTACAGCTCAGGTTTTAAATCTAAATGGGCTCAACTCCTGCATGATGGTGTTGATACTAATTCAGGATTTACCAAAGCGAACGTTCGTATTTCCAGCAGTTTCAGACCTGATACCGGGAAAGACAATGCAATTTCAGGAATTGAAATTACAGTAAGAGCTGATTCTACTTTATATGATGGTCGTTTTGCAAACATCGCATGGTTGCAGGAACTTCCTGATCCAATGACTAAAATCACTTGGGATAACGTAGCTGCGATGAGTCCTGCTACAGCTAAGCAATTAGGTGTGGAAAATGAAGATGTGGTAGAGATCACATCAAACGGACAGACTATTAAGATCGCAGCCTGGATCCAACCCGGACATGCGGATAACAGTATTTCACTAACCGTTGGATATGGACGTGACGGAATTGGTCGTGTTGCCAATCGTTACATCGACTACACAACCGGTGGAGTTGACACTTATCCTTTAGTTGGAAATCATTTTGTATCTGAAGGTTCTGTAAGTAAAACAAGCGACACTTATGAAATAGCTTGTGTTCAGGATCACCACAGCCTTGAGGGTCGTGATCTTTACAGAATGGCTACTTTAGAAGAATATAAATCGAACCCAGACTACGCTTCTTTCAAGAGCTACCATACTTATGCAGTACCCGGTATGAAAGAAGCTGCTGAAAAAGGCGAAGATGTGCCGATTTCACTGTTTGATGAGCAAACATATCCCGATTCTGAACCACAATGGGGAATGGCTATTGACCTTAACTCCTGTTTTGGTTGTGGTGTTTGTGTGATTGCTTGCCAATCTGAAAACAATATTCCTGTAATCGGGAAAAAAGAAGTGAATCGCGGTCGCGAGATGCACTGGATTCGTACCGACAGATATTATGTAGGCGAAGATGCTGATGCTCCAATGACGGCTCATCAGCCGGTTCCGTGTATGCATTGTGAAATGGCTCCTTGTGAGCAGGTTTGTCCTGTTGCGGCAACCACACACAGTGAAGACGGAATGAATCAAATGACTTATAACCGTTGTATTGGTACTCGTTATTGCGCAAATAACTGTCCTTACAAAGTTCGTAGATTCAACTTCTTCAACTTCCCTAAAGAGTTTTTAACAACCGGAGCAGAGCCTGATATTATCCAAATGGCGATGAATCCGGAAGTAACTGTACGTTTCCGTGGAGTTATGGAGAAATGTACATACTGTGTTCAAAGAGTTAACAGAGCTAAAATAGACGCTAAGATCGAAACAGGTTCTCCAAAACCTGCTGAAGGTGCTGTTAAAACAGCTTGTCAGCAAGCTTGTCCTGCTGATGCTATCTACTTTGGTGATTTGACCAACGAAAATAGTGAAGTCGCTAAAATGAAGAGAAATGAGCGTAATTATCAGATGCTTGAAGAACTGAATACACGCCCAAGAACTTCGTACATAGCTAAATTAAGAAACCCAAACCCAGTTTTGGCATAAGAATTTAATCAGGAATAATTCCAAACATGAGTAAATACGATTACGTACCGGAACCCGCTCTTGTGAAAGGCGATCATGATTTTGCCAGCCTCACACGATTGGTTACTGATATAAACTTAAGACCAACTCCAAAAGGTTGGTATCTGGCAATGATTGGAGCAAATGCTTTGCTCGCCGTACTTGGAATTGCAGTAGGATACCTAATCTGGGAAGGAACCGGAGTATGGGGACTAAATAACCCTGTAGGTTGGGGTTGGGCAATCATCAACTTTGTTTGGTGGGTTGGTATCGGTCACGCAGGAACCTTGATTTCTGCTGTATTATTCCTTTTCAGACAGGATTGGCGTACTGCCATTAACCGTTTCTCTGAAGCAATGACTATTTTCGCCGTAATGTGTGCCGGGGTATTCCCGGCTATTCACGTTGGGCGTATTTGGGTTATTTACTGGGTATTCCCGGTTCCTAACCAAATGGCAATGTGGCCAAACTTTAACTCTCCCCTTCTTTGGGATGTGTTTGCAGTTTCTACTTATTTCACGGTTTCCTTTTTATTCTGGTATGTTGGTTTAGTACCTGATTTAGCAACTATTCGTGACAGAGCTACTGATAAGATCAGAAAATATGCTTACGGAATTTTCTCTTTAGGATGGACAGGAAGTAACCGCCACTGGTGGAATTATGAAAAAGCGTATATGATCCTTGCCGGATTAGCAACGCCTCTTGTACTTTCTGTACACACTATTGTATCCTTTGACTTCGCCGTTTCACTTATTCCGGGATGGCACACTACTATTTTCCCTCCTTACTTCGTTGCCGGTGCAATTTTCTCCGGTTTCGCAATGGTATTAACGTTGATGATCGTTGCCAGAAAGATCTACGGCATGAAGGACATCATGACAGACGACCACATGGAGAAAATGAACATTGTAATTATGGTTACAGGTTCAATGGTTGGTTTTGCATACATGATGGAGTTCTTTATCGCATGGTATAGTGGCGTTGAGTACGAAAAAGCAATTTTCTTATTGAGAGCAACCGGTCCTTATGCATGGGCATACTGGGCAATGATGACTTGTAATGTGTTATCTCCTCAATTCTTCTGGTTCAAAAAACTAAGAAGAAGCGTTGGATTTACTTTCTTCATCTCGATTGTAGTGAACATCGGTATGTGGTTCGAGCGATTTGTAATTACGGTTACTTCACTCGCAAATGATTATCTGCCTTCTTCCTGGGATTATTACTCCCCAACCATTTGGGATATTCTCACATACGTAGGAACCTTTGGGTTATTCTTTACGATGTTCCTGTTGTTCTTAAGATTTTTACCGATGATCGCACTTGCTGAGGTTAAGATGATAATTCCGCAAGCCGATCCGCACAATTATGATGAAAATCATGACTATCAAGCTCCTAAAGTTGAAATTCCAACTCCTAAAGCTGTGGAGGCATAAATAATGAGTGCACCAGCTAAAAAGAAAATTGAAGAGCAACCAAAGTTGCATGGCATTCTGGGCGAGTTCCGGAATCCAAAGGCTTTATATGATGTAGCTGCTTTAACAGTGAAATCAGGTTACAATAAATTCGATACTTACAGCCCTTTTCCTATTCACGGAATTGATAAGGCAATGAACCTGAAGAAATCTAAACTGGGATGGATCGTAATTGGTCATGGTCTTGTAGGATTTTGTGGAGCGCTGACCATGATGTATTTCATGGCTGTAATGGATTATCCAATGAATATCAGTGGTAAACCTTTTTTCAATGCACCTGCATGGGTTCCGATCACGTTCGAATTAACAGTATTACTTTCAGCATTTGGTGCTGTATTTGGAATGTTCTTCCTGAACGGGCTTCCGAAATTGAACAACCCTCTTTTTAACGTTGACCGATTTAAAAAGGCTACTGACGACGGCTTCTTCATTTGTATTGAAGCTGAAGATTCTCTTTTCGAAACTGAAAAAGTTAAAGAATTGCTTAAAGAAGCCGGAGCAACACATATAGAGGAAGTATATGACTAACAAGAATGAAATAACTTCTTTAATGACCGCTAAGAATATCCTTAAAATGGCTTGTTTAAGTGGAGCTGCTTTGGTTTTCGCTTCATGCCGGGGACAGATTTCTGAAAAACCTCCTGTGCATCCTAACATGAACATGGATCAGCAACCCAGAATGGAAGCTCAGGAAGTAAACAAGTTTTTTGAAGACAACCGTTCTATGCGACAACCTGTAGAAGGAACCATAGCTCGTGG
Source organism: Balneola sp. (assembly GCA_017643645.1). Taxonomy (GTDB): domain Bacteria; phylum Bacteroidota; class Rhodothermia; order Balneolales; family Balneolaceae; genus Balneola. Next base: position 100,830 of record JAEPNB010000011.1, read on the forward strand.
ATTGTTAAAATCTGATGTAGCTTACTACGAAGGTACCAATGCAAACGGAGAGTGGATCGCTGACATCCCGGTTGAAGTAACCAAAGAATTGCTTTACAGAGGACAAGAGCGTTACGATGTATATTGTTCAGTTTGTCACGGTGGCACCGGTGCAGGTGATGGAATTATCATGACGGGAAATTACGGTTATGTTCCGGCTCCTACTTACCATCAGGATCGTTTAAGAGAAGCACCGGACGGAGAAATCTATTCTGCTATCTACAATGGCGTGAGAACAATGCCTTCTTACGCAACTCAAATTAAAGTTGAAGACCGTTGGGCAATTGTAGCTTACATCAGGGCGCTTCAGGCTAGTCAAAATGTTAGCGAAGATGAGATCAACCAGTATGATGTTGATGTAAATGAACTTCAAAATGAATATAAAGCTGAACAAGAGCGTTTAGCTGCTCTTGCCGAAGCTCGCAAACCTGAAAAGGAAGCTGAAGCTTCTGTACAAATGGGTGAGCAATTGGTTGGACAGTATGCATGTGGAACTTGCCATAATGAAGATGGTGCTGAAGGCGGAATTGGACCAACCTGGAAAGGATTATTTGGAAGTACAGCTCAGGGTGTTGATGCAGATGGAAATACGATCTCTATCACAAAAGATGAGACATACATTCGTGAATCCATTGTAGCTCCCGGAGCAAAAAAGACACAAGGATACGAAACAGGTGTTATGCAGCCTTACGATTACTTGTCTGACATAGAAATTGAATCACTGGTTCTATACATAAAATCACTGAGTGATAACTAAGAAAATAGCTTAATACATTACAATGAGTCATAAGCCAACTATTACAGATTCTCTCGAATTCCCGCAAAACAGCATGATCCCTCGTGCTGCTTTTGGACTTGGATTTGCAGGATTGATCGCCAGTTTTATCGGTTATTTCTTACAACCCGATCAGTTTTTCTTTTCTTATATCGTAAGCTTTACCTTTTTTGCAGGCATTTCCCTTTCAGCATTGATCACAGTGATGCTGCATCATGTTACCAAAGCGAGCTGGGGAACCGTATTTAAACGCTTTTTTGAAGTATTTTCTTCAAACATCTGGGTTTGGGCTATTTTCTTTATTCCAGTTCTTTTAGGAATGCAGACTCTTTATCACTGGACAGATCCTGCACTTTATGACAAAGCAAGTGCAGAGTTCGATAAGATAGTTTATGGTAAATCAGCTTATTTAAACCAAACTTTCTTCATTGTTCGTCAGGTTATCTACTTTGCGATCTGGGGTTGGTTAGGCCACAAACTGTACAAAGCATCTGTTGAAATGGACAAAACCAGCGATTGGGGCATGACTACGCTCATGAGAAAGATCAGTGCTCCCGGTATTCCGTTGTTCGCTCTTTCTGTTGCATTTGCGGGTTTTGATTGGTTGATGTCGCTAGATCCACATTGGTTCTCAACGATGTTTGGCGTGTATTTCTTTGCAATCAACTTCCAGGCTTTCTGGCCTGTAATGATCTTGTTGGTATTCTTCCTTCAGAGACAAGGAATTTTGAAAGACACTATCAAGCAAGTACATATTTACGACCTTGGTGCATGGTTCTTTGCTTTCACAGTATTTTACGCATACATCGCTTTCAGTCAGTTCTTGCTGATCTATTATGCTAACCTTCCGGAAGAAACACTTTGGTTCTATAACAGATTGGAAGGCGGATTTGAATACATAGCTTACGGATTATTGATCTTCCGTTTTGCACTACCATTTTTACTTCTCATTAACCGGGAAGCTAAGCGCAGCCGTTTCATGTTAGGATTAGTATCCGTCATCGTTCTGGTTATGCACTTTTTAGAAATTTACTGGATCTCAATGCCGGCTAACCATGCAGGAGATGCTCATGGTCTTCATTTCAGCTGGATTGATATCGCTACCTTTTTAGGGTTAGGTGGAATGTTCTTTGGTTTGTTCTTCAACAAGTTCAAAAAAGAAAGCATGATCCCACAGAACGATCCTAAAATGGACGAATGTTTATCAAAATCTTATCATCATTAATTGCTGATCTATGTCGACTAAGCACAGCGCAGAATTTAAAGCACAAACAGCTCTGGAAGCAATCTCACTTCCTGTAGGGGAACTGGACGATTTCGCAAAAAAGAAAGGCGTTTCAAAAAATGAAGTTATTGAATGGGTAGCTGCTCTTAAAAAGAACTCAGCTACTCTTTTCGCTGAAGGATCAGATGCTCACGGTGGTCACCATCACGCATCCGGAGAAAATGTAAATCTTGAAACAGAAGATGAGCTACTTATAGCTGCGGTTTCTCACGGAGTTAACGATGATAACCTGAATTATAATAAGCTTTTCTTTTGGACCACTTTTGGAACAGGTCTGGTAGTTGTAATTATTTATGGATTGATACAGTTTGCTCAGGCCAGCTGGTTTGATGCTCAAAACGAAGCTTCTGTAAATAGTCAATATTCCGAAATAAAAGAATTGAAAGCTAAGGATGCGGAAACGCTGAATAGCTATGGTGTTGTTGATCTGGAAAACGGAACATACAGAATACCAATTGATCAGGCTATTAATAAGATAGCTGAAAACTAATTTTATGAGACGCTTTGCACTGTTAGCATGTATTTTGTTTGCAGTGCTTCAACTTCCATTTCGAAGTTTTGCCCAAAGTAGTAATACGGGTACTTCGCAAGCGCTGCAAGACGTAGGCATCGAGGAAAAACTCGGAGATATTATTCCTCTTGATGCAAAATTTTCCACCGTTGATGGTGACAGCATTCGTTTAGGCGATTTACTCGAAGAAGGAAAGCCTGTAATTCTGAATCCTCTCTATTATGAATGCCCGATGCTTTGTGGTTTAGTTGTTGACGGTGTAATTGATGTAGTTGATGAATTGGCATGGAAGCCAGGAAAAGATTATCTGGTTATTTCGTTCAGTATTGACCCACTGGAAGACCACAACATGGCAAAAGAATATCGTAGTAAGTACATCAACAAACTTACTAATACAAATGCTGAAGAAGGCTGGTACTTTTTAACGAGTAAACAATCCCAGATCGATAAAGTAATTGATGCTGTGGGCTTCAAATACAACGAAGTTCAGGGAACCGGAGAATATGCGCACAGTGCTGCAATTATTATGCTGAGTCCTGATGGAAAGATCACTCGCTATCTTTACGGCATTAAATATAACGAATTTGATACACGAAATGCTTTGTTCGAATCAGCCGATGGTAAAATTGGCAGTACTGTTGATAAAATTCTAATGTACTGCTATCAATACGATCCTGATTCTAACAGCTATGTGCCGGTTGCCATGAATATTATGAAGATTGGGGGCTTGGCTACTCTAATAATTCTCGGTATATTTCTCACCCTTTTTTGGGTACGGGAAAGACGTAAAAAACAATCACAAAACTTCGACTATAACTAATGGACAGACTGTTCGAATTCATGCTTCCTGAGGCGAAATCGCCCACAGCCGACAGCACCGATGCCTTGTTTCATTTTATCAATGAAGTGAGTCTCGTTCTTTTGATCGGTATCACTTTCGCTCTCATTTATTTTGCGATCAAATATCGCAGAAGATCTGAAGATGATGAAACTCCGGTAATTACTCATAACAATACTCTGGAAATTACATGGTCAGTGGTTCCGCTTCTGATTTGTTTTGTGATTTTTGGCTGGGGATACACCGGCTGGTTAAACCTTAAATCTGTTCCTGATAATGCGTATGAAATTCAGGTTAACGGTTTTAAATGGGGCTGGAATGTAAAATATGCCAATGGTGCTCAAACCCTTAATGAAATTCATGTTCCTGAAGGACGTCCCGTAAAGATCGTTCTTCAATCATCTGATGTACTACACTCTTTCTTTGTACCTGATTATCGTGTAAAGCATGATGTTGTTCCCGGACGATATACTTACGTATGGTTTGAAGCTGAAGAAGCCGGAGAATCCATTGTATTCTGTACAGAATATTGCGGAACCGGACATTCTGATATGCTTGCAAAAGTTATCGTACACACCGAAGAAGACTTCCAAACCTGGTTGGAAAAGAATGGCGGCGGTGTTTCAGGAACACCTGTGGAACAAGGAGAGCAATTAGTTCAGCTTCAGGGTTGTACTACATGTCACTCTGACGACGGCACCAGACTGATCGGACCTTCTTTCAAAGGACTTTGGGAAAGCGAAGAAACTCTTTCAGATGGTTCTACTGTAACCGTAGATGAAAACTATCTGCGCGAATCAATTTTAAATCCCGGTGCTAAGATCGTAGAAAGCTACGATAACGTGATGACTCCTTATGAAGGAAGAATCTCTGACGAAGAAATCACCAATATCATCGAATATCTAAAAACGCTTAAGTGATATGGCAACTGCTGAAGTATCAAATAAAAAAACTCTAAAAGTTCAGCGCTTTAAACCATCTGATAATCCTTCTAACACCTATCTCACAGATGAAAAAGGTGTTTGGGCTTGGATGACAACTGTAGATCACAAGAAGATCGGGATCATGTACTTGGTTGCCGTAGCTATCTTTTTTGCAGTTGGTGGAGCATTAGCGCTTCTACTTAGAACTGAATTGATGACCCCTGCTAAAACTTTTATTGAAGCAGACACATACAATCAGTTATTTACCCTGCACGGAGCCATCATGGTATTCTTCGTGTTAGTTCCTTCTATTCCTGCGGCATTAGGTAACTTTATTATGCCAATGCAACTCGGAGCAAAGGACGTAGCCTTCCCGAAACTGAACCTTGCCAGTTTTTACATCTATGTAGCCGGTGCAATTTTCACTTTCATTGCTTTAGCACAACATGGTTTAGACACGGGTTGGACATTCTACACTCCTTATAGTACAGAATCCTCCAGTAGTGTGATCTGGGTAACCATGGGGGTATTTATACTTGGTTTCTCCTCTATCCTGACGGGAACTAACTTTATTACAACCATCCACAAGATGAGAGCTCCGGGAATTACCTGGGGAAAACTTCCTTTGAATGTTTGGGCACTGTATGCTACTTCCATCATTCAGGTATTGGCAACTCCGGTACTTGCAATCACCGTTCTTCTGTTAACAATGGAAAGATGGTTAGGTTTTGGAATCTTTGATCCAGCTCTTGGTGGTGATCCGGTACTGTTCCAGCATTTCTTCTGGTTCTACTCCCACCCTGCTGTGTATATCATGATCGTGCCGGGATTCGGAATTATTTCAGAAGTAATCTCAACATTCTCTAAGAAAACAGTATTCGGATACTGGGCTATTGCACTTTCTTCATTAGCGATTGCATTCATTGGTTTCCTTGTTTGGGGACACCACATGTTTACTTCAGGACAATCTGCAGTAGCAACTACAGTTTTCTCATTCCTTACTTTCCTGGTAGGTATCCCGACAGGTATCAAGATCTTTAACTGGATCGCGACCTTATATAAAGGCTCCATTAAAATGGATACGCCTATGATCTACGTGTTTATATTCCTGTTCTTATTCTCCATTGGTGGATTTACAGGAATTATGCTTGGTGCTCTTTCAGTAGATATTCACTTACATGATACATACTACGTAGTAGCTCACTTCCACTATGTTATGATGGGTGGAACGTTGATCGCACTGCTTGCTGGATTGCATTTCTGGTGGCCAAAAATGACCGGAAAACTATACAATGAGAAACTTGCTAAAATAGCTTCTGTATTCATTTTTGTTGGGTTTAACGTGACCTTCCTTCCTCAGTTTGTAATGGGAGCACAGGGAATGCCAAGAAGATATTATAACTATGTAGATCAGTTCACAGCATTCCACCAAACTTCAACAATTGGTTCTTATTTGTTAGGCGTTGGATTCCTGATCATCCTTTACTATCTGATGCACTCTCTGTTCAAAGGAGCAAAATCTCCGGCAAACCCTTGGGGAAGCCGTGGATTGGAATGGCAGGCAACATCACCACCTGACTTCCACAACTTTGATCACACTCCGGTTGTGATTCATGGTCCTTACGACTACCACCAGCCGATGGAAGAATTCCAGTTAGGATTAGCCGTAGACACAAATGGTCATGATTCTGAAACAGCCAAAGAAGTTGTTGATAAGGAACGCGAGCAGTGGAAAAACTACAGTTTAGGCTAAAAAAGAAATTAACTAATAAAACACACACGGAAATCTAAATGTCAAATCATTCACAGGCACATCCTGCTCATCTTCAGCACCACTTTGTGGACTCTGATCAGCAGTTTGATGCAGCAAAAATGGGGATGTGGGTATTTATCGTTAATGAGATCTTATTCTTTGGCGGTTTATTTTGTGCTTACATCGTATTCAGAGCTTGGTACCCGGATCTATTTACAATGGCTGCAACTAAATTAGATACAACAATGGGTGCGATAAACACTGTCGTACTAATTGGAAGTAGTTTATCAGTTGCAATGGCTATTCGTGCAGCTCAATTAAATAAAACTAAGTGGATTAAGATCAATTTACTGATTACAATCACACTTGCTTGTGTATTCTTGGTCATTAAATACTTTGAATATTCACACAAAATGCACGATGGAATTTTCCCCGGTGCAACTCTTTATACTTACGAAGGAATCGATCATCCATTAGCACATGTATTCTTTAGCATTTACTATGTAATGACAGGGATTCACGCCATTCACATTATTGTTGGTATTGGCTTAATGATCTGGATATACATCAGAGCAAAACGAAATGAATTTGGCAGTGAGTATTATACTCCGGTTGAGATGGTAGGTCTGTATTGGCACTTGGTTGATGTGATCTGGATCTTCCTATTCCCGCTACTTTACTTAATTGAATGATATTATCTGAGGACAAAACAATGAGCGAACACAATCATCACGAACATCACGTTTCATCTGTCGGCCAACTTTGGGCGATCGGTATAGCATTAACTCTCCTCACCATCTTAACAGTTGGGCTTTCGCACGTAGAAATACCGGCTCCTTTTGATGTTGTTGTAGCACTTACAGTTGCATTCGTTAAAGCATTCTTAGTTTGCGCTTTCTTTATGAACCTGTACTGGGATACTAAATTTAATTCCATGCTTCTTATTGGAGCATTTGCATTCTTTATTTTGATGGTAGCCGTAACACTACTGGATACACTTTATCGAAATGATGTAGTGCCATCCTTTTAAAGGATAATTATTCTATTTCTCAAAGCCCGGTTCATTAAGTTGAATCGGGCTTTTTCATTGTTAATAGATTTTATTGTACGCTCATTTAATGAAATGCTCATAATCTCAGAAAAAGCTTCCAAATACACCGACCTTTAGAATTATTGGCGAGCCAAGAACGTAATGGAATCGACGGCTCCGAAGGAGCAATCATTACACTCAGGATGATTCTTGAATATGTATCATACGTTCAAAGACCTTTTGTAATGATTAGTCGATGTAATGGAGTTCGCACCAATAATTCTTGTCGGGAGCTTTTGTACCTGCGCCTGTGCTGAGGAAGCTCAGAATCGGTACAAAAATACATTACCAAGTAAATGTACTCACAATCCTTAAGTAAAGACCTCCTCTGTCTCCTCCTACAATAGGATGAGGACTCGTTGATAAAAATTAGAATCAACTCGGTAATTCCCCTCCTTATCCAAGGAGGGGCGAACTACTCAGAACCAAAGAATTTATTTCGTAGCCGGGAAGGTCCGTTTCCAATGCATAGCATAGAGACCAGGTAAAAAAGCCTAACCTAGCACAAGGGTACCTACTTTTGTCTTGATACAAAAGTAGCAAAAAATCAAGCCGAAGTATTTAAGACGGGCTCACTGATCCTACGCTGAATAATCCTAAAGGTCTTCCTTCATTCTGAGAACATTAATACACTCTTCACCAGAAAGGATTATTCCTGCTTCGCAGACGCATCCGGATCACGCTCTCTTTTCCGTCTTAAATACTAAGGCGAGTTTTTTAGAAATACCAACGAATTATCTATTATCTATTATCTACAAGGATGACGACTTATTGATAAACTAATTATAAAAGCTACTCCTCGTTATTAATCACCGGCATTTGCCCTTTCCACATACTCCAAATATCAGATTCTGTAGCAAGTCTTGTCATAAAATGTGCCACATTGATTCGGCTTGTTTTTCCGGAATCAAAGATGACACCACGAACCGGTGAAGGATTAATCATATACTCACTTACTTCTTCTTCGTCAATAAGATTATCCGGTCGAACGGCACTCCACTCTATGTATTCATGTTCCTGACCGATTTCGGTTCTGAGAAAGTCCGCTGCATTTTCATTATCTACATGAGGTGGCAACAAATATCTAAGCAAAGTAATTACAAGTCGATCTTTGAATGAATAATTTTCATTCAGATCTCTGTTCGTATTACCATTCGTATTCATCAGCACCATCTTTACTGGTACGGATGATTTGTTATGTTGAATTGCTGTACATAAGTTTTTGACAGAGTCCGTTACCAGTCTTCGTGGCTTACCGAATATTCCTTTCCAACTCAGATTATGCCCGAGACAAGAACAGACAGCTTCACAATCTTCTACAATATCAGCAAGCTCGATCGTACTCATGTCCCGTACATTTCCGGGAGTCAGAATCAATTTTGGATATTCCTGAGCTAAGTCAGAAAGTTTATCCTTAGATCGAACCACTGCTTTAACCGCATGATCTGCATCCAGTAATTCCTTTACTAATAAACTGCCCGTAGCACCGGTTGCCCCAACAACTAAAATCGTCATAGTGTAATTCTTTGTTTTGGTCAATTACGCCATTTTTGAGGAAAAGTTTTGTGAATACATTGGTTAGGCTAGAACGATAGATATTCTGAACCGTTCCCCAGTCATGCATTCTTGCTTCAGTATCTTAAGAAAGGCTTTGATTCTATTTATGGATAAAATTGCTGTTTTCGGTCCCCACAAAGATCCTGAAACAAGTTCAGGATGACCTGTTAAGCAAGGACTTTAGTCCTGCGATCAGTGTCAATTTGGTTCCTATTTACCCATTCATCTGACGGATCTCCCGTCTGATGAATCTGTTAGTGAGACTCAAAAACAGGCTATGATTCATTGCCGAAACTACGCAGCTTCCAACTCGTACCCATCCGACATCCAACCGGTAATTCCTGCTGATAAAACCCTCACATCGTTAAAACCCATTCCTTTTACTTTTTTGGCGGCGTTGGGTGCTTTTCTACACATGGGATTTGAGCAATAGAAAACGAGTGTTGAGTTTTTATCTGCTTTTAGATCGCTTTCTGAAAATGAATTCGGATCTAAATTCTGAGCTCCAGGAATATGGGTTTGTTGCCAGCGCAATGAATCATTCATATCAAACACATGGACATGTTCCTGAGCAAGAATTCCATTTAATTCTTCTGTAGAAATAGATTCAAGGTTCATTAATGTTGGAAGAATATTTCTGAATACCATAATAAAGTCTGTTTGATGAACAGGCTTAGCCTGCATGTTTTTTTATTTGATTAGTAACAGAAGTAGGAGAATTTCTTACAGGAGTGGTGAGATTTTTAAGAAAGGTGCTTTAATCGCTCAAGCGAGACGCTTGCGCTGGTTTTTTTATTTCTTAGCAATCTCCTTTATTGAATAATAATCTAAATCTTTAGGATAATTATGATTTCTCTTTATTTGTCTAAGTATTTCTATCGAATTTCCTTCACTGATAAAAATATCAACATATGGAATCAAGCTCGAGATTATTAGGTCAAATACATCCGACTCCTTAGGGTTAATTCTTCTATCCTTATAGTATTTATAAAAAACAAATAGCGTAATCATATTTATAGATGGGAATTTTTTAATATTTACAACTCGTTTTTTATCAAGAATAGATTTACAAAATGTTGCGTCTCTAATTGCTAACTGAGAAAAACCAGCTAGCTCAACAAATCTATTAATTTCTTTTACTGTATACTTCTCTCCTTTAGGTGGAAAATTTTTAATTAGTTCTAATATCCCTTCTATGACATCTGTTCTTCCATTCTTCCAATACTCAAATTTTTCATTTATATCTTTATTCTGAAACAAAGTTCTTATTAGACTCAAACGATTGGGGTCATTAACTTCAATGCCATGAGGAGCAAATAGTATAGGATTAATTATACTATTTGAATCATAGCTACTTACTTCTTTTTTGAAAAGACTATCTAGTCCATCTAAAACAACTGATGGGAAAGAAGAAAATAACTCTAAGAATTTCTCAAATAATTCTTCTTTTACTTTTAACTCACCTATCGTATAAACAGAATAGCATAGAATTGTTTTTCCAAGATTAAATTCATTATGTAGAAAATTAAACCACTTTTTTGGGTCTTTCAATAATAGACTCAAACCATTGGTATCGAGTAGACAAAGTTTATATTTATTTCTGTTTAAAGTGATCAAAATATATAAATAGACTGAAATTGAATTTTCAAAATATACTTATAAAAACAATGCCACGAACTGTCACCCCTTCTTATTAGTTTAGTGAGCAGAATAAGACCTTAAACTAGCAAGCCCTTCTTCCGAAGGAATGCCTTTGACAAGGGCTGCGAAATAACGTCTCCGTAGGTAATTCGTGCAGATTCTTCTCCGCCAGCTGGCGGATCTGAATGACCAAAAACAAAAATGCTCAAAGTAACCAAAGCCGGATATCATGGAATACTCCTTCCCGAACTGGGAATAGGATTGGACTATTCGGGAACCAAAGCCGAGCATATTTTTATTTCTCATGCCCACGCTGATCATGTCCCCCGAAATAAGAAGCTGAGCGTGTATGCCACTCCCCCGACTGCAAAGCTCATGAAATTGCGTGGCTTTGGTGGAGAAGTAAAACCCCTGGAGTTCAAACAAATATTGGAAACGAATAAGGCGAAGATCACTTTATATCCCGCCGGACATATTCTCGGTTCTGCCATGACTTTTGTAGAAAGCGATCTGGGAAATCTGTTATACACCGGCGATTACCGGACACCTCCCTCTCCTGCTACAGAAGGATTTGAGTTACCTGATGCCGATATCGATATTTTTATAACTGAAGCCACATTCAGTTTACCTATTTACAAATGGAAACCGGAAAAAGTGCTTGCTGAGCAAATAAGAAATTTTGCTACCCAAAATCTTGCAAAAGGCTTCACTCCTATTTTCACTGCCTATAATCTGGGCAAAGCTCAGGAATTGATGTATATCTTAAAAGAGTTAAAACATCCGATGCAAATTCACGGAGCAGGATTTAAACTCTGTTCTGTTTATGAGGACTTTGGATTTCCACTTGGTGACTACGAAACCTATCAGCGGGAAAATTGTGAGGGAAAGATTCTGATCACGCCCGGTTCTGCTTTGGGGAACGGATTTGCATCGAACGTAAAGAAAAAGCGAATCGCTTACTGCTCCGGCTGGGCTGCTAATGAATCCAGACAAACACAGCTTACTGTGGACGAGCTGATTCCGCTATCCGATCATCTGGATTTCTTTGAGTTGATCGATCTGTGCAAGAAATTACAACCAAAGAAAGTTTTGATCACTCATACGCCCAATCCTAAAATAGTTCAGCATTATTTGGATGAGCTGGGGATTGTTTCGGATTTTTTAGATTTGGAGGAGACGGGTAATTAAGAATTCAAAATTAAGAATTATGACGAGTCATTTAATTTTATACGAACTGTTTACCGAAGCTGGATCATTTTTTATTAACAAAACTGAATTCAATTTTTCATTCTTAATTTTGAATTCTTAATTCTTTGAGTCCTCAAAGCGTACATATAACATCGTTCAAACTATTAGCCGAAACCGCTCAATCCATCTCCTCAACGCGGGGGAATAATGCGAAGATCAAGCTGTTCGTGGATTATCTTTCTGAACTGGAAAGTGACAAAGATGTAGAATTAGCTACACAGTTTTTAAGTGAAGGTGCTTTCTCTTCAGTTTCCGGCAAACGGGCATCCGTTGGACACCGAACTATTGCGACTTTAGCTGCTGATTTTTGTGAAATTGATTACGAGAAGGTTTTCAAACCGAGCAAAACGGCAAGCGGTTCTTCTTCTGAAACTATTCAGCGTTTGTTTGAAAATATTCCTGAAGCACGGGCTAAATGGAAAGGCGAAAACCTGACTTTACAAGAGATCAATGAGGTCTTTGAGTCACTGTACATCACTTCAAAAAGAGATGCCAAGCAACAGATTTTACTGGATACATGGAAAATAATGACTCCATTGGAAGTGAAATACTTTATCCGGATTCTTGGTCAAGGTTCACTCAGAATCGGATTCGAAACTAAAAGCGTTGAAAATGCTATTGCTAAAACCTACAGCAAAGAATTAGAAACAGTTCGTTATGCACGAATGATCTCCGGCAGTATCGGAAAAACAGCAATCATGGCAAAAAACGATACTCTAGATGAAGCAGCTTTTAAGATGTTTAGTCCGATAGCCTTTATGTTGGCTTCTCCTATTGAAAGCAGAGCCGTCACCAACCTCTCTGAATACATAGCTGAAGAAAAGTTTGACGGAATGCGATGTCAGGCTCATATTTCTGATGGAAGAATAGAATTATTTTCCCGGGACTTGAATGAAATCACTTCTTCATTTCCTGAGATCATCGAATTCTTTTCCGGTAAACAGCTACCTGATCTGGTACTGGATGGCGAGATATGTGTATTCAAAGATAACACCATTCTCCCCTTTCAGCTTCTTCAAAAAAGAATGGGTGTGAAAAAGCCTTCGAAAAAATTACTAACTGAGTTCCCTGTACTATTTATCTCTTATGATGTTTTGTATAAAGATGAGGATCCTCTATTTGATGATTCGTTATCGGTTCGTCGGGATAAACTCGAAAAGATTTCAAATAAGTATTCGATTCCGATCACCTCACAAATGAAAATCGCTAACCAGGACGATGTGGAGGAATTATTTCAACGGGCATTGGATCACGGAAATGAAGGTTTAATGTTGAAGCGGAAAGACTCTGTGTATGAATACGGCCAACGCAGGAAGTCCTGGCTGAAAGTTAAAAAACCGAGTGGTTCGTTAGATACCGTAATGTTGTACGCACATGCCGGAAGCGGTAAACGTGGCGGAACTTATTCTGATTTTACCCTGGGAATATCCGTAAAAGATGATGATCGTTATGAAGAAGAATTCATTCCAATCGGCAAAGCATACGGCGGCTATTCTGATGAAGAACTCAAAAAGATGAATGCGTTGATCAAGGATATTACACTAGAGCGTTTCGGTCCAACGCTACTTTTGAAACCCAACTTAGTTATCGAACTGGAATTTGAAGACATTCAGATCAACAAAAGAACCAAAGCAAAATACACACTTCGTTTCCCAAGATTCAAAGCTATTCGTTGGGATTTATCTCCATCTGATGCAGACACCTTAAGAGATGTGGAGCGGATGTATCAACAGAAAATTGATAATGAAAGACTGAGACAGGGCAAGAATCCTTCATTTATTTTTTAACTCTTGTGGAATTAGTAATACATTTTACCTGTTAAAATATCTCGAAGATTCATATTACTTATTCAAAATTATATGTCTAACTGGACACTAAAATCTATTCCTCCACACGACTGGTTTCTTTGCCTTGATGTGGAATCCTATTTCGATCATGAACATGATGTGGAAACCATATTTGAAGAAGGATTTACTCGTCCCGTTCCGATTGGTGATACAGATGTTGTAGTTACTGTCTTCTTTAACGGCGATCCCGATTCACCTGAATTTCATATCGAAACCAGGGAATCCTTATCAAAAGAAGAAATTGAGGAAGCCAATAAAAGTCTGTCCAAAATTCTTGGTACAAATATGGATATCCGACCTCTGTACGATCAGGCTTCGGAAGATCCGCTTCTGGCTGATAAGCTAAGTTCTCTGTACGGTTTAAAAAGAATGACCAGAGCGAATTTATTTGAAGATATTCAGAACAGAATTGTCGAGATGCAAATGAATCATAAGCCCACTGCAAAGAAAATGATGTTTGCTGTTCGGGAAGCATATGGAACTGCTTTGGTTCATAACGGGAAAAGTATCCCTGCATGGCCAAGAGCTCATCAGCTTATGAAAGCAGATCCGATGAGCATTCGTAAGCTTGGCCCTACCAAAAGAAAAGGGGAATATCTTACGGGGTTGGCTTCAGATATGGTAGGCGGTAATGTTGATATGGAACACATTACGAATTGTAATCCTCAGGAGGCTTATGATCTGCTAACCAGTATCAAAGGAATTGGGCCCACCGCAGGACAAGATCTTATGATGATGCGAGGCAGACCGGATGCTGTTTTTCCAAGTAATAAAAAGAAAGATGAAGAAAAGGGACTGCGCCGTTGGATCATTGCAAGCTACGGTGAAAACCCACACACCATCAGTGAAAAGAAATTCCAAAGTCTGATCTCAAACTGGAATGGATTTGAAGGAGCGGCATTGGAATTTTTATATGTAAATTGGATCATCAGCGAAAAAGAGAAGAAGGCTAAGGGTTAAATTAGTCTTTTAATCTCCAAACTCAGACCAAAAGCCGGAGTTTAATTTAGATCCCCTCATCATTCTTCTGAGTGTATCATTGATCAGTAAGATATCTCCGTTAGAGAACGAAACCACATAATCGTATCTCTCTCCATGCCATAAATCTTCAGTGTAACGAAAAGCAACTTTAGCGTTTTCAGGATTCTTCTGATCGGCAACGAAAATACCAAAGTATGATGCTATGTATATCAATCCATCTTTCCTGAAATGCATATCACTTCCAAATAGGTCTTCAAAATCATCATCTTCATCTGAAAAACCAATTGTGTAAAGGTCCCAGCTTGAACCTGCATCTGAAGATAAATGTACTTTTTTGCCAATACTGTATAGCTGACCTTCTTCCGTTTCATAAAAAGATTCTACATTGTCATCATCTTTATGGATATAATTTCTTGAAGATCGCACCCAATTCTTACCTTTATCCACTGATTTATATATACCATCATGACATCCAAGATAAATACTACCATCATTCGAAATAAAAATTTCATTTGCGTAATCAGATAGCTTTGATGAATAAAACTCTCTGTCTCGAAAATTTTCAGTCTCTAAATTGAAACTTTTGATCCCATTTTCTTTCCCCATATGTAATAAACTATCTTCCTGAAAATTAAAATCCCACATAAGAAAAGCAGGCATTTTCTGTTCCCAGTTATTCCCATCAGTTGAAACAAAAATACTGCTGGTCAAACCAAAATAATCACGTTCTAAGGTATCAATATCATATTGGGAAAGGTAATAGCTATGCAGGCCTAATCCGTAATATGTAGTTCTTTTTTTAATGATTTTTGTAAAGTAGACAGAGTCGGGGTTTTGGAATTCTTTAAAGTTAAGCCCGCGATCATCCGATTGATACCAATGTTCATCTCCATAAATATATAAAGTTTCATTTTCAGTGAGATCAAAACCTCTAAATACAGAAACGGGTAATGTTCTCTCTCTTTGCCAAAAGAATGCCAGATCTTCTCTCAGCTGATCTTTTTCATTGGAATTAAATAATCCACATCCATGTAAAGCAAAAATTATCGCTACCATTACCGATATTTGGAACACCTGTCTCATAACCCGTTTAATTATAACTAAATACAATTAAACTGATTTGAGGTAAAAAACAAATTAGAGATTAAATCTAACATACCGTTCTACTTATCAAACGATCAACAATCTCTTTTCTTAAAGGATAAATATTTTATTTAAGCACTACTTTTTAATGATTACAAGAAATAAAAAAAGCCGATTGCTTTCACAATCGGCTTAGTTGGGTTTAAAAGAATGATTAATAATCACTCTTAGAAGAATTCAGTGCTTTTTTGATGCTTGGTGGCAGAATCACTTCGTCGATTACATGCACAACACCATTACTGGCATCTATATCTGCTTTTACCACTTCAGCATTTTCAATCATAACGCTTTCTCCGTTATTTTTTACAGATGCATTACTTCCTTGAATTGTTTTAGCTTTCATTGTCTTAGAAATATCGTCCGACATAACTTCGCCGGGAATTACATGGTACGTTAGTACAGCTACCAGCTGTTCCTTGTTTTCCGGCTTCAGTAGTTCATTTAAAACTCCCTCAGGAAGATTTTCAAACGCTTTGTTTGTTGGTGCAAAAACAGTGTAGGGACCTTCCGATTGAAGTGTAGCCTCCAGATCAGCTGCTTCCACTGCTGTAGCTAATGTTGATAAGGACTCTGTTTCAGAAGTTAACTCAAGAATATTTGCTTCCTCCTGAGCTCTAACCTCGAATGAAAGGATTAATACCAGTGCTAGCGTAAATAAACTTATTGCTCTCTTGAATAATTTCATCTTGAATAGTTTTTATTAATGGTAACACTCACTTAAATAGAGATTAAAAATGATATGTTCCTATTAATAATAGAACCGTGAATTACAGTCCTACTCCAAACTTATTCTCGTGTCAGACCTTATCTGAAGAGATCAAATATTAATTACTTTTTTCAATTGTTTTCTATGGGCAACTACTCTCCTGAAAACGTAAATCAATGTTGCAGGAATTACTCCGTACAGCATGATCATTTCCATTGTTTGCTCAAAAGACGAGCCCACTGCATCCAGAACCAGATAAGTTAAGTAAGAACCATAATAGAACAGTAATATCGCTCCATCCAACTTAGTAATATCAAAGCCTGCAATAAAAATTGGGATACACATAATACTTACCGCAACCATAAAAGGAAGATCAAGAGCTATTGCGGCAGGAGAAACAGTTAATATATTCGGAGCTATTACAACTGTTAAACCTAGTGTAAGCAAAATATTATAGAGATTACTTCCCATCACATTTGCCACAGCCATATCTGTATTTCCTTTTCGGATGGTTGCAATGCTGGTTGCAACTTCCGGTAATGAAGTTCCTATCGATACAATGGTTAAACCGATCACTAACTCAGAAAGTCCTAATATTGTAGCAATTTCAACGGCACTTTTTACCATCCAATCTGATCCCTGAATGATCAATCCCATTCCCACAATCAAATACCCGATATTTTTCACATAGAAAACCCAGCCTGTTGAAAGCTTTCTTTGCTCTGCTTCGAAGTCAGTTTCTTCCGGCTGATTGTCTCTTTCCTTTTTTATCTGAAAAAATGTAAATACTGAATAGGCGACCAATCCTAATAACAACCAAACTCCGTCCAGCGTTGTAAGCTCACCGTCAAAAGCAATAACGTACAATAATACACTTGCTGCTATTACAATCGGAACGTCAATTTGGACCACTCTGAGTTTCACGGCTAAAGGCTTTATAATAGCACTAATCCCAAGAATCAGAAGTATATTTGCGATATTACTACCCACAATATTTCCCAGAACTAAGTCAGCATTCCCGGCAATGGCTGCCTGCAAACTGATCGCCAATTCGGGAGCTCCGGTTGCAAAAGCGACTACTGTCAATCCCATTATCAAGGGTGAGACTCTCCATTTCACTCCAAAGTGATCCACACCTCTTAAAAATAATTCTGCTCCGCCAATAAGTGCCGCCAATCCGGCTATAAAAGTAATTGCTGTCATATCTGAATTTGTGAACACTAAAGGTACAAGGTATTCAGCATAAAAAAACCTTTCCCGATCAGAAAGGCTTTTTTATATAGTTTGATTAAAAATTATTTCTCCAACCACCAGTTTCTGAGTTGAATTTGCTCATCCGAAGCATTTTCAACTTCCTGTAGCTTTTGCTGTGGATATAGTGGAGTTCCTACTACACCTTGAAGTTTAAAATCTTCTCCATTTCTGTTAATTGTCAAGGTAAGCTCAGTATCCGGTGTCCATTGGAAACTTTGCGGGATGATCTGTTGCATATTTTCCAATGAAGCTTCTAATCCATTAATGGATTTCAGAATATCACCTGGACGAACCCCCATTTCTATCAATGAAGTATTCAAGTCCATATTTTCGAAATAAATTTCTCTGGTTTCCGGATTTACATTAATAAATGCAGCTTGCTGATTAATCAAAAACAGATTCGTTTGCACCTCTTCCACTCCCATTTCTAGACCAACCTTATCAAAGAATACTGAATAGTCGATAGGTGTAGTTCCTTCAACATGAGTCCTCAGAAACTCACCAACTGATGGGTAAGTCATCTCAGTTATTTCCGCAATCAGGTTATCATCCTCGAATGGTTTGTTGATGCCATATTTTGCTGATAGTTCCTTCATCAACGAAAGCATACTTCTTTCACCATTACTTTCTTCTCTCATCAAAATATCGATACACATCCCGATTAAAGCACCTTTTTGATACACATTGTAATAATTAGATGCATATGGCTCGTCAATTACATTCTCACTCATTACCGTGAAGCTCATAGAATCGTCCATGGTGTATGAACTTGAGATCTTGCTCTGAATCTTATTATAAAATTCTTCTTTAGGCTTCAGGTCTTCATAC
Organism: Balneola sp.; assembly: GCA_017643645.1. Taxonomy (GTDB): domain Bacteria; phylum Bacteroidota; class Rhodothermia; order Balneolales; family Balneolaceae; genus Balneola. The sequence goes on from JAEPNB010000011.1 coordinate 119,249, forward strand.
GCTTGAAAATGGCTTGCAAAATATTCCGTAACCCCTTCATACATCCACAAATGCTTCGAGAAAGTCGGCTCATAGTAATCGAAATAGTGAACATCTTCTGAGTGTACACTTAATGGAGTTACAATATGGAAAAACTCATGCGAAACCACATCGATCATAGCTTGATTTAGCTGTGGCTCCTGCATTTGCTCAGGAAGAACAACAATGGTTGAAGTTTGATGTTCAAGCGCTCCGAAACCTTGTGGTGATGTCTCACTTCCTTCAGACAGATAAAGATAAATATCATATCGCGGAGTACTGTTTAGGTCACCCAAATATTCTTTCTGAGCCTGCATCATTTCAAAAACGGTCTCTTTGATCTTTGCGGCGGAATGTACTCCGTTTGGTGAATACACACTTAATACGATCTGAATATCCCCAACCTGAAATTCTTCAATATCCAGATCACCGTAAAACATCGGATTATCTGTAATATCAAAATATCGGGCAGCTGTATAATTATCTACTACTGTTGAATCTCCTTCTAAAACCATAGAGCTGCTTGTAGGAAGCGCCGATGATTTTTTCATCCCGGCAGGAGCGGTAACGGCTAATTTGTAGCTATTGTCTTTCAGTTCTTCAAAATACCCGATAAATCCATGCAGATTAAGTACAAAGTTATCGTCAGCTATATTTGTACCTGATGGAGAAAACGGTGTGGGTTTCTCTGTAGTCTCAATATCAAATGTATCATTTACATAATACCCCAGCTTGTCTAATTTCTGAGCATTTGGAATGATCCATGTATTTTCATCGGGTCTGTTTACTTCAATTTTCATTCCTGAATAATCGTAAGCAATCAAGTCTTCTGTAAAACTTCCGAAATCACTGATATCGTATGTTCCCTGAACAACTCTTGGGATTCTGTATGTAACGGTGTCTTGAGAAAACATTCCCGGATCGATCTCAACCCAAACCCGGTCATTATCAATATTTACAAGATCAATTGAGGTGGAAATTGGAGTTTGTGAAGCCAACTCTTTCATTTCTTTTGAAAGATTATCCCCTGTTTTTGGCGAACACGCATAGGTTACACTAAGGAGTAAAACTCCATATATAAGTTTCTTCATTAAAATATGTTTTGATGAGTATTTTGGATGGCAACTTCAGTTATCCGAAAAAATTGCCAAACCGTAATTTATTAATTGTAAGAAATTAAAAACCCCGGTCAGAGTTAACTGCCGGGGCTCAAGATTTGCTTATTAAGCTATTTTCAGGATCAGATCTGCGGTTCTCATAGAATAACCGGCTTCGTTATCATACCAGCCAATTACTTTTACAAGATTACCGTCTACTTTAGTCAGATCACTGTCAAAGATATTTGAATGTGGGTTTCCGATGATATCAGTTGATACCAATGGATCTGTTGCATACTCAAGAATTCCTTTCATAGAACCTTCAGATGCTTTTTTGAATGCAGCGTTCACTTCTTCTGCAGTAGTTTCTTTGTTCACTTCACAAACAAAATCAGTCAATGAACCTGTTGGGGTTGGTACACGAACTGCTCCACCGTCTAACTTCCCGTCTAAATGCGGAAGCACTAATCCAACAGCTTTTGCAGCTCCTGTTGAAGTAGGAATAATATTAATTGCAGCAGCGCGAGCTCTTCTCAGATCTTTGTGCGGCGCGTCTAATATTCTTTGATCGCCTGTGTACGCGTGAATGGTCGTCATAAATCCTTTCTTAACTCCGAAAGCATCATCCAATACTTTTACCATTGGGGCAAGACAGTTTGTTGTACAACTTGCGTTCGAGTAGATCTCTGTTTCAGCATCGATCACTTCATCATTTACACCAAGCACTACTGTTTTAACTGGTCCTTTTCCCGGTGCCGAAATAATCACTTTCTTTGCTCCGGCCTCGATATGTTTTCCTGCACTCTCTTTATCTACAAAAAAACCGGTTGATTCAATTACGATATCAACACCAAGGTCGCCCCAGTTTAAGTTAGCCGGATCTCTTTCAGCTGTAACTGAAAAACTCATATCATTGATTGTGATCTTATCTCCATCAACTGAAACCGTTCCATCAAAAGTCCCCTGAGATGAATCGTACTTGAAAAGATGAGCTAAAGTGTTAGTATCTGTTAAATCGTTTACCCCAACGATATCAATTTTATCACTATACTTTGCAAGAATTGATCGGGTAACCATTCTACCGATACGACCAAATCCGTTAATTCCGACTTTTATTTTTGACATTTTATACCTGTTTTTTTGATGGTCAATTCGAATATCATTTACAGAACCAACCCATTAAATAACTTTCTTTTCAGACTTTGAAAATACCACTACTAGTCGCCATATTCAATGATTTTAGCTTATGAGAGCAATAGAAAAACATGAACAAGTAGAAAAGCGCTTTTCTAAAAATTTAAGTGCACTGTAAAGTATTTTTTAGTTACATCTTTGGATCAAATGTTATAAATAGTATCAAAAAAAGTAACAAAAAGAACTGCTTTATCACTCAAAAACCCTTTTTCCAGCACAATTTTAGTTACCTTTATCTTGAATCAAAAAAAACTAATTCTTCAGTTCCCAAATGGACAGCAACGACATCTTCAGGCGATTACGATACATTCTAGGCTATAACGATCTTAAAATGGCTGAGGTATTTGCTTTGGCTAATGATCCTATTGAACAGGCCAGAGTTACAACCTGGCTCAAGAAAGATGAAGATTCAGATTTTGTGAAGATGCCTGATGTTGCATTAGCAACTTTTCTGAATGGATTGATCATTCAAAAGCGTGGAAAGAAAGACGGTCCGCAGCCTGCTCCCGAACAAGTATTAAATAATAACATCGTATTCAGAAAATTACGAATCGCTTACAATCTTCAAAGTGATGACATACTGGAAATGTTTGATCTGGTTGACAAGAGCATCAGTCCGCACGAACTAAGTGCCTTTTTCAGAAAACCCACCTCTAGTAAATACCGGGAATGCAACGATCAGTACTTGCGACATTTCCTTTCCGGCTTGCAGGAAAAATTTAGAGCTTAACGTGTTGGTTCTGCCACAAAAGCACGAAGGCACTAAATTTTTCATGTGTTCTGTGTCATCTCGAACGCATGTGAGAGATCTGAAATTTTCCTATAAGTACATCTTTGGATTTCTCTCTCCGGTCAAAATGACAAGATTATCCAGTAAGGGCGTATCGCCATACGCCCTTACTGGATTAGCAGTGTTGAGATTTTCTATCCAAAAAAAAGCTAAAAACTAGTCCGGAGTATCTTCTTTTTCATCTTTAGAAGCCTTTGCCATGCCGGCAGCTCCAAAAGCAACACCTAAAGCAAGCCAAAGCCCTAAGTTATCGGTGATAATTCCAATCACCGTTCCGATAATTATCCCATAAGCCAATGCATTTTTCTTATTAATAGTACTTTGACCTCAGTTTAAATTTTCGGAATAACTAAGTTAGTTTACTAACGCCTTTATGTAATCTCTTCTCATTTCAGCAATAGCAGAGATAGAAATTCCTTTCGGGCAAACAGCTTCACATTCTGCAAAATTGGAACAGTCACCAAATCCTTCTTCTTTCATTTGATCTACCATTGCAACTGCACGGTTACTTCTTTCTACTTCTCCCTGAGGGAATTTATTTAAGTGAGCAAGTTTCGCTCCCGTAAATAACGAAGCCGAGGCGTTCGGACAAGCAGCCACACAAGCGCCGCAACCAATACAAGCAGCATATTCAAATGCTTCATCTGATTTCTCTTTTTCAACAGGCAATGCATTTGCCTCCTGTGCGGAACCGGTTTTTACCGATACATATCCGCCTACTTCAATGATTCGATCAAAAGCACTACGGTCTACAACAAGATCTTTAATGATAGGAAAAGCAGCTGCTCTTGGTGGTTCGATGGTAATTTTGTCGCCATCTTTATAATTACGCATGTGTAACTGGCAACAAGCAACTTCGGCTTTTGGTCCGTGCGCCTGTCCGTTGATTACTAAGTTACAAGAACCGCAAATTCCCTCGCGACAATCATAATCAAATTCAACAGGTTCTTTGCCTTTCAGCTGAAGTTCTTCGTTGAGAACATCCAACATTTCAAGGAAGGACATATGCTCGTTTACAGTATCTAAAGTATACTCTTCGAAATGACCGGGAACATCAGGTCCTGATTGTTTCCAGTATTTCAAATGAATGGTCATATCTTTGCTCATAATCTTTTCCTTTGGTTCAGCCACTAAAGCACAAAATCACGAAACAATTTTAGTGTCTTGGTGTTTCTGTGGCAAACCTTTTACTTGTATGATCTTTGTTTTAGTTCAACGAATTCAAATTCTAAATTTTCTTTATGCAGTTCTTCCTGAAGCTGTCCGTTCACACCCTTGAATTCCCAGGCTGCTACGTAAGAGAAGTCTTCGTCATTACGGATCGCCTCTCCTTCTTCAGATTGATATTCCTCACGAAGGTGACAACCACAAGACTCTTCTCTTTCCAGAGCGTCTCTGGCCATTAACTCTGCCAGCTCAAAGAAATCAGCTACACGACCTGCAAATTCCAGATATTTGTTGAAGTTATTCTTTTCCCCCGGTACATACACATTCGTCCAGAATTCCTCACGAAGTTCCTGAATTTCTTTGATCGCTTTTTCAAGATCTTCTTTGTTTCTGGCAATACCGATGTTATCCCAAACGATCTTACCAAGCGTTCTGTGGAAATCAACAATGGTTCTCTTTCCGTTGATGTTCAGAAGTTTATCGATTTGATCCTGAGCACCTTTCTCAGCTTCAACAAAGGCATTGTGATCGGTTCCGTAACGTGTTCCCGGTTTAACATCAGCTAAGTAATTACCGATTGTTGCAGGAAGTACGAAATAACCATCACTCAAACCTTGCATCAATGCACTGGCTCCAAGTCTGTTCGCTCCGTGATCTGAAAAATTTGCTTCTCCGGTTGCAAATAACCCCGGAATGTTGGTCATCAAGTTGTAATCAACCCAAAGACCACCCATTGTGTAATGCACTGCAGGATAAATTCTCATTGGTTGCTCGTATGGATTTTCTCCTGCGATATTTTCATACATATCAAACAGGTTACCATACTTTGCAGCTACAGTTTCTTTGCCATCACGCTTAATTACATCACGGAAGTCCAGATAAACCGACAATCCTGTTGGTCCCACTCCTAATCCTTCATCACAAACGATCTTAGCATTTCTGGATGCCACATCGCGGGGAACTAAGTTTCCGAAGCTCGGATATTTTTCTTCCAGATAATAAAAGCGTTCTTCATCCGGTATATCATTTGGATGACGATCATCTCCTTTTTTACGAGGTACCCAAACGCGACCATCGTTTCTTAAACTCTCACTCATCAAAGTAAGTTTAGACTGGTAGTCTCCGGAAACCGGAATACAAGTCGGGTGAACCTGTACATAACATGGATTTGCAAATAAAGCTCCTTTCTTATGAGCTCTCCAAGCTGCCGTTACATTTGAATTCTTTGCGTTCGTAGAAAGATAGAATACGTTTCCATATCCACCGGTTGCCAGTACAACAGCATCGGCTTCCCATCTTTTCAATTCACCGGAAACCAGATCTCTGGTAATAATACCGCGAGCCTGTCCGTCAATGATCACAACATCAAGCATTTCATGGCGTGGGTGATATTCAATTCCGCCTTCATTTACCTGTCGCATCATCGCTTGATAAGCACCTAACAGTAACTGCTGTCCGGTTTGACCACGAGCATAAAATGTTCTGGAAACCTGAGCTCCACCAAAAGAACGGTTAGCAAGCAATCCACCATATTCACGTGCAAAAGGCACACCCTGAGCTACTGCCTGATCAATAATTTCGTTTGCAACTTCAGCAAGTCTGTACACATTCGATTCTCTGGATCTGTAATCGCCCCCTTTAATGGTATCATAAAATAATCTCCAGATACTGTCTCCATCATTCGGATAATTCTTAGCCGCATTAATTCCACCTTGAGCAGCAATACTGTGTGCACGTCTGGCAGAATCCTGAATACAGAAGCTTTTCACATTGTAACCAAGCTCAGCCATACTTGCTGCCGCAGCTCCTCCGGCTAATCCGGTTCCAACAACGATAACCTCATACTTTCGCTTGTTATTAGGAGCGACAAGCTTCATTTCTTTTTTATGCTTGCGCCACTTTTCTTCTAATGGTCCTTCAGGTGCTTTTGAATCTAATTTCATTCTTAAATTCCTTTTAATATGAGATTAATGAGCCTTCACCGCCGGTGAAATAGATATACAGCGGAATGAAGATGAACATGAGCATAATTACAATTGCGAAACCGTATGCGCCCATTTGTACTTTTTTTGAAGCTTCTTTGCTTTTCATAGAAAGCGAAGTAAAAGCGCTCCAGAACCCATGTGACAAATGGAGTATCAATAAACTCAATACAAATGTATAACCGAAGGCATATAGCGGGTCAGTAAATTTTTCGATTACCAATGCTCTCAGGTCACGAGCCATTTCGCCCGATGCAAGCTTTACCATTTCAGTATCACCGAATTTAAATGTCCAGATATGGATCACAAGAAAAACCAAAATAATGATTCCTGTATAGACCATGCTTTTTGAAGCTAAAGACTGGTGACTTGGTCCGCCTTTAGTTTGATATTTCTTATATCCTTCCGGGCGAGCTTTTCTTCTGTTCCACCAGATTGAGACTCCCAAAATGGTATGATATAAAAAGAAAAAAGCCAATCCTGCTTCAATCACATAAAGCAAAGGACCTAGATCTTCTAGAGTTTTTGTGTAAATATTAAAGGCTTCAGGAGCACCGAAAATAGTTAGATTACCTACAATATGACCGATGAGAAACAGCATCAAACCGATGCCTGTGATTCCCGTCATGATTTTGCGGCCTACCTGCGAATTGATCGCTTTTATAAATGAGGGCATGCTGGTGTTTATAGTTAGTTCTGAAAATGTTAAACAAGCTTGTTTAAGCTTTAGTTTCAATTTAAAGTGAAACTAAATTATGCTTTTATAGATTTGAAAAATCGCTTTTTCCCTTTTCAATGGCAAGGTGGATTCACTCTAAATATTAAGTATGAACGGCGATAAATATTCTTTTACCTTTTCAAGCTAATAAACCAATCATTTTCTGAAAACAGTTACTGAAATATTTACTTCCGAATTCAAAGAACGAGGTTCTAAGTTCATTGGGTATCTCATTCCTGCGAAGTCTGAGAAAGAGTTTGACAATCAACTTCAAAAACTTAAAACCGAGCTTTGGGACGCTTCACATCACTGCTACGCTTACCGTATTGGAGCTAGTGACACCACCGAATTCAGCAGCGATGATGGAGAGCCGTCGGGCACGGCTGGACTTCCAATCTTAAATCAACTTCGCTCCAATGAATTAGTGGATGTCTGTGCAGTAGTTGTACGTTATTTCGGAGGAACCAAACTTGGAAAGTCAGGATTGATTGAGGCTTACGGTGAAGGAGCTAAACAAGCTATTGAAGCATCTAAACTGAAAACCGTTACTCCTTGTGTTTGGTTTGAGGTCAGTTATGAATATTCTGAGGAAAACATCATACAAAAAATGAGGCAGGATTTTCGGCTACACGAAAAAGATTCTGAATACCTGGAGAATGTTACATTAACAGTAGCGACTCCTTCAGAACTTAGTGACTCTTTTAAAAACCGACTTGAAGAATTAGCTCATTTGTCTATTTCTTTCAGAAAACTGGATTCGGGATATTATTTCAGCTGAATAACTTTCTTTAATTCACACAGTTGATTATTCCACCATTAGCAAAGGTTTCAATGACTTCAATTACACCATCAGCTACTGCATCCTGAGCTTGTTGAGTTGATGCGCCAATATGATGAGTTCCGTACACATTCGGATGCTTACCAATTTGGTTTTTAAATTCCGATTCTCCGGCTCCGGGTTCATTCGCATACACATCCAAAGCTACTCGTATTCCTTTTTCATTCATTGCTTTTATCAAAGCATTTTCATCCACGAGCTCTCCTCTGGATGTATTTACTAATATCGCTCCTTCATTCATTTGCGATAAGAAATTTTCATCTACTAAGTTTTTTGTCTCTGGTACGGATGGTAAGTGCAGGCTTACTACATTGCATTTTTTTAACAACTCTTCTCTTGATCTCAATAACGTAATTCCCGCTTCTGAAATCTTTGTTTTCGACTCCTCTGATCTTGAGGCTTTGTCAACACCAAATACATTCATACCAAACGCCCTTGCTCTTTCCGCTAATGCCAATCCAATGGAACCCAAACCCAATATCCCTAAGTTTCTCCCGTAAATTCCTTTAGCAGTACTGTATTTTTTCTTGTTCCAGATTCCCAGCCTCAGATCATACACATTATCAGGAATATCGCGGTCTATGGAAATTATCAATCCCATAACAAGTTCAGCAACTGCTATAGAATTAGCACCGGGTACATTGCACACTTTTATGCCTTTTTTCGCTGCGTACTCTTTATTGATAGTATTAGTCCCTGCGCCGGCTCTTACGATCAGCTTAAGGTTGGATCCCTTGTCTAGCGTATCAATTTCTACTTTTGTACTTCTAACAACCAATACTTCATGATCTGTAATTGAACCGGGTAACAAATCAGATGTTAAAGAACTATCAATTGTGCAAACATGCCCTTTTCCAGAAAGAGACTTTGCAACTGAATCCTGAATTTTGTCAGCTATTAATATTTTCATCTCAAGAGTGTATTAATTGATTAATCTAAACATTATGTGTTTAAACCTGAAATATCTACAAATGAATTCAATTAAGCATAAGTAAAGAATGTTACATAAAAGTTACACTTACGTTTGATGATTTAAAGTATACTAATTCCATTAAGTACCAATCCGAATTCAGAGTTGTTACGTTTCTTTATTTAAGTATCTTGCTCGGAATTTATTCGGAAGATCAGACAATCAAATATCTAAATATGAAAAATAATATTCACGACCAGGTTTCATCCTATTACGGGGAAACTCTGCAGACATCTGACGACCTGAAAACCAATGCCTGCTGTACAGATATAGAGTACCCAAGACACATAAAGGATATTTTAAGCTTGCTTCATGATGAAACCATGTCTAAGTATTATGGATGCGGACTTACTATCCCTACAAACCTTGAAGGTTTAAGAGTTTTAGATTTAGGCTCTGGATCCGGAAGAGATTGTTATGTCGCAAGCAAGTTGGTTGGCAAAAATGGACACGTTATTGGCGTGGATATGACTGATGAACAGTTAAGAGTTGCGGATGCACACAAAGACTTTCATGCTGAAAAGTTCGGGTTTGCTAATGTTGAATTCCAAAAAGGAAATATAGAAGAACTTGGAAAACTGGAAATTGAAAAAGAATCTCTTGATCTGATCATTTCTAACTGTGTTATAAATCTGGCTACGGATAAAAAAGCAGTTCTTCAGGGTGCTTATGATCTTTTGAAGGAAGGCGGAGAAATCTATTTCAGCGATGTGTATTCCGATCGAAGAATTCCTCAGGATCTTGTTGATGACCCTGTTTTATACGGAGAATGCTTGAGTGGTGCACTCTATTGGAACGACTTTTTGGCCATTTCAAAAGATGTTGGCTTTTTAGATCCCCGTACAGTGAGTTCGAACAGAATCACCATCGAAGATGAAGAGCTTATGGAAAAAGTAGGGAATATCAATTTCTACTCCGTTACCTATCGCTTGATGAAATTACCAAAACTGGAAAGTGATTGCGAAGATTATGGTCAGGCAGTTCGCTACAAAGGAACCATAGATCATAACAAAGATGCTTTTGAACTGGATGATCATCACTTATTTGAAGCCGGACGTATTAAGACCGTGTGCGGAAATACGTATATGATGCTTCAAGACACTCGATTTAAAGAACATTTTGATTTTTGGGGTGATTTTTCCACCCACTACGGAATTTTTGAAGGTTGCGGTGGAAGTGCCCCCTTCAACACAGAAAATACTAATTCAGACGAGACTGCTCCATGCTGCTAAAAGATTTGAAAACAAAATCTCTTAAAGAACAGGAAATAAAACAGAATTTTCACGATAAGGGGAAATTCAGAGAACCAACAACTACGGGCAAAGGTGACGATCGTGCTTATGTGGAGTTGACAAATCTGGATACGCTTTGGTTTAATACGGGAACCCGCTGTAACCTTCAGTGTAAAAACTGTTACATCGAATCTTCTCCAACCAATGATGAGTTGTTATACATCACAACCAGCGAAGTAAAAACCTATCTGGATGAAATTCGTGATCTTGAACTGAGTACAAAACAGATCTCATTCACCGGCGGCGAACCATTTCTGAATAAAGATATGGTTCCGATCCTGGACTTATGCTTAGAGCGAGGATTTAATGTGTTGGTTCTCACCAATGCATACCGAGCCATTGATAAACATTTCGATGAACTGGATGTACTGAATAAAAAATATCCCGGAAAACTAACGCTTCGTATTTCTTTAGATCACCACACGGAATCTGTTCATGAGCGTGAAAGAGGTCCAAAGACTTTTAACAGAACGCTTACTACAATGAATACACTTTCAAAAATGGGTTTCAATCTTGCGGTAGCAGGTCGTTCTTTAGAAAATGAATCCAGAGATGAAGCTTTACAAGGTTATCAGTCTATTTTGGATGAATACGAAGTTGGAATTACAGTAACGGGCGGGAAAAACATTGTGATCTTCCCGGAAATGACTACCGATCAGGATGTACCGGAAATCACAACAGATTGCTGGGATATTCTGAACATCAAAGCTGCGGATCAAATGTGCGCAACAGAACGGATGGTGGTAAAACGTAAAGGAACGGATACTCCGGTTGTACTTCCATGTACGTTAATCGCTTATGATGAGCAGTTTGAACTCGGTACCACACTCAAGGAATCATTCCAAAAAGTATATCTGAATCATCCATATTGCGCTCAATTTTGCGTGCTGGGTGGAGCAAGCTGTTCGGCTTGATAATTATATACAGTAGGGGCGCATCGCCATGCGCCCCTACTGTATTTTAAAAGCAAAGTTAAATTCCTTGATTGAAAACCTAATTCATTACCAGTTATAATTATATCAGGTTTACCAGAGAGGACTTTAGTCCGATCGGATAAAGATTTTCATTCGTGGGTCAACAGTAAGCAAAACCTGAAGGATTATTCCTGCTTCGCAGACGTATCCGGATCATGCTCTCTTCTCCGTCTTAAATACTAAGGGCAAACTTTCTATAACTATTACTACTAAACTGTCATTGAATTACATGACATCTCTAAAGAATGACCAACTTAGAAATCACTCCCACTCCACCTCTACAAATTTCTCCGGATCAAAAATATCAGGATTGATCGAATCTGGGATTTCCATTTCGGTGTATCTCTCTACCAAACCGAGCATACCATTTGCTTTAAAGATCACTTCGGGAGCAACCCAAACTTCTCCCAGTCTTTCATAGTTGTTGAATTGAACTTCCTGAAGAGTGTTTGCTCTTCCAACCGTGATATTCCTTACGAATACCAGCCGTTCAGCGTCGATCCAAAACTGCGGTTTGGTTGAATCTGCTTCCTCCACTCCGATTACATAAACATCTCTGCCCTGCCATTCATCCATATACACTTTTTCAAGATCGTAGCCAATTCCTGAAAGTTGGTTGGCTGTGCTGTCTACCGATTGGTGATACACATCAAATCCCAAAACAAGCAGATCGTGCACTCTCGGGAATTCTTGAATTTTCTCTCCGTTTACAAATCCGTACTGGACTCCGTCATTAAAGAGAATGCCGTTATTTGAGTTCTTTTCATCAAATTTAATAGCAAGTTTTCCCGGAAGACTCATAGCTTCATACCACATTTGGGTTCTTACTACTTCATCGTTTTGTCCATAGAAGATTGTCTCTTGAGTAAATGTAAAGTTGGTGTACCACTTTCCTTTATATTCTTCGTACATCTTTGAAAGCACTTCCACTCCGGATTCAACCTCATCAGATTGAAAACCTAAAGCATTAATAATCGGGGTAAAAACAAACAGAACTAAAAGGAGTATTTTTCTCATGTATATATGCGGTGAAATTTCTTCCCTGAATGGTAGCAATCTCATTAATTAAGAACCATCAAAATCTATTAAAGCTGAGTCAGAATGTTTATGTTTAAAGAGCTATTTTCAGCAAAAGATTATTTATGAAGATATATACGAAAAAAGGCGATACGGGCGACACCTCTTTGTTTGGCGGACAAAGAGTTTCCAAAAGTTCGTTACGAATTGAAGCATATGGAACAGTGGATGAATTGAACTCAGTACTGGGAGTATCGTTATCACACGGGGTTCATGCTCGTTCAAAAGAGCTTTTGGATGAGATTCAGAAGCAGCTTTTTGTATTGGGTTCTGATCTTGCAACTCCCCCATCAAAAAAAATAAAGATCGATCGCATTCAGGAATCTGAGATCACTTTTTTGGAAACCGCTATTGACGAACTGGAAGATCACCTCGAACCTTTGACGAGCTTCATCTTACCGGGAGGGTCCCCGGCCGGTGCAAATCTTCATGTCGGTAGAACTGTGTGCCGAAGAGCTGAACGATTAGCAGTTGAATGTTCGAAAGAAGATGAAATCTCTGAAGAGGCTATAAAATATCTAAACCGACTTTCTGATTTCCTGTTTGTCCTTGCAAGATTTGAGAACAAACAATCCGGAAATGAAGAAACAAAGTGGTTGCCAAATTCCTGATCTATGGCTCTAAGTAACAAGCAGAAGTCGTACATAAAAAAGCACAGCAAAAAGAAAAGTGCCAAAAAAATAGCTTCGGATCTGAATCTCGAGGAAACGGAAGTACAAACTTATCTGGATGAGCTTAAAGAACCACTTCCGTTAAAAAAGAAAGTGCTGTTTTACGGAATCACTATTTCCATCCCTTTTTTGTTCTTTCTGGTCCTTGAATTGATCCTTAGAAGTACTAATTATTTAGGGAATACCGATCTGTTTATAGACCCTAATATTCCTACGGATGAATATCGCATTCCAAATCCGAATTTTGCCTCCAGATATTTCTTCTACACTAATGTAATTCCAAGTCCTTCTATAGATGTTTTCTTAGCTGAAAAACCAAAAGACAGCTTCAGAGTTTTTGCTATGGGAGGCTCAACAGCAGCCGGATATCCTTATGGGTTTAACGGTACATTTTCTCGTGTGGTAGATGATGTCTTACAAGATGCCATGCCCGACAAAAATGTGGAAGTCGTGAACGTGGGGATTTCGGCGATCAACACTTATACGTTATACGATCAATTGGATGAGATCATCGAGCATAAACCGGATGCTGTAATGATCTATGCCGGACATAATGAATTTTACGGAGCACTTGGAGTTGGTTCAAATGAAAACCTGGGTGCTTTTCCCGGATTTGTTCGATTCTACCTAAAACTTCAGCGGTTCAAAACCTTTCTGTTTCTAAGAACCATTATTGTGGATACGGGTAAGTGGTTTGCCTCTACTTTTTCAGACAAAGAGGTCCAAGAGAGTGGTACACTTATGGAGAGAATCGTTAATTCAAGATCCATCGAATTAGACAGCCCGAAATATGAACTGGCCATGATCCAGTTTGAAAGCAACATTTCAACCATCATAGAAACTTTCGAAGAAGAAGGAATTCCTGTTTTTATAGGTAGTGTTGCCAGCAACGTTAAAGATCAGGAGCCTTTTGTTGATATAACAGATGGAGAACAACCTTCCGCTCTTGCCACATACCGGGAAGCACAAAATGCTCTGGGAATTGATGACTTTGGCACTGCAAAGGAGAAGTTCAATCTTGCCAAAGATCTGGACGGACTCAAATTCAGAGCACCTTCTGAAATAAATGAGATCATAAAAGATCAGGCTACAAAAAGCCCTCTTACTACTTACGTTCCTGTTCATGAAGCTTTTGAAGAAAACTCTGATGAAGGTTTAATTGGCTTTGATCTAATGCTGGAACATCTTCACCCAAATCAGGAAGGTTACTTTTTGATCGGAAAGACATTTTCTGAAGTTATTTTGAATGATCTGGAAAAAAGAGGTATAACAAGAAGTGAAATTCGAAATGAAGACTGGAATAACTATTTCGAAAAAATGTATCTCACTTATTTTGACCACCGCGTTCAATGGCATAGAATATCTACATTAAAGCAGGGTTTTCCTTTTGTTCAGGGACCAAAGCCAACTCCGTACCAACTTTCGTATTCTTTCACTGATTATGTAGACAGCCTTGCGTATGCATCTGTACATGAGAACCTCGGATGGGATCGGGCTAAAGTGGAAGTTGCCAATTATTACGAGAGTTCAGGACAAATCGATCTTGCACTTGCAGAATATTACGGACTGATAAGAAATCAACCATGGAATGATTCTCCTTATGTATTTGCTGCACGACTCCATTTAGATCGCAATGAGTTTAACAAAGCTGAACCGTTATTACGAAAAGCTTATTCCATTAATACAGAAGAACCGTTCATCACCAAAATGCTGGGTGCAATAGAACTCAACAGAGGAAATGCAAAAACGGCAATACAACTACTGGAAGAATCTGTAGCTATAAATCCGAAAGATCCACAGGCTTTATTTAATTTATCCGGTGCGTATGGAACGGATCAGCAATTTGAAAAAGCAATGGAAACAGCACAAAAAGTTCAGCAATTGAGTCCCAATTTTCCGGGATTACGCGGCTGGATTACCCAATTAGAACAAATTATTCAATCAAGGAAATAATATAATGGCATTAATGATATCTGTCTCCGGAATTCGGGGCGTTTTTGGAACTGACCTCACCCCGGAAAATTTAGCACGATTTACAGCGGCTTACGGAACCTGGCTAAAAGGAGGTACAGTTGTTCTCGGGAGAGATTCCCGCGTAACCGGACAAATTTGTGAAGACATCGTAGCTTCAACGCTGGCAAGTGTTGGTTGTGATGTTATCAAAGTCGGGATCGTGCCAACACCAACGGTTGCAATGGGGGTTTTGCGTCATAATGCTGATGGAGGAATTATCATTTCTGCCAGCCATAATCCTGCCCAATGGAATGCTTTAAAGTTATTAAATGGCACCAGTGAGTTTATGACAGCTTCTGAAGGAAAAGAAATGATCGCCATTTCAGATTCCGGAGAATTCAATTATAAAATGTATGATGAGATCGGAAGCATTTCAGAAGACAATGATCTGCTTGACTATCATATTGAAGAAATTCTGAAACTGGATTATATCGATCCTGAGATCATTCGCTCTACAAAACTATCTGTTGCGGTTGATGCTGTAAATGGCGCCGGATCAGTTGGAGTTCCTCTGCTTCTGGAAAAACTTGGAGTTGAGACTGTTCATACTATACATTGCACTCCTAACGGACTATTTCCACATAATCCGGAACCACTTCCTGAGCATTTGACCGAGATTTGTGATCTGGTAAAAAGCTCAGGTGCTGACATTGGAGTTGTTACCGATCCGGACGCTGATCGTCTTGCTTTGGTTGATAATACCGGCACTTTGTTTGGAGAAGAATATACGCAAGCAACAGTATTCGACTTTATTCTTGGGAAGAAATCCGGTGATTCTGCTACCAATTTATCTTCTTCCAGAGTTGCTGATGATATCACCGAAAAGCATGGTGGAAAATGTCATCGCTCAGCCGTTGGAGAGATCAATGTGGTTAAGAAAATGCAGGAAGTTGATGCCGTTGTTGGCGGGGAAGGAAGTGGCGGAATCATCGTTCCTGATCTGCATTACGGAAGAGACGCCTTGGTGGGAATTGCTTGTGTTCTACAACATTTAGCTGAAAAGAAAGTTAGTTCATCAGAGCTTCGGGCTACTTATCCTGATTATTTCATGAGCAAAAGTAAGATCCAACTAGACGAGCTTGGAAAAGAAGCGGACGAAGTTCTTGAATTAGTAAAAGATCATTACGCTGATCTGAACCCGAATACGGTCGACGGTGTGAAAATAGATTTTGAGGAAGGTTGGGTTCATTTAAGAAAATCGAACACGGAGCCTATCATCAGAATTTATACGGAAGGAAAATCGCCTGAAGAAGCAAAAGCCTTTGCTCAAAAGGTCAAAAATTTATTCTGATCTATAATTTTAATATCATTCAATCATGAAAAAGCAGTTTCTCTTTTTATTCAGCATTTTTTTCCTGATTCAGGCCTGTGCCCAGAATCAGAAATCCGAAACCTCATCAGTTTCTTCTGAAATAAGTTACACCGAAAAAGATGCCGAGATCTTTGCTGATATTCTCAGTAAGTACAAGGATGATTCCGAAAAACCAATTGCTACTCTTATCCCTGAAATCGGGAAATATTTTCTGGGACAAGAATACGTAGCTCATACACTGGAAGTAAATGAGGAAGAAAAACTAATCGTAAATCTGAGAGAGCTGGATTGTACAACCTATGCTGAAAATCTGTTGGCTTTAGCAAGAACCATTAAATCTGAAAACCAGACATTTGAACAATTTGCAAAAGAGATCGAAAAGATCCGATACAGAGACGGAAAACGAGATGAGTATCCATCCAGATTGCATTATTTCAGTGACTGGATCTACAACAACAAAGAAAATGACTTAGTAACTACTCCCGCTGACAGTTTCGGAAATCCATTTCCAAATAAAGTGAGTTTCATGAGTAATAACCCGGACAGCTATAAGCACCTGAAAAATAATCCGGATTATGTATCGGTAATTGAGCAGCAAGAAAAAGAGATCAATGAAAAAAGCTATTTCTTTATTCCGAAAGAAAATATTGCTGAATATGAACATCTGCTAAAAGAGGGAGACATAATCGGACTTACAACAAGTATTAACGGACTTGATGTCGCTCATGTAGGAGTTTTGGTTGAGCAAGACGGAAAGCTACACCTTCTTCATGCATCACAATCCAAGCTAAAAGTAGAAATTTCAGACGAGCCCATTTCTTCATTCCTGAAGCCTGAATCCAAGAATACCGGCATTATGATCGCCCGCCCTGTTGAGATTTGATTATTTATCATTTTACAAATCTATTATCCAGTTATCCATGTAGTTAGTAGAAATGGGATTATTCACCTAAAACTGAATGGTTTTTATTATACCTCAGCATTTCATAAAAACCTCTACCTACACCGACCTTTAGAATTATTGGCGAGCCAAGAACGTAATGAAATCGACGGCTCCGAAGGAGCAATCATTACACTTCTGGCTGATTCTTGAATGTGTATCATATGAACGAAGACCTTTTGTAATGATTAGTCGATGTAATGGAGTTCGCGCCAATAATTCCTGTCGGGAGTTTTTGGTACTTTT
>JAEPNB010000012.1 GCA_017643645.1 Balneola sp.
AATGATTACTCCTTCGGAGCCGTCGATTTCATTACGTTCTTGGCTCGCCAATAATTCTAAAGGTCGGTGTAGTTGGAGACTTTTTCTGAAATCGGAAGAATTAAAAACAGGACAATTTTTGTGGGTAGATTATCTAACATCAGAAACGCTGAGCGGTACAAATCATTTTCAACAATTATATAATTTGAGATTCTAAAAGAAAACTCCAAAGCACAAAAGTATTAAACGAATAAGCTTATATAAAATCTCCCTTCGAAGGGAGATGATCATCCAAACAGTTACTTTGGATGATCCGAGGGATGCGTGAAGTTTGCGAACGGTTAAACTACACAGCATTCTGTTAGAACATCCCCGGGGATTACCTTAACAAGTTTGAAAGAGTTGCCAATAGTCAATGTTTAGTGAATGAATGAAACAATAAAAAAAGCTCCGACGCAGAGCGTGCGGAGCAAGGTTCACTGGATTTAGTTATGAAACCATTTGAAATAATAATACAAGAAATAACTTAACCCAGAACCAAAATCATAATAATCTTCTACTCTTAGAAGATGACTATCAGTGAGTTGAATCGGATTCTTTTCAATTTCAGAAAGCTTGAACTTAACAGGCTTGTTTCTAAATTCAAATGTGATAATGTAATCATCACCATGACCTATATAGCTAAAATTTGGTAGATCTGATTTTAAAATTGCTTCTTTTTTTTCAATATGAAAGGTTTCGATTTGTCTAAACTCATGATTTAATAATATGAGTGGTAATTCTAAATCCAGATCTTTGTCATAAAATTTACCTAATGCTGCACTTCTTCTTAACCGACTTTCATGATTTGAAGTTACATATTTATCAGAATGAGAAATCTCTTCTGGCGATGAAATTATTTTTGTAAAAGCTTCTATTTCTTCGAATGGTTTACCATCTCCTCCCATTTGATAAAAATTTAATGTGCAAATTAGTCCAATAGTTATCGCTACAAAAAAGACTGCAGGTTCATTAAATGTAGTTTTAGCAAGAATAAATTCAGAAGAAAATTTTAATGCAAACCAAACGGGATAATGAAAAAGCAATGTTACGAAATATGCAGGACCTGGAGCTGAAAATATGAAAAGCAGCATCCAGGGAGCACATATAAATAATATCCAAAAAGCTATTTTCATAAAGTAGAAGTTATATGGTAAAAAGCTCCGACGCAGAGCGCACGGAGCTAGTTAGATTGGTGGCTAGTCCTGTAAGTCTATTTTAGAAGGATAATATTTCTTTTTAGACAAAAGCTGATAGAAAAGTGTGCCGTGTATACCGTTTACATCTTCTTTAAGAATTCGGTTGTTCCAAAGACGTGAATTTAAGTCTCTGATTTTTTGCTCTCCGATTCTGTCAACAACATCCTCGATAAACTCGATATTTTGGTTTGGTTTTGGAAAGAGTGTATCAAAATCTTCTTCTGAAACGGCAAATATATCATAAGTGCAATTATCAGCTCCGTCAATAACCTGTATATTTTTCATATAAGCTCACTCATCACTCATCACTAAACCCTAAGGAACCTGCACACTACCCATGATCTTCTCTACGATATCTTCCGGGCTGATGTCTTCAGCTTCCGCTTCAAAGGTTGGGATGATCCTGTGACGAAGCACATCCATCGCTATGGTGCGAACATCTTCAGGAGTGACATACGCTCTGTGCTCCATAAATGCCTGCGCTCTGGACGCTAAATTCAGATTAATGGTAGCACGTGGCGATCCACCAAAGCTGATCAGATCTTCAAGTTCTTTAAGTCCGTAGTTAGCCGGCTTTCTTGTGGCAAAAACCAGATCCACAATATACTTCTCAACTTTTTCATCCATATAGATGTCGTTGATCACTGCTCTGGCATCCATGATCTTTTCAGTAGAAACTACCGTATCAAGTGTTGGCTTTGGACCTGTACGAGCCATACGACGCATGATCTCCATTTCTTCTACTTCAGTCGGGTATCCGATCTTCAGTTTCAGCATAAAACGATCCACCTGAGCTTCCGGTAACGGATACGTTCCTTCCTGCTCAACCGGGTTTTGAGTGGCGAGTACAAGGAATGGCTCTTCCAATTTAAAAGTACTTTCGCCAATGGTCACTTGTTTTTCCTGCATTGCTTCCAAAAGTGCACTCTGAACTTTTGCCGGAGAACGGTTGATCTCATCAGCTAGAATTATATTCGCGAAAATGGGTCCTTTTTTAACCAGAAATTCAGCTTCTTTCTGATTGTAGATCAAGGTACCGATCAAATCAGCAGGTAAAAGATCAGGTGTAAACTGAATTCTTTGGAAATCTGTATTCAACACCGTTGCAAGAGAAGAGACGGTTAAAGTCTTTGCCAAACCGGGAACACCTTCCAGTAAAACGTGTCCATTGGTGAGCAAACCAACCAGTAAACGGTCGATCATATAATTCTGACCAATGATTACTTTGTCTAATTCTTTGCGTATATCTTCGATAAAAGCACTGCTCTTTTCAATTTTTTCACCGAGTGCTTTCATGTCTACAGCCATTTCGCTCATATTTCTTAATATTCCGTTATAATTTTCCTGATGATATGGTTAATTTCTCGCCTTCCAAAAAGCCATTAAATATAATACATGGACATTTTACAATCTTTTTTATTAGGACTTCTTCAAGGACTCACTGAATTCCTGCCAATTAGTAGCTCAGGTCACCTTGCTTTGGGTAAATATTTCCTCGGGGAAAATAACGAAGCTGGACTAACTTTTGAAATAGTAGTTCACTTTGGAACACTTTGCAGCATTTTAATTTACTATCGTGCACTTATCGGGGATATTTTGAAATCAGGCGTAAGCTTTTTGGCCGCGCCTAAAGAGAAGAAAAACGACCCGAATGTAAAAATGATCTTGTTTGTGTTGATCAGCATGATTCCTGCATTCATTGTCGGCTTCACACTCAAAGACAGTGTGGAATCTATTTTTGACAGTCCATTTTTAGTTTCCATCATGCTGGTTGTAACAGGATTTATTCTATTTCTAACCAAATTCGCTAAAGAAAAAGATGGAGAAGTTACGCTTGGCAGAAGTTTTATCATTGGTCTTGCGCAGGCATTTGCGATGATTCCGGGCATCAGTCGTTCAGGCTCTACAATTTCAGCGGCGCTGTATTTTGGAGTAAAAAGAGAAGACGCTGCTAATTTTTCTTTTCTGATGGTGATTCCCGTGATAGGTGGAGCAATGCTTCTTCAGATTTTGGATTTGATCGAGATTGGAATTGATGCAGTTCAGGTTACAAGCTTGTTGGTAGGATTTTTTACAGCGTTTATCTCAGGATATTACGCTTTGAAGTATCTGATAGTGATCCTGAAGAAGAAAGGTTTTCACTATTTTGCCTATTACTGCTGGTTAGTTGGTGGAGCCGGACTAATTTATTTCTGGATTTAATGAATAATCACTGTTTTAGTCTTGAAGACGGAAGCAAATAGTGCTACATTTGCACTCCAATTTTATAGGATATTATGATCGTTTATCTATTTATACTATTAGCTGTTTTAGCCATCGGATCGGCACTTGCCATGGTGATCAACAAGAACGTGGTTAACAGCGCGCTTTTCCTTGTTATCAATATGGTTTCTCTGGCGGGAATTTATCTGCTCTTGAACGCACAATTTTTGGCAGTGATCCAGATTCTGGTTTATGCGGGTGCTATTATGGTACTTTTTCTCTTTGTGATCATGTTGTTGAATGTAGAAGATGAAGAGAAGCTTTTCGATAAATTCAGAGTAAAGTACTTCTTAGCATTTATTCTGGGAGCAGCTGTTGTAGGACAGATCTTTTACAGTATTGCAGGAGTTACTGATATGCTTCCTGAGATCTCTTCCAACATGGCTGAGATCGGAACGATTGAAGCCGCAGGTGACGTGCTTTACACAAAATATTTACTTCCATTTGAAATGACTGCGATCTTATTAACAGCAGCTGTTGTTGGTGCGTTGATGATTGCTCAATACAAAATTAAGAAAGGATAGAACAGATGTTAGAGATCGATTGGTTTTTAGGACTTAGTGCTATCATGTTTTCGATTGGTATTATCGGTGTATTGATTCGCCGTAATGCTGTTGTGATCTTTATGTGTGTGGAATTAATGTTGAATGCTGTAAACCTGACGTTGGTTTCATTCAGTAGTTTCCATGGAAACATCGACGGACAGATATTTGTATTCTTCGCATTAGCCGTTGCTGCTGCAGAAGCTGTGGTTGGGTTGGCTATTATCATTGCCATATTCAGGAATAACCTTACTGTTGATGTGACGGAGATCAATTTACTCCGCTGGTAAGAGTTAACCACAAAGAACACAGAGAAAATATTTAGAATAAACTCTGTGCCCTCTGTGGTTATTAGTTTTTAAAAGCTTTCATTTCGAAAAGAGATGAAAGCTTTTTTTGTAAATGTGAGATTGATTACATTAGCGGAAATCAAAAAAACTAACTGCTATGATTAAGAGATCTATCCTGTTTCTGTTTTCAATTGTACTGTTGATGGCTTGTGCGTCCTCTGAAAAGTACTTGCAAAAGGGACAATATGATAAAGCCATTGACAAATCTGTAAAAAAGCTCCGTAAAGATCCCGGAAATGATAAAGAGTTGTATGTGTTGAAAGAGGCTTACGGCAAAGCTCAGGACTTCGATAAGGATCGTATCGACTTTCTGGAAAAGGAGGGAAGAGAGGAGAATTATGTTGAGATCTATGATTTGTATGTTCGGTTAGATCGGAGACAGGATAAGATCAAAACATTGCCATCATCGGTATTGAGAGAGTTTACAATTGTGAATTATGATGACCGATTGATTGCCTCCAAAGAACAAGCTGCTGAAACCTCATACGCTTTGGGGATGGATTATCTGGAACGAGGAGGCAGGGAAAACGCGAGAAGAGCGTACAGAGAATTTGAGACGGTGAAATCTATTTACTCCAACTACAAAGATGTGGATGCGAAACTCAGTCAGGCACGATATGAGGGAACTAATCAGGTTTTATTTGTGATCGAGAATAATTCCGAGTCTGTACTCCCTGTTCGTTTTGATCAGGAACTGAGGAAGATTGGTTTGGGCGACCTGAATGGAACATGGATCCAATACAGTGTGTACGAAGACGAAGAAGTGGATTACGATTATTTCGTTGTGTTGAATATCAAAGATATAATGGTGTCACCGGAGCAGATCACCAAAGAAAAATATACAGACACCAAAGAGATTCAGGACGGCACCAAATACGTACTCGACGAAAACGGCAACGTGAAGAAAGATTCACTTGGGAATGACATTCGCGAACCCAACTTCATCACCGTTGAGGCTGAAGTAACGGAAACCCGTCAGTATAAAGAAGGAATTGTTGGCGGAACGATCGAATACATAAATATAAAAACCGATCAACTTGAAAAGAGAGAAGATATTTCGGTAACGGCTTTCTTTGAGCATTTTTCAGCTAACTACAATGGAGATGAAAGGGCGCTCAGTAAAGAGTCTAAAGAACGAGTGGAGGTTAATCAGTTGGCTTTTCCAAGTAACGAATCGCTGTTGATGGACGCCGCTGAATTACTGAAAGAGAGAACCAAAGATGTGATGTATAGGAATAGAGGGTTGCTCAGCAGGGCTGAGAATTAAAAATTAAAGATGTAAGATTAAAAATTTCTGTTTTGTCATTTCGAAGGAACTTTTCGACTGAGAAATCAAATGTATTTTTTAAAAGCAATCTTTAGATATCTCGCTTTGCACGATATGACAAATTCGATAATTCTTAATTTTTAATCATACATCTTTAATTCCGAATCTTCGATTCGGTGCTAAAACATATATCCCGCAGTAAAGTACACTCCAACTCCTTCTTCGGAAAAGCCCACATCACAACGAAGTACAAAATCAGGAGTGAAAAATGAGCTTGTTCCTCCAAGTCCGTATGAATATTTCAGATCGTTAAAGATATTATCAAGAGATTCACCATTCGGATAGGTTCTCCCTACATCGAAAAACAATGTTCCGCCAAATTCTCCCCCTACAGCATCGATATTGAAAAGCCAGGTTCTTAGTTCTGTATTGAACAAGACTACGTTATCGTCTAAAAATCGAGTTGAGGGGTAACCTCTGAGAGATTCTTCATCTCCCGCATAAGCCATTTTCCAGTAAGGAACGTCACCTGAAGTGTTTTTGGTGAAAAACCGATTTGCCCAGGTTATTTCTTTTAGTAAGAAGAAAGAAGAGTATTTTCTGATATCGGCCTGAAAAACAAATGTATTGTACGAACTTCCGAACCAGGTTTGGCCAAGTTCTGCCGTGGTTTCGATATAGCTTCCTCTAGTAGGTCTGAATTCGCTGTTTCGACTTTCCAATATAAAACCGGTTCCCAAGTGAAGTGTTTGCCCTCCGTCAACTCCCGGAGGTTGCTCTTGTGTTATTAGTCGATCGGGACCATTGTCAACCGGGGTTGTGTAATCAAAATTCAGAATAGCCAATACATTCAATGAAGATTTTTTCTTGATCCTGAGAGGAATTCTGAGTCTTGCATCAACGCCAAAGCCAAAAGACTGAAAGGAGTACAACTCGTTGTTAGAATTAAAGGAGTCTTCGATCTTTTGATAAGAGCCGATTCCGTAATAAGTATCCTGTAGAAACCGGGACGCATAAACCTGACTTATGAATCTGTTATTTGAATTAAAAGCATAAGGTTTGTCATACTCAAACATTCCGGAAAGCAGTCCTTTGGTAGAGACAATAGCTGCAACCTGAGTAAAAGAGTGAAAAGGTTCTAGATCTTTTTTGTAATGAAATCGGTGAACCAAGCCCCCGAACAAAAATCCGAAATCACTGTTGAAGGATAAAGCAGGAAGAAATGCGGTTTCAATAGAATCTGTTACAACTACATTCGGCGAATTCTGAGCAGAAAGTTCTGCAGAACAAAAAAGGAGCAGTAAAACTGCTCCTTTAAATAAATAATTAAGCTGTTTGCTCACTTAAATGAATAAAAAGGTGACGAGTAAATAGATCGGAACTAATATACCAAACGACCACAGCATATATGCTCCGAACGTCGGCATTTTTACGCCACTTTGTTCGGCAATAGATTTTACCATAAAGTTAGGTGCATTACCAATATATGTAAGCGCTCCAAAGAATACGGCACCTGCCGAAATTGCTACAAGCGTTTGAGTCATTTGATTCATAAGTACATCGGCACTTCCACCGGCAGCGTTAAAGAAAACCAAATAAGTTGGTGCATTATCCAGGAATGCAGACAGTAAACCCGTTATCCAGAAGAACATTTCGTTGACCGGATCGCCATTTTC
Source organism: Balneola sp. (assembly GCA_017643645.1). Taxonomy (GTDB): domain Bacteria; phylum Bacteroidota; class Rhodothermia; order Balneolales; family Balneolaceae; genus Balneola. Next base: position 7,315 of record JAEPNB010000012.1, read on the forward strand.
AGCAAATACAGCATCGTTTACGAACTGAAGAGCGCCTTGGCCATTGTTCGCTGCTTTCAGCATAGCAATCGGGGCGATAATGGTAATGAAAATACCTGCGAATAATTTTCCAACTTCCTGAATCGGGAACCAGTTAAAGCCATTGGCAGCACGGCTTTCTTTAGAGGTAAAGTGCCAGCTTGCCCATGCTAGAAGAAGAAGCGCCAGATCACGGATCAGGTTTTCATAAGTTACATGAACATGGTAGACTTCAAATTCTCCTAAATGAACCAATCCTGAGAACAGAACGGCCACAACAACACCTAAAAGCAGTAATAAATTAAATCCACCTTCTATGCCAATTGGTTGATCGCCGGGATCTTGAGGTTGCGTATTGGTTTCTTTTTTGTAGAGAGCTTTATCCCAGAAATAATAAAGAACAAGTAGTATTGCAGCTACAAAAGCCATTTCCCAGAATAGATTGGTAGTAGTCCAAAAGAAATCTACTCCTTGTAAGAAACCTAAGAAGAGAGGAGGATCACCTAATGGAGTTAATGAACCACCTACGTTCGCTACTAAAAAGATAAAGAATACTACCATATGCACTTTCTTCTCTCTCCAGGCATTTGCGCGCAGCATAGGACGGATAAGTAACATGGCAGCCCCTGTGGTTCCCATCCAACTGGCTAAAATAGTTCCTAAAAGTAATAATCCGGTGTTTACTTCCGGCGTTCCCTGCAGATATCCTTTAATTCTAACCCCGCCTGACACGGTAAAAAGAGCGAGCAATAAAATAATGAAAGGGAAGTATTCCAGTAAATAAGCATGGAGTACTTCATATAATGCAGCATTAAAACCGAAAGTAATTACCATTGGTATCAACAAAGAAAAAGCCCATACCGCAGATATTTTTCCAAAATGATGATGCCAGAAGTCTTCAGCGAAGAGCGGAAAGAGTGCAATTGAGAGCAGAATTCCAGCAAAAGGAATTACCCAATAGAGGCTTAAATTACTTCCGTCAATACCGTGACCGGAGGTTTCAGCTGCAAAAGAAAAGGTAGAAAGTAGCAATACAAGGACAGGAGCAGCAATATACCGGACCCCATTAGTTAGCTTTTTTAAATTCACGTATGGATATTTTTTTTAAAAATTTCTTTGTGTCAAAATAATAGATGAATAAACACTTCAAAAGTATAACCATTCCATTATTTAAAAATTCCTGTAAAAAAATTGTAAAGCCCGGAATTACTTACTCAATATTTTACCCGAAAATTGTCTTTACCTTCCTGTACTTTTTTGTATCTTTGCCAACCAATTTAAGCCGTCAGGTTTAGGTTTTTGGGTTTAATTCTAAAACAAGTTAAATGGAATCCGCTACGGCGCTGTTTTCTCTAATTATTGCTCTTCCCCTTTTGGGCTTCCTGATCAATGGATTGACAGGTTTATTTGTAGAGAGCTACAGAAATAAAAAACAATTAATTGGTAGTATTGCCAGTACGGCAGTATTTATACCTTTCGTAATCGCTGTTTATTTCTTCATAAACATGAATGCGGGCTCAGAAGCCCTCATCTATAAATTGTTTACATGGATGGATGTAGGCACTTTCAGTGTGGATGTTGCCTATCGTGTAGATCAATTGTCTGTAATGATGACCATGGTTGTGACAGGAGTTGGTTTCCTGATCCACATCTATTCCATGGGCTATATGTCGCATGATGAAGGTTATTGGAAGTTCTTCGCATATCTGAACCTGTTTATCTTTGCGATGTTAAACCTTGTTTTAGGTAATAACCTGTTGCTATTGTTCTTAGGATGGGAAGGGGTAGGTGTTTGTTCGTACCTGTTGATCGGTTTTTGGTACACCGACATGGCAAAATCTGACGCAGCCAAAAAAGCTTTTATTTATAATCGTATTGGTGATTTCGCATTTTTGATCGCGATGTTCATGGTCTTCCAAACTGTTGGAAGTTTAAATTTTGATGTTATTCTTGGTAACCTTGACAGCTTTACTGAAGGGTATATGATTGCTATCGGGTTATTGATGTTTGTAGGTGCAACCGGTAAAAGTGCTCAGATTCCATTATTTGTTTGGTTGCCGGATGCGATGGCAGGCCCGACTCCGGTTTCCGCACTTATCCACGCGGCAACGATGGTAACTTCAGGTATTTATTTGATCTCCAGAATGTCGCCAATGTACGCGATGATTCCTGAAGTGATGATCATTATCTCTGTAATCGGTGCACTTACCGCAATTGTTGCTGCAACTATTGCCATCACACAAAACGATATTAAGGGTGTGCTGGCATACTCAACGGTTTCTCAGTTAGGATATATGTTCCTGGCGCTTGGTGCCGGTGGCTTTACAGCTGCAATGTTCCATGTTGTTACGCACGCATTCTTTAAAGCATGTTTATTCCTTGGATCCGGTTCTGTGATTCATGCCATGGAGCATGTGGAACACGGATTGCATAAAGAAGGCAAAGATGTCCATTTTGATCCTCAGGATATGCGCTTTATGGGTGGACTTAAAAAATACATGCCATCTACTTACAAGACCTTTTTAATTGCTACCGTAGCGATTGCAGGTATTCCACCTTTAGCTGGTTTCTTCTCAAAAGATGAAGTTCTCGTAATGACAATGAACGCAGGTTTCGTTGACGGAGGAAGCTGGGTGTACATGATGCTTTGGGGCGTTGGAATTATTACCGCATTCCTGACCGCATTCTATATGTTCCGATTAACGCTGACCACTTTCCACGGATCATTCAAACTTCCAACTAAGATCAAAGAGGCTGTTGGGTCAGAAAAATTCCTGCACGAGAATCCTTGGAATATGACTACTCCACTTTGGATTCTGGCAATTCTTGCGATCTTCGGCGGATTTTTAGGAGTACCTAATTTTATAGTTGAGACTTTTACTCACGAACCTGCTCATATCAATTTATTACATGATTGGCTGTATAAAGTAAATGCAGATTACAGCATTGTTATGAGTCATGCGCTGGAATGGGGATTGATGGCTGTTTCTATTCTAATTGCAATTTCCGGAGTTTGGTTGGCATTCAGAATGTACAACAACGATCAGCAGGAAGAATCAGATGCTAAGATCGCTTCGAGATTCGGAGGATTGTACAGCGTTTGGAAAGACAAGTATAATCTTGATGACGTTTATGAAGGATTAGTTGCTAATCCTACTGTGAAATTCTCTGACAAAGTACTTGCCGTATTCGACATGAAAGTTGTGGACGGCATTGTAAACGCTATTGCCGGAACGGTTCGATTGTTCGGTAGCTTATTCAGATACTTGCAAACCGGTGTGGTTTCAAGCTATGCTCTTGCTTTTGTAATCGGGGTGATTGTCATCCTGTATTTAATGATTTCGTAATTTCTTCAAACACTTGATGGAAACACTACTAAATATCACCATTTATCTTCCGCTTTTAGGAATTCCCCTTATTCTGCTTTCAAAGAATGAGAACATGAAAAAGTGGAGTGCGCTTCTTGTAACCAGTGCTACGTTCTTAATTTCACTTCCATTGATGTTCAATTTTGATGTCGTGAACTCAGGAGCTGCTCAGTATCTCACCGAAGGTGGAAGAATAAGCTCAACTTTGGATATCAAATATCTGGTTGGTCTTGACGGACTGAGTTTATTGCTCTTTATGCTTACAACCTTCATGGGGCCGATCGTAATCATTTCTTCATGGAATTCTGTTGCAAAGCATTTGAGCGGTTATCTGGCAATGCTGTTGTTACTTCAAACCGCTTCTTTAGGAGTGTTCGCTTCTCTGGATCTGTTGGTATTTTATGTATTCTTTGAGCTTTCGCTAATTCCTATGTACTTCCTGATCGGAATCTGGGGTGGAAGCGACAGAATCCGTGCAACTTTAAAGTTCTTTATTTACACACTGGTTGGTTCACTGATCATGTTGGTAGGATTGATCTACGTTGGATACGATGCCGGTTCTGTAATGAGCGGTGTTAATTTCACTTTGGATTGGAGATTCTTATCAAGTGATATTTACCAGATAGGATTGGTAGAACAAACCTATTTATTCCTGGCTTTTGCACTGGCATTCTGTATCAAAGTGCCACTTTTCCCATTCCATACCTGGTTGCCTTATGCACACACCGAAGCTCCAACAGCGGGTTCAGTTGTTCTTGCAGCTATTATGTTGAAGATGGGAACCTATGGTTTGATCAGAGTTTGTTTACCGCTTTTCCCGAATGCATTTATGGAATTCGCTCCTTACATGGCAACGCTTGCAGTGATCGGAATTATCTACGGCGCATTGGTAGCGATGGTACAGAAAGATGTTAAGAAACTGGTTGCTTACTCATCAGTAAGTCACTTAGGATTTGTAGTTCTGGGAATTTTCGCATTGAACACAGTAGCTGTTCAGGGAGCGATCATTCAGATGGTAAACCACGGACTTTCAACCGGAGCGTTATTCCTTATTGTTGGAATGATCTACGATCGTCGTCACACAAGAATGATCAAAGACTTTGGCGGAATTGCTAAAAGGATGCCGATCTTCACAGTTATGTTTATGATCGCAACTTTGGCTTCCATCGGACTTCCGGGACTAAACGGATTTGTTGGTGAATTTTTGATCCTGAACGGTTCTTTCTTCTCTGAACTATACGATAACAAAGTATTTGCAATATTAGCTGCTTCAGGAGTGATCTTAGCTGCAGTATATATGCTGTGGATGTTCCAAAGAGTAATGTTTGGTCCACTTGAAAACGAAGAGAATAAGAAACTGGTAGATCTGAATGCACGTGAGATCGGATTATTAGTACCGCTCGTGATCTTCATGTTCTGGATCGGTATTCATCCGGTTAACTTCACAAAGTATTCAGAGAATCAGGTTACTGAATTGATTATCACATCCAAAGAAAAGAGTCTTGCAGTACTGGAAACTTCAAAGACTGAAGATCTTCCGGAATGGGCAAATTCTTTTTACGGAGTAGACGAAGAAACGGAATCAGAATCTTTAATGGTCTCAACTAACTAAGGTAAGTATGGAACCACTTTCAGAACAAGAAATTCGAAATGCAGTTTCAAATCTCAATGGATGGGAACACGGCAATGACAAGATCAAAAAGAAATTTGAGTTCGGAGATTTTAAAGAAGCGTTGGCTTTTATAGTAAGAATTGGGCTTGAAGCAGAAAAATTAGGTCATCATCCGGGTTTGTTTAATGTGTACAATACGGTTAAAATTGAATTGAGCACACATGACGCAGGCGATAAAGTCACTCAAAAGGATATTGATTTAGCAACCGCTATAGAAGGTATTATTTAAACTACGAGAATGGATTATTTAGGCGATTTACAAGCATTTTTACCGGGTATAATTACAGCAGTGGCCGGTTTGGCAGTAATTACGATAGAAGCTCTCAAAAGCGGGCACAAGTCGGCATACTGGGTTACTTCTTTTTCACTGATCGTAGCTCTGTTTTTTGGAATCCAGTCATTGGGTACTCCGCTACAGGAAGCTTTTTCAGGAATGTTGGTTCACGGCGGAATTGCAGCTTTTGGTAATGTAATTATACTTATTGGAACGCTTTTCTGCGTTTTCTTATCCAATGATTATCTGGAAGGCATTGATCACAACTACAATGAAGTGTATGGAATGATCCTGTTTGCAACTTCAGGAATGATCTGTCTTGCCGGGGCGAACGATCTTATTTCTCTTTTCTTAGGGTTGGAAACTATGTCTATCTGTTTATATGTGATGGCAGGTTTGATCAAGAATGATAAGCAAGGAGCGGAAGGTGCCCTAAAGTATTTCTTGCTTGGTGCTTTTTCTACCGGGTTTTTATTGTACGGAGCAGCACTTCTTTACGGCGCTACAGGAACGACTAGTATTCCCGGAATCGGCGCAGCAGCAAGCAGCGATCTTTTATTCTTAGCAGGAGCAGCACTATTATTGATCGGATTTTTATTCAAAGTGTCAGCTGTTCCTTTTCATATGTGGACGCCGGATGTGTACCAGGCTACTCCTACAACTCTTACTGCTTACATGGCTACGGCTTCCAAAGCAGCTACTTTTATGGCGATGATCCTGGTTCTTTCCAGAGCGCTTCCTTCGGTTGAAGGATTGGATTGGCAGTCAGTGCTTTCTGTGGTAGCGATCATTACTATGATCTTCGGTAACATCATTGCCTTAGTTCAGGATAACATCAAAAGAATGTTGGCTTACTCAAGTATCGCACACGCAGGTTATGCCTTAGTTGGATTATCAGCCGCGACACCGGAAGGTTACAGTGCAGTAGCATTCTATCTGTTTGCTTACACCATCATGAACGTTGGAGCTTTTGGTGTGGTAGCTTATTACGAAAGAAGCAAAGGACTTGATTTTTCTGATGTCAACAATCTTGCCGGACTTGGTTTCAAAAAGCCAATGATGGGAGTGATGATGTCGCTTTTCTTATTCTCACTAGCAGGAATTCCTCCGTTTGTCGGATTTGTTGGTAAGTACTATGTATTTGCAGCAGCTATTAATGCAAACATGGTTCCACTCGCTATTGTGGGTGTGCTTGCCAGTGCTGCCAGTGTGTACTATTACTTACGAGTGATGGTGTACTTATATTTCCGCGAAGCTCACAAAGAAACAGAAATGATCGATCCGTCTTTCCTTTATAAAGGCGCATTGGTAATTCTTGCTCTACTTACCGTGTACTATGGTATTGAACCTATCCTGCCTTTCGGTGGGTTGATGGAATTGATTACCGGTTTTTGATCACTGATTTCGCTGATTTACAACTCGTTCCGTAGCTCTGCTACGGAATGCTTGTTGGAAGCTTTTGCTTCATCTGATCTAGATTTCAATTATTTGCAAGCCGATCCGCAGAACCTGAAGGATTTGCTAGTTTAAGCTTTCTGAATGCAGATTTGTGAAGATTAAACAAGGAGGATGTTTACGTCCGGCTGACTCGATGTCGATTCTTTAAAAGTTTAAAAACTTAGTCACTCGGATCGATAGCGAAGAGTCTTCACAACTAAGATTAAGCAAAGAAAGGGTTGTGCAGATCCATCGCTCCGCTCTGGATGACATTTATATATTCATTTGGGACAATAAATCGGTCAGACGGCTTTGAGCCGTTCGACCGATGAGACGGATTTTAACAAAACCGGGGTAGCTTAAAGATCTGAGCTTAAAACGGAACCCATCCCTGTCCCTTCCCTTCTTTAAGGGAAGGGGACGCCTTAACAAAATCAGATTTCGAATATGAGTCTCCCTCCCTGATCATAGGGAGGGAACAAGGGTGGGTCAGCAAACCGACCCAAAACTTTCCCTAAACCGACCATTGTAATCAAATCAATAATGCTGTATATTTAAGGCTCTCTGTTGTTCGGACAAAGCGTCGGAATGACTGTCTTCACCTACGAGGACATCCAAAGACAAAACATACATACATGAGTACGAATTATTACGAATTCACTTATATCATCAATCCCGTTTTAGACGAGGATAAGTTTGCCGCTGTTGTTGATAAAGTGAACAAATTGATCGAAAAGCACGGCGGCGATGTTGATGAAGTTGAAGAGTGGGGCTTAAGAAAGTTTGCCTACGATATCGACAAGAAAAGCAACGGTTTCTATGTGAATATGTATTTCAACGCACCTGTTGATACAATTGCAAAAGTAGAACGTGCACTAAGAATTGATGACGATGTTCTTCGTTTTCTAACGCTTAAATATGACGCTAAGATGCTTCGCCATCGTGAGCTTCAAAAGAAAAACGCTGTTCCTGATGTATTTGCTGTAGAAGCAGAAGAGGAAGAAGCGAAGAAAAAAGAAGACTAAACCCTCATCAACTAAAGATATTTTATTATGATTAACAATCCTTCACATCCGAAGAAAAGTATCCGCAAAGTAAAGCAATGCAAGTTTACTCAGGCGGGATTAGAATACATCGACTACAAAGATGTTGATACGCTGCAACGTTTCACTAACGATCAGGGAAAAATTCTTCCTCGTCGTGTTACCGGAACAAGTGCTAAGCACCAACGTCAGCTTAACAGAGCTATCAAAAGAGCTCGTTTTTTAAGCTTGATGCCATACGTAGCAGAAAACCTTAGATAAGAAATTACAGAACCATGAAAGTTATCCTTAGAGAAGACGTAGAAAAATTAGGACAAGCCGGTGAGCTTGTTGATGTAAAAGACGGATACGGTCGTAATTACCTTATCCCACAAGCAAAAGCTATTCTCGCTACAAAAAGTACCATCGCTGAGATGGAACTTAGAATGAGACAAGCAGCTGCTCGTGCAGAGCTTACTGTTCAGGAAGCAAAAGATCTTGCTAAACTGTTAGAAGCAACTTCAGTAACAATTTCTGTTACAACCGGTGAAGACGACAAGATTCACGGTACCGTAACAAATGTTCAGATTGCTGATGCTCTTGCTGAAAGAGAGATCCTTGTTGACAGAAGAAACATTTCTATCGACGAAGATGTTAAAACTCTTGGCGAGTACACTGCTACGGTAAGTTTAGTTGGCGACTTAAACCCACAGATTAAATTCTGGGTTGTAAAAGCTGACTAATAGCTTTTGGGTTATTGAAACGTCTATGAAGACGTTAAACTTTTTTGATAACTAGAGACTTTTAAAAAGCCTACATTCACTATCAAATTAGCGAAACAATAAATACCCGAATGAACTTATCAAAATCGATATTAATGGGGATCATCTTCGCGATGTTATCCCCATTTTTTTTATATGCCCAGATTCCTGATCCGGTTAAATACGAGGTTTCTGAAATTCCCGACACAGTTAAAGCGGGTGAAGTCTTCGAAATAACCGTAGAAGCTTCTATAGAAGGAAAATGGCACTTATATTCGGTTCTGAACGATCCGGATGCCGGACCATACCCCACAGAGTTTTCTGCAAAATCCCCAAATTTTGTATTAGCCGGAAAGACTTCAGAAACCAAAGCAGATATAGAATTCGACCCCAATTTTGAGGCGGAATTAGGTTGGCACACATCTTACGCCAGTTTTACGATTCCCGTGGCTGTAAAATCTGAGTTGCAGGGAAAACAGACTTTGGATTTAGAAGTGTATTATCAGGTTTGTGATGATCGGGTTTGTTTACCACCAAAAAGAAAATCCATCATAGCGGGTGTATTTGTTGATGGAGTCGCTGATGAAATTTATGAAGATGCTGTTGGCGGAGCTACCGTTTCGGAAGGTGGCAGTTCATCAACCAAAAAAGGAAGTTTTTCCGATGATGGGGTATTTTCTTTTTTATGGATCGCCATTGTAGCAGGATTTGCAGCATTACTGACTCCTTGTGTTTTTCCAATGATTCCGCTCACGGTTTCTTATTTTTCTAAACAGGAAGATGCCAAAAGAGGAGTTAGTTCAGCGCTGATCTTTGGAGTAGCTATTGTGATCACTTTTACAGTGATCGGTGCTGTGCTTGCTGCAGTTCTGGGAGCTTCCGGAGCACAGAATTTTGCTTCTAACCCGATTGTGAATTTATTCATTGCTCTGGTGCTGGTTGCGTTTGCACTCAGTTTATTGGGAATGTATGAACTTCAATTACCCCACCAACTCACAAATTTCCTAAATAAAAAGAGTAATGAGAGTTCAGGCCTTGCAGGAATTTTATTCATGGCCATGACCATCAGTGCAGTTTCATTCTCCTGTACAGCTCCGTTTGTTGGAGCCGTATTTACAGCAACCGTGGGTGGAGAATGGTTTTATCCGATCTTAGGTATGATCGGGTTCTCAGCGGCTTTTGCAAGTCCGTTCGTGTTGTTTGCTATGTTCCCGAAATGGCTTGAAGCACTCCCAAAAAGTGGTTCATGGATGAACATTGTAAAAGTGCTTTTAGGTTTCATTGAACTGGCTGCAGCATTCAAGTTTTTATCAAACGCTGATCTTGTTTGGCAATGGGGAATCGTTTCGCGCCCTTTGACCATTGCATTCTGGATCGTCATCTTTTTGATCGCAGGATTTTATGTACTCGGATTTATCACCCTGAAGCATGAATCAAAACCGGAACAAATTTCAACGGGAAGAATGCTCCTTGCAATGCCGTTCTTAATGTTCAGTTTCTATTTAATTCCGGGATTATTGGGCTCATCATTGGGTTTTTGGGATGCTTTTCTTCCTCCAAAACAACCAACAGATGTAAGCCTGGTCGCTTCAATCGGAGGGAGTGGAGGTGTTAGTTCAACTTCTGCCGATGAAGGCTGGAGCAAAGATTTTGAAGCTTCAGTTGCATCAGCAAAAGAGTTAGGAAAACCGGTTTTTATAGATTTTACGGGGTATACATGCACAAACTGCCGGGCAATGGAAAGTAATATATTTCCTCTGGAAGAAGTCCAGCAAGCGTTTGCTGAGATGGTGTTGGTAAAATTGTATACCGATGGCGGTAAAGATGCCAAAGATAATCAATTGATACAGTTTGAGCTCACCGGAAATATCGCTCTGCCAACTTACGTGATTTACGACCCGGTCTCGGAAAGAGTGATCGATCAGGTGCTGGGATATACTAAAGAAGAAAAATTCACGTCATTTCTAACGGAAGGGCTGAACGAATTCAAATCAAGATAGAAGTTGACCCTGATCGGCGAAACCTTTAGCCTTAGTTGACTTGAGTTCGATATAACAGAATTAATTATAAGTCATTCCTGCGAAGGCAGGAATCTAAATTGTACTTTAAGAATAAGTTCGTACAATCTAAGTTCTATTTAGATTCCAGACATTCACCGTGGAATGATCCAGTTTTTTTGATTTGTCCGGTTTTTGAATTCAGGTACGGTAATAGTCACTAAACTTCGGCACACTGACGGCTTTACATTCAAAAAAAAGAATCTACATCATATGTGCAATAGCAGGTATGATGTTGTTATGTCCGGGAGTATCTAAAGCCCAAACAACTCTGGAAAGCCAAATTGCTATTGATTCCGTAAATATTGACTCTGCCTATTACATTGGAGAGTGGGTTTTGGAGGAGTCAATTATAATCTCATCTGATTCCATAACCATTTCAAATCAAAACTGGCTATACGATCCCATTCGAGGAAACCTGACTTTCAGAGAAACAGATTCATTTTCTTTTCAGGGGATTTCTGATATCACTGTTAGTTTTAAATACTATCCATACAGCCTAAGGCGATTTTATAATGATAGAGCGGTTCAGCCTCTGGATTCGTCCATTTTTGATAGTGAATCTTCAAATAAGTTTTCGGGATTTAGTTCGTCCGATCAAACAAACAGAAGCACAGAGTCAGATCTTCAGCAAAGGGGAAGCTTAAGCCGTGGAATAATAGTAGGAACCAATCAGGATTTTGCCCTTGAAAGCGGGCTGGATTTCGAGCTTTCCGGAAAACTGACAGATGATGTAACTATTAGTGCGGTTCTCACTGATAAAAGTATTCCAATTCAACCGGATGGGACGACTCAGAATCTCAAAGAGTTTGATAAAGTTTTTATTCAGGTTCAGGCTCCTAATACCACCATCGAGATGGGTGATGTGGACATAAGTTTAGAAAAAAGTACTTTTGCCAAGCTTAACAGAAGACTACAGGGTGCTGCAGGTTATAACACTACAAGTTTTACAGATCTGTCTGCTGCGGCTTCAGTGGTTCGGGGAGTTTTCAAAAGTGTACGTTTACAAGGGTTGGAAGGAGTTCAGGGTCCGTACAGGCTTACAGGAAATGAAAATGAAGAGTTTGTGATCATTCTGGCAGGAACTGAGCGAGTTTACATCAATGGTCAACAAGTTCAAAGGGGAGAAGAAGGCGAATATATCATCGATTATGGTTTGGGTGAGATCTACTTCACAAATAATCTGCTCATCAAAGATGAAACCAGAATTGTTGTAGAGTATGAATACATCGATCAGAATTTTAACCGGACATTAGTGGCAGCGGAAGGAGAAGGGAGTTTGTTGAATAACAGATTTAAGGTCGGAGCTACGGTAATTCGTCAGGCTGATGGAAATAATCTGCTTTCACAACAAACGCTAACAGAAAGTGATATCGATATCTTACGTCAGGCAGGGGATGACAGAAATGCAGCAAGAGTTTCCGGAGCTGAGCGCGTTGATCCCAATGAAGAAAACGGGAATGTGCTATATGCTCAGGTTGATACAGTTGTAAATGGCCAGACATATACCATATTCAAAAATATTCCGGGATCTGAAGAAGCTGTTTTCAGAGTACGGTTTTCGAATGTGGGAGAATTCCAGGGAAGCTACAGAAGGGCAGGCACATCGGTAAACGGGTTACTGTTTGAATGGGTGGGTCCGAATCAGGGTGATTACGAACCATTCAGGAATTTACCTGCTCCAATAGAGCAGCAAATGGCAGCATTGAACAGTTCTTATCAGATTAATAAAAATATTAGTTTGTTTGGAGAATGGGCGGTAAGCGATTATGACCGAAACAGATTTTCTGATCTGGATGACAGAGATAATACAGATCATTCGTATCTGGGAGGTGTTCAAATTGATTCGTTAAAGACCGGAACGGGATTGTTCAGCTTAAAAGCAGAGAGAAGATATTCGGGATCAAATTTTGAATTCTTTGAACGAACCAGAGATGTTGAGTTTGACCGGAAATGGAACCTCACCAGTTTAGAACAATCACAGGAAACCACCAATGAGTTGGTTGCGCAATATGATTTTAATTCCGGTACTTCTTTAAATGGAGAATACGGATTAATAGACAGGATCGGATTTTCAGGGCAAAGACAGGCTTCAGCTTTTGCAACACAAAACGAAAATGGTTTCCGTGTAAACTATGATCAAGAGTGGATACAAAGTGAAGATGATCTGCAGATGATCAATGGAACATGGTTCAGGCAACAGGGAAGAATTTCTAACCGATTCTCTAAAGAAAGCTCCAATAACAGTTTTACACCATATTTAAGTTTTGAGCAAGAGAACAGAGTTCAGCGAGATCAGCAAAGTGATTCGTTAACAAATCAGTCATTAAAGTTTTATGAAGCCGCTCCGGGAATACGATATGAAGCAAATAAATGGCTTCTGGATTATTCCATAGCTTACAGAAACTCATTTCGTGTATTCGAGAACAAGTTGAGAGATGAGGCTACATCAATACAACATTCTGTACAGATAAATTTATTTCCGAGTAATTATTTCACAACGCAGAACAAAATTGCTGTTAGAAATAAGGAATTCACTTCTGATTTTAAAAGTGAAGGAAATACTGATAAAAGATCTTTACTGATAAGATCCAATACTGATTATTCATCAATTTCAGAAAACTGGGATGGTAATTTTTTGTATGAAGTAAACACTCAGCGACAAGCACTTCTTCAAGAGACGTATATCGAAGTTGGTCCCGAGATCGGCCAGTATGTATGGGATGATCTTAATGATGATGGAGTAGAACAACTGGATGAATTTTTTCTTGAACTAACACCTAACGAAGGTACATATATAAGGCAATTTCTTCCTTCTGATGAGCTTTTTCCTGTTATAGATCTTAGGGTAAGATTTAGAAATGAAATAAATCCTTTTGGGTTTCTTAAAAATGAAGATGGGTTCAGAGCTTTTTTAAATCAGATCATTTTCAGATCCAGATTTGATATAGCAGAGAATTCTACCACAAATGATCTTTCGGATATCTATTTCTTGAATATCAACACCTTCCGAGATTCAGCTACCACCATTCAGGGCAGGTTTGCATTTGAAAAAGAGATAGATGCGCTTCCAGCTTACGACGAATTTGATCTGAATATCAGATATAATCAATTGAGAAGCCTTAACCGCCGTAGTAGTGAACTCCAGATTATTTATCAGGACGCTTTTGCAGTTAATTTCAGATATAATATCACAGGAAGGATACAAGGTGATTCGAAAGTTACTTCAGCGAAGAACAAAACTTCGAGTAATTCTATATCAAACAGAAATTTTAATATTAAATCTAACACTGTTGAACAAAGTTTTGGAGTAACAATAAACAGATCATGGCGCACAGGATTATCAGTTTCATATAGCGATAAAGAAGATCAGATAAGAGAACCCGAAAAAGTTGAAGCGCAAATTGTAAAACTTCGCAATACAAACAGATTCTTTTTATGGAAGAAGGTGCAGGCAAATTCCTCCTTGGAATTCAGAAATATTAGTTTAAATGGTAGTGCCAATGCCGTTGGAAATTTTGAGCTTACAGAAGGATCCGGAAGAGGAAGTAACCTGATATGGTCGCTTAGCAGTAGTTATAGAGTAAGTAATCTCATAAGATTAAATTTAATGTATGATGGGAGAACCGTAAAAGACCGCCCAACTATACATACTGCCAAATTAACTTTAAAAGCTACATTTTAGTAAAAATCTCTTAATCAGAACTAAAATTAAAAGCAACCAAAAAAAGTGTTTAAAGTTTGCTGAAAGTTGATTTTTCTATAGGTCAATACTTTGACATTTAGTATAAAATGAACTATTCTTTTGCCTCATTAAACATAGACATTAACATTAAACATAAGCGGAGTGGACATGACATCGTCGATTGCTCTATTTTTTCTACAAGCCGATGCAGGCTTCTTTAACGTCATCGTTGAAAAATTCAACCAAGGTAATGATGGCGGATGGATGTGGCCGGTACTGGTTACTCTTATTCTTGGATTGGCTATTTTCCTCGAAAGAATTATTACCCTCAACCTTGCAGATATTAACACACGGAAATTCATTGTAAATGTTCAGGAAGCATTGCAAGAGGGTGGCATTGAAGCTGCTGAAGAACTTTGTGCCCAAACTCGTGGACCTGTAGCTTCTGTTTTTCAGGCTGGTTTAATGCGTTCAGACGAAGGCATTGATGCAGCAGAAAAAGCAATTGCGGCATATGGCTCCATTGAAATGAGTTTCCTTGAAAGAGGACTTGTATGGTTATCTCTTTTCATCGCTATTGCTCCACTCTTTGGATTCCTTGGAACCGTAATTGGTATGATCCAGGCATTCGATGATATTGAAGCGGCAGCGGATATCTCCCCAAGTATTGTAGCGGGTGGTATTAAAGTAGCCCTTCTTACAACAGCTGGTGGTTTGATTGCAGGTATTATTCTGCAGATCGGATACAACTATTGTGTATCTAAAATCGACCGTTTGATCGCTGAAATGGAAGAAAGTTCAATTACTCTAATCGATTCTATCATTTTACTTAACGAAGGAAAGCCGTTGATTACTCCTTCTGTTGATGACAGCGCAGATTCAGAATAATAATCCCAACCAAAAAAAGTTAAACAGGAGATTATTATGAATATTGTAAGCTTAAGTGTTGGTCTTGCTGCCTTAATGATTGTTGGCGGAGTTTTAGCCATGATCATATCAGGTATTCGAAGCCTCACACAAGGAAAACAAGATTTTAAAAGAATCGCTTTAATGCTTGTACCTGTAGTTGTATTTGTAATTACATACTTCGCATTAGGTCAGGATTTTGCAAAAGCCGGTGTTATGACTGCCGGTGTGATGATGGGAGGAATGATCTTAACGATTTTTCTTACCGGACTTCGTGGAACATTCAAGTTTTAATTAAGCAATTATGCTATTAAAGAAACGTGAAAGAGAAAGCGCTGAAATAAATGGTTCGTCTATGGCGGATATTGCCTTTCTCTTACTCATCTTTTTCTTGGTTACAACTACAATTAACGTAGATACCGGAATTGGAATGGTTTTACCTCCACCATTAGATCCTACTGAGGAACCGCCTCCGGTTAGAGAGCGGAACCTGATGAAGATCCTGGTGAATGAAACCGGTTTGATAATGATGGACGAAGAAGCTACACCTATTACTGAGGTTCAAAATAAGCTTATTGAGTTTATCAAGAATCCGGAAGCTAGTGAAGAGTTAGCGATTAGTCCTCAGGCAGCTATTGTTTCGTTAAAAACAGTACGTCAAACGCCTTACCGAATTTACATAGATATGTTAGATGAGGTAATCGGAGCGTACGCTTTTTTAAGAAATGAAGCTGCTAACGAAAATTTCAGCAGAGACTATTCACAACTTAATAAGGATCAGAAAGATGTGGTAGATGAAATTTATCCTAAGAAAATTTCAATCGCTGAACCAGATCCGGAGTAAATACTATGGCACACTTTAAGAAAAAACAAGCCGGAACCAAACAGGAAGTACCAACATCAGCGATGCCTGATGTGGTATTTATGCTTCTTTTCTTCTTTATGGTTACCACTGTATTGAGAGAAGTAACTTTGAAAGTTAAAATTGATTTAACTAAAGCTACCAATATTGAAAAGATAGAAGAAAAGCGGTTGGTTTCTTATATCTATATAGGTCCTGAACGTCTCCCGAATAATAGATTGGGTAATGACAAAGTTCAGATCGACGATTCTATACAAGAAGATATCGGTGCAATAAGACAAATCATGTATGATAAGTTACTTGAAGAACAAAGAATGATCGTTTCACTTCGTGTGGATGAGAGTTCAGAATTTGGTCTTTTAACGGATGTACAGGAAGAATTGAAGCAAGCTCAAGCTTTTAAAATTAATTATTCTACAAAAAGCGAGGCTACCAGAAACTAGTTCTGGTTTACACAAATTTGAGGCATCCATGAAGTTCATGGTTGCCTTTTTTTATTTAATGGACAGGAGAAATTATGGACCAGGAATTTAAAAGTATACAAAGTGTAGGAAGAGAAGGTCTGATAAAACAGATTACGGATTATGATTCTCATACTAATCAGTCTACCATAAAAGGTATTGGTGATGATGCAGCAGTTTTAAAGACCGATGGTAAAACTCATTCTTTAATTACATCTGATACTTTTGTTGAAGGGGTTCATTTTGACATTACTTACACTCCTCTTCATCATTTAGGATATAAAATTGTAAGCACTGCTATCAGTGATATTTATGCAATGAATGGAACTCCAACTTCAGTGCTGATTAATATTGCGGTGCCAAATCGTCAATCAACCCAAATGATCGATGATCTGTATAAAGGAATTTATTCTGCTGGTTTTGAATATGAAGTAGAAGTGGTAGGCGGAGATATTACGGCCAATCACTCCAATATGGTAATCACTGTTACAGCATACGGTGAAGTGGATGGAAAAACCGTGACCTATCGTTCCGGAGCAAAGCAAGGTGATGCTATTTGTGTGACGGGAGATCTCGGCGCTGCTATTGCAGGACTTAGAATTTTAATGCGGGAAAAGAAATTTTGGGAAGAACACGGTAATGAAGGCGCTCAACCTGATCTTTCAGAATACGAATTTGTGGTTAAGCGTCAATTAGTTCCTGCGGCAAGAAAAAATCTAATTGCTTCGCTGAAAGAGAATGGGGTTGTTCCCACTTCAATGATAGATGTAACTCAGGGTCTGGTTCATGAAGTGAGTCAGATTGCCACAGCGTCAGACTTGGGGGCTTATCTTTATCAAGCAGCGATTCCGGTTGCAGTAGAAACCCGACATGTGGCAGATGAAATGGAAGAAGATGTAGATCGTTATGCTCTGTTCGGAGGAGAAGATCTTGAGATAGTTTTCACATTACCCGAAAAAGAAGTGGAGAAATTTGTAAAACAATTCAAAGACTTCTCCGTAGTCGGGCGAATGGTTCCCAAAGAAGATGGCATGAAAATGCAAACAGCAGAGGGAGATGTAATTTCTTTTGATGATTTGTCATAAAAAAACCTATGGCACGTTTTTTGACTTAACCTAGTTTAAATAAGCAGACCACTCAAAGATATATTTAATGTGTATATTTGAGACTCACTAACATCAGTTTATATCATTTTAGATGGCAGATAAAAAATCCGCTCCAAAAAAGAAAATTAAAGCACCTGAGAAAGATTCTGATTCAAAGGATAAGTCGAAAACTCCAAAGTTTCCGACATGGGGATTTCTTGTAATATTTTTAGTGCTCCTTGTAGCTCAGTTCATTTATTCCGGTGTTCAGGTAACTAATAATATAAAATACAGCAAGTTCCTAGAGCACGTTGAAAATGGATACGTACAGGAAATTCTTATCAAGAATGGTTCCTACATAGAAGGAAAGTATACTCAAAAGGCACTTGGTGATGGAATTGTAAACACTCCGGCTCAAGAGGATAACAATAGTTTCAATCTGGGTGGAGAAGATGAATCTCATCTAAGATTCAGAACTACTATGCTAAGAGGCGATGATATTCGTCCGGTGCTGGATGCCAATGATGTGGAATATGAAGTAACTATTGAAGAAGATTGGTTCAGCGGTGTTTTTGTTTGGCTGATAATGATAGCTTTAGCGATTGGTTTCTGGGTGTTGATCCTGAGAAGAATGAATCCGGGACAACAGGTTCTGAATATTGGTAAAAACAAAGCTTCTCTATATGACAAGCAAACTGACACAAAAACCACATTCAAAGATGTGGCAGGACTTGATGAAGCGAAAGAAGAAGTAAAAGAAATTGTAGATTTTTTAAAGTCTCCATCCAAATACACAAAACTTGGTGGTAAGATCCCAAAAGGTGCCCTATTGGTTGGTGCTCCGGGAACGGGTAAAACATTACTTGCAAAAGCAGTAGCAGGCGAAGCTGAAGTTCCGTTTTTCTCACTTTCAGGTTCTGACTTTGTGGAAATGTTTGTGGGTGTAGGAGCTGCCCGAGTTCGTGATCTTTTCAAGCAAGCGAAAGAAAAAGCACCTTGTATTATTTTTATTGATGAGATAGATGCTATTGGTAGATCCAGAGGTAAAGGTCAAATGCCGGGATCAAATGATGAAAGAGAAAATACTCTGAACTCATTGCTGGTAGAAATGGATGGATTCGCAACAGACTCTGGTGTGATCATTCTTGCGGCTACGAACAGACCTGATGTTTTGGATAACGCCTTGTTGCGTCCGGGTAGATTTGACAGACAGATCAGTATTGACAAGCCAGATAAAAACGGAAGAGAAGCTATTTTTAAAGTTCACCTGAAACCTCTTAAGCTTAGTAAAGAAGTTGAGTCAAAGAAGCTTTCTGCACAGACACCGGGTTTTGCTGGTGCTGAAATCGCTAATGTTTGTAATGAAGCCGCTCTAATTGCCGCCAGAAAGGATAAAAAGGCGGTAGACATGGATGACTTCGAGAGCGCCATTGACAGAGTGATAGGCGGGCTTGAGAAAAAGAATAAGATCATTTCTCCGGAAGAAAAAAAGATCGTGGCATACCACGAAGCAGGTCATGCTGTTGCAGGCTGGTATCTGGAACATGCAAATCCTTTGGTAAAGGTATCTATAGTGCCGAGAGGTTTGGCAGCATTAGGTTATGCCCAGTATTTACCTAAAGAACAGTTCCTCCATCAAACCGAACAGTTAATGGACGAAATGTGTATGACTTTAGGTGGTAGAGCCGCAGAAGAGATCGTATTTGGAAAGATCTCTACAGGAGCCTTAAGTGATCTGGAAAGGATTACAAAGATGGCTTACAGCATGGTTTCTGTGTATGGCTTGAATGATAAGATTGGAAATGTATCTTTTTATGATTCTAAGCAAAGCGAATACAACTTCCAGAAACCTTATTCAGAATCTACAGCTCAGATCATTGATGAAGAAGTTAAGAAGATCATTGATGAAGCTTATCAACGAACAAAGAAACTTCTTCAGGGAAAAAAGAAAGAATTAGAAATCCTTGCTAAGGAATTGCTGGAAAAAGAAATGCTTTATCAATCTGATCTGGAGAAATTGATAGGAAAAAGACCTTTCGATTCCAAGACCACTTACGAAGAGTACACAACTCCCGATGCTGAAGTAGTAGATGATGTAATTGAATCTGAATCTGATTCTGAGGATAAAACTGAAGATTCGAACACAAGTTCTAATAATGGAACCGAAACTGAATCAAAAAAAGAAAATCAGGAAGAAGAGGAGAAATCAGAAAATAAAGCCGATTAATTGCTCTCAGGAGTATTTCTTCGGTTTTTCAATTGCTTCTTAACATTCAGGTAATAAAGCGGTAATTAAAGCATAAACTGTTCGTAACAGTAAAGCAAAGTGTGGTTGATATCTTTTGAGCACCAAATAAAGGTGATCAAAAAAAATATCAGCACACAATGAAAAATTTAAAACACTTCTTAACCTTACTGCTCTGGACATGCTCCATTGCAGTTTTTGCACAGGGAACCGGACAAATAACCGGGACAATTGTCGACGCCGAGAATGGTGAGACAATTATTGGCGCTAGCGTAGGAATAACCGGAACTACTAAAGGATCAGCTACCGATCTGGACGGTCATTTCTCAATTCGTAATTTAGAAGCAGGTACGTATTCCTTAACTGTATCCTATATCTCGTATACAACTCAAACAGTAACGGGTATTGTCGTTTATGATGGTGAATCTACTTCTATCAACATCGCACTGGAAACAAATGTAGCAGACTTGGATGAGGTAGTGGTTACTGCAGAAGCTATTAAAAGTGGTGAAGCAGGACTTTTATCTATTCAACGAAAAGCAATTGCAGTTCAGGACGGAATTTCTTCTGAAGAGCTTTCACGTTCCACGGATGGTAATGTTGGTTCTGCTATGAAGCGTGTTTCAGGAGTTACCGTTGTTGGCGGAAAGGACGTTTATGTACGTGGATTAGGAAACAGATATAGTAACGTTCAGTTAAACGGTTCTCCGATTCCATCAACAAATCCCAATAAAAAAGAAGCTCCGGTAGATATTTTATCCAGTGGTATAGTAGACAATATCGTTGTTCAGAAAACATATACACCGGATCAGTCAGGTGAATTTTCAGGAGGATCAGTTCAGATCGTTACCAAGGAATTTCCGAACAATCCGAATATTACTTTCTCATATACAACAGATGTTAATACAAACTCCACATTCAAAAATTATTTAGGATATAGTGGAGGAGGAACAGATTTCTTAGGGTATGATAATGGATTCAGAAGCCTGCCTGAAGATGTTGAAGACAGCCAGATAACAAACACAGAAGAAGCCGGAAGAATAGTTAGCTCTCTGAACAATTCGTGGGCCTCAAAGAATATTCAATCTCTTCCCGGTCAAAAATTTGGATTCAGCTATAGTAATCAGTTCAATCAGGACAAGATGCCAATAGGAATAGTTTCTAATGTAAGCTACAAATATGCTACTGATTCCAGAACTGATGAAAGCTTCCGATACATCAACAATTTCAATGAAAACACAGGTGAGACTCTCCTCGGTTCTGATTATATCCGTAACTCAGGTGAGGAGAAAACCAGCCTGAACGGCATGTTGAATATATTTGCAAAGCCCAACGAGCTTACAAAAATAGGCATGAAGAATTTATATTCTAATTCTTCAAATAATCAATATTCTACAATTGAAGGCTCTTATTACAATTTTGATAATGACAACAGGCAAACAGTAGCTGAGTTTGATCGCAGAGCCATTTATTCCTCTTCTTTGATTTTCGAAACTTATTTTCAGGATTTTATGGAGTCTAGCCTGGATGCATCCATAACTTATTCTAAAGCTGTTCGTGATCTTCCGGATCGAAGAACTACACAATATGTAAGAACAGATACAGGTGATTTAGAAGTAATTTTGCCATTCAGAGGTAACTCTCACTTCTTCTCATATCAAAATGATAATAACTACTCAGCAAAACTGGACTATGACTTCAAGCCTGTCGAGAAACTTAATGTCAAAGTAGGTGGATTCGCACTGTATAAAGACAGAGATTTCGAATCATATAAATTGATTTACGAGGAAAATCCATCCTCAAACGCCCCTGATATTGATAAAACTCTTTCGGCTGAAGAAATATTCACTACTGAGAATATCCTTAATGAAAGCTTATTACTTACAGAGCGTACAAGTTCCAGAGATTCTTATAATGGAGAGCAGGAACTGGCTGCAGGATACTTTTCTTTGAATTGGTCTCCAACCAGTCGATGGAACTTTGTTACCGGATTAAGAGCTGAGAATTCATCTCAATCTATAAATAGTGATGTCCTGGTAGATGAATTAGATCTCTTACCTGCATTCAATGCCACATTCAGACCATCGGAAAAAACAAACCTTAGAGGGGCATTTTCGATTACGCTCGCTCGCCCTGAGTTCAGAGAGCTGTCCGAATTTAATTTTCAGGATTTTGTAGGTGGAAGAACTGTTTTTGGTAACTCAGATCTGCAGAGAACTAAAATATTTAACTATGATCTCAGACTCGAAACATTTCCAAATGTAGGAGAACTATTTGCATTCAGTCTTTTCTACAAGAAGTTTGAGAATCCAATTGAAGTGTTCTACCGAATTACTCAAAACAATGAGGTTCGTTACGATAATGTAGAATCTGCAAATTTATATGGAGTAGAAGTTGAAGGTAGAAAAGACATCACTGAAAAACTGAGGTTAAGCAGCAACTTCTCATATATCCTATCAGGTGTTGAATATGCTGACGGAGCCTCCGCAGGCCGTCAGGCAAATGCTGACAGACCTATGTTCGGTCAATCTCCTTATACATTGAATATGAATGCATTTTACTTAATGCCTTCTATTGATTCTGAACTCACACTTTCTTTCAACAAGTTCGGAGAGCGAATTTCTGCTGTTGGTAACAACGAACAACCGGATGATGAGTATGAACAATCATTTGACAAATTGGATTTGAGTTTCACTAAGAATTTCAGAAACGCATCTATCAATGCAAGTATCGAAAATATTCTCGGTGATAATGTAGTGTATAAGCAAGGTGATATTATCACTAATCAATATGAGATCGGTACCAGCTTTTCAATCAGTTTTAGCTATTCATTTAATTAACACATAACAAATAAAAAACAATACAAAAATCATGAAATCTAATCTTAAGCTTCTAACTTTGTTTGCTTTAGCGTTATCATTTTCATTCACATCATGTGATGATAGTAACGGGAGTGATGAAGACACTGAGCTACCTGCAATCTACGCAGCTCTTCCGGGAACTGTAATTTCCGAAGACACAAGATGGTCAACAGATCAGGAATTAACCGGACAATACTACGTACTTCCGGGAGTAACTCTAACTATTGATGCAGGAATCGAAGTAAGCTTTACTTATCATAACAATGATGTAGATAAAGTAGGAGCGATCATAACGCTGCCTGCTGATGCTGAAAACTTTGAAACTCCGCAGCCTAGTGGAAGATTAGTTGCTGAAGGAACTGCAAACAATCCAATTGTATTTACTTCAGCTCGTGATAATAAACTACCCGGAGACTGGGGTGGCATCGTGCTGGCCGGAGAAGGGATTAACAATATCGATGGCGGAAAAGGAGAAGTTGAAGGTCTTCCGGATGCAATTCAGTATGGTGGTACCAACAATAATGACGACAGCGGAATCCTGAAATATGTTCGAATTGAATATGTAGGTTTCTCTTTCGCCGAAGGTTCAGAGCTAAATGGCTTAAGTCTTTATTCAGTAGGCTCAGGTACTACTTTAGAATACATACAGGTTTACAAGTGTACTGATGATGGTTTTGAGTGGTTCGGAGGCTCAGTAAATGCAAAATATCTGATCTCTTCTTTCAACGATGATGATTCCTTCGATATGGATGAAGGTTGGAACGGAAATGGTCAATTCTGGTTGGGTGTTCAGGTTGCCGGAGCAGATAACGGTTTTGAGTCTGATGGCGTAAAGACATTGGGATCAGGCGGAGAGACTAACCCAACTCTTTATAATGTTACTTTAGTAGGATTGAAGCAAGATGGTGCAACCAAAGATGCAGAAGATAAAAACTATGGTATGCGTTTAAGAGAAGAATTCAACGGAACACTTGAAAACTTCATCATTACTGATTTTGATGGCTTGAATTTCAAGCTTGAAGAAGATACAAGAGATCTGTTCCCTAACGACCTTTCTATTGACAACACTATTGTTTGGAATAATGAAGGTTTCAACAATGCGGCTGATTCAACTGATTTCGGAGCAGTAACAATGGAACAAGCACCGGGATTCACAAATGCTGCTGCTTATGATTATACAGTTGCAAACCCGGTAACAGGAGCAACTCCTCCAAGTAACAATTTCTTCAACTCAAGTGCGACTTACGTAGGAGCATTTGGTTCCACAAACTGGGCAACAGGAAATTGGGTTCGTTGGAACGACAACTAAATTAGAGTTTGTAGCTTACTCTACATATTACGTCTCACAGAAATTGTGAGGTGTGCTGATCACATGAGAGTTCTGATGAAATCGGGACTCTCTTTTTTTATGATTACTTTTCTGATTCATCCTGTAAATTTCTTTTATTAGATATATAATTCGGGAACCGAAATTCTTACTATTCGGTTAAGTGAGTAAATCAAAAAAGGGTAAGTTTTGGTACTTGTAACAAGAAAAACACATTTTAACGCTGCACATCGGCTGCATAATCCATCCAAAAGTGATGAGTGGAACAAGAAGACTTTTGGAAAATGCAATCATCCCAACTGGCATGGACATAATTATGTTATGGAAGTAACAGTAGCAGGAGAGCCAAATCCTGAAACCGGTTTTATAATTGATCTTTCAGATTTAAAGCAGATCATAGAAGAAAAAATAGTAGGGCCTTGCGACCATAAAAATCTAAATCTGGATGTTCCTTTTTTGGAAGGAATCTTACCCAGTTCGGAAAATCTGGTAAAAGCATTTTATAAAGAGTTAAAAGAAGAAGTAGAAGAAGCTTCTTCAAAAGGAGGAGTTCTCTATAGCGTCAAGCTCTACGAAACGGAAAGAAATATTGCAGAGTATTGTCCTTTTAAGAAGGTTTAGTTTTTAAAACTTTAGATCTAGTTCCGTAGCTCCGCTGCGGAACACATTTTGGAAGCTCCTGCTTCCGGTAATAATGTACTTGTTGGTGATTATGGATTTTGAAAGGCATGTCATAATTTTTAAACCATTGGCAGTAATGCAAGTTACAAACTTGCTGAGTTGCTACTCTTAAATCACGGGTTTAAGAGACCTTTGGGTTCAGAATTGTAGATGTTAGATAATTCGCTTACAAAAATTAACTTGTTTATAATTCTGAGTATTTCAGAAAAAGCTTCCAACTCCACCGACCTTTAGAATTATTGGCGAGAAAGAACGTAATGAAATCGACGGCTCCGGAGGAGCAATCATTACATTCAGGATGATTCGTGAATATGGATCATTCGAACGTAGACCTTTTGTAATGTTTAGTCGATGCAATGGAGTTCGCGCCAATAATTCTTGTCGGGAGTTTTTGGTACTTTTGTCGGCACAAAAGTACACAGAACAGAGAAGTAGATACTTTTCCACGGACATAGCCTAGCATAAGGGTACCTACTTTTGTCTTGATACAAAAGTAGCAAAAGATCAAGCCGAAGTATTTAAGACGGGTTCACTGATCCTGCGCTGAATAATCCTAAAGGTCTTCTTGCATTCTGAGAACATTAATACACTCTTCACCAGAAAGGATTATTCCTGCTTCGCAGACGCATCCGGATCACGCTCTCTTCTCCGTCTTAAATACTAAGGGCGAATATTTCTAGAATTGTCACTACAACAATGTCAGCGAATTACATGACATCTACAGGAATGACTTGTTTGAAGCTCAGCCTCAATGGAAGCTGAGCTTCCAAATTAGCGTCACGCAGCGGAGCTACGTGACGAGGTAATAATTTAAAAACCATTGGCAGTAATGCAAGTTGCAAACTTGCTGAGATACTTCTCTTAAGTCACAGACTTAAGAGATCTTTAAGTGGCTGGCATCTATAAATTAGTGTCGTCAATATAGCGTTCGATGCACCAATTCTTTTCTCTGTTTCGTTGCCAGAATACAGTGAAAGTTCCAGAATGGGTCATTGGTTCACCTCCGCTATTCGGGATCATTTTTGAAGTAAATTTTGCTCTTTCGAAAGCCCAATTACCCGATACTATAAATTGTTGTTCGCTGATTGAGAAATCATATGAGAATTTACTAAAAAAAGGTGCAAGCCATTGCCTAAATGCTTCTCTTCCAATAATGGGTTGTTGACCGGGAGGTATCCAAACAGCATCTTTGGCAATAATATTGGCATATGCATCAATATCTCCATTATTGAGGACATCAATCCATTTCTGATGTTGTTTTCTAAGAGACTCTGGTATATCCATCTGATGGGACTTAAAAAGTTATTTGAAGCCACATAACGACCCGGGTGAATGTCATAATTTAAGAACCATTGGTAGTAATGCAAGTTACAAAC
This sequence comes from Balneola sp., assembly GCA_017643645.1. Lineage (GTDB taxonomy): Bacteria > Bacteroidota > Rhodothermia > Balneolales > Balneolaceae > Balneola. The sequence goes on from JAEPNB010000012.1 coordinate 33,413, forward strand.
TTGCTGAGCTGCTACTCTTAAATCTCAGACTTAAGAGATCTTTATGACTTAAGAAAATTTGTGGTTTGGTTGTTCAAAAAAAGTAATTTTTGCTCCACCCCAAAAAAAGAAACTAACTTTAATCCAAGAAATATTTTCTTGACTATTCTTATCTAATGAACAGATTTTATCATAATAAAACAATGCAAAAGTGCGCGTAGCTTCAAAGTCGTACTTCATTTTCCTAATATCATTATTTCTTCTTTGTGTAAATGGATTTTTCTCATTTATATCGGTTTTCATTCTTTCAATTAATAATAGATCCTTTTTTTTTAACTCTTTTCTCAAAAAAAAAGTAGAATTGAAGTAGAATATTGAATAAAAAGTTGGCAATGAAAGTAACAATATAATTGCCATTGCTAATACTGGATGAATATCAAATTCCATATTTCATTCTTTAAAATATTCAGAATCCATAAGGGACGTTATTTAGTATGATTAACCCCTAGATATCTTTCAAGGCACCTGATTGCAGTAAATATATTCCATTTTTGAAAAAAAAACTTGGGTTTAAGCGGCGAGTCGAGTTAAAATTAATAAAGTTCCGAACTCTAACCGAGTCCGCTTGAAACGCTTGTTATGTGTTAGATATAAGGGATACATATTTCTTATAGTGTTTGAGAACGAAATTATTATCAATGAAGGTAAGGTCAATCTTATCCTCGTTTTTGATAGGAAGTTTAGTTCTTGGAGAATTTAAAACAGACAAAGAATTATCAACTACTGAAAATAAACCTCCTCTTTTCTTTTCAATTTTGAGATACATTTCCTCAATAAAGAGTGGAACTTTTATTACACCTTGCTTGAAATCTACTAAACCATATCGATAGAGTTTTTGTAAAGCATTTCTAATTTCAGTATCAGAAGGAATAGATCGGTTTAGATTATCACTACTTGCTATGAGATAAGTAAAATCAATACTCCGATCATCATCAGTTGCTCCTCTCATTGATGCAAAAATCCAAGCATCTGACCATTCAAAAACTTTCCCTTTGGATTTAGTCATATCATTAACACATAACACACTATTGATGAACATTGCAGGAATTAACTTACTTCTTCTTCCCATTCTTTAAAGCAAGACTCGGCTCAGGTACATAATGCCCAAGTCCACCTGCTCTCTTGTCATTAAAAGTAGTTGGGATGTCGTTGTTGGCTGTTCTTTCAGCCCAGGTAACGTGCTCAGTGCCATCATCACGCTTTACCATGGTAATGCATTCTTCCACCGGACAAACCAAAGAACACAGATTGCAACCCACACAATTATCTTCAATGATAAAAGGAATACGATTATCGGGATCGTCCGACAAACCAATCGCCTGATGAGCTCCGTCTTCACATGAAATGTAGCAAAGTTCACAGCCTATACATTTATCGCCGTCAATTTCGGCTACAACTTTATGCTTCAGGTTCAGATCTTTCCATTCTTTCACATTCGGAAGTGCTTTGCCTTTAAAATCATAAATGGTTTCGTAGCCTTTGTCTTCCATAAACTGAACGAGTCCGGCTTCCATTTCTCTCACAATTCCAAAGCCATAATGCATCACAGCAGTACAAACCTGAACAGAACCACATCCGAGTAAAATATATTCTACAACATCGCGCCAGTTTTCAATTCCGCCAATTCCACTGATCGGAATATCTTTAGTGATGGCATCCTGAGCAAGTTCTTTAACCATATTCAAGGCAATAGGTTTAACGGCAGGACCGCAATATCCACCATTGGAACCGGCTCCATCCACAACAGGGTAGGGCGCATACGAATCCAGGTCAATACCAACGATACTTTTGAATGTGTTTACCAGCGAAATAGCATCGGTTCCGCCTTCCACTGAAGCTCGGCCGGGATCGACAATATGACTGATATTCGGTGAAAGTTTAGTAATTACCGGAATATTTGCGGCTTCCATCACCCATTCTACGATAGTTTTCAGAACATCAGGTTCTTGTCCCACAGCAGAACCCATTCCGCGTTCACACATTCCATGCGGACAACCAAAGTTTAGTTCAATTCCATCAGCTCCGGCATTCTCACAATCTTTAATGATCTGTTCCCATTCTGCTCTGCTTTCTACCATCAGAGAAGCAATTACTGCATGATCCGGGAAGTACTTTTTTACTTCTTCAATTTCTTTGAGGTTATCTGCCAATGGTCGGTCAGTGATCAACTCAATATTATTAAAACCAGCCATTCTAGTATCACGGTAATCAACAGAACCATATCTACTGGAGACATTTACAACAGGTACGCCAAGAGTTTTCCAAACGGCACCGCCCCAACCGGCTTCAAAAGCTTTCATTATCTGATATCCGGAGTTTGTGGGAGGAGCAGAAGCCAGCCAAAAAGGATTCGGAGCTTTTATTCCTGCAAAATTGATTGATAAGTCTGCCATAACAACACTGATTATTTACTATTGATGATTGATTATTTGTTCAGCCAGTTTTCAATTCCGAGTGCGGCTTGTTTTCCGTCATAAGCACCGTTAACGACTTCAGCTCCGCCATTTACTGCATCTCCGCCGGCAAAGTATTTGGGATTTCCGCTTTGAAAAGATTCTCCGTTTACAACAATTCGGGTACTTCTGTCAATTTCCAGACCGTCAATTAAACTAAAGAAATCAACAAGTTTAGCTTGTCCTGTTCCTTTGATAACCAGATCACAATCTAAAGTAAATTCACTGCCTTCTATATATTCAAGCTTTCCGTTCCTGCTTTCTGTTTTGATAAATTTGACCCCGGTTGCTTTACCATTTCCGGTTATTTCAACGGGTTGTACATTAAACAGACCTTTGGCTCCTGCATTTCTGGCCAGATCATATTCAAAATCGTAACCTCCCATTTCTTCTTTTGAGCGGCGATACGCTAAGATCACATTATTAGCTCCCATTCTGGCTGTTTCTGACGCTGCATCCATAGCAGTATTTCCACCACCAATTACGATCACGGAATCAGGTACTTTGACTTTGTGCTCAGTCATGCGAAGCTCTTCAACAAACTCTACTGCTCCGATCACATTTTCTTTATCAACTCCGGGGAGATCAAGCTCAGCGGTTGGACCAAGACCAACTCCGATAAAAATCGCATCGTAATCTTTTTCAAGATCGTTTAATTGCTCTTTTGTAGTAATGGCTTTGCCATAATTGATACTGAATCCAAGCTGATCTTGCAGATATTCAACTTCATCCAGAACTTCTTTGTTGGTGATCTTATAAGGAGCCGTTCCGTGTACAGCAAGTCCGGAAGGCTTGTCCTTTGCTTCAAAAATATCCACAGAAAAACCCAAAGTTCGAAGTTCACATGCGCAGGAAATTCCTGCGGGTCCGGCTCCAATTACGGCTACTTTCTTGCCATTATCTTTTCCGGGTTTGAATATTTCTTTTTTTGATTTTATAACCTGATCCGTGGCAAAGTTCTGCAATCGTCCGATATCAATGGGTTTAACATCCTGATGATTATAGACACATGCTCCTTCGCACAGTACTCCGGTAGGGCATACTTTTCCGCAGGTGTTTCCAAACCAGTTTTTATCGAAGATCGTTTTTGCAGCACCTTCAGCGTTTCCGGTTTGGATCTGTTTTATAAATAAAGGAATATCAATTCCGGTCGGACAAGCAGTGACACATGGAGCATCATAACAAAACAAACAGCGCGAACTTTCATAGAACGCCTCTGTCTTGTTCATCAGCGGTTTTTTCTGAGCAAAGTTTTTATGAAAATCTTCGCTGGATTCCGGTCTTTTATATTCTGCCATAAATAAATCCTGTTGATCACTGATTAATTTGAATTGAATGAACTAGTTAATTAGAGCTCAGTGAGTTTATCATATGTTTCAGGTCTACGATCTCTGAAGAACTGCCAGGTTGATCTCACTTCATCGATCATATCCAGATCAAATTCAGCTACCAATAATTCATCTTTGTCTTCTGAAGCTTCAGCGAAAATTTGTCCCCGCGGATCCACAAAGTAGGAGGTTCCGTAAAAACGACCGAGATCCCAGGGCTTTTCTTCACCCACGCGATTTATACATCCCATGAAATAACCATTGGCTGCTGCATGAGCCGGTTGTTCTAGCTTCCAGAGATACTGAGATAATCCTTCTACCGTGGCAGATGGATTGTAAACGATCTCTGCTCCGTTCAGACCAAGAATTCTGGCCCCGTCAGGGAAATGGCGATCGTAACAAATATACACGCCAACCTTAGCATATTTAGTTTGGAAAACGGGATAACCAAGATTGCCCGGTTTAAAGAAAAATTTCTCCCAAAAGCCGGTAGTGTGAGGAATATGATTTTTGCGGTACTTACCGAGATAAGTTCCATCAGCATCAATGACGGCTGCGGTGTTATAAAAAACTCCGGCTTGTTCTTTCTCATAGATTGGAACAATGATCACCATTTGGTACTTCTTTGCGTATTCCTGCATCATTTCGGTTGTTGGACCGGGAACCGTTTCTGCGGAAGCGTACCATTCTTTGTCTTGTCCCGGACAGAAATAAGGCGTATTAAAAATTTCCTGCAAACAAAGAATCTGAACACCTTGCTTTCCGGCTTCTTCTATATATGGAATATGCTTATCGGTCATGGCTTTCATGATCTCTTTGATGCTTCCTTCTCCTTCGGTCATAGGAAGACTCATTTGAATAAGACCTGATTTAACTTTTCTTGGCATAATGTTTCTTTATTTGTTTTCAGTTTAATTGGCAGATCAGTTTAAAACTATCTGCTGAAATTTTTAGATCACATAAGATGTTTTTCCACGCTTCACGAATTGTCCGCTTCCGGGTTCCAGATGACATTCTTCATTTTCGATGGCGATTTGTCCACGGAGCAATACCGTCTCTGTTTTTCCGGTCACTTCCCAACCTTCATAACTGGAATAATCTACATTCATGTGATGGGTGTCTTTTGAAATAACATGCTCTTTTTCAGGATCAAAGATCACGATATCTGCATCAGTACCAACTGCAAGCGTTCCTTTCTTTGGATACATTCCGAAAATTTTAGCCGGATTGGTAGCAGTTACTTCAACAAATTTATTGAGGGAGATTTTTCCTTTCTTAACTCCTTCCGAAAAGATCAATTCCATCCGATGTTCGATAGCAGGATGTCCGTTCGGAATCTTTGAAAAATCGTCTTTCCCCATTTTCTTCTGTTCCCAGGTAAAAGGGCAGTGGTCTGTTCCGATCACATTCACCAAACCCTGTTGTAAACCCGACCAAAGTGCAGCCTGATCTTTCTTTTCTCGAATTGGAGGACTCATTACCCATTTTGCTCCTTCAAAATCTTCTTCATAAACGGAAGCATCGACCAGTAAGTACTGAGGACAGGTTTCTACAAATATCCGTTGATTTCTGAGCCCTGCTCGTTGAACGGCATTGAGTGCACCTTCGCAAGTCATGTGAACAATATACCCGGTACATCCTGTGTAATGAAGCATATCAGTAAAACGAGCACTTGCTTCGGCTTCAGTAACTTCAGGCTGTGAAAGATAATGATAGAGAGGAGCGGTCTTTCCCTCCGAAAGATGTTTGGCGATCAGAGAGTCAATTACGTCGCCGTTGGTGGCGTGTACTGTAACCAATCCACCATGCTTCTTAACAACTTTCATGAGTTGGACCATTTGTCCGTCATCGATCATTAATGCGCCTTTGTAAGCCATAAATGTTTTGAAAGATGTAATTCCTTCTTCTTCGATGAACTCAACAATTTCTTTGGCTACATCATCATTGAAATCGGTAACTGCCATATGATAGGAGTAATCACCAATGGCTTTCCCTTCTGATTTTTTTTGCCATGTTGTTAAAGCGTTTCTGAGGGTGTCGCCTTGTGTTTGGAGAATAAAATCAATGACAGTGGTAGTTCCTCCAAAAAGAGCTGCACGAGTTCCGGTTTCATAATCATCGCTAGAGTAGGTGCCCATAAAAGGCATATCCAGATGAACATGAGGATCGATGCCGCCCGGAAAAACTAATTTGTCGGATGCATCAATGATTTTATCAGCTTTATAGTCCAGATTTGCTCCGATAGCTGAGATCTTTCCATCTTCAACATACAGATCAGCGATGTAATCTTCGGACGCAGTGACAATTCTACCGTTTTTAATAAGTACTGATGACATAAGGCAATTATACTAAGTGAGAATTTCTTCGGTTTCTGTCCCGGTTTGATGATCCTTCATTAAATAGTAATAGAGAATAAACGCCACTCCGAAACCTGTAAACCATGATAAACTATATAAATAACTCAGGGATGGAATCCAAAACCCGATAAGCGCTGTAAGAACTCCTGCTGCCAAAGCAAACATTGCTGCTTTGTTAAAACCTGATCCGCCATAAGAATATTTGCCGTCAGGTTTGTAAAGTTCATAAAGAGCCAGAGTCTTTTTGCGAATCAAATAATAATCACAAAGAAGTACTCCTAAAACAGGTCCTAATAAACCGCTGACGAAAACAAGGATAGCTCCGATATCATCGGCAAGCCACCAGGGACAGGTGATAATTCCAACTGCTCCGGCAATTACACCGCCTGTTCTGAAATTCAATTTTTGTGGAATTACATTTGCGATTGCATTTGCAGGGGCTATTATATTTGCGGCGATATTGGTACTTAATGTGGCAATTATCAAAGCGATTTGAGCAAAAATAACTATTCCGGGATGTTCAAATTGAGCGACTAAAGAAACAGGATCCCATGGCGTATCTTCCACGATCATAACATCTTTGAAGGAAATGATAGCAGCACAGGTTACAAAAATGGCTACAAATGAATAGAAAGTCATGGTGGTAGGTAAGCCTAAAAACTGACCTTTAATTTGATCGGTCTGGTTTTTTGAAAGTCGTGTTATATCAGCGATACTGATTGCCATGGTAGCCCAAAATCCAACCATAGCTGTAAACCAGATCAGGTAGGTCCAGATCGTTGGTTGTGAATCCGAAGCAGAATCTTCAGCTAAAACAGATACCGTACTGGATAAAACTCCATCTGTATTTTTAAACTGAACCAAAACAGGTTCTTCACCGGAGACATAGCTTTGAGAAAATGGAATTGAAATCTTTGAAGAGATCGAAGTGATGGGTTGCCAGCCAAGATCATCATATCCAGAAGTTGTTGGAATTTTGACAGAAACTTCGGAAGCTTTCGCATTTCCATCCAGATCAGCAACTACATTTAAATTTAAAAAGTATTCTGAAGAGTTGGCTTCTGAGGCCTGTAAAGAAGCTGTAGTTTTTTGAAGCTGAGCTCCCTGATCCAGAACAGCAGAAAAACTGCCTGCATTATTATATCCCCAGCCAATCAGGATCAGACCGATCAGAATGAGAATCGGTGCTGAGTAATTTTCCAGCCATTTTATGGATTCTGTTCCTTTCCAGATAAAGTAGATGTTAATACACCAAAACAGCCCAAAGCATATGAATTTCCCAAGATCCAGTTCCAGAGAACCGGTTTGTCCGGAAATAATATTCCAGATAGAATAAAACGCTAAACCACCGATCCAGGTTTGAATTCCAAACCAACCACAGGCAATAATTCCACGAACCAGAGAAGCGATATGAACGCCGTAAATTCCAAATCCCGCTCTGCCAAAAACAGGAAACGGAATTCCGTATTTCACACCTGCATGTCCACTGAGAACCATAGGAATTGTAATCACTAAATTTGCAATCGCGATAATAATGAGTGAAGCCTGCCAACTCAATCCGGATAAAATCATATTTGATGCCAACAAATATGTTGGAATACATACCGCCATCCCAACCCAGATCGCTGTCATATTCCACATCGACCAAGTTCGGTCTTCATGTGGAAGTGGAACCATATCTTCACCACTTAAGGGAGAAGATTCTAATTCTGCAGGTAGTTTAAGGTTTTCATTCATCCGATAAAGTTTAGTTACGGTTAGTCACAGTATTCATCCGCTATAGAAATTGCTTGTGAGATGATGTCGAGCCCTTCATCAATCTGTTCTTTGGTTATACAAAGCGGGGGAGCGGTAAAGATCCAGTTCCAGCGTACAAAAGTGAACATACCTGCTTCTCTAATCTTTGCTGCCATACGATTAGTGGCTTCCATTTCTGATGGTTTGGCATTCCAGGGAGTAACGGGTTCTTTGGTATCACGGTTTTTAACCAACTCAATACAACCCAATAGTCCGGTATTGCGATAATCGCCAATGGAAGGGTGTTTTTCTTTGAGCTTTTCTACACCGGCTTCAATATGAGAGCCCATTTTCGCTGCATTTTCAACTAATCCATCTTCTTCTATAATCCTGATATTTTCAACAGCAGCAGCACAAGAAACAGCATGAGCAGAATAGGTAAGGCCGATCACCATCGGGTGATCATCAAAATGTTTGGCAATAGCATCTGAGATCATAACGCCACCAAGAGGCAAATATCCTGATGTAAGACCTTTTGCCATACACATGATATCAGGCTCAACTCCGTGGTGATCAACGCCGAACATCTTTCCGGTTCTGCCAAATCCACTCATTACTTCGTCATCAATGATAAGGATTCCGTATTTGTCGCATATTTTGCGGACCAGTTTCCAATAATTTGGAGGATACTTGATGCAGCCTGAAGAACCCGATTCTCCTTCAAGTAGAATGGCAGCAATACTATCAGGATTTTCATACTTAATGACTTGCTCTAAATTACGTACTGCTAATTCACCACATTCTTCAAAAGTCTCAGAATTCCAGGGACAGCGGTAGAAATACGGGTTTTCAACATGAACAAACCCGGGCGCTCTTTGTGTATCAATCGGAAATTTTCGGGGATCGCCTCCGGCAGAAATAGCTCCATAAGTAGCACCGTGATAAGATCGATATTGGGTTATGATCTTATGTCGACCGGTATACATACGAGCCAGCTTTATTCCGTTTTCAATGGCTTCTGCTCCACCTAACGTAAAGAAGGTTTTATTCAGAGAGGAGGGAGCCAACTCCGAAAGCTTTTTTCCCAGTTTACCACGTGCATCGGTGATCATTCCCGGGTACACAAAGCTGACTTCTTCCATCTGTCGCTTAACTGCTTCGGTAATGCGCTGATCTCCATGACCGATGTTTACATTCATCAATTGAGAGGAAAAATCCAGAATTTTATTTCCATCACGATCGTGCAAATAAACCCCTTTGGCATCTTTAATACTGATAGGATTCAACCCACCTTGCTTTGCCCAGGAAAAAAGTGTGTGATTCAGGTTGTTGTCACGAATTTGGCTTTTGGAAGTCATATAAAAAGAGTTTCGGGTTTCGGATTACGAGTTTTGGCTTGTAGGTGTTTTCCAACTCGTTTCAACATAATTTATAAATCGGTTTATTTTTCCTCCTAAGTTATCATACTCATCTATCAGGGCGGTTAATCGATTTTCCGGGAAATAAATATCACTAATCATATTTAGTTGAGAAATTGTTTCATCACAAGAAGCATGAGCAAAGATCAAAAACCTTATAAACTCGTTCTTATATCTTCGCCGCCCGTATCCTTCAGCAATATTGTCTTTAATACTTTTAGATGACCTTCGGATTTGACTTCCTTGTTCATATAGTTCGTGCTTAGGAAGCTTTAGAGAAATCTTGTGAACTTCCAAAGCAAGATCATAAGCGATTGTATATATTTCTAAATTCTTATAACTCATATTTTTCTAATAAATCGAGCGCGCAACACAAAACCCGAACCTCAGGATTCATCAGTTAATTTAACTCATCCAATTCGTACGGGCTTCGGCATTCCATTTAACCGATGTCTTTTTATTCTGAGTCCAAAATTCAATAGAACTCTTGCCTGTAATATCACACACTCCAAATTTTGAGTCATTCCATCCACCAAAAGGGAAAGGTTCTCGTGGTACAGGAACTCCAATATTAACTCCGATCATACCTGCACTGGCTCGTTCCATCACTTCTTTGGCTGCACCACCACTTTGAGTAAATACTGCAGCAGCATTTCCATATCCGGAGCTGTTTTCAATGGAAATGGCTTCATCCAGATCTTTAGCTCTGATGATAGAAATAACCGGACCGAAAACTTCTTCTTTGGCAATAGCCATATCAGGAGTCACGTAGTCAACAACAGTTGCCCCAACATAAAAACCACCTTCTTTTCCTTTCACAGTTGCGTTTCTACCGTCAACGAGCACTTTTGCACCGGCAGCCTCAGCTTCTTCAATATATTTTTCTATTCGTTCTTTGGCTTCTTTGCTGATCACGGATCCAAGGTTATCGCCCGGAACTATTTTTTTGGCTTCATCCACCATTCGGGAAACGATGTGATCAACTTTATCAACTCCAACCATTACAGCAGCTGCCATACATCGTTGCCCGGCACAACCAGACATTGAAGCGATAACATTCGAAGCCGTCATTTCTTCATTGGCGTCGGGCAATACAATTAAATGGTTTTTTGCTCCACCAAGAGCCACACATCGTTTCAGGGAAGAAGTTGCTCTTTTATACACAATTTTGGCCACTTTCGTGGATCCCACAAACGAAACTGCTTTAATTTCAGGGTGATCGCAAATGGCTTCTACAACTTCTTTACCACCATTAACAATATTAAAAACTCCATCAGGTAACCCGGCTTCTTTTAGTAATTCAGCAATTTTGACTGCACTTACCGGAACAACTTCGGATGGCTTCAGGATCATACAATTCCCAAGCACAATTGCATTTGGTACTGTCCAGTGGGGAACCATATTTGGGAAATTAAATGGAGCAATGGAAGCAACCACCCCCAAAGGTTTTCTGTCTATACGAACTTCTACTCCACGGCTCACTTCCTGAACTTCGTTAGTTATGATCTGTGGCATGGAGCAGGCGAATTCAGTTAGCTCCATACTTTTTTCAACTTCAGCTTTTGATTCTCCCCATGTTTTCCCGTTTTCTGTATGACAGATCTCAGTTAGTTCATCCATGTGTTCTTCGAGCAGTTCCCGGTATTTATAGAAAATCTGGACTCGTTCTTTAAGTGTCCGGCCTGACCATTCGGGAAATGCGTTTCTTGCAGCTTGCACGGCTTCATCTAATTCTTTTGATGAAGAAAGAGGTACACTTGAAATTCGGGACCCGTTAAGAGGACTTATTACATCGAGTCGGGGAGAGCCGTTTGAGACAAACTTTCCATTAATAAAATTATGAGTAGTTTCATCGATCTTAGTAGCCATAGCACTATGCAATTATGATATTTACATTAGGGAAAGGCATTAATTAACCAATAATTGGAAAGAAATAAAAAAACTATTTCTGAAATCAGAAACGCACGGGATAGAATACTATCAGGATAAACTGCTGTATAGCGATGCTTTTCAAAAAATGCCTGATAATAAAAAAGGGACGATCCACTCGGACGTCCCTTTTAATTTTAAATAATAAAGTGTGAGTTAATTAACCATCCACTTTAGTTGGGTTTTTATTAACACCCGGAGTTCTGTTTAGAAACTCATCATACAATTCTGTATGTCTGCTTGTCATCGGGATTTTATATCCATCAATGAAAACATCCAGAATTTTTGTAGAAGTCTGGAAAGGATCTCCGGTAGAAACAAAGATATTTGCTTTCTTACCAACTTCGATGGATCCAAGTTGATCTCCTACACCCATGATCTCGGCAGCATTGATTGTAATAGCTTTTAGTGCTTCTTCTTTTCCCATGCCATATGTAGCTGCAAAACCTGCGTTGTAAGGAAGATTACGCGAATTCTCAGTGTCCATAGTTCGCAGAGCAACTTTAATTCCTGCTTTCTGCATCAAGCCCGGGTTTTTATAAGCCGTATCGTATGCATCAGAACCGCGGGTTGGAGTTGAAAGCACAGGGCCTGTAATAACAGGAAATCCTGCTTCAGCTATTTCATCAGCGACTCGCCAGCCTTCAGCCACACCTGTAAGTACCACGTTTTCGTATCCGCGCTCTTCAATCCATTCCAATGCACTAAGGATGTCCTTAGCTGAGTTGACTTCTATATAAAGCAGGACTTCGCCGTTTATAACTTTAGCGAGAGCTTCCATTTCAGGATAGTAACGAGCAGCATCAGATTCTTTGATTTTTGCATATAGTTCTGCTTTATCAAAAGCGTCGTTTATGGTTTCCTGAGCTTTTTCACGAGCTTTCTCGATCTGTTCAGGAGTTCTTCGTCTCCAACCTCTTTGAGCAGAGGAAGGGAAGTTCATAACAACCCCTTTAGAGCCTGCATACATTTGATCAGGAGTATATCCAAAAAGGCTGATCGTTGCAGCTGTTCCCGGAAGCGGGCCACCTGCCGGCATGGTTAAGGCTGAAGTTACCCCACTAACTCTTGTAACCGGAATAGCTACTGAATTTGGGTTAACAGCAGTTAAAGCCTGCATATTCGGTGTTATTTCACCAAATTCTCTGAAGTCATTTGCTTCAGAAATACTACCGATTTCTGATAGGCCAAGTCTTGTTCCTGAATCAATCATTCCCGGATAGATTTCCTGTCCGGAATAATCGATTACCTGAGCATCGCCCGGAATGTTAATATCAGCTCCAACAGCTTCAATAATACCATTGTTAATTATGATGGTGCCATTTTCTATAACTCCGTTTGTTACGGTATAGATCTTCGCATTAGTTAAAGCAAATTTTGAATTATCGGCTCGTACTATTCCACCATCATTTTGCGCAAAAGCAAATAATGGTAGTAGTACAAGTACACTTAATATGGATATAAATTTTTTCATTTGGTTCCTCACTTGTTATTAAAGAGGTCAGTGAAATTCACAACATTTGCACCTTCCATGCATCTGTCGTGATCATTTGAGTAAAGGATTTGAACATCCTCAACAGTAGATTCAGGATCTATATAGATTCTCTGGTCAGCAACATCATTCTCGATATCAAAATACTTTACACCGTCTACGAAAGTCATTTGAGGTACAGCATAAATTGACAAAGGATGGTTATCAAAAATAGCAATGTCGGCATCTTTACCTTTTTCCAAAGAGCCTACTCTGTTATCAATACCCAATTGTTTTGCCGGATTCAGAGTGATTAAAGCTAAAGCTTCGTTATCAGAAAGATCTCCGTATTTTTGGGTTTTAGCCGCCTCATGAAATAAGTGACGAATCAGCTCCCCTGAATCAGAATTGATCGAAGTTGTTACTCCGTTTTTTGTAAGAATAGCTGCGTTATAAGCCGTTGAGTAATAAACTTCCAGCTTATAAGCCCACCAGTCAGAAAATACAGAAGCTGATGCTCCGAATTCAGCCAGTTCAGGAGCTACTTTATAGGCTTCGTTTGCATGTTGAAAAGTTAGTCTTTTGATTCCGAAATCAGAGAAGACTTTCATCAGCATATAGATCTCATCTGCACGATAGGAATGGCAATGAACCAGAACTTCACCTTCCAGAATATCAACCATGGTTTCCATACGTAAACTGTATTCAGGTGCTACTTTTCTTGAGCTTTTGTTCGAACGGTAAGCATTCCATGCGTCGCGATATTTAATGGCATCATTAAAAGTATTTCTGAGCATTGCTTCCACACCCATTCTGCTCTGAGGTTGAATACCTCTTGAACGTCCACCGCGGGTTGGATTTTCACCCAGTGCAAATTTTATAGTTCTGGGAGCTCCTTCAAAACGAAGATCTTCAGGGTTTGTACTTCCCCAACGCAGTTTTAAGGTTTCGTTCTGACCTCCAATCACGTTTGCAGAACCATGCATTAAATGAATAGAAGTTACTCCACCTGCAAGCGCTCTGTAAATGCCTACATCAAGAGGATCAACTACATCTTCCATGCTTACTTCTGCAGTAACCTGGCTGGTTGCTTCGTTTATGGAAGTTCCTGCAATATGCGAATGGGCGTCAATGATACCCGGCATTACAAATTTACCGGTTGCATCAACTTCTTCAACTCCATTCGGAGTTTTCAGGTTCTTACCTATTCGGTCAATTTTACCATTGCGAACCAGAACATCCGTATTTTCCTGAGTTCCGTCAGTAATAGTAATTACAGTTCCATTCTTTATTAGTACATCACCTTTTTTTGTTTGTGCTTGTAATACAGACGTACACAAAAACAGCATCAAAAAGGAGGATAATTTTATCATATTTGTTAATCTCATTTTAAGCCTCATCTTTTGTTGCTTGAATTGGGAAAGTAAAGTTGAAAGCGGCTACGCTAGCTTCAGCATCAAAGTTTTTACCATCAACCACACCTTCAACTACTATATCTATAGACTGACCGCCGGCATCAACAGAGAAATCGAAGGTAAGTTCGCTATTTAAAAAACTAATATTCTGTAGATCCACATCCGGGGTTCCGTCATTACTTGTCATGACACCGCTTAGAATACCGGATTCATTTTTGAAGATCATTTTTCCGGTCTGAGTTCCCTGAGGAGTAGTGTATTCATAACTCCACGACCCGATCAAAGCTTCCATATTTGCAGGGTTTGTGTCGCCGTCCTCTGCTTTTCGAGCCCCGGTTTTAAGGTCATATTCGTATTTGTCACCATCAACAAAAACATACTTAATCTGTGACTCTTTATCGAAATAGGAGCCTTTAGAGACAATCAGATTACCAATTTTACCTTCGTCGAGAGTACCGGTTATATCACTGATTCCTAAAAGATCTGCAGCATTAGTTGTTAAAGCGGCAAGTGCTTCATCTTCACTTAACCCATTTTCAATTATAACAAGCAGGTTGTCTTTTAATTGATTTGCCCGTGCATCAATGGAAGAAAACCCAAACTTGATGCCTGCTTTTTGAAGTTCAGCATATTGAGAAACATATTTTTTATAAAATTCCATACGTCTCTCCTCCAGTCTTTTTACTTCGTCTGATTTGTCTTCTTCTTTGCTGTCTTTAGGTTCTTTTGGAAGTTCCAGAGACATAAAAACTTTTGATCCTGTACTTTTGATTTCATCTGCTAAATCCCAGCCTTCCTGAAGATTTCCTAGCACCAAATTAAACCCAAGTTCTTTTTGTAAGCGCATAGCTCTTCTTGCTTCCAGAGAATTAGAAGCGTTATAAAAGATTGGCTGTTGCTTGTCAATAACCGGATAAAAAGCTTCCGAAACTCTGTCTCTTGTTGGACGAGAAATTCCGGTAGGGTTAGATGCGTACAGTTCTGTATGTCTTTTAGATAGTTCAGCATTTTTGTAGAGGTTTCTGAACTTTGCCATAATTCCCAAAGTATTTCCGGGATATGCACCGGGGGCACCTGAAAACTGAGAATAAAGGGAAGAACCTTCAGATAAGATCAGTTTATCAGGATGATCTGCATCTCTGAGAAGTATTAAAGCGCCTGATCCGGGAAGCATTCTTCCGTAAGGCACTGTATGTGAAACAGTGAATCCAACTTTTCGCATAGCTTCAATACTGTTTTCATCTACTTTGATTTGTTCAACTACCTGATTTTCAGGAGTGATTCCTGCATAGTAGTTTGGCGGATCCGGAGTAAACAAATTGTCAGGACGTTCCGGACTTTGAGGTCTGTCAGCACCCGTATTTGACATCCCGTCAATAAATCCCGGATAAATAAACATATCAGTGCCATCAAGCACTTCTGCAGTACTTGGGATATTCACATTTTTGCCAATGGCAGTAATCAACCCGTCTGTAATTACTATGGTACCCTCTTCCATTACTTTTCCGGGAGACTGAATAATCGTAGCATTAGTTATCGCATAAGTACGAGTTGCAGGAGATTCCCCGGTAGGATCGCTTTGAGCTTTTAAATTACTTGCAAATCCTATTAGTGGAAGAACGAATAACAGACGAAAAAAGGTTTTTCGTAATAGTTTCATTCTTAAGTTTTTAAGTTAGTTTATGTTGAATGTCGCTAATATATCTTATTGAATCCGTACAAGCTAAATATTCAGGAATCTATTTAGTAAAAAGGTGTTTAACTGTGTAAATGGAATATTATTTACCGGCAACAACTACAGCAAGTTTACCATTGTGATATGCAAGTCGGGTAATGCCATTTAATTCAAACTCTGAGAGGTCATACAGAAGTTCCCAACTATTGGCAGAGTTTTTTGTGTCAAAAAAATAAAGTTTACTGCCACTTCCCATCACCATTACAGTTTCGCTAATCCAAACCATGTCTTCAACTTCCGGAAGAGTATTAGCTAAAGTTTCAAAACTCTTTGATTCGGGGTAATAGGCTTTAATTTCCCATTCGGAAGTGTTCTTATCAATAAAACTTATAGCGTCTTTTCCAGGGATTTTATGCAAGGATCTGCCCGGATTAGTTCCTAGAACTTTTTTGTCGTCTGTACTTATGGTGTGCTGTTGAAAAGTAGCCGGATTGTCATCATCAGCAAGTACAAAACAGAAATAGATATCATTTGTATACCAGGTGTAATAACCTATTACTACTTCGCTTTCAAGAATCTTCGGCTCGTTTTGTGTTGGCGTAACTTTCCAGAATTGTTGAGTTCCATCTTCTGATAAAATTATGAAAGAAATACCCGATTTATCCGGAGTTTGTACAGGTGAATACTCGCTTAAAGCAGGGGTATTGTTTAAAAACTGAGATTCGCCGGTTTCAAAAGAATACAGAGCAATATCTGTCTGGCCATTTCTTGTTGAAGAGTAAAATATACCCGAACCATCAACAACAAAGGAAGGCTGGTTATCATAGCCTTCATTTTCAGATACGTTGACAGGATTGCTAAGATTAAAACCGGAATCTGTTTCTTTTAAATCAAATACAAAGACTTCAGTATTTGGCTGTGCAACAACAGAGCTGCAAATTGTAAAAACTGCTATTAGCAGGAATGTATATTTTTTCATGATGTTATAGGTTTCATTCTGGAAAAAGGATAACCGTTACAACCTGTTTTAGGGTTATTTCGGTCAGGTACAGTAGCAATCTCAGCTGAATCAGGAGTATTAGCTTTATAAGCAGTTAAACAGAATCCCCACTCGAATGGCTGCATTCCTTTAAATTTTATCCAATCTATACGGGAGTATAAATTTGGATCATATGAATTAAGAGAATCGCTTCGGGCTATAAAATACTGTTCATCAATATTCCATTTAAGGATATGGAAACGGGTTGCAGGCTTCTGATAAAATACTTTTTCAGTCAGTTCGTATTCAATATTATAATCATCCTTAAAAGAACCTGTGAGATACTCGGGCACTTTTTGGTTGTTGGAGGTGCAACCGACACATAAAGCTAGAGAGGTAAATAAGAGAATTAAAAGCGAAGAACTATTCATAAACGAAGGTAAAGAAACTAAGCTTCATATTTTAATTCATTAATTTTTACACAGAGTTAATAAGAGAGTGGTATCTTTAATTCTGTTTTCAATACACATTTAAAATTTATATGAAATTACTTCGCTATTCATTTTCACTTTTATTTTTAACCCTTTTATTAACCTCTTTAAGTCAGGCTCAGTTCTTTGAGAATTTTGATGAGGGAGAAAAAACCGGTTATTCAGGAGCTTCTGTTACATTATCCACAGGAAACTGGTTTTTAGACGACGCACTTTTAGGAAGCTTAAGTAACGATAAGTTTAATGGCTCTCAAAGTGTAAGAATGGATAGAAGAAATGGTAAGATGGGAAACATCTTTATGCAGTTTGATAAGCCAAACGGTGCAGATAAGGTTACATTTCAACTTGCTCATTATGGAAATAATGCTGAGGGTGCCGCCCTTCAGGTTCAATATTCAACAGACAGTGGTACAAGCTGGACGAATGTAGGTGATGAAATAATTGCTCCTTCTGAGCTTACTGAATATACGATTCCGGTAGAAGTAGAAGGGAATATCAGATTTAAGTTTATTCAATCTGCAGGAACAGACAGAATGAATATAGATGATATCAGCATCTCTGATTATGTGGAAGCGGCAGCAGAGGCAACTATCAATGTCTTAGTGGATAACGCTACAGTAAATAACTCAGACGTAGTTTCTTTTGGGGCTACTTTGGAAGGAAATCAGTTGACAAAAACAATGGAAATCAAGAATACAGGGAACCCTGATCTTGTTATTTCTGATGTAACTGTTACAGGCGAAGGTTTTTCATCATCAGTTCTTTCTGACAGCACACTTGCATTCAACGAAACCACAGAACTCACCCTGACTTTTGAACCCACAAGTGATGGCACATTTCAGGGAAATATTACGGTAACCAGTAACGCCGATAACGCATCAACCTTTTCATTGTCTTTAAGTGGAGAAGGTTTTGTAGATGGTGATGTAATTTCAATTGTTGATGCCAGGCAATTACAACTTGGAACCAGAGTTACGGTAGCCGGACGAGTTACTGTTGCCAACCAATTTGGGGGGCCATTATATATGCAGGATGGCACAGCAGGAATCGCTGTTTTTTGGGAGCCACTTCACATGGCAGCTGAAATAGGAGACTCTATACAGGTTTCAGGACCACTTACGGTATTCAAAGGAGGTGTTCCCGGCGCAGATGAAGACTTTTTACTACAGATCTCAGATACAGAGGAAGATGATAACATTGTATTTGAAGTTTTTGATGTTGAGAAAAAAGAAGCAACTCCACGAATCGTAAATCTAGAGCAGCTTAATATGGAAGCTAATGAAGGTCAGTTAGTGGTGGTTCAAAATGTAACTATTGATCATTCAGGAGCTTTTCAGGGTAACCAGAATTATGCTATTGCTGATGGTATTGGAACTGCTGAAATGAGAATAGATAACAATACAAATCTTGTTGATGCTATTGCTCCAACCGAACCCGCAAATATAATTGGTGTTATAGGACAGTTTGGTGGGACTTATCAACTGCTTCCGAGATTCACTGAAGATATGGGCGTTGAAGAAGTAAGTTATCCGGGAGATGAAGTTTCAAAAGATCAGACTCTGGATATAGTTACCTGGAATGTGGAGTGGTTTGGTGATGCCGGAAACGGACCTGATGATGATGATCTGCAATTACGAAATGTAATCACTGTTGTTGAAACAATTGATGCAGATATTTACGCTTTGCAGGAAATTTCAAGCCCTAACAGATTTAATGCTCTGGTTGATAGTCTGGAAAATTACGGCGGATTTCTCGCGGAATTCTCTCAAACTCAGGAAACAGCATTTCTATTTAAAAGAAGCAGTATTGATTCTCTTTCAGGAGTAACATTGTCATCAAGTGATGGATTTACTCAGTCTAACTGGGCGAACGGACGTTATCCGTTAATGTTCAGATTTACGGCTGATATTAATGATGAACAACAGGAAGTTTATGCTTTTAACATTCATGCAAAAGCTTTTGGCGACCAAAGTTCATACAATCAACGTGTAGCTGCTTCAGCAGAACTAAAAGAGTATTTGGATAGAAACAGAGCCAGTGATAATGTAATAATGATAGGGGATTACAACGATGAAATTGTAAATTCTACGTTCAATGACAATGTTTCTCCGTATAAGAATTTTGATGATGATCCTGAGTACACAATCGTAACTAAAAAGCTTGAAGAGAACGGGTTTGGATCTCAATCGAGTGGTTCTTTTATAGATCATATAACGTTTACTTCAGAACTTAGCGACGACTATTTTGAAGGCACAGAAAGAGTTGAAAATCCATTTTATGTCGGCAGTTACTTAAGTACTACTTCGGATCACTTTCCTATTTGGATGAGATTCAAATTTGGAGTGCTTACAAGTAACGACGATGAGATTCTTGAAAACCCAACTACTATTTCTCTGAATCAAAACTATCCAAATCCTTTCAATCCAAGCACAACAATTAGTTACACATTGGATTCTTCAACAAATGTAAGTTTGAGTGTGTATGATATTACAGGAAGAAAAGTTGCTACATTAGTTAATGGAAGACAGGCAGTCGGAGCACAGGAAGTTAGGTTTGATGCAAGTTCAATGGCATCTGGTGTGTATATTTACAGACTGCAAACAGCAACAGGAGCGAGTCTTACTAAGAAAATGGTTCTTATTAAGTAAGAGACCAGAAGAACTTCCAACAAAGAGGATATCCAACAACCAATCACCAATTAATTATTTAACTTGGTGATTGGGTAATTGGCGTTGGTTGTTGATTACTTTAGACTTTTTTCTGCATACACATATATAGCATCTTTCAGAAATTGTGCTAATCCTTTCTGATGTCTATCATAAAACTCAGTGAACCGAACATCTGATACATACATATCAGCTAAACCTTTATACATTTCTGCTGAGGTTTTGTAGAACTTTTCATTGGTTTGATGATGTCGTTTTATAACGGCTTGTACTTCCGAAGAGTCAACCGGACGATCCATCAGACCTGTAAGTTCTTTAGCTTGCTGAATCTGTTCGTTTTTAATAGCAGCAAAATCATTTTTGGACATTTTGGAAACATTCCTATTTGATTCAGCTACTACTTTCGGATCATATTTTTGAGTTACTTCTTGTTTAATCTTTTGAATTTCTTCTTTAGAAAATCCTTCATAAAGTTCTTCATCTGTTAACATATTTTTCTCCTCTTTTAAATCTTGGATGGTTTTGTCAATAGTGACCAACAGCTTATCAAGTCTTTCCTTTCTATTTAATACTTGTTTACGTTGAAAAGTAAGTGCTTTAAGCCGATCGAAATCATGATCATCAAGAAGCTTTTTGATCTTTTTCAGTTCAAAATCCAATTCCTTAAAAAAGAGTATTTGCTGTAATCTGTACAACTCATCTTTTCCATAGTATCTGTAATTAGACTCAGCTCGCTCAATGGGATTCAACAAATCGATCTTATCATAATATCGAAGAGTTCTGATTGAAACCCCGGCCAGCTTAGCCAGTTCACCAATTGAATATGTTCTCATGATTCGCTGATTTTTTCCAAAGATAGGACATGACGTTAGTGGAGAGTCAAGAAGAAAATAAAAAAAAGCCCGATAAAATTAATTACCGGGCTTGAATATTTAACATGATCCGAGATGCTATCTCATCAGTGCATCTTCAACTAAAGCATTTTGCTCAGCTTCATGTATTTTCTTTTGTCCGGCTGCAGGAGAGGCAGAAGCCTGACGACCAGCATATGTCAGAGTTTGTCCTTTTTCAAGAAGTTCTACAAAACGAGGAGCCACAAATGACCATGCTCCCATATTCTTAGGCTCTTCCTGGCACCAAACAATTTCTTTCACATTCTTAAATGTTTTCAATTGTTCTGAAATATCATCATCAGGGAATGGATAGAACTGTTCCAAACGAGCAATAGCTACGTCAGTGATCTCATTTTCTTTTCTATACTTCAGCAGATCGTAGTATACTTTTCCGGAGCAAATTACCAAACGTTCGGCATCAGTAACTTCAGTATCAGAAATAAATGGTTGGAATTTTCCTTCCGCAAGTTCCTGAGTATTTGAAGTTGCCATCGGGTGTCGTAGCAGACTTTTTGGTGTCATCAGAACAACCGGCTTTTTAGCTTCCTGGAAAGTTTGCTTTCTCAACATATGGAAATATTGAGCCGGGGTAGTCAGATTCATTACCTGCATGTTATCTTCGGCACAAAGCTGAAGAAAACGTTCTAATCTGGCAGATGAATGCTCAGGTCCCTGACCTTCATATCCATGAGGAAGATTTAAAACCAATGAAGTGGTTTGTCCCCATTTGGCTTCGCTGGATGAAAGGAACTGATCTATAATAATCTGAGCACCATTCACAAAATCACCAAACTGAGCTTCCCAGATTACAAGGGCATCTTTTTGTTGAGCACTGTAGCCGAACTCAAATCCCATTGCTGCATATTCACTCAATAAACTATTGTGAACATGGAAATATCCCTGATCATCCGATAGATTATTTAATGGAGTGAAAGTCTGATTTGTTTCAGTTCCGTGTAATACAGAATGTCGGTGTGAGAAAGTTCCTCTTTCCACATCCTGACCGGTAATACGGATAGTTCTGCCGGATTTCAGAATGGAGCCAAATGAAAGTGCTTCAGCAAATCCCCAATCAATTTTCTTTTCATTCTTCTCAACAATATCTGCCCGTTTTGCTAATTGTTTCAGAAGCTTTGGGTTTGCGTCAAAGTCTTTGGGAACGGTATTAATTTTAACTGCAATATCTTTTAGCTCTTCCACAGAGTAAGTGGTGTCCGGAAACTCGGTACGGTTTTTCTGATCTGTTTCCGTACGATCGAAAATATCTTCTGTGATATCTACATTTGGTGATTTTTTTGCATCTTCAAAGGCTTCCAAAAGAAGTTTATCAAATTCATCAAAGATCTCTTGTGTTTCATCTTCTGTGAGTTCGTCGTTTTTCACTAAGAACTGAGTGTAAAGATCTCTTACCGGAGGCTGGTCGTTGATTTCTTTATACATGCCCGGCTGTGTAAATGCAGGTTCGTCACCTTCATTATGGCCATGCTTTCTGTAGCCGATTAAATCAATAATTACATCTTTTCCGAACTTCTGTCGGTAATCAACAGCCATTTGAATAGCATGAACTGCTGCTTCCGGCTTATCACCATTCACATGGAATATCGGAGCTAAGATCATTTTGGCAAGATCAGAAGCATACTCAGTAGAACGGCCATCTTTAGGAAGAGTAGTAAATCCAATTTGATTGTTGATGATAATATGAACCGTTCCGCCCGTTTTATATCCTTCCAGCTGAGACATATTCAATGTTTCCGGAACAACACCTTGTCCTGCAAATGCGGCATCACCATGCATTAGAACCGGTAATATTTTTTTCTCAGCGTTTTCACCATCATAGTGATCCTGCATTGCTCTTACAGCTCCTTCAACAACTGGGTCAACGGCTTCCAGGTGACTTGGGTTTGGCATTAGCTCCAGTTGAACTTCTTTGCCATCAGCAGCTTTGTGAACCCCTTTTGTTCCCAGATGATATTTAACATCGCCTGAACCCTGAATAGAATCAGGATCCACGCTGCCTTCAAATTCAGCAAATACTCTGTGGTACGGTTTATTTAAGATGTTTACCAACATATTCAATCTGCCGCGGTGAGCCATTCCGAAAAAAGCTTTTTCAATACCGCTTTCTGCAGATCTATCGAGCATGAAGTGAATCATTGGAATCAGTGTGTCGGCGCCTTCTAATGAAAAACGTTTGTGACCGATGTACTTTTTATGAAGAAACTCTTCAAAAGCCATGGCTTGATTCAGTTTGTGCAGGATCTGTTTTTTATCATCCTTATTCAGATCAGCTTTATTGGCACTGGATTCCATGGTGTTTCTTAACCAGCGACGCTCTTCCAGATCAAGCAAGTGCATATAATCCGCACCGATATTTCCGCAATAGGTATCGCGCAGAAGTTTTACGATCTCGCGAAGAGGGGCTTTTTCTTTACCGCCGAATCCACCACAATAAAATTCACGATCCAGATCCCATAGAGATAGTCCGTAATATTCCAGATCCAGTTCCGGAACATATTTAGGATCTTTACCAAGCGGATCAAGATCAGAAAGAACATGACCACGCATGCGGTACATATTGATCAATCTCCAAACACCGATCGCGCGTCTGTCATATTCCAGAGAGTCTGATTTTCCACCAAACGGACCTGAATAAGTGTCCGTTGAATATGGAATAGGCTCGTAAGGAATTTCAAGATCGCTGAAAATTTCTTCATAAAAATTTTCCTGTCCTGTAAGCAGGTCGTTGATCTTTTTCAGGAACGAACCTGATTCTGCTCCCTGAATCACACGATGATCGTACGTACAAGTCACCGTCATTACTTTACTGATTCCAAGTTGGTTCAGTATTTCTTTCGACATAGACTGATATTCAGCAGGGTAGTCAATTGCTCCTGTGGCAACGATAGCACCTTGTCCCTGCATCAATCTTGGAACAGAAGAAACGGTGCCGATAGTCCCGGGATTTGTAATACTTATCGTTGTTCCCTGATAATCGTCAATTTGCAGTTTGCCGTTTCTGGCTTTATTTATCAATTCAGCGTAGGCGTGCAGGAACTCCTTAAAGTTCATTTTGTTTACGCCTTTAAGATTAGGAACTACAAGATTTCTGGAACCGTCTTTATTTGGAAGATCGATCGCAATTCCAAGATTTACCTGATCAGGAACGACTTTAAAATGATTTTGTCCATCAAAATGGTAAGCATTATTTACAGAAGGAAACTCGTCCAGAGCTTTGATAATGGCCCATGCAATAAAATGAGTAAAAGATGCTTTCGGTTCATTGCGCTGAAGCAAATGAGTATTGATGATGGTTCTGTCTTCGATCATCATTTTAACAGGAAGCACTCTCAAAGAAGTAGCTGTTGGAACCTCTAAACTGAGATCCATATTCTCAACGATTTTTGTAGCTACGCCCTTAATTTTTTCAAGCTCAGCATTTTTGGGAGCACCGGCACTAACTTCCGGCTTTTTAGGAGCTGGTTTTTCTTTTTGCTGAGGAGGTGTTTCAACAGCAGTAGTACTGCTTTCAGCTTTGGAGCCATTGGTTGACTTGCCGTCATGCTCATCGAAAAAATTTCGCCAATGCGCAGGTACTGAATTAGGGTTTTCTTTATACTGATCGTAAAGTTCTTCTACCAGGGCAGAGTTAGGACCGAAGACGGCTTCAAGAGATTTCAATGGGTGTTAACCTCGTGCGGATTTTGTATGCAACTAAATGAATCTGTTTGTTTATGCTGATAAATAATTTGTTCGATATCGAAGAAAATTTAAAAAGCGCTTAAAATTAAGGATTACAATCTTAAAAAACGATATTTCTTCTGTTGATTATCATCATAGGTAAACACAAAGTATTTGAAGGAATAGTTTCCTAAGTAATGCTTTAATTCCCATCCTACAACTGCTATATTCAAAGCTTACATTTAATCTTTGAGAAAAACCTGTATGAAGGCTGAAAACGGCGCGGAAAAAATTAACTGGGACTTGAGTGATCTTTACAAATCTTCAGACGATCCTCAATTACAAAAAGATAAAAAAGAGGTGTTAGCAGCTGCTGATAAGTTTGCTGATAAATACAAGGGTAAAATAGATTCACTTTCAGCTGCTGAGTTTAAAGAATTGCTTAAGGAATACGAAGCTATTCAGGATAAAGGAGGGAAGATCGGTTCTTTCGCCTATCTGCAATGGAGTACCAATACTTCTAATTCTGATTACGGAAAGTTAGTGCAGGAATCGAATGAGCTGTCATCCGAGCTTAGCCAGAAACTGGTTTTCTTTGATGTGGAATGGCTGAAAGTGGATAAGAAAAAAGCACAGGCTTTGATCAATGATCCTCAGCTTTCATTCTATTCTCATTATCTGGATTCTTCGCGACGCTACAAAAAGCATGTTCTGGAAGAGCAACAGGAACAGATCATGTCTGCAAAATCAGTAACGGGCAGAAGTGCGTGGGTTCGTTTCTTTGACGAAACACTCGGCGCTGCAGAATTTCATATTGACGGTGAATCACTGACTGAACAGGAAGCACTGAGTAAACTTCATGAAGGAGATCAAAAGATCAGAAAAAAAGCTCATGCTGCGCTTACCGAAACATTTAACGATCTGAGCAGAACACTGACTTTTATCTTTAACACTGTTCTTGCGGATAAATCTACCAATGATCGCTTCAGAAATTATAAAAGCTGGGTTTCATCCAGAAATCTTGCCAACGAAACCGATGATGAGACAGTAGAAGCTTTGGTTGAAGCAGTTACATCGAATTACGATCTGGTTCAAAGATACTACAAGTTAAAAACCGACTTGCTTGGCTTGGACGAAATGAAGGATTACGATCGATATGCACCTATCATTCAGAATGAAGAAACTATTACGTGGGATGAAGCCAAAGAAATGGTGTTGGACGCTTACACAAAATTTCATCCTGAAATGGGTGAGATCACCAAAAAGTTCTTTGAGAAAAACTGGATCGATGCAGCTATAAAGCCGGGTAAAAGAGGAGGCGCGTATTCAGCAAGCACAGTTCCATCGGTTCACCCGTATGTATTCATGAATTTTGATGGAAAGATCAGAGATGTTCAGACATTGGCTCATGAATTAGGTCATGGAGTTCATCAATATCTATCAAGACAACAAGGTCCATTGCAAGCGGGAACACCACTTACTACTGCGGAAACGGCGTCAGTTTTTGGTGAGATGTTGGTTTTTCAGAAATTACTGAAAGAGATCGAAGATCCTAAAGAAAAGCTGGCACTTATCACAGGTAAAATTGACGATACCATTGCAACGGTATTTCGCCAGATCTCTATGAACAGATTTGAAGATGCAATCCATACTGCCCGAAGAGAAGAAGGCGAATTAACAACCGAGCGCTTTTCAGAATTGTGGATGGAGCAACAGGAAAAATTATACGGTGATTCGGTTACTTTAACTGATGAGTACGGAATTTGGTGGAGCTACATTCCTCACTTTTTACACACTCCGGGTTATGTGTATGCGTATGCATTCGGTGAGTTGTTGGTGATGGCTTTATATCAGGAGTTTACAGAACGTCCTGAAGGTTTCGCAGATAAATATATGGAACTGCTTAGCGCGGGTGGATCAGAATGGCCACATGAATTAGTAGCAAAAATGGGATTGGATATCACTGATCCGAATTTTTGGAACAAAGGGTTGAAGTCGCTCGAGATGATGATCGAAGAAGCCGAAGCTCTGAACGAGCAAATTTCAAAAAGCAAATAACAAACAAATTTCAAACATCTAAAACGAATTGTTACATTGCAGTTTGTTATTTGAGATTTAATTTCGAAGAAATTCAGGATGGCATTAGACAGGCAGGATAAAGCACTACGGGAATTTAAACAGATCATGGAAGATCTGGTACACTTGTTGAGAACTTCAACCAGAGTGCAGCTTACGTACATGTGCTGGGTAAATCATTCCAGGCAACAATTTGTATGGGAAACAAACAGCACAGTTTTGCCAAATGTGATGTTTCAGGATCGAGTGAATTTTGATCATCATTTTCTGAACGACTACAAAGAGATCGAAGAAATTACGGTCCTGAAAGTAGGGGAGGATATCGCCAAAGGTAAGTTGATGCATTATTTCGATTTTGTACAGGCTAAAACCATGGTGTTGGTACCATTCAGGAATAAGGGTGAAACGGTAGCGATCACAGTTCTTGAAAGCGATTTGGATATCGAAGTAGAGCGGATCAAAGATCAAATACTCTCATATAACAATGCACTTGTAAATGTTTTGGATACCTATCTGGAAGTGGTAGATCTGCATGAGCAACAGAAAGAATGGGAAGTGTATGAGAAATCTCTTTCGAAGTTCAATCCTCGTCAGCATAAAGTAGAAATTTTGAAAACCATGCTGAATGAAATGCAAAGTTGTATTCCAAAGGGAAATGTTTCACTGCTTTGTCATGGAATGGATACCTGGAATGTTGTTTTGAATTCAGAAAAATCAGCAAAACCTGGCAAAATCGGACTCAAAGTTGAAGACAAAAGTGTTGCATACGACGCACTGGAAAAAGGTGAGCCGGTATTTTCGATGCACTTCAACAACAACCCCAAGCGAATTTCCAGCGGAGAAGGAATTACAGAGGGAGCTAGTTATGCAATCCCTGTTGTAATACATGACCGCAGACAAGCTGTGGTAGTTGTGAGTGATGAAGATCCACTGTCATTTAAAGATTCCACCAAACATAAACTTTCAAATTTAGTTCGTGTTGCAAGCTTAACTATTCAGGCTACGCTCAATAAAGCATCAATGACCACTGACCTGCTCACACATAGCTTCGACGCATATATGCCGGAGTTATGGGAAGCAACAGTTGACACAGAATTAAAGAGAACAGGAAGTGCTTCCAGAACCAAAACATGGTTTGGCTTGATTTCTCCGGATGATATTTCAGCTTTGCGAACTAAATTCCGACTTGAAGAACTTCAAAAGATACAGGAAGATTTTGTTCGGTTTCTGAATCCGAGTGTATATGGTTTTCCGGGATTCATTGGCTTTAACTCGGATTACGTGTATAGTTTCATCATCCAAAGTGATAAAGAAGACGCTGTTGAAGCATGGATAGAGAAATTTAAAACCCGCCTTGCACACGGACTCAGGCTATCGAATGGGCACACCATAAATATCAGGTTTAAAATAGGATTAACTCAGCTGAGTGAGGATTGCACAAACTCTTATCAGATTCTTACAAAAGCTAAGAAAGCACATGCGGAAGCTGTAAATGATTCTGAAGTGGTTGCGGTTGTAGCTTAATGGGAAATTTTTATCTCATAATAGTTGATGGATTAGGTGTCGGCGCTCAGGAAGACGCACATCTCTACGGCGACGAAGGGATGAACACGCTTGGTAATGTGAGTGAAGAAACTCAATGTAAACTTCCGAATCTGGGCAAGATGGGAATTGGAAATATTATTCCGTTGTCCTCAGTTCCTGAAGAAGAAAATCCGACTGCGGCTTTTGGAAAAATGAGGGAAGTTTCAGCAGGTAAAGATTCCACAACAGGACATTGGGAAATAGCAGGTATTCATCTCGAAAAACCTTTTCCAACGTACCCAAATGGATTTCCTGAAGATGTGATCGAGAAATTTTGTAAAGGAATTGGAGTAGAGAAAGCTCTGTGTAATCTTCCTTATTCAGGTACAGACGTAATTCGGGATTATGGTGAAGAACATATTAGAACCGGATACCCAATTGTATATACATCGGCAGACAGTGTATTTCAGGTTGCATGTCATGAGGATGTTGCTTCTGTTGAAATGTTATATGATTGGTGTGAATTCGCCAGAAAAGAAATCTGTGTAGGGGAACATGAAGTTGGCAGAGTTATAGCAAGACCCTTTACCGGAACGTATCCTTATGACCGAATTTCTGATCAGAGAAAAGATTATTCAGCAATTCCTCCTAAGAATAATATTAATGAAGTTCTTCAGGCAAATGGAATTAAAACTTACTCCATCGGTAAAGTAATAGATCTTTTTGCCGGAAAAGGGTTTTCTCAATACCGTAAAACCAAAAATAATGCGGAAGGAATATCTCAGCTTTTATCCGCAATGAGTGCTGTAGAGAACAGTTTCGTTTTTGTAAACCTGATAGATACCGATCAGTTATACGGTCACAGACTGGATCCTGAAGGTTTTGGTGAGAGTCTGGAAGAATTTGACCGAGCAATTCCGGCAATTCTCTCAAAGCTAAAGGAAGATGATGTACTGGTAATTACAGGTGATCATGGAAACGATCCCTGCTCAAAATCCACCGATCATTCAAGAGAGTTTGTGCCTTTGTTGGTGTATCCAAAAAGCAAAACCCTCCATCTGACGGATAACCCGTCTGATGGAACTACAAGTCTCGGAATCCGGGACACTTTTGCTGACGTTGCTGTTTCTGTCGCAGATTTTTTTGAGATCAAGTCTTCATTTCCGGGAAAGAGTTTTCTTAAATAAGACTTCTTTTTCCAAAAGCTTACTTTTCATTCTTTACATAATTGTCTACACTTTGAAGCGATGCATACAAAAGAAGACCTGCACTTTTATAACAATTTAAATGAATACAGACAGTCGATAAGCGAGCTTCTTCAAAAGGAATCTTTATTTAGAGATGTACCCGCTAATTGGCATGTAGTTTTAACCGATATAAGATCTTCTACAAAAGCGATTGAAGCAGGTAAACATGAAATTGTAAATTTGATAGCAACAGGCAGCATTATTGCTGTTCTGAATATCGCTCATCAACATAAAACAACAATACCATTCTTTTTTGGTGGAGACGGGGCTACACTTTTGGTTCCCGAGGAAATCTTAGAGGAATCTTTGAACGCGCTGACTGAACATCAGCAAAACAGTTATGTCAACTTTGACCTATTTCTGAGAGTTGGAAATATGCCAGTTTCAGAGGTGTATAAAGAAAGGTACCGGCTAAAGATTGCAAAAGCGAAAATGAACAGATTTTTATCGATACCTGTAATTCTTGGTGGCGGTCTTCATTATGTAGAAAACGTAATTAAAGGAATTTCTAATAATTATAAGAATCCGGAACTTTTGAAAAATGTTCTGAATCTGGATGGGATGGAATGCAGATGGGATCGTATAAAACCGCCTGAAGATCAACATGAAATTCTATGCTTACTTGTGAATTCTATAAACCGGAATGATCAGGCACCCGTTTATAAGCAAATATTAGAAAAAATAGAGTCCATTTATGGCTCACATAAAAAAAGAAGTCCGATTAGTGTGGCAGGTTTAAGACTTAATGCCACTCTAGATCGTATAAATTTTGAAATGAAAGTTAAAACTGGCACGCGCAATATCAGGTTTTTTTTAAAGCGAATGTTAGCCACTTTAATTGGTAAATTTTATCTCAAATTCGATGAAGAAGGAAAACGGTATTTGAATAATCTTGTAGAACTCACTGATACACTTGTTTTGGATGGAAGGATAAATACTGTAATTTCGGGATTAAATAAACAACACAATGAATTAGAAGTATTCCTGACAGAAATGGAAAGTAGCGGTCTAATCAATTTTGGAATGCATCGGAGTAAAGAAAGCATCATGTCCTGCTACGTGCGAGACCGGAAAGATCAACATATACATTTTGTGGATGGAGGAGATGGCGGATATACAAAAGCAGCCGGAGTATTAAAGACAAAATTTGGAAGTAATTAGAACCTGAAATTTAATCAAATACGCTATCAGCTATCAGCTATCAGCTATCAGCTAAAACCAATAGATATGAAATACTCAGTTACCATTTTTATAGTACTTATTTGTACAGTGAATGCTTTTGCCCAAAAAGGAGCTAATCCGATTATTAAAAACTATGGCACCATATATGAAATTGAAGGTGCTGTAAATCCCGATTCAGAAATTGAATATAAGATTGTGGTAGATCTCAAAACACTACAACGAGACAAAGAAAGCATAAATCCCGGACTCAATAATGTCGCCAGAATGTTGAATCTTCACGGATTAGGTGGAGTGAAAGCTGAAAACCTGAAGGTAGCTGTTGCAATACATGGTGGTGCTACGGATGTGATCCTGAATAACGAAGCATATCGAAAGAAATACGAACTCGATAATCCAAACCTGAAACTTATTGATGAGTTAAAGGAGGCCGGTGTTGAGCTATACGTATGCGGTCAATCTTTACTGGCTAGAAATTATGAACATGAAGAAGTGAATACTCAAATCAAGATCGGGCTTTCCATGCTTACGGTTGTAACTACTTATATGCATAAAGGCTATCATCAGATGGTGTTTAATTGAGTTGTTTTATGGTCATCCTTTTAGATATCAGGTAATTCGTTGACGGTTTAATAAAGATCATTCTAAGAAAAATTTGCCCTTAGTATTTAAGACGGAAAAGAGAGCGTGATCCGGATGCGTCTGTGTTGGAAACGGACCTCCCCGGCTACGAATCAGATTCTTTGGTTCTGAGTAGCTCGCCCCTCCTTGGATAAGGAGGGGAATTCCAAAGTTGATTCTAATTTTTATCAACGAGTCCTCCTCCTGTTGCAGGAGGAGACAGAGGAGGTCTTTCTTAAGATTGGTGAGATTATAGTTTTTCATATTAGTTTAGGGCATCAACAAATTAT
Organism: Balneola sp.; assembly: GCA_017643645.1. GTDB lineage: Bacteria > Bacteroidota > Rhodothermia > Balneolales > Balneolaceae > Balneola. The sequence goes on from JAEPNB010000012.1 coordinate 64,879, forward strand.
CGAACTTCTTTCGGTTGGTATTTGTAGCTTCAAAAGAACTCAAAAGTCTTCGATGTCCAGGAAAAAAAAATCTTTATTAGCTACTTTTATCACACTTTGTATTTTGTACGTTGCTGTGTGTGTTTATTTCTATAACATTCAGAATTCTATATTATTTAGTCCGCGACCGTTACCGGCAGATCATACTTATAATTATGATTTCAATTTCGAAGAACGATTTTTTGAAACCACAGATAATGCTAAAATCCATGCTATTCATGCAAAAGTGGAGGATTCAGCAAAAGGTCTGGTAATCTACTTTCATGGAAATGCAGGAAATAATGATACCAGTCCGGCTAAGTTTAGTTTATTCATGAACGAAGGATATGATGTATTGTATCCCGATTATCGTGGATTTGGAAAAAGTACCGGGAAGCTCAAAAATGAAGATGATCTGGTTGGAGATATGATGATCCTCTATAAAGAAATGACCAAAGAGTATGAGGAATCGACTATTTACCTGCTTGGTTATTCTATGGGTTCGGGAATTGCGGCACAGGTTGCGGCAGCAAATGACCCACAAGGATTAATGTTGTGGACACCTTATTACAGCATGGTGGATATGAAAAATGCCTCTTATCCTTTTCTTCCTTCGTTTCTTGTCCGCTATCCGTTAAGAACAGATTTGGCTCTTCAAAAGATCGAGGAACCCATTACTGTTTTTTATGCAGAAAATGATCAGGTTTTACCTGTAGAAAGAGCAATCAAATTAAATCAATTCTTGGATGGAAACGATCAACATTATATGTTGGAAGGACAAAGACATAACGGACTTTTTTTCAATAAAGAAGTTCGCAGAAAAACACCTGAAATATTAAAAAACATGTAGTTGAAATGTCAGCACTTAATATTCCTGAATCAAACTTAAAGAGGGTGGTAATAATAGGGGGTGGTTTTGGTGGGTTGAAGATATTAAACCAAATCTCTTCAAAGTATTACCAGGTAGTGCTTATAGACAAAAATAACTATCATAATTTCCAGCCCCTATTATATCAGGTTGCAACCTCGGGTCTGGAGCCGGACTCCATAGCATATCCTCTTCGAAAAATCCTCTGGAAAAAATCAGAGTTTTATTTCAGAAATACCAAGGCTCTAAGAATTGATTCAGAAAATAAAATACTTGTTACCGAAGCTGGTCTAATTGATTATGATTTCCTGATAATAGCCACAGGGAGCAAAACAAATTACTTTGGCAACAAAGTGATTGAAGAGAAAAGTATGGCACTGAAATCAGTGACGGATGCTTTGAATCTTAGGAGCCTGATTCTGGAAAACTGCGAAGCCTCTCTTTTAACAAGTGATCTGGAGGAAAGGGAGCGTTTAATGAATTATGTAGTGGTAGGTGGAGGCCCAACCGGGGTGGAGCTTTCGGGAGCTTTGGCAGAATTAAAAAAGCATGTTTTGCCCAAAGACTATCCTGATCTTGATTTAAGAAGAATGAATGTTCACTTGGTTGAAGCAACCGATACACTTCTGGGGACAATGAATCCCAAAGCCGGCGAAAAAGCCAAAGAGTATTTAACCAAAATGGGCGTTAACGTCTGGTTAAATACCAAAGTTGAAGACTTTGATGGTTCAACCGTAAAAACTGATAATAAAGAACTGCCTTCAAAAACTTTAGTTTGGGCTGCGGGAGTTTCAGGAAATTTAATTGAGGGCATAGATTCAAAATCTATCGAGCGGGGAAGGGTTCTTGTTGATCAATATAATAGAGTTGAAGGTTATGATGAGATCTATTGTATCGGAGATGTATGTTTGATGAAATCTGAAGAAACTCCAAATGGCGATCCTATGGTAGCTCAAACAGCTATACAACAGGGAGGTTTGTTAGCAAAAAATCTGAATAGCTTAGCGAAGGGAAAAGAAATGACACCCTTTTCATATTCTGATAAAGGTTCGATGGCTACGATAGGAAGAAATAAAGCAGTGGCAGAGGTCGGAAGGTTTTTCTTTGATGGAATATTAGCATGGCTGGTTTGGATGTTTGTACACTTGATGGCTCTGGTTGGATTTAGAAACAGAGTTGTTGCTTTAATTAACTGGACTCAGAATTACATAACTTACGATAAAGGGATTCGTCTGATAATTCGCCCCTTTAAAAATAGAGAAAAAGATTAATGGATTACATTTTAGCAGTTATAGCATTGGTAACAGGAGCAACCGCAGGGTTTTTTATTGCTCATTTTAAATCGAAATCAGAGACTTCCAGGCTGGAAGAAAGGAATTCGAACCTGGATGAGCAGCTAACTGAGACCGAGCAAAAACTGGAAGCTCTTCAGCAAGAAAAAGAAACTCAGCTAAAAGAAGAAAGAGACAGAAGTGCTGATCTGGATCGGGAATTGGCAGGGTTAAAATCTGATTACAGTTCACTTCAGGAAAAATTGGCTGAGCAGAAAGGTGAACTGGCGGAAATGCAGGAACAGCTGAAAGTTCAGTTCGAGAATCTGGCGAACAAGATCCTAGATGAGAAATCAGAGAAGTTCACTAAGCAAAACAAAGAAAGCTTAGATCAAATATTGAATCCATTAGGATTGAAACTGGAGGAGTTCAAAAAGAAAGTAGAGGAGACGTACGAAAAAGGAACGCAGGAGCGATCGGGTTTAAGGGAGCAGATCAAAAACATGGTTCAGCTCAATCAGCAAATGAGTGAAGACGCCAAAAATCTGACCAAAGCTTTAAAAGGAGATTCCAAGGCACAGGGAAATTGGGGAGAAGTAGTGCTGGCCAGTATTCTCGAAAAATCCGGATTGCGTAAGGATGAAGAATATTTTACTCAACAAAGCGAAACCACCGATGACGGTAGAAGATTACAACCGGATGTAGTCGTTAAACTTCCGGACGAGAAATTCCTGATCGTGGATTCCAAAGTGTCTTTAACTGCGTTTGAACGATTTACATCAGCTGACGGTGAAACAGAAGCACAATCCGCGCTGAAGCAGCACGTACTTTCAATCCGGACTCATGTGAAAGGTTTAAGTGATAAAAACTATCCTCAAATTTATGCTGATAAAACTCCGGATTTCGTGTTACTCTTTATTCCTGTGGAACCGGCATTTGCAGCCGCATTGCAAAGTGAGCCGAATTTGTATAATGAAGCGTTCGAAAAGAATATAGTGATCGTGAGCCCTTCAACGCTGCTAGCTACACTCTTTACCATTAATACCATTTGGAAGCGTGACAGGCAAAATAAGTACGCATTGGAGATTGCTGACAGAGGTGGAGCGTTGTACGATAAGTTTGTACTATTTGCTGAGAGCCTGGAAGAAGTAGGACATCGCATTGAACAGACTCAAAAGAGCTATGATGAAGCAAAATTACGTTTATCAGAAGGAAGTGGAAATGTGATTCGTCAGGTAGAGATGCTTAAAGAATTGGGAGCTAAAGCTACTAAACAACTCCCTGAATCTATGAAGAAGCAGGAGTAAAACTCTCGTTTCTATCTCAATAACCAAAATCCGTCAGCCGTGCAAAGCCCGACAGACGGAGAAGTAGCTATCCATCATTTCGCTGTAAGCGGGGTGATGGAGTTAGCGGATAATCCGAAAGGTCTTCGTGCATTCTGAAAAAATGATGATACTCTTCACCGGAAAGGATTATTCCTGCTTCGCAGACGCATCCGGATCATGCTCTCTTCTCCGTCATAAATACTAAGGGCAATGATTCTTCGAACTATCACTACTAAATTGGCAACGAATTATTTAAGATCTCCAGAATACCCCGTTTTGTTTACATAATGTTCAAACAAAAACGTTAAATCACAGAACAAAATTCGTTAACAGGTCTATAAGAGGATATGGATTACATAGATCTTGAACATTCGGAAAATGAGGGGCAAAAAACCGATCTTAAGGAAATTGCTGCAAAAACCTGGATTTATGCAAAAAAGACGATGAAATGGGCTTCGATTAGCCTGGTCGGATTTGCTGTAATTTCTTTTTTAATGCTGGTTTCTCTTAAATGGGTAAATCCATCTTTCACGGCATTTACTCTTCAGGAAGACTGGGAAGAGATCGGGGTGGAAAGATACAGCCTGAAAGAAAGATGGGTATCTTACGAAGATATCCCGCAGAATATTAAATGGGCAGTTGTGGCTTCGGAAGATCAAAAATTCTGGGAACACCCCGGAATTGATCTGGTGGCGATAGCTGAAGCTTATCAGGAAATGGAAGAAGGTGAGAGAGTTCGTGGAGCCAGTACCATCACACAACAAGTCGCTAAAAACCTCTTTTTGAGTAGCGATAAAAACTTTGTGAGAAAAGGTGTAGAAGCGGGACTGGCTTTAACCATAGATGCACTTTGGGGAAAAGAACGTGTGTTGGAAGTCTATCTGAATATTGCTGAATTTGGTCCGGGAGTATATGGAATCGGTAAAGCATCTGATCACTTTTTTGATAAAGACGCTGAATTTCTGAAAGACGATGAGTCGGCGCGTATGGCGGCTGTTCTTCCTAATCCTAAAAGAATGAGAGTGGAGCCTGCTTCTTCTTATGTAAAGGAAAGAAAGGATTGGATACTTAAGAATATGATGAATCTGAGTGGAATTGCATATTACAATTATCCTGAACCAGAAGTTGTACAAGACTCAGTACAGACAGATTCTTCTTTTACTTTTGATGCTCCTTTCATAAACAGAATTCAGATTTCCAGAGTTGGTCTTTCTTTGAGCGATATGAGTTCAAAGAATAAAGAAAAAACTGATAGTTCAGCTACAGATTCAACAAAGAATCGGAAATTCAGATTCTGATTAACATTTGTAGCTTTCCAGAATATAGAATCCTTTAAGTACAGGAAGATCAATATCCATTTTTGAGATCAAATCCTGTTCAATTTTTGAATAGCTCGTCTCATTTTCAATTTTGATATCAAACTCATTCAAAAGAGAAAGAAACTCTTTCCTGTTAAGAGGAAGCTTCAATGTTTCACCGACCATTGCTACTCCGCTAGTAAACATAAACCTATGGAAGAAGTTCAATTCACCGAGATCAAAAAACGTACTGATCAGTTTAAGATCAGGACATAAAAAAGTTATGTTTTTCATTACAGCGCGAGTGCTGTCGAGAGATAAATAATCGAAGAAGCCTTCCGCAAGAAAAACGGTTTTTTTATTGGGATCAAATTCACCCGTTTCTAAAAGCACTTCTTTTATGTTCTGGTTAGCGGGATCAATTGGGCACAAGTTCAGGTACTCTGAGTTAAAATCAATTTTAGTAAGCATTTTTCGTTTATGCTCAATCATGGACGGAGTGTCTATCTCGAAGGATGGTAAATTTTCAGCGGCAAATAATGCTCCGTTATGATCAAATCCTGAACCGAGGATTACAAGTTGCTCACAGCCCGCATTGATCGCTTTCTGAACAGCATTTTCAACATAATATTTGCGGGAAATGATATGCATCAGATCTCCCGGAAGCAGCAATTCTTCCCACCATACAAAGAAATTTCTCCAAAAGCGTGAGCGAAATGCTGTTTGGTTCCAGCTCAGTTTGGCAGGTAGATACGAAACCACCTTTTCATAAAAACTGATTGTAAAAGGCTTGAAATGAGAGGCGATCTTGGGATTTAATGTCAACCCGTAAAACTTTACAGCTATGTATGATGCAGTAAGAGATAGTTTATTTGCCATCAATGAACTTAATCATAAAAAGAAAAATTATTTTCGGAAGTAATATAGATTAACTGTCGTTCTAATTATTATGAATTGCATCAACAGGGTTTACAAGAGCGGCTCTTAAAGCATGGTAACTGATTGTAGCAAGGGCGATGATCATTATAAATATACCGGATCCTATAAAGATCAAAGGAAGGTTTGTCGCGATATCAAATCGATACGGAAAGTTTTCCAACCAGTTCTGAGCTATAATGAAAGTGAGTGGCCAGGCAATGAGATTTGCAATGGCAATAAGAGTAAGGAAGTCTTTGGACAATAATTTAACGATATCAGACACAGAAGCCCCCAGACTTTTCCTGATCCCGATTTCTTTTTCCTTAAGTTGAGCGGAGTAAGACGCAAGGCCAAGTAAGCCAAGTGAAGCAATAAGAATACAGAGTATTGAAAAAGCGATCGAAAGTGCACTCATAGTATCTTCGGTTTCATAGATCTCAGCTAAACGATCGTCAAGAAACTGGAATTCAAACGGGTCAATAGGATTAACTTCTTTCCATACTTTCTCAATATGTGCAAGTGCTTCTTTGGGATTACCGGGAGCAATTTCCACAGCTGTGTGTTCTATAAAACCCAAAAAGGGGATGGTGCCCTCGACTAATGAAATAGTAAGTGGTTCAATTTCTTTTTTCAGAGAAGCATAATTAAAGTCTTCCAAAACCCCGATTACTGATTTAGCTTTTCTTCCGCCTTCTTTAGGATAAAAGTAGAAAACCTCTCCTAAGGCTTCATCGGGGGTATTCAGCTCCAGTTTTTCCAGCATTTTACGATTGATCAGTACTGCCTGCTCAGCATCAGTAGGGAAATCTTTGGAGAAAGACCGACCGGCAATTAGTTCCAGATCAAATGTTTCTACAAGATCGTGCGTAGTATGAAATGCCAGATTTAATTCATCATTGCTTTCACCAAATTTTTCAGGTACAACGTGATAATTTTCCTGTTTTTCAGAGCCAATAATTTTACTTATACCTGTGATGGATTCAACTTGAGAAAATGAAAGCACACTCTCTTTAAACGTCTCGAACTCCCAGGCTATTAGATTTTGTTTGGTGGGTAACAGTACAACAGATTTTTCATCAAAACCAAGGTCTTTTTCCTGAATAAACTGAATCTGTTTATAAATAACAGCTGTGCCAATTATCAAAATTATTGAAAGTGTAAACTGAAAAGTAACCAACATTTTACGGAACAGAGCACTTTTCTTTCCTTGAACAACCGACCCCTTCAGTACTTGTACAGGTTCAAATGAAGAGAGATAAATTGCAGGGTAAGATCCGGCAAATAGTCCTACAAAAACAGTAAGAAGCAGCAATCCGGGGATAATTGCGAAATGTGAAAAAAGATCTAATGAAAGTTCTTTCCCAACCATATCGCCAAAAGAAGGAAGAGAAACAAAAACTAAAATAACACCGATTACTATTGCTATAAGACAGATCAGGAATGACTCGCCGATAAATTGATAAAATAATTGCTTTCTGTAACCCCCCAGTACTTTTCTCATTCCAACTTCCCGGCTTCGTTCGAGCGATCGGGCGGTAGATAAATTCATAAAATTTATGCAGGCGATAATCAGGATGAATCCTGCTACAACTAATAATATATACAGATAAAGAACTGAGCTGTTTACTTCCATTTCCTGTTCAAGAGCCGAATGCAAATAAATATCAGTTACAGGCTGAAGTGAGAGTGTTACTTCTTCGCCTGCAGGCCAGCCTGTATATGCATAAAAGTAATTTTCTTCGATTGCAGATAGTTGGGACTCCAAATCAGCAGGGTCAACTCCTTCTTCAAGAAGGAGATAAGTCCATATTGGGTTCCATAGCCAGCTCTGATCATATTCCTGATCTGCTCCGTACATTTGATTTAGACTTGTAAAGGAAGCAATTAGATCAATTTCCATATGGGATTGATCCGGCCATGTTTTCATAATGCCGGTAACGGTCAGATCAATGACGCCTTTGTAATTTAGTGTTTTACCAACAGGATTTTCATTACCAAAGTATTTTTCAGAAAGTTCTTCACTTATTACAAGTGAACCGGGATTTTTTAAAACTTCAGATGGGTTTCCTCTAAGTAGACCGGCAGAAAAGACATTAAAAAAAGTAGAGTCAACGAAGTAGAAATTTGTTTCCTTAAAAGAAACTCCTTTTTGCTTGTTCCTGAAAGTATGAGACGTTTCCTGAAGATTATAAAATCGAACTGATTTATTTATCAGGTCAGGAAACTCTGCATCTAAAACAGGCCCCAGAAGAAAAGGTGTAGAGGCATCTGTTTCAACATTATTTTCAGATTCCATTGTTTGAACAATGCGAAAAAGTCGCTCAGATTTACTATGAAATTGATCATAATTCCATTCATTTACTACATACAACAATATCAACAAGCTTGTAGCAAGCCCAATTGAAAGCCCTAAAATATTTATAAGAGAATACACCTTATTCTTAAGGAGGTTCCTTATTGCAATCTTAATATAGTTTTTAAACATGCATGAATCCTGCCAGACAGCAACTCAGAAAATTTACTACAATACCTAAGCCAGTTACTTTTTTTGTTCCCCTGAGAAATTTATTCTCATACACGTAATAGAGTAACGTAAAAAGTGTTTGTTACAAATAATAAATAATTAGCTAACATACAGGGAACTTGAAATAAAAATTCTCTTCTGTTGTCTGGTTTGAATTAGATAATTTCTTTGTCAGTTAATACGTGCTTCAAGAAAAGGGATTATATCAAGTTGAACAAGATCAAAGACAGGCGTCTTATAACTTCTACGACGATCTGTGGTTACAGTTGAAGAAGTGATTGTCAAAACTGTTTCTAATTCAGGGATTATAAATATATACTGCCCGCCGCTTCCCCATGCAAAGAAAGTTTTATAGCCACCAATTGTTTGGTTCCACCATTGGTAACCGTATCCATATGGATTGTAGTTACTGTAGGTGTAAGTGCCGAATGATTTACTTACCCAATCTTTTGAAACGAGTTGTTCGTCACCATATCTTCCATTGTCGAGCATTAACTGACCGATCTTAACCATGTCGGCAGGTTTTAAAGCAAGGTTATTTCCACCCATATAATTTCCCTGAGGATCTTTATCCCAACCACCCACATTAATGTTCATTGGATCGAATAAATATCTATCAGCAAATGCTTTAGTAGTCATCCCTGATGCTTTTGCGATGATTACGGATAGCAAATGAGAAGTACCGGTACTATAAACCATCCTTCCTCCTATTTGAGATACGAAATCCTGATCCAGAGCATATTCGACCCAATTGTCACTAATTACCCAAGCTCCGTAGTTACCGGAGCTGGTTGATCTCAAACCCGTTTGCATAGTGAGTAAATTGCGGATGGTTATAGATTCCTTGACGGAATCCGGATTTTCTTCAAAATATTCAGGGAAATACGTTTTTATAGGCTCTTCAATGGAAGGGATGAATTCTTTTTCAATGGCTATTCCTGTTAATAAACCAATAATGCTTTTGGAGGCAGATTTAATATTAAACGGGTGATTCAGATTTCTCCCATCAAAGGATTTTTCTTCGAGGGTTGCCCCCTTTTGTTGAATTATAAGGGTACGAACCCGTTCAATCTGATCTGCTTTCTGGAAGATAGCATTCAGATCAGGTCTTTCAACAGACTGACTTATCAGTTCCGTATTCACGAAAAAGCAGAATCCAACAAGGAGAATACTTACTTGTAAATAAAATTCAGTTCTCAGAATTATTTTCATTGAATCGAAATGTTACCGGTATACTATGTTCTTGCGGAGCACCAATATGATATAATTCCCATTGTGAATCATAGTTTTGGATTCGGTCTCTCAGAATATTTACCAGATCATCAGAACTACCATTATCAGAATCCCAGTCGAAAGTTTCAACACGGAATTTAAGACTCCTTTGTTCCCCATTAACGTGAATATCAAGGTTAGCAACTTTTTCTACATTAGGTATAGTGAATTGTACTCGTACGTTTTGCATGATCATTCCTCCTCATAAGGATTGTTTTCAGTGACAGCTCCGTCCTGAAGATTAATAACCCGATCTCCATATGAAGCCATTTCATCAGAATGAGTTACCTGAATAATAGTAACTCCATCTTCTTTGTTTAATTTCTTAAAGGTTTCCATAATCTCTTTGCTTTGATCTGAATGGAGATTGCCGGTCGGTTCGTCAGCTAAGATAAGTTTAGGGCTCCCTATCAAAGCTCGTGCTACACCAACCAGTTGTTGTTGACCGCCGGAAAGCTGATTTGGAAACAGATCTTTTTTTGCGACAATATTAAATCGATCCAGCATATCAGCGACCATACTTTTGCGCTGACTGCCTTTCACTTTTCGATAAAGGAGAGGCATTTCAATGTTTTCATAAACAGTAAGTTCATCAATCAAATGATAAGCCTGAAAAACAAAACCAATATAAGATCTGTGATACTCAGACTTTTGTTTCTCATTCAGACTGTGAACGGGCTCGTCAAGGAAATAATACTCGCCTTCATTGGCGTCATCCAGAAAACCAATAATATTAAGCAATGTGGATTTTCCGGCCCCACTGGGGCCCATGATACTTACGAAATCACCTTCAGCGATATCCAGATCAATTCCTTTAAGGATGAAATTTCGTTGAAGTCGTTTGTCGATGTATCGGTCTATGTTTCTGAGTTTGATCATGTATTATTTATTCATTTCTAAGATTTTCTACGGGATTTTGGAACGCTGCTTTTACCGATTGCCAGCTTACGGTTGTTAAGGCTATTAAAAGGACTGTTAATCCTCCATATAAAAAGGGAAGAGCATCAAGGTCAATTTTGTAACTAAAACCGGTAAGCCATTGATTGCTCAAATACCAAGCTACAGGTGCTGAAATTGTAAATCCACAAACGACTAATAGAACAAAATCTTTGGAAATCAGAACGAGAATATTCTTAATAGAGGCTCCAAAGACTTTTCGGATTCCAATTTCTTTAATCCGTCTTTGTGCTACTAATGCAGACAAGCCGAAAAGCCCAAAACAAGCCAATAAAATAGAAGCCATAGATGAGATTCGGATAATACGATTCCAACGAATCTCTTCATTATACTGGTGTTGAACCATATCATCCATAAAGGATAAATTAAAGGCTTCTTGTCCGGCAATGGAATTCCATAGTGATTTAAGATTAGAGATGGTTTCCGGCATTCTATCTGAAGACAGACGAATGAGGATAGTACCGGGATTTCGTTCAACTGTTTCAATATGTTGAAGCGCCATTGGTTGAAGCGGATCGTACAGACTTTTAAAATGATAGTTTTCAATAACACCGATTACTTTTTTTCCGTCAAATGGTCCAACCCAGCCCTGATTTTCAGGTTTATCTTCAAGGATTTGCCCAATCGGATTATCCCAACCCATAGCGTCAACAAAAACCTGATTAACAATTATCTCATCAGAAGGAAAGGAATTAGCCTGTCTAGAAAAATTTACGCCGTTTAATAATTCGATATCCATCGTTTCAAGATACTGAGCGTCTACAGCTTCAGAAGGGATTCCATCTCCAAGTTGAGAAAGAGTAGTAACAGATCTCATTTGTGCCATACCGATATCAACTACTCCATATTCAGAATAATCCCGGTATTTTCCGGCAGTTATTGACGTTGAAAGTACACCCGGAATTCTTTCTGCCTCGGTAGAATAAAGTTGTCCGATTTTCAACGCATTTTGGAGCTCAGAATTAATTTCTACAGCAACTACATTTTCAGGATTAAAGCCCAGATCTTTATTCAGGATAAAATTGATCTGACCTTGCATCACATAAGTGCCGATCATGAGGGTTATTGCAAGCCCGAATTGAACGACTATAAGCCCTTTGATCAGCATTGGAATTTTTTGTGCAGTTTTGTCATCTGAAAAAAGAGAGGTGGCATTCTTTCCTGAGATCTTTACGGCAGGATAAAAGCTAGTGATCAGAGTCAAAATTACTAAAAGCCCAAGTACTGATATCCACAGAACCGGGTCAGAAAGAAGGCTGAGATCAAGTTCTTTTTGAAATAATACACCGGAATAAGGAGCTAATAATTCAGCTAAAACTATTCCAAGGATAATCGCAAAAGAACAGGTTATGAAAACTTCTCCGATAATTTGAAATTTGATCTGATGTCTGATAGCTCCTACAGTTTTTCGAATACCGATCTCATGATATCGGGAAGTGTATCGACTTAAAGTAAGCGACATGAAATTAATTCCTGCAATCAAGAGAATGACGAAAGCAATACTCCCAAGAATGAGTGAGTATGTTTTGTTCGAGCTTTGTGTAACCCCGGAACGATAGTTTTCATTAAAATAGACTTGAGATAAGGGCTGTAGTCCATATTTAATCTTATCTCGTTCAACCCAGTTACTTCCATAATGGCGTTCCAGAAATGCAGGGAATTTAGCTTCCAGATCTTCTTTAGTAGCATCTTCTTTTAACGTGATCCAGGTTTCCAAAAAACCTATATACCAACTTTCTCTTAAGGTTTTTTGTTCTTTTGCTGGAGCACTGCTTATTTGATTTTCAAATGGAATTAAAAAATTAAATTGAATGCTTGAATTAGCAGGAACATCTTTTGCGATTCCTGAAACCATAAAATCTTTGGGTTCATCTCGCAAACGGATTGTCATTAATTCACCAACTGCGTTTGTTTTTCCGAAGTACTTCTTTGCAGCTGATTCCGTGATCACAATATTGTCGACATTGCTAAGAGCAGTTTTTGAATCCCCAAAGATCAGAGGAAAAGTAAATTCAGAAAGGAACTCAGGGTCTGCAAACTTTATGGGCTCTAATATATATTTTCCATCTTTTAGGAACTGTGCACTACCTCCGGAGATATTAATGAGGGATTTGATTTCCGGGAATTCTTCTTCCAAAGCTATGGATTGCGGGTAGGGAAGAATAGTGCTATGCCTGACCTCATTATTTCTGAAATTAACCGTCTGTTCGGTAAGTCGATAAATAGAATTTTTTTCAGTATGAAAATTGTCATAAGACCATTCAAAGCGCACATACATGATAAGGATGATACAACAACAAAGACCGATAGCGAGTCCTGATAAACTAATAAAGGAGTCTATCTTGTATTTCTTAAGATTACGCAGTGCAATTTTGAGATAGTTCCTAAGCATATTTTATACTTTTGCTTTATTCACTCTTTAATGATTTAACAGGGTTTGTCAGAGCAGCTTTTATTGATTGCCAGCTTACTGTAATCGATGCAATCACAACTATTCCTATCCCCGAGATCAGGAATACATCAAATCCGATATTGGTCTTGTAAGTAAACTCCTTGAGCCATTGCTGCATAATGAAGTATCCAACCGGAGCTGCAATTAAGAAACTGATCAGAATCAATTTGAGGAAATCTTTTGAAACCAAAGAAACTATGCCTGATACACTGGCTCCGAGAACTTTTCGTATACCAATTTCTTTAGTTCTTTGTTCAGCACTGTAAGCCGATAACCCGAACAGACCAAGACATGCTATAATTATAATCAGGACCGAAAAAGCAAAAACCAGATTACTCACTCTGTTCTCAGTGCGGTACATCCGATCAAAGCGTTCGTCCAGAAAAGAATAACTGAAGGGTTGACCCGGAGCCATTTCTTTCCAGGAATTTTCAAGTTTGGAAAGTGCAGCTCCTGCATCCTGAGAATCAATTTTAAAGATAACATTTCCTCTGCTGGTACCTTTGAAAAGACCAAGAGGAGCAATGTTTTCCCTGAGTGATCTAAAATGAAAGTTCTTAACTATTCCAATCACCGTAAACTCACGTAAATTTTCGGTGTCAAAACTTCCGTCAGGTTTTTGAGTGAAAGTTGTGATGACTTCACCCAAAGGCTCTTCAAACCCGAAGCGATTGGCAAGAGCTTCGTTCAGGATCACTGTGTTATCATCAGCTCCGCGGTCTTCGGAGAAATTTCGTCCTTCAATGATTTCCATTCCTAAAGTAGGGATATAGTCAGTATCTACCCGCCACACCTGAGTTGAAGAAGTATTTCCCTGAACAGGATCATCTCCTTTGGGCCAAAAGGTTTGATCGTTCATTGAAAAACCACTGACCGGTAAATAGCTTGAAATGGTAGCGCTTTTGAATTCGGGCTCTTTCAGTAACTCCTCTTTATACACATTCAAATTGGTGTCCAGCGTATATGCATCGTGGATAATTACCGTTTGTTCTTTCTGAAACCCCAGCGATTGATTTTGGATAAAATTCAACTGCTTATTAATTACCAACAGCCCAATAATTACAACCAAAGAAACACTAAACTGAAATACAACCAACAGACTTCTGAATCTGCTTGTCCCTTTATCTAATACACCTTTTAAAACTTTTATAGGTTGAAATCCTGATAACATAACAGCGGGGTAGCTTCCGGATAATAGTCCCGTTACCAAAACAATTCCTGCAATGGAAAGAATCAAATTAGTATTAGAAAAGTAGTTAGAGACCAGATTGGTCCCGGAGAGATTGCTAAAGAAGGGCAGAGTAAGTTCTACTATCAACAGAGCAATCAGAAAAGAAAACAAGCACAGAAGTATAGACTCAGTAAAGAATTGGGTAACCAGTTGTTTTCTAACCGATCCAAGTGTTTTACGAATACCTACTTCTTTAGCTCTTTTTACTGAACGTGCCGTAGATAAATTCATGAAATTGATACAGGCCAGTATCAGGATAAAACCGGCTAAACCGGAAAAGAGGAAAACGTATTTTATATTTCCATTTGGCTCAAATTCTGCAACTAAATCTGAGTGTAAATGTATATCAGTAAGGGGTTGTAATTCATATTCAATACTGTTCCCTGCTTCTTGAAAATCTTCAAGAGTATTTCCGGTAAACTGAATAAGCTGAGGTTCTATATAAGTTTTTTTGATGCTTTTAAAATTCTCTTCAAAAGCTTTTAAGTCGGTTCCTTCTTTGAGTAATAAATAAGTTCTGAAGTTATTGCTAATCCAGACACCATTATTAGCCTCATCTGCATTAGTTTCCATGGAAAGAAGAAACTCGAAATTGAAATGAGAAGTCTCAGGCATATCTTCATACACTGCAGTGATCTTGAATGTTTGATCATCATCCAAAAGCAGTGTTTTACCAACAACATTTTCCGTTCCAAAATACTTTAAGGCTTTTGATCTGGATAATGCTAATGTGTAAGGCTCTAATAATGCAGTTTCAGCATTGCCATGAATTACAGGAATTGTGAATACATTAAAGACGGATGGATCACTGAATATGATGTCACTTTCTTTGATATTTACATCACCGGAACGTACGAGGAATTCTCCTCTCGGACGAAAGCGTACCATATCTTCTACTTCTGTGTAGTCATTTCTCAGAGTTGGTCCCATGGGAGCTGAAGTAGTGGCTAATTCTAAATAACTACCTGAAAAATCAATAAAAGAGGCTACACGAGCTATCCTATTTGCTTTTTTGTGATGCTTATCGTAGCTCAATTCGTTGTTAACATACAGAAGAATGATAATACAGCTTGCTAAACCAAATGCTAGTCCAACTATATTTATGAACGAGTAGCTTTTATTATTCCAAAGGTTTCTAAACGTAATTTTTAAATAATTTCTAAACATAATAGATCCTTATTCAGATTTTAGACTCTTAACCGGGTTCAAAAGAGCGGCTTTATAAGCAACTAATGAAATGGTACCTATTGAGATTAGAAAAATGATTGAGCCCGCAATTACGAATTCTAACCCACTGATAGGTACACGATATGCAAAATCTTCTAGCCAATCTTTCATGAGAACATAAGCGATTGGCCAAGCAAGAAGGTTTGAGATAATAATTAGTTGGGAATAGCTTTTAACAAATGACCAAATAATATCAACAACATCTGCTCCCAATACTTTTCGAATGCAAATTTCTTTCATTTTTTGATTTACAGCAAAAGCAACTAAACCAAGAATACCAAGGCAAGAAATGATGATTGCTAGTGTTGTGAAAATTGAGAATAGCTGGAGAAACTTTTTTTCAGCGTCATATAATAGTGAAATATCATCCTGTAAAAATGAATATTCAAAAGGCACCCCATTGGAAAATGTGTTCCAGGTTCTTTCTAATCCAGAGATAGCGGTTTCAAAATCTTCTGAACGCACCCGTACGGCTAAATTATTAAGAGGAGTTGTTTGCTCTGAGGAAAGCGAAAATACAACGGGCTGTATTTCATCGTGAAGTGATGTAAAATGGAAATCTTTAACCACCCCGATAATTTCTGCATCTTTACTTCCCCATTCATTTCCTGTAAACGTACTTCCTACTAATTTAGAACCTACCGGATTAGTAAGATTAAGAAAACGAGCTGCAGCTTCATTTATCAAATAAGCATTTGTTCGATCAGAAATTCTATCTTTAGAAAAATTTCTACCTTCGCTAATTTCCGCTTCGATGGTTTCAATAAAATCATCATGAACAACAATCGTTGGCACGGATAGGTTTTCATCACTCCCATTAGTTCTATAGGGTCTCCAGTTCGTAATTCTGCCGGGCAACGGGTTATTGGTAGCAGTAACACTAGAAACCCATGATTCTTTTATTAACTCTTCTTTAATTTCTGTGAACCGATTGGCTATTTCAGAATTTTGGAAGGGGATAACCAGAACCTGTTCAGGATTAATTCCAAGATTTTTGTTTTGTACAAACTGAATCTGTTTAGATATTAGAATGGTACTCACCAGAACGATTGCCGAAATACTAAATTGAAGCGTTACTAATCCTCTTTTTAATAATTCACCACCTCTATTAGACCCCAGACTATTCGATTTAAGAGTTCGGATAATAGATAGTCTAGATAGCCAAAATGAAGGATATCCACCTGAAATAAGACCAATAACAAGTACCGAAGCAAAAATTGCGAAGATTAAAGGGAGGTCATTAGGGAAAATGACATCAATATTTTTACCGGTAATTTGATTGAAGAAAGGAATAATGATTTCTACTGAAATTAGAGCTACTACAAAGGCTATTGTAGATATAAGCAGCGACTCACTTAAGAATTGCTTTTTTACGTGCCCTTTTTCGGCTCCTAAAACTTTTCTTATACCTACTTCTTTAGTGCGGTTAAGTGACTGTGCTGTAGCTAAATTCATATAATTAATGGCAGCAATTACAACAATTATAAATCCTATTGCGCCAAAAATATAAACGTAGGTTAAATTTCCATTAGCTTGAATTTCATTAACAAGATTAGACTCGAGATGGATCTTTGATAATGGTTGAAGGGAAAACTCAGCATACTGGGCGAGATCTCCATATTCTTTGAATGTGCTATCCCAATATTTATTTAATTCCTGCTCAAATACTTCAGGAGATATATTTTTATCGAGAAGTATGTATGTGTAATGACTGGTTCCACTCCAATTATCGCGTACCCAACTAGGATATTGATCATGTATGGTTTCCGATGAGATTATCATACTGGCACTAAAGTGAGAGTTGGATGGGGTGTCTTTCATAATTCCAGAAATAGTAATAGGAATACCATCCATTTCTATGACAGAACCAATTGGGTTAACATCGCCAAACATTTTTTGGGCGGTAGATTGAGTAAGAACGGCTTCGTTGGCAACTTTAAAGAGATGTTTTTTATCCCCTTCGACTAATGGGAATGAAAAGACATCAAAGAAACCACTATCAGCAAAAACAATATTTTCTTGACGTATGTTTTCACCATTGATAAGGAAGTTCGAATTATTATTTGGGCTTATCCTAACTGCTTTTTCGACTTGTGGAAATTGAAAATCAATTTGAGGCCCCAATTGGTAAGTTGTTAATGCACTTTCTACTCTTTTCTGTTCTCCGCGATCATAAGAACCGGTAACTCTATATATTCGATCTTTATTTTCATGGAATTTGTCATAACTCAGCTCATCTTGTATAAAAAGAAGAATGAATATGAGTGACGTAATTCCAATAGCTAAGCCAAAAATATTGATAGCAGAGTAAGCTTTATTCTTTTTGAAAGATCTGAAAGCAATTTTGAAATAATTTTTAAGCATAATTTTCCTTTTTATTCACTTCTTAATGTTTTTACCGGATTGATCCATGCAGATTTAAGTGCGTGGTAGCTCACAGTAATTAGTGCTATTGCAATTGCAATTACCCCGGCAAGCAGGAAAAAGCTGAGATTAATGTTTATTCGGTAAGCGAAATCAGTTAACCATTTTTCTATTCCAAACCAGGCGATAGGAGTGGCTACTACAAACCCAAAGGCGACCAGTAGTACAAAATCTTTGCATACCATTACAACAATATCCTTAACGGAAGCCCCCAGTACTTTTCTGATTCCTATTTCTTTTATTCTAGATTCTATGGTAAATGAAGCTAATGCAAAAAGTCCCATACAGGCTATGAAAATGACTATTCCGGAAAAGATGAGGAACAGCTGACCTCTCATTTTGTCAGCTCTGTAAAGTTCCTCAAACCTGTTGTCTAAAAAAGTGTATTCAACCGGGTTTTGAGGATCGAATTGGTAATTGATGGCTTGCAGATCAGCAATAGTCTTTTGCCAATCATTAGTTTCAATATTAAGAGTGTAGTAATCAATATTATGAATCGGATTACGATAAGAAGCGATCATCACAGGTTTTTGAGATTTATGTAATGATTCAAAATGGAAGTTATCAACTACACCTACTATGGTTGGTGCATATCCGTCTCCATCATCTAAATCCCCATTCCAAACAGTTCCGTTTATGTTAATTCTTTGCCCTACAGGATTAGTTAGGCCAAGTTCTGCAACGGCTTGCTTTGAGATCAATACTGAAGAAGAATCAGCAGGGTCGTTTCTCAGATTTCTGCCTTCCAAAATTTGGATATCATAAGTTGAAATAAAATCTTCATCAGCTCCTATAAAAATAGATTGGGAACGGTTGTCATTTTCGAAAGTCTCCAGGTTTGCAATAGGAAATACTTTCCATTCACCCGGAACTCTGGAAGAAACTGAAACACTTTTAACAGCATCTAATTTTTCAAACTCTTGCTTTATACTTTCAAACTGAGCTCTGAGGGGTCCGCTGTTAATATCTATTACAAGTTTATTATCTACCGAAAACCCAAGTTCTTTTGAGTTGATATAATTGAGCTGCTGATAAATAATTATTGTAGCAGCGATCATTCCAATAGAAATAGCGAATTGAGCTACAACAAGAACCTTTTTAAGAGAAAACCCGGATGAACCTAGTTTAATATCAGTCTTAAAAGCTTTTGACGGATTGATCTTTGAAAGAAATATAGCCGGATAAAGAGCAGAAAGAATGCCTGAAAGCAATACAACTG
The DNA here is from genome assembly GCA_017643645.1 of Balneola sp. Lineage (GTDB taxonomy): Bacteria > Bacteroidota > Rhodothermia > Balneolales > Balneolaceae > Balneola. Next base: position 83,886 of record JAEPNB010000012.1, read on the forward strand.
ACAGCAATATTGTAAGTAAAGGGATGCTATCAAAAGGTAATGCAAGTGCTTTGCCCGAAATATTGTTTATATACGGAAGTAAAAATTCAACAGCTGTGATAGCTATGATCAAAGAAACCAGAGAAAGAATAATAGATTCGCCCAGATACTGCATAATAAGTTGTGACTTTCCTGCTCCGAGTGTTTTTCTCATACCGACTTCCTTGGTTCTCTTTGAAGCTGCAGCAGTAGAAAGATTCATATAGTTGAAACATGCTATAACCAGAACTAATACTCCGATTATTGCGAACATGTAGAGATAGAGATTGCTTCCCTGATTCGCATTCAAGCCACCATCTATTCCTGCAGATTGAAGATGGATATCTTTCAGAGGCTGTAACCAAAATGAACTTGAATATTCTATTTCGTCACTGTAATTACTTATTACCAAGTCAGTTATCTTAGATTCCAGATCATTCTTTTTGAAATCCGGTGCTGTTTTTAAATAGGTAATAATAGAATTTGATGTCCAGTTGGAAGTGAACCAACGACCTTCGTCAAACAATGGAGCCCAGGTTTCAATGGTATGAATGGTTTCCATATTGATATGAGAGTTGGGTGGAAAATCTTTAATAACTCCAGTGATAGTTGCTTCAAAGCGATTGGTATACAAGCTTTCTCCCAACACATCTTTTTTCCCGAAATATTTCAGAGCTGTTGATTCAGTAATTACCAGATTGTTAGGCCCGGTTAAAGAAGTAGAAGGATTTCCATATAAGAACTTGAAATCAAAAAACTCGAAGAAATCAGGGCCGGCAATCCATATTTGCTCATAATCTCTTTTAAGCGGATCGTTACCTACCGTTAACCTTCCTATTTGCAGTAATCGGGTTTGATTAACTATTTCAGGGAACTGATCCTTGGCATTCGGTCCTATCGTTGGAGCGATAGTGGCTACATTTCTCGTATCACCGGAAGCTTCCGTAATAGTTTGTACAATACGATATGTATCATCAACATCTTTATGAAAGCGATCAAAACTAAGCTCATCCAATACAAACAGAGAGATCAGAATGAAACATGAAAACCCAAGCGTAAGACCTGATACATTAATGAACGAAAAGGTTTTATTCTTAGTAAGATTACGAAAGGCTATTTTGAAATAGTTTTTTAGCATAATGGTTTCCTTATTCGGATTTGAGACTATTAACCGGATTTACCTGAGCGGCTTTAATAGATTGTATGCTAATCGTAATCCAGGAGATAGAAATTGCAATTCCCCCTGCTAACAGGTACATCCAAAAACCCATGTCGGCTTTGTAAGCAAAATCATCCAGCCAAGCACCAATAGCATACCAGGCCATTGGTATAGCCAAAAGGATGGATACAAGTACCAAGATTGTAAACTCTTTATTGACTAAAAGGGTAATGCTGGCAGCAGAAGCACCAAGAACTTTTCGGATACCAATCTCTTTAACTCTTCTTGAGATCATTAGCGAAGCGAGGCCAAAAAGACCGAGACAAGCAATAATAATGGCAAGAGTTGAACCTGATATCGCTATTTTTTGCAATCTTTCTTCCTGTCGATACTGGCTGTCAATAGAACTATCCAGAAATTGAAAATCAAATGGAGTTCCGGGTGATACAGCCGACCAGGTTTGTTCCAAGTTTTTGATTGTCTCAGGAATGTTTTCAGCGCTTATTTTTAATGAAATTCTTGGAGAAGGAGAGTTGAAAAAACCGATATTTGCAATACCACTTAATAGAAGAGAAGGGTTGATAGACATTGCTAAAGGTTCAACAACTGTACGTAGGGATTGATAATTGAAGTTTTCAACTACACCTATGATCTCGTGGTCTTCAAAGTTACTTCCGGGAAGCTTTTTCCCAATAGCATTATCCCAGCCATAATCATCAACCAGCGCCTGATTTACAATAATAGCTCTGCGCTCATCAGAAGTAATTTCATCTGAAAAACTTCTGCCTTCAATTACTTTAATCCCCATCATATTCAGATAATCAGCGTCTACAAAATTGATATTCATCCGTCTTGTTTGCTGATCAGCATCTTTAAAATCAACACCTATCCAACCTTGTTGTGCAGGTGTATAAATGGAAGAAGCCAGATCCAAAACACTTGAATTACCAGAGATTTGACTTTCAAAAAGTTCTTTTTTTCGAACAGATTCCTGTGTTATCTGAGAGAATCCCATCTGAGGCCCAAGTTTGAGATCTGTCTGCAGGATCACTACTTGTTCTTTTTGGAAACCCAGATCTTTTGAACGAAGAAAATCCAGCTGCTTATTGACCATAAGAGTGCAGGCGATCAGAAAAATGGAAATAGTGAATTGGAATACAACCATTCCTTTTCTGAAAAGACTTTTGTCTCCTTTAATCTGAAGCTTACCTTTGAGTACTTCAATAGGTTTAAAGTTTGACAGAACAAGTGCAGGATAAATTCCGGCAATCAAACTGATAAAAAGAGCAAGTCCTGAATAGAGCAGAATGCTGTCAGCACTTAGTTGTAATGAAAGTTGTGTTCCGGAAAGTTGATTGAAATATGGAAGTAAAAACTCTGATAAAAGTGCACCTAAGCAAACAGAGAATACACTCATTAAAAGAGCTTCTCCCCAAAACTGGTACATAAGATGATGACGTTCTGCTCCAATCGTTTTTCTGATCCCGACTTCTTTTGCTCTTGAAGTAGACCGGCTTATGGACAAGGTCATAAAATTGACACATGCAATAATGAGTATTAAAAGAGCAATAGCTCCTAAAATGTAGGAGTAGGTTGGGTCACTTACGGAAGCAATTCCAACCGGAAACTCGGTATTTAAATGAATATCTGTGATAGGCTGGAGGCCAACTTCATATTCTCCTTCATTATAATCCTCACCTAAAGCTTGTTCCATCATAGCAGGGAACTTTGCTTGCACAGAGGTTAAATCGGCTTGCTCATTTAAAAGAACATATGTTTCAGGAGTAACACTGTACCAATTCAATAATGAGTTTGGGTTCAGAATCGTCTTAGCCTTTTCCATCGGAATCAGAAGTTCGTACTGAATACTGGAATTCGAAGGAGCTTTTTCGATTATTCCGGTAACCGTAAAAGCCTGAAACTGTCCTCCCATCATAATTAAAAGCGTTTTCTGTAGGGGATCTTCATTCTCGAAGTACTGATTTGCTAATTCCGGTGTAAGTACAACTTCATTCAGTCCTGAAAAAAGCTGTTCAGAGTCGCCCCTCAATAGTTCAAAATCAAAAATGGAAAAGAATTCCGGGTCTACCGCCTGTATTGAAGTTGAAAAAGACTCATCAGATTCAGACCTTTTAACAAGATCATTGAATACATATCGTCGGGCTATTTGTTCAACTTCAGGTATACTTTGCTCAAGAGTGGGCTTCAACACAAAAGGTGTAACTGTGTTGAAATAAATATCTCCTTCCCCATAATCTTCTAATGTCCATGCCCGATATATCCGATCCGATTTGGAGTGGAATTCATCAAAACTCCATTCATTTGTTGTATAGAGTAGGATTAACGCACAACAAGCAACGCCTAAAGCCAGCCCTGAAATATTGATAAAGGAGTACATCTTTTGTTTAAAAAGACTACGAAGGGCGATTTTTATATAATTCTTAAGCATGGCAGAAATGATTTTGATTAATTTTTTTTAGACGTGAAAGCCTTCCTGCATATTTTCAGTAACTACATGTCCATCGAACAAGTGTATTACACGCATTGCAAAGTCGGCATCATGAGGGGAGTGAGTTACCATTACGATTGTCGTTCCTTGCTCATTTAATTCTGCAAGCACTTTCATTACTTCATTACCGTGATCGGAATCCAGATTACCGGTAGGCTCATCGGCAAGGATCAGTTTAGCATTTGCTACAACTGCACGGGCAATGGCTACACGTTGCTGCTGTCCACCGGATAATTGCTGTGGAAAGTGATTGCGGCGATGCATCATGCTCATTCTTTCCAGAGCAGCTTCTGCTTTTTCTTTTCGTTCATCAGCAGACATCCCCAGATAGAGAAGTGGGAGTTCCACATTTTCGAATACGGTAAGCTCGTCGATCAGGTTAAAGCTTTGAAAGATAAATCCGATATTTCCTTTACGAAGCTGAGCACGTTCTCTTTCAGTTCTGTTAGAAACATCATGTCCCAGAAAATGATATTCGCCGTCACTGGGATTATCCAGCAAACCCATAATGTTCAGTAAAGTGGACTTCCCACAACCCGAAGGTCCCATTATAGCTACGAACTCACCTTCTTTGATCTCGATGTTGACGTTGTTCAGCGCTGTTGTTTCTACTTCTTCTGTTGAGTAGACCTTTTTAAGATTTTTTGCTTGTATCATTGTTTTCTATGTTTTTATTAAAAGTTTTGTAAGGAATTTGGTTTCGTGTGTCTTACTTGGTTAAAGCAGTCAGCTTTTAGCGGACCGCTATTAGCTTTTAGTAACCAAGTAAACATTATTCTTATGCGTGATTTTAAAAGTCTTTTAGTATGGCAAAAAAGCCATGAGTTAACGTTATCTGTCTATGAGCTTACCTCCGATTTTCCAAGATCAGAGATTTACGGACTAACAAGCCAAATTCGAAGGTCTTCATCTTCTATCCCAACAAACATTGCTGAGGGATGCGGACGAACCAGTCAATCTCAAATGGCTCATTTTTTAAATATTTCATTAGGCTCTGCATCAGAATTGAGATATCAAATAATTCTGGCCAGAGACCTAAACTATATTTCAAACAAAATGTGTAAAGAACTATCTGTTTCTGTTGATGAAGTAATGAAGATGTTAACTTCGCTTCATCAACAAGTACAAAGAACTAACAGCTAAATGCTGTCAGCTAATAGCTGTTAATTCAATTCCAAAACCTCATTATCTCCAAAAGTGTCATAGCTTGATGTAATTACTTGATCGCCAGCCTCTAATCCCGACAACACTTCGTAATACTCAGGGTTAAGACGACCCAATCGGATATTTTGCTTCACTGCCTGAGTGCCATCTTCATTCAATTTAAAAACCCAATTTCCTCCCGAGGTTTGATAAAAACCGCCTCTTGGGAGCAGCAGAGCATTTGAGGATTCTCCAAGTTCTAGCCGAATTCTTGCTGTTTGCCCTCTTCTTAATCCGGAGGGCGCCTCATTCATGAATTCCATATCAACCTGAAATTGCCCATTATTGATAACCGGATAAACCTTCGTAATAACTAACTCATGGGTTTCGCCGGCGAAATTGAAAGAGCCTTCCAAACCGGTAGTAATTCTGGACAAATGAAACTCATCCACACCAACTCTGATCTTATAATTATCCAGGATGTCTACCTGACCAATTCTTTCGCCTCTGTTAATTGATTGACCTTGCTGTAATTCTACAGTGGTAAGTTGTCCGTTAATTGGGGCAGTCACGATCAGGTTTTCCAAAATAGCCTGAACTCCATCCAGACTTCTGAACATTCGTTTTTCAGATTCATCAAGTTGTCTTAGTTGTGATCTTGTTTGAACTGAATCACGTTTAAAGGATTCTGAACTTATTTCATATCTCTTTTTTTGGTACTCATAATTTTCTTTAGCCTGTTGAAACTCCTGTTCCGAAGTGAGGTTTTTCTCATACAAAGACTTTTGTCTTTCATATTCAGGCTTAGCAAGGTTCAATTGATTTTCTACACTGATCAATTGTTCTTTCAACCGAAGGTTATTCTGTTCCAGATTCAAACGGGAATTTCTGACGTTGTTGATCTGATCATAAAGACTTGCTTCCTGCTGAAGTACGCTTAGTTGAAGTGAAGAATTCGTTAAAACAGCAATGGTGTCACCTCTTTCTACAGTGGTTCCGGATTCCAGATTAACCGATTTGATTACACCGCCTTCCAGCGCATCCAGAAAAATGGTACGAATTGGTTGAACAGTTCCAGAGACCTGAATAAACTCCTGAAACGAATTTTCAGCGACAGTAGAAATAGTCAGCTTTTCTTTTTCAACATTGAGTGTGGATCTGAAATCCATATAAACAAAGCTGTAGATAGTAAATCCAATGAATGCTAAAACGATAACAATTAGACCAATCCTTTTAGGCGTCCATTTTTTCTTTTCAATTTTCTTGTCCATTCCCATGGGCTGTTTTTAAACTCTTTTAAAGATGAATGTTTTTCTTTCCTTTATAATGTCAACTACTGTGCCAAAGCATCTGAAACTCTTCAGATCAGTGTTTTTGAGGCTTTAGTAGGATTTTACTGTTCATTTTGATACACTTACTGTTCGATATCGAACACCTGAATTTTTTGGCTATTCACTTTATATAAACCGGAACCGATTTTATGAATAGAAATCATTTAGGTACAGTATTTGATAAAAGGATGTGAACTAACAAATTGATATGACCTCCAAAAAAGGAAAGATCTTAGTAGTAGATGATGATGCCGATGTGTTGCAGGCAGCACGTTTGTTTTTGAAGCAACATGTGAAATCCATAGAAACTGAAAAGGATCCTAATTCTATTCCAACACTTCTGAAAAACAACAGATATGATCTGATCTTGTTAGATATGAATTTTACGGAAGATGTGAGTAGCGGAAAAGAGGGTTTCTTTTGGCTACAAAAGATTCTGGAAATAGATCCTTCCATAGCAGTAATTCTTATAACAGCATATGGAGATATTGATAAAGCGGTACAAGCCGTAAAAGCAGGGGCCACCGATTTTGTATTAAAGCCCTGGAAGAATGAAAAGCTGCTCACAACCGTGATGTCAGCAATGCAACTCACGGATTCAAAAAGAGAAGTAGCTGAACTGAAGGAGACACAAAAGCAGATCAACAGTGACATAGATCATCACTATAAGGATATCATTGGTCGAAGTCCTGCAATGCTGAATGTATTCAACACTATTGAAAAAGTAGCTGCAACTGATGCCAATGTTTTAATTCTTGGAGAAAACGGAACCGGGAAGGAGATGATCGCCAGAGCACTTCACAGAAGATCAGCACGCCATGAAAGTGTGTTTATGAATGTGGATATGGGAGCAATCTCAGAATCTCTATTTGAAAGTGAATTGTTCGGTTACGTGAAAGGAGCATTTACAGATGCTAAAGAAGACAAAGCCGGAAGGTTTGAACTTGCCAACGGAGGAACTTTATTTCTGGACGAGATCGGAAATCTTCCGGTACCACTTCAGTCTAAACTGCTTACCGTGTTACAAAACCGAAAGGTAAATAGGGTTGGTTCCGCAAAATCAAAAGAAATTGATATACGATTAGTATGTGCCACAAATCAGTCTTTAAAGGAAATGGTTGCCGATTCTACTTTCCGCCAAGATCTTTTATTCAGGATCAACACCATAGAAATCCAACTACCTCCTCTAAGAGATCGGATTGAAGACATTGAAGCATTAACAGATCATTTCATAAAACTGTATTCAAAAAAGTATAAGAAAGAAGTAAGTGGATGCTCAAAAGAAACCATAAAAAAGCTGGAGAAACACAGTTGGCCGGGAAATGTGCGGGAACTTCAGCATGCTACTGAACGTGCTGTGATTATGAGTGAATCAACAATACTGCAACCTTCCGATTTTCTTTTAACTCAGGAAATAAGCGATACCGAACAAGTTGTTTTTGAGGATTACAATCTGGAAGAAGTTGAAAAAATGGTTCTTCGTAAAGCACTAAAGAAACATGAAGGCAACATCTCTAAGGCAGCAGATGAACTCGGTCTGACAAGAGCGTCACTTTACAGAAGGATGGATAAATATGGACTTTAAAGAGATTCATAATGCTTAGAAGTCTGAGAGTAGGAATTATTTTTAGAGTATTATTTCTGTTTATAGTTCTTTTGGTTGGAGCTTATATAGCATTAAACACCCAATACTATGTGAGTTTAGCGCTGATAGCTGTAGTAGTTGTACTTCAGGTTGTAAATCTTATCAGATATGTTGAGATAACAAATAAAAACCTCACTCGATTTTTTGAGGCTATTAGTTATAATGATTTCTCACAGTCTTTTTCCAATAAAGGATATGGAGAATCATTGGAAGCACTGAACTCTGTATTCAATAATATCATAGAAAAATTTAATCGGGAAAGAGCCAAAGGAGAGGAGAGCTATCAATATCTGGAAACGGTTGTTCAGCATATCGGGATAGGATTATTTTCTTTCAATAAGGATGGTGAAATAGAATTATTCAATACGGCTGCAAAGAAAATATTAGGGACAGCAGTATTAAGAAATGTATCTCAACTTAAAAAAATCAGTGAGCCTTTATATGAAGCAGTTCAGGATCTGAAAGGCGGAGCCAGAACTTTGGTGAGAACGTCCATAAAAAACAGAGAATCTCAGATCGCTATTTTTGCTACCGAGTTCAGAGTAAAAGGGGACCTTTATAAGATCATTTCTTTAAGTAACATTTCATCAGAACTGGAAGAAAAAGAAATGGAAGCCTGGCAAAACTTAACTCAGGTTTTAGCCCATGAAATCATGAATTCCATTACACCAATTGCTTCACTATCTGATACAGTAAACTCAATGTTAGCGGGTAATTTATTGGGCGAAGAAAGCAACAAGGATATATCGGAAGAAACAATGGAAGATGTAAAGGAAGCACTTCAGACGATCAACAAAAGAAGCTTAGGTTTAATGCGGTTTGTGGATTCGTACCGTAACATAACCCAGATTCCAAGTCCTGATTTTGAGGTTGTACTTATTAAAGAAATCGTTGACAGAGTTAAAAATTTAATGAAAGGGGAAGCTCTTTCAAGATCCATAACGGTTGAAACTGAATTTGAATCCGACTCTATTGAAGTAGTTGCTGACAGCCAGTTGATAGAACAATCTTTGATCAACGTTGTAAAAAATGCATTCAAGGTTCTGAAAAACAGTCAGGATCCGAAAGTGATCTTAAAAGGCGGTATTGATGAATCAGGACATGCTTTTATAGATGTTCAGGACAATGGGCCGGGCATCAAGGAATCATCAGCAGAGAAAATTTTTGTTCCATTCTATACAACAAGTAAGAACTCTCCGGAAGGGGGATCAGGAATCGGGTTGAGTTTATCCAGACAAATTATGAGACTGCACAATGGAAGTTTGTATCTGCTGGAGTCAGAAAAAGGAAAGACAGTGTTTAGATTAAGATTTTAAAAATAGAGCTTTATTCTGAAACTAGGTTGAATACCCAGATCATAAACGGTAGTCAAACCGGGGATAATTCGGTTATTATTTGTACTTCTGCCTGCTTTAAAATCAGAATACCAGGGGTTTTGAGTATTTAACAGGTTATAAACAGAAAATAAGAATTCAGCTTTTTCTGTATTTCCGGTACTGAGAATATATTTAAGAGAAACATCCAGTCTGGAGTAATCCCCTATTCTGGTTTCTGTTTGTTCATCTCTTGAAAGCACGTTATTCGGCGTCCCCGTTGCAAAATTCCATGAGGCATAAAAACTCAGTCCATTTGCTAGATCTAAATCACCAATCAAAGAAAACTGATGTGTCCTGTCATAAGAAGGATGAAAAGGTTTGCCGTCATTGATCAGTAAATTCTCAAGTTCAGTAGAAGCCAGGGTGTAGGTAGATGAAAGGCTGAATTGATTAAATCTTTTCTTCAGGAGAAATTCAATACCCTTACCAACTCCGGTATTATTGAAAAGGAATGGGCTTGTATCATCTTCATCAAAAAAAGATGAAATAAAATGATCGGCTAAACTGTGAATTCGCAGATTATCAAAAAGTTTATAATAGCCTTCAACCTGTAAGAAAAGTGAATTTGAAGGTCGTAATCTTATATTTGAAGTAAAATAACTTACTGAAGAAGGAGGTTGCTCGTTGTTAGTCATAACCCAAAAATCAGTGCTGTTTACAGTCAAAAAATCTAATTGGTGTAAGAACTGATAGTTTTTGCTATAGCCTAGTCCAAATGAAACTGCTGATTCCGGTAAGAACTGTGCTTTAATTCTTGGAGACCATTTTAAATATTTTCCGTTGCTGAAGTAGTATAGTCTGCTTCCTAAACTTACATGAGCTTCAGTAGAGTTTGCAAAATCAAACTGACTGAACAGGTCCAGTAACTGACTTGTTCTTCTGCTTCGGAAGGATTGGTTACGCGGACTTAATTCAGTATATAGCACTTCAAAATCGCTGTAAGTGACCCCAAAATCTAATTCAAAGTATTCAAAAGATTTGTTGAATCTCTGATTTATCTGAAATTCATGTAGCTCATTTTCTAAGTTGAATGGTAAGATCTCAATAGTTGCGTTTTGATTGTTATTATCGTTCTCAGTCCTTCGGAAGTCGTTATCTTCTTTCAGATAGTTTGAATAATAATCGCTGAAGCCTATGCTACTTTCAGAATTTATATCATTTTGAAGTTGAGTGTTATAAGCCAGCTTAACCATTATACTCGACCACTCATTATTGGTATTGAATTTTTCCGTTTGTTGCTGAAATCGGCGATCATAGGATTGATTTGCTTCATCCTTTCCGAAATACATACTTGCAATCAATTGTGAACCCGAAGTAGTTTCAAAATACAGTTTGCCATGTAAGTCGTAGAAAAAAGCATTTCCGCTTACATTTTGTACACTCCGATCTACAAATTTGCGGACAGTATCACTTTGAAAGTCATAATTGCGATCTATATCCAGCCCGTATCTTATGATTCCCTGATTGTTAAACCAGTTTAGATCATCGATGTAAGAATGGCGACCTGAAAACAGGAAACTGGATTTTCCCAAAACAACGGGCCCTTCCAAAGTGGCGCTTAAGGCAGTGTTACTGAGCCCAATAGAACTTTCATAATTTTGCAGGTTACCGGTTTTGGTTAAAAAGGTAAGTGTTCCACCAAGCGGGGCTCGAAATTGAGCCGGGGTAACATCATAAAAGAAACCACTGGTTCTGAGTACATCTCCATTAAGGCCGTCCAGCAACCCGAATAAATGGCTTTGGTTATAAAGTGTGATGCCATCCAGCAATACCCGGAAGCCGTCTGATGAACTTCCTCTGACATTTAAACCGTCCTGGATGGCCGGCCCCGCAAGTACCGAGGGAAGCGATTGCAAAGCTTTTGCAGAGTTGTTGTCTCCCAACGGACTAAAAGATCCGGCTTCAATTAAACTACTGAATACAGTATCTGATGGACTGAATAAAGCGTTTCCATTAACTATGATCTCGCTGCCCCCATAAAGTTTTGGTTGCAATCTTACAGCAATATCACTTAATTCAGATTTTGAAGAGACGTCGAAATCAACCCGTTTTGATTCGTATCCTACAAAGGAGAATAAAAGAGGAATCGATGATCCGGAGGAATTTATGCGGGCATGAAAGGTGCCTGAAGTTGAGGATGCTACTCCCGTAATTTCACCATTTTCGAACCAGGATATGGTAGAGTATGGCAGTCGGTCTCCGGTTTTAGCATCTACTACATATCCTGATATAACAGATTCTTGCTTGTTTTGTTTATTTCCGGTTTTGAAAAGTAAGGCTTGGTTTCTTTCAGAGTTTACATGAAGCCCTATATTAAATTCCAGAAGTTGAGATCTGAGATCTTCATAAAGAGTGGGGGACTCAGAAGAAACGGTAACATTTATATTGCTCACGAGTGCTTCCCGGTACAGAAATCTCATGTCTGAAGTCTGTTCAATAGAACTGATCAATTCTAACAAAGTTTTTGGAGAAGAATTCTGTGCAAAACTTTGGTTTACAGTTCCTGCCCAGAAAATAAAGAAAGCTATTTTTAAAAAGGTTTTCATGAAACCTTAATTTAAAGGAATAAACGTAAATCTATTTGAATTTACTTCTCTGAAAGTTCCGCCTAAAATTATACCCAGGTCATTGAGTGTAGTGGAAAGTTCATCTAATGCAATAGTACCGGATATAGGTTCTGATGTATTTTGCATACCGGAAATATCAATGGTTACTTGGAAGTGATGTTCAAGTTCGTTTATAACCTGTGAAACAGGGGTGCTTTTTAAAACAATTTCGTTATTCAGCCAGTCCTTAAATTCTTCTGCGTCTGCAGGGGATGCATTGCTTAATAAGTTCTGAGATATAGTAGCTTTTTCACCCGGTTTCAGAATTACGGAATTTTGATGGAGATCTTCGAGTCTCACACTTCCTTCTTCAAGAAATACTTTTGTCTCATTTCCCCATGTGCTCAGATTAAATTGCGTTCCCAATACGGTAACAATTCCATTATCTGAAGTAACTGAAAAAGGTTTGTTGGCGTCTTTAGCAACTACAAAAAAGGCTTCTCCTTCAAGTTCATAGGATCTCTTAGAATCTGATAATTCGATTTCGTAGAGAGATGAATTCGGACGCAGCGACACTTGAGACCCATCTGCTAATATTACAGATTCAATGGCATTTCCACTTTGAGCAACTAAAACCGGATTATCTAAATTTGTGAACCAAAAAATTCCAAGGAAAGCTGCGAGCAATACAGTAGCTGCTGTTGCCCAAGTCCATGTATTAGTTTTTCGGGTTGAAAGTGATGTGATTCTGGCTTTCTTTTGTGGTTTTGTTTCTGAAAACACTTTATCCCATATTTCAGAAGATTCTGAACTTAAAGCGTCAATCTGATCATGTTCTTTATTTTGATAAGCTAAAAGAGATTGAATCAGTGGGTCCTGAATACTTGAAAATCCTTCACCCGATTGTAACGCAGAATCCAACTGTTTAGCCAGCAGCAGGTCTTGATCGTTCTCAGGTAAAAGGTCTTTAGTTTCCATGATTCTAATATAAAAGAACTGCAGGTTAAATTATCAACCCGCAGTTCTTGGTGGCTAGTAGTTTAATCTTCTGTTGATCCGTCTTTAAGTGAGAATCGAACAACTTTGGCAACTTTTTTAAATCTAAGCAGGGCAGTTCCGTCTCCTTCTAATTCAATGGTACCTTCAATTACCTTTGAATCCGCTCTGTCGCCTACAGTTTTGTTTAAAATTATGCTGTAAGTAAGCGTTCCGGTTACACCTTGTTCCAGATTACCGTTAGCTTCAACGGAGTCTTTTTCGATTGCAACATTCAGGAACTCAATGTCTACAGTAAAGTCTCTGGATACCTGAACGCTGTCTCTTGTAAAGCCGGAAGCACTTCCCTCTCCGTGATGGGTTCCGTCAATACTTACAATTGAGCTTGTACTATGTAAACCGGCAATAGCGAAAGTATCTGCACGGGCGAATTCTGAACTTCCTCTTCGGGAATTTACAGAACCTGATTTATTTCCTGTAAAGTCTACACTTTCAATAGAATCAGCATTCGCTCTTGGTCGTGCTATAAAATCACCTTCAGGAGATTTGAAGATATAAGTATTCAGCAGAGCTATATTTTTACTGAATTCGCCATGATTTACACTACGGTTATATTCTAATGTATGTGTGCCGGTATCAGGATCATAAGAATAGGAATAATTGTTTTCTCTTCCTCTTCCGCTTCTGTCATTCGGGTCAACTTTTCTATGATCATTTCCATAAGAAATGCCATCATTGTCAACGGTGGAAACGGCATCATACATGCTACTCATGATTCCGGAGTTTTCATCAGATACAGACTCTCCGATAATTTGTGTAGCCAGTTCGATGTCTTCATCCGAAAGGGTTTCAACATCATTGTTTACCGCAGAGCATGCTGCGAAGGTTACTAAAAGGCTTAAGCCCAGTACAGATAGTTTTGATATGTTTTGTAAAGATTTCATAGTGATTTCTCTTTTGTTTTGTTTAAAGACATTTGTGTCATTTGCCTTTAATACACGAGTGGAATTAATTACCCCCAATCCTTTTTAAAAAATCAAAAAACAAATTACAAATAACAGTCAACGGTACTGTTTTAATGATTCTCGCATATCTTTTAATGCAAGTCCCATATGATTTTCAATTGTTTTAACAGATACATCTAATACCTGAGCCGCTTCTTTGTAAGTAAATTCCTGAATAAAACAGAGCCGGAAAACTTCCTGTCTTTTTTCGGGCATGGCTGAAATAGCCTTCTCTATTGCGCTGTTAAGCTCAGCTCTTTTGTTATCCTCATCTTCAGGTTCTTCATGGGATGAGTTTTCTTCCGGATCTGCTTCTTCATCGAATTTGGAGTGATCTCTGAATAGATTCAGCATTCTGGTGTATCCGATTCTGAATAAAAATGCCCGAAGAGACTTAGTTTCGTCAATTTCGTCTCGTTTTTCCCAAATCATTACAAAAGCTTGCTGAACCAGATCTTTGGCAGCTTCTTTGGCGGTTCCTCTCTTCATTAAATAATTAAGAAGAAATGCATTATAGCGGTCAAAAAACTTTTTAAATGCCTCATGATTTCCGTTCTTTATCTTTATAGCAAGTTCCGGGTCGGTTAATTCATCAGAATCAACTGAGGCCAACAATAAAATAAGTTGTAGTAATAGTGAGTTCATATCAGAGAATATAATTGCAAGTAGTGTTAATGAACAAAGAAAGATTTCAGAATATTAAAAGAATGAGACTGGTCGTGATTGCCCTGTCAGTAATTCTGGTTGTGAGTGGCTTCAGGTTGATACAGGAAAACTCTGTAACCATAGATAAAAGAGAAATAAAAAACGGAGTTGCACTATACGCATCGAATACTAATTACTATCCTGTAACCATAGAGTTAGATGCCGATCTCACAAATATGACTTCATCAGAAAAAAACCCTCTTATTACAGTTTTGAAGGGGAGATCGGAGGAAAAAATTGCAGAATTGAAGGTGAAAGATCCAAAATCATCCTGGGGAATGAAGTACAGTTATATATTCTATCAGGGTAGTATTTTTGCAAAACATAATGATAAAATGGGTTATAGGCTTCCGTTTAAAATCGGAGAAAAGCATCGTTTAGATCAGGGATACAATGGAAATTTTTCTCATAGTGGAGAAAGTAGGTATTCTTTGGATTTCAATATGGAAGAGGGAACAGAAATTTATTCCTCAAGAGCAGGAATTGTTGTGGAAACAGAGGAAAGTTATTCTAAAGGAGGAAGTGATAAATCATTTTTAGATAAAGCTAATTATGTAACCATTTTGCATGATGACGGTACTTTTGCCCAATATTCGCATCTCAGAAAGAACGGCGTTACTGTAAGAATAGGACAGAAAGTTAAAGTCGGAGAAAGAATAGGATATTCCGGAGCTACTGGTTATGTAACAGGACCGCATCTGCACTTCACGGTTTTAAAAGCAAAAAAGGGCGGAGGTTTTATTTCAATACCAGTCAAATTTGCCACCAAAGATGGGATCATAACACTAAAAGAAAAAGAAACCTATACAGCTTATTAGCTAGCTAAATTTCAATCTTAAGTTGGTTATTGGTTATTGAGTGTTGTTTACTTTTTCTCCTCATTAAACTCCTCCAAAGACAACCCTTTCATAACCGCATCGTAGCTGGAAATATCCTTTGGCAGAATGATATCGTTTTTATCCTGACCTAAACCTTCCAATGTTTCTAAGTATTTTTCAGAAAGGCGAAGTTTCATAGCATCTGCACCCATAGGTTGCGAAAGTGCGTAGGCAATTTTTTCTATGGAAATGGCAGTAGCTTCCGCAATGGATTCAATTTCATTAGCCAAACCTTCTGCTTCATTAATTTGTCGTTGCATTTCGGCTTCAGATATATTCACCATTTCAGCTTTAATACCTTCTGCATCATTAATTTTGGAGCCTTGTACCCCTTCAGATTTGGCAATAACAGCGCGACGATCACGCTCTGCTGTCATCTGTCGCTCCATTGCATTTTGTACTGTTCTTGGGGTAAGAATATTTTTTATTTCGTAGCGGTGCACTTTAATTCCCCAAGGCATTTCTATTTCACTGAGCACTTTTACTACTTCCTTACTCATAAAAGCACGCTCTTCAAAGGTCTGATCGAGATCCATCAATCCGATAACAGAACGGGTGGTAGTCTGTGCTAACTGAATAGCAGCATAACGATAATTCGTAACTCCGTAGCTTGCATTTACGGGATCGGTAACACTCAAATATATTACTCCGTCCACTTCTACTTTTACATTATCTTTAGTGAAACACTCCTGAGGTTCAACTTCGATCGTTTCTTCACGGAGGTCTTGCTTATAGACAACTTTATCAATAAACGGAACCAATGCATGAAATCCGGGGCCAAGTGTTTTGTGATAATTACCTAATCGTTCTACAATAAATGAATACTGGTTAGGAACCAGTCTTAATGATTTGATCACTTTAAAGATCACAAAAAGAGTAATGAGACCTACTAAAATCTTACTTACTAGTTCTACAATTTCCATAATCAGTTTTCTCCTTTAATTTCTTTACTCTTCGTATGGTCGCTCACCTTGCTTACACCTTCGAAAAAGGTTTTCAAATTAGCTGTTTCTGTTGGAAGCACAGAAACGTTTGAATTTTTAAGTATAGACCCGAATTTTTCTATGTACTGTTCCACCAGTTTGGTACGAACAGCAAGTTCCCCACCCGGTTTTTGCATGGCTTCAGCTATACGTTGAATTCCATTGGCTGTGGCATTAGCAATCAATTCAATCTCTTTTGCTTTACCTTTTGCTTCATTTATTCTACGTTGGCGAGCACCTTCTGAAATAAGAATCTGGCTTCGTTGCTCACCTTCAGATTCATTGATTCTTGCCTGACGAAAACCTTCGGAATGAGTGATCTCAGCTCGCTTTTCACGCTCTGCTTCCATCTGCTTTTCCATGGTGTCCACGATCTCGTTGGAAGGACGAATATTTTTAATCTCGTACCGAAGTACTTTAATTCCCCAGGGGCCTGCCGCTTTATCAATTTCCCGAACGATATTTTCATTCATGGTTTCTCGCTCAGAAAACGTATCGTCTAAGGTAATCTTACCAACTTCAGATCGCATTGTGGTTTGAGCCAGATTAATAGCTGCCGCCTGATAATTATTGATTCCGTAACTGGCTTTATGAGCGTCCATTACTTTGATGTACACCAAACCATCAACAGCCACTTCAATATTGTCTTTAGTGATACAGGTTTGGCTTGGAACGTCCAAGACCTGTTCCCGCATTTCACGTCTGTAAGCAGGCCGATCTGCAAATGGAATCAAGAAATGAAACCCGGGTTTTAAGTTCTTTTTGAATTTTCCGAGTCGCTCTTGAATTACTTCTTCTCTCATTTCCACGATGATAAATAATCGGGTAAGAATAAAGTAAAGAACTAAAATAGCGATAAGAATTGGAGTCCAAATCATGATGGTTCTTAATTTTTGTCTTTAAGTTTCTGTGAAGTTGGTTCCTGGATTTGATCCACAGGTTCTACGATCCAGGTCGTGTTTTCACGATATTTGATTTTCACTTTTGTGCCCGCAGGAACTTCGCCGGAAAGCGTTCTGGCTTGCCAGGAAATTCCCTGGAAACGAATTCGGCCTTCATCATTATGTTCGTTCAATGGTTCAACTACCTGTACGATCTGATCCATTGCTTCATAATCTTCATCGGCCAGTTTGTAAGAAGTTTCTGCTTTTAAATATTTCCTGATCAAAGGCATTGCCAAAAGAGTTATACCCGCAGAAGTAAATATCCATGCCATAGTTGCAGTAATCGGGTCGTCCAGAAAACCCAGGAAACGGGCAAGCGCAATGAGTAGTCCACTGGCTCCTAAGATCAATGCCATACCGCTTGGAATCACAAATTCGAGTAACATCAGGATGACTCCACCAATTAAAAAGATCCAGGTAAGTAGTTCGCTGTCCATAGCTTTGTGATGAATTTTACTGTCTTTAGTAGATACCAAATTGCGAGATAAAAATCTTGTTTACTTGGCACTAATTTTGCATTTATTTGGGAGTAAATACAATTAAGTCATTCAGAGTGGTAGCGATGAATCTGCACAATTATTTATATGCTGAGAATAGTTGTGCAGATCCTTCGGAAGTATCCTCAGGATGACTACATAGGTCATCCTGAACGAGTTCGGAATGACGATTGTTTAAAAACAGAACATGCCCGATAAAAAAGAAGACCAAAAGAAAAATCACTCCATTGCTTCCTTAAAGGATACGCTGATCAAGATTTTTGCGCTTAGCAAGCCTTACAGAGGAAGATTCTACTTCGCAACGGTTGTAGTATTGCTGGCTTCAGGAATCTGGCTTACGGTTCCGCTTGGACTGAGAGAACTACTGGATGCCGTCTTCGAAAAAGGAGATGGCAGTTTACTGAACCTACTCGCCATTGGTTTGATAGGTTTGTTTGTACTTCAATCACTGTTCAGTTTCACCGGAAACTATTTTCTGGAATGGGTTGGAGAAAGAGTAGTCACCGATCTCCGGAAAAAAGTTTATGAGCATCTTCATCGATTGGGATTCAAGTTCTTTGCGGAGAGACGTTTAGGTGAGATCACTTCACGGCTTACAAACGATGTAGGTTCCATCAGAACAGCGTTGACGGATTCATTACCACAATTATTAACGATCTCTTTTTCGCTGATCGGTTCCGTTTCGCTGATGGTTGCATTGAACTGGCGATTAAGTGCAGTGATTTTCGTAACAGTGCCGTTTGTGACCATTGCGACTCGTTATTTCGGGCAGAAGATCAGAAAACTTTCCCGAGGAATCCAGGATGAATTGGCGGATTCAACAGCTGTGGCAGAAGATGCGCTTGGAGCTGTTCGTCTGGTGAAAGCTTTCGTTCGTGAAACCTATGAAGTAACCCGCTATTCTGATTCTATTGAGAAATTATTCGGAACTGTCCGGAAGAAAGTAGTGCTTACTCAATTGTTCTGGAGCGGAGTTGGAATCATGTTCATGGGCACATTGGTAGTTATTTTCTGGTATGGAGGGAAAGAAGTTCTTGAAGGGCGATTAAGCGCGGGAGATCTGGTGGCGTTCATCATTTATGCGTTGAATATTTCCCGGTCCATCAGCCAGACTTCCAGATTATACACGGCAGTAAATACTGCAGCCGGAGCTTCAGAAAGGATTTTTGAGTTGTTGGATGAAATTCCTGAAATTGATGATAAGCCGGATGCAATTGAAGTAATCGATGTGGAAGGAGAATTGGAATTCAGTGAAGTTGGTTTCAGATATGAAGAAGAGCGACCGGTTTTAAAGAATATCAGCTTTAAAGCAAAAGCAGGAGAGACGATCGCATTGGTTGGACCGAGTGGAGCGGGAAAGACGACATTGCTTAATCTGATCCCAAGATTTTACGATGTTGAAAAAGGAGAGATAAAGCTGGACGGAACTCCAATCAGCGACCTGAAAGTAAAATCATTTCGGGAGCATATATCCATTGTGCCGCAGGAAGTTCACTTGTTCAGTACCACAATAAAAGACAATTTAAAGTACGGAAAACTGGATGCTACAGATGAAGAGATCATTCAGGCTGCTGAAGATGCAAACGCCCATGATTTTATTATCGAACATCCTGATGGATATGATTCACTGATCGGTGAAAAAGGAGTGAAGCTAAGCGGTGGACAACGACAGAGAATGGCTATCGCACGGGCTATTCTGAAAAACCCCGAAATTCTGCTTTTGGATGAAGCAACTTCTTCGTTGGATTCCGAATCGGAAGCACAGGTTCAGGAAGCGTTAAACCGATTGATGAAAGGCAGAACGACGTTTGTGATCGCTCACCGATTGTCCACCATTCAAAATGCAGACCGAATTCTGGTACTGGATAAAGGCGAAATCGTAGAAGAAGGAACGCATACCGAATTACTTGCCAAAGGCGGATTATACAGCCATTTATATGAATTGCAGTTCAGGGATTTAGCTGGGGAAACTTTGAGTTGAGAAGAACAGGAATTAGTTCAAGGTCTGGCTTTAGTTCTCGTTCCGAACGTCCCGTTCGGAATGCAATGTAGAGGCTCTGCCTCGTCTGCTTCAATTTGTTATAGGAAGCAGGAGCTTCCGATGGGCGTTCCCAAGCAGAGCTTGGGAACGAGGTTAAATCAATATTGGATATATTCAATAACTAGTATTAAACCCACAAATAAACCCAATCCAATTAAAGCCCAGCAAAAAATAGATACCAGATTTATTAAAAAATAACTGGTTGGCCAAACTCCATCAGGTTTCTGTGGAAGCCGGTTTTTAGTAATTTCTATTCCTTTACGTAGTAAAAAGCCAATTAAAGAAGCAGATACACTTACTATAAGACCGATGACTAAGCTTCCATTAAAAAGGTTAAGCATGGCTATTCACATTTCGTCAATAAGTGATTATTTATTTAATCGAAGTAACTAAATAATTTTATTGCTTACAAGTACGAACCCATCCCTGTCCCTTCTCTTAGTCAAGGGAAGGGGACGTGCTAATTAATATCTGAGTAGATTAAAGAGTCTCCCTCCCTGATGTTAGGGAGGGAACAAGGGTGGGTCAGAGAATTGGCTAGAAAATTTAATACGAATTCAGTATTGTTTCTCATCCAGTGCTTCCCGTTCAAAATGTGGCTTTGTGGCCTTTCAGGAGGTTAAACGTAAAATGAGCAAGGAAGAGCGAGGCACGTCCGCCGTTAATTCGCTTTTTATGCAAATCGTTTTTCTCTAATTCGATAATGAAGTTGAAGAAAAGTCGATCCCCAAAATTTAAAAATGTGATCTGTTCGTAATTCATCGTTTTCATCAAGATAAACATGAATGGTTTCTTTAATTGCATTCACATATTTTACATACGCTTTATCACTTGAAGAATAAACAAGAAGATAGAACCCTCCATCGCCAAACTCATTTCCCGAAGAGTGCAGTTTAAGTGATCCATCATCCATATTTTCAGGCCAAAGAATCACTGTTGCATTTCCATTCGGAAGCGGGAAAACTACTTTTACGCATTCATATCCTAAATTTGGTGGAGTACAGGAAGTATAAGCTCCGGCATAAATCACATTTTTCGTCTTAACAACTTTCCTTAGCCATCCAACATATTTAGTCTTATTCATTTCATTTTTAAGAGCAATTATTTCAGATGTAATTCCAAGTGATGAATCCAGTGCTGAAACTGGAAGATTTAATTGTTGGATGCGTGTACTAAATAATTTTGAAAGCAACCAGCCAAAGGGCTTGGCTGGAGTTGACCATTCAGACCAGATATCTAATTCAAATCTGCTAGTATTTTCATAGAAATCAATAATCCGAGGATTAACTTTATCAGAGCTAAACTGACTACTATTTAAATGTGAAAAGTCCTCAACCAATCCTTCTTCTGAACCTGTTTCAATAGTCAGTTTATTCTTAGTAGCAAATTCTTCGAAGTATGATTCCCCAATTATCTTTGGTTCGCCAGTTGGACCATCAAGCCAATTCTCATAATGTGGATTGATTTTGACCCTTGAGGATTTGACCCAAAGTTGAGTCAACCAATCTGATAAGTAACCTCTTTTTCCGTCTATCCACGGAGTTGAAAAATCGGACATGAGTAGTAGCTAAGAATTGGTTTGCATAACAACCCGGCGTTTAAGCGGCGAGGTTTCTGATTTTAATTTAAGTAACTGAATAATTTAATTGAGTACAAGTGCGAACCCATCCCTGTCCCTTCCCTTAGTCAAGGGAAGGGGACGCTGTAATTAATATCTGAGTGGAGTTATGAAGTTTCCCTCCCTGATGTTAGGGAGGGAACAAGGGTGGGTCAGGAAACAAGCTAGAAAATTGAATACGAATTCAGTATTGTTTTCAATGGACTTGTCTAGAAAAAATATTACAGAACTGGCAAGAGAGCTTAGAAAAAACCCAACTCCTTCAGAGAAACTATTCTGGGAACTCGTAAGAAAAAGAAGATTCAAGGGATTACGGTTTATTCGTCAAAAACCCTTTGTTCACACACAGTATGGAACTAAAAGATACTTTTATATCGCTGACTTTTATTGTGCAGAACATAAGCTGATCGTAGAAATTGATGGCAAAGTGCATGATTATCAAAAAGATTATGACCGGCAAAGAACAGTAGTTCTTGAGAACTTAGGATTGAAGGTTATAAGGTTTAAAAATGAAGAGCTTGTAAATGAGGAGCTTGTCTTTGAAAGGATAATGGAAGCTATTTCTTAAAGTTACGAACCCATCCCTGTCCCTTCCCTTAAACAAGGGAATGGGACGTTGTAATTAATATCTGAGTGGAATTATAGAGTC
>JAEPNB010000013.1 GCA_017643645.1 Balneola sp.
ATCGAAATTATTGATAAAAACCCAATCGTAGGGGCGAATCGCGATTCGCCCCTACGTAATAAAATTGGAATCAATAATTCATTTTATAAACCCAAATTTGAATCGCCATCAAACAATATCGGGGTTGGGATTTATTTCGTATTAATCGCTGATGAGCTCTAAATACTCCTCCAGATCAAACATATCCATTGGCGACTCTTTTCTGAGATACAGTGGGTGGTGTGGATGACCGGCTTTGGAAATATTTCCTCTGGTAAAATATCTAGATTTATTTTGTTTAAGGACTTCTGCGATGTCTTTCATACACCTGGATAAATATGCTCGCTTTTCGATCAGCGTTCCCCAAGCACACCAGACGTCTAATCCATCCGGAAGTTCGTTTAACAGCTTTTGAATGGCTTCCACGTTTTTATCGTGAATGGATTTTTGAAAACGCTTATGCATTTTATCCGGATTTGTGGCTCTTTGCGGATAAAGATTGAACATGACCCAACCATCGTAGCCTTTTTCTTTTGCATATCTGGCAACAGAAGCCACCGTTGGGTCTAAATTTCCCGGAACGGCTGTACTTGGATTTACTCCGAAGCAGATCAGTGGGTTTTTGCCTTCTTGTCCTAAAGAATAACGGCTTAGCGGTTCATCATGGTCGTAGATCCAGGGTTTGTTTTCGAACAAAACTTCTTATTCCTTTAATTTAAAGCTATAACGTTTCTGATACTTTACATCCGTAGATTCTGCCCTTAAACCTAACAAGTCTTTTATATATAATTCTTTATTACAAACTCTTTTACTCATATACTCTTCGAGCTTGATCAAAGATTCTTTACTAAGGCCTCTACCGATTGTAATATGTGGTGTTGAAATAAGGCTGTAGAACTGTTTGCTGATTCTGAGTTGTTTGTTTTTGATATAAAGTTCTTTTCTTATCTCCTTAAGTTCTTCCGGGTAATCCGTTTCAAGATAAAGAGTGCCCGAGGTTTCGAATACTTTCAACCCTTTCACCTGCATTCGGAACGCAGGAATGGTAAGGAATAGATTTTGCCACTGTTCAGTAATCCTTCTCTCATTTTCTGTAGTCAGAACGCTTTTGCATATTGTAATATGTGGCGTTGAGGTTCTGGATTTATAGACGCCTACTATTTTTTCAACCTCTTGCTTTATCTCCCATGCAATGCTCATTATCTCATCAGGAGGAGAGATTACGATCAGGTGATCTACTTTTTGTGTGGTCGGTATTTCAAGTTGAAACTGCACTATCTTTAAGCAAACCTATCCGCCAGTCTGTTTATCAAATATCCGCTTTCGTTTAACGCTTGGGTCGCGAATTTTCCAAAGAAGTCGGTTACCCCTTCAAATTCCCGGATGAATCCTTCCCGGTCATTTTGTTTTACCAATTCCGCCAGTTTTTGATGATGGTCAAAGAATTTCAATAACAGGTCGCGTCGTTCTTCATTGGCAAAAACGATGTCTGCATAGAGCTCTGCACTTTGTGCAAAAATACGTCCTGTCATCATCATTTCCGCCCGGTAGATGGGACTGGAATATTCGAGCATATCGCTTGGACGAAGATCATATTCTTCCATAAAAGATCCGTGTAGCAGCGCCACAAAGTGACGGAGTCCCTGCACCATATGCATTACATGATCGTGCTTGTTTTGATCTGCTTTAATAACACGCATTCCCCAAAGCTCACATTGCTCCACAAACCAATCCGCTTCCTCAGTATTTCTTCCGGGACAAACAACCATCAACTGTTTGCTCAGGTTTTGAACATCCGGTCCGTGCATCGGGTGCAAACCAACTACGGGTCCTTCGTGACATTCCAGCATCTTTTCAATTGGTGAAGATTTGTTGCTGGTGAAATCTGCCAGAATGGTTTTTTCTGATAGTCTTCCTTTCAATCGTTCTATCACTTGCTCCGTAATCTTGATCGGCACAGTAACTATCACCATATCAAGCTTTGGAGCTATTTCTTCCAGCTCGTACCAATTCGATTTATCTATGGAATATGCTTTATGCCCGGTCTGCTCGGTGATCTTTTTGTAGAGCTTTCCCATTCCTCCTTCGCCACCGATATACAAAATATGCTTTGGCTCAGCCGTAGCGATCGGAAATTTATCCTGAGATTGTTTATCCCGGGATGAGGTCATGATCATCCTTAAAAAGTCTTCCGCCCACTCAGGATCAATTCCTTTTTCCTGAGCCATTTTCTTGAATGAAGCTGACTTCTCTTCCTCACGTTTCGGCACAAAAACCGGCAACTGGTTTTCCACTTTTGTTTTGATGACTGCATTTACAACTTCTGCCCGCTCCGAAAGAAGATCAAGGATCTGTTCATCGATTTCGTCTATCCTTTTCCGGGATCCTTCAAGTGCTTTTTGTTTGTCTGACATTCTGAATTTTTCTTGTTTTCCGCTACTAATATAGCAGTTTGATCGCTCTACTTCTTAACTCTCTTTTCCTTCCATTCTCAAGCACAGCGAAGTGATCCTCCAATCATTACTCAGCCCGGCCTCCCCAACTCTGATACAAATTCGCCCTTATTATTTAAGACGGAGAAGAGATCATGATCCGTATACATCTGTGAAGCGTAAATAATCCTCCTTTTCCCGAAGGGATGCCTATGGCAGAAGGAGGTGTCCGCCGACTGGTGGACGGAGGATGTTGTGCGGTTTACTAGCTCAGAAACTGCACAACATCCCTCTGATCTCACACAGGTGTTCGATCGGTCTCCCTTCGAAGGGAGATTTAATATCTTCGCATCCATTCTCCGACCCACCCTTGTTCCCTCCCTAACTTTAGGGAGGGAAACTCCTTGACTCAACTCGGATATTAATTAGAACGTCCCTTTCCCTCAACGAAGAGAAGGGTTTCTTTTCAATCACAAAGAACACAGAGAATGATTAAGCTTCTTCATCTCAAAACCTTTGTGCCCTCTGTGGTTTATCCTTTCCATGCTTTAGTGATTCCGTGGCTTTTCCTTACCCACCCTTGTTCCCCCCCCTAACTTTGGTGAGGGAAACTCCTTGACTCCACTCTTATCTTAATTAGAACGTCCCCTTCCCTCAACGAAGGGAAGGGACAGGGATGGGTTTCTTTTCAACTATACCAGCCCCAATTCCTTAGAACAATCAAAACAATATCAACGAGTCCTCCTCCTTAACCAAGGTGAAGACAGATGGGGTCAAGAACATCAAGTAACAAATCAATTCCCAATCCCGGAACGAATCCTCCTTAATTTTGTGTACCTTGAGTGTTGCTTAAAGATTTAAATAACCATTGATGTCAGAGTTTAATTTACAGTCTCCTTTTAATCCGGCCGGAGATCAACCAAATGCAATTAAAGAGCTTACGGAAGGGTTAAATGCCGGAGATAAATTTCAAACTTTATTGGGAATAACCGGATCAGGTAAGACGAGAACCGTTGCCAGTGTTATTGAAAATGTGCAGCGCCCAACATTGGTGATGAGCCACAACAAAACTCTGGCCGCTCAATTATACAGAGAGTTAAGCGATTTCTTCCCGGACAATCGTGTAGAGTTTTTTATTTCCTACTACGATTACTATCAGCCGGAAGCGTATATGTCGGCTCAGGATAAATACATCGAAAAAGATCTTTCCATCAATGAAGAAATTCAGCGCCTTCGTCTACGCGCAACCAGCTCCTTGCTTTCAGGTCGACGTGATGTGGTGATCGTTTCTTCCATTAGTTGTATTTACGGTATCGGATCTCCATCTGAATATGCTAAGCTAATCGTTTCTCTGGAAACGGGAATGAACATTCCGAGAAATACTCTTTTGTACGATTTGGTTGATCTGCATTATAATCGAAACGACAATGAATTCAAGCGGGGAACTTTCAGAGTTCGCGGTGACGTAATCGACGTTTATCCGGCTTATTCGGATGAGGGACTACGGATTTCTCAGTGGGGAGATGAGATCGAATCACTTCAGCTGTTCGATGTTGATTCCGGCGATATCAAAGAAACGGTAAATGAATTTAAGATCTATCCGGCTTCTCATTATGTGACTACAAAATCGCGTTTGGAAGAATCCATCAAACAAATCCGGGAAGAGCTTCAATGGAGAACCAAGGTTCTTATTGACGAAGAAAAATTCCTGGAAGCAAAACGAATTGAGCAACGAACACTTTTTGATATTGAGATGATCCAGGAGATCGGTTACTGCTCCGGAATTGAAAATTACTCCCGTTATTTGAGTGCGAGAAAGCCCGGAGAGCGACCTTTTTGTTTACTCGATTATTTTCCTGATGATTTTTTAACTGTTGTGGATGAAAGTCACCAAACCATACCGCAGATCTCTGCAATGTATGGTGGCGACCGATCCAGAAAAGTTCAACTGGTTGATCATGGATTCAGGCTTCCTTCTGCTTTAGATAACCGCCCCCTTACTTTTGACGAATGGGAAAACCTCGTTAAACAAGTGATCTTTGTAAGTGCGACTCCAAGTAAATATGAACTGGAAAAAAGTGAAGGAGCATTTACTGAGCAACTGATTCGCCCAACCGGATTGATGGAGCCGGAATTGGAAGTTCGTCCTCTTGATAATCAGGTCGATGATCTGATGGAAGAGATCCGCCAGCGCATTGAAAAGAAAGAGCGTGTTCTGGTTATCACTTTAACCAAGCGTCTCAGTGAGGAGCTCAGCGAGTATCTAAAAAATGTTGGCGTTTCTGCAGCGTACATGCATAGCGAATTAGATGCTCTGGAAAGGATTGAGGTACTGTATAAATTCCGCCGTGGTGATTTTGATGTACTTGTAGGTATAAATCTTCTTCGTGAAGGAATTGATATTCCTGAATTGAGCTTGGTTGCTATCATGGACGCTGACAAAGAAGGCTTTTTGAGGTCTGAAACATCTCTTTTTCAGATCGTCGGACGTGCCGCAAGAAATGTAGGAGGTAAAGCCATCATGTATGCCAATAAAATTACTGACAGCATGCAAAAGGTTCTGGATGAAACCGAGCGCCGTCGTAAAATTCAAATGGAGTACAATGAAAAACATGGTATAACTCCACAAACGATTATCAAAGAGCTGAAACCACTTGTTGATCCTTCATTGATCTCAAACAAAAGCATGGACTTTGGTCAGGAAGCAGAAAAAGCCGCCCAGCAGGATTATCTGGAATCTATTAAAGTTGCTGACGATGGTATTCAGTATAAAGCGAGCCCGGCTATGAATGAAGTTACTTTTGAAAGCAAGGAAAAGCTTATAGAACATCTTCGGGCAACCATGCTTCATGCCGCTAAAAATATGGAGTTTGAAGAAGCTGCAAGGATCAGAGATCAGATCGGGCAACTGGAAGAACAGTTGTGATATTGGTGCTATTTTCCTGACAAAACCAGGTTGATCATTTATTCGGTGATCAAAAAAAAGGGAGCAAGCTTTTCATGACTTACTCCCTGAGGGATTTATGGAGTTTTAAAATTCTTTTACTACAACGAAACTTATTCTTCCTTCATTCCAATTTTCTTACAAAGCCTCGCCAGTTCTGCTTTCTCTTTATCGTCAAGAACGCTGAACTCTTCAGAAATCTTATTCAGATGCTTAGGAAAAAAATCTTCAATGAAACTTTTCCCCTGTACTGTAAGATCAACAATTAAAGCTCGCCGGTCATTTTGATCCTTTTTCCTGCTTACAAATCCATTTTTTTCCAAATTGTCTATAACCAATGTTATATTCCCCCCACTTTTCAAAAGCTTTTGACCTAGTTCTTTCTGATTTTGAGCTCCTAAATGAAGGAGTGCTTCCAGAACACCAAATTGACTTATGGTAAGATTTGCTTCTGACAAATGTCTGCACAATCTTTGATTAACACTTTCAGTCGCTCTCATCAATTTGATGAAAGTATTTAATGTATTTTTTTGTTCTTTGGTGCCTTCAAAATGAGTTGGCATAAACGCATGTTAAATTGTTTAGCATTAAGCTAATATATTTAATATATGAACTAATAACACTCTTTTTTAGTTAAAACTTACCCCGATTAGATCATGCTTATAAATTTAGTTCTCAAAAAAAGATTTTTTAAATGATACAACAACTAGTTGCTTTAAGAAGAGAATTACACAGATTTCCCGAACTAAGCGGTCTGGAATTTGAAACAGCCCAGCGTATTGTAAACTTTCTCTTACCGTTTGAGCCTGATCAGCTCATTACAGATCTCGGAACCACAGGAGTGGCTGCTGTTTATGATTTCGGAGACCCTGAAACTACGATCATGATCCGCTGCGAATTAGACGCCTTGCCTATTCAGGAAATTAATAGTTTTGAGTATCGTTCCGTTACAGATTCTGTATCTCACAAATGTGGACATGACGGTCATATGGTAATTGTTGCAGGTCTAGCCGAATGGTTACAAAATGTCTCACTTGAAGATGCCAGAATTGTTCTCCTTTTTCAACCGGCTGAGGAAACAGGAGAAGGAGCTCCCGGCATTCTGGCCGATGAGAATTTTGAACAAATCATTCCTGATTACATCTTTGCGCTTCATAATCTTCCGGGACTCCCAATGCATCAGGTCGTAACAACCGGTTCAGAATTTACTGCTACTGTGCAAAGTGTCTCCATCTCTCTTCACGGTAAAGAATCTCATGCGGCTGAACCGGAAAACGGATTGAATCCGGCATTAGCCCTCGCTGAGCTTATCAATAGATATAATGATATTGTGGTTAATGATATCAATAGTGAAGATTTTGCCTTAATTACACCAGTGTATAGTTCAATGGGAACGAAAGATTATGGTGTATCTCCGTCGGATGGTGAGCTTCACTTGACGATCCGCACATGGGCCCCGGAAGAAATGACTGCTTTAATGAAGGAAATTGAAAGCATTGCTCAGGATGTAGCACTTAAACATTCTCTGGAACATAAACTACTTTGGTTCGATTACTTTTCTGCCACAAAAAATGATCCTTTTTGCAATACAATAATAAAAGTGTCCGCCAGGGAGAATGGTTTACAACTGAATCAACGAAAACATCCATTTAAATTCGGAGAGGATTTTGGTGTATTTACTCAGCGCTATCCCGGTGCAATGTTTGGTTTAGGATCAGGAGAAGAAACACCTGCATTACATAATCCCGATTACGACTTCCCCGATGAAATTATTGAAACAGGGATTACCATGTTCAAGGAAATTATCTTAAAGACTTTAGCAATCAAATAAGCGCTAACTACACATCGTACACAACTGAAACAGGAGCATGATCTGAGATATCCCACTTCATTTCAATTTCTGCTTCAACAGCTTTTGAGGCAAGTCCTTTTGTTGCTAGATGATAATCGATCCTCCAGCCTTTGTTTCTCTCTTTCGAGGCCGCCCGGTAACTCCACCAACTATAAAGATCCGGCACATTTTGATGTAAATTTCTGAACACATCTTCATAACCAAGCTCCAGAAAGCTTGTGACCCACTTTCTTTCTTCCGGTAAAAATCCCGATGTATTATTCTGCTTTTCAGGATTATGGATATCTATTGCTTCATGACAAATATTGAAATCCCCACAAAAGACAATTTCTTTACCCTTTTTGAGATAAGATTCTCCGAACTTATAAAAATCGTCCATAAACTTATATTTCATGTCCTGCCGAATGTCTCCCGTTGTTCCGCTTGGTGCATAAACTGAACAAACATAGAAAGTGTTGAATTCAAGAACCAAAATTCTCCCTTCTTTATCGATCCATTCGGTACCGATCCCTTCAAAAATATTGAGTGGCTTTTCTTTTGATAAAATAGATACTCCGGAGTATCCTTTTTTCTCGGCTAGGTGATGGAATTGATGATAACCAAGCTCCTTTACTTCTTCAGGAATCTGAGTCTCATCTGCTCTCAGCTCCTGTATACAAATTATATCAGGAGCTGATTCTTCAACCCAGTTAATAAAACCCTTTCGGTGAGCTGCTCTTATTCCGTTTACGTTGTAAGAACTGATCTTTATCAATTACTTCCCTTTGATGATTCCAAAATTCCTTTTTCCAACTTTCAGAGCCACTTCCTGACCCAATTCCAGCGTAATGGTATGATTGATGTCTTTGATCTTCTCATCATCAAGGCTGATTCCACCCTGTTTCATCATACGCTTTGTTTCACCGTTACTTGGAGAGAAACCGGTATCACCAATAACATCAAGTAGCCTTAATTCTTCGCCGGAATTATATTCGAATTCGGGAGCGTCGTCCGGAACCTGCTTATTGATCACCGTTTGCTCAAAGTGATCTTTAGCTGCTTTTGCGCTTTCTTCCCCGTGGTACATTCTTACAACGGTATACGCCAGATCATGTTTAGCATTCCGCGGATCTTTTTCAGCTTTCTCTTTGATCGCAGGAAGATCTTCCGTTGCAATATCAGTAACCAGTTCAAAGTAAGTGTAAATCAACTCATCAGGAACGGATAAAGTTTTACCGTACATGTCGTTCGGGGCTTCATCTATTCCGATATAGTTATCGTAAGATTTAGACATTTTAGCAGAACCATCGGTCCCAACCAGTAGCGGCATCATCAAACAAACCTGCTGATCCTGACCATCATCTTTTTGGAGCTGTCTTCCAACCAGTAAATTAAATTTCTGATCGGTACCACCTAATTCTATATCTGATTTCAGGTAAACAGAATCCTGTCCTTGTGCTAATGGGTATAAAAACTCGTGTAATGAAATAGCCTCATTATTCTCAAATCGTTTTGAGAAATCATCTCTTTCAATCATTCTTGCAACAGTCAATTTCGAAGAGAGACGAACCACATCCATAAAGTCCATCGGTCCCAACCAATCATTATTATTGGTCAGAGTAAGCTTGTCTTCATCCAGGATCTTTTTTGCCTGATCGATATAAGTCTGAGCGTTCTCATTTACTTCTTCAATAGTCAGCGGAGGACGCGTTTTATTTTGACCTGTCGGATCACCGATCATTGCTGTAAAGCCACCGATAATCAGAATAACTTCATGGCCAAGGTCCTGAAACTGTCTCATTTTTCGTAAGATCACAGAATGACCTAAATGCAGATCAGGGCGGGTAGGATCAACACCCAACTTAACTTTTAGCGGCTTGTTTTCCTTTTTAGATTTCTTGAGTTTTTCAATCAGCTCTTGCTCAGGAACAATTTCAACCGCTCCTCTTTTAATGATTGCTAATTGTTCTTCAACACTTGGAAATGACATTGTTAATTATCTTTTAAAATGGGCAGGTTTTCTGCCGGATTGTATTTGTTGATGTTTTCCTGAATGGTTTCTGTAAACCCTTCCGCTCCGGGATAAATAAATGCAACGGTTTCGTAAGCTGCGGGCCCAACTTGTATCACATAATCATACAGTAAAGAATCTTCTCTTGTTTCTTCAGCGGGCACATTGAATCCTGATATTAGCAATAACGCGGCACTTACGATCATGCTGGCTTTGAGCGCCCCAAAAAGAGCACCGACAACCCTATTAACCGCTCCTAGTTTAACTGCTTCCAGAAATTTCTTTGTGAGATAAGCGATTACCCCAATTATGATCAGTGTACCAAGAAACAAGATCACTCCCGAAGCGAATGGGATATATTCCGGGGTGTCTTCAAAAAACGGTGCGATGATATTTCCGAAGGCATCCATGTAATTGAACGTCAAAAAGATCGCTAGTGTAATTCCCACAATATTGAGAATCTCCTTCACAAAACCATTAACGGCACCTTTGTATCCAAAATACAGAACGGGGATGGCGATTATTATGTCCACCGTATTCATTAGTTGCTAAGCTCCTCTTTAACAACTTTGCTTACAAGCCCGCCGTCAGCTTTTCCTTTCAACATTCCCATAATTGGCCCCATGACTTTACCCATATCCTGAGGACCTTCGGCTCCGAGATCTGCAATCTTTTTTGAGACTACTTCGCGTACTTCGTCTTCAGTAAGCATTTTCGGAAGATATTCTTCAATGATCTCCAGCTCAACCTTTTCTTTTTCAGCAAGATCTTCACGATTACCCTCTTCGAATTGGGTAATGGATTCTTTTCTTTGCTTAGCGGCCTTCATCAGTACAGAAATTGCCTGTTCTTCTGTTAAAGTAGCTTCGCCATCTTTTCGTTCAGCTATTTCTTTTTCCTGAAGTTTTGCTTTCAATGAACGCAGAACCTGTAAGCGGTCTTTGTCCTTAGCTTTCATTGCTGTTTTCAGGTCTTCGAGAATTTGTTCTTTTAAAGCCATAGTATTTTTAATAATCCTTTAAAATTAAGCAAAAAAAAAGGTTACACAATTTTCTTGCGTAACCTTTTAAATCTTTTTTAACGTAATTACGCCTTATTGCTTTGGATAAAGTCTTTTACGTTATCCTGATCTACCATTGCTTCACGATAAGAGTACTTACCGTTTTCATTTTTAGTAGAAATGATAACCTTTGCCATACGGCGTTGAGCCGCTTTAGCTGCTAGTGCGTCTGAACCGAATACTTGTTTCTTAGCCATGTCTCAGATTATTTAATTTCTTTATGAACTGTATGCTTACGCAAAACAGGATTATATTTTTTTAGTTCCATGCGGTCAGTTTGCGTACGTCTGTTTTTTGTGGTCACATATCTAGATGAACCAGGTTTTTCAGTACACTCCAAAATCACTTGAACTCTGTTTCCTTTTGCCATTGTCTTATACCTCTTTTAACAGGGTTCCATTACGACGAGCATCTTTCAAAACTTCAGTAATACCTTTCTTATTGATAGTACGTAATGTTTTAGCAGACACCTTAAGTGTTACCCACTTATCTTCTTCTGGTATGTAGAAGCGTCTTTTCTGTAAATTCAAATTAAAGCGATGCTTAGTCTTATTGTTAGACTTAGATGAACGGTAACCGTTCAGTGCTTTTTTTCCGGTAATATCGTCTCTTCGCGACATCTTATAATAATTGATTTTTCATTGAGAAATAGACGCCAAAGATAGAGCTATTCTCTCCAAACATCAACGTTTTTAGTAGTATTTTTATCAAAAAACTGAATTATTCACATTTTTCTGTAATTATCCACATTAAAGAGGTTGTAAAAATTGCTTGAATTTGGCTTCAGAATTTTAATCTCTATTTTTTTTGATATAACTCTTCACTTTTTTTGATTTTGCCCGTGTAAGCCCTATTTTCGACTATCAAATTACACATCTAACCAAGCTATCACCCCTTATTTATGGCGAAAAATAAACCTACCGATTACAAGGCTTCAAATATTCAAGTTTTGGAGGGTCTTGAAGCGGTAAGAAAGAGACCTGCTATGTACATTGGCGATACGGGTCAACGAGGTTTGCATCATCTTATTAACGAAGTAGTTGATAACTCTATTGATGAAGCGCTTGCAGGTCACTGCGATCACGTAATAGTACAAATTAACAAAGACGGTTCCTTAACCGTTGAAGATAACGGCCGGGGAATTCCGGTAGACATTCATGAGAAGCTTGGTATACCAGCAGTCGAGGTTGTGCTAACAAAGCTCCATGCCGGTGGTAAATTCGATAAAGACTCCTATAAAGTTTCCGGTGGATTACACGGTGTAGGGGTTAGTTGTGTAAACGCTCTTGCAACAGTTTTTAAAGCAGAGATCCATCGAGATGGCAAGATTTACAAGATGGAATTCGAAAAAGGAATTACCACTAAGCAACTCTCTGAGGACGGCAAAACAGACAAAACCGGTACGATCATTAATTTCATGCCGGATCCTTCTATTTTTACCCAGACTACAGAATTTAAGTTCAATATTATTGCTGACAGGATGCGCGAACTAGCTTTCCTGAATCCTGAAGTTACCATCGAACTCATCGACGAAAGAGAAGAGGACGAAGAGCTCGGAAAGGAAGTTTATCACTTTGAAGGTGGGGTTAGTGACTTTGTTCAGTATTTGGATGAAAACCGTGAATCTCACATGGACAAACCTATATTTATACAAGGAGAAGTTGAAGGGGTTCCGGTTGAGCTTGCCATGCAATACAACAACTCTTATGCTGAAAATGTCCACTCTTATGTGAACAACATTAACACACGAGAAGGTGGGTCTCACGTTTCTGGATTCAGACGAGCATTAACAAGATCTTTAAAAAGCTACGCTGAAAAGAATAAGATCATAAAGTCTAACAGCAAAGTTTCTATTTCAGGTGAAGATTTCAGAGAAGGAATTACCGCTGTATTAAGTGTAAAGGTTGCAGAACCTCAATTTGAAGGCCAGACTAAAACCAAGCTTGGTAATTCTGAAGTTCAAAGCGCTGTAGAAGTTACTGTTTACGATCAGCTTAATGAATACTTAGAGCAAAATCCTAAAACTGCAAAAAGGATCATTGAAAAAGTTGTTCTGGCCGCAGAAGCAAGGGAAGCAGCCCGAAAGGCTCGTCAGTTAGTTCAACGAAAAAGCGTAATGAGTGGCGGTGGTCTTCCGGGTAAGTTGGCAGATTGCTCCATCAAAGATCCCGAACATTGTGAAGTTTACCTTGTGGAGGGTGACTCTGCGGGTGGTTCAGCTAAAATGGGTCGTAATCGTAGTTTTCAAGCTATTCTTCCTCTTCGTGGAAAGATCCTGAATGTGGAAAAAGCAAAGATCAATAAGATTCTTGAGAATAAAGAAATTCAAGCAATGATTACCGCTCTGGGAACGGGGGTTGGTCACGGCGATGAGGCATTCGAAGTAGAAAAACTCCGGTATCATAAGATCATTATTATGACGGATGCTGATGTTGATGGCTCGCACATTCGAACTTTATTACTGACATTTTTCTATCGATATATGCGCCCTCTTATTGACAACGGACACATGTATATAGCAACACCCCCTCTTTATAGAATTACCGTTGGTAAAACTATTGACTATGCATGGGATGAAGCCACACGAGACAAAATGGTTAAAGAGCTCAAGAAAGGTCGTCGCAAATTTGACATTTCTCGCTATAAAGGATTGGGTGAAATGAACCCAAGTCAGTTATGGGAAACCACAATGGACCCGGAAACCAGAACTCTTCAATTGGTAACTGTTGAAAGTGCGGCAACTGCAGATAAAATGTTCTCCACATTAATGGGAGATGAAGTCGCTCCTCGAAGAGAGTTCATCGAAAGAAATGCCAAGTACGCAAAAATCGATATTTAAGCCGAAACACTACAAAAAAGAATTTATTATTTAAGATATGGCTAGAGAAAAAATTATACCTATTACTATAGAAGACGAAATGGAATCATCCTACATCGATTATTCGATGTCGGTGATTGTATCTCGTGCACTTCCGGATGTTCGTGACGGATTAAAGCCGGTACACAGAAGGGCTTTATTTGGAATGAGTGATCTTGGAATGCTTCACAATCGTGGCTATAAGAAAAGTGCTCGTATTGTTGGGGAAGTCCTTGGTAAGTATCACCCGCATGGTGATACTGCTGTTTATGACACTATCGTAAGAATGGTTCAGGATTTCTCTTTGAGATATCCTCTTGTTGACGGTCAGGGTAACTTTGGGTCTGTTGATGGTGATTCCGCAGCTGCAATGCGTTATACAGAAGTTCGTATGGACAGAATTGCCGAAGAACTTTTGACTGATTTAAATAAAGACACAGTAGATTTTCAATCGAACTTTGATGATACGCTCGAAGAACCTACGGTTATGCCTGCAGCTCTTCCGAACCTTCTTATAAATGGTTCATCAGGTATTGCGGTTGGGATGGCCACAAATATGGCTCCGCATAACTTGACGGAAGTTATAAATGGAATAACCGCTTACATCCAGAACCAGGATATTGAAACCAAAGAATTAATGGAGCATATTACAGCCCCTGATTTTCCAACGGCAGGCATTATCTATGGATATGAAGGAGTAAAAGAAGCTTACGAAACCGGTCGTGGAAAGATAACTCTGAGAGCAAGAGCCAGTACTGAAGAGCTTCGAGGCGGTAGAGAGCAAATTGTCATTACCGAAATTCCTTATCAGGTTAATAAGAGTACGCTGATTCAGAAAGTTGCCGAACTTGTTAATAACGAGAAAATAACTGAGATCTCAGAAATTCGTGACGAGTCCGATCGTGACGGTATGCGCGTTGTTATCATTCTTAAGAGATCTGCTAACGCAGGAGTGGTTTTAAACCAGCTTTATAAGTACACCCAAATGCAAACCACTTTTGGTGTAATTAGTTTAGCCCTCGTCAAAGGACGACCTAAAGTAATGGGTCTTAAAGAATTAATTTTCCATTATGTAGAACACCGCGTTGACGTTGTTATTCGAAGAACGATTTATGATCTCGATCAAGCAGAAGCGCGTGCTCATATTTTAGAGGGGCTTAAAATTGCGCTTGATAACCTTGATGAAGTAATTAAGACTATTCGTGCTTCAAAAAATCCACAGGAAGCAAACGTTGGACTTCGTAAGCAATTCGCATTAACAGATATTCAGGCGAAAGCTATTCTGGAAATGCGCCTTCAAAAACTTACCGGATTAGAGCGCGATAAGATTGATACTGAGTATCAAGAAATTGTAGACAAAATTGAACGTTTCCGAGAAATTTTATCCAATAGAGATATCCAGTTTGATATCATCAAAGCAGAACTTCAGGATATCAAGGAGCGGTATGGTGATGAGCGAAGAACACAAGTTGTGTACTCCGCTGATGATTTCAATATCGAAGATATGATTGCTGATGAAGATGTAGTTGTTACTATTTCTAATAAAGGCTTTATCAAAAGAATGCCGGTCAGCGGATACAGAAGACAACGTCGTGGCGGGAAAGGAATGAAAGGGACCACCACGCGAGAGGAAGAGTGGGTAGAACATTTATTCGTAGCCACCAACCATAATTACATTCTCTTCTTTACAGAAAAAGGACAATGTTACTGGTTAAAGGTTTATGAAATACCTGAAGGCGGTCGCCTTGCTCGTGGTCGTGCGATTGTGAATCTTATCGAAATTGATAAAGACGATCATATTAAAGCATTTGTCCCTGTTAAAACCCTAGATGATGAAGAGTATGTGAAAAAGCATTCTATCATAATGGCAACTAAAGAAGGACAGATCAAAAAGACTTCACTGGAAGCTTATTCCCGCCCAAGACGTGATGGCATTATCGCTATTAACATCAAGGATGGTGATTCTCTTCTTGGTGCAGAATTAACAGACGGTGACAGCAACATTATTCTGGCCAACAGAAATGGTCGTGCCATCAGGTTCCACGAATCTGAAGCCAGAGAAATGGGTAGAAACACTTCCGGTGTTCGCGGCATGAATCTCGGCAAAGATGATGAAGTTGTGGACATGGTTGTGATTCGCAATACTCACGAAGCAACTGTTCTGGCTATCTCTGAGAATGGGTTCGGAAAAAGATCCCTCGTTGACGATTACAGAGAACAATCTCGTGGCGGTAAAGGCGTGATAACACTTAAGGTTACTAAGAAGACCGGAAGTCTTATTGCTCTTAAAGAAGTCACTGATGAAGACGACCTTATGATCATTACTGAAAGAGGTAAAGTGATCAGAATGGGTTGTTCAGGAATACGAACTATGGGAAGAAATACTCAGGGTGTTCGTATTATGAGATTGGATGATGAAGGAAACATCGCCGCCGTAACTCGTGTGGCAAATGAGGAAGAAGAAGAGGTTTAAAATCTCATTTACTTTCCAAGTTTTCAAAAGAGGTTTCATTTTTATGAAACCTCTTTTTTTATGCTGAATATTTTACTGCTCCAACATTTCCCTAAGAAGCTTCTCTCTCTTGGAAATCAACTCCTGAGGAGCAAGAATTTTCACCTGTTTCCCGAACTGCAGTAGCCACACATTTATAAATTCCAGATTTTCGATTTCAAAGCTCACTTTAATTTTTTTGGATTTTTCCTCCAATATCTTAAAATTTTTAGTGGGTAGATTCGCTTTAAATCGCTTGTATCCTTCTTTATCTAGCAATACCTCAACTTTATGCTGAGCGCCGTCAAATCTAAAAATTAAGTCCTCTATGGACATATTCTTCTTTTCAACAAAATCTTCTTGCAGAATTTCTATATCCCGCACCCGATCAAGTATAAAATTCCTGAAATCTCCACGAAGGTGAGAAAATCCGATCATATTCCAATGATCTTGATAAAAAACCAAAAGATATGGGTCCACTTTTCTAATTTTCTTCTCTCCGGATTTTGCCGTGTACAGAAACTGAATTCTCTTTTTCTGAGAAATCGCACTACTTATTTTATACCAGTTTCCCCCTTCTTTTTTTTCCGAACCAAATTTCAAATACGGATCTACTACGGTCTTTTTTTGCAAAGAAGTCATAAAATCTTTCAACTCATCCGGAAGCACATTTTTTATTTTCACCTCGACTCCTTTTGCGTCCTCTACAAGCCTGGCATCGATCTGTGACTTTACAAAGTTAAGCCCTACAATAATGGTGGCCAGCTCGTGAGACGAGAACATGAGCGGCGGAATTTTAAACCCCGGCATGACGCCATAGCCACTGTATTTATCCCAGGTAATGGGTACATTTATTTCCTGTAAAGCATTGAAATCCCTGAATATAGTCCTCTTGCTAACATCGAAATAATCCGCAAATTCCTGAACAGTCTTACGATCTCTTCCTTGCTGAAGCATCAACATTAATTTCAATCTTCTCTCAGAACTATTCATTCGCACCCCTGCTTAGTTCTACAACTCCCTTACCCTTAAAAAACGGATCCATAAACTTAGCGTCCAGTTTAATTATGCTTAGCTTAAATGAGCCTTTTATGTTTTTCGCTTCTTCGACCGCCTCTTCATGCCCCTTAAGAAAAATGAGTCTGCTCCACTTTTTTTCCTCTACCATACTATAAAGCTGATCAACTTTAAAGGCATGCTTTGTAACAATTATCGCCTCTTCGTCCCAGCCCATCTCACGAATATCTCCCTGCCGACCCTTAACCCGATCAGAAAGATTTAAACCCAGTATCATATCATTGACCGCAAAAACTTTCTTGGAAACAATATCATTGACTTCAAATCTCTTATTTTTAAAACACAATGAAAGCGGCAAGCCAGGTAAGCCGCCTCCGGAACCGGTGTCAACAAAGAAACTGCCCTCCCGATAACTTTCAAACAAAGAAACGTACAGGCTATGCTTAACGTGTTTTTTCAACGTTTCACGTGAAACATCTCTGCTTACAAGATTTATTTTTGAGTTCCACCAAAGAAGTCGCTCCACATAAGCGCTCAACTCTTTGTTGTGTTCGCTATACAAAGACTCGATTCGATCCTGCTCTTCTTTTGTTATGTAACGGATCGAATGTTCCACGTGAAACCTATCCCTTTAGATAAACCATTAATACAGAAACGTCGCTTGCAGACACTCCGCTTATTCTGCTGGCTTGACCAATGGTTTCGGGTTTAATTTTTGACATCTTTTGAAACCCTTCCGACGACAAGCTTTTTATCTTTGAATAATCTAAAGATGAGGGGATTGGGGTGTTCTCTTTCTGAGCTAACTCCTCGACCAT
The DNA here is from genome assembly GCA_017643645.1 of Balneola sp. Taxonomy (GTDB): domain Bacteria; phylum Bacteroidota; class Rhodothermia; order Balneolales; family Balneolaceae; genus Balneola. The sequence goes on from JAEPNB010000013.1 coordinate 17,441, forward strand.
TTCAAACTCTTTTTGAATATATCCCGAGTATTTAATTTGTATTTCTGCTTGTTCAATAACGTAGTTGTTTTGAGTGACTCCCTGAATGCTTTCCTTCAAGCCGGGATCAGCATTCATCATATCAAACAAAGAAACCTGAGGTCTTGCCAAAACAGATTCTGCTTTTACCGGCTGGTTCAAACCCGTAGTTCCGAGCTCTTTAAGTTTTGTGTTCAGTGCCTCAGGCCGAACGGTTTGGTTTGATAGAATATCCAACACCTGGTTCAGTTCTGATTTTTTTTTGATGACCTTGTCGTATCGTTCTTTACTTGCAAGACCAATCTTGTAACCGATCTCGGTTAATCTTAGATCCGCATTGTCTTGTCTTAATAATATTCTATGCTCAGCCCTGGAGGTAAACATCCTGTAGGGTTCTTCCGTCCCTTTGTTGATCAGGTCATCGATCAGCACTCCGATATAAGCTTCGGATCTTTTGAGTATCAACGGCTCTTTGTTCTGCACTTTTAGCGCTGCGTTAATTCCCGCCATCAGTCCCTGGCAGGCAGCTTCTTCATAACCGGTAGTACCGTTTATTTGACCCGCAAAATACAACCCGCTTACTCTCTTGGTTTCCAGTGTTCTTTTAATTTGATGAGGCGGGAAATAATCGTATTCAATTGCGTAGCCCGGACGCAACATTACTACATTTTCAAAACCGGGTATTGTTTTCAGCGCTTCCAGCTGAATATCTTCAGGAAGAGATGTCGAAAAACCATTCAGATACATCTCATAAGTATTCCATCCCTCCGGCTCCAGAAAAAGCTGATGCCTGTCACGATCTGCAAACCTGTTGATCTTGTCCTCAATACTAGGACAGTATCGCGGACCTGTGGACTTAATCCTTCCGTTAAACATCGGGCTTCTGTCAAAACCCTTCTTCAAGACCTCATGAACACTCTCATTTGTATATCCAATCCAGCACGTCAATTGATCTTCTTTTGAAGGAAGCTTTTCTGTTAAAAACGAAAAAGGTGTCGGGCTCTCATCTCCATCCTGTACTTCCAGCACTGAATAATCTATTGAACGACCATCTACACGAGGCGGAGTGCCTGTTTTTAATCTACCTACCAGAAAACCCTTGTTTTCTAACGCGGCGGAAATTCCTACGGAAGCTCTCTCTCCCGATCGCCCACCTCCATAATTACTATCGCCAATATGAATCAATCCGTTTAAGAAGGTGCCGCTTGTAAGGACGACACTTTTAGAGTAAAACTTCTGCCCTGTTTGGGTCACTACACCCTCGACCTTATTGTCTTCTGTAAAAATAAGATCAACAACATTGTCCTGTCTAAAAAAAAGACTCTCTTTTTGTTCAAGTAATTCTCTCATTTTCTGAGCGTAAAGCATCCGATCGCTTTGGCATCTCGGACTCCACATTGCCGGCCCCTTACTTTTGTTGAGCATCTTAAACTGAACGCCGGAAGCATCGCTAACAATTCCTGAAAGTCCACCAAGCGCGTCGATCTCTCTCACAAGTTGGCCCTTTGCAACTCCGCCCATAGCCGGGTTACAAGACATTTTCGCAATGGCCTCCAGGTTCATTGTTATCAATAAGGTCTTTGATCCTAATTGTGCTGCAGCAGCAGCAGCTTCGCTTCCTGCGTGGCCTGCGCCAACAACAATCACATCGTAAGAAGGGTAAATAGAAGACATGATATTCTTTCTCTTTATTGAACTTGAAATATACAAACAAAAAAACCCCTCACATAAACTTTATGTGAGGGGTTTGCGATCCGGAAGGGACTCGAACCCTCGACCTCCTGCGTGACAGGCAGGCGTTCTAACCAACTGAACTACCGGACCTAATTGAGAGCACTAAATATACGGTTGATTATCAAAGTAAGTCAACCATTTATTGAAATCTTTTTAATATTTATTTTGAGAGCTCATTTTCGATCGCAGACACCAACTCATCACTTTGTGGTTTTGTCTGGCTTCTGAATCTTCGGCTCAGTTTTCCTTCTTTTGAGATAAGGAATTTTTCGAAATTCCATTTTATGTCTCCTTTAAAATCCGGGTTATCCAGAGCGGTAAGGTATTTGAATAGCTCCGCCTGATCATCCCCTTTCACAGAAACTTTTGAGAACATCGGAAACTCAACTCCATATTCCAGTGTACAGAATTGCTTTATCTCCTCATCTGTTCCCGGCTCTTGTCCTTTGAAGTTATTTGCAGGAAAACCCAAAATCACTAAACCATCGTCATTATATTTTTCATACAGAGCCTGAAGACCTTCGTACTGCGGAGTGTATCCGCATTTTGATGCGACATTAACAATCAGAATTGCCTTTCCTTTGTATGAATCAAGAGAGATTTTTTCTCCATCTATGTTTTCCATCTTAAATTCGTAAATGGATTCAGGGTTTTCAATAACTGCCCCGAAGGTAATCAGCAGTAAAAAAATAAGTGATGCTTTCATGAAATAATACCTTTGTTTATCGTTTACCTTTAAAGGTAGATTTAATTAAGTTCATTCCCATGAAATCTAAATTTCTTTTATTTATTTTAATATTCACTTTTTCTTCAGCTACTTACGCTCAAATGTTTTCTGTTGGAGGAGATTCCGGACAGCAGGCGCGATCTTCTTCCAATTATTTCAGAATAGGATACAGCCCTGTTACATTTGAGTATGACGGAAATACTTCTAATCCAACACAGGACAGACTTGATTTCGAATCTCCTGCTTTGACTTTCTTTTTTGAAACTCCAGCTATCAGCGCATCATTAAGCTTTGTGAATGGCTTGACCGGAGCGGAAGATGAACGATATCTAAACCTCTCGATTGATTACCTCAATCGCCTTAGCTTTGTTAAGTCACGCACATTCGAATTTGGAATTCCGTTTGGTTTGAATTCAAATCTAGTAAATGTTCAAAATGAACAAATGAACGATGATTTTAGTCAAACAGTGTTCGCTTTTGGGCTGGGGGGATTTGCAGCTGTTCGGGTTCCCGATAAAATCTCTTTTGCACTAGAGGGCATCCCTTCGTATGGATTCAGCAACTCAAGAGGGGGGCTTTTTGGAGGTTCAAATAAGAGTTTACTTTTCAGAGCGCGGTTAAATTTCTTAAATATTATAAGTGAAAGAAATCTGAGCTTAGGCTATGATTATAAATTTTCATCCTATGACCTTGATGCTGATGAATTTGATTATGATCTTACCTATCATAGAATAACATTAGGTATTTCCCTTTGAAAACAGACAAACTTCTTTTAGAACTCGAACATCTGTTAGAGCAATGTGATTACAGATTAAGAAAAGAGCGCGGTTCTTTTAGGGGAAACAATTGTATTATTGAGGGAGACCGGCTTGTAATCATAAATAAAAACAAACCTGTAGAATCCCAGGTTGGTACTATTGCAAGAATTTTGAGCTCTGTTGATTTAAGCGCAACGTATATTAAGCCTGCAGTAAAAAAAGAGCTGAACATTTTATGGGACAGGCTTGCCGTATCCCCTCACAATCGCGGAGATGAACTGGAATTTGAATAATGAAACTAACTTTTCTTGGAACTGGAACTTCTATGGGCGTCCCGGTAGCCGGGGGTTTCGGGGCTAATCGCTTTTCTAAAGACCCAAGAAACATTCGTACACGCTGTTCAGCATGGGTGCAAACAAGCGATACTTCTATATTAATAGATACGGGCCCCGAATTTCGTATTCAGAGTATCCGTTCCAGGATTAAAAAAATTGACGGGGTACTTATAACTCACGAACACATGGATCACGTTAGTGGTCTGGATGATCTGAGGGCTTATAATTATGTACAGGAAAGCTCTATCCCCTTATATGCTTCGGGCTCTTGCGTAGAATCTATAAAATCCCGTTTTGATTATCTTTTTGGTGATAATAAATACCTGGGCTCTACTTCATTAGACCTGATTGAAGTGTCTGAAGCTTTTAAAATTAATAGCCTCCGAATTACTCCTCTTCCTTGTTTTCATGGATCTCTGAAAATTCTGGGATTTAGAATTAACGATCTTTGCTACCTGACCGATGTAAAAGAAATTCCCGAAACTACCAAAGACTTGATACGAGGATCTAAAGTAATTGTTCTAAGTGGCTTGCGGTGGGAGCCCGATCATCCAACTCATCTTACTATCCCACAGGCTGCAGAACTTATCAATGAACTTAAAGTACCGCGGGGATACCTCATTCATATGAACAGCTATGTTGATCATGAGCCATCAAACAAAAAGTTGCCTGCCAACATCAACCTGGCTTATGATCAGCAGGTTATCGAAATTGACTAGAGGAATTTCTTTAGTTCTTCATTCGTTTTTAGTTGCTCAACTATTTCTTTGACCCCTTGCGCCTGATTAAGGTCGCATATAAGAATGGCACCCTCAGTTTCAACAACTGCTGTATTTTCCATTCCCACAAGTGATATCATTTTGCCGGAATTGGAAACAATCAGGTTTTTTTGTGAGCCTGTAAATGTGACGTTAACTGCCTGAATAGCATTGCCATCCTTATTCTTTTCCCCAAGATCGTAAACCGCCGTCCAGCTACCTACATCATTCCAGCCAAACTCTCCGGGAACCACAAAAACACTTTTTGCTCCTTCCATCACGCCATAATCAATTGAGATAGATTCGCATTCCTGATAAAATTCATTTACTGCAGCCTTGTGTAAATCTGTATACAAATCCTGTGAACTAAGTTTAAGTAGTTCAAACATCTCAGGAAGCTGGCTCCTTACTTCTTTTAGAACGGTATCTGCTCTCCAAATAAACATTCCGCTGTTCCAATAATAATCTCCTGAGTCCAAAAACTCTTGAGCCTTAACCTGATCAGGTTTCTCCTTAAAGGCTCTTACTTTTTCGACGTTATTTCCTGCAATTTCTTCTGCAACAGAGCTGTCAGCGTGGATATAACCAAACCCTGTTTCCGGTCTGTCAGGTTTTATACCTATTGTCACTAAGTCTTCTCCCGACTCCGCCTTTTCAATTGCGGTTTTTAAAACGCTTCTGAATTCCTCCGGATTCGTAATGTGGTGGTCCGCAGGAAGAACTACCATTACGGCATTCGGGTCTTGTTTGATCAAGAGCTCTGCGGCTATAGCAACACAAGGGGCCGTGTTTTTCGCAACCGGCTCCCCAACTATATTTGTGTCAGGAACTTTAGGAAGTTGCTCTTTTACTATATCAACGTAGTCATCGTTTGTCACAACAAGGATTCTTTCCTGAGGAATTAGCTCTTTGACCCGTTCGGCGGTGTTTTGAATCATGGTTCCTTCACCAAACAAATTCAAAAACTGCTTTGGATATTTTTTTGTGCTTTTTGGCCAGAACCTTGTACCGGAACCTCCCGCCATTATAACCGCGTATACCATTTTTAAATACTTTTCTGTTGTTAGTAAAGCTTTAAGGTATGGATTCTTGTATTCTTAATGAACTTTACGAAGGGTAAATTTGAAAGTGGTTCCTTCATTGACCTTGCTTTCAAAATATAACTGCTCTCTGTGGGCCTCTATGATATGTTTAACTATCGCCAAGCCCAGGCCTGTTCCCCCTCTTTCTCTTGACCTTGATTTATCAACTCTGAAAAACCTCTCCGTTACTCTTGGAAGATCTGCTTCGTCAATGCCAATGCCGGAGTCCTTAACAATAAGCAAAACTCTGTTCTTATCTTTTTTAAAGTTCACCAAGTCTATTTCTACTTTTCCGCCTTTTACATTATACTTAACACCATTCTCAATAAGGTTTATGAGCACCTGTTTGATCTGATTCTTGTCAGCCTTTACCTGAATATTCTTATCAAAGTCATTTAGTTTTAAGGTAACCTCATCTTTTTCCGCTTTATGGTGAAGACTGTCTATCACTTCGTGTATAACTTCGTACAAGTAAAAGGGCTCCAGGTCAGACTTCAGCTCACCGGTTTCAAGCTTGGAAATTTCCATTAAGTCTTTTGTCAGATAGATCAACCTGTTAACATTCCTCATTGTTTTTTTAAGGAATTCCCGGTTTACCTCCTCATCTTCTAACGCCCCGTTTAAAAGGGTTTCTACAAATCCCTGGATTGCAAAAATTGGTGTCTTTAGTTCATGAGATATATCACCAATAAATTCTTTCCTGTAGTTTTCAATTCTGTTCAGTCTTTGAATCTCCCTTTCTATAGTTCGGCTTGATTTCACAAAATGTTTAACCAGGTAATCAATCTCATCACTATAATTAGTTGTTATATCCTGATATTCCGCAAACCTTTTCTTGGAAATATTGCGCGAAATTTCCTCGAGCTTGTTAAGTCTGTTATACTGTAACTTATAATTGAAGAAGTAGGAAACCAGCAAAACAAGAACCGCGATACCGAACGCCGCTAAAGCCGAGCTTAGTAAGGAAAGACCGGAAAAAATGATAAGGACTAAAAAAGAAGACGCTCCTGATGCCAGAGAAGAATACAGAGCTATCCTTAATCCCAGCTTAAAAAGCCAAACTTTTTTCTTTTTTGATGCAGTCATTCTTTAAATCTGTATCCGACACCCTTTACCGTTTCAATATAATGATCCCCGAGTTTCTCTCTTATTTTTCTAACATGAACATCAACCGTACGATCAACAACATAAATATTGTCACCCCAAACCTTGTTTAAAAGCGTCTGTCGGTCTAATACCTTTCCTTTTCTGCTGGCCAGGAAAAAAAGTAATTCAAATTCCTTTCTTGGCAAATGAAATTCTTCTTCCTCTTTATATACGATATACCGATCTCTGTCTATTGTTATATTATGAACCTCAAGAATGTTGCTGACCTCTTCCTTTTCATCAAACCTTCTCAACACTGCTTTGATCCTTGAAATAAGCTTGGTTGTACTGATCGGCTTCGTTATATAATCGTCGCTACCTTTGTTTAACCCTTCGACTTCGGTTTTTTCGTCGCTTCTGGCTGTAAGAAGTATAATCGGAATTCTTTTGAGCTCAGCATCCTTTCTCATTTCTTCTACCGCCTGCAGGCCGTCCATTTTCGGCATCATTATATCAAGTAATACCAGATCCGGACTGTGCTCTTTAGCCATCGCAATACCCTCTTCCCCATTTTCGGCTTTAAGCACATCAAACCCTTCCTTTCGGAGGTTATACTCAATTAAATCTAATAGATCTTTTTCGTCGTCAACTACAAGAATAGTTTGCTTTGCCACTTCTTTAAGGTTTAGTTAAGAGGTATGGTAAGTTCTGCTACAATGGTACTAATGTCTGCCATTAATATAAAATGAAGAAATTGTTACGTGAATTGAATTATACGCTCAAACTTTTTCATTTTCCTTTGTTTATTACGCTCGCCATCTTATCAAAGAAAACAAGAAAGACAAAACACCCTAACTCTTTCCTTCTGTTCTGCTATGGAGCAAATTATTTGTTCAAGTAGCTAAGTGCTTTCTTAATTGCTGCAGGCACCGTTTTTACATCTTCTTCTTGAAATGCCTTTGAAGCAGCTTCTTCTGCCTGGCGTTTTTTGAAACCTAGAGATTCCAGCGCTGATACTACTTCGTCTGTTATGTTTCCGGCAGCTGGTTTTGAAACACCCCCCGAACTCTTAACATCTCCAAGCTTGTCTTTTAATTCTAAAATTATTCGCTCAGCTGTTTTTTTCCCAATTCCGGGAACTCTGGACAATGAGGCTGCATCCTTTCCGGTAATTGCTCCAATTAAATGATCTGCCGGCAAACCGGAAACAATTGTAATCCCAAGCTTTGGTCCCACACCCTTTACTGTTATCAGTTTTTCAAACAGCTGCATCTCATCTTTAGCATAAAACCCGAACAACCTCTGGTCACTGTCTGTTATGTGATGATGTATAAGGAGTTTTACTTCTGTTCCTTCTTTCAGGTGAGCCAATGTTTGTGCAGAAATTTCCACACCGTAGCCCACGCCCCCAACATCAAGGTGTGCTTTATTTTCTTCCAGCTCTTCTACATAACCTTTTAGAAATGTGATCATGCTCCCTTAACCCTGTCCGGATTGTCTGCAACAAAACTTGCCCAATCCGACTTTTTATTATTTTGATGTGTTTTCTTTTTTATTGCTCCGGGCAAGCCCTTTCCTTTCATATAATGACACCAGGCAACTGCCAGTGCATCCGTAGCGTCATTCTTAAGCTTTTCATCCGGAAGTGTCACCATTTTATCCAGCATAAAAGCCACCTGATCCTTACTCGCATTTCCATTCCCGGTTATTGCCTTTTTTACTTCTTTGGGATAATACTCAAAAGCAGGAAGGTTGTTGTTTTTGATAGCTAATATCGCTGCGGCCTGAGCTCTGCCTAATTTCAACATCGCCTGGGGGTCAACTCCGTAAATTGGGGTTTCAACAGCGCATGCGGTAGGGGAGTTTGATTTAATGATTCCGGAGATCTGATCGAAGATATATTTTAACCGATCGGAGTGGTCATCCATATGCGCCATTTTTAATACATCGCAACGGAGCGCGACCAATTTGCCTTTTTCCTCAGTGAGCACAGCATACCCCGTAAAGCGGGAGCCGGGATCTATTCCAAGGATTATTTCAGGCATTGGTTTGTTGTTTATCTTTTGTTCTAACTTTAAGTCATCTCGCGGCGCATGCCCGAGATCTGGATTTTTAAATAGATCGAGATTCCGGCTTTCGCCGCGGAATGACCTAAAAGTGTCAGGTACTCTTTAGTTTTCGTCTTCTGAGTATAGCTTCGCTAGGTCTTCCATCATTTCCTCTGAAATACCATTCGTTACAAATCCGCCATCGTGGAACAAATTCTGCATGGTTACCTTTCTGGTCAGGTCAGAAAACATCGCTACACAATAATCCGCGCATTCATCAGCAGAAGGATTTCCCATTGGAGCCAACTTCTCTGCAAAAGTATACATGCCGTCAAAGCCCTTGATTCCTGAACCGGCTGACGTTTTAGTCGGCGCCTGAGAAATCGTATTCACTCTAATTCCTCTGTGAGCCAATCTGCTTCCATAATTTCTTGCAATAGATTCTAACAACGCCTTTGCGTCATTCATATCAGAATACTTACTGAAAATTCGCTGAGCTCCGATATAAGAAAGAGCGATCACGCTTCCGCCATCATTCAAAATTCCGGCTTCATCTGCATGGTGCAGCACTCTGTGAAGAGACACCGCAGAAATATCGAGAGACTGCTGATACCACTTATAGTTGATGTCTGTGTATTCCTTTTTCTTTCTGATGTTTGGAGACATCCCGATGGCATGAAGAATGAAGTCAACACTTCCCAGTTCTTCTTTCACTTTCTCCATCATCTCCTTTACCGCATCGTCGTCTGAAACATCACAAGGAATTATTGGTGCATCTATTTCTTCGGAAAGAGCATTTAACGCTCCCAACCTTAATGCAATCGGTGCATTTGAAAGAACCATTTTTGCCCCTTCTCTGTCACAAGCCAATGCAACGCGCCACGCAATACTTCGATCATCCAGCGCTCCAAAAATAATTCCCTTTTTTCCTTTAAGTAATCCGTTTCCTTCGCTCATTATCTTCAATTTCTTTTCTGTTTATGTGATGAGTGAAAATCATCATTCTTAAGCTAAAATGATAGAGGAAATGAATTTTGAATAATTATCTCTATTCTCTTGTTCAGAACAGTTATAATAATTACAGTTTTTTTGGTTTAAGAAACGCCTTCCTATCCAACAACTAATTTTAATATCCTGTTCTAACTATTTTTTTGGTAAACCCAAAGGCAACAACAAGGCGACCTTGAAACCTTTCGTCTTCTAATGAAGTTCTTTCTCTAAAGGTTCTTTTTGCTCCAACAAAAAAGGCGGTGTTTTCATTAATTAAAAAAGAAGCTTTTGTACTCAAAAATAATCCTGCGCCAAATTCATTTCTAAAAATCGATTTATAATCGGATACGCTTCCTCTTTGATAAGACGCGCTTGCTGAAGGCACTATCCAGGCATAACCCCCAAAAGTTCCATCTCCATAGAAACGGTTGGCTATTTTCTTTTTGTAAGTGAGTCCCAGTCCCCCATCTAATTCAAAATAGTTTTTTTTGGTAAGTATCAGATCTGTATCGTTAAAATCTATATTAAAACTATATACCCTAACTGATAACGATGTGCTCCAAAAAAGTTTTTTGGACTCACGAATATTGCCGGACAAATTTACCTCTATTTCTCCGCCATAGTTCTTTTTTTCTACCAGCTCAACTTCATCTATCACAACTCTTCTCGATTTACGCCTCGCTGTTACCGTGCTTTCGTATGATGTTCTTCCCGTATTTCTTCCAATAGAAATGGCAGCGTATAAAATTTTCGTTCTCTTCTCAACCCGAATCAACGGTTCATACCCCTCATCCACACAGCTATTGTATTCATTTACAAGACCGGTAAGATTATTAACATTTAGCTTGGAACTAAAAATTTGCTGCCGGTCTATACACTTTCCTAAAAAATTTATTAGCTCTACCCTATAAGGCTGGACATCAGTTGTGCTTACAGCTTTAGGAAGTTCCTGTATAACTTTAGCTCTATCATTGTTGCCAATTACAAAATTGAAGTGCTTTCCTTCGTATACATATAAATTAACCGCACCTTTCAGACGCTCTTTTAAAATCGCGGCCTTTTCTATCTCTATGAATCGGTCTTTTGAATAGTATATAATACTTTTGGTATAGTAGACTTCTCCTGACGCCATTGTTACCATCGAAATTTCGTCAGCCAAGTACTTTCTCTTGTCCAGATTAACAGCGTCTGATGTGTCTGAGTATTGGAAGCTTACGGAGCCAAGCAAAACCTCTCCGCTTTTTAACGTCATTGAATCTTGAGCATAAGACTTCGTTACGAACGTGCTTGCTAGAACTGCGTAAAATAAAATGGAAATAATTTTATTAATCATAATCATCAAAAATAGCCCTCTTTAAATATTTTTGCGGTAAACCCTATAGATATAACAACCTGATCAACTAACTTGTCTTCCTGAGTAGGCATATTTGCGGTCATTACATTTTGTGAAAACCTATAGTGCCTTTTTGCACCTATTACGAACAAAAACTTGTTACTTACTCTTAGGTGCGCTCTCGTTCCAAAGTAGAAACCTTTACCTGATTCTTTTCTGTTCTGTGATGAATGAACCGTAAATCCTTCCCTAAAATCAACTTCCTCAGTTGTTGGTATAACCCAAAAATATCCTCCTGTAGAAAAATCCAATGAAAGAATTCCCGATAACTGCTTTCGATAGGAAACCCCACCGCCTATATCCAATTGAGTGAAATTCAAGTCATTAAGTTCGAACTGATTGTCGATATCCTGTATTTCAAATTTATATACCCGCCTACCAAAAAATGCTTCCCAGAAAAAAAGTTTTGAGCTTCTTATGTTTCCTACGATTTCAACACCAATTGCAGCTTTTGAACCTGTAGAGCTGACGGTCTGATCTATTTCTCCTATCTGCTCTATTTTATAATCCCCCACATGTGTCATCAGGGGAGCGTTATACGAGTGAGAGGCAATATTTTTTCCGAAGGAAACACTGGCATATAAAATTTTTGTCCTTTTCTTTGCCGCAACTAATGGCTCGTAGCTCCCATTCATACAAGCATTATATTCATTAATAAGCCCGATAAGGGTGTTCTCATTCAGTTTTGAATTAAATATTTGTTGTCTGTCGATGCAATCTCCCAGAAAGTTTATAAGCTCAATCCTAAATGGTTGAACCCGTTCTGTACTTGCGGTCTTCGGAAGCTCTTGCAATACTTTAGCTCGCTCATTGTTGTCAATCGCAAAATTGAAGTGCTTTCCTTCGTATTCATATAAATTAACCTCACCTTTCAGGCGCTCTTTTAAAATCGCGGCCTTTTCTATTTCAATAAATCGGTCTTTTGAATAGTATATAATACTTTTGGTGTAGTAGACTTCTCCTGACTCCATTGTTATCATAGAAATTTCGCCGGCCAGGTACTTTTTCTTGTTCAAACTGACCGCATCGGATGTATCTGAGTATTGGATGCTTACGGAGCCAAGCAAAACCTCTCCGCTTTTTAACGTCATTGAATCTTGGGCTAAAGATTTGGTTATATGTGTAGTTATAAATAGCAGGCAAAACAACGATATAAAATTTTTCATCGAGGAAACTATTGCTATAAATTATTAATAACAACTTCATACAGGGAGCTCTATACAAATAAATGTGGCTTACAGACTTAATAAAAATCGATGGTAATATTAGAATAGAAACTTCTGTTCTTAACCCGCACAAAGCCTCCCTCTCAACCGCTGTCCCAACATTGAATGCCTCTCTGTTCAGCCGTGAACCTACGCACAACAACTATTCCAGGTCCCCTAAAACTTTATCCACATTACTGTTGATAACCCAAGAATAAACTCGTATTTTTATCGGCTCTGAACTAAGCGAATAATCCTGTTCAAATAAATGTTTGATAGTTTATCCTCAAAATTAGATAAAGCCTTTCAGAATCTGAAGGGCGAAGCTCGTATCACCGATGTAAATATCGCTGAAACTATACGAGAAATTCGTCGTGCTTTATTGGATGCGGATGTTAACTATGAGGTTGCTCGCGAGTTCACGAAACAAATTCAGGAAAAAGCACTCGGTTCAGATGTGCTCACCAGCGTTAACCCGGGACAGCAATTCACGAAGATCGTGTTTGATGAACTGGTTGAAACTTTTGGTGGCGAAAAATCTGATATCGCAGTTGCCCACACCCCACCTACTGTAATTCTTATTGCAGGTTTACAAGGTTCTGGTAAAACTACCTTTACAGGAAAGTTAGCCCGTTACCTAAAGCAGGAGCATAAAAGGAATCCTCTTCTTGCTGCCGCCGATGTTTATCGCCCTGCTGCCGTAAACCAGCTTAAGTCTCTGGCATCCCAAATTGATGTGCCGGTTTATTCCATTGAACAACAAGATGCCGTTCGCGTAGCTAAAGAAGCTGTCGCCATGGCAAAAAGTTTGGCAATGGATACCGTTATTATTGATACTGCCGGACGTTTACATGTAGATGAGGAGATGATGAATGAGGTCGCGGAAATTAAGAAAGCCGTAAATCCTCATGAAATTTTGTTTGTTGTTGATTCGATGACCGGTCAGGACGCGGTTAACACAGCAAAAGAGTTTAATGAGCGGATCGATTATAACGGGGTAGTTCTTACCAAGTTAGACGGTGACACCAGGGGTGGTGCTGCACTTTCTATAAAAACCGTTGTAAATAAACCGATCAAATTTGTGAGTACCGGCGAAAAGCTGGATGCTCTTTCCCCATTTTACCCAGACCGTATGGCACAGCGCATACTTGGTATGGGAGATGTGGTATCGCTCGTTGAAAAAGCTCAAAAAGAATTTGATGAAGACGAAGCCAAGCGACTACAGAGCCGTATTAGTTCTGATAAGTTCGACCTTGAAGACTTCCTCGAGCAAATTCAAAAGATCAAGAAGATGGGAGATTTCTCCGATCTTGTTTCTATGATCCCCGGCGCCAGCAAAGCATTGGATAACAACGAAATCGATGAAGACGCCTTCAAACCGATTGAAGCTATTATCTATTCAATGACGCCGGAGGAGCGTCAGAATCCGGAAATTCTTAATGGAACTCGTCGTAGACGAATTGCAGCCGGTTCTGGCACTACTGTCCGTGAGATCAATGATCTCATTAAACAGTTCGAACAGATGAAAAAAATGATGAAGACCATGTCCAAAATGGGAAAGATGGGCCGGGCTCTTCAAGGATTAAAAAATTTACCGATTGGTAAGTAACATTATATATACACAACTCACTGGAGAACAACATTGATTAGAATTAGACTTCAAAAGAAAGGACGTAAAAAACGACCAATCTTTCATATTGTAGTTGCTGACAGCAAAGTTGCTCGTGATGGAAGAATCATTGAGCAGGTTGGCCGTTATGACAACGTAACTGAGAAAAAAGAAGTGGTACTCAACGAAGACCGCATTCTTTACTGGTTAGATACCGGAGCTCAACCATCCGACACTGTACGCAAGATCCTTAGAAATGAGGGAGTTCTTTACAAGCGTCATTTGATGATGTGGGGAAAAAGCGAAGAAGAGATTGAAACAGCACTTGCTGAATGGAAATCTTACCGCGACTCTAAAGGAGACGACAGCGATTCCCGTAAAGACAAGCACAAGGATGTTCTTGCTGCAGAAGAAAAAGAATTTAAAGATCAGGTTCAGAAAAAAGCGGCTAAAGCAGCTGTTGAATTAGAAACTGAGTCTTCTGACGAAGAAGTCGCCGCTGAAACTGAAGCGACTGAAGAAGTTGCAACAGAAGAAGCTCCTGCTGAAGAGGAAGTTGTAGAAGAAGCAGCTCCTGAAGCAACAGAAGAGCCGGAAGTTGAGGCAAAAGAAGCCGCTGAAGAAGTAGAAGAAAATGTAGCTGAAGCTACTGAAGAGCCTGCTACCGAAGAAGCAACTGTTGAAGAAACAGAAGACGCTCCGGCTGAAGAAGAAAAAGAAGAAGTTGCTGAAGAGCCAAAAGCTGAAGCAAGTTCAACTCAAACTTCTGATGACATGACTGCTAAAGAAGCTATCGATCATATCAGAGATACTGATCTTGATGCATTAAAAGGGTTTATTTCTGACGACGAGTCAAGAAAGACCGTTATTGCAGCATGGGAAAGCAAACAATCTGAAGGATAATTAAATCCGGCTCCTATGAATCAGGAAGCCAATATACAACCATTTACTTTAGTCGGGCGCGTAGATCGCTCACACGGACTTGACGGCGAAGTTAAAATCATTTTTGAGTTTGACGATCCCGAAATCCTGAATGAAATAACTGTTGTGTATTTGCGGAACGAAAGGGGCGACTACTTCCCTGCCCGAATTAAAGATATTCGGACAGAGGAAAAAAGAAATGAAATTTCGTTCTTTGTACATTTTGAACATATCGCTGATCGCACAGCGGCAGAAGAATTAAAAAATTCGGGCGTATATCTGGAAACAGATCTGGCCAACACTTTAATTCCCGACGTTGAAGAAACAAACAGCTTGATTCACTTTGATGTTTATAACACAAATGGTGAGCACATCGGAACAGTAATGGACATCATCGAGAATTCCATGCAATCTATTCTGAATGTTTCTTCAAACAACGGCTCTCTTCTTATTCCTAATGTTAGCCACTATGTGGTTAAGGAAAATTTTGAAGAAGAATCTGTCATCTGCCAAAATCTGGAAGAACTCGGAGGGCTTTAGAAATGAGAATTGATATCATATCTGCAGTTCCGGGATTACTTACAGGTCCGCTGGAAAATAGCATTGTGCAACGCGCCAAAGAAAAAGGACTAGTTGAGATCTTTGTTCATGATCTTCGGGATTACACCAAAGACAAACACAACAAGATTGATGACTACCCTTATGGAGGCGAACCGGGCATGGTGCTGACACCTCAACCGATCTTCAGCTGTATAGACCATCTGACTTCTGAAAGGAAATACGATGAAATCATCTTTACAGCTCCGGACGGAGAAGTGTTTAACCAGGAAGAAGCCAACAAGTTGTCACTATTAGAAAATGTGATCATTTTGTGCGGCCACTATAAAGGAATCGATCAGCGAGTTAGAGACGCATTAATTACCAAAGAATATACCATTGGTGATTACGTGCTTTCAGGAGGGGAACTTCCCGCTATGGTTATTACCGATGCTTTGGTTAGATTGATACCGAATGCCATTGGAGATGCCGGAAGCGCATTAAGCGATTCGTTTCAGGACGGATTACTTGAAGCTCCCATTTATACCCGACCGGCAGAGTTCAAAGGAATGAATGTTCCTGAGGTCTTAAGATCCGGCGATCATAAAAAGATCGAAGCGTGGAAAAGCGAGCAATCTCTTGCAAAAACAAAAGAACGAAGAAAAGATTTGTACGAAAAATTTAAGAAAGATTATTAACGGCTGATTAGTCAGCAAAGAAACAGAATCATGGATAAGCTAAAACTTGTAGAACAAACGATAGTTAATGACGACATCGCTCAATTCACCGCCGGTGATACAGTGAATGTTCACTACCGTGTACGTGAAGGAGAAAAAGAACGTATTCAGCAGTACGAAGGTGTTGTATTGAATGAGCGAGGAAGCGGAGCTAATAAAACGTTTACCGTTCGTAAAATAAGCAGCAACGTTGGTGTTGAGCGTATTTTCCCTCTTTACTCTCCTTTTATTGCAAAGATTGAAGTTAAGAAACGCGGAAGTGTAAGACGTTCTAAACTATTTTATCTACGTGAACTAAGAGGTAAAGCTGCTCGTATTAAAGAGCGCGGACAGGAAAGCAAAAAGAAGTAACATTCTCTTTTTAAGAACCGGATTCGGGCTACCTGTATTTGAAGCCCGTTTCTTCTTTTTTAAAACTAAATTTATTTAGATGAATATTATTCTTTTTGGACCTCCCGGAGCCGGAAAAGGCACTCAAGCTAAATTACTTCAGGACAAATACTCAATACCTCACCTTTCAACCGGTGATATATTTAGAACTGCGATAAAAAACCAGACTCCTCTTGGCGTTAAGGTTAAGTCTATTCTTGACTCAGGTCAGCTGGTTCCGGATGAAACCGTGGTTGATCTTGTGGCTGATGAGCTTAAAGATCCTAAATATGATAGCGGGTTTATCCTGGACGGATTTCCCAGAACGGTTCCTCAGGCAGAAGCCTTTGATGATATCGCGGAAAACCAGAACAAAGCTATAGATGCTTTTGTGGTTCTTACTGTTCCCGAGAAGGAGTTGATCTCCAGAATTCTTTCTAGAGGACAGGGAAGAACTGACGATACCGAGGAAAAGATCAAAACTCGTTTAGAGGTTTATCACGAAGAAACTAAGCCGGTACAAAACCACTACTCTTCAAAAGGTGTCGTAAAAGAAATCGATGGCATAGGAACCATTGATGAGATCTTTGAGCGAATCGCTTATTCTCTAAAGTAATTAATTAAAAGCCATCACTAATTGATGGCTTTTTTTTCTTCCTTAAGTTGTTTTATCATAATTCTTTTTTCAGAAACAGCCTCTTTTGATATTGTGAGCTGAAGACCTCATAAATACTCCGAACAATTCTATTAAAAGAAACTTCATGCTTTTTTTAAATGATCTTTTTCATCTGAATAGATTAAAATATAGACAATCCTGTTTTTGTAGTTAGTCTTTCCAAAACCTCCATTCCCAAAACCGAATTTCCGGCTTTATTTAATTTTGGACTCCAAACGGCAACGCTATAGTGTTCCGGAAAAACCGCCACAATTCCTCCACCTACTCCACTTTTCCCGGGCAGACCGACTTTGAAAGTAAACTCCCCTGCCTGATCATAAAACCCACAAGTAAGTAAAATTGCACTTAATCTTTTTGACTGAGAAGCATTCAGAATTTTTTCACCGGTTACAAAATGTTTCCCATGATTTGCGTACAACAAAAAGGTTTGAGAGAGTTCTTTACAGCTCATTTCAATTGAGCACATATAGAAATAAAAATCCAGAACATCCTCTACCAGGTTTTCAATATTTCCAAACGACTTCATAAGGCTGGCTAGCGCTACATTTCTGTATCCGGTTTCTTTCTCAGACTCAGCTACCTTTTTATTAAAACCAATGCTTTGGTTGCCCGACAGCTTTTGTACAAACTCTATAAATTCCTGTTTTGGGTTCTGAAGATTAGAGATCAGTATATCACAAACAACAAGTGCTCCGGCATTTATAAGTGGATTTCTTGGAATACCTGATTCATATTCTAATTGAACTAAAGAATTGAACGGGTTTCCCGAAGGCTCAACGCCTACTCTTTTCCACAATTTCTCACCCAACATTGGATACGCCATTGTCAGCGCAAAAACTTTGCTGATACTCTGAATCGAAAAACGATCTTCATTTTGGCCGATCGCAAAATTTCCTTTTTCAAGGCTACAAAGGTGTATACCAAAATTCTCTTCCTTAACATCAGCAAGTTCCGGAATATAGTTTGCAACTTTACCCCCAAACTTCCCTTTGTCCAGCTCCGAATCTATCTCATTAAGTATCTTTTGATAATCCATTAATTTATAACATAGTTTTTAGCCAATTCAAGAAACTCTTTCACTTCCTGTTTTTGCCAACCTTTATCTTCACCGAATTCTTCAGCTAACATCTCTGCTACCTTTGGCGCCACTTCAATTGCAGCCTCTGCATCTAGCAACAGGGCCCTGGTTCTTCGGGACAAAAGATCCTCTATGGTTTGAGCCCATTCATTTCTTATTGCCCAAACGATCTCTGCTTTTATATACGGAAGACCCGGATGCAGCTGTTCTTTCATAGAATCATTTTCTTCCATTATTTTTTCTAAAGCTACCCGATCTGATCCATACACACTCAAAGGATCGTTCTTATCCACATTTTTTAACCAACCGTGAATCCGCTGATTCTTTGTTTTTGTCTTTTTGAATTCCACACCTGCAACCATCGCTGCCCGATCGATCGTGTCTTCGGCCATCTTTCTATAGGTCGTCCACTTTCCACCGGCAATAGTAACCAATCCGGATTCAGAAATCTGAATGTGATGGCTCCTGGATATTTCAGATGTCGACTTTGACTCCGGTGGTTTCACTAGGGGTCTTAATCCTGCAAAAACACTCTTTACATCTTTTCTGGTTGGGTCTTTCGTTAAGTATTCTTTCGCGTGTTTAAGAATAAAATCTATTTCTTCATCTAATGCTATTGGCTCTAAAGCGGGTTTGTCGATTGGAGTGTCTGTTGTACCCACAAGAGCTTTACCGTGCCATGGAACAGCAAAAAGAACTCGTCCATCATCTGTATGAGGAACCATTATAGCCGCGTCTCCGGGTAAAAATTCTTTATCCAGCACCAAATGAATTCCCTGTGCACACTGAATTATATTTTCGTGTTTCTGATCATCCATTTTGAGTATGGAATCAGAAAAAATTCCCGTTGCATTAACAACCGCTCTGGCTTTGATCGTAAATTCCTCTCCATGTATATGATCTCTGGCAACTACACCATCAATAAATCCTGAATCGCCTTTTATCAGCTCATTTACTTTCATGTAATTTACCGGAGTCGCCCCAAGATCAGCAGCTGTTTGGGCTAAATTGATTGCCAAACGCGAATCATCAAACTGACCGTCATAATAAATTACTCCTCCTCTCAATCCTTCCGGTTCCAGTGTTGGGATCTTTTCCAGAACTTCTTCCTTTGATAGTGTTTTGGATTTTTTGATGCCTAGTTTCCCGGCTAAAGCATCATACACCTTCATTCCTATTCCATAAAACGGACCATTCCACCATTCATAACTTGGAACTATAAATGACTGATGACTCACCAAATGCGGAGCGTTCTGAATAAGCAAGCCTCGTTCATGCAAAGCTTCAATAACCAGAGAGACGTCTCCTTGTTGTAAATACCGAACCCCTCCATGAACCAATTTTGTGCTTCTGCTCGATGTACCTTTGGCAAAATCAGCCATATCCAACAACAGGGTTTTATAGCCTCTGTTTGCTGAGTCCACAGCACATCCCAAGCCCGTTGCTCCTCCTCCAATTATCAGAATATCCCAATAATCGTTGTATTCTCTAAGATGATTAAGTGATTCGGTACGATTCATTTTGGTTATTCAAATTTTAGATAGAAAATTAAATTTATCCCTTACATAAGATCCCGATCCGCCAGCTGGCGGACGGGATGTCGATCTTTCTTGAAACAATACTAATTCAAAACTCATCATTTAGAATTAGTAATTATTTAAACCCAATTCTTACTCTTCTCTACTGCCTGATTCCATTTTTCCAACAGTCTTTCTTTTTCTGACATTTTCATTTCCGGCTCAAACCTTGCATCAATTTCCCATTTCTTTTGTAGCTCGTCTGTGCTTTTCCAGAAGCCAACAGCCAAGCCAGCTAAATATGCGGCTCCTAGTGCGGTTGTTTCCGTTACTTTTGGTCTCACGATCGGAATTCCCAGAATATCAGACTGAAATTGCATGAGAGTTTTGTTTACAGATGCTCCGCCATCAACCCGGAGCTCTTTAATTGAAATTCCGGAATCTGCTTCCATAGCCGTCAGCACATCTTTCACCTGAAATGCGATTCCTTCGAGCGCGGCTCTTGCTATGTGTCCGGCTGTTGCTCCACGCGTTAGCCCATACATGGCTCCGCGAGCTTTTTGATCCCAATGCGGGGCGCCAAGTCCTGCAAACGCGGGAACCAGATATACTCCTCCATTATCTTTTTCTGTCAAAGCCAGTTTTTCCACATCTGCTGATGATTTAATAATTCCCAAACCATCTCTTAGCCACTGAACCAGCGCTCCCGCAATAAATATTGAACCCTCCAAAGCATAGGTTGTCTCTCCGTTCATTTGCCAGCCGATCGTAGTTAACAGGTTGTTCTCAGAAGTAATAGCTTTTTCACCCGTATTGAACATTATAAAAGAACCTGTTCCATACGTATTCTTCAGCATTCCGGGCTCAAGACACATTTGTCCGAACATTGCCGCTTGCTGATCTCCGGCTATTCCAGTAATTGGAATTCCATTTTCAAAGCAATCCAGCTCAGCCGTTGCAATTTCCCCGCTTGATGAACAAACATTCGGTAACATGTTTTCAGGGATCTCCATTAGCTCCAAAAGTTCCGTATCCCATTCTTTATCATGGATATTGAAAAGAAGTGTACGTGAAGCGTTTGTAATATCAGTAACGTGCTTTTTTCCTTTAGTAAGATTCCATATCAGCCAGCAGTCTATAGTTCCGAAAGCAAGTTTCCCTTCTTCTGCTTTTTGTCGGGCTCCATCAACATTATCAAGAATCCACTTAAGCTTCGTACCTGAGAAATAGCTATCTAAAACGAGTCCCGTTTTTTGCTGAATTTTATCCGACCATCCATCACTCCGAAGCTCATCGCAGTAATCTGATGTTCTTCGGTCTTGCCAGACTATAGCGTTATAAACCGGTTCTCCTGTTTCCTTATCCCAAACTACTGTAGTTTCTCTTTGGTTGGTGATACCTATCGCGGCAATTATTTTCCCGCCTTCAGCATATTTTGAAACGACTTCTTCAATCACTTCTTTTTGGGTGTTCCAAATCTCCTCAGGATCGTGTTCTACCCAGCCATCTTTAGGAAAATGTTGTTTGAATTCTTTTTGGACAACACCTTTAATCTCTCCTTCTTTATTGAAAAGAATTGCTCTGGAACTGGTTGTTCCCTGATCTATGGATAGAATGTATTCTTTAGCCATGAAGAAAACATAATGCTATTTTTGTTTTTCTTCTGCTTTATTTTGTGGCCAGTTAAAGGCCTGCTTTTTATCTACAAAAATTTTAGAATTCAATCCATTATTGCTGGCAACCGTTTCCCAGAATTTCCAATAATATAGTTTCGAGGCTTCCACAAAAAGTGCTGTTATCACGTATTTGTGTTTAATATTTAGCTTTTTATTCTTTTGGAGGTCAAAGAACTCCATCACCTGTACTACACCCGCATCCAATTCCACTTTACTTAAGTCCATCAACAACTGATAGCCAAGCTTATGTGCTTTTTCCCGACTTTTGGAACTGATTTCTATTGCGTATTCCAAATTCAGCTTCCCTTTTGCAACAACTTCCAGTATATCTATTTCATCATAGCTTTTGAATTCAAGTTCACACATCATAACCTCTATTATTAATGCTTAGATAAATAAACTAAATAATATCTTTTCTGTAAAGCTTTTATTCCTGCGATCTGAATTGATCAGATTTAGCCAGTGCATTTCTGAATGCTCGTGAGCCAACTTCCACCAACTGCTTTGATTTGTAGAACTCAAAAGTGTCGCAGGTATCTCTGGGAACTTCAACTAAAATATCCGGCTTATAATGTTCTATCATTAACTCTGTAAGTCTGTCTTGTGTAAAGCTGAAAGTACTTTCCATTAGCTCAAAAAGCGAAAATGATTCCTTCTTCTTTTCTTCGTGGTTTTGTGCAAACTCTTTTATGGAATCCGGAAGTAAGTTTTCGAACCAGTACTTTTTCCTTTGTTTCTTTTCTTCTTTGATCAATAAATCCTCTACAATGGTTCTGGAATTTATATCCACGGCTACAATGATCGCGTCGTCTCTTTTCTGAACCAGGTTTATAGGCAAAGGATTTAAAACTCCTCCATCTACCAAAACAAGATCTTCATCAACAATGGGAGTAAAAATTCCCGGAATGGAAACCGACGCTCTCAAGGCTTTAAAAAGATCTCCTTCTTTAAAATGAACCTCTTTGTGATGTTTCATATCGGTTGCAACCGCTGTAAAAGGAATTTTAAAATCTTCTATTTTCTGTTGTCCGGTAACCTCTATATGTTTTCCGAACAGTCTTTCTCCTTTTACAAACCCTTGAGAAGTAAATGTGAAATCCAACAGATCAAAAACACCTTTTTTGGTGAGACTGAGCATCCATTTTTTGTATTCCGATAACTGACCCGCGCAGTAAATTCCTCCAACAACCGCCCCCATTGAACAGCCAATTACTTCTATGATCTCGTAGCCTTCTTTTTCCAGCTCCTCTATAACTCCGATATGAGCTACTCCTCTGGCTCCTCCGGAACCTAATACAAGGTGTACTTTTTTCTTCTCTGACATTATTTCTAGTCAATAATTATACTTCTAATTCTTACAACCCGATTCTTTCTCAGCTAATTTAACCAATTCCCAATACGGTGGCTTATATCCGTTTTCTTCGATAAATGAATCAACTGCTGTTGAAGTTTTCTCTTTTAACTCTTTATGTCTTTGTATAAAGGCTTCGCTTTTCAACGCCTGGGTTGCACTCATTCCTTCAGGAATGGGTCCTTCCGATTCAAACTGATTTTTGATCCAACTGTTTCCTTTCATAATCCTTGCAAAAGGAAGCATCATCGGATTGAACTCTATCTCTTCTCCTTGTTCTGCACATACAAGCATGGCGTCTATTACCGCGTTGTATAAATGATCATCGAACAAGCTTTCAGCACTTCTCCACTCAGCCACTACGGAGAGTTGCGGATCGTATTCTAAGTCTGACGGCATTTGTGTTACAAAATTCTCAACTCCAAAAGTGTTCAGTAATTTCACAACTCCGTTAGATGATATGGTTGATTCAGATTCCCACAATTGAATTCCATTATTTTTGTAAGCATATGATCCCACTTCAGAACAAAACATAGCTTCGGGATCATAAAAATTCATTTTGAAATCGTAGGGAATGTGTCGTTGCTGAACTTCTTCAAACATTTCTTTAGCCGCTATATGAGGAAGCATCGGGTTTTTCTTTATTTCAGGAAGATCAGCTCTGGGTCGCAAAACCATAAACCTAAGCTTTCGGTCTTTGATGTATTCCTCCAGCGTAGCGATAGCAACTCCTCGTTCTATATGTGCCTCTATCAAATACGGTATATTTGTTCCTTCTTCTACATAGATCAAAGCGACATGAGAAAAATTACCGGGATAATCATTTCCCCTTGAAATAAGTGCTGAGACTTCTGCTCCTCCTCGTGATACCAAAAGATCTCCACTGTGAACTTTTATTCCCAAAATATTTGTCGCCGGCGTTTGTGATATCTCTTCCTTCACATACAAAACCGGGTCAATAGGCTCTTCAGATTGCAATAAAACTTCTTCTACTGTTGCGCGCATTCCGTACATCGTTTTGTAAAGAATATCTCTGGTTTCTTTTTCTGATATATCCCATTCCGCAGACAGATCTTTGATCACTCTTCGAGCCCTGTTATATACCTCAAAGAACTCAGGGTTTTGTACATCTTGTGCGGCAATAACCGGAGCCAGCTCAAAGAAACTCAGAAGGAGTTCATCGAAAATTACATCATCGGGATCTGGATTTCTTTTTTCAATTTCATCAACAATTGAGAACAGATCAAATATAAGAGCTTCAATAACTCCGGGTGTAATTATCTCTTTATCTGCTTTTGCTTCTGCGAATTTACTTTCCAGAAAATCCCACCGTTCATCCTGATCCCAAATAAAAGGAGTGGAATTACCTTCGCTTTCAATATTGATGGTGGAATTGTCGGGAATCAGTAATAATCCGTAGAGAATGATTATTCCCAGAAGGGCGATGCTGAGTTTCTTTTTCATTTATTTAAAAAGTGTTTTTTCACTTTTTGTTTTTCTTCTTTGGAAAACTCTTTCCCATAAAGCTCTTCAAAGACTAAATAGCTTAATTTATTTTTAGAAGCTTCCGGGTTTTCTCTTTCCATTCTTTCTCGGGTTAGATCGTACCCCGCTTGCATCATTGAAAGCCCCATATCTAAGCGTTCTTCATTTGTTTTGGATAAAATTATCTCGATCTGCTTTTTTTTAATATGGTCTTTTGTGTCTTTCATCCAAGCAAATTAAACGTATTTAGATCTAATTCCTTTATCCATTTTTGAAGATAATTATAGTCTATCGTTTTGTTCTCCAGAAGATGTGAAATGTCTTCTTTCTGAACCTGACTTTCCGAATCCTGCATCCATCTGAACTTAGATAAAATTAAATCCTCAATAGAAACAATCCACACGTTTAACCCAAATGTTGTTCCTCTGATCTTTCTTTTGAATTCGGTTCTATTGAATTCCGTATTTTTTCTGATAATGAAATCAATTTTATAACCTGATTCATTATCAATCACATTAAACATTCCTCTTCTGTGAATTTCTTCTCTTATCCCTTCTTTATAAATATAGAATCTGTCTTCAAATATACTCGCAAAATCTTCCACTTGATCTTCTTTTAGTTCTAGTACAATATCAATATTTCTTGTCATTCTCGGAATGGTATAAGTACTCATCGCAACACTTCCCGAAAGCATGTATTCTATGCCTTTCTTTTCTAATTCGGTGGTCACAAATTTAAGAAGTTCCTTTAGTTCCATCTTATTAATTATCTGATTTAATGTAATAAATGGCTTTCGACAGAACGAATTTAATTAATACCATTATTTAAGGTAGGGCATCCCTTGGATTCAATGGAGAACAGTCGATTAAATACTCTTCCTTGGCAAGTATTCTCAGGATGACTTTTAGTTTAACTTTTCTTTTAAAATTTCACTCTCTTTCATTTTACTGAGAACTGAAAAAGCCGTTTTGTGATCCATTCCATCCGCAAAAAATATATCTTTTTCTTTGTATCGAAAGGTCAGTTTGTACCTAACATATGATGGATTTTCTTTCCCATATATTTTATTCCACATATACTCTTTTGGAATAATTTTAATCCTATCTATTTCTTGTAGATCATACTTCCATTTTCCTTTTTTAAAAAGTCCTGAAGCCTCTAAGGTCATACAACCATTAATAATTGTAATTCTTTCCTTTTTAAAATTTTCGATGAATGCTAAAAATATTATTAAAAGAAACACTGACGTTACAATTAAAATATCTACAATTGTATTCCTATTAAAATCTACTATTATAACTGTTAAGACCCATACCAATGATATTATTGGTAACAAACCATAGCGAGTAAACCTGCCAATAACGGCTCCCCATTTTAACGTGTACTCAACACTAAATTCCTTTTCCTTATTCACTTATCTACACTTTTCATTATCCCATCCTTAACCCCAACCAAGCTCTCCACATCATTAAAGTGCTCAATTCCTTCTCCCATTACAAATAGCGGTACTTCATTTCGTGTATGAGTTTTTACTGACAGATCTTCCAGGTTTCCATGATCGCTGGTTATTACCAACACATCTTCACTTCTTTTATGTTTGATGACATGCAGTAGAAATTCATCCAGTGGTTGAAGAACTCTTCGGGCATCATCAATGCTTTTGTTATGGCCGGCTTTATCTGTGAGATAATATTCGTACAAAACCAGATCATGATCCGAAACAACATTCAGTAATCTTTTGGCGGCATCCGTTGCTGTAATCCTTGGGATATTTATATCCAGTTTTTCTCTCCAGGCGTTTTGGACAATCTCCGCAGTCAGTGCTTTTTCTGCCAGAATATCATCCGTAGAATTCAACCGCATTTCTGCACTTTTGGTCATGAGCGTTGTACAGCTCCATCTGTTTCTTCGACTTGCGTGCTCAAAGAAAATAGGAGGATATGCATTCATGAAATATGGTTTCTTTCCCGCTTCTTTAGCCGCCTGAAAAACACTCTGTTCTTTAAGTAAATGCTTTATTCCGGAATGAGGAAATGGACCAAAATGCTTTCCAATAACTTTGGATGCATTTTCGCCGGAAAATAGAGTTGTTTGCCCGGTTCCACTTTGAGGAAGACCATCAACCCCAAGATTGGCATCGATCGCTTTATATAATTGATTTGAAGATCGTACTCCTTTTCCATTCTTAAAAAAATTCTCTCCAGAAAGGACCTGAAAACTTTCGTAAGAATCTATGAGGAAAGGATTTTCTTTGCTTTCGTTCCCAATTCCGACTCCATCAATAAAAATGAAAATTACAGCCAAATCACTTCTCCAATATCAGTGTAACCGGACCATCGTTTACTAATTCAACATCCATCATTGCACCAAATTTTCCGGTTTGAATATTTAGATCTGAATGTTCTTTAAAGTAAGAGATCATTTCCTCATACATCGGTTCTGCTTTATCCGGTTTGGCTGCTTCTATAAAACTTGGTCGCGTTCCCTTTTTTGTGTTACCGTATAATGTGAATTGCGACACTACTAAAAGTCCTCCGCCCACATCACTGACCGAAAGGTTCATTTTTTCTTCCTCATCTTCAAATATCCGCAGCTTCAGAATCTTCTCACACATCCATTCCAGTTGTTCTTTAGTATCATCCTGATGGATTCCCACCAGTAATAATAAACCCTCTTCGATAGCTCCGGTAATTTCATTTCCGACGGTTACTGATGCCGATTTTACGCGCTGAATTACAACTTTCATATACTAGACTTATGTGGATTACTATGTGGATTACTTACTAACAAAAACTGGATAACTAAAATCGTTCAAAGTTCTCAACAAGTTTCCACAATTTGTTCACCTAATCAACATTCAAAAAGAATAACTTTTGCTGTTGAACAGCTTCTGATGATTTATATGTACAATACAGATACACTTGTTGATAACAAAAAATATCACTCTATAAATTACTGTTTTTTATAAGAAATATATCAACATTGATATCCACAAAGTTTTGTCAAGCGATGTAGAGAAAAAGAATAACTTTGTTATCCACAAATCCACACTCTCTACTACTATATATTAAATTTATAAATCTCATTTTATTTGTCTTTTAGGATGTGGATAAGAAGTGAGAAAAAGGATTCTCAAAGAGTTTTATAAGAACGTATATTTAAGCAATAAAAAATTCCTGATCTCATGGATAAAAGATACCCTATTGGAAATTTTGATTACGAGAAAGATCACGATCTAAATGATGCTGAAATGTACATCAATCAGATCAAAGAACTTCCTTCAAAAGTAAGAGCTCTTGTTTCTGAATTATCAGAAGAACAATTGAATACTCCGTACAGAGAAAATGGTTGGACTCCGGTTCAGGTTATTCATCACTTAGGAGACAGTCATCTTAATTCATTGTGCAGATTTAAACTTGCAATGACAGAAGAAAATCCTACAATTCGTCCCTACAACGAAGCGGCATGGGCAGTTTTAGGTGATTATGACTTGATGAGTATTGAAGAAGGATTGAATTTTCTGGAAGCAGTTCATTTGAAATGGGTTGCTATCCTTAAAACAATTAAAAAAGATGATTGGAACCGAACATTTCATCATCCGGAATCAGGAATTAATTATAAACTTATAAATGCCTTAGCGATGTATGCCTGGCATGGAAATCATCACTTAGCTCATATTGAACTTGTAAGGTAACGATCTGTAACAACGAGCTTTCCCTCCGACGGAGGGGATTGAGGGGTGAGTCCGAACTGATAAAATTTTATTTAAAAACTCTATCAAATGACAAAAAAGACATTCACATACAAAGATTCAGGCGTAGATATCAAAGCCGGAGAAGAGCTTGTTAATTCTATAAAAGGAGTAGTTAAAGAGACTCATGGTCCTGCAGTGCTATCCAATATTGGTGGTTTTGGTGGATTTTTTAAACCGGATATGGGAGCATTTAAAAATCCTGTATTTGTAAGTTCTGTGGATGGTGTTGGAACCAAATTGATTGTGGCGTTCAAAGCCGGAAAATATGATACCGTTGGGCAAGATCTGGTAAATCATTGTGTGAATGATATTGCGGTTTGTGGGGCAACTCCTTTGTTCTTTTTGGATTATTTCTCTACCGGAAAACTTGAGCAAAATGTGGGTTATGATGTGATCAAAGGATTTGCAACGGCCTGCAAGGAAAATAATGTAGCTTTAATTGGTGGAGAAACTGCTGAGATGCCTGATATTTATGGAGAAGGTGAATTCGATCTGGCAGGGACCATTGTCGGTATTGTGGATGAAGACAAAGTGATCAACGGTGCCGGAATTGAAAAAGGAAATGTTCTTCTTGGATTCAAAAGTTCGGGTTTACACACCAATGGATATTCACTTGCCAGAAAAGTGTTGTTCAGTGAATACGATGTAAATGATCATGTGGAAGAACTTGGATGTACCGTTGCAGAAGAACTATTGCAAGTTCACCGATCTTATTTAGGATTGATCTCAGAGTTAAAAGAAATGGATGGCGTAAACGGTTTCTCTCACATTACCGGTGGCGGAATGGTTGGAAACACCAAACGAATTTTACCTGAAGGATTGGTTTTAGATATTAACTGGGAAAGCTGGGAACGTCCTGCAGTGTACAAACTGATTCAGCAAATTGGAAATGTACCTGAAGAAGATATGCAAGCAACGTTCAATCTTGGAATTGGATTGGTTTGTGTGGTTTCAGCAGATAAAGCAGCGGAAGTAAAAGCAAAAGCGGAAAGTTTAGGAGAAGAGGTTTTTGAAGTGGGGAGTGTAATTAAAGATTAAGGATTAAAAATTATGGAATGAAATATCTATCTCTGTCAATATTTATTCTTTTTTGTTCTTGTTTTCTCATTCCAAAAGAAGGTCAGTTTGATATTTATAATCCTCATGAAGAAGCATATTACTTAAAAATTCATCAAGGCAATGATGTCGTGATAGAAGAAAGTTTAAGTGATAGCTCTTTAAATGAAGCAATATTGTTAATTCCCGGGGAATCATACTTATTCAAATTAAAAAAGCCTTATAAGGATTCAGATGGAATAACATTCAAAAGTTTTTCTGCCAAAAAGAACGAATATGATGAGTATGAACTAATCGAAATCTCAAGTACTACGGTAAAATTTATGAGAAAGAGTTTTTGGACGGATTGGGAACTTTAATATCATTTCAATGGTCTGCTACTTGATTAAGAAAAAGCTTCCAACTACACCGACCTTTAGAATTATTGGCGAGCCAAGAACGTAATGAAATCGACGGCTCCGAAGGAGTAATCATTACACTCTGGCTAATTCGTGAATATGTATCATACGAACGAAGACCTTTTGTAATGATTAGTCGATGCAATGAAGTTCGCGCCAATAATTCTTGTCGGGAGTTTTTGGTACTGGAGCCTGTGCTGAGGAAGCTCAGTATCGGTACAAAAGTACATAGAACAAAGTAACTGAATCATATAAATACTAAGGGCGAATTTTTCCAGAACGATCGCTATTAAACTGTCAACGAATTATATCAGCGCAAAACAAGAAAAAAATCACCAAATCTATGCTGCTGATGTTAAAAACCTATAAAGCCCGGCCTCAAATTTAGTATCCCGTTTATTAATGGATAGTTTTCGACTAATTAAACTATTCACAAAGAAATTATTTTTTCAATGAACATTTTAAAGAGAGTTAAAGCACTCATTTTATCACTTATTATTTGCAGTACAGCTGTAGCGGCTCAAAATATGCCAATGCAACAAATTGCTCCTGCTGATTCGGTATCAGATTCTGAACTGGAACAATTTGTAATAATAGCACAGGAACTCCAAGGAATACGAATGGAACTGGATAGTCTGGTTGTTGCCAAACTGGAAGAAGAGGGAATGTCTACAGCAAGATTTCAGGAAATAATGCAGAGCCAGCAAAACCCTGAAGGCGAAGAAATAGAACTTACTACTAAAGAAGAAGAAACCGTAGCGAATATGCAGAGCTTTTTACAACAAGCAAGTATGAGCGCTCAAAAACAACAAATGCAATCAATTCAGGAATCTGAGATGTCTGCTCAACGGTTTCAAAGTATTGCTCAGGCCATGCAATCCGATAAAGAACTAGCTATGAGAATGCAAACAATAGCTATGGAGATGGAGTCGAACTAGAAAAAAGCCGGAGGATCATCCAAAGAACTTTTTGGATGATCGCTTTCCTTAATCAGCATACATTTGAATAAACCGCTCTTCTGCTTCGGTCTCCCCAATTAAAACAAGTTCGCTGTTTTCCGGAATAGGATCTGTAGGATCCGGATTGATTATCTGTTCCCCGTCTCTGGTATAGGCAATTACATTACATCCGGTATTGTGACGGATATCAGCTTCTATAATGGTTTTTCCTGCAATTTTTGAAGGAGTTCTTAAACTGAATACATTCAATCCCTCGGCAATCATTATAATATCGTTTTCTTCATAAATATTGAAGATAGCGTTGGCTCCCATCGTAGCATATGACATCACAAAATCGGCACCGGCGCGGTGTAACGAACTCACATTTCTTTCCAGAGTGGAACGGGCAACAATGTGAATATTTGGGCGAAGGTGGCGACAGTAAATAGTTAGATAAATATTAATATCATCCTGATTAGTACTGATTATGACACTATGCGCTTTATCTATTCCGGCCTTTTTCAATGTGTTGATATCATTGGCATCTCCAAGAATGAAATTCTTTTCATTCAGAATTCGGTCAGGGTTTTTATCAACAATTTTGAATTTAATATTTCGGCGCTTTAAATGATAAGCTGCTGCTCTACCTACACGTCCACCACCAATTATGATAACAGGCTCTTCACTTATGGCATAGATACCAAACAACTCATCATATCTTCGAAGCTGATCCACAGAACCCGCCATCATGATCACGCTTTGTTCGCTTATAACAGTATCCGGATGAGAGCCGAGAAAATGTCCTCGTTCCCAAATTCCAACAATATTGATTCCAAGTTTTTCCCTGAGTTGTGATTCACGAAGTGTTTTTCCAACAAGCGGAGTGTCGTAAGCTGTGGCTTCAGCAATTACAATATCTCCAAGTCTACCGATGGTATGAACGCGGGCATCCTGTCCAAGGACTCGCCTTGATAAAGCTCTTCCCAGAAGATTTCCCATATGTAGCACATGATCACATCCGGCGAGTTTCAGAATATCAATAGAATCGTGAGAGTTGGCAGTAGCTATAATTTTAATATGCTCGCTGTTTTCTCTCACAGTGTGAGCTACGTTGGTATTAAACATATCAGAGCCATTCGTAACCACCATTGCCGCTTGATGAATTTGTAGCTTTTGATAAGTTTCGGGATTGTCAGGTTCACCAACCATAACTCTGTATCCGTTATCAAACAATTCCAGAGCTTCTGTCAGGTCCTGAACCAAAAGCACATATTCCTTATGATACTGTTTAAGTTTTTCTACTAAAGCTTTTGTAATAGGGTCAAAACTGGCAATAACCACATGGTTTTTTGTAGTTGGAGGAAGTTCTTTGGGAGCTCTTGCGCGGGATTGTGCCTCCATCCACGGAGCATAAAAGAATTCTATGAAGGTAAAGGGCAACATGATCAACAGAACGATAATACCTGAACCTAAAACCACCATTGAAAAGAAACGTCCCAGATCAGATGTAAAGGTAATATCCCCGAAACCCAGTGTACTCATGGTCACCAGAGTCCAGTAAAACCCTGTCATCCAGCTGTGTTGCTGACCTTCTCTTTCCATAATTATATGGAAAAGGACTCCATAAATGGTAATGAGAAGAACAAGAATACCAAGAAACTTAAGAAGGCGTGCTATATTTACCTTCGTGTTCTTGTTTGAAATAAAGTAAGAGATCTGTGATGAAAAAAACTTCATGTAGGAAGATAGTTTGTCTTAGGCTAATAAAGACAAAAAAATCTACAATTTTAATTCCAATTCTAAATAAACTGATCAGTTAAATAGAAGTTCTAAAACAAAAAAAATTTTTGAGGAAAAAAGGGTGTTATTTAATTGCAAAAACAACATCGGTAATATTTGCATCTTCTGCCGTTTCCTGAGGATTTGTAATGTAATGTTCCCAGGGATGAATGCCTCTTTTTTGTTTAAACTCTTTACCTCTGGACATTCCTATCATTGTTGACCAGGCATTTCCCAAATGGTCATATTTTCCTGTGTGTCGGAGTGTATAAATTCTTGTAGCAGGAATTTCTCCTGATAGAAAATCATCAGGTAATTCTTCAGGAAAAGAAGTTACTCCAACGCAGGCGGTATAGGTTGCATTTCTTTTTACAATATCCCATTTATGATAAATACTGTAGGCTTGTCCTGTTGCAAGGTCTTCATTTTTCTTAATGAATTGTTCCAGCTTACCAAAATCTTCCGGCATGGCCTCATCCATTTCATCGATGTCACAAGTTGTTTTAATGCCTATATATTTGGTTCCGGAAAAGTCGGATTCACCTTTCCAATCCAAACTTGATTTAACTTCTCCTTCTTCAATATAATCCTTAAGCATATTCAAACCTCTTTCATAATCCATACCGATAAACCCTTCCATCATTTTCTTCATCCAGAACATGAAAAAAGGAAGTTTACTATCCATGGACCAGGTAACAGCGGTACGATCGTTATTATCAGAAAGCATAAATTTTACTTTAGCCTCAGATTTCCATGGCTTTAAGAAAGTAAGATCATACTCGATGGAATTACTTCCATCTTCCAGCGAGATGTTCATATTACCTTCACCAACTCTGTCTCCTTTCCACTCATAATATTTAGCATCTTCAGAAATATTGACCGTTACTCCCTTTTCCATAATTAACCAGGGAGACCATTTGGTCCAATGATTAAAATCATTCAATTTTGAGTAAACATTATCAATAGGGGAATGTATTGTAGTGGAACGTGTTACATTAATTTTAGGCATAATAAAAACAGGTTTATGAAAAGGAATTATAAATGAAATCAATCACAAGTTTAAAAGCAAAAAACCTGATTATTCTTAACAGAAAAAGTGGATGTTGATTTGTACCTTTAATCCATGGAAAAAGAAAGTATCGAATGATAAAAATTTCGCGTTTCCGGGCTTTTATAAGAAAGCATCAAAAAAGTGCACCGGTTGTTTTTTTTATACTGGGATTTACATGGGATTCATTAACTCTGGGAAGCATTGACCGGTTATATGATCAGATTATTATCTGTGTGTATTTATTATCTCTGAGCCTGAGCCTGTACCTTTTCAATTTAGCAGATGATAATAAATGGAAAGAAACGTTTCTGGAACGTTATGAGGATTATTTTCCGCTTGCTATTCAGTTTTTTATTGGTGGATTGTGTAGCGCATATGTAATATTCTTTTCCAGGAGTGTATCATTTACAAAGACCGTTTCGTTCTTCATAATTCTGGTAATACTTCTTTTCGCAAATGAGCTTTTGAAGAAAAGGATATCGAATAAGTATCTACAATTCGGCACATATTTTTTTGTGAACTTTACTTTCTTCACATTTTTTATTCCGGTATTAGTAAACACGATGAATACATTTATTTTTTTGATATCAGGAGGAGTAAGCTTATCCAGTACACTTATTTTAGTGACTTTTATTTACGGAAAAAGTCCTTCTACAAGAAGAGAGCTTAATAAGACTAAGCTTATAAATCTGATCCTTATAATTTATGCTACTATAAATATCTTCTATTTCTTCAATCTGATACCCCCGGTGCCTTTGGCAATGGAAGAAGGATTGGTAGCCCATAAAATTGAAAAAGAAAACGGAACGTACACTGTGACTTATCAGAAAAGCGGTCTGTTTTCTCCATTTGATGACGAAACAAGCTATACTCCCGGAGATAGTTTGTTCATATTCACATCTATTTTTGCTCCGGCTGATCTGAAGAAAAGAGTAAATCATCATTGGCAATGGAAAAACTCACAAACGGGTGAGTGGGAAACCTCAGATAAAATTGAATTTGAGATCACCGGAGGAAGAGACGGGGGTTATCGTGGTTATACATATAAAACCAACATTCTGGAAGGGAAATGGAAAGTAGATGTAACCACAAATGATGATATGATTCTGGGGCGTATAAATTTCACAATTGTTTTCGACTCAACAAACACAAGTAGAAACTTAGAAACAGAAGTTTTTTAAGGCTCAATTTTATATTTAAAAACCTCACCAATTGGTTTTTTAAAAGCATTAGCAATTTTAAAGGCAAGTTCAAGAGATGGTGAGTATTTAGCGGCTTCAATGGCATTGATCGTTTGTCGTGTTACCCCAACCAGATCTGCAAGCTCCTGTTGAGTCATCTCGTTCTGATTAAACCGAAGCTTCCTGATATTGTTTACAATGATTCCGTCTTCCATATCAATATCCTTTCCTGTATTGATAGATCATAATAGTTCGGCGGATTGCACTGGCAAAGAACAGAGAAAGGATGAGAAAATGAAAAACAGTAGAAAGCTCTAGAGAAAAAGGAAAATCAGAATTACTCATAAAACTCAGGTTTGATATGAAGATTTGAACAAGAGCAATTACTATAGAAATAACTAAAATGTTATACCCGGCCTTCATTCCCTTTGCTTCAATAATAAAATCACGCTCATCTTTTTGAACTTTTTTGTTTCCCTCACTAATCTCAACAATGATCTCAATAACTACAGCAATCCAGAAAAGATTGAAAAAGGATTTTACAAATGTACCGGAGAAGCTCTCAACAGTTCCGGGTAATCCAAAATTAAAGAGTATATAAAAGAATAAGAATGAAGAAGACGTCGCTAATGAGGTCCATGAAAGAATTTCTTGTTTAGACATAATGAATAAGGTTTAGTAAGTGTCGGGTTTTCTTTACGCGATGTAAAAAATATGGTCGATTATCCCTTGACTACAAGTAAATAATTCAGTATCTTAATTACAGATTAAGACAAAAACCTACTGAATTATGAAAACATATACTTTCTTCGACTTCCAAAAAGAGTTTCCTACTGAAAAGGCTTGCTTGGAATACATTTTTGATAAGAGATTCCCTAATGGTTATGTAGATCAAGAAACTGGTGAGATTATAGACTTGTACTATACTGAATCAAGAAAGTGTTTTACTAGTGCTGATGGTAAGATTCAAGTGTACCCTACTGCTAACACGATATTTCATAAGTCATCAACCGAATTAGTTAAATGGTTCTATGTTGTATTCCGTATGTCTCAATCAAAGTGTGGTGTTTCAGCAAAGCAAATTCAACGAGAAATAGGCGTTACTTATAAAACAGCATGGAGAATGTGTCATTTAATCCGTAAGTGCTTAGAAGGTGATTTTGAATTATTTGAAGGTGTTGTAGAAGTTGATGAAACGTATGTTGGCGGTAAAGCGAGAAGAGTAAAAAGAAATCCAACATCTAAATACACACGCACGAAAGCGGGTCGTGGTACTAAGAAAATGCCAGTCGTTGGCATGGTTGAAAGAGACGGCAGAGTTAGAGCTTTTGTAACTCCTGATGTTCAAAGAGATACAGTATTTCCATTAATCGAAAACAATGTTCAGAAAGGAACTACTGTTTATACCGATGAATACAATATCTACCATTCATTAGGCTCTTTAGGTTATAACCACGATACCGTTCAACATAAAATGGATGAATTTGCTCGTGGTGAAGTTCACACAAATACTATAGAGGGTTTTTGGAGCTACCTTAAGAACGGAATAAGAGGAGCGTACAAGCATACTTCTAAGAAATACTTACAACTTTACGTTAATGAGTATGCTTTCCGGTGGAACAATAGAAAAGATCAGTCTATGATGTTTCGGAATCTTTTGGGCGCTGTGTGTCGCTAAGAATAACTTTATCTAAGTCTCTTTTAAAATCAGGCTCAGCAACTTCTAAAGATTCTTCAATCTCTACCTCAATTTCTATTGATACTTTTTTAGCTTTTGTCGGTTTCATATTACTGGTGATTAAAATTACTAAGTGAAACTTAATTTGTTAGTTTCGCTATAATATAATATAATTGCGTCCAACAAGCTTCTATATGGGGATATTAAAAGCAAACTATACTTCTAAAGCACTATATACTTCAACAGCATTAATTGCGTTGAACAAAAAAAGGGACAAGATCTCTCCTGTCCCTTCACGAACTTACATTAAGACTATTCTACTATCTGCGTCTTGTACGGACTTTGACAGTGTAGGTAATCTTAACTCTACGGGTTGGAATTTTAATTCTAACCTTTTTCATCCTATTCACCTCCTTGAGTGTGTTTTAGGGTTAATAAACAAAGTGTGGAGCAAGGGGGAATCGAACCCCGGGAAGCGAAGATAGCAAGCCTGCTCTCCAGTACCACTGGAACTTGCCCCACTTTTGACATAAAAAAAGCCACCTTGCTCAAACAGGGTGGCTTTTTTGTTTGTGCTTACATTTAAGTATAAGCAAACAGAAAAAATTGAGAAAAAAACTTCGAAATAGTTGAAAAATCTTTGAGATACCTCTTCTAAGCTGTCATAAACAGCGAAAAAATCTTTAGTAAGATTAACCAATGTATTCAATTTAGCGTCTCCATCACCCGTCATGGGCGTATAAACCAATACTTATTTGACATAAGTATTACTTGTTGGGAAATATTCAATAAAGTTTGCTAAATGAGATTCGGGAATGTCAATAGCCGCTTCTCAGATAGGCACAACGTAAAGTAAAACTTTGAAAACAAACTTCCAAATAGAAACAAAAAAATATGTAGGAAATATATACAAAAAAGAAGAGCCCCTTTATTGGGTTATAAAGGGGCTCGGAATCTCATATCAAGTATTAAATACTTGAGGGCTATTGACAAGTCAAATGTACAAAACTTTGTGTAAAACTAAAATTTATTTTCGCTTTTTATTAAAAATATTTTTCGTATTCTTGTAGTCTTTTCAAAAAACGAAGCTCAAAATATACCATTAGGGTATATTTTGTATCTAATTCAGCTTATTTTGCGCTTATTTAAGCGAAAAGTCAAATTGATCACTCTCAAGTGGTCTAGGCTAACAAAAGCAATTACTTTTCCACAACGATGTTGATAACCCTTAAATCAGCACTTGTACTAAAGGGATAATCGCCAAAATATGTTACACTGCTATTAATCTTTTTTTCAATCCTTAAATAAAAGGGTCTTGTGATGGCACAAAAAAGTGTATTTTAAATTTACCTAACTAAAAGGTTAGCATGGTTTAAAGCCTTTCTTAAACCAGTTACCAATTACTCGATTAAAAATAATACCCATGGTTTATTCTGAAGACAAGTGGATCTCATGGGTGGATGAGCTCGCTGAAAAAGATATTGTAATTATAGATGATTTCATTTCTGACGAACTATATAAAACAATCATGGACTTTTTCTCTGTTATTGAAGAAAATGAAAGGCTCAAAAAAGCCGGAATTGGAACCAGTCAGGATTATCAAATACAGAAAGAAGTACGAGGGGATCTTATTTATTGGTTAGATCCCAAAAGAGACCCTCCCCTTTTGCTTTTTTTTAATTTGATGGAAGAATTAAGAGAAAAACTAGGAATGTATTGCTTCATTAGCCTATCAGGATCTGAGTTTCATTTGGCCAAATATCCAATCGGTTCAAAATATGAGAAACATATAGACCAATTTAACAAAAGAAGTAACCGGCAAATCACAGTGCTTATATATCTAAATAAAGACTGGAAAAAAGGTGATGGAGGAGAGCTTAAAGTTAGTAATGAGGAAGGAGGTTTTACAGTAGAACCAATTGCAAAAAGAATGCTTCTTTTTAAAAGTAATGTGGTTGAACATGAGGTTTTACTCACGAACGTACCGAGATATAGCTTGTCGGGTTGGCTATTACACCAACCGGCAGCTTTGGGTAGTTTACTTGGGTAAAAATTATTATTGAAGACGATTCCATCGATATTTCTTTTTTATGGGATCCAGAATATCTTCTAAACCATTGGTTTTGATCTCATACATGGTTGAAAGCTGTTGCCCTAATTTACCGGGAGGAAAACCCTCACGTTGAAACCATTCCAGATAATGAACAGGAAGGTCTGTAACGAAGCGATCTTTGTATTTTCCAAAAGGCATCTTAGCCTGAACCAGTTTGATCAAAAAGGAAGAATCGTACAATTTCGATAAATTATTTAAGTTAAAAACAAAACCAAATTAACAAGACTCAATTGAAAATAGCGTATTTATTTATTCTTTTAATTCTGATTTCATCCTGCACAGCATTCGAAAACGAAAATAATGAGCTCGCCTACCGATGGGAAAGTAATGAACTTGTAATAGAAAACGGAACATCAGAGACGTTTTACTATGCAGCATTTGAACAAGAGATATTAGCAGTAATAGATTGGGCTCCGGTTTCAACTGAAGAAAATGAACTTTTACCCAATTCATTCAAGACCATAAAATCGGAAGATATTTATGAATATGAACCCGGAGATACTATCGTTTTATTCTATTGGTCAGGATCAGAACCGCCGTATGAAATTTTTGAAAGTGTAAAAATAGAAACCTGAAAACAGAACAGATAGCCTGTCGATAAAAACGCACTTATTTTGTATTATTAGTCAACTTAAAAAAAGAAGAATGCCTCAGGTAAAATTACTCAAGATAGCTCACGGAAGAAGCGGAGATAAAGGAAACGGATCAAATGTTGGTATTATAGCGCGACACCCGGATATCTATCCTTTTCTGAAAAAAGAACTCACCTCAGAAAAAGTAAAAGAGCACATGAAATATGTGTGTAAAGGAGAAGTAGAACGTTACGAACTCCCGAATATAGGAGCGTTGAACTTTATTCTGAATGAAAGTCTGGGTGGAGGCGGGACTGTTTCTTTAAAACTGGATGCACAAGGAAAAACTCATGCATCACAAGTTCTGAGGATGGATATAGATGTTCCTGAAGAGCTGTTGGATCTGGTTGACTAATGCAGTAAATGGTTTCTATTTCTTGTCCTTCAACCTCACATCGTAAAAGTTCCAACAACCTGTTTCACAGCTTCCTTCGATCAAGCTTAAATTTGTTATAGAATCGGAGTTGGTTGCCGGCTCAAAGAATAATAAAAGATGTTGTTCTGTATCGGCGGGAATAACCATATTTCCGAAACCATGCTTGTCACTTCCCATCCATCCAAATTGTGATATTAAATCGTATCTGTTCCCCGAAGAGTCACGAACATATAGTGCAAAATCTGTGCCCGGGGAATGCAAGTTTCCACTGTATTCCTGGTCAATTTTATTAAAAAGTAAAAGCACTTCCAGGGCTTCATCAGTAAACCGGATTTCTTCAATGGTGATATCCGGGTTGGTAGCAGAACCAATAAATAGAAAATCTTCCATTATAGTTCTGTTTGAAGGACGCCGCAGATAGGAATTAAAAGAATTCATATTACATCCTCCCCCTAAAAAACACTTTACATCTACATTACTGTTATTTTTAAGTGATTTTATATGAGTAGTGGCAGCAAGAACATAAAAAGGATTTCCAACACTGAAGCCTGTTAAATTAAATGT
The DNA here is from genome assembly GCA_017643645.1 of Balneola sp. Classification (GTDB taxonomy): domain Bacteria; phylum Bacteroidota; class Rhodothermia; order Balneolales; family Balneolaceae; genus Balneola. Next base: position 57,051 of record JAEPNB010000013.1, read on the forward strand.
ATAAACGGTATCAGAATCGGCACATTCAATAGCAAGGGATAAAGTAAAGGAAGAGTAATTTGAAATGGATTTTTCAGCAGGGACACACCCACTGTATTGTGTTTTCAGACGACTTAAAAAAAGTCTTTCCGAATGTATCCACCGGGCCTCACCAAGGCTATTAATATTGATATTTCCATTAAAGTTTTTGTCCCCCCAGGTATGAAATTCATTTGTATAGGTAACCCATTCACCAGAAAAAAAATTATTCTGTGCTTTTAGATTTGGGCTCTGAGCTAAGATTAAAAAAAGCGAGAGTATAAATAGGGATAATCGCATGTTATTAAAGGATATAGTAATTTTAAAAACAATTTTAACAATCTAATAAAACCTTACAGGGATCTCAATTTTAACAACATCCCAGCTTAAACTCATGACGGTAGAAGATCCTTTAAGATCTGAAAAAGATATTGTGAAAGCCTCAACAGGTGTGTCTAATGTTTGAACAGGAACATCAAAGCGGTATGCGTCAAGCTGACGATTGTAGTCAAAGGCTCCCCATTGCCCGAGACCATTATTCAAAATGATAGTCCAGCTTTCTTTGTCAGGAATTGTGAACAAAGAATATGTTCCCGCATCAACAACAACCATATTCATCAAAACGGGTTCAGTGACGGTAATTTCAGTGGCTTCATTTGCTCCGGTTCGCCAAACCTGCCCATAGGGCTCCCAATCACCAAAAATTGTACGACCCTTTCTGTAAGGTTGACCATATACTACTTTAACATAGGTGTTTTCATGTTCTATTGAGGAAATAGCAATAGGGCTTTTCCTGTTACCAACAGGAGCCTCCTGTGGGGAATCAGGTTTTCTATCTCCGCAACCAAGCAGGATTAAGAAAACCAAAAGAGAAAAATATTTGACTGCTTGAATAAGCATTAAAATTCACCAAATACAAATTTAGCGCTGTTACGCGTTGGCTCAAATGAAACACCTAAGCCAAAATCAAAAGTAAGGTTAGCGACGTTGAATTGAAAATGCAACCCGGCACCAAAAACACTTCTGCTTTGAGAAATCAAATCGCTGAAAGAATCCTGTTCCAAATTTGTGATAGTATGAGAAAAAGCAGATAAATAAATGGCTTGAAGATAAAAAGGAACCAGCATACCTCCGTCGCTTGGGTATGCAACCGGAATTGTATATCGGGTACTAAATCTGCCTAAATTATTGAAAGTTTCAGGCGGATTAGAGCTCGCTAAAAAAGCATTATCTGTAAAACTGTCCGGAATAATTGTGCTTTTGCTGTATAAAAGGAAATTGCTTTGATTTAAAAACTGAAGGTCGTACCTGAGGGACTGATTCAGCTTTCGTAAAGGAGCTACGTAGCCTATAAGCCCGTAATAAGCAGCCCATCGATCCCTTATTCCCAAACCTTCCCGGCTTCCATCTGCAAATGTTAACAGCAACTCCTGATCATTCAATGCTTTGTCAAAAAAACCAAACACAGAGATTCCGGAAGACGGTTGAATATCCCTTCTTTGAGTAAGGATATTCCAACTTATCTGAGAAACGACCCCGGCTTTATATTGTGTTGCAAAGTCGGAGACAGGATTGGGGGATAAATCAAAATAACGGAATTGTTCAGCGGTAATGCTGGGAGACACGTAAAGAGATTTACCTCTTGTAGTGCCGTTAAAAGTAAAATTCATTGGTATACTTAAATCAAAACCACGCTCTTGTTGCATAACAGCATATCTGTTATTATTTCCGAATTCAAGAACCCCAAAAGCTGGATCACTGTAAGAACGAATTTTAAATCCCGGCCAGAAAGTTTTGTTCGTATAAGAAATATCATACCAGAGTCTGCTTTGAATTCCGGTTACTTCAGCTGAATAGCTCTGGCTGCTTAAAGCATCAATACTTTGCAGGTTTATGCCAAACTGCGTTTCTCCTGAGTTTTCTCGTAGCACCGGAAGAACGGCTCGTGGTTTAAGCCAGCTAAGGTCTGAATCATATTCTTCAAGAATCCAAGAATCAGTACTAACTTCTGAACCAAGCAAAGGACGATTAAGCTTTTGTTCAAGATCATTGCCGGATAAAAGAGCGTCTCCGGGAACCCGCTTGTTATAAAAATCCTCTTCATTCAGAATAGCAATCTTTTGTTCCTGATTTTGCTGAACAACATAAGCAATTGAAGATGCATCAGGAGAATAAGATGCCTCAAAAGAATTGAAAAGGGAGTTTGTTTTTTGGAGAATATCACCATTGGAAAGATTCAGCTCATAAACGTTCATTGCGGGATAAACATCGGCAGTAAACAGCAGTTTTTGTTCGGTTGGGTGCCAGTCCAGATCAAAAATCGAAGCATCTTTAAAAGCCACTCTGGGAGCTTGTAGTATATCCTGAGCTATTGTTTGAGGAGTGGTTATCCAGAGGGCCTGGATTCCCCGCCTGTTAACTATTAAAGCTAATTGATCCGGAGAAGAAGGGTTTGCCTTAATCGAAACAGGAGTGGCATCGTTAAAACTGACAAGAATTGATTTTTTCCCATCTCCATTAATAGAAATGATATTTGCGCTCGCGCCATCCGTTTGAAGCGCAATGATTCTAGACCCGGAAATAGTAGGGCTGTAAACCCTATCGCCTTCTGTGATCTCAAACATTTTATTTGAATCAAGATCTAGTCTTTTAAGCTCAGATTTGTATGCAGAAGAGTACAAAAGATCGGCATCGTATTCCGAAAACAGGATGGAGTTTGCGGCTCGGTCATAATCGATATTATAGTCAGAGACTGTAAAGACCTCGGCTAAGCGATGCGTTTTCTTTGTAGTAAGATTATAACGGTAAAAACCTCTTGGTGCATTGTAATGAGAGCTATAGAATACAAGTTCAAAGTCTCTTGTCCAGATAGGTTTTCGTTGAGAAACTCCTTTAAAAGAAGAACCAATAATAAATTGTTTATCAGATGTGCTTTCCTCGATTTGATCCTGCCGTTCGGCTTCTGCTCTTTTTTTGTCATCAATGTAATCATCGTATAAGTCACCCGGCCACTTACCTGTAACATGTTTTAAAGCAAATCCATAACCCAGAAAAAAATATTTATGGTGGAAGCGGATCGCTTCTTTGGAGACTTCTTCTCCATAGTTTTGATGTAACCACTGAGTAAATGTGGATCCGGAAATATAGTGACGATTATATGGAAGAGTATATCTTGAAACATTGAATGTTTGTCCGGCGCTCCAGGGATCATCACTATTTACACGTGCATTGAACTGATTGTTAAAGTAAGCGTAATTTTTACGTCCCCCATTCTCGGAGACATTTTCGGTTTCATGATGAACAGCTAAGCCTTCATGAACTCCTACAGGAGGAAAAAAATTGAAGCTTCTGGCAAAGTCCGGTGAAAGAAGACTATAAAACCAGGGAAGGGAATATGGAACAATCAAGCTTCCATGAGTTGCGTGTAAAAGCTCATGTGGTAACACCGCTTCGAGCCAGTCTCCGGAACGGGGATTGATGGTTTTTCCCTTGAAGGGGGCGGCATCAAATTCTGATCTGAAATTATTGGAAGTTACAAAACCATTAGAGAGATCATTGTAATTAGAAATGATAACGGGGAAGTTCATTAATTTACCTCCCGAAAGCTTCTGAGCTTCAGAATATTGATTTTCGAGTATGGAAGCCGTTCTAAATGCCAGGGAATCTTCCGTTTTTGGAAAGATAATGCGAAAGTGATCGGTTTTTAATTGTTGCCAATTAAGGTCTGCCGGTCGGTGAACGGGGAAGTAAATATTTTGAACAGAAGATTGAGCATAAGAACAGCCAAATGTTATCAATAAAACAATAACAAAAGAGGAAAAAGAGCGAAATATTTTCATTAACCAGAGATTATATAACCGGGTAAAAATTTATAGATTCCATAAAAATGAGAAAAAGCGCCCCCTAAAACAAACAAATGCCAGATTTCATGAAACCCGAAAACCTTAGGAAAGGGATCGGGTTTTTTGGTTCCGTAAATAATAGCGCCAATGGTATAAAAGAACCCGCCAATAGCAATCCAATACGAGAACATATGGGGCAGTTGATCCCAAAGTTTAGGAAAAATGATTACTGAAACCCATCCCATTAACAAGTATAAAACAGTTGAAAACCATCTTGGAGCAGACATCCAAAAAACCTTTTTAATGATACCAATTAATGCAAAAGACCAAATCCCTATTAACATCCATAGTCGCCAGTTTCCTTCTAAGACTATAGTACAAATGGGAGTATACGTACCCGCAATAACTAAATAGATCATTATGTGATCAATCAACCGAAACCGATCCTCAGTTTCTAAAGAAACATTAACGGCGTGGTAAATGGAGCTTGAAGCAAACATCAGAAAAACAGTAATTCCGTAGACAATGAATGAAATTCTGGAAGCCCCGGGATCTTCTGATGAGTTAACAATTAGGTAAATCAATAGAACAAGAGCTCCGATTGCTCCAATAAGATGCGAGTAAGTATTAAAAGGCTCTCTGACAGGAAATATAAATTTAGACAAAAAAATTCTCCGATTTAAAAAATGATTATCCAGTAGGCATACACGAGTGCAAACCCCGTTAAGAACAAGATTCCACACCAACTTAGTATACGCAACCAGTTAGGTGGCCGATGTTCATCGGGAAAATGTTTAGACATAACTAATCGGTAGTTTATAAAAGCAAGAACAGGCGCTGTTAAAAACGAAAGTGTAGTAGCAAGATCTACCATAAAAGTGAAACGGCTTCCGGCAAGATACAGAACGATCAAAGAAACAATTGAAATAGAAATTATAAAGTATCGGTACGTTTTTTTGGAGCCGGCATCAAACCCCGAAGAGATATTAGAAAGAATCTGGCGTGAAACCCTTGGGTAAGCATCTGTAACGGTGAGAGTTGTACTGAACATGGTTGTAAAAGCACAAACAATAATTATAATATAAGCCCAGTCGCCAAGTGTAGAAGTATAAATGCTTACAAGTTGTTGTGAAAAAGCACCGCCACTTCCGGCAAAAACCTCACCGCTGCCAAACATTATTAAAGCACCGAGGGTAAGAAAACATAAAGCCAGCAAGCCGGCGCCAATGTAACCGATATTAAAATCCGTGAGACAGTCTTTGAGGCTGGGGCGTTTTCCGGTTTGTTTCATTCGTTCAAGCGACCACAATGAATGCCACGCGGCGCCATCTATAGGAATGGGCATCCAACCCATCAGTGCAATTAAAAAAGAAACTCCGGAAACAGTCCAGATGCTTGGTGAAGGGGGTTTGGGAGTTCCTCCGGTATTAAAAAAAGCAACCAAAATAGCAATAAGAGTAGAAATGGTCAGAACAACCATAATCATTTTGATAGCGCCATCAAGAGCAGAATATTGTCCGGCAGCAAGTATAAGAATACAAATACCAAGAATAATGGCGCTCCATATCAGCGGACTTAAAACGATACCTGTTAATTCAGCGGCTAAACTCGCTGTTACAATTGTAACGGCAGCCTGAACAGTAAACATTGTCCCAACGGTGAAAATAACAAATATCCAGAAAGCCCAGGACCCGAGTTTTTTATATCCTTCGATCATGCTTTCCTGAGCGATTACAGCATATCTGGGTCCGTATTCTAAAAAAGGATATTTAAAGATATTAGCCAGAATTACGGCCCAAACCAAAGCGAAACCATACTCGGCACCGGCTCTTGTTGATTGTACAAGATGGGAAACGCCAACAGCCGCAGCGGCCATTATTAACCCCGGGCCAAGCGCGTACTTCAAAGTAGAAATTCGAGAAGAACTTTCTGTATCCATAATATTAATTAGTGAAATATTAAACTTTATGAGAGTACAAATTTTTCTTTCCATCTGTAAGTCGTAAAATGGACTAATGAAAAAAAATTTACATATCTGTGTTTGGCTTTGCTCGATCTTGCTCATTAGCTGTGCAAATGAGATGGACGAAAGGGCAATATCATTTATGGGTATTAAACCATATCAGAGCGTCTCGTTCACCCTTTTTGAAACAACAAATAACTCATTGGGAATAACAGATATTCTCACAAATGAATATCAAAATCAATTTGATAGTTTAAAACAAACAAAGACCTTAGAAAGAGAAAAAACCTATTGGTTTAAAGTAAATCTGGGAGACGTTGATTTTGAAGAACAAAAATGGGTCATAAGAGCAGGAGAATACGCACTTAATAATCTCTATTTTGAACAAGAAGACAGTATAGCCGTATCAAAATCCGGAGTCTTTGACCCGGTCGAAAAGGAATTGGAATTGATAGTGTGGCGCTATCATACAATAAAACGGGAAAACCTGATTCAGGACAAATATGTATATCTGGAATTGAGAGAGAACTATTTTCCGACCCTTATTTATGATCAACAAATAGCTACAATAGAGGAATCAGACTTTAAATCAAACTCTGTAATAAAATTTGTAGATGATGCAGAATATAACTTTAGAGCCGTATTCTTTCTTGGTGGAATAGCCTTTCTGTTACTTTATACATTCGGTATTTATTTTATATACAAGGACAGGCTTTATTTATTATACGGGGCATACCTACTTTTTTTATTGCTTTATTTAGGAGTAAAAATGTACCCGGCTCAATCTACAGTTCTTTTCGGCGGGCTCCCTGTCCTTAACCATGCATGGAATGAAGTAACGCAAATACTTCTAAATTACTGGTATGTTCGGTTTGTACGCAGGTTTTTAGATGCTAAAAATTTATATCCGATCATAGATAAAGCAGGAAAAATAATAGAATGGATAATCCTTGGATTTGTAACTGCGGTATTAATAAGCATTTTTTCTAATCCATTAAGCACATCTTTATATGCAATCGTAACAACAGAGCGTATAATGATGATCATATTTGCCTTGATTACAAATATCTATATCGTATTAAAACTGAGAGACAGACGAGGGCTCTACATTGTGGCCGGGTCAACTATGTTGTTAACCGGAAGTGTAACAGCACTGATAATGGGCGACATACAATACTTTATGATTGGCGTAATTGTAGAGATCTTTATTTTCGGGATGGGGCTCGGGATTTTGATGAAAAGACGTGAAGATGAACGGACTGCCCTGAATAAGGAAATGGAGAAGGTGAAAATGAGAGCTCTTCAAACCCAAATGAACCCCCATTTTATATTTAATTCTTTAAACTCTATTCGTTCCTATATGATAAAGAACGAAACTAAGGAAGCCTCAGGATATTTGTCCAAGTTTTCAAGGCTGATCAGGCAAATATTAGAATACTCCACAGAGGAATTTATCACTCTAAAAGAAGAATTACAGGTATTAAGCCTGTATGTTCAGATAGAGCAATTGCGTTTCAGGGATGAATTTGGTTTTATTATTGAAGTTGATGAAAGCATAGATGAAGAAGAGTTAGTAGTCCCTCCTTTAATAGTGCAACCATTTTTAGAAAATGCTATCTGGCATGGATTAATGCAAAAAAAAGGAGAAAAAAGGATTGAACTTTCTGTTAAAGATTCAGGGAAAAGCCTGAAAGTTGTTCTTCGGGATAACGGAATAGGCAGAGAGGAAGCAAACAGAGGAAATGATGGAAAGCCAAAAGAAACCCGCTCTATGGCTATTGATCTTACTACTCAGAGGTTAGAAATGCTTGAAGAGGAAGACCGTGCAAAAGAAAAAGTTACAATCATAGACCTCTATGATGAATCCGGACAATCTACAGGTACTGAGGTTCGTCTGGAAATACCAAAGATCAAAAGAAAAACGAAATGAAACTAAAGGTAGCAATAGTTGACGATGAAGAGCATTGCATAGAAACGCTTAAGTATGATCTTGAAGAGTCTTATTCGGAAAAAGTAGAGGTGCTTTTTGAATGCAGTAATAGTGTTGAGTGCGTAGAAAATCTTCGCTCAATTAAACCGGATGTTTTATTTATAGATATAGAAATGCCGGGACTAAATGGATTTGAGCTCATAAAAGTTATAAAGCCAAAGGAAACTAAAGTAGTATTTACAACGGCACATGTGCGACATGCTGTAGAAGCCATCAACTTTAAACCGGAAGCTTATTTGCTAAAACCAATAGAAATTGAAGAGTTGGGAAAAGTAGTGGAAAGCTTATACCAGGCAAAAAAACCGGCGGTAGATATAGGAATTTCTGATAAACTTGCCATATCAACAACAGAAGACATTGAGTTGGTTAAACATTCCACCATTGTGTACGCAAAAGCGAGTAATAATTATACGGAACTTATTTTAGAAGATGGTTCTTCCAAGCTGATCAGTAAAACACTTAAATTCGTTTCTGCACAATTACCTGAAAACTCTTTTTTTAGAGTTCATAAGAGTTATTTGATCAATCTGAATCACATCAACAAGTATAGAAAAGCTGATGGAGGAATGCTCATTATGAGTAATGATGCAGAAATACCTGTATCAGGAGAGAAGAAAGAAGACCTGCTCATACTCATTCAAAGGTGAGTTTAACTAACTCTTGGTACAATCATACTAAGAGGTTGTTCATTTAATGAATCCTATCGACATATTCAGGCAGGGATTTATGGAAGCACTATATACCACAAGATGTCCTAGTCCTCAATTCCCACTGGTTTTGATTAACTTCTGCCAAAATTGAGGAACTACAGCGCAATAATTGTTTGAAAGCAGTTATTGCGCTTTTTTGTTTAAGTGCTTTTTTCAGCATTTTTCATATAGTAAAGCTACTATACAGTAATACTATAATAATTAACAACTACACTTATATGAAAAAGGCATTTCTACTTAGCATTGCATTATTATTTGGGGTAAGCGCTAATGCACAGGTTACACTAGATTACTATCTACCGGACGGAATTAAATATGATTCAAAAATTCCAACACCAAAATCTGTTTTGGGTACTGAAGTTGGTGAATGGCATGTTAGACACGACCAGCTTGTAAACTATATGTACGCTGTAGCAGAAGCTTCCGACAGAGTTTCAATCAGTGAGTACGCCAGAACTTATGAAGGACGTCCCCTTCTGATGCTCACTATTACCTCACCGGAGAACCATAAAAATATTGAAAAGCTGAAAAGAGAACACGTGCAGCTTACCGACGCATCAAGCTCAGGAAATTTAGATATTTCAAATATGCCGGCGGTAATAACACTGAGTTATAGTGTACATGGAAACGAGCCAAGTGGTTCTAACTCATCACTGGTAAGCGTATATCATTTAGCAGCCGCTCAGGGAAAAGAAATTGAAGAAGTTTTAGAAAACACGATCATATTGATCGATCCTAGTATTAACCCGGATGGATTAAGTCGATTCGCTCAATGGGCCAATCAGCACAAAAGCTTAAACAAATTAGTGACAGATCCGGCCAGTAGAGAATATAACGAAGTATGGCCCGGCGGAAGAACAAACCACTACTGGTTCGATCTTAATCGTGATTGGTTATTAGTTCAGCACCCGGAAAGCAAAGGAAGAATTGCAAAATTCCACGAATGGAAACCAAATATTTTAACCGACCATCATGAGATGGGAACGAATTCCACCTTCTTTTTTCAGCCCGGAATTCCGTCCAGAACGCATCCGCTGACACCGGAGCGAAACCAGCGGTTAACAGCGAGTATAGCTGAATATCATGCAGAAGAGCTGGATAAAATACAATCTTTGTACTACTCGAAAGAAAGTTTTGATGACTTTTACTACGGTAAGGGATCAACATATCCGGACGTGAACGGAGCTATTGGAATACTTTTTGAACAAGCCAGTTCGAGAGGACATGCTCAGGAAAGTATCCACGGGATAGTCAAATTTCCATTTACGATCAGAAACCAATTTACCGCAGCCCTTTCTACCATAAAAGCGACTCAGGCAATGCGAGAAGAGTTACTGGCATACATGCGCGACTTCTATATAGAGAAAGCAGAAGCAGCAAAAGCGGCATCAATAAAAGCATATGTATTTGGAGAAACAGCAGATCAGGCCAGAACCTACCATCTTGCAGAAATGCTGAACCGACACCAGATAAAAATATACGAGTTAAAAAATGATCTTAGTTATGATGGAAAAAACTTCAAAGCCGGAAAAGCTTTTGTAGTGCCTGCAAATCAGCAACAGTATCAGTTAATAACAGCAGTATTTGAGCGAAGAACAGAATTCACTGACAGCTTGTTCTATGATGTATCATCATGGACAATGCCATATGCATTCAATCTTCCTTTTGCAGAGTTAGGAAACAGACAGTTCAATTCCGATATGTTGGGAGCTCAGTTTGATGGTACTATGAAAGAAAACGGATCTGTGATTGGAGGAAAAAGCAATTACGCATACGTTTTTGAATGGGATGAATATTATGCACCAAAAGCAGTTTACAAACTTCTATCAAACGGAGTTCGGGCTAAGGTCGCATCACAACCGTTCACATCAGTAACCTCACAAGGAGCAAGAGACTTTGATTATGGCACCATCATGGTTCCAATAGGAGTTCAGAACGACCAGAATGAAACTCATAAGCTGATTCAGGAAATTGCCAAAGAAAACGGCATCAGTGTTTATGCTGTAAAAACCGGATTAACACCGAAAGGCATGGATCTTGGTAGTAATAATTTTGAAAATCTGGTTGAACCAAAAGTAGCTATGATTGGCGGAAGCGGAACCAATTCTTATGAAATAGGTGAAGCATGGCATTTAATGGATCAGCGTTATCATATGCCGCTGAGTATTGTTGAACAGAACGACATCCGTGGCTCAGAACTAGACAGATATAATGTGCTGATTATTTCAGGTTATGGCTATGGAGATCTTTCTTCAGAAGACGTTGACGAAATAAAAAGATGGGTAAGAAATGGCGGAACATTGATTGCTTATAAGTATGGAATTAACTGGGCGAAGCAACAAGGACTGGCTAATGTTGAGTACGTATCAAGAGAAAATGGAGAAGAGGAAAAAGAAGTTAAAACCAGACCATATGTGAATCAAAGCAATGATTCCGGAGCGGGAGTAATCGGAGGAGCAATTTTTAATACAAAGATTGATCTTACTCATCCTATGGGATATGGATTTAACAATGAAGACCTGACCGTATTCAGAAATAGCACACAGTTTCTTCTGAAAGGAAAAAATCCATATTCAAATCCGGTTGTGTATACCGATTCCCCACTGGCAAGTGGTTATATCTCGGATGATAATCTGGAAAAATTAAAGAACACGGCCGCGGTAGTAATAAGTCGTTTTGGTAGTGGAAAAGTTATTACAATGACAGACAATCCAAACTTCCGTGCATTCTGGTATGGAACTAACAAGTTGTTTGCCAATGCTATTTTCTTCGGCCATACAATTAGTGGGAGTACAGCAAATTAGGTGAATATTTCTTTTGATATTGATGAAGCCATTTCAATTTTAGAAAGAACCCCGAAAGTTATATCAGCACTGCTTTCGGGGCTTTCCAAAGAATGGCTTTACAATAATGAAGGAGATTCAACATGGAGCCCTCATCAGGTTATGGGGCACTTGGTATATGGTGAGGAAACAGACTGGCTCCCGAGAACAAAGATCATTCTTGAATTTGATACTACAAAAGAATTCGAGCCTTACGACCGATTTGCACAAGACAGACTTTACGCAGATAAAAGCTCCGAAGAATTACTGGATCTGTTTGCAAAAAGAAGAGCGCAAAATTTGGAAGAGTTAAAAGGAATGAACCTTTCTTCTGAAGATCTTATGAGGAAAGGAAAACATCCGGAATTTGGTAATATCACCTTAAAAGAAATGCTTTCGTCATGGGTTGTTCACGATTTAGGTCACATCACACAAATAAGCAGAGTGCTGGCTAAGAACTATAAACACGAGATCGGTCCCTGGACCAAATACCTTACAATAGTACGGTCTGATCCTCCACCGGAGGAATAGAAAGAGCTAATCATCCCTTGGCGGCATTCCCAAAAGATGTCTGAAATCAAATTTACCGCCCATGGTTTTAAGATTATTAATGAGCATTATTGCGCGATCGATCTTTAACTGGCTGCTTTTTACTGAGTCAACATAGTGGATGATATATCTTTTTTTTCCATCGCTCAGAGCTTCAAACAGCCTTGCGCCATCACCGTCTTGTTCAAGCAACGCCTCAAGCTCTTCCGGCATTTCCATTCCATATTTAGATTGGTCGTGCCTGAGCTCCAATGAAACTTCATCACCTAAATTTGCTCCAAATATTTTAAGCCTTTTTTTGTTTAAAGATATGTATCCCTGCCCTTCACCATATGCAACCATTCCACAATGAAATTCCTCAAATTCATTTACAGAACAAAGTAGTCTTGTTCCAAGTCCTCCCAACTCTTCGACCATAGCTTTCGGAATAACCACAATATTCATTTTTGGCTTGTCAAGAAGTACTACAGAGGTTTTCAAATGGAAAGTCTTCATGCGCAATGAGTTAGAAAAAGAAACTATTTATCCGGAGAATAGTTTATAAGGTTGAAAACTAACTAAAAAGAAACAAATGAAGGGTTTAAAAATAACCGGAATTATATTAGCAATCCTACTGGGCGCAGTTCTGGCTGTTGGAATGACAATTGATGGCATCGTTGAATCCGGGATAGAAGATTCAGGAAGCGATTTATTAAAAACGGAAGTGGAAGTAGATGACATAGATATTTCTGTATTTGGTAGTTCAGCTGATATGGACGGATTTATCGTTTACAATCCTGAAGGATTTACTGAAGGAGCGGCAATATCTCTGAAAGAGATCGAGATAGATCTTGATGTCCAAAGCTTATTGACGGATAAGATTTTGATAAATAAAATAAGGGTTAAGAAGCCGGAGATATTTTTCGAACAAAAGGGCCAAGAAGTAAACCTGAGAAAGCTTAGCAGTAATATAGATGCCGGCTCCGATGCGGATTCTGAAAAAACAATAATCATCAAAGAATTTATCTTAGAAGAAGGAAAAGTAAAGATACATTCAGAGTTGGAAAAAGAGCGCTCTGCTGAAGCATCTATAGACCGGCTGGTATTAAATAATATTGGAGAATCAGGGTCAAAAACCATTCAACAAGCTATGAAACAAATCATGAGCCCGATAATCAGAGAAGCTTTGTCTGAAGCAGTAAAATCAGGACTGAAGGATATACTGGAAGAAAAAGTGAACGGCCTTATAGACTTCTGAAAATTAGTTCTCTTCTTTTTCTTTTTTGTAAGAAGCTTCAATACCGGAAAGCTTTTGAGCAATGAACTCTTTGGAAAGCCACCTTCCTGAAGCCATCACTCCAGAATGGTTTTTAAGATTTGAAAGATCATCTAACGGATTATTATCTACCAAAATAAGATCGGCCCGTTTACCAACTGCAATAGTACCAAAGTTATCTTTAGCTGAAAAATACTCACCGACATTTCTGGTTCCGGTTACAAGAATTTCATAGGGAGACATTCCGGCCTCACTCATTTTTTTAAACTCTCTGTGAATTGAAAAACCGGGAACACTGTACAATTGTGGCGCATCTGTCCCCATAAGAATTTTAACTCCGGATTTGTTCATTTCAGAAAGCAATCGTTGACGCAAAGCTGCGTGTTCCTTAGCGTCTTCAAGGTTGAAGTTAGAATTATTCAGCAACCGGTTAGCCCAGGCGTTATACCCCGACACCAGATTTTCGGGAATATATTTCAATTCATCGTAATTCTTCATGGCTTCATAATCTGCAGCTCCAAGAATTGTTTCCCATAAAGCCTGCGTTGGAACAACCCAAACATTGTTATCCTTAGTAAGCGCCAACAACTCGTGAATTTTTTGGTCAAGTTCTTTGCCGGAATAGTTATCCAGATACCTGACATAACCATCCATATGGTCAATTGTTTCCTGCCCCATTTCAATAGCGTGAATTATACCCACATCTGAAGGAATATGGCCACCAAAAGTAATGCCGATCTCATTTGCTGTTTCTGCCATAGCATCGTATTCATCCAGAGAAAGTCCAGGGTGTATTTTTAGAAGATCCCATCCTTCTTCTTTTTGTTGCCGGACTTTATTAACAGCCTCTTCAACAGAATTGATCGAATTTCCGTTAAAGCTTGGACCCGCTAAATACAGCGTTGGGCCTATCAATTCCTTTGAGGCAACTTTGTCTTTAAGTTCAAGCTGATTCGGCCATCCCAACATGCCTCTTACCGTGGTTATTCCCGCAGCGGTATATAAAAACAATGTATTTTCAACATATTCCATATTCATATACCTCGGAGCATTGGAAGGAGGATCTGTGGGGGGAACATGGCCATGCATTTCAGCCAAACCGGGAATCAAAAACTTTCCCGTACCGTCTATTAGTGTGGCGTCATCATCAAACTCAACATCTTTTGAAGAAGTGATGAGAGAAATTTCGTTTCCGCGAATTACAACCGTTTGACTTTCCAATACCTGGTTACTCGTCATAGGAATAACAGAAACATTAGTAAAAGCCGTGACTTTTCCCGTGACTTTTTCTTTAGTTTCTGAATTACTCTGTGCCTGAAATACGATATACGTAATTACAAGTAATGAAATGATTACAAGAGGGAGTGTTAGGCGCTTCATAAATTGTTAGTTATTTAATACAATATAAGAACAGGTTTGTATAACCTTAAAACAACTATTAGCTATTAATTTGATGAATTTTTACCCGTGTGAAAACTTGTAATCATGCTTTAAGGGCAAAAAGGAGTTTGAAAGCTTGACTTTTGGAAATTTCAGAAGTGCGGTAGCTTATTCTTGAAATATCACCCATTTGAACCGCCCCTCTGTAAAAAAGATATGTGCCGACAGCCATAATAGTATGACTGATATCCAGGTGATTAAACCAGGGGCTGATGGAAATCTTGGAAGTATAAAAGAACGCAGCAAGAGTAGTAAATAACACAGACTGACAAATAATTTTAGAACCCTTATTACCGGTTTTCCAGAAAGCATAAAAACATAACGGGAAAACAACCATGGCTAACCCATAGGCGGAATGAACCTGAACGAAGAAAAAATTAAGAGTTACAAAAGAAAGTGCAGCAAAGGTTAATAGCTCGACAATATTTGCCACTCCCAAAAATTTACTGGTTTTGTCTGAGACGATAGGAGAAAGAAAAGAAATGATACCGCGCTCCAAAGCCGAAACAGCAAGCATACTTATCAACCAGCCGGGGAGCTTCCACTCTACTCCCAGAGCATATTGAAAGGCATGACCGGTAATGCCACCAAAGGCAGTTGCTATTGCCATTATCAAAAAGTATAAACGGAAGTATTGATGTGATCTACCAGGGTGGTTAAGTTTTTTTAGTTTGATATAAGCATAAAGACAAACCGAAGTAACCAGTAAATCTGTTAAGGTTACCATCGGTTCCATAATAAGAACCCCGAAAATTTCAATAGAAGGTTGCCCGCTTGGTGAAGTCATAGTTACAGAAGGTAGAAAAATCTGTAACCAAAAAATTCAGGCTGTTTTGGAATCAATTGTAAACAATTATTCACAGTATAAAAGGAAGTTTTCAGGGAATCTTCATATAAAAGAAAACCAGAGCTTATTCTGAAGCAAGCTCGTTTTCATTTTGGTCGCGCACAGCATTACGAAAAGAAATTGCTGAAAGAGAAAACAGAACCGTAAAGAACATGTTAATTCCCAATATTTGAGTAGCCGAATTATGAGGAGGCTCCTGCATATAGCCCGGCAAAGCAATAATTGCGATGACCATAGGAATCACTGCCATAATGCACAACGTATAACATAATCCCCGGGATCTAAACCTGGACAGAAAAGCACCAATCAAACCGACAGCAGGTATAATGAAATAAAGCAGATTAATTTGTTCTCCCTCATGCCCTACAATTCCAACAGCACCGTTTACCCAAACTAAGAACAAAGTTGAAATCAATGCTATACCTGCTCCTATGCGATAGAAGTTATTTTCCATTTTGTGCAAAACAACAGTAAAAGACGCCCCGGTTCCAAAAAGTAAAACTCCTGCGAAAACAAAGTCTGATAAGGTCCAAACGACTTCGGACGTGAACTGCATTGCAATTAACGGAATCAGTAATAATATGACTGTTCCTATAGCAACAAACGATAAATGTTTTTTAAGTTTAGTTTCAGCTTTCATGATGTAAGGATTTAAGATATTATAGTTTGTCTACTTTGAACCACAAAGTAAAAGAGTAAATTTTTTAAGGTTTTTTCGTTTTGGATTTGAATCGGGTTATGGAAAACCAAACGATTCCACTCAGGATCATGAGCAATGGAATTCCTCCGGGTTCATCTTCAACAGTTATCATAAATATCATAAGCAAAAGTCCCAGCGCCATAAGTATAATTGGCAATGTTCTTTGAGCAGAAGGTTTTTGGTGTGATTCTTTATTCATTTTTGCGAATTGATTATAGCTTCCAATACATTTAGATGTTCTTCAAAAGCAACTTTTCCTTCCTGAGTTATATGATATTTCGTATTCGGTTTGTTATCGATAAAAGACTTTTTTATACCAATAAAACCTTCCTTTTCAAGCGTCTTTATGTGGCTTGCCAGATTGCCATCCGTCACATCCAAAAGTTCCTTCAAAGAATTAAAATCCAGAGTATCGTTAACGGCCAATGCGGACATAATTCCCAGCCGGGTTCGATTCTCAAAGGCTTTATGTAAATCGTTTACTGAAACTTTCACCGTTCGTGCCTGATATGGATATAAATTCCATAAATAATATGCGCAACACCAAAACCAAGTGCCCAAAGAAGTAAACTGTGCTCAATAAAATAAGCGGCATTCAACCCCAGTGCTATTTGAAGCAGCCCCAGAACACTCAGCTCATTGAAAGTAAGCCTTCCGGCGCTATACAAAGCTATTCCGTAAAAGATCAAAGTTACAGAAGGTATTAAGCCAATAGATCCGGCATAAAAAAGTATCAAAGAAAAAACAGCTCCTGCTGATAAAGGTATTCCCACGATACCTAAAAGTCTTTTTGACGCTGAGTTCCAGACCCTCTCTCCTTTTTTATGAGCCTTTTTGTAAGAAAGTAAAACCGCCGATCCAATAGCTAATACTAGTACCAGAAATGTTAATAGAATGATATCACTTTCTACAGCCGAGGAGTTGGCAGAGCCCGGATCGAAGTCATATATATAATAAGCGATGTATGCTCCCGTCAAAGCATAGAGACCTGCCAGCACCCCGGATAAACCCGAAAGCGACAAAAATTTTGATGATCGCTCCATCATAGAGCGTATCTCTGCCAGATCCTGATTATAATCTTGTTCTCTACTCATACAAAGTACTTTTTAATACAAAGTAGATAATTTTATTATTAGCTGCAACAGGAAGAAATTTTTTAATCTGTGTGGATAAATGAACCGTTTTCCAGAAAATGGATCACCTGTTCAATAACCTCATCTTTATTCATGATAAAAGTATGAGAGAAAGGCACTTCAATATGATCTGTCATGCCTGTTAGTTTTGTGCTTTCAACCGACACCTTGCCGTCATCGGGATTTGGCAACATTTGAGATAGTATTGGGTTTACAGTCTTGGTTCCTGCAATTATGCCCACCTCAAAATCTGCAGGTCCTAACATGTTCGGTACACTTGTAGAATCAGTTCCGAGCTGTAATCCGGCTGGCCCGTTAACGGTTTTATAGAATATATTATCTTTGAGTTCGTCGGTAATTTCACTGCCTTTATTGGGAGGCGCAAGCATAACCACACGGCCAAGTTTAGTTATCTGGTGTTCGCTTAAATACTGACGGAGAAGAATTCCTCCAAGAGAATGAGTTACAAAATGAATTTGCGATGAATCCGGACAGAAAGTGATGGATTCGGGAATAACATCCTCTGCAAGTGTTTCAATATCGTATTTAGTAGATGGATAGGATTTATTTACCACAACATATCCGCTTTCGCTCAGGCTTTTTTCCATTTTAGAAAAGGAGTTTTCCGATCGGGCCAAACCATGGAGAAGAATCACGCAGTCAGAAGCCTTGGTAAAGCTTACTGAAACAGAACAAAACAAAGCAATCAATAAAAAAGATTTCATAGAATGACTTTTGTGGAAAGTGATGAATACGATTTAATCAGAAAGATGTTTGCAGGAATTTAAAATGAACTTATAAAGATTCGCCACTCATGACAATGGAGATAATCCTGAGCCGGGAGCAAACCAGATCAGGATCCACGGATTATTGAATGCTCAGGCTAAACGACTTACTGCTAATACAGCAGTAATGAAAGCAATAAAGTAAAATACAGTTGGAGTAAATAATTCCATTCTGTCTTCACGAACAACTAACTTTTGTACAGGTTTAAGAATTGCAATACTTATACAAAAGAGAGACGAGAAAATGCAAACTATCCCCTGAATTTTCATGCTTAGTGGAGAGAACATCCCCTCAATTCCTCCCCCGCCAAAATAAAATGCAACCAGAAAACCAACATTCCAGAAAATTACAAACCCTATAAGAACAGATTTTTTAATGCTTAAAATTGATTGTTGTAATAAATCCTGATCCAAATTCATGAAAGTCTTATGTATAGTAACACGATTAGCGGTTTTTAAGCTGTCTTTCGGGGAACAAGATCATTGGATTTTCCTTTTCTAAAGGCTCTACCCGAAAGCCGGCGACTTCAAGTTCTTCTTCCATTGCTACCGTCACAATAAAGCGAACACTGTCACAAGACATATAGTATTCATAGATAAATGAAGTATAGTCTGTTCCGCCGATATTCTTTTGAGAAAAGAAATCAACATATTTGCCATCTCGGTTTGGCCAATCACAGTTTTGGACAATGCCGGCAACAATTGGATATATATCGGCTTTAGGGAAATATTTTTCCGGAAACTCATCATAGATTCCCTCTGAGTCCAGATTTTTAATAATATTGTCTGCTAAGGCCTGAGCTTGATTGTGCTTTTCCATTGAACCCCGACCTAAAAAGAGAATAACACCGACAGCCAAAACGAGAAGACCAAAAAGAGCCCAGATAAATTTAAGTATCGTTTTCATTGATAGAGTTTAAGTGTTATTAACGACATTGTGCATAAAGGGCGTGAAGATATTGAGTTAATAAACGGCTAAAAACTTAAACAACCAGCTCCGGAAAACATTGGCAAGTTCGCGTTCCGGTTGATGCGCTTGTTTACATAGTCTTAACGCTTAGTTGAATATATTGGAAATATGAAAGAGAAACTGCTTTTACTTATTTCATCAAATCCGGCCCCGAAAACTTTTATGTTATATCCATAAACAGCTTTTAACCCAAAAATTCCAAGACCTATTTCAGGTCTTAAACTAAATTCATTTTGATTGAAGTTTGTATAGTTAATTATTGAAAACCCCATAGCTACAGGAGGGGATCCTCCAGCGATCCATCCGCTTATCTTAGGCCCGATAATAAATTCATTTCCTAAAACTACTTCACCAGAAAAAGCTAAATTACTCTCAAACAAATGATAACCGGATGTTTTTGACTTGCGGATAGACATCCCTAATTCTACAATGTGACTCGAGCTGTAACTGTAACCCGAAATTAGATTAAAGTTTTTGGAGGCGGAATACGCAGCTGCTTGCTCACGTTCAGTTTGAGCGGAAAGAATATCAATGGAAATAAAAGAAACCCAAAAAAGTAGAAATAAACTTCTCAACATTACCGATTCTATTTAGCTTTCTATAACGACTCGTGTTTAAGTCGCGAGTCTGTTAAAAATAATAAAATTCAGAATTCTAAACTCGCCCGGTTAATTAAGTTCAATCCTATCGTCAGTTGGAGTAATCAGAACTATTTTTTCGGAGCTAAGGATACTTTCAGAAAGATTAAAGGTTTTTTCCTCTTCAAAATAAGCATCACAAGGCTGATCCTCAGTTAGCTTAAATAACCATAGTTCAGCAGCAGAGTTTACCGTGCGATTTTTTAGTTCAAACTCATGTCCATCATTGCATCCACTATAAGATACTTTGATTATTAAATTTCCATTACTGATAGTTGGTAAATTTGAACTTATGATAACGCTATATAGAGCGCCAAACTCAATTTCCTCAGATGAATTAACGGATTGATTATCAAAACAACCAACTAAAAGAGTAACTAGAAGAATAAAAACGAATGTTCTCATATGACCTCCTTTTTGAAACTTGTGGTAAAAACGACCCGGTGTTTAAACGGTGTGTTACAATTTAATATTTTAGTTAAAAGCTACAAACGAGCATGCGCTGAACTTGATTCAGTGTCCGCTTGAAACACTTTGATATACATTTTTTGCGGACCTGCTTTGTCAAATATTTAAAACTCCATTAGCTTCCGAAGAGTAGTGGTTATTGCATTTGATCTGGTAGGCGAATACGTCGAATTTCGCGGGTCAGAACCGGTCCCGGTTGCCGATACCACCAAAACGCGGGTTCACCACATTATTCAGCACCGACCCAAAGCGGTAGCGGAAGCCAAAGCTGATGCCCGCCTCGAAATTGGTTTCGAGTTGTCGGCGTCGTAGGAGTACATCTTCAAGGTCAGCACCCCCCTTAGGAAGATTGATCTGATCGTGGATGAGTTCGAAGAAACCACCAATTCCTACGGAAAGCCCCTTGGTGATGCGAACGTCAAACTCTGCGTCAAATTGAAGGCTGTGGCGCGACAAATCGTGCAGGTATTGCGAAGCATCAATGCCTATTTCGATGACTCCCCAAGGCTGTACAACTTCGTAACCGGCTTTGAGGAGATGTTGCGGAAGACTTTGTTCGATTTCGTTGTAGATCGTCGTATCCCGGTAGGTTATTTGCGAGGCACCCAGACGATAAGCAACCGTCAGCTGTCGCCTGTTCGCCTCGCGGTATGGGTAGAGGCTCCACTCTACTGCGCCCATGAACCGGTAGCGCCAATCTACGTTTGAAAACGTTGAGGTAAGAATGTCACCGTAGGCTCCTACCGACCAGTGCGGGGAGATGCTTCTTATAGCATAGCTGGTAAATCCGTTGCGTTGGGCTGTGCTCGTAATGGTTCCCTGGTCACGCTCGAATTGATCGTAGTTGTAGTTGAAGAATGGACGGAGCTGAAGTTTCCACTTCTCAGTCACGTGGCTGGCGTACACCCCATACCGGGTATCAAAGGATTGCTGTTGAGATTCGAAGTCGGCGCTGCCATCGGCATAGATCTCGAAAGTCCAATGGTTCCAGGGGTCTTCCGTTATCTGTGTTTGCTCCACAGCAGCAAGTTCGGACGGCGCGATGACCACACTCAGTCGGTCTCTTATGGGAGTCTGCATCAGGTAAGGTACGAGAGAGGTTTCGAGAGTTCGGAGAAATCCGTTCCGCTCTTCGCCTTCCGTGACGTCGGCAGGAATGTTGTAGACGCTCGAGAAATCCTGACCCTCGAAGATGCCCAAGCCAAAGATGTCGATAGTCCATGCCTCGCCACCAGATCCCGTGCTCTCCCGGGTAACGAGGACATGAATATCGGCGACTTCACGATCACGGACGCGGTCCAGATAAGGCATCTCCTGCCGTATGAACGTCTCATCGCAGAAATTACAGTCGAGGAAGAAGGCGAGCCGGGTGGGCATTTCAATCTCAACCTCCTGTGCTTCTATCGGTACAGAGGCGACACAGAACCACAAAGGTACTAACAGGCTCGCCACAATCGCGGTATTTTCAAGTCTCTTCGCGAAATCGCGTATCTGGTACACTGTATTAGAATGAAGCATATTATTTGGACTAAGTGAGAATGAAAAGCTGTCTCTGGCTTTTGCGGGTGCTCGTTATTCTTGAAGAAACTGAATATTTTTATTGGCAACAAGTAGAAGTGCGAACCTTAAACGAGTCCGTTTGAAACGCTTGTTAGGCACCGGATGGTAACCAATTTACGCTTGTAATTTCATGATCTGATTCCAGAATTTTGGCTAGAGCTTCTTTTACCTTACCGACCGGTTTAGTTGTATCGATTTTTTTGAACAACATTTTTCTAATTACAGGTTTACTCGGCTCTATGAAACACAAAAAATCATCTTCTGAATCATCAACATTTCCACATCCAATCCAGAGGTAAAACTCTTCATTTTCAATTGGCACAGCCCAGCCCCAATCTTCGGCATGAATTTCTTCAGTATTAAAACCATAATTGGAAAGCTCCTTAACTAAATACTCAGCAAGGCGTTTTCCATATCTGCCAGGATTGATGATTTCTTCTTCATCAGCATATGGTGGAAATTTTGACGACTTGAATTCTACTTGAGTTTCCATATTAAAGATTAAGGTGCGAGGGTTTTCGGTTTTTTGAAAGTAACATAATTAAATGCTTAGCTGAAAGTTAAAATTGCGAAGCCACTTTCCGAGTCCGCCTTGAAACGCTTGTTATACTGCTGACTAACATTATTTATGTTGAAAATTCTCTAATAAGATCAGATATACCAATGATAAGAAAAATGGAGCCCATCGATTTATAAATGACTTTCATCTTTTTAAGAACTCTTTCTTCATCCTCTGGTGTGTTGATTTTATTTTTAAAAATGAAATAGTAGCCATATTTATTGAAATAGAAAAGAGTTTTGGTTGGTACCAACAAAAGAACGGCTCCAATTAATGTAAAAATCATAGAAGTAGATTAAAAGCAGTATAACGACCCCGCGTTTAAGCGGCGAGGGTTTTTGGTTTTTGTGAAAGTAACAGAATTAATCAGTTACCTGAAAATTA
>JAEPNB010000014.1 GCA_017643645.1 Balneola sp.
TTTTGTCTTGATACAAAAGTAGCAAAAGATCAAGCCGAAGTATTTAAGACGGGTTCACTGATCCTGCGCTGAATAATTCCAAAGGTCTTCGTTCTTTTAGATATAATTTCTATGCTCCTCACCCGAAGGAATTATTCCTGCTTCGCAGACGCATCCGGATCACGCTCTCTTGTCCGTCTTAAATACTAAGGGCATAGTTTATTTCAGTAATTAATATTAAACCTGCCACCGAATACAGGGACGACCCAATCACAGAAAAAACCCTACAAAACCTCAGAATTATTATTCAGAACCTTCAAAGCTTCTCGTTTGTAGGTTCTGCCGATGGGGATCTGAATACCCGGAAGTTCAATCTCATTATTAGACCAGCTTTCAATCATTTTGGTATTAATAATAAATGAACGATGTACTCTTAAAAAGGAAGGATTTGGTAATCGTTCTTCCATATAAGTTAGAGTTTGATGAGTGACTACTTCTTTATTCAGCGTTTTAATGTGTACATAATCTCGTTTACTTTCAATAAACACGATCTCGTTAAGGCAGATTTTAACGTTCTTTTTGTCGACCGGCACAAAAACAAACTGCTTGGAATTACTTTCATCTGAGGAGCTTGTACGGTGTTCAGCATCTGATTCAAGATCGAACACTTTGTCTACGGCTTTCAGAAATCGATTGAATGAAATTGGTTTCAGTAAGTAATCAACTACATCCAGCTCAAATCCTTCTAAAGCATATTCACGATAAGCAGTGGTAAAGATCACTTTCGGCGGGTTCTTCATCATCCTCAAGAACTCAATGCCGGTAAGACGAGGCATTTGAATATCCAGGAAAAGAATATCAACTTGGGATTCCCGGAGAGCCTGAAATGCTTTCACTGCATTTTGGAAAGTAGCTTTTACTTCCAGCCCATCAATTTTAGACACATGAGATTCAATAACCTCAATGGCTAAGGGTTCATCATCTATTATGAAGCAGGAAAGATTCAAACGCTGTTATGATCTAAAAGTTCATTAAATTCAATAGTTAATGAAACGGAATACTGATCTTCGGTATCATTTGTTTCAAGGGTATAATGATCTTCATATAAAAGTTCTAAACGCCGATGAACATTTTTAAGCCCGATACCTTTTTGGTATTCGAACTCATTCTTTTCAACCGTATCGTAGCCATTGCTGTTTTTTACAGACAGACTTAGAGAACGGTCTTCTACTTTTATGTGGATATCAACCCATACTTCATCAATGGAATCACTGGTTCCGTGTTTGAAAGCATTTTCCACAAATGGAAGCAGCAGCATAGGGGGTATCTGGTTTTTGGAAACATCACCTTCCGTTTCATAGGTAATGGTGAGGCGGTCATCGTACCGTATTTTTTCTAAAGCAATGTAATTTTCTATCAGCTTTAGTTCTTTGCTTAAGGGAACTGTTCTGGAATTGCACTCATACAGCATAAAGCTGAGGAGTTCAGATAACTTCAGAACAACTTCAGGGGAATTTTCAGATTTTTTCAGCGTAAGAGCATACAAATTATTCAAAGTGTTGAACAAAAAATGAGGGTGGATCTGTCCTTTCAGAAAATTAAGCTCGGCTTGCAATTTTTGTTGTCTGAGTTCCTGAGACTTACTCTCCTCATTATAAAAATGCTTGGTGATCTTAATAAATGAACCAAGTGCCACAGCGGGGTAAATGCTGAGTACATTTTTGATGCTCTTTGGAATATTGAACGGGCTGCCGGCCATAAACTCATAGGCGTAGGTCGGATAAAACACATAGTAATCCAAAAATCGTTGAATAAAACCTGCCAGTAAAATTATAGTGATGGTCAAAAGTGTAGCAGCAACATATTTTTTCTTCAGGAAGTACCGTGGAATTATGAAGTACATCGTAAAATAAGTCGCCGCGATTTTAATCGGCAGATAAGCCATCGCCCAGAAAAATTCAGCACCAAAGTTGTCTTCGAAATAACCATAAATGCCCGTATAGATAGCTATATAGCACGCCCAAAAAAGAATGTGCCAACCTATTCGGTTACCTGTAGTCTGATATTTGTGAACTATGTTTAACATGACCAAGCATGAATGTACGCATTGAATCTAAAGAAATTGTATAGGATTTTCTCATTTCTGCAAACAACGTCTTTTTGGGGATAAACAACACTTTAGCTGCCGCAGACGGTAAAAATCATCGAATAAACGTCTTCCGGCTATAACAACCCGTTACGTACCTAAGCTATAAATAAGAGTATTTTTAATCGCGTATATCTGTTCCAACAATAATGGGACAGAACTATGAAATACTTTTTATTACTTGTATCGGCTATGCTATTTAATTCTAAACTTGTTGCGCAGGAGCAGTCTATTTACGAGAACTTTATACTCAGCGCCACAAAAATAAACACCAAAGTAATTATTGATGGGGAACTAGAAGAATCCGAATGGGGTGAAGCATCAATTACTTCGGACTTTTTAAACAAAGCTCCCAGAGATACCGGACTTGCAGTAAATCAAACCAAAGCCTGGATCATGTATGACGATGAATTTTTGTACATCGGTGCAATCAATTATCAAAAAAAGGAAGATTTGGTCATCAAAACATTAAAGAGAGATAATTCATCGTATCACTGGGATAGCGATGGATTTAGTGTAGTACTGGATCCAATGAACAAGCAAACCAATGGATTTTTATTCGGAGTGAATGCTGCCGGAGCCAGGGTAGATGGAATGGTGAGTATCGAAAACTCCAGAACTCGCCCCGATGTTAACTGGGATAATGTGTGGTACAGTTCTGTGAAAATACACGACGATTATTGGGTTGCGGAGTTTGCCATTCCATTTAAATCCATCAATTACGATACCAACGTGGAAGAGTGGGGAATTAATTTTGTTCGAAATGATATGAAGCGAAACGAATATTCTACCTGGAGCCATGTTCCGTTGGGTTTTCCGGGA
Source organism: Balneola sp. (assembly GCA_017643645.1). Classification (GTDB taxonomy): domain Bacteria; phylum Bacteroidota; class Rhodothermia; order Balneolales; family Balneolaceae; genus Balneola. Next base: position 2,948 of record JAEPNB010000014.1, read on the forward strand.
ATTGATATTGGACATTTAGGAACCATGGTGATCAAAGATATCCCGCCAAAGAGAAAGCAAGGAGCTATCATCCAGCCTTATGTACTGGGTTCATCAAACAAAAACTTTCTGGAAACAAATAACGGACCGGAAAATGATATTGAAATCGGTTTAGATGCCAAGATCCCGGTAGGACAAAACCTGAAACTGGATCTTACAGTAAATCCTGATTTCTCAACGGTTGATGTAGATCAGCAGGTAACCAACCTTTCCAGATTCAGTATTTTCTTTCCGGAAAAGCGAGCATTCTTTCTTGAAAACAGCGATCTGTTCGGAAGTTTCGGAACCTGGGGATTGAAGCCCTTTTTCTCAAGAAGAATTGGTTTAAATAATAGTGAAATAGTTCCAATTCTGTTTGGCGCGAGAGTGACAGGAAATCTAAGTGAAGATTTGCGGGTTGGTGTTTTGAATGCTCATACGAGATCGGTCAATGATCTTTCAGCCAATAACTATACCGTTGCTTCAGTTCAGCAAAATTTGGTAGGCAGAACAAGCGTGAAAGCGTTATTCACCAATCGCTCTTCTTTTGACGGAGCCTCCCCAACGGGAGAAGATTTCAACAGAACTATTGGAGCAGAATTCAATTACACTTCTGAAAACGGATATTGGAACGGAAATGCGAGATACCATTGGTCGCAAACAGAAGATAAATTTGACAACGCTTATTTTGCAGGAGCTACACTAATGTATGGCGATGGAGACAAGTTTTTCGGAATTACTGCCGACAGAGTTGAAGACAATTACATAAATGAGCTGGGTTTCTCAGATCGACTTTTTCAATATGATGCTGAAGCCGGGGAATTGAAAAGAGTAGGTTATAATTTTATAAATCCATGGGCTGGATTCACTATTCGTCCTGAAGCTGATTGGATAAATAGTCAGACATTTTCCGGCTGGATGGTCGGCTCAACAACTACAGATGGGGATTTTATCGACAGAATACTTTCAATTAATTATGAGTTGAATACTAAAGACTGGGGAGGGATTAATCTAAGTGCACGGAACAGCAAGATTGCTCTCTTGTTCCCAACAAATTTGATCAACGGTGACGAATTGCTACCTGTAGATACTTACACATTCAACAGAATTGCGTTTGACTATTATTCAGATTCACGGGGAATTATAAACGGAAGCCTTAATACATCCTTCGGAGAATTCTATAACGGTACCAGAACTCAGTTTGGCGGTTCTTTGAATATGAGAGTACAGCCCTGGGGAAATTTCGGAGTTCGTTATGTAGGAAACAAAGTAGCCCTGCCAGACAATTATGGTAAAGCTACTTTACATCTTATCGGTCCACAGGCAGAAGTAAGTTTTTCAAATAATCTGAGCTGGACCAGTTTCCTGCAGTACAACACACAAGCAGAAAACTTTAATGTGAACAGCAGATTGCAGTGGAGATTTGCTTCCATGTCGGATCTGTTTATTGTGTACAACGACAATTATGCCACGGATAATTTTGCGGTAAAAAATCGCGGAGTGGTATTTAAAATGAATTATTGGTTTAATTAATAACCAAAGGTGTATGATGAACAACCAAAATTGTCTTTGGTCACTCATCTTAGATTCTAAATTAAGGGTTAAAAATAGATTACTTATGAAAAAACTACTATTAACATCATTTTTATTAATTGCTTTAACAACAGCATCCCAAGCTCAAGGAACGTTAGTTGGAGGACCATGTGAAGGATGTGAAGCTGTATTCGAATTTGGAGATCAAAAGCTTTCCTCCGTTGACACACTCCCGGAATTTGGTAGCGAAGGAGTTGATATTAAAGTTTCCGGAACGGTTTACAAGGCAGACGGGAAAACTCCGGCTGAAGGAGTGATCTTGTATGTATACCAAACAAATGAAGAAGGAGTTTATCCCAAAAAAGGGGATGAAACCGGCTGGGCAAGAAGACACGGATATATTCGTGGTTGGATAAAAACAGATAGCAAAGGGAAGTATACTTTTTACACGCAAAAGCCGATGTTCTATGGGAATGAACCTGCACACATCCATTTAACTATTCTTGAACCAAACGGAAAGTATTACTGGCTGGGAAGTTACTTGTTTGAGGGAGATAAAAATTTAACCTCTCGACAGTTAAATAACCGCAATCCCAGAGGTGGCAATAACGGGATTATCAGCTATAAAAAGGAAGATGGTATTCTCACCGGTAAACGGGATATCATTCTGGGAAAGAATATTTCGGGGTATAGATAGTAGTTCTAAGCTCACCTATTCCTAATCATTATACTTTTTCATTGCGCAGGGTATTTCAATAACTAGAGCTATCTAGTCTTTCATTTTTCTATCATAGTTAAAATAATTACTTACTATATAAGTTCTACCGAAGTTTAATGAGATAATTATGAGTGAAGCAAAATCCGTTACCAAAAAAGAGTTAAAGGAGTTCTTTTATAATGTAGAGTCAACATACAAATCTTGTTGGGATGTGCTTGAGGGATTAGATAAATCTAGCTTAAAAATTAACTCCTTTACAAACTTTCAAGCAGAATTGGCTCGGTCACTTTTGGAGATTTCAAATCTTTATAAAAGAATTTCATTATCTAAAAAAGAATTGATTATAAAAAAAGACAGCTATTCTGAAGATTGGTTTTCTAGCAAAATGAATTCTATCAAAAAAATACAAAACTCTTTACGAGAACTTTCAGCTATTGGTAAAGTTCTAGGAGATTGCTTTACATGGATTTTTTATAATTCAAGTAGAGATTTATTATCAAGACATTACGAAAATCCAGTCCAAAAAATGATGCCTTCGGGTATTGGAGGTTTAGGTGAAGTAAGTTTTATTGAGAATGTGAAAGTCCTAAACAACCATTTAGTTATTTTTCATGGAATAACCTCTTATCTAAGACTTGGAGATTTTAGTTTCTTTGATTTGAAAGAGCAAAAAATTGTTGCTACTGCTGAACTTAAAACAAAAAAGAGCTCAAAAAACACGCTTGATTTAAAACTAGTAACGGTTGCTAAGCAAAAAGAAAGTTTAGATTTTATAGTAGATCAGAATGAAAAAGCACCTAAAAATTATTTGCATTTTGAAAAAGAAAGTAATTCAGAATTTCAAAAGAAAATCGAGCTAAAATTAAATAAACAATTAAAAAAAATTGGTCAACTTGAGGATGATATAGTTCCTGATAGAAAGCTTAATTTTGAGCGATCTGATAAAACCAATAAATACTCTGAACTATATTACAGTATCCAAAAGAAGAAAGCTGTCTTTGAAGTGTTAAGCGATGATTTGGCAATATTTGGGATTAAAATTTTCCAAAGATCACTTTATAAAAAGTTTAATCAAGGCACAGAATATCTGAAAATCCAGATCGAAAAAATGGCAAAAGAGTTAGAAAAATCTGTAGACTCGATCATTTTAAAAGATTCAATCTATAATTCTTTCTTAATTGGTTACCCATTCAATTTTGATGAAAACTATAACTTAGAATACGGTATGTCGCCTATATTTTTTCGGTTTTCAAATAAAAGCCTTGTTAGAGATATAATATTCCGTGATGTTATTTTTGTTACCGTATATAATCCAGCTCACTTTTTAGAAACCTTAATAGAGAAAGGGTTTTCTATAAAAAAAACCGTTAATGGTAAGGGTTACGAGGTGACTAAAAAACTTTCATTTGGGGTCGTTAAAATTGAAGGACTTATGAATTTAATGAGGCTAATTCCTAAAAGTAATTTTAGTAAAGATGAAGTTTTAGATTTAATAGAAAGAACAATAGAGGTCGCTACCAAAAACAAACAGAAAGGGGATATAATTGTAAATATGGATATTCGTAGTTATAACTAACATATTTGCTCCTATTGTTCCCTACAGATCCCTGAAGTCTTTGGAAAATAGAAGTGATTTTGGAATATTAAGTTTTTAAAAGCATAAAAAAAGAAAGTATTTCTAATTCACTTATTCCTAATCACTCTATTCTCTCCCTCTTTCATAAGAATAAAGTTCTCATCCCCAACCACAGCATTAAAATCATTAATTGGATCCATTTCTCCATCATCGGCGAGAGGAAACGTTCCGTAATGCATTCCGATGCTTAATTCGGATCCAATATCTTTATGAATCTGAAGAGCCTGAGCCGGATCAACATGGACGGGACCCATAAACCATCTGGGGATATAAGCACCGATCGGGATCAACGCAGTTTTTACAGGGGCGTAATCTTTTCCGATTCTTTTAAAGAAGTTGTTATAACCTGTATCACCTGCGAAATAAATATTTCCATTTGGAGACTGGATCACAAAACCTGCCCACAAAGTTTTGTCCCTGTCAAACATCCCACGACTGGAAAAATGTTGGGCTTCAACTGCTGAAATAGAAATAGAATCGTTCACGGAATGTTCTTTCCACCAATCCAAAGGTACCGTCTTTGAAATTCCTTTTTTATTCAGATACAAATCCAAGCCAAGCGGAGTAATAAAAACGGGGTCATGAATTTCTTCGATTTGAAGAAGCGTGTTTATATCCAAATGATCGTAGTGATTATGACTGATCAGAACAAAATCCAGATCCGGAAGATCTTCGAATTTAATTCCGGGAGGACGCATCCGTTTTGGTCCGGCAAAACTAAAAGGTGAAACCCGATCACTGTAAACCGGATCAGTAATAATATTTAACCCATCTGTTTGAATCAGAAAAGTAGAGTGATTTATATAGGTAATCACTTGAGATGAATCCGATATCTGTAGAGCGGGTTTTTCTCCAAAAGACACATCAGCTGCTGTTTTCTCTATCCATTTGCCCGGTTCCCTGATAAAGAGCCATTTCATTAATTCCCGGGAACTTTTTTCTTCATAGCCTTCACCATTAAAGAATTTGGTTCCGTCAAAATGATCAGAGGACTCGCCTGAGTATCCTGGTGCGGAAACTGAATACCCCACAAAAAAAACCAAAGCTATCAGTGAACCAAGAATAATAAAAACAGTCATGAGAATTTTCTTCATTGAACATGAACTAGGTGAAGTTGAAGTATTAATCCTCAATTAGTGTAAATCGTTCAAGACTACTAGCCTTTCATTAAAGCTTCGATTTCATCAACTTTTTTAGGAACATTGGTCATGTTTTCGAGACCGTTTTCTGTAACTATGATGTCATCTTCTATACGAACGCCACCAAAGCCGAGAAGGGATTCAACTTTTTCAGTATTCAGGAATTGATTCTTTTCAGGATCAGCCATAGCAGGATTCAGAACCGCAGGGACAAAGTAAATTCCCGGCTCAATCGTGATAACCATTCCGGGTAATAATTCACGTCGGGCTCGTAAAAATTTAATTCCCGGACGATCGATTCTATCAACTCCTTTAGGATATCCGCCCACATCGTGTGTGTCTAATCCTAAGAAGTGACCTAAACCGTGAGGGAAGAAAAGAGCAAAGATGTTTTCCTCCATCATGTCATCAACATTGCCTTTCACTATCCCCATATCTTTTAAGCCTTCCATCATAGTTCGGGCAGCAAGTAAATGCAGATCTTCCATTTTAACTCCTGGTTTAATGGAATCAAGCACTTTATCCATCCCGGCTAAAACAGAGTTATAAATCCCTTTTTGAACATCGTTATATTTTCCATTTGCAGGAAAAGTTCTGGTATAATCTGATGCATAGCCGTTGCATTCAAAACCGGAATCCATCAAAAACAGATCGCCTTCTTTGATCCTGCTGTTATTTACTACATAGTGGAGAATAGACGCATTTACTCCGGAAGCAAAAATTCCGTTGTAAGCATCCTGCATTAAACCATTTTCGATCTGTACTTTATTGAAGATCGCCTTCATTTCATACTCGTACATACCGGGTTTGATTGATTTCATTACTTCCAGATATGCGAGGTCATTTACACGACACGCTTCGCGTAATTGATCCAGTTCCCAATCTGTTTTCAGAGCTCTGCAATAGGTGAGAGCATCTACCAGCGCTTCTGTTTCTACATTGAAACCGCGGTTAAGATCTTCTACAAACTCTGCCTGTTCATCATCAATGCAATAGACGGTTTCAGGTTTCAGCTCATTCAGAACTTTAAGAATATCATTTCTGTAATGAAGATGGTCAGGTTGGTATTCTTCCTGATATTGCTCTTTAGTTTTAACGTACCCATGCCACACTGCATATTGAGCGTCACGTTCAGGTACAAAAAGATGATATTCTTCTTTCTTCAGGTCTAATACGAGCGAACATTCAGCTTCATTTACTCCTGTTAAGTACCAGAAATTCGATTCCTGACGAAATGGAAATTCGTAATCAGTAGCATAGCGGTACATGGTTTCAGCACCCTGAATAAAAACTACTCCGTTCTGATTGTCGTCGAATAATGAAAAAAGCTTTTCTCTGTGTTGGTTGTGCATAAGAATTTAGAATTTGTCTGTTAATTCAATATAAGTTTTAACACTATAACACCGTAACACTATTTGGGTAGTGTTACGGTGTTATAGTGTTGGAGTAAAAATGATACTAGATCAAAGATACAACTCAACCGTTGATAAAAGCCTTTTAAGGTCCTCTACTTTCTCAAGTTGTTCTTTGCGTTCGTAGCTTTGTATAAGATTTCGAATGGTTCTGATGAGAATATCCATATCTGAAGCCATCTGAAAATATTCCGGTTTTGGCTCGATATTATTCTTTTTCAGAAAAAAATAGCATTGATCGTAGCTTACTACTGCTCCGTCATCATATGGATCAACCAGAAACTCTTCTCTTTCCCCGATATACGTAAGCATAAAATGAATAGGCATATTTACTCCAAAAACAGGCAGATCCAATCGACGGGCAATGAACATGACTATCATACTTAAAGTAATGGGTAATCCTTTTCGCCTATCAATAACGGTATCGAGAAAACAATTGGCAGGATTGTGATAGTCTTTTTGATCTCCATTAAAATTCAGGTCTTCAAAAACAAACTTGAATAAATGAGACGCTTTTTTTCGTTCATCCAGTTTATATCGAATACTTGGAGCAACCATTTCAGCGAAATGATCCAGTTTTTCTTTATAGTGTTTGGTATCAATAGTTGGATTCCCAAATCTGGAAAGCATGAAAATGATGGACTCCAGATCTTTCCGGTTTTTTATACCGACCTCCAATGCATCCACAAAATCAGTTTGTAAACCCTCAAAAGTCAGAGAGTGTATAAGTTCGTTAACTCTGGTTTTTTCTTCTCCCTGCTTCAGGTCAACCTGATATTGATCAAGCATTGGAACTACATTTTCACCAAGTTCCACAAATCGACGGTTCACAGACTCCTGAACAAACGGATCGGGATCATCCATAAGTGTGAGGAGTGATTGTATTTCAGATTTTGAGATCATAGAATGGAAGGTAAGGATTGAAAAATACAACAACCAAGAAAAGCTTCTAGGTATCTGATTGAACTTAAATACATAAATATTTGCTGTTTATTGAAACTATTGATGTTTTACAGGCTACCAATAAAGTCACATTCAAACAAGTAAAGATATTATGAAACACTGGATGAACTTACTTTCAAAGTACTATCAAAGGATTGTAAATAGCATTGCGTTCTATCCTACGATCATAGCTTTGGCGTTTATGGTTTTTTCCATTTTTGTGATGAGGATCGAGTTTAATGATCTTGTAATAGAGCTTAAAAGTAATATTGAGCGTGTTCTTGTCCATGATTCCAACAATGCCCGATTGATCTTAGGTACTATCGTAGGGAGCCTTATTTCTTTAATGGTATTTAGTTTTTCGATGGTGATGATCGTGCTTAACAGAGCTACCTCTACTTTATCTCCAAGAGTTATTCCGGGATTGATCTCCGATAAATTTCACCAGATCGTACTTGGATTCTATTTGGGAAGTATAATTTACAGCTTGATCCTGATCGTAAATATTGATGCTCCCGGCGTTGATTTTTCAGTGCCGTCACTGGGCATCTTTGTAAGTATGATCTTAGCCATAGTTTGCATGGGTTTGTTCGTGTATTTCATCCATTCTATATCCCAAAAAATTCAGGTAGATTTTATTCTGAATGATATTTACAAACTCACCAAAAAAGAATTAACAGATGTAGATCATGACAACGCCAAAATAGAATTGCCGGATACTTCTGACTGGATAACCTGCCTTGCAAAGGATTCGGGTTATTTGAAGAAAATCGATGGGCCGGGATTAACGGAGTTTTGTAAAAAGCATGAATTCAGACTGAATGTGAAAGTTTCTATTGGGTCGTTTGTAGTAAAAGAATATCCGTTTATTGAGATCAGCAAAGAATTGGATGAAGAAGTAATCGATCAGCTGAGTTCCTATTTTACACTTTATACAGAAGAGCGGGTTTCCGATCATTATTTATTCGGTTTTAAACAGATCTCTGAAATTGCTGTAAAGGCACTAAGTCCGGGAATCAACGATCCGGGAACAGCCGTAAAAGCCATCGATCTGTTATCTGATCTGTTGACGAAACTGATGGAAGTAGATGAACAAAATTATATCCCGAATTCAGAAGACGAGCCGTTGGTGTTTGTTCGTCCGGTTCCCTTTAAGGACGTGATGTTTCAGATCATTGTACCGATCAGAGAATATGGTAAAAAAGATGTTTCTGTATTAGTACGTTTACTCGACTGCGTCAAGCATATGATCTATTCTGATATACACCGCAAACGTTTTACTTCTTTATTGATATCATATGTAGACAACTTTCTTACTTGTTCAGAGGAATTCATAGATAATAAATTGGACAAGGAAAGTATCAATGATCGTTTGAGAGAAATAAACAAATGTTTAGAAAAAGAACAGCAGTTCCAATTGCTGTAAATATGGAAAAGAAAATGCTCTCCAATTTGATGATTTTATCATTAGCTTTATCTGAATTATAAAACTCAGTGTATAAAATGAAAATCAACGTTTCTTCCGAAATCGGACATCTTAACGGAGTCATTGTCCACACTCCCGGTCATGAAGTGTCATTGGTAAATCCCGAGCTTAAAGACGAACTTCTTTTTGATGATATTATCTTTGAAGAAGACGCCAGAGAAGAGCATCTGGATATGCTTGATCTTTTTAAAGCCGCTATGCCAAAAGATGGACAGGTTATAGAAATTGTTGACCTTTTCAAGGATTCCATCCAAAATGAAGAAGCCAGAGCATTCTTTATCGAGCAACTGATCAGAGAATTTCCGGAAGAGAATTTATCAGTGATCGAAAAGCAACTACATAAGTTGGACGCTCAACAATTACTGGAATTCAGCACACAGGGTGTTTTACCAGGAGGAAGCAAGTTTTCCCTTTTGCCTTCTCCTAATCTGCTATTTACGCGCGATCTTGCAGCAGTAGTTGATGACACCATTTTGATTTCCAGAGCAGCAACCAAAACCCGTCTTCGAGAATCACTGATGATGGAGACGCTGGTGGAATTCAATCCACTTTTTGATTCTGTGCGGGACAGCGCCATTCGCATTTCGGGTAATCAGTCTATCGAAGGTGGAGATGTGTTGGTTGAGTCTAAAGATCTTGTATTGATCGGAATGAGTGAGCGCACTTCATTCACAGGGTTGATGAAGGCGGCAGATGGATTGCTTAATCATGGTGTAAAAACAGTTTTGGCAGTCGATATTCCGAAACAACGTTCTTCCATGCATTTAGATACTATTTTTACTTTTGCCAGCAATTCCGAATGTATAGCTTTTCCTCCGGCCATTATGGAACAACAGGATAATGTGGTAGCACTACAGAAAGTAAATGGTGCTATTCAGGCAGAATCCAGATCGTCATTACAATCTGCGTTGAACGAATTTTCAGCAAATACTTACGATTTTATCAAATGCGGAGGAAAAGATAGAACCAATCAATTCCGCGAACAATGGACGGATGGAGCGAATGTGTTTGCACTTGCCCCGGGAGTTATTGTTGGATACGAGCGAAACACAAATACATTCAACACGTTGGTAGATCATGGTTATTCATACATGAATCAGTTTGAGTTTATTGAAGAATTTGGAGAAAAAGGACTCGATCTGAATCAAGACAACAAAATTGCCGTAAGTTTTCAGGGACATGAATTATGTCGGGGTCGTGGTGGCGCCCGATGTATGACCATGCCGATTTCAAGAGAAGAAATTTAAAGAGGAACTGCTTGAGTTACGACGAACATCCATCATCCATAGAAACAGATTTCGAAATTCTGTCAAGAAGCGAAGAACCGAAAAATAAGCCTGATACAAAAACGATCTTAAAACATCTAGCTTTGTTTGTGCTTACGTTTATTTCAGTTTCAGTTGTAAGCTCGATTTTTGTTGGGTTGGGGAATGGAATTACAACTATTGGTCCGTTGGTTTTACCGGGAACAGAAGATCTGTTGCGAGGGGTTCTGTTTGCTTCATTGCTTTTGAGTTTCCTTACTTTTCACGAGTTTGGACATTATTTTGCGGCGGTTTATCATAACATAAAAGTGAGCTTACCATATTACATTCCACTTCCTGTTGGGATAGGAACCCTTGGTGCTGTAATTCGGATAAAGGAAAAGATCCATCAAACCAAAAAGTTGTTTGATGTAGGAGTAGCCGGACCAATCGCCGGTTTCGTTGTTTCTTTAATTGTGTTGATCGTCGGTTTTGCCACCCTTCCGGAACCAAGCCACGTGCAGAATTTTGGTGGCCACGAAGAATTGAAAGCTTATGTAGCCCAAACCGGGGAATATCCTACTGAAATATTGTCCGAAGATGAAGGAACGGTGCTTATTTTCGGAAATACAATTCTCTATGGATTCCTGGCTTCGCTGTTTGATAACGTTCCGCCACTATGGGAAATGTATCACTATCCGTGGTTGCTGGCAGGATGGTTTGGATTGTTTTTTACGGCGCTTAATTTAATGCCGGTTGGTCAGTTGGATGGCGGGCATATTCTCTATTCCCTGATAGGTTATAAAAACCACAAAATAGCTGCACGTATATTCTATTCATTTATCACAATTTTAGCCGGAATTGAGTTGGTTCCTTTTTTCCATGACTTACTTGGGAAATACGACACTTCATTCGGAGCACTTTCCTGGTTGATCTGGGGAATAATGTTGTTTTCGGTAATGCAGATAGCTTTTCAAAAAGAAGCGAAATGGGTAAGCACAATGTTTACCACTTCATTGATCTGTTCGGCACTTTATTTGTATGTGATCCAGGGCTCTCAGGAAGGTTCGCCTTCTTTAATATGGGGTGTATGGACGCTATTCATCACTTTTGTTGTAAAAGTAGAACATCCGCCGGTTACATTTTACACACCACTTTCTAAAGGAAGAAAAGTGATAGGCTGGCTAAGTATGCTTATATTTATACTCTGTATTAGTTTGAATCCAATATTTACACAATAGAACCCATGAAAAAATTATTTATCCTGTTTTTGATAGCCGGATTTGCCGCATGTGCGGAAACCAAAAAAGAAGATATGTCAACCAAATCAATGGCTGAAAAAGTAGAGTTCTTCTTAGAAAATGATCAGTATTCTGATGCGCTTACTTTACTGGAAACTCAAGATGAGACTGAAGAAGTAATGACATTGAGAGAAAAAACGCACTTGAATTACGGACTATTTCTGGAATACCGCGATTCCAACGTAACCAACATGCGCGATAAAATGAATGGAGCTTTAGCTCAGTATGTTGAAGTACTGAAGATCAATCCGGATAACGAAAAAGCAATCAGCGAGATAGAGCAGATTCTGGGAATTTACGCCACTTTTGATAACCGCAGCCCGGACGAAGAAGTAGCTGAAGATCTCCGCGAACTAGGATTTGAAGTTTAAAGAAGAGAAGTCATTCTGAGGATACTTCCGAAGGATCTACACAAAGTATTTTCAGCTGAAAAGAAGACGTGAAGATTCTTCGCTATCGCTCTGAATGACAACAAAAATAAAATGAGCAACAACAACACCCCTACGATACAAAACCGAAAGGCACGGCACGATTATCAGGTTGAAGAAACCTTCGAGGCCGGCATTGTTCTGAAAGGAACAGAGGTGAAGTCTATTCGTCAGGGGAAAGCTTCGTTTACTGATTCCTTTGCTTTTCTGAAAAACGGAGAAGTATTTTTAAGAGAGTTGTACATCAAGCCTTATGAGCATGGTTCATATTACAACCACGATCCTAGAAGAGAACGAAAGCTACTACTCAACAAAAAAGAAATTCGTCAGCTTGATAAATTGGTGCAGCAAAAAGGGTACACCCTCGTTCCGTTGAAGCTGTACTTCAAGAGAGGAAATGCCAAAATTCTGATCGGAGTAGCGAAAGGTAAAAAGAGCTTCGACAAAAGAGACAGCATCAAAGAAAAAGACTTAAAGCGACAACTAGACCGCAACGTGAAAGGGACGTATAAGGTTAATTTGTAGATTCTAGTCTTTTTTCTGTTTTTTTTTCTTTAAATCTTTTAATTCATTCCCAATCATTTTTAGATGAGAATTAGCCAAATCTCCACCAAATTTTTGTGCGTCTTTCATTTCAATAGAGTTTTTGGAAGGGAACACTTTCTCATCAAATGGAATACTAGAATTAAGTTTTATGTTAGAAAACATAGTTTTATTCATTTTTACCAGTTTTATAATAGTTATTAAAGAAATGATGATTATTTGAAGAATCAAAATAATGTTTTCTTTTAATCCAAATAAAACCATCACCTTTTGTTATTACTGCAACATCAACAGGACCCCCTACCGTTTCAAGTTCATCTATAGAAACACGTCTCTTAAATGAAGTTATATTAACCAAAGATAATGCCATTTCAGCAAGCTCATCTATAGGTAGATTATCAAGATTGCTTATTATTGGATTTATAAACTTTTCAGTAGTTAATTCCTGTAGTTTTGCTTCTATATCTTGTTTTATTTTAGTACTAATTTTCGAGATTTTTTTGTCTAGAGAGGCACTTTTTTTATCGTCTAAACCGTCAACTATATCTAAAATTTCTTTTGGATATCCATTAATGATATCAGATAAATATTCTCCAAAAAATTCAATATATGCTGGATCAATACCTTCTATAAACCTTGTTACCATTTCACTTTGAGCAAAAGGGATTATTGCGGACGATCCTTCACCGTTTGAGGATTGGTAAGTATCATACTTTAGTTTACTTCCATAAAGATTTCCAATTTTATAGGAGCAGATTGAGGGATAATACTCTTCTTCACCAAATCCAGCAAAGACAAGACCAGTATAAGAAGTAATAATTTTTTGCATAATTTGTACAACAACATCTTCAATTATCTTGTAATGTTCATCTTTAACACTAATTTTTACCTCGGTTGTAGAAAAAGCAGCTTCAACTATATCTCTAATATTTTGACCTTTCTTAATTTCATTCTTTGTTATACCAAATTCTGACTTTATCTCTTTAATTTTCTTTGAAGCCAAATGAAAATAGTCAAAGAAAGCACTCTCTATGTCTTTTTGTTCGACTTTATCCGTTTCTGATTTTTCGTATATGTTAGTAAACATATAATCTCTTGCTGCTAATATTTGTTCCTTGGATATGTTATAAATAATACTTGAGATATACTGTTTTCTCTTTTCTAATGGAAGTATTCCTGTTTTAATACAGCGGAGCCATTCGATAAAATCAACAGCATAATCTTCAACTTTATCAAAACTTTTATCGTCAAGTTCTTCTCTATAAACTTTGATAAGTAAATCCCAAGGCACCCCCATAAACTGAGCATTGCTAAAAATCATAACCCCTACAGGGTAATATTTTGAAAGCATAAAAAGTTTGTTCTCACTCGAATAAATTTTTCCAGAACTACCTATTGTTACAGCACTATCTGCTGCTAAAGCAACAGCTTTCTTATTCATTACCGCTATTTCTGCTGTCATAAGACCCTTTTTTTGTTGAAAATGCGATATAAATACAAAAAAACAAAACCCCGCCCTTTCGGACGAGGTTTTCATATTCAACAGGAAAGCCTGTAAGCCGGATTTTGTTCCTCCGCTAAAGCGGATTCGGTAATCATTTATCTGGTGCACTCCACCCGATGGCGTCACGACAAGTGGCGTATACCATCTTACATGAGCTTGCACCCCGCGAGGTTTACCTTGCCTCTTCGGTCGCCCTAAGAGCGGTGAGCTCTTACCTCACCTTTTCACCATCACCCCCAACGCGGAGCGTTGGAAATTCCAATGTTTAAAACCCAAATTTCAAACAAGCACCAATGTTTTAATATTTAAACATTGTGATTTGTTTGTGTTTTGGAGCTTGTTATTTGAAATTTAACCAGCGCTCCGCGCTGGAGGTAGTTTGTTTTCTGTTGCACTGTCTGTCTCAGTATCATTCCTGATAAAGAGCCTCTGCTACGCCCGAAGGATCGCAGAGCGCGGTACTTGTCGGTGTCCGGACTTTCCTCCCAACTATATTGCTATAACTGAGCGATTACCCGACTTTCCTAAATTAAAATACGGCTTTGACCAAGATTATAAAAGAACGAACAAAGGGATTAGTTAATAAGAAGATAAGTAAGAATCATAAGCATATAATTCTCCCTTTGAAGGGAGATGAACATCCAAACGGTTCTTTGGATGTTCCGAGGGATGTCCGAATCTTTGCTAATATTTAATCACTTTATCTTACTCCCATCCCCAATAAACACCGCTAATTTTCCGGAAGAAAACTCAAGTGTAACCGGAGAAGCAGTAACGGTATTAGAAGTAGCATCCTGAACGCCGGGCTCCAAGCGTACATTATTCAGAGGATAAAGAACTCCGGAAGAGATGAAATTCTCCACAAATCCTGAAACAGGGAAAAAAGAAATGGGTGTATCTATCGGGATATCTTTTTCAAAAGGAGAATCAGCTAAAAAAGTTTTGCCGTAATCGTCTTCAAAAACCAAAGACTCAAATCGGTCATGAAATTCAACCAACGAGGAAAGGTTCTTTTGCTGGTGATCGATGCGTTTTCCCAAAGCTCCCAGAACAGAACAGCTTGTCGCGCCCTTTTTAAGTGCATAATTCAATGCTTTATCCAGATCTGTGTTGTTTTGGTCGTCGAGTTTTAATACTTCAATATTTTCATGATTGGTGTATTTGAAACTGTCCAGATCTCCGAGAACGATATCGGGCGTAAAACCATATCCGAGAAACACGTGCCCACCGCTATCGGCGCCAATTTGGAGATCGGCTTTTTTGATATGGGTTTCTAATAAAGCTTTAGTTGGAGGTGTTCCTCCGCAAATGATAAGTGCGTGCATATATTTTTGATGTAAAACTCGAAAAAAATCCCCCCAAAAAGAAATGGAATTCTGGCTATATACATCTATTTTGGCATTCAAAAAGAAAATTCTATGTTTGAAAAGCTAATTCCGGAATTGTTATCTCATAAAAAGATCGGAGTTTTTTCACATGTGCGTCCCGATGGAGATTGTTTGGGCTCACAAGTTGCTCTTTGCCTGTGGTTACAGAAAAATGGTGTTGATTCATCCGCATTTAATGAAGATGAAGTAAATAAGAACCTCGAATGGCTTACTGAATTTAAAAAGATCGAAAAACCCGATTTTTCTGGCCTGAAAGAATTTGATGCTTTTGTATTTGTAGACGGAAATGCGCTTCATCGTTTTGGAGATACTGCAGAAAAGATCACTGAACTTGGAAAGCCGCTCTATATGATCGACCATCATCCGCAACCGGATGAAGTTTTTAAAGAGTTTGTTTCAAAAACAGATGCTTCATCTACCTGTGAATTGGTTTATAATTTGTTTGCCGAGCATGATATGGCTCAAATTAATGAACAATCAGCTAAAGCCATGTATGTTGGAATTGTAACCGATACCGGTTCTTTTCAGTTTGACAGCGTAAAACCCGGCACTATGAAAGCGGCTGCAACTTTGTTGGAATATGGAAATTTTACTCCAGATGAAGTTGTACAAAAAGTATATTCTTCAAAACCCATGAAGCAGATCAAGTTGCTGGGTTTGTCGCTGGACACCATTACTTTGCATGAGAACCAACAAATTGCGACTATGTACGTTACAAAAGCGATGTTTCAGAAAACGGCTACTTCCAATGAAGACACGGAAGGATTTGTAGCTTACCCGCTAAGTATAGAAGGAGTAAAAGCATGCATTTTCTTTCGAGAAGACGAAGATCGTATTAAATTAAGTCTGCGTTCTCAAAGTGACATTGATGTAAATGAATGGGCAAGAGAACTCAATGGCGGGGGCCATAAAAAAGCAGCAGGAGCCTGGTATAAAGGCAACATGGAAGAAGCAATCGAAGATGTCATCAGTATTGGAAGAAAACAATGGATTAACGATTAAGGAATGAAGAGAACAGTTACTACCGTAAGTTTACTGGTTTTAATTTTTTGGACAGGTTGTTTTAAAAAAGATAGGCCGGAAGTTATACCGACTATTTCTCCTTTAGAATACGAATCCTCACCGGCAAGTTTTGAGCCGGAGGAAGAAAAGGAAGAGATAAAGACAGATCAGGTCTCTATTTCTGAGAGTAGAAGTAACGCTATTACCAAAGCAGTTGAAAAAGCCAGTCCTGCAATTGTGAGTATTACAGTAACAGAAGTTGAAAGAGGGTATAACCGTGTGATGGATCCATTTTTCTCCCGTTTTTTTCAAATGCCCTCAGAGCGTGAAGTTAAAAGTATTGGTTCGGGATTTATCATCAGAGAAGATGGGTTGATTGTTACCAATGAACATGTTGCAAGCAAAAGTGCCAAGAAGATCATGGTGGCTCTTTCAAGCGGAGACACTTATGAGGCTGAGTTACTTGGATCAGATGAATTAGCAGATCTGGCTTTATTGAAAATAAAAGAGCCGAAAGGTAAAATGCCTTTTGTGAAATTCAGTAACTCTGAAACAGCGATGGTTGGAGAGTGGGCTATAGCAATGGGAAATCCATTTGGTCTATTTGATGACGGACAGGCTTCGGTAACAGTTGGAGTGATAAGTGCTACAAAAAGAGACTTTCGTCCCGATCCTAAAGACCCACGGGTGTATATCGACATGATCCAAACGGACGCGGCTATTAACAGAGGGAATTCAGGCGGACCGTTAGTAAACAGTGATGGAGAAGTAATCGGTGTGAATACCTTTATATTCACGGGCGGAACCAGTAATGGATTTGTAGGGCTTGGATTCGCGATTCCTGCGAACAGAGTTAAGAAAATCATTAAACAGCTTGAGGAATCCGGTGAAGTAGCTCTGGATTTTGATCCGGGGATGGAATTCACTAGAATGACTACTCAGATCGTTTATCAGTATGGAGTGCCGTCTATTCATGGACTTTTTGTGACGAGCGTAAACAAGAATGGACCCGCATATGAGTGTGGCATTATGCCCGGAGATATCATTACTAAAATCGGAGATGAAAGAGTGAGTAGCGAAATGCATGCCTGGGCTTTGATGCGGGAATTTGAAGAAGGTGAAAAAATGTCTATTACCTTAGTAAGGGGTCAAAATCAATATGAAGCAGTAATGACATTGCGAAAAAGAGTGAAAGGCAAATGAGCACGGAATCAGATTATACAATTCTGGTTGTAGATGATGATAGAGCTTCACACATTATTGTTAAGAAGCTGATTGGCAAAAAGTATACACTTATTCATGCACAGGAACCTCAGCAAGCCATAAATATACTTTCTGAGAAGAAAATTGATTTGATACTAAGTGATATTCATATGCCGGGAATGACTGGCCTGGAATTTCTGGAGGCTATTAAAAAAGATTCTGATAAAGTAAATATCCCGATTTTATTAATGACCAGTTTGCCAACCATTGAGAAAGAACAGAAAGCAATGGATCTGGGAGCAAAAGATTTTATCCAAAAAAATCTGTTTCATGAAAAACCTCAAGAAGTAGCTGAACGAATCGAAATGAAGTTGGTTTCTAATTTCGTAGTTCCGGATCTGTCAAAAAAACTGGCGGCTAATAAAAAGACCTTAGTAGAAGACATGATGGTCAGAATGGAAACTATGGACTTCCTGAATGTGTCGCAGGAATTTTGCAGACAGCTTGGAAAACTTTTTGAACTGGAGCATCTATCATTCTGGAAACTTTCAAAAGAAAAGCCCCACCTTTTAGTTACGGTAGGTTCACAAGTACCCGAAAATTACAATCCGGAAGACTTGTACACTGAAATGGTATTCAGAAAAATGATCAAGAGCCGAAAGCCCTACTTTACCAATAATATTTATAACACCAAGCAAGGTGTATTTATAGAGGGATCAAGAAAAGAAGGATTACCTTCTGAGATCGGAGTTCCTATGTTCGCAATTACGGAATCTGATCTGATCAATAATAACATGAAAATTCCCGCAAAAGCTCCCATCTTTGGATATCTATTGATGAAGCGCAGTAAAGTATTTTCTACAAAAGAATATGCTGTACTGTCAAATTTGATTATTCGTTGCAGCACCATGATCTGGCGATTGTATAAGCAGATGTAGGTTTAGATCTAATTTACTTTCGTAGCAATTGTATCATTGTGCCCCACCAAAAATTGTCTAAGATAAAGCCCAATCGTTGCTCGGGATTCAAATCCGGCTTTTAATGCGGCATCTTCAAACTCTTTATCCGACAGATCAGGATCGGCAGCGAAATCGATCATGTCTTTATAGAAACCGAGGGTGAAATTATCAACATCGCTTCCGAATTTGGTAACGAAAATTACATTACCGTCACGATTAGTTTCGTTGTAGTAAATATTTTCCATTGCTCGTTGCTCAAGCAGTTCATCATGTAATCCGCGGGCAGCATTAAACATTTCGATATGATATAATCCCGCTTCAGAATCTTTTTCTAACAACTCTTTCCAGCTTACTTCTGATTCAACTAAAAAGTCATGCTGAAAGTCCACCCATTCACTATAATCATGCATTTCAGGTTTTGAAAATGGAGTCATAAGCATCAAATCCCAATGATCACCCTGGCTATGGCGCATGATCATCATATTTCCGTTGGTATCCGATTTCTGCTTTTTAACATACTCGATAAGCTCACCGAGTTCTCCCGGCGCTGCTCTCAGAAGCGTTATCTGATAATTGTTTTGAGCAAATAACGGAGTGCACAAAAGTAAAAATATAACAGCGAATATGGATTGTCGGAATTTAATCATAATGGGTTCCTAGTTTTCTTTTTTATTCTTTTGGATAAATTTCTCTACTCTGGAAGTATGGTTTTCATCCACCCAAAGATCAGCAAAAGGCTCGATCTCAGCTTTCATCTTCTTAAATCTTTCAGGCGATTTGATGCCACTGTTTTGTTTAAGCGTTTTTATAAATTCTCTTCCGTTCTTTAAAAGTGATCCGGCCCATTCCACAACATTTTGCTCTTCAACAATGGCATTAAGAAAATTATAGTGTAGCAGCTGTTGAGCAGTTTTAATTTCTGCTTTTCCCTGCCATTCCAATGCTTTAGATCTGCCAACTCTTTCGATTAGCCGGGTTAGACCACCCCATCCGGGAGTTAAATAAAATCTTCCCTGAGTAAAACCGAATTTGGAATGTGCAGCTGAAAGAATGAAATCGAAGGCCATCATAAACTCAATACCGCCCCCATATGCATCACCATTTATAAAAGCGATATTCCAGCAAGGCAATTCTTCAATTCGTCTGAATAACTTTTGCATGCGCTTTGATACATTTACGGCTTCCTCTTTTTGAGTAATAGAATGAAACTCCTTTAAGTCGCCACCGGCAATAAAGCTTGTTTTTCCCGCCCCAGAAAAAATAAAAACTTTTATAGAATCATCTGTTTCTAATTCAGAAACCAGCTCTTCTAACTGATCAATCGCCCTAAAGTTAATTGCGTTTCGGGCTTCAGGGCGATCAATTTTTGCCCACAAAATATGGTCTGATAATCTTTTTGATTGTATCATTATCTTTCTGCGGACTTCTCAAACAACCATTTCAAATACTCCGGATTTCCTTCGTCTTCAGCAATGTTAAGGCTGATAATGCAAGGACAATCATAAGTATGGTTATCTAAAATAAAGCGAGTTACCGGTTGTACTTTAGAAATGTGTGTTTTTACGAGCAGGATGGTTTCGGAGCCTTCCTCAATTGCATTATTCCATTTATAGATAGATTCCATTCCGGGAATAATATTAACGCAAGCTGCCAAATTTGCTTCAATGATCTTTCTTCCAAGATCAGAAGCCTGTTCTTTAGTTTCGGTTGTAACGTAGAGTAGTCGCAGGTTTTTATGCATGGTACCAGAATTTCTGCAAAGCAAAGCCAAAACCCAAATTTTTTACTTTTTATACTTTATGATAGAGCATAAGTTTTAGTTTGAAATTTTCATCCAGAAAGTTGGAATTTGTTTGTTTTTACCCCTATCTTTGTGAGCTCTAAACTATGCGAAAGTGGTGGAATTGGTAGACACGCTAGATTTAGGATCTAGTGCCTTAACCGGCGTGGGGGTTCGAGTCCCCCCTTTCGTACTTTCCTATCTAAAAAATACCTGTTTATAACAGCTGAATTGCACATAACAAAGCGGAGAAAAAGTGAACATTTCTGTTAAAGAATTAACAAAAGTTGATAAAGAGCTTACCCTGACAGCAAAACGAGAAGACCTTCAGGAAACATTCAACGAAGCATACAAAAAGTACAAAACTCAGATCGCACTTCCGGGATTCAGACCCGGAAAAGTTCCAATGGGAATGATTAAAAAGAGATTTGGTACTGAGATCGAGTACGAAGAGATCAACAAGTACGTACAAAAAGTATTCGAAAAGGATGTAGTTCCTGAGTACAATCCGGTTGGCGAAACCGAAATGGTTGACATGACCTGGGAAAATGATGAGCTTGAAGTGATCTTTAAGATCGGGACAAAGCCGGAAGTTGAGCTAAAAGATCTCAGTAAGATCAAAGTGAACAAGATGGTTCATGATGTTACTGACGAAGAAGTATCTGAAGAAATTGAAAGAACTTTAGAGCGTGAAGGTAGTTGGGAAGATGTTGACGGAAAAGCAACCAAAGACTCCAAGCTTATCGTAGATGTAATTTCTCTGGATAAAGACGGAAATCCTGTTGATGGAGAACAAGATGTTGATCAGGTTATTGACCTGAGACAAGATGGTGCTAAAGATTTCCTGAAGTCGCTTAAAGGAAAATCTGCCGGCGATGTTGTTGATATGGAACTAGGTGAAGGCGATGAAAAAGATCGCTTCAGAGTAACCATCAAAAAAGTGCAAAAGCTGAACAAAGCAGAGATGAATGAAGAATTCATTTCAAAAAACAGCAATGGCGAAGCAAAAACAGAAGATGAGTTTAAGAGCTACATCAAAAGCCAGATGCAGAAGTACTACGATCAAACGTCAGAAGACTTATTCAAAAATGAAGTTGTAGAAGCATTGGTTGATGCTCATAAAGTAGATGTTCCTGAAGTGTTTTTAGAGCAGGTGCTGAATTCTTATGTAGAACAACAAAAGCAACAGCAAGGCGGTACTCTTCCGGAAAACTTTGATGAAGTTGTTTATAAAGAAGAAATGAGAGAGCGTGGCCTAAGAGAAGGTCAGTGGTATTTTATTAGTCAAAAATTGCAAGAAACATTTGAAGATATCGAAATAAAACCCGAAGATATCGACGAGTTCATTTCTGTGGAAGCGGCACGTTACG
Source organism: Balneola sp. (assembly GCA_017643645.1). GTDB lineage: Bacteria > Bacteroidota > Rhodothermia > Balneolales > Balneolaceae > Balneola. The sequence continues at coordinate 24,554 of JAEPNB010000014.1, forward strand.
GAGCTTCTCCGGATCAGCTTAAACAATACTATGCTCAGAACCCGAATTTACTGGAACAGTTGAGAAGCAGTATTCGAGAGAATAAAGTATTTGATAAGCTTGAAGATGAAGTCAAAATCGCGGAACTTGACAAAGAAAAGTACCGTAAATTTCAGGAGAAGAAATCCAAAAAATAAAAAATTTACTTAACGGCTATGTTTTATAACTCACTTTCATCACAACCTAAGAATAGTTCTATTGAACCTATAGAGAGCAACCTTGTACCAATGGTTGTTGAAACAACAAGCCGTGGAGAACGCGCCTACGATATTTATTCTCGTCTTTTAAAAGACAGAATCATAATGCTGGGTAGTGGAGTAAATGATGCGGTAGCAAGTTCTTTGGTTGCTCAAATGCTATTTTTGGAATCAGAAGACCCTGAAAAAGACATAAACTTTTATATAAACAGCCCGGGTGGTTCTGTATCAGCTGGTTTGGCTATTTATGATACCATGCAGCACATTAAATGCGACGTTGCCACAACGTGTATGGGAATGGCGGCAAGTATGGGTGCTGTTTTGCTTACTGCCGGCGCAGAAGGAAAGAGAAGTTGTCTTCCGCATGCCAGAGTGATGATCCATCAGCCATTAGGTGGAGTTCAGGGACAAGCAAGTGATATTGAGATCGAAGCCAGAGAAATTCTGAGAGTTAAAAAAGAATTAAGCCAGATTATTGCTGATCATAGTGGTAAATCGATAGAAGATATCATGAATGATTCGGACAGAAATAACTGGATGACAGCCGATGAAGCAAAAAAATATGGCTTAGTTGATAATGTTATGGCTAAAGTAAAACCTGCTAAATAACATTTTTTTAACTAGATTTAGGTGCTATGAGCGATAAAAAGGAAAACAATGACATCGTAAACTGTTCGTTTTGTGGACGTTCAAGTCTCGAAGTGAACAGCATGGTTGCAGGACCAGGAGTCTATGTATGTGACCGCTGTGTTGAAGATGCGTCCAGCATTATCAAAAGTGATCTGGCTTCTTTGGCCCGAAGAAGAGATAAGCCGGTAAAACCACTTCTGAAACCCGTTGAGGTAAAAACGAAGCTGGATGAATACGTGATCGGACAAGAGCAAGCCAAGAAAACGCTTTCTGTTGCTGTTTATAATCATTACAAGCGTATCAATCACAACCACAGAGAAATCGATGACACGCAGATCGAGAAGAGTAATATTGTACTTCTCGGGCCTACCGGAAGTGGTAAAACATTGCTTGCACGTACTTTAGCTAAGATCATTGATGTGCCATTTACGATAGCCGACGCTACTGTGCTTACTGAAGCCGGTTACGTTGGTGAAGATGTGGAAAGTATTTTAAGTAATTTACTACAAGCTGCGGATTATGATGTTGATCGTGCAAAACAAGGTATTGTCTACATTGATGAAGTAGATAAAGTAGCCCGAAAAAGTGATAATCCTTCCATTACCCGCGATGTAAGTGGAGAAGGTGTTCAGCAGGCGTTACTAAAAATTTTGGAAGGAACGGTAGCAAATATTCCGCCAAAAGGTGGCCGAAAGCACCCTGAGCAAAGCTTTATTCAATTAGATACTTCTGATATTCTGTTTATTTGTGGTGGGGCATTCGCTGGTTTAGAAGATATTATTTCAAGACGCATGTCTACAGGATCCTTAGGATTTCACAATGCAGATAGTGTGAAGTTTGATAAGAATCAGCCAGATATTTTTACACATGTTGAGCCCGAAGATCTGCAAAGATTCGGACTGATTCCGGAGTTGATTGGTCGTTTACCTATGATCTGTGGTTTACATGAGCTTTCTGATGAAGCAATGCTTGATATCCTGCAAAACCCGAAAAATGCTCTTTGCAAACAGTACAAGAAACTTTTCAAGATGGAAGATGTAGAGCTTGAGTTTGAAAATGAAGCATTGAAGGCAATTGTAGAACAAGCAAAAAAGCGAAAGACAGGAGCTAGAGGATTAAGATCAATCATGGAAGAGGCTATGATGGACATTATGTTCACACTACCATCAATGAAAGACATTTCCAGATGTGTGATAACAGCCGAGACCATAACAAAGAATGCTCCTCCGGTTTACGAAAAACAAAAAGCTTCAGCATAATATATTAAAGCCCCTTACAGAAAATATGTAAGGGGCTTTTTCATTTCATAAAGATTCATACATTCTATGAATAATTAGATAGTTGATATGAAACTCTTTGTCCCTACAAACAGGATTAAAATAATTCTGGTCTTACTACTGGTGTTTCTAGGTGCCGGATCAGTGATTTATAATCAGTATTTAGTGAGCAAGATTCTGGAGCAAGAGCGCTCAAGTGTAGAGTTGTGGGCAAAAGGGATAGAGTTTAACAGCCTGCCCGTAAATGAACAGGCCAGTACCAAATTGTTAAAAGTAGCACGCTTGCTCGAAAAAAACCCAAGTGTACCGGATAGCGTAATTGATCTAATCTATGATGCTGAAAACGCTAAAAGTTCTATTGATTTTGTAACTGAAGAAATTATTCTCAGTCCTGAAAGGTTCAAAGTACCCACAATTGTGGTTGGTGAAGGTAACTTTATTCCGGCTTCTAAAAATGTTGACTCTACACGCCTTTCTACCGAGAGAGAAAGAGAACGGTTAATTCGCGAATACAGAAGTCTAAACCCGCCGGTTCGTATTGTATTCGGAGACGAAAAGAAACAATTTGAGCAGTTTGTTTATTACGGAGAAAGCCCGACGGTTCAAATGCTGAGATACTTTCCCTTTATTCAGATTCTACTTCTGGCATTACTTTTGGGAATTGGATACACCTCATATAAAAGCATAACCAGATCCGAGCAATCAAATTTATGGGTTGGGATGGCAAAAGAGGCTGCACACCAATTAGGAACACCAATTTCCAGCTTGTACGGCTGGCTCCAATTAATGAAGGATGAGTACCGGTACGACGAAACAGCTACCAATATTACCAATGAAATTGAAAAGGATGTTCAGAGATTGGCCGGAGTAGCAGAGCGTTTTGGCAAAATCGGATCAGAGCCGGAATTAAAACTCATGGATATAGAACCCATTCTGGATCAGGTGATGATATATATGGAACGGAGGTTGCCAAGATTAGGCAAAGCAGTTAAAGTAGACCGTGATCTGAAAGCCCGTGGATTTGTATTGATAAACCCGGATCTTTTTCAGTGGGCAATCGAAAATCTGGTCAAAAACGCCATGGATTCATTGCCTTCGGCACAAAAAAACTCATTCATTAGGGTTTCATCATCAATTGACGGGAATGAAATCTTAATTGATATTGAAGATTCCGGATCAGGAATAGATATTAAACACGTTCGGAATGTTTTTCGTCCCGGTTTTAGTACCAAGAAGCGGGGCTGGGGATTAGGGTTGAGTCTTACCAAAAGAATTATTGAAGACTATCACAACGGTTCTGTATATGTATTGCGATCTGAACTAAATGAAGGTACTACAATGCGTGTGACATTAAACTTGAAGGAAAAAACAGAGAATTTGAATCCGATAATTGATCAGTCGCCTCTGTAACCTCTTTTTTTGGCGTAATCTATCAATTCAGTTTTAAGCAGATTTCTTCCCCTGTGTAATCTGGAGCGGATAGTTCCAATGGGTACATCAAGCATATTTGCTATTTCTTCGTAAGTATAACCCTCTACATCGCAAAGCAGAACAACAGTTCTGAAATCTTCCGGGAGCTGTTTTAAAGCAATAGACATTTCATCATCCATCAACTCTCGGAACATTAGGTTTTCGAGGTCTGATGTTTCAGTACGTTCTGCTCTTACAGATTCGTAGTAAGAAGACACTTCATCATAATCGACTTGCTGTGGCTTCTTCGAAGTTTTGCGGTAGTTATTAATAAAAGAATTTTTCAGAATTCTGAACAACCATGCTTTGGCATTAGTGCCATTTTCAAAACTGCTAAAAAAACGATAGGCCTTAACAATTGTATCCTGAACCAGATCTTCTGCATCTACGGGATCTGTAGTCAACCGCAGGGCAAAGTTATACATAACATCCAGGTGAGGTATGATCTCTTTATTAAATTCCTGCTGTTTTTTTTTGTTATCCCTCATCGATGTCCTGATTTTGTATAAACAATGTAGGTCTCTAAATGCCTTAATACAAGAAACTTACATTAGTTTTCCTTCATTTAACACTTCATTTAAAGTAGTAAAACAGCCTTAAAGAGTTAAATAGATAAACACTATAGACGAGTTAGCGAAAGCCTTATATTATAAACAGAACCATCAGGTCATAAAGAGCATGTGTCCATGCAGCAATTCCAAATCCGCGCCAAACATAAATTCCATTAAGCATTAAACCGAACAAAAAACGGTAGGTAAAAGAAGAAAAGGTAAATGGATCTCCCATAGATCCTACATAATGAACCATGCTGAATAGGAAAGCAGATAAAATTACCGCAGCAGTAATTGCTGCCCAATTTTTATTATTAAATACTTTTTGGAACACCAAAATAAGTACGGAAACCAAAATGACTCTGAAAAACAACTCTTCATAGAGACCGGCTCCCAGTGAAAGCGCGAATTTTTGTAAACCTGTGAGCGAAGAGATTGGATCATTTGCAGAAAATGCAAAAACCATGGACACAAAAAAGGTGGCAACCATAGTAACCAAAATGGCGTAAAGAGTTGATTCTCCAATCATGATCGGGAAATACTTAAACCTTAGCTCACGAAGTTGTTCACGTTCTTTGTAAAGAATGTACATCCCGAATAAGGCTACAATCAAAAGAGTAATAGAAACAGTGTTAACACCGAGTAAAGAAAAAACAGATTTAAACCATGAATCGACACTGATTCTAACAATCTGTGAAGTTTCCGGCTGCGAAATCAGAATCAAAAGTTCATAAGCAAGAAAAAGGGGAAGACTAATGAGAAAACTATAAAGTAGATTTTTTGAGTCTGAGAAATATGTTTTTACAGCGTTTTCCATTAATTATCGGTATAAATCGAAACTGATTGCGGTTGGTTAGGAATCAAATCTAATATTCGGAAAGCGTCATGAGAAAGTTTCAATCCCGGGTTAGTAATTCTATCATTAATGCGAACATAAATTCCTTTACCATTAGACGGGTTTTCAACAAAAATAATGGATCCGATAGAGATATTTGAATGAGCAGCAGTCAGATTATCCGGGTTATAAAGTTCTCCATTAGTGGTTGTCTTGCCTTTATCTGAGTCTGAATATATCATCACGGGGACGGAACCCAAATCCTGCAAATCCGCTTTTTCTAGATAAGGATTCTCAAAAGTCTTTGATGGGGGGAGAAGAACCGTAATATTTTTAGTAAGTTTTAGATTGTTAACGTCAATTTGAGGATTTAATCTCTGAAGCTCGTTCTGAGTCATTTCAAATTTGTCCAGAACAGAATTAAGATTATCAGAAGCTGAAAGAGTATAAAGGGCGAACTTTCCCTGCGGTGATGATTCATCTGAAAATTGGGAAACTACAGGAGCAACACTTACGGATTTAACCGCTAATCTCTGTCCGATTCTAAGGTCGTTACTGCTCAGATTATTTAAGTCTTTCAGTTCCTGAACACTCATATCATTTTCACGTGCAATTTTATACAAACTATCCCCGCTTTTAACCAAATAATAGGTATTCGGAGAGTTTGATGGAGAGGTGATCAATGAGCTGGTATCTTCCCTGGGTAAAGAATCCGGAATTGCTGGAACTTCAGATTGAATGTAATATATAAGTTCCTGATCAATTTCCAGGGCGTTACTGGTGATCCCATTCCATTCTTTGAGTTCTGCAACCGTAACATCCAAAGCCTTTGATATACTGTAAAAAGTATCACCTTTTTTTACCTGATAAGTTCTTTTTTCCTGAGCAGTGGCTGGATTGGAAAAGCATACTAAGAAGATGCTCAGTAAAATTCCCTTAATAACTTTATTTAAAATAGATTTCATAAACTGTCCTCAATTTCCATCTCTAAATTAATTAATGCACCCTGCAATTCAGACTTAGAATGTTGGTCCTTTAGCTTGGTTGTAACGGCTATGCCGTCTTTATAGCATTTCATTGCCAAATTGTTCTCTCCTAATTCTTCGTACAATTTTCCCAAATGATAATACACTCCTGTATACTCAGGGTCATTATTTTGAATATTTTTAAAAAGTGATAATGCTTTATTTTGTTGATCAACTTTTAATAATTCCAAAGCTAAAGCAAATTTTAAAAATGAATCATTTGGATTTTCTTTTAACCGATTAGCAAGGGTAGAAATTTTTGATTCCAAAACTTAAAGGGATTTAAATCTTTCTTCAATTTCAGTAATAGAATCTCCGCCAAACTTTTCAAGGAAAGCATTGGCTAAAACAGGAGCAATAACGCTTTCAGCTACTACAACAGCTCTGGGTAGTGCACAAACATCTGATCGTTCATATCTGGTTTCAGTTTCTTCCAGAGTATGCATATCCACAGTCCCCAAAGGATTTAACATGGTAGGGATAGGTTTCATTGCCCCGCGAATTATAATAGGCATTCCATTGCTCATTCCTCCTTCAATTCCTCCTGAGTGATTGGTTCTGCGCTTAAAATCAGAACCATTATGAGTAATTTCATCATGAACGTTTTGGCCATCTCTTTTAGCTGCTTCGAATCCAAGGCCGATTTCAACTCCTTTCATGGCTTGAGTGCCCATTATTGCCTGTGCAATTTTTCCATCCAGTTTTTGATCCCAGTGTGTGAAACTTCCCAGGCCTACAGGAACTCCGGTAATAATAATCTCATAAATTCCACCTAGAGAAGAACCCGCTTTTCTCTGGATTTTGATTTCCTCACGCATTTGTTCAGATAGTTCTTTATCCAGGCAACGGACGTCGGATTCGTCGGCAGTTTTATAAACGTTTTCAGCACCCTTTTCATAGAGTGGATCAACGGTTTTTCGGACAGAGTCCCAGTCTTTATAGCCTATTTTTCCGATTTGGATGACGTGTCCGCCGATTTCAATTCCAAAGTGCTTCAAAAACTGTCTGGCAATTCCACAGCAAGCAACACGCATTGCAGTTTCGCGAGCACTGGAACGTTCTATAACAGGTCGGATATCATCAAAACGGTATTTTTGAGCACCGACAAGATCTGCATGACCGGGACGTGGCAGCGTAATTTTTTCAATACCATCAGCTTCTGTTTCTTTATTCATTACAGTTGGCCAGCCCGCATCATCTTTTTGGAAAGCACGGTTTTCCATGATCATAGAAACTGGGCCACCCATCGTTTTTCCGAATCGAACGCCTGAATTAAAAATAGCTCGGTCTTTTTCAAAAGCCATTCTTCCTCCTCTACCATATCCTTTTTGGCGACGAGCTAAATGCTGTGCTAAGTCATCTTCTGTAAGTGGTAGTCCCGCAGGAACACCTTCAACAATACCGGTAAGTGCCGGACCGTGAGATTCACCTGCTGTTAAATATCTGATCATAAAAGTAAAGTTTCGGAATTACGTGTGCGTTCAGCCAGAGGTCTTGAGTCGTTACAAACTTCTCTTCTGAACTTGTCGATCTGTTCTAAGTCACCGATTAAAATTAAGGAATCTCCCACATTAATCTCAGAGGAACTATCAGGGTTAAACTGAATACTGCTGCCTTTAGGAATAATAGCGATGATAAGTACCCCATACTGCGTTCTGAGATTTATCTCTTCCAGTGATTTTCCGTCGAGAACAGATCCTTCTGAAATCAGAACCTCATCAAAAGTATGATCCTGCATTGTGTACTTAGTAATAGAATCGACAAATTGATCCACATGTGGACGAAGAATTACATTCGCCATTCTGTCGGCACCAATTTCATAAGGAGAAATTACCTTATCTGCTCCGGCCCTTAGCACTCTGTTTTTGTTTGTAGTTTCATTTGTTCGCACAAGTATGAACAGGTCGGGGTTTAAGTCGCGGGCTAATAGAGTTGTGAACACATTATCCTGATCACTTGAAAGGGTGCAGATCAGCGATTGAGCTTTTTCTATTCCGGCTTCTAATAATGTATCTTCGTCTTCAGCATCACCTTCAACAAAAGGTATTTTATCTTCTTTCAATTGTTCAATACTAGATTCTCTGTTTTCAACTATAACCAGAGGCAATCCGGCATCATTGAGAACAGCTGCAATTCTGTGCCCGATTCTCCCATACCCGCAAATAATGTAGTGGTTTTCCATTTTCTCAAGTCTTTTTTTCATAGCGCGTTTATAAAAAAGTTCTCCTTCGAACAACAGTTGTGTTGTTTGTGAGGCGATATAAGAAATAACACCTATCCCGGTAACAAAAAGCATCATTGTAAATACACGCCCTTCATTTGAAAGAGTATGTAATTCTGTAAACCCAATGGTAGAAATAGTAATAAAGGTCATATAGAGGCCTTCAAACCATGTCATGTTTTCAATAAAATGATACCCAGCAGATCCTGCAGAAAATATAATCACCATTATAAATGATGCCGTGATTATGTTTTTTAATATGGGATTTTCAACAAGATTTTTATAAGCATTCATTCCTATAATGTGGTTTTAATGCTTAACTGAACCACTCCTCCGGTTTCACTGTAAGAATTACGACTGATATCAATGATCAGATCTTTAACATTGAAACCAACACCAAACCCGACTCCGGCAAAATCAAAATTCTCTTTAGTCCTGTTTAATTCGTGTAAGTATCTGTTATATCCCAAGCGAACATGAAAGTTTTCTCCAAAATCAAATTTTCCGCCAAAAATCACATGCCTGAAAGCATTATCAAAGAGACCAGGTTTTTCATTTTCACCAACAATTCGCATATCCCAGTCATTCAGTCTTCTTAATGTTAAACTGAGCTCAGCAGGGAAATTTTCAGGCTTTTTGGATATACCTACAGAAAGATCTAATGGCAGAGGTTCACGGGAATTAACATAAGTAGATAGTTGTGTACCTAAATTTCTTAGTGCGGCACCAAAACTGAAATGTTCTTCTACATTTTTGTAATAAATTCCGCCGGAAAGAGCAAAAGCACTGGATTTATATTGTTCGTAAGAAGAGTGAATCAGGTCCAGTGAAACACCTCCGCTCCAGTTTGGTGAAATTTTTGTAGCATAAGCTCCTGATATTGCCAAGTCAATGGCATTAAAATCCCCAAGCTCATTACCATCCTTATCAAGGGTTTTAAAATCTCCATACCCTAAGAATCGGATTCCTAGACCAATTTGATTGTTTTCATTAATCTGAAAGGTGCCATTTGTAAAACCCATTTTGGAATCAGCTAGTAAATTCACAAAGGTGGCAGAAACCTGTCCATTTTCAGAGCCAAACAAATAAGCAGGATTTATATGAAAAGAAGAGTAATCACCATCATACAACCCGGTATGATTGCCACCCAAAGCCGAAGCACTTGCATTTGGTGTAACATCTAAAAACCTGAATATGGTAGAAACATCAGATTGAGCTGAGGCGGAGCTACACAAAAGACTTAAGATGCTAATAAATAATAAAGATTTTAATTCTTTCAATTTCAAAATGACAATTAGGTAAAATGTTTTGTAATATAATCAATTGAATATGCAAAGCCCGAAAATGGTTATAAGAAACATGAATTTTCTGAATATTGAATGGAAGCATTAAAACAGCTGGGTCAATATACTTTACTACTTTATCAAGCTTTACGATCTGTAACGGAATTTAGTACATATAGAGAGAATCTATTCAATGAGTTTGTTAAAATCGGATATCAGTCGATACCGATTATCATGCTGGTTGGTGTTTTTACCGGAGCTGTGCTTACCCTTCAAACAGCATACCAACTGGATACGGATCTTTACCCGGCATATATAGTGGGTTCAATTGTAGCGCAATCAGTGATTATAGAACTCGCGGCTGTGATCAGTGGATTGGTTTTAGCAGGAAAAGTAGGGGCCAGAATTTCTACAGAGTTGGGTACGATGCGTGTAAGTGAGCAAATTGACGCGTTGGAATCCATGGGATTTAATTCAGTAGCATTTTTAGTATTACCCAGAATTTTTGCAGGGATATTGATGTTTCCCGTCTTGTATATTATTGCATCAACTCTGGGAATTATAGGAGGCGTAATAGCAGGAGCGGTAGATGGTATTTTGCCGGCGGCGGAATTTATGAAAGGAGGCAGGTTATTCTTTTTCCCGGAAGATGTAGTATTTGGGATATTGAAATCGTTCGTATTCGGTTTTGTAATAACTTCTATTTCCTGTTTTAAAGGATACTTTGCTTTTGGAGGAGCGGAAGGTGTTGGAAACGCAACTACTCAGGCAACCGTATTAAGTTGTATATATATACTTTTAGCTGACTTTGTTCTGGCGGCTATACTTTTATAATTATGATAGAAATTAATAATCTTACTAAGAGTTTTGGTAAAAATCTGATCTGGAAAGATGTTTCTTTTCAAATTGAAGATGGGGAAACTTTAGCAGTGATCGGGAAGTCGGGTTGTGGTAAATCTGTACTTTTAAAGCATTTGAATGCACTTTTATATCCTGACTCAGGCGAGGTTGTGATTGATGGTCAGTGCGTTTTTGACCTGAATTATTCTGAATTACGATTGATGAGACAGAGGTTTGGAATTTTATTTCAGGGTGGAGCGTTATTCGATTCAATCAATACTTTTGAAAACATTGCTTTTCCACTCAGATACTTCACCAATAAAACAGAAGGTGAGATCAAAAAGGATGTGGAAGAAGCCTTGGAAATGGTAAACCTGAAAGAAGCCGGAAGTAAAGCAACTTCAGAATTATCAGGAGGAATGAGAAAAAGGGTTGGTCTTGCAAGAGCAATTATTCTGAAACCGGATTACTTGTTATATGACGAGCCGACTTCAGGGCTTGACCCGCAAACCTCCGAAGAAATTAATGAATTAATTGTAAATATGGCTGATAGCTTCGATCTTACGTCGATTGTGATTACACATGACATGCATAGCGTACTATCGATTGCTGAAAAAGTAGCTTTTCTGGATTCACAAAAGTTAAGCTGGTTCGGTAGTATTGATGAAATGAAAAAGAGTGAACATCCACCACTGGTAGAATTTACAACTGCCAGCGAATATAAAATTAAGGCTTGAGCATTGGAAACTTCGAAATTTAACCTAAGCAACGAGATGAAAATAGGTCTCGTGGTAATAGCAGCAATCATTGTTGCTTTTATCGGTTTCAGAATAATGAGAGATCAACCTTTGTTTCGGCAATCTAAATTCTTATACACTTCTTTTGACCGAGTAGACGGATTACTTCCCGGAAATACAGTTCAAATCAAAGGCTATAAGATTGGATCAGTAAAAGAGATGAGTTTTTCGCCAGCAAATGATAGTACAAGAATAACTCTTGGAATTACTGCCGATTTCATGATCCCGAAAGGTTCTAAGGCAGTATTGAAAAAGCCTGGGCCTTTAGGAGCGGTTACCATCGAAATTGTAAAAGGAAACAATTCTGAAATGATACCTTGGGGCTCTGATATTCATGGTGAAATTGATGGGGGAATTTTTGAGACATTCTCAACTAAAGGGGAAGTGGTCGTAGATGAGCTCACTGTTTCATTAACAAAGCTAAACGGATTGATGGGAAAGATAGACTCTTCATTATACTCGGATAACCGGGATCCAATCAAAAATACTCTCAGCAGTTTTGAAAAAACAGGAAAAGATGTTCAGGAATTAATATCAAAACGGAAAAATGATATTGATTCTATGATCGTAAGTATGAGTAATGTGGCTCAAAACTTCGATGAACTCTCTGAAGGAAATAAAGCTGAAGTAGATTCTATGCTCACCAGTTTAAAGAATGCCAGTTCAGAATTGGAAAAGCTGAGTAAGGGATTAAATAAGACAACGCTGTCTTTAAATGATATTCTTGAAAAGATAAATGAAGGGACGGGAACATTTGGGAAGATGATCAATGATGAGTCATTATACACCAATTTAGACAGCCTTTCCTTTAATTTGAACGAGTTAGTAAAGAACATTCAGAAAGATCCGAAAAAATATCTCAAGCATATGAGGCTTGTAGAGGTCTTTTAATGAAGAAAGCTCTTCTTAGACTTTCAATTTCCTGCTTATTCCGTTATATTTGCAAGCTGTTTTTGATGCTTTGCATCAAGAGATAATCAAAAATTTAAGAACTGTTTTAGAGGACACCTGCTATGGGTTTAATGGAAACGTTGAGAAACGGTACCAAATATATTGTAATCATACTTATTGTTTCATTTGGTTTGATTTGGGTACTGGCTGATGTAGACTTTTTTGGAGCAATGCAAGCCGGACCGAATAACTTGGGTCAAGTAAACGGAGATGACATCTCTCTTCAGGAATACAATCAGAGAGTACAGTACTACAATAATTTGTATGTACAACAAACCGGAAACAGTATGACTCCGGAGATCACTGCAATTTATGAGCAACAAGCCTGGGATGAGCTTGTGAACTCAAGACTGATTGAGCAGAAAATGGATGAGCTTGGCATCACTGTTACCGATGCAGAACTTTTAGATATGGTGTATGGAGATAATCCTGATCCTATCATTGTCCAGAACTTCAGCCGTGCTGACGGTTCAATAGACAGAGCCACTATCGATCAGGTACTAACAAATCCTGATTTTTCTCAACAAGCAATAGCATTGGATCTTCAGTTGCGTCAGAAAAGAAGACAGGAAAAGCTTACAAATTATATTGCTGCAGGCGTTCAGGTAACAAATGATCAAATTGAAGCAGAATATATGAAGCAGAATTCTTTTGCAGATGTATCATATGTACGCTTCCCTTTTGCTGATATTGCGGATGAAGAGATTTCAGTTACTGATGCTGATACCAGAGATTATTACAACGCTAATAAAGAACAGTACAAAAGAGAAGAAAACTACAGAGCAAGTGTAGTAAAATTCAGTTTTTTACCAACAGCAGATGACACAGCAACAATTTTTCAGGAAGTGGAAGAGTTGAGAAGCGGTTTTGCGAATGCTGAAAATGATTCTTTATTCCTTAACAGGCAACAATCATCAACTCCTTATTCTGCTACTTTTATCAATAAAGACGATGTTCGGGAAGCATACAGAGCGGTATTGGATCTGGAAGAAGGAGAGGTAACAAAACCATTTCTTAATGCAGGTCAGGTAAGTATCATTAAAAATGTTGAGGAAAACAGAAACGAAATCAAGTTCGTGGTTTTCTCAAGATTGATTGAAGCGCTGCAAGGAACAATAAGAGATGCAGATGAAGCAGCAAGAGATTTCCAGTTGTTTGCTGACGAAGAAACAGATTTTGAAACAGAAGCAGAAAGGGCAGGAAAAGAAATACAGTCTATTTTTGCCACAAAAGGAAATGCGTTTATCTCAGGTCTGGGTAACAGTCAGCAGATCCTTACATTTTTAGAAAGAGCTGACAGAGGAGATATTTCCAGAGTAATTGAGCTCGGAACTGACTTTGTGGTTGTTCAACTCGACGAGAAAACAAAAGAAGGGTACCGTTCGCTTGAAGAAGTAAAAGCCCAAGTTGAAACACTTGTAAAGTTAGAGAAGAAAAAAGCACAGGCTGTTAATAATGCTAGAGAAGCACTGAACTCGAATCAAACTGTAGAAGCCCTTGCCTCTTCAACCGGTAAGGAAGTACAAACCGCTGAAGGAATTGCAGCAAGTTCCATGGTACTTACAGGTGCCGGAAGAGAGCCAAAAGTTATTGGTGCTATCTTTGAACTTGAGGAAGGAGAAACTTCAGGAGTAATTGAAGGAAGTAGCGCAGCATATGTTATAATGGTTACTTCTAAGCAAGTTCCAAGCCTTGATAATTTGGATGAAGCAACAAAACAGCAGATCCGGACAAGATTGGAAGGAGAAATTAACCAGAAATTTGGTGCTATCTGGTTAGAGCAGCTTAAGCAGGAAGCAGAAATTATTGATAACCGAAGTAGACTGATCCAAAGTTAATCGGTATTAAAATCCGAAATTATTCAAAAGGCGGGGAGTTAACTTCCCGCCTTTTTTTGTTTTTGAAGCATTATTACACTCCGTACCTTTCAGCATGCAAGATCAACAAACTAAACACAATCACTGGATGAAAGAAGCTTTGGAATTAGCTTCAAAAGGGAAAGGGTATGTATCACCCAATCCTATGGTTGGTTGCGTTATAGTTGATAAAGAAGGAAATAAAGTTGGAGAGGGATATCACAAGAAATTTGGTGAATCTCACGCAGAAGTGAATGCGGTTAAATCGGTAAAGAATAAAGATAAGCTTAAGGGAGCTACCATATACGTTACTTTAGAGCCTTGTTCACATACAGGGAAAACACCACCCTGTGCGGATATGTTGGCAGCTTTACCAATAAAAGAAGTGATCATTGCCATGAAGGATCCTAACCCTAAAGTAAATGGGAATGGGATCAGAATACTTAAAAATGCTGGAATACATGTTGGTGTAGGTGTGCTTGAAGACAAAGCAGAGAAATTAAATGAGTTTTTTATTCATCATCAGAATTTTGGCAGACCTCTCATTACTTTGAAAATTGCTCAAACAGTGGATGGTTTTCTGGCTGCTGCAGATGGAGATTCTCAATGGATTTCAGGAAAGCAATCCAGAAAAAAAGTGCATGAATGGAGAGCGGAATACGACGCCATCATGATAGGAAGAACTACAGCTATGGCAGATAATCCAAGCTTAACAGTTCGGCATGTATCGGGGAGACAACCACAGCGTATTGTAATTGACGGGCCATTTGAACTTCCTAGAGAACTGAATCTGTTTTCTGATAAATATGAAGAGAAAACAACCATTTTAACATGGAACAAAGAACGATCAAAAGACGAAGCGGATCCTATGTTAAAAGTGCTTTCTCAGAATTATTTCAGGGGAGAGATTATCCATACTTCAAAAAAAGACGGGCACGTAGATTTGAGGGAAGCATTTAAATTGTTAGGCGAAAAAGGGATTACATCAGTTTTAGTGGAAGGAGGACAACAATTATCCTCTGCATTGATCAGGGAAGGATTGGTGGACAAGATTTTTGTGTTTATAGCACCAAAGTTATTGGGAGCCGGCACCAGATCTGTATTGAATATAGGAGTCAATAAAATGAATGAAATTGCTGAACTGATAGAAGTGAGTTGGGAAAAAGTTGGCGAAGATATGCTATTAACCGGATATTTTTAGAATTATGTTCACAGGAATTATACAGGAAGTAGGTACCATAAGATCAGCAAAAAGTCTGAATGGCGGAGGAATGGAATTCACCATAGAATGTAGTTTTTCGGAAACGTGCCATGAGGATGAAAGCATTTCCATAAACGGAGCATGTCACACAGTAACAGCATTTGATAATAAAACTTTTACAGTGCAAAGTGTAGAAGAAACATTGAGGAAAACTTCAATGGGAGATTTAGAAGAAGGGTCACAGGTAAACTTAGAGCGCTCGCTTACTCTTCAAAAAGGAATTGAAGGACATTTAGTTCAGGGGCATGTGGATACCGTTGGAATTATCAAGAATATAGAGAAGGAAGAAACGGGTTGGTTGATTACTGTTGAATATCCTGAGGAAAACCAAAACATGATCGTTGGTCGTGGGAGTATAACAATGGAAGGTATCAGTCTTACGATTGCAAGAGAGCAAGCAAATGATTTCACCGTTGCTATTATTCCCTATACCTGGGAGCACACCAATCTTAAAAACAAAAAAACCGGTGACAAGTTAAATCTGGAGTTTGATATTATCGGTAAATATGTGGTAAAGTATTTGGCATCGGCGGGAAAAGATTTTAGAAATTAAATTTCAGAAAAGGGATGATTCAATTTTGCCTCCACTTTGTATTAATTTCATCCGGGTGCGAACTGTAAGAGACATTTGTTCATCTTTAAAAGCATTTTCAAAAATTGAAGCTATTACACTTAGGGTTATTAGATTGTAAGGATCTAAGTTTTCAGCCTTTTTAAAGTTAGATAAGGCAAAACTTAGTGAGTTACTAATAGTGACTGAATAGAAGCTAGCCATCCCCATAGCTTCTCGCTTAAGATCTTCATCTTTCGATTTCAGATTCATTTTGGTGGTTAAGTCTGAATCTTGGTTTTTAGATACATCAACTGCCAATTTGTAATACAACAAACCCTTTCTTAAAAAAGGGATGCTATTTTTGTTATTAAAAGCTATTGCATAACTATAAAACCTGTCGGCTATATCGAAATAAAGCTGAGCCTTATAGTTGTCATTATTGTCTCTATTAAGTTGGCTTAGTTGTTCAAAATAGGAAGCGGAATAAAGTATTAAACTAGGTTCTTTATAGTGTTTTGTGGAATAGGTTTTTGCTTTTTCTTCTACTAACTCAGGTTCTGTGGCGATTGAATAATTAATATCTGCATAGGCTATTTCTATACTATCCGGATATTTTTCTTTTCCCTCTTTTAAGTACTTACCGGCTTTTTTTATATCAGATTTCTCAATTGAGATTTCTACTAAATATAGATACTCAAAAGGTCTGGTTTTTTTCTGATCATAAACTTTGATTACATCTCTAAACAGGGATTCCTGATATTTGGTTTTACTCATATATAAGCTATAATCTGAAAAAGCCGAATTGAGTTCGTGCTCCGAAGAATACACACTCTTATACCATCCCTGATATTTGATTTGAGCTAAAAGGTGAGCGTTGAAAGTTTGTGGGATAAAAAAACAATAAAACAGCAGAACTAATTTTATCATGATTTTGGTGATTAGATTGGCAGGCGGGAATGACGGATATTATCCGAAAAGTGAATAAAAGTAAATAGAGTACAGAAATATTTATCTGTTGTAACCTCTTCCTGTTGGTGTAGAACTTCTTTCCAGATTCTTTAGGATCGGCAATTTCTGGAACAGACTTTGCACCTGAGCGCTGTTCAGGGTTAAACGGAAGAAGTAATACTGGTTTTCGCCAAAAGGATTGATTTGAAAGTCAAGATTCCAGCACTCCAGATTTCTGGTAAGCCCAAATTGAGATGGAGTAAGTTCTTTTTGTATAAAATCATAACCAATTCGAGTATTAAATCTCCACTTTGGGGTTAGCCGAAACGAAATACTATTTGCGTTAAGGGTCGCGGATTTGGTAGGAGGCTGGTTAAAGCGGAATGTCCAACTATAATTAAAGTTAAGAGAAAAACTCCACGGTGAATTTAAAGGAGTAACCGGTTCATCATTAAAATGAGGATCGACAGGAGAAAAGCGAGATTGGTTATAGGGGTCATAAGCTCTCCTGTAAATAGGAGTGTAAACTTCGGGACCATTTTTACCACCGCGAAACGAAGTGCTTGCCGAGACATTAAAACTTTGTAGTTGAGCTAATTTGTCTCCACTTGTTGCCAGAAAACGATCAATCTGTCTTCCGGTGCTGTCTCTCTCATACAAAGAAAAGTTAGCTCCTGCAGTTATTCGAATACCGTTCAAGGCATTGGAAGATAGAGAGGTTCTGATATCACTGAAATTCAAGCTGTCAGCAGCAAAATTATAAGAGGTACTTGCAGAGAGATTGTCAATAAGTTTAAGCTTCTTCTCATTTACTTCTCCCGTAGTGTCACGACTTACGATTTTAGTTTCAAATACATTTCGGATTGAAAAAGTAAGAGCTTGTTGTTCACCTGATCCCGGCCCGCCAAAAATTTCGTTAGAGAAAATAGAGTAGCGGCGGGTATTGCCTGCACTGTCGATTTGAACATTTCTGTAGAATCCCCAGCTTGGATCGCTAAAGTCAGGTCTGTAGGTATAAGACAAGCTTGGAGTAGCTGTATGCCTGAATCCCTCAAGTTTTCCAATTTTTTGGTTGGATACTCCGTAAAAGGTGGTAGAGAAAGATAGCCCAAAGTTAAAGTCTCTGGCAGCTGCAAACCCTCTTATTTGCTCAGTTTTAACTGGGCTGGGATCAGATAGTGAATCAGGGCTAAAAGATTGGCGTGTAGTAGTAGGGTACCAATACTCATTAAAATTTGCACTGGCTGAAAGGTTTATAAAAGGATTGGAAAGTAGTCTTCCAACACCAACGCTTGCCGTTTGCCTGAATCCAAAACGAAAATGATCTTCATTACCTGTAGCTTCTTCGTATAAATCAGGATCAAAAAGAGCATCAAAAAAAGTCACATCTGCGGAGTCTCCGTCAACAGGAGCATAAGAGAATCTGGAATTAAACGTGTTGTTATAACGAAGAGATATACTTTCATACCATTTAGGTTCATTGCTGACCTGAGATTTGAAAGGCGTAAGAGTTTTTAAACTAAATGAACTGTTTGGACCTGTGAGCGTTGTAGTGTTATTGTTGAAATTCTGAGTTAGCTGTGAATTTATACTAAAGTTAAAGTCGTTTTCAGGATGAGTGTAATTATAAGCTAATTTTGAAGTTGAACTAGTCTTAGCCCGGTCGTCAATATCAAAAGAGTTTTGAGTAAAATAATCTGCTGTTCTTAAATCGATTCCTGAACTAATCGATGAATAAGGTGAAAAGTCCTGATAATGATTGATGATCAAAGATTTTTGAACTGTTGTAGTAAAACCCGGATCGGTGCTTTCAAGACCCTGATCTCTGGAGTAGCCAATACTTACATTTCCTTGAAATCGATCTCTTTTTCTATATTGCAAATTTGTATTTACTAAAAAGGTACCGGATGTGAATACATCGGAGCTTACTTGTGCAGTAAAGTAATCATTGAAATACTGAAACCATCCTAAGTTTTGTAATCCAATACCTCGGGAGGATTGAGCTTGAAATGCATAGGTAGGAGTAAGTAAACCTGACCGGCGTTTTTCTAAAGAAGCAGGTACATACCCAAAAGGAAAGACGATCGGATACGGGATATCCAGGATGAAAAGCCTTGCATTGGTAAAGAAAACTTCTTCCTGATCAACAACTTTCATTTTCTTGGCTTTTATATAGTAATATAAATAGTCGGGCGGGCAGGTAGAATAAATTCCATCTTCAATAAATACTTCATCAGGGCTTACATTTTTTACTTTTGAACCGATCAGGTAGCCGTCGGGAACCTGAATTTTAGCTTCCTCAAACTTTCCTTTTTGAGTTTTATAATTGAATAAAATCCGTGTACTTTTTATTTCATCAGTATCTCTTTTTAAAACAGGATAGGAAAGGGTGTCGGATTCAGATTGAGCTGTTGCCTCAACCTGATTTTTCTCAATATCCATTTCAATTTCTCCGGCAGTTAGTTCCCCTGCTGTATGTGATACTTTTGCCTGACCAAAAAGGAATGCTTTTCTGCCATCCCTTAAATTAATCGTAAGTGAATCGTTCGATTGAAACTCAACAGCATCTTGTACATTGCTTTTCTTAACCGCAGGGCTTTTTGTACTTGAACTGTTATTTTTTTGGGTGGTTGAATCAGGCTGTGCCTGTGCGTAGGAAATTTCCGTGATAAACAAAACTATAGTACAAGCAAAAAGCAGGCGGACTATCGCATGTACGTAGTTTCTGAAAATCATCTAGCGTAAATTATGCAAAAGAATCAAATGCCAGTCCGGCGGCTCCAAGTAAAGCACTGTCATTTCCGAGATCTTCATACACAAGTTCAAGATCTTCCTGAAATGGTAACATCATATGCTTTTTTATGATTTCTCTAGCAGGTTCAAATAACCAGTTTCCAGCTCTTGAAACGCCTCCGCTAAGCACATATTTTCGAATATCTAACATATGGGTATAATTAATGATGGCGTACCCGAGACGTTCTCCACTTTTTCTTAGAATTTCAATAGCAAGTTCGTTTCCCTCGTCTGCTTCCATGGTAAGGTCGACCGGTTCGAGTTTATCAAAATCTCTATGAAATTTGTTATAAAGAGGGTTGTTGGTTTGTTGCATGATCAGATCTGTGGCAAAACGACTTAGAAATTTTTGGCCGAGGTAGGCCTCTACCGTTCCTCTTGTGACACTATTTGAGAGCGGGCCATGATAATCCAGAATTACATGCCCCAACTCGCCTGCCATTCCATGTGTGCCTTTGTATAGCTTCTTGTTGATAATGATACCGCCGCCAACACCGGTTCCCAAAGTAATTATTATAAAGTCATTATATCTTTGTCCTACTCCAAAATGCAGAGATCCAAGTGCCGCTATGTTAGCATCATTTTCAATTCTGCAATCAAGATTTGTTCGTTTAGAAATTTCTTCAGCAGCATGAACTTTTTCCCATCCCGGAAGATTAGGAGGATTCCTTACGATTGTTTGATCATGGTTTACCATGCCGGGCAAACCCATTCCAACCCCAATCACATCATGGTTTGCAGTTAATTCTTTTATAGTTGTACTGATTCTGTCAAGTAAGTGATTCTTCCCTAATTCTGCATGTGTCGGATTAGATGTTTGTTCAATTATGCCTTTTTCTTTATCAACAATAGCGGCCTTAATATTTGTACCGCCTAAATCTACAGCAACTGCTTTCATTTAAAAATATCCTGATTATTCTGATCGACGGACTTTGTATACAGTTTCGCCCGGTTTTCTCATTCCATATTCTTCTCGTGCAATCTTCTCAAGTAGCTGAGCGTCCTGATGTAAATGATCAATTTTTGTTTTTAAAACTTCGGTAGAGGTACTTAGCTCCTCGATCTTTTGTTTAAGGTCAGCTTTTTGATTATTCAATCCCATTCTGGTAAGCAAGCTATAGCTGTCTGCAAAACCAAACCAAATCAGAACAAAAGTAGAAAGTATTACTACCAGAACAGATTTTTTCCAATGAATAGGATTTAAAAATTCGGTTTTCATAATTGAAAATTTGAAGTTTTACAATGAGATTATCGAAAATACATTAATTTAGATATTAATGATAATGCTAAAAGTATTCTATGAAAGTTAGATTTAACTTTTTTACGATTCTATTTTTATTGCTTTCGGCTTCATTAAATGCTCAAAACGAAGAAAGAGCCGAATGGATAAAAGTATATTTCAATATGCCAAGTGATACTTCGGTTATGATGGAAGGAAATAAAACCAATGATTCTTCGGATCTTATTTCTACACTTGAAAACCTTATTGATTCAGCAAAGTACAGCATAGACCTTGGTATTTATGATATTGAAGATGAGAGAATAGCACTTGCATTGGTTGGTGCAAAAAAAAGAGGTGTACGAGTTCGGGTGGTAACTGATAATCATAACAGAACAGACGCAGGAATTCTGGATGAAAGAATCTGGGAAATTTTCAGAAAAGGAGGCATTACTTCTATTGATGACGATGGAGATATTTATTTTCCAAATGGAGAGATCTCAGATAATGATCTAATCAATGACGGAGCTGATATGCATAATAAATTCGCAGTGATTGATGCTCTGTCTGAGGATAAAAATGATGATTATGTTTGGACGGGCTCTACAAATCTGACATATACCGGAACATATAACACAAACAATACCATTGTTATAAAAGACCATGAAATAGCAACGGTCTATTTGCAGGAGTTTGAACAAATGTGGGGTTCAGATAGTGACGTACCCAATCCGGACCGGGCTGTGTTTCATAAAGATAAAAAAGATGTGTCTGAGCATATTTTTGATGTCGGTGGAACAAAAGTTGAGGTTTACTTCGCCCCCATCAACAGAGATGAGACAAAGCCAAGTGTAAGCGATCGAATTGTAGAAGTGATAAATGCTGAGACACAGTCAGATTTAAGATTTCAGGCTTTTGCAATTACACCAACTATTCCGATCAGTAAAGCAATTTGGAGCAAAAGTATAGATACGGACATTCAGTTAGAAGGAGTTATAGATCCCGGCTTTTTCAGCAGATACCGAAACACTGGAGCAATTTGGGGTAGTCCTGAAGCACAGTTAGGTAACAGAATGATATTACCGGCTCGGGAAACAAGAAAGTTGCACAGCAAGCTAATCATTATCGATGTAAATGAACCTTCCCCGGATGATGAGGCAGTGGTCATTGCCGGTTCTTATAATTTCTCAAATAATGCAGAACTCAGTAACGATGAAAACACACTTATTATCTATTCCGATGAGATTGCAAACCAATATTACCAGAACTTTAAAGAAGTAATGAACAGGGCGAAAGGGAAAAGTTTCGGTCCTTCCCCGAAAACACACCCTGAAAAATGGTATGATGTATATGCAATCCGGGACGGAGCAGAGTTTGAGATAGAAATAGTGCCGGGTTTTGGATATCCTGTCCAGCTTTTGGGGGTTGACGTTCCATCTATTTACGCTGGTGGAGATTCTGCGGAATACTTTTCGGGAGCTTCTGCAGGTTATTTGAAGAATTTGTTGGAAGGAAGGAAAGTGAGAATTTATGACTACGATGGGGGTGAAGCGTACTCAGCATATAATCGACTTTTTGCATATGTAGTTCTTGATAAAGAAGGGGAATTAAATTCACTAAACAAAGAAATGCTTATCAATGGTTTTGGAACTTATTCCGAAGAGTTCAGGCAGAATAAAGATTCAGTTGAGGCTTTTAAGAAATATGAAACGATAGCTAAAGAAAATAACAGAGCAATTTGGAAAAATGAATCCAAGATCGGAACGAAAGTTTTAAGAGCAAAAGAACTTGAAGCGGGATCAGCAATTGAGGTTGTTTACCCAATTAATATAAATACAGCCGATCAAGCTACGCTACAACTATTACCTGGTATTGGGAAAACATACGCTTCCAGAATAATTGATTATAGGTTAGCTAATAATGGGTTTTCGAGTATAGAAGAACTGATGCAGATAAAAGGAATAGGAACAAAGAGATTAGCGAGAATCCGTCCACTGATAACTATTTATTAGACAAGTACCAATTCTTTAAGATTCGCTTTTAACGTGATTAACATTTTACCAATTATTTGTGAAATACGAGCTTCACTTAAGTTTAAAGATTCAGCAATCTCTTTTAATGTACACTCTTCATAATAATACAGAGCTAAGATTATCTGCTCTCTTTCTGTTAAGGATTTAATTGCGCGTTTTAACTGTTGAGCATCTTCCTCGTTAATAATTGATTGATCAGGTAATTCAAAGTTAAGATCTTCAATTCTTTCTGAAAGAGAGCTTTCTGAATCAGAACCAACACTTGTATCCAGTGAAAGAGCAACACGCTGTTGAACTTTAGAAAGAAGTTTGTGATAGTCGTTTAGTTCAAGCCCCATTTCGTCAGCAACTTCATGATCCAAAGGAGTTCGCCCCAATTTTTGTTGCAGGGAACTAATGGTCTCTTGTGCAGAACCATAGCGAGCCCGGTTTGTTCTTGATAATTCATCAACTGAGCGTAGATAATCGATAATACTACCTCTGATTCTGTAATATGCAAACGTATTAAATTTCACTTCTTTATCAAGAGTATAGCTGTCCAAGGCTTGCAAAAGACCTGTTGCTCCGATGTTAATTAAATCATCTCTGTCGCATAATGGAGAGTTAGGAGTGTTCACTTTACCTACAATGCTTTTAATAAGAGGAATAGATTCTTTTACGATAAGATTCTTAAGGGAAGAAGTAGGGTTTGTCTTGTATTCTGAAATTAAGGTCTGAAGATCCATAGTATTGTACCACCGTTTATTAATTATTATCTCCACACATAATTTATTAAGAAATTTTAATTATTAAAAAATTTTAATATTAATTTTTTTTAATACAAAAAAGTGCGTTTGTATCTTTTAAAGGGTGATATTTTGGATTTGCAGGCTGATAAATGTTATTGCGTTAAAATTATTTTTTAAAAGAGTTAAGGATTTTCTGAGAGTGACCGATAACAAGGGCAGAATGAAATTCAAAAATCTCCATACCGCAAGTAGTAGAACTGATTCTTTTGAAAAGCTTATTGAGTTATGCGACTCAGAAAACGAATCAGTTATTTTAGGGTATATAGAAAATGTACTGGAAGGGCTTGACTATCGGTATGTTGCTTCGGTAAGTCTGTCAGAGTTTTTTCAATACTGCATAAACTTGATTGAGAATGGAGAATACGAAGAGTTAAAAAGATTACTAACTGGGAAAGTGAATAAGAGTGTTTCTGAGTCGGATAAAAAAGCTAACGTTATCGACATGCACTCATTTAAAAAAGCAATATAATGACTAATAATGAAGGGCGGTCTGTAATTAAAGAGCTGCTGGAAGCAAAAAAAACTATAAAGCTTACAGATGAAAAAAAGAAATTTCTACTGGCAGATGAGGGAGTAATCGAGGTTATCATCGCCGGGCTTATCAGGGATTTTAAGTACGTGTAACAAAAAACCCCTTCCGAGATCAATCGTAAGGGGCTGGTCAAGAGAGATTCTTGAAAATAAAACTGTGATCCGGGAGGGACTCGAACCCTCGACCCACGGCTTAAAAGGCAGTTGCTCTACCAACTGAGCTACCGGATCTTCCATCGCAAATGCGAAAGGCTCCAAAGATACGGGTTTATAAACTTTATGACAATCTTAAATCGAGTATTATTCTGATTTTTTTATTATTGTTTAAGAATTATCTCATATAAGTCTGATTCTACACTGACTTTTACCTCTTCTATAATTCTGCCAACTTCTTTTCCATTTTTATAAATAATAAAAGTAGGGGTTCTTTTGATATTATTAGCTTTAATAATTTCTTTGGGTCCTCTTTTCTTGTACTCCAGCGCAGTATAGTTGGCAGTGATCAAAGGATTGTTTATGGTGTGCATTACTTTGAAGAAGGCCGGAATTTCTCTTTTACTGTCATGGCACCACATTCCCATAAATACATCAACCAAAATAGTATCCTTTACTGCATTAAGTTTAGAAATGATCTCTGAATCAGGTTCGTAACGCTCGGTATACAAATCAAAGATCTTTACCTCCCGGATCTGCGCTTCGGTAACAGGACCACTTAAATATTCATCCTGAGCGGTTGCCGGAATAGCCAGCACAAATAATAAAGAAAAAAGGATTGGATAAATTTTCATTGAGAGCATTTCTAAGTTCAGTACATTACATTGAGCATCATAAGCATTCAAAAGATTAAGTAAAAGTATGGCAAGTATTTTCTCTAAAATTATAAAAGGTGAGATTCCGTGTTACAAAATTGCTGAGAACGAAGATTTCTTTTCGTTTTTAGATATAAATCCAATTGCTGAAGGACACACGCTGGTTATCCCTAAAAAAGAAGTAGACTATGTATTTGATCTTTCTGATGAATCTTTGCACGGGCTAATCAGTTTCTCTAAAAAAATAGCAAAAGCTATAGATCGTTCGCTGGGTACAATCAGAACAGGTATAATAGTGGAAGGTCTTGAAGTTCCGCATGCCCATATACATTTAATACCTATCTATTTTGAAGGACAACCGGTAAGTTTGGGAAGAAAAACAGATGTAAGTGAATCTAGAATGACAGAATTAGCATCTTTAATAAGCAATGCAGTTGAACTATGAAAATATTAATCATTAACGGCCCCAATTTGAATTTGTTGGGAACCCGGGATACCGGGATTTACGGCACAGGAACTCTTGAAGAGCTTCAGGGTTATATTTCAAAGACATTTGAAGAACACAAAATATCATTTTTTCAAAGCAACCTGGAGGGAGAAATTATTGATAAATTACAGGAAGCAATGGTTGACGGAACCCAAGGTTTGGTCACCAATCTGGGTGCTTATACTCATACTTCCGTTGCTTTAAGAGATGCCCTGGAACCAATTAACTTCCCAAAAGTAGAAGTTCATATTTCAAATATACATGCACGGGAAACATTCAGAGAAAAATCTTTAACAGGTGAAGTTATGGATGGAATAATTACAGGCTTTGGAAAGCATAGTTATATTCTTGGAGTACAAGCCATAGAACATCTTACAAATCAATAACTTTTGAAGCAACTTAGAGAACTTTTTTCTGATACACTTATTTACGGAGTAAGCAGCGTTTTTACTCGTTTTATCAGCTATTTGTTGGTTCCGTTTTACACAGGAGTATTTAATACCGACGAGTACGGTATTGTAAGCCTGATCTATGTTCTGATTGCTTTCCTGAATGTAGTTTTTACATATGGAATGGAATCCACTTATTTCAAATACGCTAAAGACCGGGACAAA
This sequence comes from Balneola sp., assembly GCA_017643645.1. Taxonomy (GTDB): domain Bacteria; phylum Bacteroidota; class Rhodothermia; order Balneolales; family Balneolaceae; genus Balneola. The sequence goes on from JAEPNB010000014.1 coordinate 50,562, forward strand.
GCAAAAGACATTTTTAAGACACTTCAATTGTGCTTACTGGGAACTACCGTTGTACTTTTAGCTATAGTTTGGTTTCTGAATCCAGTTCTTAATCCAATTATTGGATTAGCAGAGCCATTTCCTCTCTTTACACTGATGCTGGGAATTTTAGCATTTGACACAATGTCGGCAGTACCTTTTGCTGAACTCAGGTTAGGAAGAAGACCTGTTATTTTTGCTTTCCTGAAGATGCTTAATGTGTTGATTAATATTGGTTTGAATCTTTATTTAATCCTGGAATTGAATTTGGGTATAGAGGCTGTTCTTATAAGTAACGTGATTGCATCTATAGTTACTGCTTTACTTGTTTGGTCAGTTACTTTTAATATGATGAAGGGTTCGTGGGACACAAATGTCCTAAAAAAGGCCTTGATATTTGGCTTGCCATTTGTTCCTGCAGGTATTGGATATGTGATCAACGAAATGATAGATCGTATTTTTCTGAAGAGATTGGATTCTGAAACACTTACCAAATTATACGGTTTAGCGAGAGACGGAACCACTTATAATGGAGAAGATATAGTCGGAATATATTCAGCAGGATATAAGCTGGCGGTGGTAATGTTACTTTTTGTAACGGTATTTAAGTTTGCCTGGCAACCCTTTTTTATGAGAAAATCGGATGAAGAAGATGCCCCGAAGTTATTCTCTGAAACTTTCAGATATTTTAATTTAGGCGCTGCTTTTATATTCATCTTCTTTTCATTGTTTATCTCATTTATTGTTCAAATAAAGATTCCTTTCACCGATGCAACACTTATCGGTAGAGACTATTGGCTGGGATTAAATATTGTATCACCATTGTTAATGGCATACTGGTTTCAGGGATGGTACATTAATTTTTCGGCGGGCATTTTTATTGGGGATAAAACAAAAGTTCTGGCATTTATTACTCTTATTGGATCAGTGATTACAGTACTGGGGAATTACATTTTTGTACCCTATTTCGGAATGATAGCATCTGCATACACAACATTATGCAGCTATGCTGTAATGGCTATGGTTATCTATTTTTACTCTAAAAAAGCCTTTGATGTACCCTATAAACTCTGGCAAGGATTCTTTGTGATTGCAATAGCTGAATTTAGCTTGGCATTAAAACCAACCTTTATAAATCTAATCGGTTCTGAATTCTGGGCTTCGGTTTTTTTGTTTATTGTGGCAATGGGAGTATTAGCTTTGATGACAATGAAAAACTTCTTTTTAACGGAAACTGAAAGCTAAATTTCACCCGTTTGATAATCATCAGGACACTATTTTTTTACAATTCCTGTATTCCGCTTTAATTATACTTCAGTTATGAAAAAAACAGGATTTCTTTTTCTGAATTTGATTTTGGTGAGCTTTATGGTAAAAGCTCAGGACGTCGATACAACCATGTCTTTCGAGGAATATGACCCTGTTTCTACATTAGTAGTTCCCGGAGAGAAAATTACTAAAGCAAAGTTCCCATTTATTGATGTTCACAGCCATCATTGGCGAATGGCTACTCAGGATCTTCAACAACTTGCCTCGGAGATGGATGATCTGAATATGAAAGTGATCGTGAATTTGAGTGGCCGTTCGGGAGATCAATTAACAGCTATTTCAGATAACATTGAAAAAAGCGGATTAAACAGATTCATTGTATTCGCAAACATTGATTTTAATGGAATAGATGAAGAAGGCTGGACCGAAAGAGCAGTTGCACAACTTCAGGAGGATTATGACAATGGGGCTCGCGGCATAAAGATATTCAAAAATCTTGGGCTCACAGTTTTGGATTCTAATGGCAACCGTGTACAAACCGATGACCGGAGAATCGACCCCGTTTGGGCGAAGGCAGGAGAGCTTGGAATTCCGGTGTTGATACATACCGGAGAGCCGGCGGTATTCTGGGCGCCTATTGATGAGAAAAACGAGAGGTGGCTGGAAATGAAAAACTTTCCAAATCGACACAGAGGTGATACAACCAGATTTCCGAGTTGGGAAGTTGTTATGGCTGAGCAATGGAATGTGTTCAGAAAACACCCGGAAACAAATTTTATAAATGCTCATTTAGGATGGATGGCAAATGATCTTGAAAGGTTGGGCAGGCATCTTGATGAATTCCCAAATGTATATACTGAAACAGCTGCAGTAATTGCTGAACTTGGTAGGCAACCCCGGTTTGCAAAAGAATTCTTTATTAAATATCAGGATAGGCTATTGTTTGGAAAAGACACTTACCGGCCGGAAGAATATCATACCTATTTCAGGGTTTTGGAAAGCGATGATGAATATTTTGATTATTTCAGAAAACGTCATGCTTTTTGGAAAATGTATGGATTGAATCTTCCTGATAATGTGTTGAAAAAAGTGTATTACAAAAATGCTTTAAAAATAATACCGGGTATTGATAAAAATTTATTCCCGGAAAACTAACCAATCAACTTAAATACAACTGAAATGAAAGCTTTATTAAAATTGGGAGCACTTGCAATTTTTGCCGTGCTTCTTTCATCAGAACTGACCGTAGCTCAGGAAAGAGGAAAAGGAAATCGTCCAAGTCCAAACGCCTCAGTAAGTCAAGATATTGGATCAACTACAGTTTCAATTACTTATGGTCGTCCCGGACTAAAAGGAAGAAGTTTAGCATCTCTTGCAAAGCCCGATCAGGTATGGAGAACAGGAGCAAACGAATCTACAGTTATAACTTTTTCAGATGATGTAATGTTTGGTGGTAAGGAAGTTAAAGCAGGAACGTATTCATTATATACTATTCCCGGCGAAAACTGGACCTTCATCATTAATAACAAACTCAGCTGGGGAACTCAGTACGATAAGTCAGAGGATGTTTTAAGAGTGCCTGCAGCAGTAACAACAGAAGGTGCTTCAAGCTTTGAAAGATTTACGATCTATTTTGATACTCTTTCAGATACAAAAGCTCATTTAAATCTCCAATGGGGAAAAACAATGACTGCAATCCCTATTACAACTAAGTAATTAGATTTTTTTTACTACTTTAAGGAGCTCTCACGGGCTCCTTTTTTTATGCAACTTACTTTTATGAAACAATTACTGACAATTGTAAGCTTTTCTATCTTATGTTCAACCGCAGCATTAAGTCAATCGGGTTCTAAATGGCTTTTTGATGATTCAACCTTGCCGGAAGTAAGAATTACTATCGCCCCGAATTATCTCGATGAAATTTTAGATGATGAGAATCAGCAAAGTGATCATGAATTTTTAGCAACTTTCAGTTTTACAAAAAATGAAGAAACTGAAACAGTTGACAGTGTTGGTTTCAGATTGAGAGGGAACACTTCAAGGGCATCAGAGAAAAAATCATTCAAAGTATCCTTTGATACATTTATTGATGGCAGAGAATACCGCGGTTTGGATAAAATGAATCTGAATGGAGAGCATAATGATCCAACGGTAATGAGAGCTAAATTGAGTTGGGATATTTTCGAAAAGATGGATGTTAAAGCACCCAGATCTAATCATGTTGCCTTTTACATCAATGATGTTTTTTATGGATTGTATTTGAATGTAGAACACATCGATAATGAATTTCTGAAAAAGGAATTTGATGGCGATTCCGGCAACTTATATAAATGTCTGTATCCTGCAGATCTGGGAACTAGAGACCTCGACAATAATTTAATTGCAGATTTTAGCAAACACGAAGAGTTTGGCAGAAGACCATATGATCTTAAAACAAACGAAGCAGAAAATGATTATTCAGGTCTGGCATCATTTATTGAATTCTTAAACAACTCAAAAGATCAGGATTTCGAAGAACAAGTTCATGAATATATGGATGTAGACGCCACTCTTCGATGGATGGCTATTGATGTGTTGACCGGGAATTGGGATAACTACTCATTCAACAAGAATAACTTCTATTTATATCATTCTCCTGATGATGGTAGATTTGTTGTAATACCTTATGATTATGACAATACTCTTGGAGTGGATTTCTTTGGTATAGATTGGGGAGTGAGAAATATTTACAACTGGGGAAACCAGCATGAAACTCGCCCATTAACAAACCGTCTTTTAGGAATCCAAAAATTTAAAGATTGGTTCAGTTATTATCTGAATGAAACTATAGAAACTGTTTTTAATGAGGATAGTCTGCTTCCTGAAATAGATCGCATGAAAGCAATGATTCAAACATCAGCTGAGGCCGACACTTTCAGAACAAAAGACTGGCCGGCATTGGACTTTGAGGATTACGATAAATCTTTCACTCAAGCTTTAGGGGGGCATGTTCCATACGGACTGAAGCCTTTTATAACTCAACGAACAAATTCAGCATTAAATCAGCTACAGCTGAATAATATATACCCGATTATCCACACATCTTCTTCAAAGCTTCTCAATGACAATGGAGATAAAACAATTGTTGTTGAAGCTACAGTTAAGGATGATGATCTGAATGTTGTAAGCGCTAAGCTAGATATTCTAGAGATACTGAATCCTTTTGAATTAAATGATGACGGAAATGGAGCAGACAGAATTGCTGGAGATGGCATTTATACGGGTTCTAAAGAAATAGGGTCTTATCCAGATGATATAAACTTTTTTGTACTGGCTCAGGATCAACAAGGAAAAACAAGTCGGTATCCACAAAACCCGGCAAAGAAAATAGTACAGGAAAATTCGGATGTTCCTTCTGATCTTCTTATCAATGAATTAATGGCGAGTAACAGTTCAACTATTCAGGATGAATCAGGCTCTTTTCCGGATTGGGTAGAAGTTTTTAATAATACACCGGACGAAATTTCATTAAGCGGGTATTTTCTCACAGATGATCTGGCAAATCCCGGCAAATGGGCATTCCCGGATACAACGATTCCGGGAGAGGGATTTTTAATTGTTTGGGCAGATGATGATGAAAAGGAAGGACCCATGCACGCTTCTTTCAATTTGAATAAGAGCGGAGAAGATCTGGGACTATACAAAAAGAATGGTAATAATTTTGAAGCAGTAAACACGCTTACATTTGGTGAACAGACCACGGATGTATCGTATGCAAGGGATGGAGACGGAGTTAGTTCTTTTGTATTCAGGAAAGAGCCTACGCCGGGCGCTACAAACGGAATTATTCTGAGTGCAGGTGATAATTCGGAAATACCTGAAAATGTAACACTGTATCAAAATTATCCGAATCCTTTTAACCCGAGCACAACAATTTCTTTCGGGCTGGATAAACAGGATAAAGTGACACTGGAAATTTTCAATATCACAGGACAGTTAGTAGAAACTATAACAAGTGAGGTGTTTAGTGCCGGGAAGCATTCACTTAAGTTTCGTGCTGATAACCTTTCAAGCGGAGTATATTTTTACAGACTTAAAACATCCGTCTCAACGCAGACAAAGAAATTTACTTTAATAAAGTAAGCGCTGTCTTTTTAGTTTACACTTAACAGCTCTTTTCTAACTTCTTTATAATAATCTTCATACTGATTAACAACCAGATTTTGATTAAACAGCTCCGCTCGTTTCCGCGCATTTTTACTCATTCGGGAATGCAGCTCAGGATTCGTTAGTATTTCTACGGCATTATCTGCCATACAATCGATATCATCCAGATCACAAAGAAAACCGGTTTCGCCCTGAACATTTACCTCCGGTAAACCGCCAATATTCGAACTGATTACAGGAACGGAACAACTCATTGCTTCTAATGCTGCCAGTCCAAATGTTTCAGAGCCTGAAGGAATCAAAAACAGATCCGCAATGGAAAGTACTTCTTCTACCTGATCCAGCTTTCCCAGGAAGCGCACATGATCACAAATACCAAGATCACGGCATTGTTGCTCTGTTCTTTGTCGCTCGGGACCGTCGCCTACAAGTAAAAGTTTAGCTGCAATTCCGTGTTTCAGGATTCGATCAAATATAGTTACAACCTCAGGAACGCGTTTCACTTTTCGGAAATTAGACACATGAACAACTACTTTTTCTCCATCAGGACAAATAGCTCTTTTAAAGTGACTCTTATTCGACTTCTGAAATCTTTCCAGATCAATAAAATTCGGAATAACTTTAATGTCGGTTTTTATATCAAAACGTTCACATGTTTCACGTCTCAGATAGTCAGAAACAGCGGTAACTCCATCACTTTTGTTAATCGAGAATTCCACTACATGTTTATAACTTGGGTCACTACCTACTAATGTTATATCTGTACCGTGTAAAGTTGTAACAACCGGAACATGAATTCCTTTTTCAGCCATGATCTGTTTGGCTAAATAAGCGCTTGTTGCATGAGGAAGTGCATAATGAACGTGAAGAAGATCAAGATTCTCGTACTCGATCAGATTGACCATTTGCGAAGCTAATGCCAGTGCATAAGGAGGATATTCAAACAAAGGGTACGCATTAATAGCCACCTCATGATAAAAAATATTGGAATCCAGCGTTTCTAGTCTGGCCGGTTTAGCGTAACTCATCATATGGATCTTATGACCTTTTGAGGCTAATACTTTTGCCAGCTCAGTAGCAACAACGCCACTACCGCCAAAGGTAGGATAACAGACAATTCCAATATTCATGTAAACTCTTTAATTTTTTAAAAGGTAATTAATCTCAAGCTTTCTAACACAACCTTTAACAGTATGGTTTCATAAAAAATTTACGATGGCTATGTAGTATTATGTATATTTACAACCTTGAATCAGTAACATAATTGTAGTTATCTAATGGCAGGACATTCTAAATGGGCGAATATTCGCCACAAGAAGGCTAAAGAAGATTCCAAGAGATCAAAAGTATTTACAAAAGTGATCAAAGAATTAACTGTAGCTGCACGCGAAGGTGGTGGTGATCCTACGGGAAATCCACGTTTATCGTTAGCAATTGATAACGCGAAGGCTGTAAATCTTCCAAAAGACAATATGGAGCGTGCAATTAAGCGTGGAACCGGAGAAGGAGATGACGCCGCTACTTATGAAGAGGTTACTTTTGAAGGCTATGGTCCGGGTGGCATTGCCTATTTTGTGGAAGTAACCACAGATAATAACACACGGTCTGTTGCTGATATCCGACATATTTTCACCAAACACGGTGGAAATATGGGAACTAATGGATCGGTAAGTTTCTTGTTTGAGCAAAAAGGGATGATTCGTGTAGCTGCAGAGGGCAAAGACGAAGAAGAATTTATGCTGGAAGCCATTGAAGCGGGAGCAGATGATATACAATCAGAAGATGATTTATTCGTTGTGTACACGACTCGTGAAGATCTTTTTAATGTAAGAAAAGCACTGGAAGAGGGAGGAAATAAGATCGAGTCGGCAGAGTTGATCCGTGAAGCTACAACAGAAACAAAAGTTGATGCAGAAACGGCTCTTTCAAATTTAAAGATGATGGACAAATTTGAAGACAATGATGATGTAACCAACGTGTTTACCAATATGTTGATGGATGAGGAAACACTGCAGGTAGCGGAAGAAATGGAATAGAATTAATGAAAACCTTGTTTTACATATTGATCGGATTTCTTTTTGTGGCTTCGGGCGATGGAAGAGAAGCTAATAAGGCATACAATGAAGGAAACTATGTTTTAGCAGATTCTTTATTCCGATTAGCTTTGGAAGAGGATCCCGAGAATTCCAAGCTGTATTTCAATCTTGGAAATTCACTGGCAAAGCAGGGTAAAGTAGAAGATGCCATCGAAGCTTATCTGAACTCGCAGGAATATGCTGAATCAGCCGAAGATAAAGCTTTGGCTCAATACAACATTGGAACGATATTGGCTGAAAACGAAGATTGGAAACCTGCGGCGCATCATTTCAGAAACTCCTTAAGACTGAATCCGGGAGATTATGAAGCGAAACATAATTACGAATTAGCCGCTAAAAAAGCTTCGGAAGAAGAAAATGAGCAAAATCAGGATCAGCAAAACCAGGACCAGGAAAAAGAACCTCCTTCTGAATATGCCAAGGCAATGAAAAAACGGGCAGAGCAGTTGGTAGCTGAGCAAAGATATCAGGAAGCATTTAATTTAATGGAAAGTGCCGCTGCTAACGATAAAACCGTTCAGCCTAACTACAACGATTTTATGGAACGAATTAAGACCGTAAGCACTATAGACAATTAATTATGAAATACTTTTCAAGCATTTTATTAATGGCTTTGATCGCTGTGACTGTTCAGGCTCAGGATGCCGATAGTTTCTTTCACAGAGGGGCAAATTCGTACATCAACTCCCAACTGAATCAGGCCATTCAGATAGTTGATGAAGGACTATTTCAGCACCCGAATGATGCTAAACTGAATGCGCTGAAACAAAAGCTGGAAGAAGAGAAAGAAAAACAGCAACAGCAGCAACAAAATCAGCAAAACCAAAATCAGGAGCAGGAACAACAAGAGCAAGATCAGCAGGAACAAAACCAGGATCAGCAACAGGAGAATCAGGAGCAAAACGAAGAAGAGCAGCAGGAACAGGAACAAGGCGAGGGTAGCGAAGAAAATGAACCTAAACCTGAAGAAGGAAAGGAAATTGATTCCAAAGAAATAAGTAAGGAAGATGCTGAAAAGATCCTGAAAGCTTTGGCTCAGAAAGAAAAAGAATTGTTGAAAGACTTCAAGAAAAAGAAATCAAAAGACAGCGCTACGCATGATAAAGATTGGTAATAAACCAGTACTGCTTTTTGTCTTATTAATTTCAGGAATTGCCAATCAGCTTTTATTGGCACAGGATGTGAGCGTACAGGCAACACTGACAGAAACCAATATTTTCGAAGGAGAATCGGTTCAGCTTGATATCGCAATTTCAGGAACCTCTCTTAATTCCCTGGAACGACCGGAGATTCCATCCATTTCCGGATTACGATATTTGCCTAACAGAACTATTTCAGGAAGCAACTATACTTACGTAAATGGTAAACCATCGCTGACACAAAGCTACGGTTTTCAGTTTATTGCTCAATCGCCCGGAAGTTACACGGTTCCTTCAATCAAAGTGACGGTTAACGGGAAAGAATTTGCAACCAAACCAATTGCGTTCAAAGTACTAGACCCCAAAACCATTGACAACGGAAATGCGGAAAGAGCTCCTGATATTTATGTGAGATTGGAACCAACTACTCAAAACCCGGTCGTAGGTCAGCAGGTTGTTGCAGATATCGTATTATACTTTAAAAGCGAAGTGGAAGTATCTAATTACAACACTGTTCCGGGATGGAAGGCTGAAGGTTTCTGGAAAGAAGAATTAAACAATCCATCACAAGCCAGAACAACTTCAGTAATTATAAATGGAATTCGATATAAAAGAGCACGGCTTTTACAGTATGCACTTTTTCCCACCAAAGCAGGAGAGTTGACTTTAAGCCCGTACAGTTTAACGGTAAGGATTCGTAACAGCCGAAGAACAGCTCGTGATCCTTTTAACTTTAGTTTTGGACAAGAAAACAAAGAATTAAAAACTCTTCCGGTTACTTTGACTGTTGGGCGACCACCAGCCATTGAAAATGCTGAATATATAGGAGCAGTTGGTGATTTTGAGATCAAAAGAACTATAAAGCCAAGTTCAGCTTATGTGGGTGAAAGCGTGGAGATCATAACTGAGATCACAGGTTCAGGAAATCTTCCGCTTCTCAACAAACCTGAGTACGATTTTCCCGAATCTTTAGAGCTGTATAATCCGCAGGAAAACACAAGTATTACCCGGGACAACAGATTGATCGCAGGGTCTAAAACGTTTACAGATATTATTATCGCTCGAAATGACGGAACGTATTCTATACCTGAAAAAAGGATAGCAACTTTTAATCCTGACAAAAACAGCTACGAATATTTTACGCTTTCAGAAATAAATTTCAGAGCGGATATAGATCCCAATGCTACAGTAACTTCTTTGGAGGATATGCGCCTGGATATTGATCCGGTTACAGGTTTAGCACAATGGAAAAAGAAATCAGACACACCATTAACCGAAAGAAATTCCATTTGGGTAATGCTGTTCACTCCATTTTTGCTTTTTATAGGAGCATACGGGTATAAGAACTACTATGATAAACTGAATAACGATACGGGTTTTGCAAGATCCACCAAGGCCAAAGATAAAGCGATGGAAATTTTGGATAACGCAAAAACCACAGAAGACATTAAAGAGGGATACCACAAAATTCAAAAAGCTCTTGCACAGTTTATAGCTGACAAACTTAATCTTCCGATAGCAGGGGTTTCGGGGCAGAGTCTAATCACAGAGATCCAAAAGAAGGGCGCAGATAAATCTGTAATAACGGAAGCGAAGAGAATTTTTGATAAATGTGAAACCATAGCTTATGCTCCAAATATTTCACAGGAAGGATTAGAAGATGATGTGGAAAAAACCAAACAACTGATCAAAGATTTGGGGAAGGTTCTGTGAAAAAAGTATTGGCACTATCAATTCTTTTCTGTTTTACCGGAGTATTATTTGGACAATCTTCACCACAACTTAATTTTGATGAAGCCAATAATTTACTTGAAGAAGGTAACTACAGAGAAGCTTTAAAAAAGTATCGACAAATTGAAGGGAATAACTTTATTTCCGGAGAACTGTTTTTAAATATGGGAATCGCCTCTGTTCAGATCGATTCTTTGGGACTGGCAAAGTTCTACTTTTTGCAGGCCTCAAAATTTGAGTCAACTCAGCAAAGTGCAGATCAGGCGCTGGATTTTGTGAACTCTCAATTCAGCCGGCAGTCTGCAAAACTTCCCAAATTGCCGTGGGACAGAGCCGTAGATCATTTTAAAGTAACTCCGGGTACGTTCGGATTGTTTTTGATCGGTTATTGTTTTGTTTGTCTGGCTTTATTGCTGATCATAGCAGGGTGGTTTAATATGATAAAGCTGCCAAAGCAAAAGAATATTATCATTAGCTGTTTAACAATTGCCGTGCTGATCATCTCACTGTCATATTATGTGGATTATGTAGACCAAAGATATGACGAAGCTGTTTTGATCATGGATGAATCCAGTGTGTCTGCATCTCCAACTGAAAATGCGGAACTGGTAAGTATGGCGTACGAAGGATACGATCTGACCATAGACCGGAAAAAAAGTGCAACACAAGAAAACTGGTATTACATTAGATTAGGAAACGGGCAATTCGGCTGGATAGAAGCCAAAGGAATCAAAATTTTATAATTCAAAAAAACTCATGAGTAAATCACAAGAGTACATCGATCAAAACATTAGCAAATTTGAAGAAGAACTGTTCGATCTGCTTCGCATTCCCAGTGTGAGTACCGATTCTTCCAAAAAACCGGCGATCAAAGAAGCAGCTAACTTTCTGTTGAATCAGTTTGAATCTTTTGATCTTGAGCGGGTAGAATTATTTGAGACTCCCGGAAATCCCATTGTGTATGCCGAGCATTGTCCACATGATGACAAGCCAACCGTTTTAGTTTACGGTCATTATGATGTGCAACCCTCCGATCCCGATGAATTGTGGGATTCTCCTGCTTTTGAACCGGTAGTAAAAGATGGAAATGTGTATGCTCGTGGAGCAAGTGACGATAAAGGACAGTCGTATACACATGTAAAAGCCATCGAGTCTTTCAGAAAAACTGGGCAGGAAATTCCGGTAAATGTGAAATTTATTCTGGAAGGAGAAGAAGAAATCGGTTCTCCGAATTTGGTTCCTTTTATCACTGATCACAAAGACATGTTGGAATGTGATATGGTGTTGATATCAGATACTTCCATGTTCGGAAAAGATATGCCTTCCATCACTTACGGATTACGGGGCTTAGCTTATATGGAAGTAGAAGTGGTTGGACCAAACCGGGATCTGCACTCCGGCGTGTACGGCGGCGCGGTAGAAAATCCTTTGAATGTTCTGTGTGAGATGATCGCCAAATTGAAAGACGAAGACGGAAGAATTCAGATTCCGGGTTTTTATGACAAAGTGATCGATCTTACAGATGAAGAAAGAGAAGCATCTGCAGCACTTCCGTTTGATGAAGAAGCTTATAAAAAGTCACTCGATATTGACGCCGTTCATGGTGAAAAAGGATACACCACTCATGAAAGAGCTTCGGCAAGACCTACTCTTGATGTAAACGGAATTTGGGGCGGGTACACCGGCGAAGGAGCAAAAACAGTGCTTCCATCCAAAGCGAATGCAAAAATCAGTATGCGCTTGGTGCCGGATCAACATCCTAAAGAAATTGCGGAGTTGTTTACAGAATATTTTAATTCTATTGCTCCCGATACCGTGAAAGTAAAAGTTACGGATCATCACGGTGGACATCCATCGGTAACCGACCTTTCTTTTTACGGATTGAAAGCCGCTGCTCAGGCTTTTGAAGATGTGTTCGAAAAAGAAGTACTGTTTTCCCGTGAAGGTGGTTCTATCCCGATCGTTGCTGATTTCAAAAAAGTACTAGGCGTGGAATCTATTTTGATGGGCTTTGGAATTACAAGTGATGCCATCCATTCCCCGAATGAAAAATTCTCACTTCAGGATTTCCATCGAGGAATTAAAACCTCAGCGAGGTTTTTGGAGATCTTAGCAGAGGCTTAGAATATTGAATATTGAACAAGGAATATTCAATGTTGAAGTAGAGTCTTTTTCATAATCTTGTCATCCTGAGGGAACAAGGGTGGGTTAGGAAAGGCTGGGAATTGTTTGAACCACCTAGAGCACGAAGTGTTTTGGGGATAGGACTTTGATAATAATTTCTCATGAGTGAGACATATTCCTTGCACCAACTCTTCCAGAGTTGAATATGATGACTGCTCATAAATTTGGGCATAGTTAACTCTGGAAGAGTTAAAAGATCAGTTTGGTTTCCATCTCGTTCCTAAAACTCCAAATCCATCGTCATTTTACTTATAGTTAGGTAAAATTTTGATTACAAAAAGTAATGGAGTTAGAATCAAGTTATTAATCGTTCTTTTTAAAGAATTGTTACTTTGGATTTTTCCTGCTAAAAATGGACTGTACTTATAATAAAATTGGATAAACATTTGTCCGATTGTACTATTTTGCAAATATCGATCTCTAAATTTTCTAAACTCTATTACTTTTGGGTGATTGTAATTTCCATATGTAGCAGTTGCAATGAAACAACCTTCTTTTTTTTGTTCAAATTGAAGTTCTTTTGGAACAAAAGTTCTATCTAATTGTTTAGCTTCTTCAATCCATTTATTTCTAAAATCATCAGCTTTCTTAAATGTCTCTTCATTGCCAACATGAAGTTTTTCTTCCATTACTTTATTTACGGATTTAAGAATGTTTTTTACCACCTCACTACTTTTTTCAAGTTCAAATGCTGTTTCCGCAAATGAGATCGTGTCATAGATTTCTTGAAAATTTTCTTTAAAGAAATTTAATCTCTTTCCTTCTAACGACATTTTACGAACGGACCTTAGCTGACCTGTTGGGATTGCTTTTTTATCTTCTTCGTCAACTAATTTATCTACGCCACTAATTATTTGTTCTATATAGGCGAAAGATATTTTCGGAATTTCCTGGGACAAAAATTGACGTTGTTTTTCTGTCAAACCAATCTCCTTAGCTTTATTGATTGCTACTTTAGCCTCTTGCAATCGACTATTATTTAACTCCGATAAATAACCAGAGCTTAGACCTTTACCAATCCAAGCCTTTACATTATTTAAGTCTTGTTCAAGAATTTTTGAATAGTACTCGTATGCTTGATCAAAATTTTTCGATTCATAAGCGGTATTTGCCAATTCTAAGGAACTCATATAAAATTGTGCTTTTGATTTTAAAAATAGACCTAATATTTTGTTAGGTGAATAAGGAGATTAAGATAGAAAATCATCCTTGTAAAACAAACACTTAGACGAATTGTAAGTACTCATCCCTGTCCCGTACCTTCTCAGAGGGTAGGGGACGTTTTAATAGTTGCTTAAAAGTCTCTACAAATACGGAGGGGAACTATGATCCCTTGACTCTATTCTTTTTAGTGATGTTAGCTATAACTTTCTTTAGAAGTCATACCAAAAAAATTGAATTCATTATAAATACTAAAATAAAAAAGGCAGGTATTTGGATCGAAATCCATTTCTTTTATTCGATATGAAAATGTTTCTCCGATTCGTATTTCTGTTGCTGTTGAAAGTAGCTGAAAAAATTTTTCAAATAAGTTTCTCAATTTATCATCAAAGTCAATTTGCTCTAGTAAGTAAGAGGATATATGGTATTCAGACGGAAGAATATTATTTTTTGTTTCGAAATATAAGCCTTGAACAATTCTATCTGAGACATTTGTAATTCGTTTGTAATCAATTTCATAGGTGCTAATCTTACCTAAATGAACACCACTCTTCGTTTTTACATCAAAGTCTTTTACCCCATTCATAATTGATTGGTAAAAGCCATCGGACTCAATCCGACTGAGATTACGTAATATTTTAGGCCAATTTCTTTTAACGGTCTCTTTTTCATGCACATTATACTTTAATGAAAACATCACCTGCATATATTCATCATCAAGTGAAAATGAATTATTACAAGGCTTGCAACAAGGGACTGTTATTAAATTAGAAGGCCTTGGTTTAGGAAACAGATTTTTGGGTGGAATGTGGTCTCTTGTTAATTCCTCTAGATTCCCACAATAGATACATTTTTCTGACAATTTTAGAATTGATTTTATTACAGCTAACGACTCTGCCTTTAAGCAGCGTGTGGGTTATTGTTTATTTGATGTAGCGAAATTAATTCATGGTAATCAAGTTTCCATCGCACGCAGTCCGTTTAACACGTCTTGTTATATTTCGTTGAAATCAACTTCGATTTTAGCTGCTTTACTCCAATTCTCACCTTCTACTTTTCCAGATAAAGAGGAAAAACCAAAAGATGCAAAGAAGTTAGCGCAATATAATTCACTTTCTATGTCATAATAAGAAACCCTTCCCTTGAGAGGAGGGATATCCTCGTAATTGATTGATGAATTTTCTGAAGATTCATGTGTGAAAAGATATAGAAAAATTGAATACAATTCGATGTATGCGATTGGAACTCTGACAAAGCTTGGGGAATCTGAGATACCAAATGGTAATATAAATTTGAATTCTATTGGTGTTGACTGTTCTATTCTTATAATTGATAAATGATCTAGCACTTTAGAATATATTTGAATGAATTCATTCCCATTAATAGTAAAACGGAATATTTTCTCTTTATCTAATTCCTCCAGAGCTTCTATAAATTTTTTTATATCGAAATCCCATACAAGTTCAACGTTCTTTGCGACACCCGTTCCCACATTAACGCAATTAAATTGTACATCAAAATAGGTTCTGCTTGAAGGGAAAGATCGAGGATTAAATGGTGGTTTCTTAATCGACTTACTACTCCAATATAATGGAACACCTTTTTCAGGATTAGCCCAGTAAGTATTGAAATAGGTTTTCGTGAACATTGGTTCGGGCATATAACTGCTCTCTCTTTGCTTCTTTATTTCTTTCACTGATCTAAGAGAGGCAATTGACGTAATTAGTGCTGCAAGACTAGTAAGAAAAATTAGCAAAGATTCTAGCATAAGTCATGTTTTAAAGAAGCATATAAAATTAACTTAAGATAGTAAAAGAGTAAACTAAAACAAGTACTAAGGCGAACCCATCCCTGTCCCTTCCCTTAAACAATGGAAGGGGACGCTGTAATTAATATCTGAGTGGAGTTATAAAGTCTCCCTCCCTAAAGTTAGGGAGGGAACAAGGCTGGGTCAGGTAAGGCTGAGAATTGTTTTAACCACAGAGAACACAAAGGGTTTTGGGGAGGGACCAAGTTTGGGTGAAAGAATGGATGAGAATATTCTAAATCTCCCTTCGAAGGGAGACCGATCGAACACTTGTGTGAGATCAGAGGGATGTTGTGCAGTTTCAAAGCTAATAAACCGCACAACATCCTCCGTCCGCCAGTCGGCGGACAACCTTCTTCAAAGTAGGATTTTTTCTATTCCAATCCGGATCTCGGGTATTCGCCGCGAGATGACCGTATCCTTTAACAATTTCAGTCTCTCGAACAACCTCCAAAATACACCGACCTTTAGAATTATTGGCGAGGAAAGAACGTAATGAAATCGACGGCTCCGAAGGAGCAATCATTACACTCAGGCTGATTCTTGAATATGCATCATACGTAAGAAGCCCTTTTGTAATGATTAGTCGATGTAATGGAGTTCGCGCCAATAAT
>JAEPNB010000015.1 GCA_017643645.1 Balneola sp.
TAGCAAAAGATCAAGCCGAAGTATTTAAGACGGGTTCACTGATCCTGCGCTGAATAATCCTAAAGGTCTTCGTTCATTCCGAGAAAATTAGTTTACTCCTCACCTGAAAGGATTATTCCTGCTCCGCAGACGCATACGGATCACGCTCTCTTATCCGTCTTAAATACTAAGGGCGAATTTTTCTTGATTTATCACGCTAAACTGTTAACGAATTACCTGACATCTACAAGGATGACCCTATCCGTAAAGTCATAGGAAAACTAGCACGGAATTATCTAACACCTAAAATAATATCCGAACATGTCAATGAATCTAAATCATTGCTCTCAAGAAATGTATCAAAACACTTAAGATCTATTTCTTTCTTTTATAATAAGCGCCGGGTTCAAAAGCGGTCTCCCCTGTTTCAAGAACCATCTCCACATAGGGAGCACAAATTCGGCAACCGTTGCTGCAATAATTATCGATCTGGAGATCTTCTAAATCTGTGTACCCTTTCTCTTTGGCGTATTCTTTGATCTCTTCGAAACTGTGTTCATGACAAATACATCGGTTTACTAAGAAATCACTCATACTTGTTTAAAATGCTTACCAAGTTTTAAGCCTTGTCCTTGATAATTACTGTCGATTTCTTCGCCGTAAATAAACTCAGGTAGTTCAGTATTCGGCTCAAACTGCATGCTAAATAACGTCTGACCATCTTCTATCATAAACGGCACATCGTGAGAGCGAACTTCCAGAACGGCTCTGGCTCCTTTGTCGTCAACGGAACCACCAAATCCGGAATCAAAAAATCCTGCGTAATGCGTACGAAGTTCTCCTGAACCTGTATCGTAAGCCATCATTTCACAAGCTAATTTCGCAGGAACCCGAATACGTTCTTTGGATGCGAAAATATAAAATGCTTCCGGCTCCAGAATAAAAGTCGATTCAGAAGTAGCATAGATCGGCTCCCAGAATTCATCTACATCATAGTGACCGATATTTTCCAGATCGATATAATTATTATGCTTTTTGGCTTTATAACCGATGATCTCCCCTTTCTTTCCTTTTAGTTGCACACTCATGAACAATCCTTTGTTCACTTTGATCTGTTGCATACTTACCGGCTTGATGTTTTCATCAAACAGCAATGGATCTGAAGCATGAATTCTCAACAAGTCCTGATCAGGTACGATCTCAAAACCATGGCGAACTCTCAACTGGTTCAAACGCTGACCTGTTCTCACTTTTATGGAAAACGATTTCGGAACTACTTCCAAATACAATTGTCCCTGATAGCCCGGAGCAATTTCTTCGAATCGGTGCGAATAGTCAGTGATAACACGAGTAAATACATCCAGTCTTCCGGTAGAACTTTTCGGATTCGCTTTAGCCGATAAATTTTCCGGTGAAAACAGCTTTACTTCTTCTGAATTATCAGAAACTCCATTTTGAGTGGAATAATGAGATTTCGGGAGATTCAATCGTTCCAGCAATGGAATGATATACACGCAATTCTCTTCCAGCACCGCTCCGTCTTTGATGGAAAACGAATACTGTTCCAGTTTCTCGATCTTTTGTTCAACCGTTTCATTCTCGGGCAGAAAACTACATCTCACCCGATACGCTACTTCGCCCAGACGAAGATCTAAAGAGTTAGGCTGAAACTGATTGTCGTTGATCGGGTAATCCGGATGTGAGTCAAGTATTTCAAGATCACGAAGGATCTTTAACTTTTGAACCGGTAGAATTCCTTTGGTATGTAAGTGTACTTCTTTGGAGCTGTTTGACATCGCCTGTGCTGTTACAATTTCCTGTAAGATAATAAGGCTGATACTTTAGGCAAACTGGAATTATATGTTTAAGTCTTCGGTGGGGATTTTCACTAATTAACGAAAATTGTTTAAACTGATCCGGATAAAACTTAAATCTGAAATAGAGTAAAGTGAATAGAGTTCATTTTACTCTGTTGTTAGCGCCAATATGAAAATGACTCTATTGACTAAAATATTACTAACGATAGCTTTATGGACAGTTTTTACCTTTAATGCAAATAGTCAGATCTACGAACCGACCATTCTGATTTTGTCTCCAAACAAAACAACAGCGGACAAAAAGCTGAAAAAAGAAATTGAAGAATTCAATAGCCTTATTAAAGAAAATCAGAAGCAAACGGAACAGGAGCTTAAACAAGCTCTAAAAGAAATGGAGGACAGACCGGAAAACATCAAGATGATGTATCAAAAGCAAATTGAGTTTTCCAAAGAGATGGACTTCTATAGTATGATTCCTTCCGTTGCAGAAGGATATTTGCAGTACCGATTCTTTGAGCGATTTGAAAACCTCTTAATATATGCGATAGAAGAAAAATCGAACGGTAATATCGAGCAACTGAATACTATTGCTGACAAGCATAATATGCAATACATTGTCAACTTCCCTCAAGTTCATTCCTTCATTGAAAACAATTCAAAAAAGACAACTATTAGAGTACAGTTGTTTGACAACAACCAGCAAAAATTCCTCTTAGACAAAGAGTTTACAGGACATGATAGGAATCCTGGCTTTGAATTCACTTGTAGCGACAGTTCACTTTCCTGCACAATTAACAACTCTTTGTCTCAAGCATTAGGCGAAATCATAACGATAGTTGCTATCAACAACCCGACAATCATTCGGGAACGTGAACTTGCTAAAGAAAGAGCAGAAGTATTGTTTTCAGAATACTATCCAAAAGAACCCTCAAAAGAAATTCCAGACATAATTCATAAAAATGACACTAGCATTTCGACAGTAGGATTCTATCATGGATTCATGGACGACAGTAAAACGAAATTCATCGGCTTTTTCGCCTTGAGTAGTAAGGCGACAAACTTCCAAGAATTGAGAGACGAGAATGACAAAAGTCTACAAATCATTTCTGACGATATTTATGACCTTGACGACGTTCCAAAAATATATGCCAATGTGGTTGTAGGAATAAACTACAATTCAAAATGGTATCTCAAAAAAGATAAAGTTACTTACTTCAATTCAGATGATTTTAAGGTAGGCAAAAAGGAATTCTTTAATAATCTCCAAAAATGGGGCTTCTTCAAGGAGAATTTATCTGACTTCAGTCCTGACTTTTGGGAAACCTACTTCTTTGAGAAAGTTAAAGACGTTACCAAGGAGCCTGACTATGAGAAGTATTACGAATCAATTTACAAAAGCCAAGAGAGAAGGAATAAAGGATATATAGGCATGTATGAGATTGTTGCCGACCAAATGAGAAAAGAACAGGCAGAATTAGCTGAACAATTCAAAGAAACAATAGGAGAACAGATATTGAGACCATTTTTAGAGCAACAAAAAACTGACAAGCCAAATGAGTTTACTGACTATTCACTGATGTACAAGAAATTTACACTTATCTTCCCAAAGGATAGGTTAGTTGTTCTTAATCCTGTTCAAATCGAAGACAACAAAGAACAAAGACAAATTAGATATTTTGTCGTGTTCCCAGACACCAAAGAGATTTACGAATGGACTTACTTAAAACCAAAAATATTAGAGGGCAAAAACTGGCATTACGGCAGTGAGATTATCGAGCAACTTTCGACTGTAACAGACTGGAATTTTGGATTTGAGACTTTAGATGACCAAGACTTTTGGAATAATTACATACTGAAAAAGGACGGAGACAAATACAAATACTTGATAAAAATAAAATAAATACTTGCGCTGACAAAACCTATAAGCTATAGAGCCCTACGGGTCGCTACTGCTCATAGCCAGAATCGTTCACACAATTAAAGTAGTCTAACTATGGAGTCAAAACACTATATACCCAGCGGTCAAGGAGAAAATTACAACTATTCTCAGGATCACTGCTTTATCAAAGTTTCCTCTAAAGACACTAATGGAGAATTGTGCCTTATTGAAGACACTCTTAAACCCGGATTCCATTTAAAAAGACATCACCACAAGATCATGACAGAAGTGTTTTACATGCTTGAAGGTGAAATGGAATTGATTTTCGATGATGAAACAATTCTGCTAAAACCCGGCGATACCATCACCGTTGATCCTAATGTGTGGCATGAGGCTAAATGCAGCGAAGGTGGTAAAATGCTCACCATATTCAAAGATGGTCAGTTTGACGTTTTCCTCGAACAACTTTCTACAATGACCCGGGAGGATTTTTCTAACGCTGAATTAATGAAATCGT
This sequence comes from Balneola sp., assembly GCA_017643645.1. Taxonomy (GTDB): domain Bacteria; phylum Bacteroidota; class Rhodothermia; order Balneolales; family Balneolaceae; genus Balneola. The sequence goes on from JAEPNB010000015.1 coordinate 4,193, forward strand.
TTTCAGCCAAGTTCGACATTTACGAAGAGTAAAATTGGATCAAATATAATTGATACCGGATCAGCAATTTTATTAGACCAAACCAAAAAGTATACACAATACGAAAATGTGTATAAGACTTTAAAGTAGCTGTCTGTCGATCTTAGTCTTATTCTTTTAAAACAATCTAAACAAAGATGAAGACAAATCAATTTGGCAAACAAGGCTGGACACCCGATAGAATCGGATCTCTTACAGGTAAAACATTCGTTATAACAGGTACCACAAGCGGTACAGGATTTGAAGCCGCAAGGATACTTCTGTCGAAGGGAGCGAAAGTGGTGATGTTGAACCGCAATCCCAAAAAATCAGAAAATGTTATTGCCACTTTTAAGAAAGAGCTGGGCAACCAAATTGATGTCTCATTTATCCAAATGGATCTGGCAGAACAGGAATCCGTACGAAAAGCTGCACAAGAAGTACTTGATAAATTTACACGTATCGACGCATTGATTTGTAACGCTGCCATTGCTCAGGTTCCCGATCAGAAACTTACTGTTGATGGATTTGAAAGTCAGCTTGGTGTAAACCACTACGGTCATTTCACGCTACAAGGTCTGCTCATTCCACTTATTGAAGAATCCAAAGGACGTATCGTAACTGTGGGCAGTATGGGCTATAATATGGGACTGAAAACCATAAAGTTTGACGATTTGAACTGGGATAAAGATTACACTCCAAATGATGCCTATAGCCAGAGCAAATTAGCACAGATCATGTCGGTTTATGAATTACAGGATAAATTGGAAAAAACAGACAACACTAATGTTAGAGTATATGCTTGTCACCCGGGTTCATCCAGAACCTCCCTGATCGATACCAGCGGTAGTTTTATGATGCGCATGATCTTTAACTTGATGAAATTTTCACCATTGACACAATCAGCTGAAAAAGGTGCATACCCAATGTTAATGTGTGCTACTGAAAAAGATTTGGATCAAAAAGAATTCTTTGGTCCTACAGGATTTAACAACTTTAAAGGACCTGTTGGAGCACATAAACTGGAAGCACATGCCAAAGATAAAGTTGTTGCAGAAAAGTTGTGGGAAGTATCAGAAAAAGCAACGAACTTAAAATGGAACTTTTAAATTAGCGATATGCAACACTTTAAAACTTTATCGGCTTACTTAGATTATCTGGAACTTCCGGGTCCAGAGCATCCGATGTTGAGTGTATTTTCTGCTATTGGAGATGGTTTCTTGCCGTGCCCGAAAGAGAGCTCACCACCTATTACTAATGATTGTTATTCCATTAGCCTGAAGAAAATCATAAAGGGAGACTTAAATTACGGTCGCACAAAATACGATTTCACCAATGGCGCATTGATATTCATCGCTCCAAGACAAGTATTGCAATGGGATGAAAGTGTAGTTTACGACCAAAAAGGTTTTTCAATTAACTTCCATGAGGATTTTTTGAAAGGCACAGAGTTGGCGCATCAGATCAAGAAATATAATTTCTTTTCGTATTCAGCTAATGAGGCTCTGCACCTCTCTCCCAAAGAAGAGAAACAGATCGAATCAATTGTAGAAAACATTGATATAGAATATCAGAATAATCAGGATGAGTTCAGTAAAGACATCATCATTTCGCAACTAAGCACCCTGTTGAAATACGCCAATCGCTTTTACGAACGACAATTTTTAAACCGAAAGGAGTTGTCGAATGACCTTTTAGAGCAGTTTAATCAGCATTTAACTGCATATTTTGATTCAGGACTATTGGAAGAGAATGGAATTCCCGGTATTGAACAGATCGCAGAACAGCTGTCGGTTTCACAGCGTTACCTGAGCGATACCCTCAAAAAAGAAACAGGAAAAACTTCAACCGAACATCTGCAATTGTATTTGATCGATGAGGCAAAGAATATTCTGTTGAACCCAAATAAAACGATCTCTGAGGTGGCTTATGAATTAGGCTTTGAATATCCGCCCTATTTTTCGCGACTATTTAAAAAGAAGGAAGGCATCAGCCCATCAGCATACAGAGAAAAATATACTTTAAATTAAGATCATGGATATACTAAGAACAGCAATAGATTGGGCAAAAGCCGAAGTTTTTTCAACGTCATTTTTCATTGTTTTCGGAATCCTGTTTGTATTGGCAAGCATAGGATTTTGGCAACTCGCTAAAACTGATATGGCAAAAGCATACATCATTCCTACACTGGTTGCCGGATCATTACTATTGATCATCGGTCTTGGTTTATTTTTCACTAATAAATCAAGAATCACACAATTTGAATCGGATTATAATAAGGACGCTACCGCTTTTGTAGAATCCGAGATCGCACGTGTTGAAAGTACTTTAAAGGAATATCAAACCATCGTTTTCAAAGCAATTCCACTTATTATTGTTGTTGCTGCATTGCTGATCGTTTTTATAGACAAGCCGGTTTGGCGGGCAAGTGCCATCACAACCATTGCCATGTTGGTGGTTATTCTTCTGATCGATGGCACAGCCAAAGCCAGGATCGATGCTTATAGTGAACAATTAGAATTAGTAGCTAAGAAAACAATTAATGATTTAAATTGAGATTCAGAAAGGAAAAATTATTAAGAACTGAACGTCAAATGAACAAGGAAGAACTATCGCAATTAAATGTAATATATAGTCCCGATAGGGACATTTAAATTCTATGAACTATGCTAAAATTCTTCAGGAAAATCCGCCAAAAACTTCTCTCTGAAAATAAGTTCAGTAAATATTTGATCTATGCGGTTGGTGAGATTGTACTAATGAGAAATGCATTTCTCAGTCCCGTTAGGGACAACCTGTTGGTAGAAATAAGCGGAACAACAAGCAATCTTTGTGCCGTCAGGTACAATAAATGAAATCGGTATGGCAAACACCTACACACAAATTCACATCCAAGCTGTATTTGCCGTTCAAAACAGGAAGTGCCTTATTGATAATAAATGGAAAAGCGATTTATTTAAATACATCACAGGCATTGTGCAAAATAGCGGACACAAAATGCTTCAAATCAACGGTATGCCAGATCATATTCATATGCTGTTTGGATTCCGACCGGTACAATCTCTATCAGATTTAATGAAACAGGTAAAACAAGATTCAACCAAATGGATAAATAAGCATGGATTGGTAGATGGAGGTTTCTCATGGCAGGCAGGATATGGAGCTTTCTCCTATTCAAGATCTCAACTACCTCAGGTTATCAGATACATTCAAAACCAGGAACTACATCACAAAAACAAAACCTTTCAGGAAGAATATCTTGAGTTCCTGGATAAATTTGATGTGAATTACGATAAAAAATATATCTTCAAACCTATTGAATAACTATATATGGTACCTAAAGGCACCTGGTACTTGGGGGCTATTTTTATTTCTACCAGTGTTTAGTCCCTACGGGACATTTAAATTCTATGAACTATGCTAAAATTCTTTAGAAACCCCTTTCTAAAAACAAATTCAGTAAGTTTTATTTTTACCAATACTTAGTCTCTACGGGACATTTAAATTCTAAGCGTAACAACTGATATATTTATACCGGACAGTTCTCTTTCCCAAATACCTGCTTTTTAGTATGTTGTGATATCAAACAGGAGCTGCTATGAAACATTTGGATATAATCGGTCCCGGACTCTTTGTCATTTGTTTGTCTCTGTTCACCTATTTCTTTGTAGGGAAAATAGGTCCCATTGTGATTGGTGGTGCAAGCGCCGGTGGTTTTCTGTTGTACCTGAAAACCGGATATAAATATCGCTTTGATACTTCAAAAGTGATTGTTGCTTACTTACTCACGGTCATCTTTTTTATCATACATGTTTATGAGGAATATATTTTCGGTTTTGAAGAAATTGCCTCACAACTAAGCGGACAAGAAGTCACACAGCAGAGCTTACTCACCTTCGCTGCTTTCTTTGCGCCAATAATGTGGATATCAGGAGCGATATTTATTATTAAAGAATGGGCTTTAGGCTATTATTTTCTTGCTTTTTTCTTTGTTGCAATGACTATCGCTGAACTTACTCATTTTATATTCCCGTTCATTTTGTATGGAGAATGGAGATATACAGCCGGCGTTGTTACCGCTGCACTACCGTTAATACCTGCCTGGTATGGACTCATGATAACTCTCAAAGAAACAAAAAGGTTAAGAGATGAGGAATAGCAGAAAAATAATTTATTTACTGATGACTATGTTTCAGACAGTGTCAACATCAGCATTTGCTCATACGGGATTTGATTCATATGCAGGCATACTATCTAACATTATTGCAGTTGGTATAGTTCTGCTGTCTATAGTTATTTATTTCCTGATGAGTAATAGGAAAAGGAAGAAAGAGATTAATACGCACAAAAATGAAACAACTTAAATGACAAAGATCATTGTTAAGCCTGATTGTGGAAATGCACCGAAAAAAGAGTTACTGAAACAACTTAATATTGCTTTTGCAAAAGGAAATAGTGACTTCCTTTCAGAGATCGTTTCAGATGACATCCAGTGGGATATTATGGGCGACCAGAAGATTTCAGGAAAAGAACAATTTATCAGGAAATTAGACACTTTAAAGTCAGAAAAAGTATCAGAGTTAATACTTGAACGGATTCTAACTCATGGTAAGGAAGGAGCTGCAAATGGGATTATTAAAATGCAGAACGGAAAAGAATATGCCTTTTCGGATTTCTATGAATTTACCGGAGCAAAAGGCGCTAAAGTAAGATCGATCACATCATATATAGTCAGAATTTAGACTCTTGTTGAAGCTTATTCATAGTAGAAAGGTTTATTTATTGCCTATGAATTCAATAAGTAAAACTGCTGCTCAAAATCCCTCAAGCAATTTTCCCTACCATTAACTATACTCGTTTAAAAGAGTTAAAACGATGTATTTTATTTTTGATATAGAAACAATTCCGGATTTCAATTTTATACGAACAGTATTGAATGATCATGATTCCGATCAGGAAACACTTCTTGAAATAGCTTCCGAAGAACTAGCCAGAAACAAATCGGGCTTCCTCCCTCCTATGTATCATCGAATGGTTTCCTGGGTAGGTTTGTGGATCGAAAATACAGGTCAGCCCAAACAGAAAGTTTCCTGGAATGGAGAAGATGAAAAAGAAGGTCTTCAACAGATCTTTGATGCCATCGGTACGTTTAAAGATTTCGGACTCATCCATCACAACGGTAAAGGCTTTGATATTCCGGTTCTGATTTACAGAGCTATGAAACATGGCTTACAAATGCCTGTTCGTCTCAACGATTATGACATCCGCTATCGGTACAGCAAGCATAACATAGATCTGGTGGATGAATTCAGTAATTATGGTGCAAGTTCCTGGCCAAAGCTAAAGCATCTTGGTCAGTTGATTGGCATCCCTTTTAAACAAACCGGAGAAGGAAATCAGGTGCTGGCAATGTTTGAACGTGGAGAGTTGGACCTGATCGAACATTACTGTTATGAAGATGTGATGGCAACTTATATCGTTTGGTTATATCACCAATATTCAACCGGACATATTCCAAAGGATCAATTCAATAACCTTAAAGAACGGGCATTGAGCAAGCTCGACGAAATACAAAACAAGTAAAAAGAGATCATGAAAATTAAAACCCCATTATTCCTAATAATTGCAGTTTCGTTTTTTTGTGCTTGTACTTCAACAAAAATGGACACCCAAAAGCTGGGTGGGTATAATGAAAAAATTGAGTCGTTAGTTGTATCAACACTATTCTCAGAATACTTTGAAAAGGCCAGTAGTAGTTTTATTACCGGTATGGAGTCCCAGCTTGAAACTGAAGGAATTCTGGTTGAATATTACCCATATCCCGAAATTAAAAACGATAGTTTAGATCCTAAAATACAAACTGAGATAATTCTCAACCGAATATTAATGAAGGGGCTGGAGTTTGAGACTTCACATGCTTTGTTTTTAATTGATACAGAAAGAAAAGTTGAATCTATGAGCTTTGGAACTACTACCAATACAACAAAGACTCATTCGCTCCGAGGCTTACTTATTGATATAAATAAAGAACTTGTAGTTTGGCAAGCCGACATCAAACTTAAAAGTGGAGATTTAGGTAATTCTAACCAATCCGGCACTTCTCTGGCTAAAAACACTATTGACCAATTACGAGAAGATAATTTTTTAAAACCAGCCGGTTATACAATAACAAAAAAATCAGAAAAATCACCTTGAAGCTTTGGTCATTGTTCATATCACTCCTTTTTGGTTTTCAATTAGGTTACGCCCAGCCTCAGATAGAATATATTTCGGAAAATGAACAGGTTTTCGTGAACAATTATGAAAATTCAAACCTGAAAAGCCTACCCTCATTCAAACAATTTCTTATAACTACAAATACTACCTCAGGAAGCAGCTTTTATGAAAATCATTTAGCCGCTCTTCGTTCAAAAATCCGGGACCGAGATTCCAACAAAAAAAAGGCTGAAGTAATTTTTAAATATTTGCATGATGAAGTTTTTCGCCAATATGAACTTAATGCTTTGGTTGAGGAATTGTCTGAAAATCGTATATACAATTGTGTAACGGCCACTTCATTTTTTGTAAGCATGGCTGAAGAATTTGGCATCCCTTTTCAAATTTATGAAACTCCGGCTCATGTCTACGCTTCCATTCTTCATCGGGATGAAGAAATTATTGTAGAATTAACCGCTCCTAAAGATGGGTTCGATTTTAGTTCTAATATGGAATCACTTTTACAGACTTTGGTAGACAGCAAGCTAATTTCGAGAGATGAGTTGGCTGAAAAAGGAGCTGAACAACTTTATCAGGAATATGTAGCTAAAACCATTCCTGTTTCTAAAAAGCAGTTACTTGCAATTCAATATCATAATGATGCACTCATAAAAGCTCAGAACAAAGAATTTGAAGCTGCTTATAATCAAATAAGTAAAGCTGTAAATCTTTATCCCAATCAAACTTTTTCTGAGGCTTTTAAATACATAGTAGCTATTTCGCAGTCAGATTTCACCCTTGATGCGTCAAAGAAATATTCTCTCATTTCTAAATTAACCCTATCAAGTAAAAATGATTCCACACTCACTTATTCTCTTGTTAATCATTTAGGAGAACTCATCGAAGATCTCTTAAAGTTTGAGGAAAATTTTGACCTCGTTAATGAATTACTGATCCGTGTTCAAGAACATGTTCTTCATGATTCCTTTATAGATGAAAAATTAAATGAATACTATATCTATATGTATACGGTATTTGCACAGAATGCTTCTCTTAAAGGGGAAACATTAGAGGCAAAAAGAAATATTGAAAAAGCACTGGCACTTTCTCCTGAAAACAGCCGGCTCACAACCTATTATATATCCGTAACCAGTAATCATGCAACAAAGCTTTCTCAAATAGGACTTTTTGAAACTGCAAGGTCTATAGTCGATGAGTTGGCAGCAAATTATCCATCCGGATACCCCATCATAAAAGAGGCACGTGTTCAAATTATCTTAGATGCATTAGTGTCAATTCCTTTGGTAATTGAAAATGAAACCAAGTTGCTCCCCGAACTAGAACTGGCATATTCCATACAACCCGAGAACATTTATCTGAAGTCCTTTTCTGCAACCGTATTTCATGAACTGGCAATGCAACAAGTCCGAAGATCCAATTATCAAAAAGCTAAAAATCTTATTTTAGATGGTTTGAAATACAATTCTTCAGATCCCACGCTGCTGTCAGATCTCGATTTGATTAATGAAATCCTCAAATAGAGTACCCTTTCCCATTGTTTTAAATATAATTTAAGAAGCAGAAGAGCCGTCCGATAAGTTTTATTAGAAAATTATAATATTGATTTTCTTTAAGGCTCACCATGAAAAAAAACTACTCTTTTTTCCTAATTATGCTGGCTTGTATTGGATGTCAGAATATCACAAGCTCTAACTACAATGATGGTGATGATAAAGTTCTGAAATTCGACGTTTCCTACTCTCCCGAAATCTCTCAAAGCGAAATAAAGTCAATATCAGGATACGCTTCATTATCACATTTTTCTGATGCTTACAACCAGGAAGTACTTCTTTATGAAGGGCCCTCTACCAATTTAGTATTCGCTGTAAATAAATATAGAAACCCGATTTTTGCTTCATTTTTATCTGAAGAAAACACCTATATATTCGGATATAAAGAAACCGCATTAACTCTTGTTTCAGCTGTAAGTCTTCATTTCATTAATTCTGAAGACTCAAAAATAATATCTGAACTAAAACAAAGTTCTAATTTTAATACACTGGTTGATAGACTGAAGTATTTATCCGGGCAAGACAGAACTTTTATACACGATGAGCTTACCTTCTCTCTGCTGAATGAAATCTCCGTACAACTAAGCAAAGAGTTTTCAGCTAAAAAAGACACTCAGTCTTTGAATTTCAAACATGAAATATCAAGTTCAAATCAGTTCACTTTAACGAGCAATACAAAGCTTCCATTCAGTATAAACTTTGAGAATTCAGTTACAAAAGTAAATTCTTATATACTACTCACGGGTAACCCGCTAAATATTGAAAATCAGGATGTTCCACAAACCAAACCTGCATTTACAACAAATAATGGCGGCTACGAATTGTCAATTAAATCTGATCAGCTCGTATTGGACGATAGATTTCAAAAGCTTTCCCGTGATTTCATTTTAAAATCTTATTTAATATTTGGTTTGGATAAAAAGAACTACAGAAATAATAACATTGCAGAAACTTCAGTTTTGAATACAAATCTACCTGAGAATCCTACTAAGCTTGAAGCGATAAATCACATCAGAAATCATTTTCAGGACGAATTGAAGCTATTTTCTAAGCACTTATATATGCAATTGCCCTATAATGATTTAAACCGTGAACATTTTAATAGTTTTGCCTATTTCGTTCAAACATTGATCATTTCTCAGGACGCTCCGTCACCTTTCTATAATGACGACACTTTCTATGATGAGTTTGAATCTTATAGTACCCATTCTGAATCTAAGATTATTTGTGTTGAAAACTCAGATGAAGTTCCATGCCTGCCCAGTGTAAGCGAAGTAACATACAATATTGGTCAATCAGGATGCAGAGATGGGGAATACAGAATTACATTTGGCTCCGACTTTTATGCCCCTTTTGGGCTAGACCGAGGCTCAAAAATCAAAGTTAACTGGGAATTCCGACCTCTAGGAAAGTCAGGTTTTTGGTTAATTCCGGTTAAGAATAAAAAAACTACCGTAACGGGAAGAACAAAAACTGTTGGCTGCTTTAATTTCGGATCAAAAGATGAACTTACATTATCCATTTCTTTAATTGATCACGAAAGCCGAAAAAGTAATACTTCTCAAATTACAATAGAAAAACCTAAGACAAAGTCTTCCGGTACATACATAGAGTCAAAGGCTTCTTACTTTGAAAGTGTACGCATCCTGGAATAAACTCATCAGATTACCAGCCCTCCACTCTCAAATTTCTATGAGAGCAATCTTAATTTTTCGGAAAAATCTATCCCTTTTTTACCAGCTCATGGATTTTATTCAAAAATTAACGCCTTAAATACTTTAGTGATTAATTAGAAAAGCGCTTTCATAATTGAACCTAATTTTATTTATATAAATATATATTTTGCATAATGATTTTAGGCTTTTGATTATTTATAATTCAGTAATTAAAATTTATAACTGAATTAATTATCAGATATGAAGCGCCTTTACGCAACTACAATCCTTATTTCTATTTCTTCCAGTTCCTTATTTGCACAGGGTGAGTTACCAACCATCAATGCTGGTGATACAGCCTGGGTACTAATGGCTACGGCTTTAGTCATGCTCATGACTCCTGCCGGGTTGGCATTATTTTATGGAGGGCTTACACAGAACAAGCATGTTCTCAACACCATAGGCATGAGCTATATGGCTTTTTGTACCGGTACACTTGTTTGGGTAATTATTGGTTATTCCTTGGCTTTTTCTGAAGGAAATGCATTTATAGGAGGTTTTGATAATTTCCTCCTTCAGGGAATCGCCGTTACTGATATAAGCGGATCTATTCCAACCATACTTTTTGTGGTGTTCCAGGGAACTTTTGCAGCCATAGCTGTTGCAATCGTAAGTGGATCTATTATTGAAAGGGTTCGATTTTCAACTTGGGGTATATTTTCAATTCTCTGGGTTATCATTGTTTATGCCCCTGTTGCACACTGGGTTTGGGGCGGAGGGTTTTTGAGCGAGTCAGGAGAAATGGATTTTGCTGGTGGCACAGTAATACACGTAAATGCTGGGGTTGCGGGGTTAGTATTGTCGTATCTGGTTGGAAAAAGGAAAGAACACAGCCTTGAAGAAGTTCGAAAGCCATCTTCGATCAAGTTTATGATCCTGGGATCAGCTCTGCTTTGGTTCGGATGGTTTGGTTTTAATGGTGGAAGTCAATTAGCGGCTGATGGTATTGCTGCAAATGCCCTTTTGGTAACAAATATTGCTGCTTGTGCCGGCGCATTGATCTGGTTAACCATTGAATGGTTTATTGTAAAAAAGCCCACTTTGATTGGAATGGCTTCGGGTGCAATATCCGGATTGGTTGGTATTACACCAGCCTCTGGTTATGTGGATGTGACAGGTGCTCTGGCTATTGGTTTATTATCCGGTATAGTAGGGTATTGGGGTGTTGTTCATCTTAAATCAATGATGAACCATGATGACACCTTAGATGCATTTGGTATTCATGGCTTGGTTGGAATTTTTGGCGCTTTGGCTACAGGAATATTTGCTAATCCCGAAATTAATAATGGCGCCGGTTTACTATATGGAAATCCCGGTCAATTATTAGTTCAAGCCAAGGCTGTTCTTATCACTATTGCCTATTCAGGCACAGCAACCTATGTAACCTGGAAGATAAGTTCATTGATCACTAGTGGTGGAAGAATTGAAGAAAAACTTGAGTTAGAGGGCATGGATATTGGCTATCATGGTGAACACCACATCATAATCGGAGATAGCCAGGTAGTTTCACAATCAGATTCAACGCCTATTAGTCGAACTATGTTATCCTAAACAACTCTGTCAGGGTCACTGTAATCAGGAATTTCTCCTTTATACCCAAATATGCGCTTGATCCACTTTACGGTTCCGGCGCTTTGGTTTCTTATATACCATTGATCTGCTGCACGTCTGGCCCCCAAACCCCAACTTGGATAAGGATGAATGGTGTCAGCTATATTTCTAAGCGAAACTCCGTTTTTCATTGCAACAGCATATTCTGAAATAAATTCTCCTGCATGAGCTCCGACTACGGACGCACCCAGAATTTTTCCGGAAAATTTCTTGGCAAAAATCTTGATCATTCCCACACTTTCTCCTTCTGTCACAGCCCTGTCAATCTTTGAATACGGGAAGCGATATACTTCAAATTTCTCTCCTTTTTCGTTTAATTCTTTCTCTGTAGCTCCAACATGTGCAATTTCAGGGGATGTAAAAGTAGCCCAGGTTATATGTTTTAAATCCATTTTCATTGGGATTTTAAGCATCGCTCTGGAAGTAGCTATTTTCGCCATATGCTCACTCATGTGTGTAAACTGATATTTACTTGCTATATCACCAATGGCATAAATGTTTTTCTTATTGGTTCTGCATGAGTTATTAATGGTAATTCCTTTCTTAGTATACTCAATGCCGGCTTCATCCAGGCCTAATCCATCCAGATTTGGTTTTCGTCCCGTAGCCATTAACAATTTGTCTCCGGTAATTGTTTTCTCTTTCCCTTCAATTTCTATATGTACAGAAACTTTCCCATTAGTCTGAGATACTGATTTTACAGAAGCTCCCAATTCGTAGTTCACGCCTTGCTTTTTTAATTCTTTAAACAAGATCTGCGTTAATTCGGGATCATCATTCATCATAATTCCATCAGCCATATCAATAACTGTGACTTTACTGCCAAGATTTGTAAATGCCTGGCTCATTTCCGTCCCTATCGGCCCACCACCAATAATCAGTAATTCATCTGGCAGATCTTCAATCTCAAACAAACTTTCATTAGTTAAATAATCAACAGTGTCAATTCCTTCGATTGGCGGAACAAAAGCACTCCCTCCGGCAGCAATAAAGAAAAATCTGGAGGTCACTTTTCTTTTTTCTCCACCGGGTAATTTAATTTCTATTGTATGGGCATTTAAAAAGCTTGCTTCACCCTCAACAACCTCAATTCCCATATCTTCAAAAATTTCGGGTCGGTCCGCATCTTCGTATACTTCCTTCCGAACATCATCTACATGTTTAATTACTTTTTTGAAATCGATTTTCGGTTCTCCATCTATCAACCCGTATTTACCCGCATCCCTGACTTGCTGAGCTACTTTACCTGCCTTCAAAAGGACTTTGCTTGGCACACAACCTGTCCATGTACAATCACCACCCAATTTATGCCGTTCAATCATCATGGTCTTTGCACCGAAATTTGCGCAAATACCGGATGCTGTCAACCCTGCTGCACCCCCACCAATAACTACACTATCGAATTCAAAACTTCCGGCTGCTTCACCGTCAGAGTCGTCTACTCTCTTTCTGATTTTTTGAACAGTAGAATAAGCACCACCGGCTAAAAGAAGCACTACTACTCCGTAAACCCACCATGGAACATTTTTTCCTGCAATTATCAGATATAAATACGCAGATATAAAAAACAAAATGGTGCTTAGGGCCGGGGCTACAATCGATTTACCTTTCCTGTAGTTTTTAACTAACCAGCCAAGTGAAAGTGTAAAAAAGGGAATTGCGCCAACATATATGGATCCGAAAATAATAGGATTGACTCCGTACTGCTCACCCAGACCAAGAAACCAATCTTTAGCCATTTCAAGAAACTCTGCCATAATGAACCGCGTTAGTTATGTATCAAGTTGTAATAATGTACAATTAAGATACAATTCACATAGAAATATACTTCACGAAACTGTAAATTAACTCCAGATACTTTCGTTACTCAGGATATATGTTACTCAGAAACTCCAAATATTCATTTCTCTTAGCTCTACTGGCTGTTGCAGGCTTGTTTTCATCTATGATTCACTATCATAGTGAAGGATTGGAATGTCTGGAACATGCTGAAGAAGCACATATTATTCAAAATCAGGACTATTGTCCCATTTCTACTTTAGTATCTGACGATGAATTTGTAACAACATTTGGATTCGAAGTTCTGTTGCCTTTACAGGAATTACTACTGAGTGATTCTTCTGAAAACATTACAGATCTTTCCATTTCAATAAAATTAGGTCGTTCCCCCCCTTTTTTGGTTTAGTATTTCCGCTGTCCCTCCGGACATTAATCTTTATACACTAAATCAAATTTTATTCAAATCATGAAAAAACCATTTATTTATGCAGCTAAGTCTGCACTTTACATTCTATTAATTTCAGGTTTATTCGTAGCCTGTGACAATTCAACCGGATCTGATGACCACGAGCAGGAACCCGTAGGTCTTAGAATCAAATCTTTCGAAAATGAGATTGTTGGCGATACTATAATCGAGTTATCTGCTGGATCAGTTACCGGAAATATCACTATTGAAATAGATTCAACTAAACAATATGTAGTTATATTCTTAGATGAAGACGGAACTGAGTTTCAAGTTGATGGCGCGGAACATTCTATCAACTTTGGTCAAACAAACGCAAATGCTTCGATTGAGATTTTTCAATCTTCGGAATTTGCGTTTCCAACTCCTTTCAGAGTTACCGGAAATAGTGAAGGTACTACAGATTTAACTGTAACTTTATTCCATGAAGGAGCAGCGGAACTTGTTTCACCGGGTCTTCCAATTGAAGTGACTTCTTCAAATTGATGAAAGCCTATTCATCAGTCTTAACTCTGTTGCTAATGATGCTTTCAAACTTATCATTAGCACAGAGTTCATCTTTTTCGATCTCGGGTACTATTTCTGATAACGAGACAAATGAGACTATACCTTTTGCATACATCCATCTTGAGGAATTGAACAGAACTGCGGTTTCGAATATAGATGGTGTGTTCCAGATCAAAAATATTCCTTCAGGAACATATACTCTTACAACTCACCGTATCGGCTACAGAACACAATCACAAAAGGTTTTGCTAAGTGATAACGATATAGAACTCGATATAAAACTTAATGTATCTGTACTTAGCTCTGAAGCCATTGAAGTTGTTGGAAAAGGGGAAAACCTTACCGGATCCGGATTGGAACATGCTTCAAAAAACATTTTTGGATCAGATCTCAGAAGAAATCTCGGCTCCACCTTATCAGAAACACTAACAAATTTACCCGGTTTTGATCAACGTTCTAACGGAGCAGCTCCGGGCAGACCAGTAATCCGTGGTTTGGGAGACGAAAGAGTTATGATCCTGCAAGACGGCATCAACTCCGGAGATGTATCTTCTCAATCTGCTGACCATTCGGTAACTATTGATCCTGTTTCTGCAACCGAAATTGAAGTAGCCCGTGGTCCTGCAGCTCTTGCTTATGGATCCAATGCTATAGGTGGAGTTATCAATGTTGTTAAAAATCAGGTACAAACAACGTTGCCATCTCAATTAACAGGAACTCTTTCCTTGAACGGGCAAACTGTAAATACCGGACTTTCTTCTGCACTTAACCTTTCATTTCCTGTAGGCTCTTTTGCTATACAGGCTGATATTAATGGAAGATATGGATTAAACACTGACACACCGAAAGGTGAAATCAGAAATTCATTTTATGAAACTACTAACGACGCCATTGGCATAAGCTGGATTCGTCCATGGGGTTATACAGGAGTTTCTTCCAGTATCTATTTTAGTAATTATGGAATTCCCCCGGATCCAAATGGTCATCCGGACGGAGTAGATATTCAATTGAGAAAATATCAGTATGATACTCGTTCTGAAGTTCTTATTAATAAATCATTCCTGAAAGTCATCGAGTTTGATGCCTCTTTCAAAGACTACAATCACAAAGAAATCGAAGGAGAAAATGATAACGGAGAACCGGTTGTAGGTACTGAATTTGATCTTTTGACTACTAATTTCAATATCAGAGCCAAACATAACAATTTTGGAGTCTTGAATAACGGGTCATTTGGTATTTCTGCCGAATTTGAGGATTACGTAGTTATTGGAGCAGGCACTCCTCCTTCCAATAATTTTAAAATTGGAGCCTATATAATTGAAGAGTCTGATTTCGGAGCACTACATTTGGAAGCCGGAGCACGGTTTGATTATTCGAAAACATCCACAAATGAAAGAGGACTTTTTTATGAGATTGGAGCAAGAAATGGTTCAGTTGATTCTACGTTCTACAAGAATCGTAACTTCTCGGCTCTTTCGGGTTCCTTTTCGGTTATTTATGATTTGGGGAAAGGGTTTTCTATAGGCTCTACAGTACTTCGTTCATTCCGAGCTCCTTCTCTGGAAGAATTATACTCGGAAGGACCGCATCTTGCTTCTTACTCTTTTGAAATAGGAAACCCTGATCTCGAGCCCGAGCGCGCCTGGGCTAAAGAAATATTTATTGGCTATCAGAACCGCATAGTAAATGCAAATGCTGCTGTTTTTCATAATGGATTTGATAACTATTTATATGCACGGAATACGGGACAGCCTAATATTCAACGTGCTGATTTACTGAACTACCAGTTTGAAGGCACTGAAGCACAACTTTTTGGATTTGAAACTTCAGCAGAAGTCCAATTATCAGAAACTTTAGTAACAGATTTTTCTGTTAGCTATACAATTGGCCAACTAGATATTACAGATGAAAATGGAGGTAATAAAGGAACAAGGCCGTTACCGCAAATACCTCCATTCAAAGCAAAAGCTTCTATCAAATATGCTAAAGATGGATTTGAGGCAGGAACAAGGTTTACGTTTGCAGCTGAACAAGACCGAACCGGAGAATTTGAAAACCCTACTGATTCCTATTTTTTAACTGATTTATTTGCTCAGTACAGGTTTAACACCAAGAAACTTCTTCATACTATTTCTTTTAATGTGAACAATCTTTTAAATGAAGAATACTACAATCACCTTTCCAGAATTAAAGATCTGAGGCCCGAGCCCGGCAGAAACTTTACAATTCTGTACAGAATCTACTTTTAATAAAAAAGCCTCAATTTTTCAAAATTGAGGCTTTGTTTTTAGGTTTCAAAAAAAGGGTTGTGATATAGATTTGCGGAGTCATGCGCACAATCTGTTCCCCTTAAGCGAGTACAAGAGAAACTCGGTCACACTTTGTTACACTTTTTTTGAAAATTTTTTTCTTTGCTAAAACACTGTAATTTCCATCCATGAATTTTTATAAATATCTACTCTTAACTACACTATACGCCACTTTTTTCGCAAGTTGCTCTGCTTTAAAAGATTTGACATCAATACAAAAACCCGATCTTTCAGTAAATGATGTCAGGATTTCTGACGCTTCATTAAGTGATCTTGAGCTTACTTTCGATATCGAAGTCGATAACCCTAATTCAATCGCCATAAACCTTACTTCATATAATTATGATTTTCTGATTTCCGATAGAAGTTTTGTTAGTGGAGACCAATCTCTAAGCACAGAAATTTTATCCACCAATAAAAGCATTGTGCAAATTCCCGTACGTTTTACTTATGAAGAGCTTTTCAAAACCTTTTCAGATATCAGGGATCAGGATGAAACTGAATATGAGTTAAACTCTGTGATCGGAGTTAACTTACCTGTACTCGGTTTTACTGAAATTCCATTGAAAAAATCCGGTGTAATTCCGGTTATAAAGCCTCCAAAAGTATCCGTTTCCAGATTATCTGTTAAGAATTTATCTTTTACAAAAGCTGATCTTGAATTGATCCTCAACATTGATAACCCCAATGCTTTTGGAATTTCTTTACGCGAAACTGACTATACTATATCTATAAACGGACTTGAATCGATCTCAGGGAAATCTTTAAACCCTATTGAGATCAAAGAAAAAAATTCAGGTACTATTTCGGTTCCTGTTTCCTTAAACTTTATCCAATTGGGCAGAAGTGCTTATAATCTTATAAAAGAAGATCAGCCTCTGGAATATATTCTTTCCGGTAGCACTGATGTAGAGTCAACACTTCCTTTTTTTAAAACTTCCTCCTATAATTTTGATCGTTCAGGAACCGTCAACATTTTTAATAATTAAACAATGACCTTTGTAAGCTATTTAGAAACCCCAATTGGTTATCTCAGAATTCTTTCTAACGGAAATGGAATTACAGGTATCAAGTTTATGGATTTTGACGGTCCTGAAGATCCGGACATTCATACCGAATCAGCAAAAACACAGCTCAAAGAATACTTTGAAGATAAAAGAGATCGGTTTGACCTTACTCTCCTGCCCGAAGGAACCGATTTTGAACAAAAAGTCTGGTCACAGTTAAATAACATCCCTCATGGAACAACTACTTCATACGGAAAAATAGCCTCCCATCTTGGCGATAAGAATTTTTCGCAAGCAGTTGGTTCAGCAAATGGGAAAAACCCTATCGCCGTGGTAATACCATGTCATCGTGTTATTGGTTCTGATAATAAACTGGTTGGTTATGCAGGAGGTATGGAGCGAAAAGAATGGCTCCTTAAACATGAAGGTGCTTTACTTCTGTAACTAACTTTTACTATCGCTAACCTGGCATTTACTTAGATTTATAATCGATTTCTGCTTCAAATCAGATCTAAGTTCTAATAACTAACTTTTCCGAAATGAAAAAAATATTTCAGCTGATTCTGCTTGTACTTTTAACCTCTCCTTTGTTTGCACAAATGAGCGACGCTCCTGACCGAACAGACGGAGAAGGTCCTTTTGATCGCTTGATCATCAGAGGAGTTAATATGATAGACGGCACCGGCTCCCCTGCTACCGGACCTGTTGATATCGTAATTGAAGGAAACCGAATTGCAAGTATCAGAACTGTTGGTTACCCGGGACTTCCTATCAATGAAAACAGAAGACCAAAAGCTGAGGCTAATGATAAAGTCATTGATGCAACGGGTATGTATTTACTTCCGGGGTTTATTGATATGCACGCACATACCGGAGGTGGGGCTCAGGGAACTACGCCGGAATATGTATATAAACTTTGGATGGCGCACGGAATCACAACGATCCGCGAACCCGGTTCCGGAAATGGAATGGATTGGACTCTTCGTCACAAAGCACGAAGTGAAAAGAATGAAATCACAGCTCCCAGAATTTCAGCATATATATCATTTGGACAAGGAGCTTCCGAGCAAATTATCAATGAAAAGCAGGCTCGCGATTGGGTTCAAATGATCCATAAAGCAGGAGCTGATGGAATCAAGTTTTTTGGAGCATCTCCAAAAGTGTATGCAGCTGCTATTGATGAAGCCAATAAACTTGGCCTTGAAACAATGACGCACCACGCCCAAACCAGAGTGGTTTATAATAATGTTCTTACATCTGCCCGTCTGGGATTAACAAGCATGACGCACTGGTACGGTTTGCCCGAAGCTCTTTTTGAAGATCGTATCATCCAGGATTACCCATTAGATTACAATTATAATAATGAACAACACCGCTTTGAAGAAGCAGGAAAACTCTGGAAACAAGCAGCGGAGCCATATTCTGAAAAGTGGAATGAGGTTATGAATGAGTTATTAGAACTGGATTTTACCCTTAATCCTACCATGACTATTTATGAAGCCAGTCGGGATCTTATGGCACAACGCAGAGCTGAATGGCATGAAAAATATACTTTACCCTCGCTTTGGAGATTTTATGAGCCCAGCAGAATTTCGCACGGTTCTTACTGGTTAGATTGGGGAACTGAACAGGAAGTGGAATGGAAAAACAACTTCCGTTTATGGATGGAGTTTGTGAACGAATATAAAAATCGAGGTGGAAGAGTAACTTTGGGCTCTGATGCCGGATACATCTACAAACTATATGGATTCGGCTATATTCAGGAAATGGAAATGATGAGAGAAGCAGGATTTCATCCTTTAGAAATTTTTCAATCTGCTTCATTAAAAGCAGCTGAAGTGTTAGGAATGGATGACGAACTTGGGACAATTGAGGTAGGCAAACTTGCAGATATGTTGATCGTTGATGCTAACCCTATGGCAAACCTGAAAGTTCTGTATGGAACCGGAGCAATTATCGTAGATAATGAAAACAATGTTAAACGCCACGGAGGGGTTGTTTACACTATAAAAGATGGAATTGTATACGATGCCAAGCAGTTATTAAAAGACGTAGAAGGTATGGTTGATGACGCAAAAACAAAAGAAAGCTTCGAAATCACTCAACCCGGAGTTAAATATTAATTCAAAACTACCTACCAATGAAAATTAAAACTTTACTCACATTAGTAACCTTAGTAATCGCAACTTCTTCGCTAAAAGCGCAAAATGAAGGGATTGCAGTTGGAGCTCAACTGTTTTCACCTACAGGAATTACTGCCAAGGCAACTATCTCGGAAACAGCTGCGATTACCGGTGTTTTAGGATTTAATTTTAATGAGTTTAATAACACAATAAATCTACAAGCCAACCTTATTCTGAATGGAAATAGTGATTCCTTCAATGTTGAATCAGGAGTATTGAGACCATATTACGGCGTTGGTGTAAACTTCCTCTTTTCAGAAAATTCTGATACCGGAATTGGCTTCAGGATACCGTTGGGGATGGAATATTCATTGCAAGACCAGCCTGTTGAAGTATATATGGATATTGCCCCAACAGTGAATGTTGAGACAAGTTCCGCATTCTTTCTCAGCAGTTCTATGGGATTACGTTATTTCTTTTAAACACATAAAGCCAAAATATACTTAATGAGTTGGCACGCACGGCGGGATAACCGCAAAATTCACAGATGGGGAGCTATTATTATAGCTCTCCCTTTTTTAATCGTATTAATTACAGGACTTTTTCTCCAGGTTAAAAAGGAGTTTGCCTGGATCCAACCTTCAACTCAGGAAGGTGTTTCTACAGATCTTGAAATTACTTTTGACGAAATTCTGGCAATATCTTCAACCATTGATAAAGCAGGTATAAAAAAATGGTCAGATATTGATCGCCTTGATGTTCGCCCCGATAAAGGAATAGTAAAAGTGCGCGGAGTTAATAATTGGGAAATACAAATCGACACTAAAACCGGTGATGTATTACAAGTAGAATTTCGACGTTCAGGAATCATTGAAGCCTTACATGATGGTTCCTGGTTTCATGATTCAGCCAAACTTTGGATCTTCCTGCCCTCCGGCATAATTGTAACCATTCTTTGGATTACAGGCATTTATATGTTCTTTGTCCCTTATCTCCAAAAACGGAAGAACAAAAAGCGTCTGGATGAACTGAAAAGTAAGCACGAGTAAACTCACACTGGGTAATTTTTAGAATTTTGAAATAACCGCTGTTTTAACCAATTTCCTCTGTTAATAACTACGGGGGTTTTGGGATATGTTTAAGTTTTTTCGACGGGTACGTCAGGCTCTCCTTTCTGAAAACAAGTTCAGTAAATATCTGCTATATGCTATTGGTGAAATTGCATTAGTAATGATTGGTATTCTCTTAGCACTTCAGGTGAATAACTGGAATGAAGAACGGAAATCAAGAAGCTATGAACTCACTATGCTTAGTGAAGTAAATGAAGTTATGGCTAAAGATGTACAGATATTGAAAAACTGGATACCTCATTTAAAAAGCGTCCGATATAGTTTTAATCGACTCGCCTCAATGAAGAATGATCAGGAGATAAACAAGGATTCATTAGATTTTCATTTAAGAACGATTAAAGGATATGGGATAGTTATCACCATCAATAAAGCTCCTTTTGAGGCCATAAAATCAGGCGGACTCGATCGTATTACTAATCTTGAGATTAGAAAAAACCTATCTAATCTTTATGGATTTCATATCGAGAACATGGAAAGGTGGGTCAATGAAGTCCAAAGAGTTGAACTATTCACTCGAAATGATCTAATTCACGAATTAATAAATATAAGGGCTAAACCGGTAGAAGGAAGTGGTGTAACTAGCGAAATCATATTAGAAAACCCAACTGCTTTAGTTGCAGATCCTAAATTTGATGAGCTATTAGAAAGATCCAGTTGGCCACTATCTAATACTATCCATTATTTAACCGCTGTCCATGAATTAATGGTTATTTTAATTGAACAAATTGACCAAGAGCTAACTCAATAATATGCTCCGATTCTTCCGACAAATACCATTTGAACCGCTGATTAAACCGATTACAGGATTAACACAGATTTTAATACATGACAAATCAGCGAAATCCCTGAATCCTACAAATCCGCGGTTCCTATGCTGAGATTTTTTAGACAAATACGACAAAAACTCATCCAGCAAAAAAATATCCGCAAATACATTTGGTATGCTTTGGGGGAGATTTTCCTTGTAGTAATCGGAATATTAATTGCCCTTCAGATCAACAACTGGAACGAGAATAGAAAGCTACAAGAAGCACAGAATTCGTATTTGATAAGACTAAATGACGATTTTAATTCGATGCAAACATTTTACAGCGATGGTTATGGCGATTATCCTGAGCTGGTGAAACAAGCCGAACAAGCTTTTCAATACGTGTTTACATGTGGTGCTGATAGCACTCTAAAAGAATCAATGTCAGCAGTTCTAATAACGCATCAAAATCTTCCGATGTTTACCTCGGTAAATGGAACCTACGACGAAATGATTGCCAGTGGTGTGTATGCAAGTTTGCCCAGCGAAGAGCTTAAAAGTTCCATTTTTTCTTTTTATGGAGGAGTAGAATATGGCAGGTCGTTAGTGAATTACTCCAGAGACGAGTTAGGAAGAGCAAGTTCGGTAATCTGGGAACATGTTGATTTTGTTTACGATCCAGATGGAGAATATTTAGTCTTTTATGATATCGAAGAAATTTGTACCAGCAGGAAATTCAAAAATGCAATGGCAGAAATTGTTGATGCAAGAAGGGACTGGCAAGCTGGTTGGGGGTTTCTTTCGGATAGGATTTCATTAATAAAAGAGCAATTGGAAACACAGCTTCAACAGTAGAATAATTATGATCCGCTTTTTCCACAGAATATCGATAGAAACGCCGATTTACCAGATTGCCGGATTAACACGGATATTCTCTTATTTGTCATGTCGAGCTACCGCGAGACATCTAAAGATTTTAATGGTAATTCAAGGATTATTAGACTTCTCCCTTTCGTTCGAAGTGACAAGCCATGAAACCTTGCCATTCCTAAATCCTAAAAATCCTCCCTTCCTATGCTGAGATTTTTTAGACAAATACGAAAAAAACTTATGGAACAGAATAAAGTTCGTACTTATATCCTTTATGCAATAGGGGAAATTTTGTTGGTTGTGATTGGAATTCTCATCGCACTACAGGTCAATAACTGGAATGAGTTGAGGAAGGAACGCAACCTCGCTATGGAATTTGAGAGCAGATTAGTTGAAGACCTGGATCGATTAATCCAAAGAACTGAATCTCTGAGTCAGCAAAGTAGAGAGATTCTTGAGGCTATAACAGAAATGCAACATTTCCTTGAAAGGGGCACTGAGCTTACCGCAAGTGAAAAGGTAGTAGTAGATTATGCCATATTATGGTTCCCAAGAACTACTTATCAAATGCCCAATATGTTAACCTATGAAGAAATGAAAGAAAGTGGTCAAATTAACCTGATTGGTGACATTAAATTAAGAAATGAACTGGCAGAGTTTTACACCTTTCTTCATCAGGTTGAGAGTATATATGAGAAGTTGAGTAATAACATTGAAGACCAGTTTATAGTATATAACAGGCATATAAGGGCCACCACTGATCCGAAAAAATTGGGCATCGGGTTCACCTACGACTTTGATGCAATGACCAAAGATGACGAATTTATTAATACGTTTTCGAGGATGTCAGTGCATTGGAGAGGATTTGTCCACTTTATGGAAGCAGTGAATAGTGATGGGATAAATCTAAAAGAAAAATTGAATTGAATGCTACGCTCCTTCCGACAAATAATGACTGAGCCACTGGTTAAACGAATATTCGGATCAACACGGATTTTCTCTTTTTTGTCATGTCGAGCTACCGCGAGACATCTAAAGAATTTAATGGTAATTCAAGGATTATTAGACTTCTCCCTTTCGTTCGAAGTGACAAGCCATGAAACCTTGTCATTCCTAAATCCTAAAAACCCTCCCTTCCCATGCTGAGATTTTTTAGACAAATACGACAAAAACTTATGGAACAGAATAAAGTTCGAACCTATCTCCTATATGCTTTGGGTGAAATACTTCTTGTTGTGATAGGAATATTAATTGCCCTTCAGATCAATAACTGGAATCAAGAAAAGCAGCAAGACAGACAACTTAAAGAAAATCTGAGAGCTATAATTACAAATGTTAGTGATGATTTAGAGGGCTTGAGAATTGATGCTATTCGGCGGGATAGCTTGATATCATATAATAGAATTGCAAGAGAGAGTATGATCGAGGGTGTTTATAAAGTAGAGGAATTAAAAAAAGCAGAATATTTCTTCTATGAGTTTTATTTCATATCCAATCGTAGTGGATATAACGCTTTAACAAACTCCGAATTTTTGGGCAAGCTATCAAATACAAAGCTAGACTCACTATTATCTGCCTATTATGTGGGATTGGATAATATTCATGACCGTGAGGTCAGCTTTAATACGATGATCGAAAACTTTGAATTCAAATTCAGGTCTGGTAATCCGATGATCAGATATTTTGAATTAATTCGAAAGGACGAACTGACACAAAGTGAACAGCAAGAACTCATTGAATATTTCAAGACTACAGAATTTCAGGCAGCGGTTTTAAGATCCTCCAGACAAGGAACAAGTGGTTATTATTTTCTTATAGACATAGGTGAAGAATTAATTAATGAACTTGAGAGCTATATCAATGATTAGTTTCTTGCTTATATCAACTTTTGAACCGCTGATTAAACTGATTACTGGATTAAAACGGATTTTAATTCCTGACAAATCAGCGAAATCCCTGAATCCTACAAATCCGCGGTTCCCATGCTGAAATTTTTTAGACAAATACGAAAAAAGCTTATCGAAAAGGAGAATGTTCGCAAATATTTCCTGTATGCCATTGGCGAAATTCTACTGGTGGTAATTGGAATTTTGATTGCCCTACAGCTAAATAATTGGAATGAACAAAGGAAGTCTATCGACTATGAGAACACCTTGCTTATAGAAATGCGGAAATCCCTAAATAATGATCTTTTTATGATTACCGAATATTTTGAACCCAGGGTGAATAAGAGCAAGCTCGGTATAGATAGTCTGTTATACTTTGTAGGTAGAAACGAATTACCTAAGCAGGAAACACTTCGTAATTTATTGGGAGATATGCTTACCGATTTTGATTATCGGTTTGATTCCGGTTCCTATGAAAACCTTAAATCGAGCGGTTTAAATATCATACAGAATGATTCTTTACGAAGTATGATAACCTCAACCTATGGTGTCACTTTTCCTGCTTTCGAAAAATTTACAAATGAATATTCAGAGAAAAAAAATGATGAAGCTCGAATTTATCTGAGAAAACTGATAAAAGATGAAACTTATATGGACAGTGATGGCAGTACAAAAGTACGGGAAGTGCCTGTTATCTCTGATATAAATAATAGCGACCTGCTAAGGGTAATCAATCTTAGAAGACAAGTATACTTTAATAATTTTAGAAGATTAGACGGGGCAAAAAGGATAAACAGAAATCTTGAAAAAATGATTTCAGATGAATTAAGAAGAAGAAAGGTGGAATTTTGATTCGATTCTTTATAAATAAAACTTTAGAAACACGCCTGCAGAACGAAACTTTAGCGGAGTTCTGGGTTCCGCTGATTTCCAGATTATCGCGGATTGTACAATATATGACATCCGCGAAATCCCTTAATCCTTTAAATGCGTGGTTCAAACTATGCTGAGATTCTTCCGTCAAATCCGCCAAAAGCTTATCAAAAATGGAAATATCCGAAAATACTTCTGGTATGCACTGGGGGAAATTCTGCTGGTAATGATCGGAATCCTGCTGGCTTTGCAAATCAATAATTGGAATGAAGAACGCAAAAAGCGTAATACAGAAATAAAATATTTACAACGCTTGTTGGTGGAGGTAGAAAGGGATAGCCTAAATTTACAAAGCTCTATAGAGCTTGTTGAGTACAAGGTAGACCAGGCAGAGAGGCTTTTAGAAGTTTTAACTAATAATCAACCGGTATCGGACAGTGCAAATTTTGTCAGAGATGTATTTTTAATTGGGCGCGGAGGCAGTTATCGTCCTTATTTACCATCTTATGAAGAAATGATATCTACAGGAGAATTGGCAATTATTCAGAACGATACTATTACAGATTATATATCACGATACATAAACAGAATTCAGGGTTGGGAGTCGTTTGTATATCAGGATGGAGAAAGGCGAAGATCAGAGTATATGCAGTATATTCATCACTACTTTTCTGCAATGATCATGGATTATATCTGGGGGGTTAGAAGAGGTGAAGTTGAGTTTAGTTCTATGAAACCCTTAGGAATCAATATTAAAGATTATCGAAGAGATTCGGCTTCTGTATATCATATTCAAAGTGTTGGGGCTCTAAACCAAGAATTATTCCTTTTGTACAATCAGATTATGAATATTTATACGATACCGATTCTTGAAATGATCAGAGATGAGCTGAACAGCCGAGGAGAATAATTATGTATGTATCAGAAATCGGGATAGACAGTCGCCACCCGCAATGCCTGCACGTATGCTGAGATTCTTCCGTCAAATCCGCCAAAAACTCATCCAACAAGAAAATATTCGTAAATATTTTTGGTATGCCCTGGGCGAAATTTTTCTAGTTGTCATCGGGATTCTAATTGCACTTCAGATTAACAATTGGAATGAAACTCAAAAAGATTTAAAAACAGAGATCAGGTATTTAGATAGGCTGATTACAGAAGTGAATACCGATATCGAGAATATTTCCAGAGCGATTACTACCGACGAGTACCGAAAAGAACGAGCTCTATTTTTAATAAATGCCAGCAAAGATAAATCACTGATAGCTGAGAACCCCAGCTACTTTATTGAAAGTATAGAATATGCCGGATATACATCTACGCCTGTTATTTCAAATCAAACTTTTGAAGAGATAAAATCATCCGGAAAATTATCATTGATCCGAAATGAAGAAGTGCGTAATGCCATTTCAGTGTATTATACCAATGCAGAAAATAGGAATCAGTATCGGTTTATTACCGAAGATTTACAGCTAAAATATCTGGATTACAGAGTAGGGATTTTAGATGCTAAGCAACAAATTACAATGGGAAGTTTTAGAGAAAAAATTGAATTTACTAGTGAAGATGCTGAGGCAGTATATGCCAGATTTATAGAAAGAGACGAATTTGTTTCATGGCTGCCTTATATCGTGCAAAGTAAAGTTAGAACATATGAAACCTATGATGGACGATTAAATGTTGCCAGGGAACTCAAAGAAACGCTGGAAAAAGAATTAAATAGGATTACCAAATAATGCTCCACTTTTTCCGAAAAATACTATTTGAACCGCTGATTAAACTGATTTCAGGATTAACACAGATTTTAATTCGTGCCAAATCAGCGAAATCCTTAATCCCAAAAATCCGCGGTTCCTATGCTGAGATTTTTTAGACAAATACGACAAAAACTCATTAAGCAGGAAAATGTTCGTAAATACCTGTGGTATGCTTTGGGTGAAATTCTATTGGTGATGATTGGGATCCTGTTGGCATTGCAGGTAAACAATTGGAATGAAAACCGGAAAGAAAAAAACTACGAGCACCGGATGCTAACTGAGCTTAGCGTGGCATTAGTAAACGATATTGGCAACTTCAGGCTCTTAGAAGACATGATGTCGAACTTGGAAGAATCTATATTCTACCTTACGGCTGCCTCAAATATGGATGACAGAAGAAGCCTCGAGATAGACAGTGTTCGTCAGCATCTGGATTCTGTTTGGGGGTTCGGAGTTTATATAGCATATAATGAAGGACCTTACGAGGCCTTAAAATCCAGTGGTCTTGATAAAATTTCAAACGATTCGTTAAGAAATGAAATCGCAAAACTTTACAGTTTTTCGCTTCCATCAGCAGATGCATGGATCAATGAGATAATCAGGGGTTCAATCGATGCAAAGTTCAGGTATTTTGATCTGCTATTCGATATACAGGTTGAAAGAAGTGGTCAGGCTTTGGAAAAAACATTGATTGTAGAGAATTTTGATTTTCTTGACTCGCCTATTTTTGCAGATATCCTGAGCGAATCTTTTAATGCCACAAGATATAGTAAAGTACCCTTAGCGCAGAACAGAAGACAAATGGAGCAATTGCTAGGCATGATAAATGAAGAATTGACTAACCATTCAGATTAAATAATATGCTAAGATTCTTCCGACAAATCCGCCAGAAACTCATTGAACAAGATAAGGTTCGTAAATACCTCCTATATGCTTTAGGTGAAATTGCTTTGGTAATGATCGGGATCTTGCTCGCTCTTCAGGTGAATAACTGGAATGAGCAAAGAAGATTATCCAAGGAATTAGACTCCTTTGCAAGCGCTATGATAAATGATCTGGAAAATGATATTACTGCATTGGATATCGGTATTCGTCAAACAAAGGCTGCTTATTTGTTACTTGACAGCTTGATTACCTACAGCAGAGACTTACAAAACATAAATGAAGCTAGTAATATTGATATTTATTTGCTCTCCAGCAGAAACTCTTACAGAGCTATTGCCTGGAGTCGCTCTACTTTTGAAGAATTAAAGAACTCCGGTGCTTTACGCTATGTAGAGAACGACAGCCTTCTTAGCCTGCTGAATCGCTATGAAGCTTTAACGTATCATCTGGATAAAGATCTGGTCTATGACGATGAATCGGCAAAAATATTTGGTAGTTCAATTCGGAAAGTGATCGACTCCAATTACCCTCAATCTGCCAATTTATTACCTAATTGGTATAATATGCCGGTAGATGGAATACCTAATTTCAATACTCTTGAGGATTATCAAAAATACAGGAGTAATGATCTGGAGCTTTTAACAGATAACCTGAATGAACTTAAAATTGCCGTTAATCATGCCATCGCTTTAAGCTTTGGAATGAGAATCAGAGCTGAAAATGAATTCCCTAATGCTAAAATAATGGCAGCACAGATCATCCAACTACTTCGAAAAGAATATGGATCAAAATAATCAAAATGCTACGCTTTTTCCTCAATATACTATTTGAACCGCTTATTAAACTGATGTTTGGATTGGCACTGATTTTAAGTGCCAGCTGTAAATCTGTGCTATCCCTTAATCCCAAAAATCCGTGGTTTAAACCCCATGCTTAGATTCTTCCGACAAATACGACAAAAACTTATGGAACAAAATAACGTTCGAAAATACCTCCTATATGCTTTAGGTGAAATTGCTTTGGTAATGATCGGGATCTTACTCGCTCTTCAGGTGAATAACTGGAATGAGGAAAGAAAAAAAGCTGATCTAGCAGAATCCTACTTAACTGCTTTAAAAGAAGATCTCACATTGGATATTGAAAATTTTGAGTATCAAATAGAAGATCTGTCTTTTCAGTTATCTCAAATTGATAGTCTGGAAGAAATACTATCTGACCCTTCCTTAACCAATTCCGATTTTAATGACCTGATCAAAGCTAATCTGGATATTATTCAGACTTTTGAGACTGCTAATCTGAACAACAATACATTTCTGACTCTTCAAAATACCGGCAGAGTTGACCTGCTGGATGAGATCATCCAATTTAGATTACTGGATCTGAATTCTCTCCAAAAAGTTTATCATTTTATGATAACTGACAATCTTCAGCTGAAATATAATTTAAGTGAAGATTTTATCAGTGAGGTTCCATTTTACTTCCACGAATTTAAAATTGAAATAAACGCCGATGTTGAAAATGATATATGGAATAATGTAAACTGGGTGCAAGCACGTAGAAAGTTTTACACTTTCCTGAACATGATGAAAACCGTGAATGAGGTAGCAATAGAAATCACAGAAGAACTAAAATCAGAATCAGAAGATCTTTTGGAACTTCTGAATAATTAGATTTTCGAATGAGTGCGGATTTTAAATATCAGGACATAACAAAGAAAATTATAGGTGCATCTTTTGATGTACACTCTTTCTTAGGGAATGGTTTTCAAGAAGTAATTTATCAAAGAGCATTGTCTCATGAGTTTCAAAAAGCCGGGTTGAGTTTTCAGCGAGAAATTGAACAGCAGATCTACTATAAAGATCTTCCAAAACCAATTGGAACAAGAAGAGCTGATTTTGTAGTTGAAAACAAAGTGCTGGTGGAGATTAAAGCTGTAATTGAACTGGAAGATGTACACATTGCTCAAGCTTTAAATTACTTAAAGGCCTATAAATTAGAAGTTGGCTTACTCATTAATTTTGGTTCAAAGAGCATGACTTTTAAGCGCTTGGTTTTGTCTCAAGATAAATCCGTCAAATCCTCTAATCCTTAAAATCCGCGATTCAAAACCTATGCTCCGCTTCTTCCACCAAAAACTGTCTGAACCAGGGATTAACCGGATGTTTGGATTAACACAGATTTTCTATTTTTTGTCATGTCGAGCTACTGCGAGACATCTAAAGATTTTGATGATAGTTCAAGGATTTTTAGACTTCTCGCTACCGCTCGAGGTGACAAGTCATGGATTCGTGGCATCCCTTAATCCCATTTAATTGCATTCCATTATAAGAACCATAAATCTGTTAAAACTCCCATTTCCCGTCCCTAAAAGCCGTAGTTTACAGGTATGTCATCTTCTATAAAAAATCAACGCGCTATTCTGGATAAACTGAGTATTAAAGAACTCAATGAAATGCAGAAGACAGCGAAGTTCGCTATTCATACTAATGCTAATGTGGTTCTGCTATCCCCTACGGGAACCGGAAAAACACTCGCTTTCTTATTGCCGATCATCGAAGAATTAGATCCGGAATGTGAGCAGATTCAAGCCCTGATCCTGGTTCCTTCCAGAGAACTTGCTATTCAAATAGAACAAGTAGCCCGTGAGATGGGAACCGGTTTTAAGATCAATGCTTTTTACGGAGGACAGTCTTTTTCCAAAGACAGATCCGAACTGGAAACCCCTCCTGCTATTTTGATCGGAACTCCGGGAAGAATCGCTGATCATTTACGCCGTGAGACTTTTGAAGTAACAGACATCAAGTCATTAGTGCTGGATGAGTTCGATAAGTCGTTAGAGATCGGTTTTGAAGCTGATATGACAGAGATCATTGATGCCTTACCAAACGTGAAAAAGAAGATCCTTACTTCAGCTACCAAGGGAATTGAAATCCCGGATTTTGTAGGACTGAAAGATGAAGAAGTTGTCAATTTTTTGGATATAGATAAACCAGATCTTTCTATCAAAACAGTTATTTCTCCCGAAAAAGATAAGTTGGATACATTGGTTGCTTTGCTGAATCAACTTGGCGATAAACGGGGACTTGTTTTCTGTAATTTTAAGGATTCGATTCAAAGAGTAAGCGATTTCTTAAATCACCATAAAATCCCACATGGTTGTTTTTATGGCGGACTTGAACAAAATGATCGTGAAAATGCATTGATCAAATTCAGGAATGGAACACACCGTTTATTGATCGCTACTGATCTTGCAGCTCGAGGAATTGATGTTCCTGAAATGGATTTCATCGTTCATTACCATCTCCCGCTCAAAGCTGAGGAATTCACTCACAGAAATGGTAGAACGGCCAGAATGCATAGTGATGGCGTTGCCTATGTTTTAAAATGGAGCGGTGAAGATCTTCCTGACTTCATTCAACCGGATGGAATTGAAGAGTTATCGGTTTCAAATCCACCAACAAAGACCGAATGGAAAACGCTTTATATCTCGGGCGGAAGAAGAGACAAAATTTCCAAAGGTGATATTGCCGGTTTTTTCTTTAAAGAAGGAAAGCTCAAAAAAGGCGAATTGGGCGATATCGAGTTAAAACAAGAATCGGCATTTGCAGCGGTTAAAGCTGATAAAGTAGATCAGGTTCTCAAACTCATCGACAATAAAAAACTTAAGACTAAGAAAGTTAGAATTTCGGTTGTTTAAGAAACGAAATTTATTAAACTAAGCTTTAGTACGTATTAAGGTCATCCCTGTAGATGTTAGGTAATTCGTTGACATTGTAGTAGTGACAATTCCAGACAAATTCGCCCTTAGTATTTAAGACGGAGAAGAGAGCGTGATCCGGATGCGTCTGCGGAGCAGGAATAATCCTTTCTGGTGAAGAGCCTAATAATTTCCTCAGAATGCACGAAGACCTTTAGGATTATTCAGCCCAGGATCAGTGAACCCGTCTTAAATACTTCGGCTTGATCTTTTGCTACTTTTGTATCAAGACAAAAGTAGATACCCTTACGCTAAGTTAATCCTTTTATATAATTCAGTTCCTTGGCTCTGTGTACTTTTGTGCCGACAAAAGTACCAAAAGCTCCCGACAAGAATTATTGGCGCGAACTCCATTACACCGACTAATCATTACAAAAGGTCTACGAACGTATGATACACATTAACGAATCATCCTGAGTGTAATGATTACTCCTTCGGAGCCGTCGATTCCATTACGTTCTTGGCTCGCCAATAATTCTAAAGGTCGGTGAAGTTGGAGGTTTTCTGAAATCTAGAAGTGTACTAGAAACCCTTTCCACTAGAAACAAAAGTTTAACTTTATCTCTGGCAACTTTTCTGCTATCATATCTGTTAATCAAACCTGAAGTAATACTTATATTATTAGACTAATAGATAGAAATTAAAATGGAAAATTTGAAGAAAGCCTATATAGCCGGCGGTTGTTTTTGGGGAATGGAAGATTTATTCAGAGTTCGTCCGGGCGTAAAAGATACTGAAGTTGGTTATATCGGCGGAGAAAATGAAAATCCTACTTACAGAAATCACCCCGGTCATGCAGAAGGTATAGAAATTACCTATGATCCAAGCGAGACTTCTTTTAAAGAATTACTGGATTACTTTTACAGAATGCACAACCCAACTACGGTCGATCAACAAGGGAATGATCGGGGAAGCAGTTATCGCTCTGCTATCTTTTTTCAAAATGAAGAGGAAAAAGAAATCGCTGAAGAAGTTATTAAAGTTGTAAATGAATCCAACAGGTGGGATAGTGAAGTAGTTACTACTTTAGAGCCGTATACTACATTCTGGCCGGCTGAACCTGAACATCAGGATTATTTAGTTAAACATCCCAATGGATATACCTGCCACTTTGAACGGTTTGAAGAAAGTTATTTTTAGGGGTATTTGCTGATATAGAAGTTAACTCTTCCAGAGTTTAATATTTATCATTTCATTTTCGAATCTAGTTTTAACTCTGGAAGAGTTGGTGTAAACATCATTCTATAAATTCCTGAAACAAGTTCGGTCTGACGGCTTCAAGTCCGTCTGACCGAAATTCAAAAACCATCAGACGAAATATCCGTCAGATGGTTTTTAGAGTAAGCTGTCACAAACATCAAAAACCCGGAACAAGCATAACCGCATTTTGCATCATTCTGGCAGGGCCAACCCAAAACATTCTGTATTGAGTGTTATCCATTAAGAAAACTACATTTCCGCTTCCCATTTCCTGAACAGCAGCAAAAGTTTTGCCGGCTGCTTTTTCTTTGTTTTCCATAGATGCATAACCCGAAGCAAGAACTTCATCTGCATCTTTCACATAATAGCCAACTGTACTGAAATCGGGATCAGGCTTTAACGCATTAGTACTGAATTTCAAAGAATACAATTTATCCTTCATTCCAAAAGCCAATGGATGAGAGTTGTCGATCATAGCTTTAAATGCAGAACCCGGTATTCTTCTAAGTCCACTGGAGTCTTCCTGATCTTTATATCTGGTGTAAGATGCCGGATCTATTTTATCTTCGTCTTCATCCTCTTCTTTTTCTTCAAATAATTCTGCAGATGTAATTCCTGATTCATCTTTTGTCAACCAGCTTGTAGCTCCTTCAGTTGCAACCAATGTTCCACCGTCACGGACCCAGTCTTCTAATCGCTCTCTGGAGTTTTCATTGAACGCTCCATTTAACCCAAACCCTCCGGGCATAATGAGCACGTCATAATCGTTCAGGTCTAGTCCTTCAAAACTACCGGATCGGATTCTGTCGATTCCAAATTCGGTCCACTGATCAAAAAGGAACCAGATCTGTCCTGCAGTATAGGAATTAAATCCTGAATCCATCATTAAACCCACTCTTGGTTTTTCAACAGGTCTCATGCTCGGAGATCCCAGATCGCTACCTGTATCCATTCTTCCGGTATTAAATCCGGCAACTTTAACATCTGCATAATCCGCAATGGTTTTCATATCCTGATGAATAGCATCTCCTTTATGAAGGTTTCTTCCCAAAAGCACCACCAAACTTCCTCTGGAATATTCCGCTCCATCCTTGCCAAATCCTTTCTCAGAAGAACGTACTTTATAACCGTGCTTCCATAACTGTGCCAATGCTTTTGGAGCATTTCTTTGATTCCAGTCGATCACATAAGCATACTGAGCATTTCCGTTTGTAAGTCCATTCGGATGAACTACTTCCTCGTCGATTTGAGTAGTGTTTACTCTGATATTTGATGTAGTCCAGGCTGCATCCAGATTATAAGCCAATGGTGCCGACCATGTACTCATGTCATACATAACCGAATCTTTGATCTCCAATTGTCTTCTCATAATTGTATTTATGAAAAGATGCGCCGGTTGATCCGTTTTAATAATAAAATCTCCCGCTTTGAATGACCTTGATGAAGCGTTTCCGTCCCAGTAGCTGTATGCGTTTCTGATATTAAAATCATCATTTGCCTGTTCAACCTGCACGCCTTGTTTCAACATCAAATTCACAACATCGTAAGTATAATCGTTGGAATTGTTTGGCAGGATATAGGCTTTTGTATTTCCTTTTTGAGTCTCCTGAGATCTGGCATCCTGAAAATATTCGACTAATGCTTTTCTGTTTTCAACGGAAGTTTTAACAATGGAAACGCCATTTTTATAGTGATCAAATACTCTTTGTCGAAGTGTAAGCACATAGCCATCATTGGTTTCTACTGCACGTCCACCCCTGCTGTGGCCGCCCTGCTCCGCCAACATTCCGATTCCACCCATAATACTTGGGTAAGAAGATCCGTAACCCGGATAAAAGAAATCGAAGCGTTCTCTGGTTTCAAAATTAACCTGAGCTTTATCAAATTCTTCTATTGCTCCGCGACCAAAAACATCTGCCCATTCTTCATAATCTGCAGGCAACTCATGATTCCTTGGAGTGGTTCCAGGCATCGTAAAATAGTTGTTGTTAAATCCCTGCTCATGAAAATCGATATGAACCTGAGGCATCCATTGTTGGTATACATTTATTCTTCCTCGCGATTCAGGATGTACCAACCAAGCCCAGTCGCGGTTCAAATCAAACCAATAGTGATTTGTTCTTCCTCCCGGCCAGATTTCGTCATGTTCCAGGTCAGAAGCGTTTACATTCAATACATTTGCTTGACTGGATTTGTACCAATATACATATCTGTCCCGCCCATCAGGATTGATCATCGGATCTATAATGACTACAGCATTATCTAACCAGTTTTGAGTTTCTGAATCTGTTGAAGCTACTAATCGGTATGCCGTTTGCATGGCTGCTTCACTACTGGAAGGCTCATTTCCGTGAACGTTATAACTCATCCAAACTACTACCGGTTCTTCATTTACAGTTACTGAACCCGGAGAATTAGCCACTTTTAAATTCTGAGCTTTAATCTGCTCCAGATTACCATGATTTTCAGTGGAAGTGATAATGGCATAATTAACTGAACGGTTTTCATAAGTGCGAGCATACTCGTGAAAAGTGATCTTATCGGAAAGTTCTGATAATTTCTCAAAATAACCCATCACCTGATGATGGAAGGTGTATTGAGTGCCTAACTCATAACCCAAATATTCTGTTGGTGAAGGAATGGAATTATCATAGCTGATAGAAGGATCGAACTGAAATCTTTCTACTGCATCCTGAAGTTGAGCTGATGCAGAAATGGAAAGAAATGCAGTTATAAGAAGTAGCGTAATTTTTTTCATAGCGTAGTTAATTATTGTTGTGATCAGACTAACAAAAAATGCCGTAAAATGGAGTTAAAAAAATATCTGAATTTGTCTCCTCTAGAAAATAAAAGTATGGGTATACTTCACAAGAATAGAACCGGATTGAACAGATGGTAATCTCGGTAAACCTATTTCTCTTGGATCTCTGTTTGTATAGGATTGTTCGTTAATTACAAGAAAGAAATCTCTTCCCTCACTAAAATTATATCTGAATCGAATATTAGCACCCACCTGCTCAGCAACATTACTATACTGTATAAATGCACTCAGTGTAGCTTTTTTATCAAAGGCGTATTGTCCTCTGAATTGACCTAAATGAGAAGTAAATTTTGTAGTAGATCGATTGGTCCGCTCCGGAAACTCTAAATGTGTAACCCTGTAACTTCCGCCCAATTCTACTTTACGTGAAACAAAAAGTCTCGGACTAACATCAAATTCTATTATTTCTCCATCATACAAAGTTCCGATTCCCCCATTCACTCCCCCTCCGATTTTCCAGGATTCAGAAAATTCATATCTGAACCCGAATGTGGCTGTTTCATATATCTGAGAAGGAATAAATATTTTTCCTAAAAGATCGAAAGATTCACCTGCCGGAATATCATCTTTACTGAATTCTGCTTCTACATTCAGCTCTCCATATTGCTTAAACCTTCCGCTCCACTGTGTTCTTAGAGTTCTCGATTGAATAGCATCATTAAAATTACCAATTTTATATTCATCATTATAGAACCGTCCAAAATAGAATGCATTAATGCTTGTTCTCTGAAATACGGACTCTTCTCCGGGTAACCATCCGTAACTCAGTCTTAGAAATTTTTGAAAAGTACCGCCAATTCTTACAAATCCAACTTCCGGATTAAACTCGTTTCCCAGTCTGTTTATCGTAGCCTGATATCCAAATCCGGTACTCGTAACATTTCGGGCTGAAATCCTGAGTGCTGTAGTTTCATCGATATCATACCTTTGAGAATTTGCCATGTCATCATCTACCGATTGTGAAACCCGGAATTCAATAAAATGATTATTTACCGTATTTATATCTCCATCAACACCATAAACAATATTAGAGCTTCCGTCTGCACCTAAGCGACTTGTAAAAATCCCACCGAGATATGATGCAGAATTAAAAGCCTGCTTCTTCAGACGTAGAACAGAAAAATTTTCAGAGGATAAGTTTTCACTTTCAGCCGTTTGTAAACTGATTACACCTATATCAAGATTACCAACCCTGCCCGTTAACCTTCCCCCTCCTAATATTCTAACCGGATTCCCATCATCATCTAACCCGATTCTTCTACTGTAGAACACTCTGTCGCGACCAAATGAAAAATCAAATAAACCCGATCTTTGTTGAAAAAACTGTCTTTTCTCAGGGAAAAAAAGTGAAAACCGGGAAAGATTCAGTTGTTGATCGTCTGCTTCAACCTGAGCAAAATCAGTATTAAAAGTTGCGTCCAGAGTTAAATTACTGGTCACATTATACTTCAGGTCAAAGCCTACTTCAGCAGTAATATCATTGTCAATACTATATTCCGTGGAATCAGAGTTTAGCTTACTGACAGAATTTACACCGGCTAAACCATACGGGGTAATATAAAGCGGATTTTTTGACTTCACCCCTTCCAGGATTACATCCTGAGCTTGTGATGGTTTTGCATTTCCCATATTCCAGTTTGGAGGAATTGCAGGATAAATATGTCGCTCGTTCTTTTTTGTTATCCAGCGATATACGATGATACCCATTTCTGTAATATTGTTCACTTCCTGAACACCAATGCTGGAAAAAGGAATTCTCATTTCAGCGAACCATCCTTCATCAGTGATATTTGTTTCCACATCCCAAAAAGCATTCCAACTATCGTTAAAGACATTCCTGCCTCCACTGAAATCGGCGTCATTTGCTAATGCAACATCAAACCGAACCCCATCAGGATTAGTAAAAAACCACGTAGCATTTTGATTATCATTAAACCCGTCAATGACAATCGCAAAAACGTCATCACTACTGTATTTATCTCTGGTTAAAGAATTTGTGGTTATGATATCAGGATCGTCTGTAAACAGTTCACCGGCCACATATATAAAATTATCATCATAACCGACCTTGAATCTTGTGACCTCACTCATTTCTCCACGGAATACAGGTTCATACTGTACCGGAGTGTATTCCGGAATAATGTCCCATGCAGGTTCATCAATCTTTCCATCCAGAATGATAGGTGATTCTATCCTGGATAATTTAATGCTTTCCTGAGCATTGCCCGCCTGTGCACAAGCTATAACAGCCAGTAACCCTAAAAATATATTCTTCAATATTTATACCTGTAATTTTAAACCCCACAAAATTAGAGTTTAAACACTTGAATCAGAACTCCCTTTTCCAACTTTTACACCTTTCTGTTCTTTTTAAAAGTTCAGTTTTAAAGTAGCATTCTCCTTATTTTGGCAAAACTATTTGATAATCAATGATTGACACTCTTTCTATTCCAACCATTTCCGACATTAAAGCTGCGCACAGGATAATTGATCCTTACGCTCATCGAACTCCTGTTCTGAGTAGCACAAAGGTGAATACCCGTTCCAAAGCTTCTGTTTTCTTTAAATGCGAAAATTTTCAGAAAGTAGGAGCTTTCAAGTTTCGTGGTGCATGCAATGCAGTTCTAACTTTGTCGGATAAAGATGCTGAACAAGGAGTGGCTACGCATTCATCCGGAAATCATGCTCAGGCGCTGGCATTAGCAGCCCGGATCCGTGGTATTAAAGCTTATGTGGTTATGCCGGAGAACGCACCAAAAGTAAAAGTAGAAGCGGTTAAAAATTATGGCGCAGAAGTTACTTTCTGTGAGGCTAGTTTAGATGCCAGAGAAGGAACATTAGCTGAAGTTGTTAAAAGAACCGGAGCGACAACCATCCATCCTTACAATGATTCCAGAATTGTAGCCGGACAAGGTACAGCTGCTGTTGAATTGTTAGAAGAATGTCCTTTTCTGGATATTGTAATGACACCTATTGGCGGTGGCGGTTTATTGAGTGGAACAGCATTAGCTGTAAAATCAATAAATCCTGATATAGAAGTAATAGGTACTGAACCTGTAGAGGCTGATGACGCCTATCGATCCTTCAAAGAGGGAAAATTGATTCCGGCTTACAGCACCAATACTATTGCGGATGGACTTAGAACCTCTCTTGGAGAACTCCCCTTTCAGATCATCCAAAAACATGTCGATGACATCCTTACTGTGGATGAGGAATCAATTATTTCTGCGATGCGATTTATCTGGGAGCGTATGAATATGATCATTGAACCATCTTGTGCGGTTCCTGTTGCAGCTTTGTTCAATAATCAGGAGAGATTTGCCGGTAAAAAAATCGGAATTATAATTACCGGTGGGAATGTAGATTTGGATAACCTACCGTGGTAGGTTAAATAGCAAATTCCAAGTCACAAATTACAGTTTCCAAAGTCCGTAGCTTACAAGTTCAACCTTCTTCTCTACTTCCTCGTCTTTATAACATCCTTATGTGATTTAACACCGGTTTACAATAAGCTAGGTTGTATTTCAATCTTCAATAAATCTAGGGCAATACTATGAAGACAGTCATCGTAAGTCTGTTGCTTCTCATTCTCCCGGAAGTAATCGACAATCCAAATCCACTCTTTTTGAATGACAAAGTTAAAGTTCAAGGGACAGTCATTGAATCAGATACTCAACAACCATTAGTTGGTGCAACCATTCAAATTAAAGCCGCATCCATTGGTGAAACTTCAGACGCTAAAGGAAGCTTTGAGTTTTATATAGAGCCGGGTACTTATTCAATTGAAGTACAACTTATTGGCTTTAAGAAGTACTCTTCGGAAATAACTGTTCCAAAAACGGGACTAAGCAATCTTGTTATCTCATTAGATCCTGAAATGCATTCATTAGATGAAATTGTAATGTCTGGAAGAGCAGCAATGCAAAAACAAAGCAATGTTGCTACAAGCTATACAATTATTCCTCCCCCAGCTTTCAGAGATTATAACACAGAAGAATACGCTGAAATCTCAGAAAACACTTTTAAATGGGCTACCAAAACTCCGCTTTCTACTTTTTCTATTGATGTGGATGGCGCTTCTTATTCCAATGTTCGTCGAATGCTTATGGATGGACGTTTACCTGTAAAAGATGCTGTTCGCGTAGAAGAGTTGATCAATTATTTCAATTATGATTACGAACATCCTGTAGGAGAACATCCTTTTTCTGTGAATACCGAAGTTGGAAAAGCTCCATGGAATCCGGATCATCAATTGGTACAGATCGGTATTCAGGGAGAAAAAGTTGAAGCGGATAATCTGCCGCCAAGTAACCTGGTATTTTTACTGGATGTTTCCGGCTCCATGAGTTCTCATGACAAACTTCCTCTTCTTAAAAAAGGATTTAAACTTCTTACCAATCAACTTAGAGAAGACGATTATGTATCAATTGTAGTATATGCCGGCAATTCCGGATTAGTACTCCCTCCTACTTCAGGAGCAGATAAAGAAACTATTCTGGAAGCATTGAATAAACTAAATGCAAGAGGTTCAACCGCCGGAGCTGCGGGAATAAAACAAGCTTATCAGGTTGCCAAAGAACATTTCAGAAAAGACGGAAACAACAGAGTCATTCTTGCTACTGACGGTGATTTCAATGTGGGCGTTTCAAGCAACAGCGAACTTGTTGACCTGATTGAAGAAAAAAGAGACGAAGGCATTTTTCTTTCTGTATTAGGATTCGGTTCGGGAAATCTGAAAGATTCCAAAATGGAGCAGATCGCCAATAATGGTAACGGAAACTATTATTACATCGATAATTTACTGGAAGCCAAAAAAGTGCTTGTTTCTGAAATGGGAGGAACGCTTCATACCATTGCCAAAGATGTGAAAATTCAGGTTGAGTTCAATCCACAGAATGTAAAAGCATACCGCTTGATCGGCTATGAAAACCGTTTGCTAGCTGATGAGGATTTCAATAATGACGAAAAAGATGCCGGAGAACTTGGAGCCGGTCATACCGTTACAGCGTTGTATGAAGTGATCCCACACGGGGTGGATATAGATTCATCTTTAAGTGATATCGATCCACTTAAATATCAAACACCAACTACACCTGTAAATGGTTTCAATGATGAATTAATGACGGTGAAACTCCGATACAAACAACCTGATGGTGATAAAAGCCAACTTCTTTCGCAGGTAATAAAAAGATCAGACAGATCTGAATTATCAGAGAATCTTAAATTTGCAGCATCGGTAGCTTCCTTCGGCATGTTACTTCGGGATTCAAAATTCAAAGGAAACAGTTCATTCGAAATGGTTCAACAGTTAGCCAAAGAATCGAAAGGCATTGATGAAAACGGATATCGAGCCGAGTTCATAAAGATCGTGGAGCTTGCTGAGCTACTTTATAAAGGTGAAGCTAAAAATTAGATTCAATATCCAACAACCAATTTCCAAGTCTCTTTACTAACTTGGAAATTGGACGTTGGTTATTCAATATGGATTGTTGAATAAGTACGGTTAACTAAGTGAATTCGTAAACGGGAACTTTTTGTAAAGAGTGAAGTAATTTCAATATTAACTAAATCTCTCGCTATGAAAATTTTTGCTATTGCTGCTTCACTTGTTTTATTCATTTCGTGTACCGGCAGTTATTATTCGAACATCTACCACTCGCCGCAACCGAATTTACAACCCGGTGAGGAATACGAAACAATAACGGAAAATACTTTTCTCACTCCATCTGAATATCCACTATCCACTTTTGCTATTGATGTAGATGGAGCTTCATATTCAAATATCCGGAGAATGATCATGGACGGTCGCCTCCCTGTAAAAGATGCTGTGAGGGTTGAAGAAATGATAAATTATTTCAGCTATAATTATGAACAGCCAAGAAATGAAGAGCCATTTTCAGTACACACTGATATTGGACCTTCTCCCTGGAATCCCGAACATCAACTTGTACAAATTGGTATTAAAGGCAAAGAAATACATACTGACGATTTACCACCCAGTAATCTCGTTTTTTTGCTTGACGTTTCCGGTTCTATGGGCTCAACTGATAAGCTCCCATTACTAGTAAAAGGCTTCAAACTATTAGTTAATCAATTAAGAGAGCAAGACCTTGTATCCATTGTTGTTTATGCAGGAAGTTCAGGCTTAGTCCTTCCTCCTACTTCAGGAGATCAAAAAGAGAAAATAATCTCTGCTCTCGATGATCTATACGCCCAAGGATCTACAGCCGGTGGGGATGGAATTAAACAAGCATATAAAGTAGCTCTTAAGAATTATAAGCAAGAAGGAAATAACAGAGTTATACTTGCCACAGATGGTGATTTTAATGTTGGAGTTTCATCCACATCCGAACTTGTTAAACTTGTTGAAGAAAAAAGAG
This sequence comes from Balneola sp., assembly GCA_017643645.1. Lineage (GTDB taxonomy): Bacteria > Bacteroidota > Rhodothermia > Balneolales > Balneolaceae > Balneola. The sequence continues at coordinate 45,798 of JAEPNB010000015.1, forward strand.
AGCAGGGAATTGATTTGTCGATCTTAGGTTTTGGTACAGGAAATCTGAAAGATTCTAAAATGGAGCAGATCGCCAATAATGGAAACGGGAACTATTATTACATCGATAATTTATTGGAAGCCAAAAAAGTACTTGTTTCAGAAATGGGAGGAACCCTTCATACTATTGCAAAAGATGTGAAAATTCAGGTTGAGTTCAATCCACAGAATGTAAAAGCATACCGCTTGATCGGCTATGAAAACCGTTTGCTAGCTGATGAGGATTTCAATAATGACGAAAAAGATGCCGGAGAACTTGGAGCAGGTCATACCGTTACTGCTTTATATGAGGTTATACCTGAAGGAGTGCCTATTTCAAATAACTTACTACCGGTTGATCCTTTAAAATATCAGGGTCAAATTTCTGAAGCGCAAAGTAAGCACAGCAACGAATTATTGACCGTTAAATTACGATATAAAAATCCTAATGAGGATCAGAGCAGTTTAATAACAGAAATAATTTATAAATCAGAAACTACAGATCTTAATGAAAACCTCAAGTTTGCAGCATCGGTAGCTTCCTTCGGCATGTTACTTCGGGATTCAAAATTCAAAGGAAACAGCTCGTTCCAAATGGTTCAGCAATTAGCCAAAGAATCAAAAGGTGTTGATGAAAACGGATATCGTGCTGAGTTTATAAAGATTGTAGAGCTTGCTGAGCTACTTTATAAAGGTGAAGCTAAAAATTAGTTTTAAACCAAATCAATTAACTAATAACCATTAACAAAAAGTTATAGGTTATTAGTTATTGGTTTAAATCTTTCATTACTTTTCTTTCAAAGAATCAATTCTTCTCTGAAGCACCTGTTTGGTTCTATCGTCAGAAGCCAGCTCTTTTGCTTGTTTGTACGCTTCTTCAGCCTTTTTAAGTTCTTCGGCTTCTTCATAAACCTCTGCCGCTGAGTAATGCGCCCTCCAATCATCTGACCACTCATTTCTCATCTCAGCAGCTTCTTTTAGACCTTCGTCTTTTTTACCATTTAAGATCAATAACTTCGCATGCAACCCTAATGTTTGCACACTTCGGTCAATTTCTAAAGCTCTTGCTGCCCATTGCAAAGCTACATCCGGTTTGTAATCATTATTTTGCAAATACGTTGCTCCCTGAACCCAACCTTGCCATGAAAATGCAGGAAGTGTTCTAAACTGATTTTCAATATGCACAAAAGTAGTTTCCATTGGTATCTCAACTTTAAAAGGAACTTTCAGATGAGCCCATTTCAACGAAATATCAACAGAAGTATTTGTATAGTCACTGAATGAAAACTTCATCCATTCGTATTTACTGTCCATTTCTTCAGGAGTTACTGTAATCCGCAGTGCATCCTCATTTTCATCATAAAAATAACTTCCCCAGGCTTCACTGAAGTTTGAAAAAATGATCACCCATTCCTCTTCTCCCGGAATAGTGTGCATTCCATAAGAACCCGCTTTTAGTTTTTGCCCATTGATAAGCACATCATCGGTTACAGTGAAAAGAGTATTCTTATTTGCGCCTGTTCTCCATACTTCACCATAAGGAACTAATCCACCCCAAATTTCCCGATCTTTAATTCCTACAGAGTTGTATTCAAAACTGATGGTTGTAAATCCTATAGTGATACTTCGTGTTTCCTTTGGGCTTGCCTGTGGAAGAGTTAAGGACACCGGTAGCTGCGCCAATACCGCCGTTGATATAAAACACATCATTAAAAATACTGCTCCAACTATACTTCTTTTCATCTTAAAGGAATTAATTTACGGTTTCGTCTAATCTAAGAAACTTTAAGAGAATATTTCTTATTTGAAACAATGAGAGCATCTTTTTCGTCTTACAGAAAAAATTGTACCACCATGACACAACAGGGCAGATTTAAAAGATCCAACAACAACGACGATTTCGACTTAGATTCCTACCTCGATGAACAAGCTCATAAAACCTCCGAGCCCACTCAGCAAGTTGAGGATGAGCACGAAACTTCTTTTATAAAAAATGCAGGTCTTGGTCTTGCTCTGGTATTCACTGCATTCCTGTGGTATCATGACTGGAGCCCGAAACAGGCATATACAAGCATTTTCGGAAATGATGAAGCCACTGTTGTAGCAACAGGTCAGGCCGGAAATCGAATTGTAATTGACATCCCTGAGATCAGAATCCCGGAAATTACTATTCCTGAAGCACGAGAGATTGAAAGAGCCATAGAAAGAGAACTGGCCAGAGCTTCAGGCACCGCAGAGCTCCCCTCCGTCACTGATTATTTATTGGAATTAAAAGAGCTTGGTTTATTGGAAGACGACAAGCTAAGTGCTTTTCAAGCTCGTCAACTCCATTCAGCCGGGGTTCCTGTTTCCTATATTCAGGAAGTAGACAATGCCGGGTTTTTAGACGATCTGAACTTTGTAGCAATTTCTGAATTCTATAACAATGATATCCCTCTAAACTATATTTCTGAATTTGAAGAAGCAGGTTTTTTGGATAAAGTGAATTTCATCGGAATAAGCGAATTCTACCAAAATAATGTGAGTATGGATTATTTAAGAACCCTGGACCAGGCCGGATATCTTGACGACCTCAGCTTTGTATACATCACAGAGTATTACAAAGCCGGAGTTACTACAGACTTTTTGGACGATCTGAAAGCAAAAGGATTGTATGAAGATCTGAGCTTTGTAGATGTTGTAGAAATGTATAAAGACGAAAATAACTAGGACTATTATGAGTAATCAAAAATTTCGGAACGACCTAAATAATAACCCCGATCCCGATTTTGACCTGGATGCATATATAGATGCCCAAGCAAACGCCGGTGATCAGAACTTTGAACAGGAATTCGATTCGCATCCAACAACAAAAAGAAATCTGTTGGCTCTTTCGGTTATATTAATTCCGGCAGTATGGTTCTTCTTGAGCGATCCTTTTTCCATATTTTCTGATGATATAAATATTGCGCCTTCTCAGACAGGACAAACAATATTTGTAGAAAGGCCTCAACCCGATGTAAGAGTAGTAACTGCACCTGCACCTGCACCTGCTCCTTCTGTACAGGATTTTGACTTCGATTTCAGTTTTAATTTTGAACCCGGTAATGGTGTTGCTGATCTTGGGATGAGTTATACGGATTATCTTGCTAAGCTTAAAGAGTTAGGTTATCTGGATGACTTTGGTAGTAGCGGATCTACGCGTTTGTACCAAAACAATGTTCCTGTAGACTATATTGATGCTATTGGAAAAGCCGGTATGTTAGATAATTTTGGCAGTACATCTATATCCCGATTATATAGTAATAATATACCTATCGAGTATTTAGAACAGTTCGAAAGCACAGGAATTATGGGCAACTTTGGAAGCACTTCTATATCCAGACTTTATCAGAATAATGTACCATTTGAATACATAATTGGTTTTGAGGAAGCAGGAATACTGGATGATTTCGGAAGTACATCTATCTCAAGATTATATCAGAATAATGTACCCTCAGAATATATTTCTGAAATAGCAGCAGGTGGATATTTGAATAATTTTGGCAGTACATCAATTGTGCGACTTCACCAAAATCAGGTTCCCGTTAGTTTTTTAAAAACTCTTGACGAAAAAGGGTTATTGGATGATATGTCGTCCGAGTCAGTAGTTACTACTTATCAAATTGAAGGACAATAAATACTATGAGTTCTCAACGATTTAAAAACGAACTTCGTGGTGATCAGGATGATCCCGATTTTGATCTGGATGCTTATTTACAAGAACAATCTCATCCGGATGAACAATTTGAAGAACAAATTAACGACTCTCCAAAAAGCTCTTTTATAAAGAATACCTTTTTCATTCTGGGACTTTCCATTTTTGCTTTGTTATACTTTAACGACTGGAGTCCTAAGCTTGTTTATGGAAATATTTTCGGAGTTGAAGAATATCAAAAACAGACAGTAGCTCCTGACCCCGTAATTCCCGCCACCGCTAATTCAGAACCCGATGTTGTTATTACTGACAGCGATTTGGCAGCAGCTAACGATATTGTTGTTACACAAGGACTTGAAAACCTGGCCCGTTTAGAGGCTCTGGAAGCATTAGAAAGCCTCGAAGGTTTAGCTGAACTGGAAAATCTGGAAGGACTTGAGGGTTTAGAAGAGTTGGCAAAACTTTCAGCACTTGAAGGACTTAAAGCACTTTCGAATCTTGAAAATCCATCTTTCATTCAAGTAGAAAATAATTCCACTGAATTTCCTGCTACTCTAGAAGATTATAACATAAAATTAAATGAAGCCGGGCTTTCAGATAAATTTGGTACAGAAACGGTAGCTGAACTTTTCGCCGCCAAAGTTCCGGTTCCTGTATTGAAAACATTGAATGACAATGATCTGTTAAATACATTCGATATTTCATCACTGATAGAAGGATACAAGCATCAAGGAAACTAATATTATGGCAAATCAAAGATTTAAAAATGAATTACGTGGCAATCAGGATGATCCCGATTTTGATCTGGATTCATATATAGACGAGCAAGCCAATGCTACCGGTACAGAAGAATTTGATCAGGAATATGTTGAACCGCCAACATCCACTAAAAGAAATATCATTGCCATATTACTGTTTGCTGTGATACCGGCTGTTTGGTTTTTAACAAGTAGTCCGATTTCTGATTTTAACTTTGATAATGGCAATCAAACAACGGTTTCTCAGGGGCAAAATGTAATACAAGCTCCGTTACCACCTGCTGCGCCGCTACCTCCAAGAGTTTCAACATCCGAAGGTGTAACCAGTGTGTATCTGGATTATTTACAAGCTGCGAACGAAGCCGGATATACCAATCAAATCAATCCTACCGGAATACGGGCGCTATACGACAGCGGTGTGCCTCTTTCTTATTTAGAACAGATGAATCAAGCCGGTTTTTTGGACGATTTCTCCTATTCAGGTATCATCGGATTGTACAACAGTGGAGTGCCGATGGAATATTTAACGATGATGAACGAAGCAGGATATTTGGATGACTTTTCCTATTCAGGAATCATTGGGCTGTACAACGGAGGCGTTCCCACTTCTTATCTGGATCAACTTAATGTTGGCGGTTATTTAGATAATTTTTCCTACTCAGGAGTTATCGGTTTGTATAATGGCGGCGTTCCAAATGAGTTTCTTGCCCGAATGGAAGCCGGCGGTTATCTGGACAATTTTTCTTATTCCGGATTGATTGGCCTGTACAATGGCGGTGTTAGTGTTGAGTATCTGGACAGATTAAACGCGGCAGAACTCCTGAACGATTTTTCTTACTCTGCCATAATCGGGCTCCAAAGCTCGGGTGTTACTACGGATTACATTATTCAATTAAAAGAAGCCGGTTTCCTGAACAACTTTTCTTATTCAGGAATCATCGGTTTATACAACTCAGATGTCCCCGTAAGTTTTATACAGGAACTGGACAGCAGAAGCCTCCTCGTTGATATGAGTTATACTGATGTGATCAGAGCATATGGAGATGGGAATTAGATACGTCATTCTGAACCATGTGCTGAACTTGGTTCGGTATTGTTTCAGGATCTTATATAAAGGCTTATAATTTCAAAACTTTCCCAAACTATCCGCCGAGCCTGAAGGCTCTACTTGTTTAAAAGACACTTTAATCTCCTTCGTGATTTCTTGATTGGGAAATAAAAAAAATCCTTCTTAGCCAATTCTCTAACCCACCCTTGTTCCCTCCCTAACATCAGGGAGGGAGACTCTACAACTCCACTCAGATATCAATTAGCACGTCCCCTTCCCTTGTTTAAGGGAAGGGACAGGGATGGGTTCGTCAATACTGTGAAATAGCCTCCGTTATTTACCTCGTTCCCAAGCTCTGCTTGGGAACGCCAGTCGGAAGCTCCTGCTTCCTATGATAAATTTAACCACAAGCCTCAATACCACATTCCGAACAAGACGTACGGGTTGAGAAGTAGATGTTGTGCAGTTTACCGGCTCATAAACCGCACAACATCCCTCTGATCTCACACATGTGTTCGATCGGTCTCCCTTCGAAGGGAGATTTAGAATCTTCTCTGCAAATTCTCTGACCCACCCTTGTTCCCTCCCTAACATCAGGGAGGGAGACTCTACAACTCCACTCAGATATTAATTAGCACGTCCCCT
>JAEPNB010000016.1:0-18108 GCA_017643645.1 Balneola sp.
AGTCGATGTAATGGAGTTCGCGCCAATAATTCTTGTCGGGAGCTTTTGGTACTTTTGTCGGTACAAAAGTACACATAGCAAAGGAACTGAAATAACTATTCAGACTTAAATACACAACAAGGCTACCTACTTTTGTCATGATACAAAAGTAGCAAAAGATCAAGCCGAAGTATTTAAGACGGGCTCACTGATCCTGCGCTGAATAATCCTAAAGGCGAATTTTTTCTAGAACTTTCATTACAAGACTAGTCACTCACTCTCTTGTAATCATTCTTAAAACTCTCATCTAACTCAAGTTTCCCGGATGGATTTCGTTTTTGGGCATACAAAAGAATACAAGTCAGAATAAAAAGCATTCCTAAAATTCCCAGCAATCCGGCCTCGGGTCCAAACTTACCACCTGTCCATAAATCAGGACCAGTTTCGCTTGTTTGCAGAACTGATCTTCTCCCATCAAGTCCGCTTACAGGTAATCCATAAATTCCACCCATTACCCAGTTCCATGAAAAGTGAATTCCTATCGACATCGCAAGTCTACCGGTTAACAAAAATGGAACCGCGAGCATAAAGCCCGCCAGAATAATATTAAAGGTAGAAATTGCAGATGCATTTGGATTTCCAGCATGGGCAAAACCGAAAAGTACTGATGTGAAAACAACAGCTATCCATGAAGCTTGCTGAGGGGTAACCTTTTCGATGGTAAAACCTTCAGCTAAGTTTTTTACCGAATAACCGCGGAAAAGAAGTTCTTCATAAAACCCAACTGAGAGCATTGTTAAAAAGTAAGTAAACGCCGACCATCCCCACATTTCAATTCCTGCTCTTTGCCAACCGTAACCTGTAATTTCAAGCCAGGAAAATCCGTATTCGATCGAAAAAATGATGGTCTGAGCCAGAAAAGCAATCAAAACTCCGAGCCCAAACTCTATCCACCATACTTTTGAGACATCGAGACCAATTGAAGAAATAGACCGTTTATCCATTCCCTTTACAACAAGAAAAGCAGCTACGAAGCATCCTAAAGAAATAAGTAGCGAGGCAACCCAACCAATTGTGACAAACCTTATAGGCATAATTAAAAGAACAGAAAGAACAAGGAAAACTATGATTCGAATTCCTGCTCGGAACCGCTGTTCAGAATTATTGTAAAGAATATTCATGGGGGTTAGCTTGTTATTAAGTTGGTCAATCCATTCCTTAAAATACTAACTCTTTAAAGAACTACAGCATTATGAAAAGATATGTTTTGCATGCGGAGAAAAAAATTGTTGAAGAGGTTTTTGACGTAACTTCATCTTCTGAATCATTATTCGATCCTTCATATAATGTTTTTCCGGGATCGCCAATGCCAATAATTTTTAATGATACGGACAGAAAAATAAAGTCGGCTGTTTGGGGAATCAGATCAAAAAAAGAGAAGCTTACAAGCTTTAGTAAAAAAGATGTAGAAGAAAACTCGATAAAAGATCTTGACTTGAAACCGTGCCTGATTCCGGCCAGTGGGTTTTATTTATGGAAGCAATCCGTTGATGATAAATACCCTTTTTATATAAGAATGTTGGGAAGAGAGATCTTGGGCTTGGCAGGACTGTATCATGAAGCTGAAGAGAAGAACGGAAAGAAGTCATTGGAATTTGCTGTAATTACAAAATCATCAAATGTTTTACTTCAACCGTTAGAACCAACAATGCCTTGTATTTTAGATCCTGAGAATTTTGAACAATGGATAAAAGGTAATGAAAAGGAGGTTCTGCAATCTCAGTTTCAGGACACTCAATTAATACCGGATTTAGCTGTATACAGAGTGCCTGAGTTGGTTAATGATCCATCAAAAAATTCAAAAGAACTTATACAGGCTATCCCAAAGCTGAGAGACGATGACTAAAGGAAATTTTGATTCCATAACTGATTCGATTAATATTCTTAAAACTTTAAATAAGCGGAGCAGTTATGGAAGGTAAAAATATGGCGGTATGGTTTGAGATTCCAGTTAAAGATATTCAGCGAGCTAAAAAATTCTACGAGACTATTTTTGATATAGAACTTTCGGGCATGGACATGGGAGATGAGTTTAAAATGGAAGTTTTTCCCGGCGACCAGGACTCAGTAAGTGGAGCGCTGGTTTACAATGATTCATGGTACAAACCAAGCAAAACGGATGGACCTTTGCTTTATCTGAATGGTAATCCTGACTTGCAAACAGTTCAGGATAAGATTGAAGGGGCCGGTGGAACTGTTACAATTCCAAAACGACAAATTTCTCCCGACTACGGCTATATGGCTGTCTTTGAAGATACCGAAGGGAATAGAGTGGCATTGCATTCTGACAACTAATTTAACGCTATCAAACTTTAAAAATTTATAGATGATTTCAATTCGATCAATTTTATTTTGCTCAATATTATTTTTTATAAGCTGTTCAACTTCACCGGAGGAACCGATTGATATAGTTTTCGAAAACTATTTTCAGGAACGGCTAAACTTCAATCCAATTGAATCCACCATTTCAGGAGATATAGTCTATAATGATACTCTTCCGAACTTAATTTCTGAAGAATATCAGGATAAACAGTTGAAGTTTTATAAAAAATATCTGGCAAAACTGGAGCAATATAATTCTTCTGATCTTACAGAAGCCCAAAGGATAAGCAGAGATGTATTGGCTTGGGAATTGGATATAAAAATTGACGGTTTACAAAACGTAATCCCCATTACTACATCCCCACAATTTGGCTTACCTATTGTAGAATTGATGCCTTTGAATCAAATCTTTTCTTTGCATTTGTATATAGGTCAACTAGGAAGTGGTAGCAGTGCTCAACCATTTAATACCGTTGAAGATTATGAAAACTGGTTAAGTCGCATGGAGGACTATTTTGATATTCTTGACACTGCTATTTTGCGAATGCAGGAAGGAATTGATATGGGTTTTGTTCACCATAAAATTATTACGGAACGAATGATCAAGCAATTAGATGGATTTATTCTTACCGCAGTTGAAGATCATGTTTTCTATACTCCCGCTACTAATATTCCTGAAGAAATTGATGATGAAGATAAAGTTGAAATTCGTGAAGAATATAGTAAAATGATCTCTGAGCGGTTGATCCCAAAGTATAAAGAGCTTCAGAAATTTCTATCAGAATCTTATTTACCTGCAAGTGTAGAAACTGCAGGAATAGGGTCGTTGCCAAATGGAAAAGAGACTTACGAATATTTAGTCCGTATTCATACCAGCACTGAGATGACTCCAGACGAAATCCATGAACTTGGATTAAAAGAGGTAGCCCGCATTGAAGGAGAAATGGAAAAGGTTAAGAAGGAGGTAGGTTTTGAAGGAGATTTGAATGCATTCTTTGATCACGTAAGAACAAGTCCCGAGCAAATGCCTTTTACAAAACCTGAGCAAGTGATTGAAAACTTCGAAGCAATGCACGAGCGCATGAAGCCTCAACTGGAAAAGCTATTTGATATGACTCCGAAAGCAGGTTTTGTAGTTCGTAGAACAGAGGCATTTCGGGAAGCATCTGCGTCAGCAGAGTATAATTCAGGTTCCAAAGACGGTTCAAGGCCAGGAGTGTTCTATGTGCCAATCCCTAATGTGGAAAAGTATAATAAGTTCAGTGACGAAAGTTTGTTTCTCCACGAAGCTATTCCCGGACATCACTATCAATTATCTCTTCAGCAAGAAAATGAGTCATTGCCATCTTTTATGCATACTGAAGGATTGGGTGTATTTGTAGAAGGCTGGGCGTTATACAGTGAGTCTTTGGGTAGAGAGTTGGGCTTATATACAGATCCATATCAATATTTTGGGATGTTAAGTGCTGAAATGCATCGTGCTATTAGATTAGTTGTAGATACCGGTATGCACGCCAAAGGATGGAGCAGAGAAGAAGCTATACAATTCTCGTTAGATCATGAAGCAGAATCAGAAGCGTCTATTATTTCAGAAATTGAGCGATATATGGTGGCTCCCGGACAAGCACTATCATACAAAATCGGACAGCTTAAAATATTAGAACTTCGAGAAAGAGCTAAAGAAAAACTGGAAAAACAATTTGACATCAGAGAATTTCATAATCAGGTATTGAATTCAGGCAGCTTACCTTTAGAAATATTAGAGCAAAAAATCGATCACTGGATTCAAGAAAGCGAGTAACCCCGGTATGGAAACTTTTGACATAGTAATGGTTATCGCCATTATCCTTTTTGCAAGGCTAGGGGTGCGGTTGGTGTACAGATGGTACAATCAAAAAAATGAAGAAGGTCCGCCGGAAGAGTGAAGCAGATTTATTTTTTGTTGATCAGGCTATCTTGTTGCTTAAGAGAAGCGAAATAAGCTGCACCCACAATGCTGGCTTCATTTTTGAAAGTGGCAGGCTTAAGCTTGGTGTTGATCTTAATAAAAGGGAATGTCTTTTCCGGTTTTTTACTTACTTGCCCACCGAGTATAAAAAGATCGGGATGAAAAACACGTTCGTAATGTTCCAAAGAAGCCTGCAATCTTTTAGCCCATGTTTTTCTTTTGATACCTTCTTTTTTTCGAGCTTTGTTAGACGCCTGATCCTCGATAGGAATTCCTTTAATTTGCATTAATCCGAGTTCAGTATTTGGAAGAAGTAAACCATTATTGAAAATGGAAGAGCCTACCCCTGTCCCTACCGTTAAAACAATGGTAGTTCCCCGTTGATTTTTACCGGCACCAAAAGTCATTTCAGCTAAACCTGTGGCGTCAGTATCATTAATAACATTTACCTCGCAGCCGGTAATTTCTGAAAAAAGATGATTGGCATCAGCGTCAACCCAGGCTTCGTCTATTCTGTTTGCTGATAATACAATGCCTCTGTTCATTGCAGCCGGGAAAGCACAACCGATTGGGCCATCCCAATCAAACTGCTTAACAATGTGATGCATTTTCGAAATTAACTTATGGGGACGGGAGTCTTCAAGTTCACCGGTAGTTTTTTTCTTGGATATTATTTCTCCAAGAACGGTATTTACAATCGCTCCTTTAATTCCATAACTGCCGATATCAATGCCAAGTACTTCCAATGCGCGTAATTAGTTTTCAATTTTGATTCAATGATAACAAAACAAGAACTTAATCCAATATTATGTTTAAAACTTAAAGCGGGTCTTTTATAACGAGGTAACAACATAAAAAATCAATAATTTTAATTATCTTGAAACATTCTTTTGTTAAAACTATCTTACATATAATAAGTCATTAAAAAAAAAGAGTTAAGAGTGATTTTTGTAAATAACCTCTATAAAGTTTTAGTATTTCTGTTACTAGTAATAACAGGGTGTGATTTGTTCAACAACGAACAACCCGAAATCCCCGGTAAATTAGTATTCTCCACGCCGGATGGAAATGGGAATTACCAAATTTATACTAGCCTCACAAATGGAGAAAATCGGAAACAACTTACGCATTTTAAGAACGATGGGGCATACAGTCCTGCATGGAGCCCGGATGGAAAACAAATTGTATTTGGCAGGACTAACACAACGACATCTCCGGGATATTATATAACTATCATGAACGCAGATGGTTCCGGCAAACAACAATTAGAGGGTGTTTTAGATGGACGAGCTGTTAATGTAGTTGGTGACCATCCTAAGTGGAGTCCGGATGGCACTAAAATTGCTTTTGACAGATGTTTAGATTGTGAGCTAGGGGGAGGTAATTCAGAACTATTTGTTTATGATTTAGATACTAATACAATAACACAGTTAACAGATAATTTTTCTAAAGATTCTTTCCCAAAATGGAAGAATAATTTTGAACTATTCTTTACATCCGATAGAGATTTTTTTAAAAGTGATTCGGTAGAATTTTTTAGGGACTTGTATACGATAAGGACTACTGATCTATTTGTGAGAAGAATTACTGAATCTGGTAATTTCGGTTCTTTTGCGCACGGTACTAAGAGTAATAGTTTATTAATAAGACCATTTTATTCAGAAAACCAAGATTGGTTTACTTTAAATCTAGAATCCAATCGTACTTCCGAAATAGAAATACCGAATCAAATCAATATAAATCTTACAGCTCCATTAGAATGGTCAGAAGAAAAAAATTTAGTTTTGTTGCGTACTTTAGAAAACAGTGGATTTAAGTTCACGTATTTCAATCTACAAACAAATCAAATTTTTAAAGTCAATGAAGAACTTTGGAAGATACTAGGACTAGACTGGTATTATGATGAAGAATAAAAGTTGATTATGAGTTTATGCAAAGTGCATAAAAAAAGCCCCTACCACCGATCATAATTCTCGTGGAAGACAATTAAAGATTCGGTTAAGCAAGGGCTTGGCATTATTCATTAATAGGAATAATGCCTCCAATATACATAAAAATGGAGGAAAGGATGAAACCTATACTGCTACTATTAATTAGTGTGTGCATGTGCACGTCTATTTTACATGCTCAAAAACAACCCGATCAAATTCGTATAACTGCTTGGGATAATTTCAAAGCTGAAGAAGGTAACCAATGGACTATTCGGTGGAATGAAAAAACAGGATTGCCAAGATCCATTATTGGGTCAAACACTAAGGCATTTCCCGGTGATCCATTGTCCGCCGCTCGGGCTTTTCTGAGTGAAAACAGACAACTATTTGGTCTAAAAAGTAACCTCTCTGGATTACGTCACACTAAAACCCAAACCCATCGAGGAGTACATCATATTGAGTTTCAACAATACTATAAGGGCGTGAAAGTTGAAGGGGCTGATTACAACGTGCATCTTCGAGAAAATGGTAGTGTTAACATGGCAAATGGCTTCTATTACTTAGATATCGACATTCCCACCACCCCTGGTATTCCTGAAGCATCGGCTATAACAGCCGCTATTTCCGACATGGCACTGACCCGTATTGTAAAGGATCAAAGTACGGCAGAGTTGTTAGTATACCCAACTGATGAAGGGTATGAGTTGGTGTACAATGTGAACGTATTGATTGAGGAGCCTTACACCAACTGGCAGTACATAATAAATGCACAAACAGGTGAGGTTGTGGAGAAATACAGTAATGTAAGTAATATATATTCTCTTGATGACAACTCGTCACAAGATCATGAAGCATATAAAGTCACTACAAAAAAGCATAATCCTCTAACAATGGTAACAGGGACAGGAGACGTGTTTCCAAGAACTCCTGATAATTCTACAGTCACTACCAAAGACTTACTTGGGTTAAATACCAGCGGCTATTTAAATGGCGAATATGTAAATGTTTATACATATGATGCAAGTAGAGCTTATTCAACTTCATACACTTTTCAGTTTGATCCAATTAATGATAATCATTTTGAAGAGGTAAATGTTTATTATCATGTGGATAGATTTAGAAGGGATTTTATAGAAAGCCTAGATTTAAATAATAACCTATTCACCCAGGTTGTGAATGCGTATGTTTTTAGTGATCAAATATGTCAGTTATATCAATTTGGAGCTTGTGCAAGAGTAGGGGCAAAATCTCTTGATTTTGGGTCAGGTTATGAATATACAGATCCGCACAGACCAGGCTTTAGATATGCAAAAGATAATACCGTTATTTATCACGAATATAGTCATTTGGTACTAGGGAGCATAAGAAATGGTCTTGAATTTCAAGCTAATCAAGAAGGTGCAATTTTGGAAGGTATCCCAGATTATTTTTCCGGTTCGTTTGATAATAGTGCTCAAATCGCTAAATTTTCGTGGGACAGCACATCTTTCAGTAATTTAATCAGAGATATGTCTGCTCCTGATATTGAAACCTATTCTGAATATGAAAACATATTTGTTAATGAGGGAGAAGTCGGTGCATACGAAGGTGCTGAATTCTTTTCCTCTATTTTATGGGATCTACGCAATGACCCGGGAATAAGTGTTGGTGATGCCGATCAATTAATATTCGATGCATTATTTTTTCTTTCAGGAAATCCTGATTTCGTGGGATTCAGAAACGCTCTTTGGTCAGCAGACGGAGCAGATAATGTTGCTACTTATCGGTATGTTATCCAAGATGTGTTTTCAGCTAAAGGACCGAATGAATTTGGTCCACCCTCTGCTGTACCGGTTACCATTTCAGGTCCAGTTTTAATGGACGAAGGAGACTCTGAGACTTGGACAGCAAATATAGGTTTTAACTCTAATGGAGTTCCGCCTTATACGTATGAATGGACGCGCGTTATCCCGGGGCAAACTACTACTGTTGTCGGAACAGGAACCAGTTACACAGGTACTCAGTTCGATGATTTTACCTTAGAATTGGAAGTAACTGATTCAAACGGTAAACAAGGATTTGAAGACCTTGCCGTAGTAGTAGATGAAGGCGGAGGTGGTTGTATTATATGTAAGGAAGTAGCCTTGCCTTCAGACTTTGCAATCAGCAACAATTATCCCAATCCGTTTAACCCATCTACTCAAATAAAGTTTGAGCTACCTGAGACCGCAGATGTTTCAATCAATGTGTATAACATTGTTGGGCAACGAGTAGCCACCTTGGTGAACGATCAGTTTCAGGCAGGTTTTCACCAAGCCACCTTTAAAGCCGATAATTTAGCGAGTGGAGTATACATTGCCCGCTTAACGGCAACTGGTTCTTCGGGTGAACAATTTGTTCGTGAACTAAAAATGCAGTTGATTAAATAGGCTGTTAATCTTTCAAAAATTCTAAAAGACTCTTGAGTTTATCAAGGGTCTTTTTTGTTTCAGTACAGAGAACGCAATGAATATTCTGCATTCTCTGTGGTTAAAAATCACTTCTCAACCATTACCCAGCCTTTATTCTCCACCATGTCTTTAGCATACTTCCATTTAATACCTTCTTTCACTTCACCGGTGGTGGTATTTTGAATACTAACTTTATCATTTCGTCCGGGTTCGTCTTCAACTACAACAGGTTTACGTTTTACGTTTGGTCCCATTGGTTTTTGCTGATTTCCGTTCTGTGATTGTCCGCCTTGCATTCCCATGTTAGTCGAGTCTGCCTGACTTGCTTTCATACGACTGGTATCAAATCTGGATTTTTGTTTCTGAGCTTGCTGAAGGCTGTCATTATTGGCTTGCCCTTCCGGGATTGATTTCCAAATGGTGGAAATCACCTCAGTATTGATCATCTCCAATAATTGCTTGAACATATCAAAAGCTTCACGCTTATACTCTAATAAAGGATCTTTTTGCCCGTATGCACGAAGTCCGATACCTTCTTTTACAGAATCCAACTCGCGTAAGTGTTGCATCCACTTGTCATCGATAGTTGCCAGAACCGCTGTTCTTTCCAGAGCCCGGGCTACTTCTTTACCTTCATTTTCTAAAGCAGCGTCAACATCTACAACCACGCGCATTCTTTTAATGCCGTCGGTAAAAATGACCTGAACTCTTTCAGGACGATTTTCAGCCTCACTTTCAGCAATTCGCTTCATTACTTCGTAAAGAGGTCTCGCCATACGCTCTTCTTTCTGACGATAAACTTCCAACGCTTTGTCAATGATCTTATCAACAAGTTCACCCGGATTCATTTTTCTCCAGGCTTCCTCATCAAACTCAACATCTACGGCAAGGTTAATGAGTATTTCCTGGTGAAGGCCGGCGTAATCTCCTGCAGCTATATGCTCTTCAACAAGAGTTTCAACAAAATCTTCCAACATATCCATGATATCAGAGATCAACTGGTCTCCGGAAAGAGCGTGACGACGACGAGCATAAATCACATTACGCTGATTGTTTAATACATCATCATATTCCAGCTGCTTCTTTCTTATGCTGAAGTTATTCTGCTCCACTTTTGATTGAGCTCGTTCCAGAGATTTTGTCATCCATGGATGTGTGATAACCTCCCCTTCTTCAAAATTCAATCGGTCCATCACATTGGCAACACGGTCAGAGCCAAACATTGACATCAGATTATCTTCCAGAGAAACATAAAACTGTGACTCACCCGGATCACCCTGTCGACCGGAACGACCACGAAGCTGCAAGTCAATTCGGCGAGATTCATGACGCTCAGTACCAAGAATTGCTAAACCACCATTTTCTTTTACTCCGGGAGCTAATTTAATATCGGTACCACGACCAGCCATATTTGTTGCTACGGTAACCGCACCGGGTTGTCCTGCCGATTTTACAATGTCACTTTCACTTGCATGCTGTTTTGCGTTCAATACATTATGAGGAATGCCAGCTCTTTGGAGCATTCTACTCATGGTTTCAGAAACATCGACACTGGTAGTACCAACCAAAACAGGTTGTCCTTTTTCATGATATTCACGAACCTTTTCAATAGAGGCGTTGAATTTCTCACGCTTCGTTTTAAAGATCAGATCTTCTTTATCATCACGCTGAATAGGTCGATTGGTAGGAATCACTATAACATCCAGATCATAAATCTCGTTGAATTCACCTTCTTCCGTTTCAGCAGTACCGGTCATTCCTGAAAGTTTGTGGTACATTCTGAAATAATTTTGAAGGGTAATGGTAGCATATGTTTGAGTAGAAGCTTCTACTTTAACTTGCTCTTTCGCTTCAATTGCCTGGTGTAATCCGTCAGAATAACGACGACCTGAAAGTACACGTCCTGTATGTTCATCAATGATCTGAACTTTTCCATCCTGTACGATATACTCATCTTCTTTCTCAAAAAGGGTATAAGCTTTCAGTAGCTGATTTACTGTATGAATTCTGTCACCACGCTCTGCGAATAATCTGTGAAGCTCATTGAAACGCTGCTCTCTTTCCTGATGAACTTCTTCTTTAGCTTCTTCTATTTTTTTCTCTTTGTATTCGTCGCTGAGTTCTTTCTGTTTTACTTCTTCAATCTTTTCTATTTCAAGCTGTTTAATTTCTTCTTCGATGTCTGAAGTTTCAGCACCCAGGTCAGGAATTATAAAAAAGTCAGGATCTTCACCTTTTTTGGTAATGAACTCACGACCTTTTTCAGTCATTTCTATGGAGTTCAATTTCATATCCACAGCGTAATACAGGTACTCGTCCACTTCAGGCATATTTTTGGCATTATCCTGAAGATAGAAAGCTTCTGTTTTTTGGATCATCTTCTGGATACTCGGCTCCTGAAGCATTTTTCTGAAGCGTGAGTTCTTAGGGAATCCGCGTTGTGCTCTGAATAACGCCAAACCGGCTTTTTCTTCGTCTCCAGCTTCCAGATGTTTTTGCGCTTCCTTCACTAACTCAGAAACCAATTTCTTTTGAGCATCAACCAGCGATGCCATTCTTGGTTTCATTTCCTCATATTTATCCGACTTGTTATCGTTAGGAACCGGACCTGAAATGATCAATGGTGTTCTTGCTTCATCAATAAGGATAGAATCAACCTCATCAATAATAGTATAGTGATGTTCGCGCTGAACCAATTGTTCCTTTTCTATTACCATGTTATCACGCAAATAATCAAAGCCGAACTCGTTATTGGTTCCGTAAGTAATGTCTTTTCGATATGCTTTTCTTCTGCCTTCAGAATTTGGTTCGTAATTGTCAACACAGGCAACTTCCAATCCGTGGAAATTGAAGATAGGTTCGTTCCATTCGGCATCACGTTTTGCAAGATAATTGTTAACCGTAATTACGTGAACACCACGTTCCGCAAGTGCATTAAGATAAGCAGGGAAAATAGCGACAAGTGTTTTACCTTCACCGGTTTTCATTTCTGCGATCTTTCCCTGATGAAGCGTAATTGCACCAACCAACTGTACATCATAAGGAATCATATTCCATTCAACTTCATCGCCGGCTACTTTCCAGCTTTTACCGACAAATCGACGGCAGGTATCTTTAAGCACGGCATAAGCTTCGGGCAAAATGTCATCTAGTGTGTCTTCAAGTATATCGAGCCACTCTTGTTCAAGGGTTTCCAGTTCATCGGCTAACCTTCTGCTTTCTCCCTGCGAAAGCTTTTCAATGTCATCCATTTTAGCCTTCACTTCTTCTATTTTTTTAGAAGTTTCGGCGGTGGCATCCTTGATCTTTTGTTTGAATTCCTGAGTCTTTGCTTTCAGTTGTTCATCGCTCAATTTCTCCATTTCAGGTCCCAGAGCATTGATTTCGTCTACAATGGGTTGGATAGCTTTAATGTCTTTTTCACTTTTGGAGCCAAAAATTTTGGTAATAACCTTTCCGATCTTGTCTAACATAAATTGTGCAAACTTTAAATAAATAAAATGATGTGTACGCTATTTACATACAGCATGATAAATTACGCAATTATTGTACCAATTTTTTATAGGAAGTAGGATATAAATAGTTAATAGTGGTTGTTAGTAATAAAAACCATATATTGCACACTTACACAAACAATTATATAAGTAAATTAATATGAGTACAGGAACAGTAAAGTGGTTTAATTCAGATAAAGGATATGGTTTTATAACACCTGACGAAGGTGGAAAAGACTTATTCGTACACCACTCTGAAATTCAAACTGATGGCTATGCAGAATTAAAGGATGGTCAAAAGGTAGAATATGAAGTAGGCGAAGGTCAAAAAGGACCATGCGCGAATAATGTTGTTGGTTTATAAGCCAATCATTACGTAGTTCCTGACTTAAAGAAAGGAATTTTCGGAAGCTTGCTTCCAACATAAAAAATTAAAGCCTTGTTCTGTTTACAGAGCAAGGCTTTTTTTGTGTTCATAATTTAATCGGTTTTACAAATGTTTAAAATAGAGCTCTAACATTTGTTGCTTTTCTCATTAATTACAATAGTTTAGGTATGGGAAATAAAAAAGCCCTCCGCAGAGGGCTAAGGATACTCTTGTGAGCATTGCCTACAGAGTCTATTTCTCTTTGTTGTGATAAGACTCTTTTCGAGATGAATTACAAGAGTATAGTTGAACTGGGGAAATAAAGCAAACATAGAAAATTATGAAAAAAATATTAGGGTTGGATCTTGGAGTCGCGTCAATTGGTTGGGGGTTAATTGAAACAGGCAGGAACAATGAAAATGGCAAAATTCTTAAATCAGGAGTAAGAATTTTCCAAGGAAATGAACAAAGAGCTGATGCCGCACCGGGAGAGTCATCAAACGCTGACAGAAGAACTAAACGCTCAATAAGAAGGCAGCGAGATAGAAGAACAAGAAGAAAGATTAATTTATATGTCACACTCAAGCAAAGAGGGTTAGCACCAAACAAATCTGAGTGGGACGAATGGGTTAGCATCAACCCATACACAATAAGAGCGAAAGCTTTAGATGAAAAAGTATCGCTTCATGAACTTGGTAGGGCACTTTATCACCTGAATCAAAGAAGAGGTTATAAAAGTAATCGAAAAGCTGGAAGTGATAAAGAAGGTGCTGTAAAAGAAGGTATTTCTAAAGTTCGCAAGCAAATGGCAAAACATAGTGCAAGAACGATCGGAGAATATTTTTATGAGATTTATAACAATCACCAACAAGATGATGTAGAACATGATGATTTTGATTGGCGAATTCGTGACAAATATACCCACCGAAAAATGTTCAAAGAGGAATTTAATGCCTTATGGGAAGCTCAAACCGAATATCATAATACACTTTCTGAAAAATTGGGTGAAGAAATTAAGAAGATCATTTTTCATCAACGTAAAATGAAAAGTCAGTCTCATTTAATTGGAAAATGTGAACTTGAAACTGATAAAAAACGAATAGCCAAAGCCCATCTTCTTTTTCAAGAATTCAGAGTGCTTAAAAACATCAACAATCTTTCTGTTTCTGATGAGAATGGTTTACATATAAAGTTAACAGATAATGACCGGAAAAAATTTAAAGAGATTTTTGATAGGAAGGACAAAGTTAGCTGGAGTCAGTTAAAAACAGCGTTAATTAAAAGTGGCTCAATTAGCAACAAGAATGTCATTTTTAATCTTGAAAGAGGTGGAAGGAAAAATATTGAAGGAAACCGATCAAATGCTGCCCTTTCTCATAAAAAAGCATTCGCTGATGAATGGTTTGAAATGGATGATGAATTCAAGAATCATGTAGTTGATGTTCTCATTCATGTTGATAAACCGGAAGTAGTAAAAGAGTTGGCTTTAATTAAGTGGAATAGAACGGAAGAGCAGGCTGAATATATAACTCACAAACTCTCACTTGAACAGCGGTATGGTAATTTTTCTGAAAAAGCTATCAAAAAGATACTTCCTTACTTGGAAAAGGGTACGGAAGAAAACACAGCTATCAAAGAAGCCGGATATTCATTATTTGAACAAAACCCGGGTAAAATGAATCAGCTGCCCATGCCTGATCAAGCAATTAAAAACCCGGTAGTGTATCACGCTTTGATAGAACTTCGCAAAGTTGTTAATGGAATAATTCGAGAATATGGAATGCCTGATGTGATAAGGGTTGAACTGGCTCGTGATCTAAAAGCCGGATATGACACCCGGCAAAAAATGACCAAACAAATGCGAGAGCTTGAAAAGAAAAACGATAAAGCTTATAAATCACTTCAAAAAGCTCCATTCGATGTTCAATATCCTAGTTATAATGACATTATCTGGTATAATCTATGGGAAGAATGTGAGAAAATGTGTCCTTATACTGGTAAAAGTATTCCAGCAGAAGCTTTCAATTCAGGAGAGTTTCAGATTGAGCACATTCTTCCTTTCAGTAGTTCTTTGGATAATTCATACGCTAATAAGACGCTTTGCGAAGCTGATTTTAATCGAAAAAAAGGAAATCGTACACCATGGAAATGTGTAGAAGCTGGATTAATGGATGAGGATACTATGCTTCAGCGCATCAGAAACCTGCCCTGGAATAAAAGAAATAAATTCACACAGAAGGAAATTGACGAAGACATATTTCTGAATCGTCAACTAAATGATACTCGGTACATAAGCAAGGAAGCAAGTTCTTATCTTAAACACCTTTCTTGTGAAAGTGTGGAAGTGGTAAAAGGACAAACAACTTCCCTGCTTCGGCATTTGTGGGGACTTAATAGTGTGTTGAATAAAGAAGACCCTGAAATGAAAAATAGGAATGACCATCGACACCACGCAGTAGATGCCATAGTCGTTGCCTTCACAAACCGTTCTACATTAAAACGCCTAAGTGATGAAAACAAAAGAATTGGAACAGCAGAATGGATGGATGCCGATGAGAGCGGCAGAGCTACAAATGAAGAAATGAAAAGGCGTTTGGGAGGAAGGATTGCTTTGAGCGAACCTTGGCTTACATTCAGAAATGACGTGGAAGCAAGTATTAACAATATTACCGTTTCACATCGGGTAAATCGTAAAGTTTCGGGTGCCTTGCATGAAGAAACCTATTATGGCCCAACAGTTGAACCTGCTCCTAAGAATAAACAAATGATGGTGGTTAGAAAACCTGTGCACCAATTATCAAAAAAGGATTTAACGCTTATACGAGATGCAACTATTCGAAAAATTGTAAATGAGGAAGTACAAAAAAGATTAGATAAAGGAGAATCTCAGACAAATGCCATCGCAAGTCTTGAAGCAGATCCGCCTTATATCGTTTCTTCAAAAGCTAAAGTACCGATTAAGAAGGTCCGGTTGCTTATGAAAAAAGATCCTCAGATCATGCATTTCTTCGAGAATAAAGATGGTAAAGAAAGCCGGGCAGCTTTATATGGTAATAATCACCATATAGCCATTTATGAAACGACAGATGAAAATGAGGAGAAGAAACAAGTGGGAATTGTAGTTCCAATGATGGAGGCTGCCCGAAGAGTTAAAGACGGAGAATCGGTTGTTATGAAAAATTTTCGTCCGGATCATTCTTTTCTTTTTTCATTGGCCATAAATGATATGATTTTCAATAACGAGCATGAGGAAATATATAGAGTTCAAAAAATTGAAAGCTCTGGAAAAATAACTTTTCGGCATCAACATGTTGCAATGAAGGGCCCAGCCGATCCTGGTGTTCTCAGAAAAATGCCTAGTACTTTAGAGGCTTCAAAAATTAAGATTTCTCCAATTGGAGAGATTTTCCCAGCTAATGATTAAGCGCACGGTTGAAATATCGAGTGGTCCGGTTCATTTATCTATAAAGCATAAACAGATGCTTTTAAAAAAAGGTGAAGATACACATTCTATTCCGGTCGAAGATTTAGGTTTATTGGTACTTTCACATCCCGCGATAAGTTATACACATCAGTTGCTATATGAACTGTTGGAAGAGAATGTAGCTGTACTTTTTTGCAATCGTCAACATATGCCGGAAGGATTATTACTTCCTTTTGAGGATAATCAACTTCATCAGGCTAGGTTACAATTGCAGGCAGATGCTTCAAAACCGCTTAAGAAAAGATTATGGCAACAGGTAGTAAAAGCGAAAGTAAAATCTCAATCAGATGCTCTGCTCAGAATTCACAATGACGATAATGGATTAAAATTACTGATTCCAAAAGTGCTTTCGGGCGACCCGAAAAATGTAGAAGCCAGGGCTGCAAAGCTATATTGGAAATCATTATTTAAAGACGAAGGCTTTCGGAGGAATACAGATGGAACAGATCTAAACGCAGTATTAAATTATGGATATGCTGTGGTAAGAGCCGCTGTTGCAAGAAGCATCACAGCAGCAGGCTTGCATCCCTCTATGGGTATTCATCATCACAACCAATACAATCCTTATTGTTTGGCAGACGATATGATGGAACCATTCAGGCCTTTTGTGGATGAGGTGGTTCATAGAATGTATATAGAAAAACAATCTCTTGAGATAGATGTTACGAAAGAAACTAAAAAACCGTTATTGGAGATACTAACTCAACAAGTACAAATAAAAGAGCTTTCATATCCTTTTTTAGAATCCCTGCATTTAATGGCATCTTCACTTGTAGATTGTTTGGCAGGAACGTCAAAAAAGTTAGATATCCCAACTATAAATTGATTGCTATGGCAATGGTAACTTTCGGAGGATTAAAAACCATGTGGATGATAGTAATGTTCGATCTTCCGGTTGATACAAAAGAAGCAATTAAAGAGGCAAATGACTTTCGCATTCGAATCAAAAAAGATGGATTCATGATGACTCAATTATCCGTATATTCACGTCATTGTCCAAGTCGTGAAAATGCGGATGTTCATGAAGGCAGGATAAAGAAGATTCTTCCTCCTGATGGTGAGGTTAGAATAATACGAATTACTGATAAACAGTTCGGTAAAATGAAAGTATTCCACGGAAAGCGAAGAAAACCCACAGAAAATGCTCCCAAACAGTTGGAAATGTTTTGATTTTTTAAGAGTAAGAACTGAACAAGTTCTTGTGAGCCAAAAACTTGAACAGAACCTAATCTAATTCATCTCGAAAAGAGTTCAAACCACAACTTTTGGGATCAATTTCTATAAATTCATCCCAATCTAATTCATCTCGAAAAGAGTTCAAACCACAACGCTCCGTCTAATTGTGACCCTACTTTTCGAAATCTAATTCATCTCGAAAAGAGTTCAAACCACAACGGATATTGTCGTTGGTTTCAGAGACATAAAAATCTAATTCATCTCGAAAAGAGTTCAAACCACAACGAATGAAGTTAATGATTGCAATTTAAGAATAATCTAATTCATCTCGAAAAGAGTTCAAACCACAACAGATGCTCCGACGACGCCACGGCTCCGCCAAATCTAATTCATCTCGAAAAGAGTTCAAACCACAACATTCCGGATCTTCTCTCTCATTTTGTTCAAATCTAATTCATCTCGAAAAGAGTTCAAACCACAACGATCAAGAGATCTTCCAGATCCGCTGCCAAAATCTAATTCATCTCGAAAAGAGTTCAAACCACAACATTCCGGATCTTCTCTCTCATTTTGTTCAAATCTAATTCATCTCGAAAAGAGTTCAAACCACAACTGAATGGTTCCATCGTAATATTCTAAAGCAAATCTAATTCATCTCGAAAAGAGTTCAAACCACAACCCATGTACACCGCAATCAGTTTAAAAACTAAATCTAATTCATCTCGAAAAGAGTTCAAACCACAACGATACGAAGTGTTTAGCCAAGTGCCTTATCAATCTAATTCATCTCGAAAAGAGTTCAAACCACAACCCGTTGTTAAGGGTACTAAGTGGAATCTATAATCTAATTCATCTCGAAAAGAGTTCAAACCACAACCCGTCAGGACGTGGACACTATATTAACAGCAATCTAATTCA
>JAEPNB010000016.1:18208-39585 GCA_017643645.1 Balneola sp.
AATCTAATTCATCTCGAAAAGAGTTCAAACCACAACCCGTCAGGACGTGGACACTATATTAACAGCAATCTAATTCATCTCGAAAAGAGTTCAAACCACAACCCGTCAGGACGTGGACACTATATTAACAGCAATCTAATTCATCTCGAAAAGAGTTCAAACCACAACTGATCACTTCACACATAACAACACTCTTGAATCTAATTCATCTCGAAAAGAGTTCAAACCACAACGGGTTTCCCAGGCGTTTATGCCGTGGCCGTAATCTAATTCATCTCGAAAAGAGTTCAAACCACAACATATGGATCGATTGATCAATCAATACCTTGAATCTAATTCATCTCGAAAAGAGTTCAAACCACAACCCCGGAGATCACTTCAAAGTTAAATCTGAAAATCTAATTCATCTCGAAAAGAGTTCAAACCACAACCAAAGCAGTAGCTAACCAGGCGAACGTTGAAATCTAATTCATCTCGAAAAGAGTTCAAACCACAACAAGGAAGCTATTGCATATCTGCAGGAGCTTAATCTAATTCATCTCGAAAAGAGTTCAAACCACAACGATCTCGTTGGTTGGGATCCAGAAGAGCTTAATCTAATTCATCTCGAAAAGAGTTCAAACCACAACTTGGCTGTAATATGTTCGTTTTCATTTTCAAATCTAATTCATCTCGAAAAGAGTTCAAACCACAACTAACGCTTGGCTCGGCAAACAAGAGGCTGAAATCTAATTCATCTCGAAAAGAGTTCAAACCACAACAAATAAACCCGTCTGCAGTTAGTGATTATTAATCTAATTCATCTCGAAAAGAGTTCAAACCACAACAAATTTTCCACTCCGGATTATGGAGTTGTCAATCTAATTCATCTCGAAAAGAGTTCAAACCACAACCATAAACTCCAAATAACACTGAGCCTGAATAATCTAATTCATCTCGAAAAGAGTTCAAACCACAACTGGCCAAGGCATCCAATACACGCTCCTCAAAATCTAATTCATCTCGAAAAGAGTTCAAACCACAACCACCAAGAACTCGTCAGGCGTTTACCGCTCAATCTAATTCATCTCGAAAAGAATCAGCACGATTTTAAATCACTCATTTATCAATCAATCTTCAAACAGCTGTTTCATTTTTTCTGGATTAAGTTGGTTGTGAGTTGCGAAAAAGTTCTTCTTGGCACCAAACCATTTTAAGGCTTCTTGTTTACTGATATTCGTTGTTTTGTCCAATAAATAGGAGTGCCAGCTACTGAAAGGCCAGTTATTCGGAGTTTTAACAAACCCATGATGTACGGGATTGTTATGAATGTAAGCGATTAAACGAACGAAATATTCATCTGAATCGATGAGCTTACGCCTGAAATTGGGAATGAAAAGACTGCCCTTGCGATCGTATTTCTTGTTGATGGATTTGGTATAAGAATTAAAGAGATTGGAGAATTGTTGACTTACAATACTATTCTCCAAACCTCCAAGGTCTGCTAAACCTTGGAGGTTTGGTTTATTCTTTTTCTTTATAATAAATTCTAAAATTTCATTTTCTTTTCTAACCCGTATCATTAGGTGTAGATGATTAGGCATCAGACAATAAGCGAATGTTTCTGCTACAGGATGAACATAATGTTGGTAACGTCGCAAGAAGTGCCGAAAATTTTCATCACACCGAAATAAGTTTTCACTTCCATTGGCATGCGTCCAAACGTGATAAGTATTTTCCGGTATTAATAGAATTCGAGGTTGAGGCATGGAACGCTAATTTATTACTTTACTAAGTAAGACCGACAAGAACATAATTCCTTACAAAGTTTTTTAGTGTGTGCAAATTCATTGCGGGAAGCTAGAAACAAACACATCTGCTGTGGCGAAAATAAGTTCCGGATGATTTTTATTTAAAGAACCGCTATTGAAATGATAAAGCCTTCAAAAAGGTTATTCACAGAAAGACAAAGGGTTAAAAGATTTGTATCTTCCAAGTCTACTCGAATTTTTAAAATTATTCTGAAATGAGCGACAAATTTAAAAGCACTAAACAAACATTTGAAACGGGTAATGGGGAAGCTACTTTTTATAGTCTTCCTAAGCTTACTGAAATGGGTTATGATAAAGTCAGCAGACTTCCTTTCTCTATTAAGATCTTACTGGAAGCTGTGTTGAGAGAAAACGATGGGTACGCAATAACAGATGCGGACATCGAAACACTGGCTACTTATAACGCAGAAAGCCCGGAAGGAGAAATCCCATTTAAACCATCACGTGTAGTTCTGCAGGATTTTACAGGCGTGCCTGCTGTTGTGGATTTGGCTGCACTCCGTTCTGCTATGCAAAGAATGGGCGGAAAAGCAACAGACATCAACCCGCAAGTTCCTGTTGATTTAGTTATTGATCACTCTGTTCAGGTTGATATGTTTGGCCAAGATGCGGCGCTCATGTTCAACGTGGAAAAAGAAATGGAGCGTAACAACGAGCGTTACGAATTCCTGAAATGGGGTAAAGAAGCTTTTGATAATTTCAGAGTAGTACCTCCGGGACGTGGAATCGTTCACCAGGTTAATTTAGAATATTTAGGTCGTGGAGTTTTTACCCGTGAAGAAGCAGACGGAACCAAAACAGCTTATCCTGATACACTGGTAGGAACCGATTCTCACACAACTATGATCAACGGACTTGGTATTTTGGGTTGGGGCGTTGGTGGAATTGAAGCGGAAGCAGCAATGCTTGGCCAGCCTATTTCTATGTTGGTTCCTGAAGTAGCCGGAATGAAATTAACCGGGAAACTTCGTGAAGGTGTAACTGCTACCGATCTTACTCTTACAGTAACTCAAATGCTGAGAAAGCATGGAGTGGTTGGTAAGTTTGTGGAATTTTATGGTGACGGCATCAGCAACATGAGTTTACCTGATCGTGCTACAATCGCAAATATGGCTCCGGAATATGGTGCAACGATGGGTTTCTTCCCAATTGACAGCGAGTCGCTCCGCTATATGAGAAGAACCGGTCGTTCAGAAGAGTTAGTTAGTCTAGTTGAAAATTATACAAAAGCTCAGGGATTATTCAGAACGGATGATACTCCTGATCCTGAATTTTCGACTACACTTGAACTGGATCTGAGCACGGTGGAAACTTCTTTGGCAGGACCAAAGCTTCCTCACGACAGAATTACACTCAGTAATATGAAGAAAGCTTTCGAAACTTCATTGACCAGTGATAATCCTACAATGGGTTTCAATCTCGCTCAGGAAAGACTCGCCAGCAAAGGTTTGTATAAGAATGGTCAGGAAATTGAAATGACTCATGGTGATGTAGTAATTGCTGCGATCACAAGCTGTACAAACACTTCTAATCCAAGTGTGATGCTTGGGGCAGGTATTGTGGCTAAAAAAGCTGTGGAGCGCGGACTTAAAGTTCCGGCTTATGTGAAGACTTCTCTGGCTCCAGGATCGAGAGTAGTAACTGAATATTTGCAGGAAGCAGGTTTAACTGAATACATGGATAAGCTTGGATTCAACTTAGTTGGATATGGATGTACAACTTGTATCGGTAACTCAGGCCCACTTCCGGAAGCAGTTGAAACGGCAATTAAAGAAGGAGATCTTATTGCAGCAGGTGTTCTTTCCGGAAACAGAAACTTTGAGGGACGAATTCACCCATGGGTAAAAGCTAATTTCTTGGCTTCACCTCCATTAGTGGTTGCTTATGCACTTGCCGGAACGGTTAATATCGATATGAATAACGATCCGATTGGTAAGGATAAAGATGGAAATGATGTTTATCTGAAAGAGATATGGCCAACAACAGAAGAAATTACAGAGCATTTAGACAATGCAATTCGTCCGGACCTTTTCGATAAAATGTATTCCGATATTTTCGAATCTCCGACTTGGGAAGAAATTCCTGTTTCAGGGGGAGATCAATTTGCATGGAGTGAAGATTCAACCTACATACAGGAACCTCCTTTCTTTATGAATATGAAGGAAGAACCTGAGCCGATCAAGTCTATTGAAGGTGCTCGTGTTCTTGTAAAAGTTGGAGACTCCATTACAACAGATCATATTTCTCCGGCAGGTAACATCAAAGAAGATGCACCGGCGGGTGAATATCTGAAAGCACATGGAGTCGATAAGAAAGATTTCAATTCATACGGATCACGAAGAGGAAATGACAGAGTGATGACACGTGGTACTTTTGCCAATGTTCGATTTAAAAACCAATTAGCTCCGGGAAAAGAGGGTGGATTTACTGAATATCACCCAACCGGTGAGATCACAACTATCTACGATGCTTCATTGAAGTATAAAGAGAATAATACTCCACTGATTGCCATAGCAGGGAACCAATACGGAACGGGTTCGTCTCGTGATTGGGCTGCTAAAGGTACTAATCTACTTGGAGTAAAAGCAGTTATTGCTGAGTCTTATGAAAGAATTCACAGATCTAATTTGGTTCAAATGGGAGTACTTCCTCTTCAGTTTAAAGAAGGAGAAACTCCGGAATCTCTTGGTTTAGATGGTTCTGAAACATTTACTATTAATTTGAATGATGATATAAAAGCTCGTGAAGATGTAAAAGTAACTGCAGTAACTGAGGATGGTAAAGAAATTAACTTCACCACAAACAGTAGAATTGATACACCGGTAGAGGTAGATTATTACCGAAATGGTGGAATCCTCCATACCGTACTTTTAGATTACTTGAAGAAAAGTAAAAACTAATAGTTAATTATCTCTTTAGATTAATTGAAAAGCTCCGTTTGTGAATACAGGCGGAGCTTTTTCTTTTTTACATAAAAAAACCTGATATTGGAAAAATTTAATTCGGGTAAACGTGCAAAAAATAGAGCACACTAAATTACTTGTTCATTCCATTCAGAGTATTGGCAGGGCAGTAGAGCTTAAAGAGCTTCTTGTAAAGAGTATGAACGCAATACAAACTGTATTGGGTACAGAAGCGAGTACGCTTATGTTACTTGATAAAGGAACAGGAGAGTTAAATGTGAGTATCCCGACCGGCCCTGTTAAAGATGAGATTACAGGTTTTAGAATTCCTAAAGATAAAGGAGTTGGCGGCTGGGTGATCCAAAATAATAAAGCATACTTAAGTAATGATGTTTTGAACGACGATGCTTTTTGGCAAGATCTTAGCGCAGATTTTGAAACTAAAAGCCTCCTCTGTGTTCCTTTAAGAGATAGAAATGGGGAAGCTTATGGTGTTTTACAAGCAGTAAATAAAGAATTTGGTCTTTCATTTCACGAAGAAGACTTGGAAGTATTTAAAATACTTGCTGAACACATTTCTCTAGCCATTCAGAGAAACAGAGAATATGATGAAATGGAAGCAAAGCTTGAGAAAAAAACACTACTTCTGGCAGAGACTCATCATCGGTTAAAAAATAATTTATTTGCTATTTCTGCTCTTATTGAACTGGAATCCAACAGGCTGAAAAATGGTGATTCTATTGACATTCTGAGGAATGCAAGCTCTCGACTTAAATCGATAGCTCATCTTCATTCATTATTATATGAAGATAGTGATACAAATGAAGTTGGTCTAAAGGTGTTTTTAAACCATATAATTGGAAGTATTAAGAGTATTTACAATCAAACTGAAAAAATAATCCGGATTGAATCGCAAATTGATGATATGGCAATATCTGCTGATTTATCCATTTTGTGTGGTTTAACTTTAAACGAGTTGCTTATCAATGCTTATAAACATGCTTTTTTTGATAGAGAAGCCGGTACAATTAGAATCAGAGTCAGGAATATAGAGAACGAAAAAATTCAAATGAATCTGACAGATGATGGAATTGGGATGTGTGATTTAGAAAATCAATCTAATCATTTATTTGTTGTTCATGCTTTTGTTAAACAAATGAAAGCAAATATGACTCATACAACTAGTGAAACAGGCACTAGTTTTTCAGTAGAAATACCATTATAAATTTCTATTCTTCCTATCTTGTGAATTGATAAACAACCTTTTGTTTTCTGGGTTGAAAAAAGCATCTTTACAGTTTATAAGTTTATGCCTGAAAATCATCAAAATATGAGACTGCTGCTTCATGCGATTGAGGGAATCAATCGTACAATGGAGTTAAAACAACTTCTGCTGAAGTGCATGGATTCGGTGTGTTACGTTGTTGATGCCGAAGCAAGTTCTTTGATGTTGTTAGATAATTCAACCGGAAGATTACATTTAAGTGTTCCAACAGGACCTGTAAAAGATGAAATAAAGGGTCAGATTATACCAAGAGATAAAGGAGTCGCTGGTTGGGTTTTAAAGAATGAGAAGCCATATCTGGTCAATGATATGACAAAGAGTAAAGAGTTTTTTGGAGACATAAGTAAGGGCTTTACAACAAGAAATATGATTTGTGTTCCAATGTTCGATTCAAAGAACAACGTAATTGGAATTATGCAGGCTTTGAATAAAAAAGATAACCGGGAGTTTGCTGAGAAAGATATTCCGGTTTTAGAAACCTTGGCAGCACATGCAGCTTTGTCTATCGAAAAGGCTAAAGAAGTTGATGATCTTAAAAATACAATCAAGGACAAAGAACAACGATTAAAAGAGGTTCATCAGGGTTTTGAGAACAGTTTATCTGCATTAAATGCATTGGTTCAGTTACAGGTTCCGTTGCTGAGTGATGAAAACGCTAAATTTTTGATGAAATCTACGGGCTCCAGAATTGAAACTATTGCCCATGCTCACAATATTCTGTTTAACTCAGAAGACAATGAGCTAATAGATGTAGGATTTTATCTGGGACATCTTACATCAACCATCGTCGAAATTTTCGGGGATTATGAGAAAGATATAAGCTACAATCTGGACATAGATAAAATAGAATTAAAAGCCAGTACTGCATTAACAGCGGGACTTATTATAAACGAAGTTATTCTGAATATGTACAGGGATGCTTTCATTGGTTATGAGAAAGGTAAGATCGCAATAGCTGTAAAAAAGGATGGTGGAGATAAGGTTTTAATTAGTATTTCGGATAATGGTAATGGAATTTCTGAGTATCTGGATGGAACGGTTGCAGGGAATCTTGCTTCAGTAGTAATTCGAACTCTAGGCGATAAACTTAATGCAGAATCCCAACAGCATATGAATGAAGATGGGGGAACAACATTTACACTGATATTCTCAAGAGAAACAAATAACGCTTCTTCAATATAGATTTTTCATAGTAAATATTTTCAAGGCAACTTTTTTCAACGGGGTTTTTAGAATTAGCTGAACCATTGTCGTTCTTAAAAATGGGAATAATTGTTTTCTTCCCATTATCATATTCCATTCAGCTCTGCGTGAAGCTTTTTTTACGATCTTCTTTTGTTGTTTCTGGTAATCTGATAAAAGTTCAGTTTCTTTTTCAGGATTCATCTTAATTTTGAATAAAGCCTTTGCCAATAACCAAGCTCCAATCCAACCTAAATTCATTCCTTGTCCACCAATAGGACTTACTACATGAGCAGCATCTCCACAAAGAATAACACGGTCTTTAAAATAATTCTCAGCTGAAAAGTTCTGAACACCAAAACTACTGATCATGGTCTTTTTTAGACCTTTCAAATCAGCACCAATTCTTTGTTGTACCAACTCAACCAGTATGCTTGGTGTTGGAGAATCTATATATGAGTCGGTTTTTACCACCCAACGACGCATATTATCCGGAAGTGGAAATGATTCTATTAAACCTTGCTTAGGTAAAAATACAACTGCTTGGTTTCCATAAGAGGTATTGTCATCAAAGTCACCCATAATATAAGTGTCCGGGTATTGTTTACCTTCGTAAAGGATGCCGGATTCCTTGCGAACAAGACTGTTTTTACCATCACAGCCTATAATATATTTCGAGGCGATGCAATTTTCCTTTCCCGCTTTTAGATACCAACAAGAAACTTCCTGATCAGATTGTTTAATACGCCTGACTGTGGCCTCAGTAATTAAACCGTCAGGATTAAGTTCCTGGAATTTGGCAAGCAAAATTCTTTCCGTATAAAACTGTGGGCAAGCCAGAATAAAATTAAATGGTCCTTCAAATTGATCGAAGTCGATAGAACCTAGTATTCTGTCTCCATCATGAGCTAACCCTTTTATAATAGAAATTCCTTTTTCAAGAAACTCGTTTACAAACCCTGATTTTTCAAATAATTCCAAAGAAACAGGATGAATTCCAAGAGACCTTGAATCCTGAACAGGTTCAGCTCTTTTTTCAAGAATGGTACAATCTATTCCCTGTTGAGAAAGACAGATTCCTAAAAAAAGTCCAACCGGTCCGCCTCCTACAATTGTTATTTCTGATTTATTCTTTTTCATAGATTAATATCAATCTGTAGGGAATGATCCGGCGAACTTCCCAATTGAGAGGGGCTATTTTTGACAACTCGTCAAATGTATAGCTGCGTTTTATTGAAATCCTTCCATCATAGGAAATGAATGAATTTCTGAAGAAAAGTTTAGAGAGTGCAGTAAAAAAAATGTAGCCTAAATCACTCCGTTCAATATCATTAAAGATGACTTTTTTTGTAGCCAGTAGTTTAGCTTCAGAACAAATAGTTTCAAAAGAAGGTTGATCTAAGTGATGGAGAAGGTGATTTGAAATCACAAAGTCATATGAAGCTTGCTCATTAACCAGATCGGTAGATAAAGTGTATCTGAAATGTATATTTGATGGAATTTCTAAAGTTTTGATATACTCTAAAGAGCGGGGATCAGAGTCAATGGATGTTATATTTAGATGAAAACCATCTTTAGCTGCCAACTCTGATAGTTGTAAGGAAATATCTCCACCTCCGAAACCAATATCCAATAAGCTGGCTTTTCCATTTTGTTGCTCTAATATTGGCTTAATTTCTTTTTTGTAGATGTGATCCCATTTTGATAAGAACTTATTGATCGTTCGAAACTGGCGATAAGTATTTTTTAATTTCTCGGAGTCACAGTTTGGGTCGTCCATTAACTCGTGAAGGTCAGATTTTCTATGACGTAGAAAAAAAGGCATCAGACTACCTTTAGTAATCCGCTTTCAATGGTAAGTCCCGGGCCAAAAGCCATAGGTAATACTCTTGAATTTTCTTCAGGATTGGAATTCATCAATTCATTTAAAACAAAAAGAACAGTAACACTACTCATGTTTCCGTATTGAGCCAGAGTTTTCCGGGATGCAGCGACCTGTTTTTCTTTAAGGTTTAAACCGGACTCAATTTTATCTACAATTGCTCTGCCTCCGGGGTGGATAGCCCAATAGTCGATATCAGAAAGCTGAAGATTATATTTATCAAAAAGAGGCTGTATTACTTGTTTCAAATTGCTTTCAATTATATCAGGAACGTAAGTTGATAAGATCATATCAAAACCATGATCTCCAATATCCCAAGCCATATCTTTTTCTCCGTTGGGAGTCAGAGATGAAGCAAATCCCTGAATTTCATAGGAAAGTTTCGGGGGCTTTTTTTGGCTTACCAATGCACCGGCAGATCCATCAGCAAAAACAGAGGCTGATATCAGGTTATCTAAATCAGTTTTCTGTTGAAAATGCAGAGAGCATAGTTCGGTTGCTACAATGAGGATCACTGCATCCGGGTTGTTCTGACAAAAAGAGTGTGCCATTTTTAAGGCAGGGAAAGCGGCGAAACATCCCATAAAACCTAAATGGAATCGTTCAGTTGAAGGCAAAAGCCCGAGCTGTTTTACAAGATCATAATCAGGTCCCGGCGCGTAAAAACCCGTACAGGAAACCGTTATTACATGAGTAATATCCTTTTTCTGAAATTGGGGGTTGTTCTCCAGTAGCTTTTTTCCGGTTTCCACAAACAAAGAAGATGCTGAGGTTTTATAGATCTCATTCCTTTCTCCTGTAGTAGGAGTGGATGTAACAGAGCCGTTCAGGTAGGGATTTGTTTTTTCAGTTTGATGGAATTCATTTATAACAGAGTGACGCTTTTCAATTCCGGACTGTGTATAGATTCGATGCAGAATGGCTTGAGTTTTTCTGTCTTTAGCTAAAGCAGATTTCATGATTTCCCGAACTGAATCCTGAGAATTTGATCCTTCAGGGACAGAAGTTGCTATGTCGTGAATATATACAGGCATCGTTAAGTTATATTATACAACTAACTCTACGAATTTGTATCACGAATAGTTCATGCTTGTAGTGAGGAAGTGAGAATCACTAATCACCAACCGTCAACATGTGAAAACGAAAGTTATGAAGAATTGCAGCAACGGATAACCCTGAGATCAACCCAATCCAGAGCCCCTCTGGACCAAAATCTGAAATTATTCCCAGATAATAGCCAATAGGAAAGCCGATCAGCCAGTAAGCAATAAAGTTTACGATCATTGGTGTTCGGGTATCTTTTAGACCTCGTAAAGCTCCAAAGCCACCAACCTGAAGACCGTCTGAAATTTGAAACAATCCTGCCATAAATAACAATGAAACTGACATTTTACTAACCAAAGGATCGTCAGTATAAATGCTGATAATTGCTTCCGGAATCGAGAATAACATGATCGCAGTTAAAGTCATTATAGAACCACACATAGCAATGCCTACGAATCCGCGAAGTCGGGCATTTGATAAAGAACCTTGTCCAATTGAAAAGCCAACACGCTGAGTAATGGCCATAGATAGACCAAATGGAATCATAAACAAAGTGGCGGCTACATTTATTGCAATTTGATGGGAGGCTGAAGCTTCAACGCTAAGTGTACCCATCAAAACACTTACACTGGCAAAAAGAAGAATCTCCATGGCGGTGCTTGCCCCGTTCGGAATTCCAACACGTAGAAACTCACTGAATATTTTCGGATCAGGTCCTTTGGTTCGGGCAAAAATATCAAATCTCTTAAATGGTTTAAACCTAATCATGAAACCAATAAAAATAATTGCTGCAAAAAGGTTAATTAACGAGGTTGCATAACCTGCACCAACAGCTCCCATACCTGTTATTCCAAGTCCGCCATACATAAAGATATAGTTTGCTCCTACATTCAGAACCAGACTTGCCGCGGCGATATACATAGCAGGCTTTGTAACTGACAAACCTTCGCTGAAATAGCGAACACCTGCATAAGCAAACAAAGGCAGCAGACCCCAGGATATGGCTTTCAGGTAATCGGTTGCAATAGGCACAATCTCACTTGTAACTCCAACCAAGTTCATGATGACATCTAGGTTTCGAGTAAGGAAAAAAGTGGGGATAGTGAGTAACAAAACAAGCCAAAACATTTGCCGGGCGCTTGTTCCGATTTCCTTAAACCTTCGGGCTCCTAAATGTTCAGAAACAATAGGATTGATAGCTATCAGTGTTGCCATGCAGAAAATGGACAAAGGCAGATACATGGCATTGCCAATAGCTACTCCGGCTAGATCAAGTGCGGAGAGGTTCCCTGCCATTACTGTATCAGTAAAGTTTAATCCCATCCGCATTAATTGTGTGGCAATAATAGGTCCACCTAATTTCAGAAGAACAGAACTTTCTTTTTTTATTTTTGAGGAAGTAGCCGACATGTCAATTTCTTAGCCGGTAATGGTACGAAGAAGCAAGATGAATGGTAAGTTATTCTGTTTGTTTTCCTGTAAAAAGTTCAAAACTTAGAGTAAAGGTTGTTCCCTTTCCTACTTCTGAAGTAAAATTGATTTCACCGCCATGTTCTTCAACCACTTTTTTGCTGATGGCAAGCCCTAAGCCCGTTCCGCTGGATTTTGTACTGAAGTTTGGAACAAAAATAGAGCGTTCATTCTCTGCTGATATTCCTTCTCCATTATCAGAAATCTCAATATATGCTTTGTGATTAGTGTGACGACTTTTTAAAGTGATTATACCTTTGCGGCGCTTGGGTATGGCCTCAATCCCATTCTTAACTAAATTGATAAACACCCTTTGCAACTCATCTTTGACCCCATTGACCCAAAGCGGGCTTTTGTTCAAACTAAGTTCGATCTTTATGGACTCTTCATTTGTGTACAGTTCAGCTACATTCTGAAGGATGTTATTTAAGTCAATTTTGGTGAACTCCTGTTCTAATGGACGTGCAAATTTTGAAAAATCTGAAGCGATTCGGCTTAATGATTCGATCTGCTCAATCATATTTGTATTTATCTTAGCAACTTTTTCTTTTAACTGTTCCGGGTCAATGTCTGTTGCTTTGATCTGGCGCTGCAAATGTTGAAGATTTAACTTCATTGGAGTGAGTGGGTTTTTGATCTCATGAGCTACTTGTTGCGCCATTTCTTTCCAGGCAGCCTCACGTTCGGCTTCCACAAGATTTTTTCTCAGTTCCTGTAATCGGTAAACCATCAGGTTGAAAGCATTGGTTAAAGCTCCGATTTCATCATTACTTTTGACCGGTAATGTAGTTTCAAGACTACCGTCAGAAATCGTTTTTATTCCTTCACTTAATTCCTCAAGAGGGTTTGTCATTCTGTTTGCAATAAGTGCGGCTGCAAAGATGAAAATCCCGAATACCAGAACAAAAAGACCTACCAGATAACTTATAGTGGTAAGAAGCTGTTCGTTAAAAGTAGGTGTTTTTAAAAAAGTGGGAATTGCAGCAATATTTGTTATTACTCCTTCTCTTTTTACAGGAGTATATCCAATTAAAAATTCGAGATCACCAAGTGTGAATTCCTCGATTTCTAATTCACTTCCATCGTTAACTATAGCATTATATACATTCCACGGTACCTGAGCCGGTAACAAATGCTGAGAAAAGATCTGTGGTGCAGTTGATCCAATCAGAGTATTGCCCTCAAAAAGGACCGCATCAGAATTGATAAGTGTGCTTGATAGAAGAAGGGTCTTATTAATATCACTTTCCTCACTATTCTCAAAAGTTGAGTTTATTCCAACTAGTTTGTTTTCCAGTTCATCAATAGTGATTTCCTGGCTTTGGTTTGTTATTGCTATAGAAGAGGTCGCAATTAGTGCGGTTAAACATAGCAGAGAAGCGATCATAAAGCGGTCAATAAGTCGGTCTCTGAATTTTCTGTTAGATTCAAAGATCTTAAAATCTCTTCGCCATTGAAGAATTATTGATACCAAAAAAATGGAAATTAAGAGATAAAAGAAAAATCTGAGAATAGAATAAATATGGTTGAACAAAGTAACTTCTAGGGTAGAAACTTTAACTACTTTATTGGGCGAACGCTTCCAGAAAAGTTCTATAACTTCAGCTTCGTTGATAGTTTCTGAAATTACAAACAAAGAATCCTGATTTAATCTGGAATCAATTTCTTCAGAAAGCATAGTGTAATTCGGAATTTCTATAGGTAAACCTGAAAGAGAGTTTCTGGTGAGTTTTTTATCCTCATATTCACTCAAAAGAAAAGTCGAGTATGTATCATCTTCCTTTTTGCTGGCAACTACTGCACGCAATGGTTTTCTGTATTGAGGCTGTTCCTGATAAACCGAACATATGATCCATCCCAGCTTGTCCTCACTTGTTGGAGATTTGAAAAATGGAATCCAGCCCTGTCTGAATGAAGTGTATTTTGCAGGGGGTTGCTCAAGAGGGTTTCGACGAATAATGGGTCTTATTCGGTCTCTTCTGATACGTTCCTGTACATAAGGAACTTCCAGACTGAACATGTCGTAGGCTTTTGTCCAGCCAGGTGCATTCAAATTAGATGTAAATTCTGATATAGGGTCTCCATTACTGTCGATCAATTGAACAGAAAATGAAAATGTCTGCCATTCAGGGTTTTGACGGAAAAGGAGTTCAATCTGAGAGTTAAACTCTGAAGTTATAAGAGACTTATTATTTGTGGAAGACAACTCAAGTTTTGATAGCTCTTCTTCCAAAATATAGAGTGTTTCCAGGGTAATGGTTTCAATCTCAAGTTCGCTTTCTTTCGCAAAATTCCCGGCCTCTTTTGCCATCGTCTCAGCTCGCCACTCTATTTGTCCGTAATAAAAAGGAGCATAGGCAAGCCCCGCGGAAACAGCGCAAATTAAAAGAAGAAGCCTTAGTCGCGATTTTGACCTGAAGTTCAAAAAACCAACCCATGAAAAATAAGATATCGCAATCAGGATTAAGAAGAGCACACCTGCCAATAGGAGTATCCACAGTTTTTCAGAGCTCAGGTAATAAAAACTAAGTAGAAGCAGGGTCAGGAAAAAACTAGCGGAAAGTAGGGCGAGGGATATATAGCCTTTGGCATTTATTGATTTTAAAAGAAAAGTAATCAAATAAACGGTTGCCCATGAGGCAGCCACCCATAAAACGCCTGCAAAAAAGTAATATAAAGTTACACTAAGTTCGGGAACCAGGTTAAGGTCGTTGAGGTTAAGAGAAGTTTCAGCAGCAATTCTAAAAAGAGATAAAGATATGCCGACCAGCACCAATGCAATCAAAATGCCGATTACTGAATTAATGACTACTCCATACTTAAACGGAAGCTTATATTTGACAGACTTGTTTGAGTAATAGAAATCAGTAATAAAGACAGCAAATGCAAAGGCCAGGAAAGAGTTGAGGCCAAGATAAAAGAGTTCGGTTTGAACGGATTGTGCTCCCAGAACAAGGTCCAGATCAAGAAATGGTAAAAGAAGCCAGCTTAGAATCCAGAAAACAAATATTGAAGCTGTAGATATCAAGAATACCTTTTTTGGATCGTAAACAAAGGATAAGGAAGAAAGGAAAAATTCTGTGACAAATATAATCAGAACAATAAAAATCAATCTTAGCTTTGAGTGGTCTGCTTTTCTTGAATCAGAAAAAGTTTTTGTATCATTTTCAGTAGCATAAATTGTTGCGGTAAAATTACCCTCTTCAAATGATTGTTCGGTTTTAAAAATTACCTGATCGGGAAGCGGTTCATTAATACTAAAATGAACAGGGAAATTGAAATCTATTCCAAGAACTTCTGATATGCTAAGTTCAGTATCACTACCCAGATCCAGTACATTAGTTTGTTTTAGTTTTTTTGCAGTTGTTAAGGTATATGGGTTGCCAAAGTCGTCATAAAGCCATTGAGTGACTTTTATTGCAAGAACATTTTGAATATTGAGAACCTCAACATAAATAGAGTCTGAGATAGCTAAAGATTCACTTTTAGGAATTCTGAAGCCTGTCCAGACCAATGCCGCTGTACTATCTCTCAATTCTACTCCCCAAAAATTTGTTTCTTTACTAACGAGAGTATGTATTTGTTCAGTGGAAGAATCTTTAGATAATAGCGGGGCAATTTTTTTGCTAAGCAGATCACTTTTACTTTTAAAATCTGAGATAAACCTTTCCAACACTTTGGAAGCAGCTCCAACATTTTGTGCAGCCATATTTTCAATCTCAGTTTGAGAGGGCGGATTGGAATAAAAATTAACTTCCAGAATTGCCAAGCCCAACACACTCAATACAAGGAGTGAAAATAGTGCAGTGACTTTTTTAGATTTTAAGGATTTCACTTTTATATAAGGTTAGGGATATTGCTGTCGCTTTCACCTTTAAGCACAGAAACAATAGCATTAGATGCAAGCATACCTATTGCTTCTCTGGTTTCAAATGTTGCACTTGCAATATGAGGTAACAAAATACAATTTGGTGCTGTAAGCAGATCAGGATGAACTGCGGGTTCATTCTCAAATACATCTATTCCGGCTCCGGCAATGGTTTTTCTATGGAGTGCGTCGGCGAGCGCAACTTCATCTACTACAGGGCCGCGGGATATGTTGATTAAAATAGAATGAGAAGGCATAAGTTTAAAGAGTGTTTTGTCAACTAAATGATGCGTTTGATCTGTTAGAGGACAATTTAAACTTAATACATCAGAATTTATGACAAGTTCCTCAATTGTTGAAACATATGCAGCGCCAAGAGACTTCTCTGTTTCCGGACTGACTTTAGAACGGTTGTGATAGGCTATGTTCATGCCAAAAGCACGAGCTCTTTGCGCAAATGCCTGTCCAATTCTTCCCATCCCAATAATTCCAAGAGTTTTTCCTCTCAACTCCATGCCCAGAAATCCCAGCGGTTCCCACCCGGAGAAGTTTCCTTCTCTTAGATATTGTTCTGCGGCATTAAATTTTCGGGATACTGCCATAAGTAATCCCATGGCGAAGTCGCCACAAGCTTCAGTAAGAACATCCGGAGTATTGGCTACTTTTATCCCAAGATCTTTGGCTGATTCTACATCTATATTATTATAGCCAACAGCGAAATTGGCTACTATTTTCAGTTTTTGAGCAGCAACTAAAACTTTTTTTGTAACGGGAGTGGAAAGCATACATAGAAGAGCATCATAATCAGGTATAGCATCTATGAGTTTAAGCTCATCTTGAAACTCTCCTTTATTACCAACTTTAACTATTGAATGCTCCCGAAGATAGGCTAAATTTTTTTCAGGGATCGGCTCGGTAACAAGAACTTTCGGAATTTGTTGAGCCATTTCAATTTAGTTTACTTCATCTTTAATGTGAGTGATCTTTGCATCATTCCACATTTTCTCAATGTTATAGTAGTTTCTTTTTTCTTCACTCATTACGTGAACTACAATGTTGACATAATCCAAAATGATCCATGCCCTGGAACTACCGCCTTCTTTTCTCCAGGACTTTTCAGAGCATTTGTTCAATACATCTTCCTCTACGACATCCGCAAGTGCCTTTACCTGAACATCAGAATTACCATGGCAAATTACGAAATATTCAGCAAGTGTTGTTAACTCAGAAACATCTAAAACAGTAATATCATTAGCCTTTTTACTTAATAAAGCTTCTGTAATGGTATCTAAAATTTCATTCGTTTTTAGATCTTCTTCAGAATAAGCGTTTGAAAATTGTTCTTTTTTAGGCAATGTATTTTTTTGTGTTTAATTAGTATTTAATTGCTGATAATCTTTCCCGAGTACAACAGTAACATCAAGATAAAAATCCTCCGATTCTTCCCGAATAATGTTTTCTTCACTCACTCCGAGAGCATCAGCAACTCTCTTTGCATTATTAAATGATGAGCTTCTGGAAATTACAAAAGTATTCTCAACATCAAATCGTTCAAAATTACCAACCTCTACAACATCAAAACCGTTGCTTCTCAGCAGGTTTGTAAAATTGTTAGCAATTCCGGACTCCCCACATCCATTTAAAACTTCCAACTGTATTATTGAACCAATTAACTGAGAGGGTTGATCTGCTCTTTGGTTGAAAATTCGCGGATAAACGATTCTGGTAAAAAGGGCTAACAACAATCCTAAAAGAAGAACGCTTAAAAAACCAATTACTGAATTTAGGTAGAGATTGCTATTCGAAGAAGTCTTCTCGTCTTGATTTTGCGCCATTCAGGATTTAGTAGTACGTAGAATTAAACCGGTTGAAGTTGTTATACCTGTTGTATCCAAATGGTGAGAATCCATAAGGGCTGTATGGTAACCTTTGGTATTGTAACCTGATATTTGCGCGATCACTGATTTGATAGTTCAATTCAGCATTGCTTAACATAACCCTGGGTTCATTTTGATCCGAACCATATAAATTACTTCCACCAAACGGAGAGTGAAAAAAAGAAACGTCAACACGCCCTTGCAGTCTGTCACTGAAAGCAATATTCATCGTATTCGTGTATGCATTCAGGTTTTGGTAAGAACCTCCAAAAGAGCTAAAACTCATGGAATATGAATGGCTCATCTGAACATTGTTTTCGAAAAAATTTGCTAATCTTCCCTCCACTGTAGCACTTTGGGTATTAACAA
This sequence comes from Balneola sp., assembly GCA_017643645.1. Lineage (GTDB taxonomy): Bacteria > Bacteroidota > Rhodothermia > Balneolales > Balneolaceae > Balneola. Next base: position 35,900 of record JAEPNB010000016.1, read on the forward strand.
CGGCTCCCCTGTAATCAACAGGCTGTGAAACATCTCCGCGAAGTTGGGCATTTACTTCAAAAGAAAGAAAAAGAAGTATTGCCGGTAAAAGTAAATAAGTTGATTTTTTCATGGTATAATATTTTGGCTCGTTAACGTTGAACCTGACCTATAAGTATAATCAAAGAACACTTAATAATAAATAGAAGTTCAAATGAAGTTGAATTGAAAAAGAACGAATAAAACGCTATCTTTCTCAACTTTTGAAAACAGCAATTTAAAACTCCATTCAACCCAAGGAGAGATGAAACTCACCGATTTTAGATACGAACTAGAAGGATTAAACGTACCAGAAGAACCGTTAAAGAAAAGAGATGATGCTCGTCTAATGGTTCTTAACAGAGCAGAAGAGACTATTGAGCATAAAAAATTTTCTGATATACATGAATATTTAAACGAAGGCGATGTTGTTATCTATAACAATACAAAAGTGTTCCCGGCTCGCCTGAATGGTAAAAAGGAAAAAACTGAAGCTGACATAGAAGTGTTTTTGTTGAGAGAGCTTCAGCCGGAAAATATGCTTTGGGATGTTTTAGTTGAGCCTGCGAGAAAAATAAGAATCGGGAATAAGCTTTATTTCGGAGAAGAAGATGATGAGTTGATGGCGGAAGTTGTTGACAACACTACGTCAAGAGGTAGAACCATTCGGTTCCTTTTTGATGGAGGTTACGACGAATTGTACGAAAAATTAGATTCGCTTGGTAAAATGCCACTTCCACCGTACATCGAAAGAGAGCCTGTTGATGAAGATAAAGATAGATACCAAACTGTATACGCTACAGAAAGAGGAGCAGTTGCAGCGCCAACAGCGGGCATGCATTTTACAGAAGATCTGATCAAAAAGATCGAAAAGAAAGGTGTTGAGATGCTTCCGATCACCCTTCATATCGGTTGGGGAACATTCAGGAATGTAGAAGTGGAAGATCTTACAAAGCATAGAATGGATTCGGAAAATTATTTCCTATCAAAAGAAACCTCCGACAAAATAAATGTCGCTTTATCATCTAAAAAGAATAAAGTAGTTGCTATAGGGACGAGTGCAGTTCGTGCTATTGAAACAAGTGTGATGGCAAGCGGAATGTCAAAAATGGGAACAGGGTGGACAGATAAGTTTATTTACCCTCCATATAATTTTAAAATAACAGAAGCTTTGATCACCAATTTCCATCGTCCGGAATCTACCTTGCTTATGCTTGCAGCGGCATTCGGAGGTTACGATTTCATGATGAAAGCGTATGAAGAAGCTAAGAAGGAAAACTATCGCTTATTCTCATTTGGCGATGCAATGTTGATCCTTTAATTGAAATCGAAGGCGGTCATAATTCCGGCTGCCGGGTCAGGAACCCGTTTGGGTTCCGATGTACCCAAGGCGTTTATTGAGATTTCAGGTAAAACTATACTTCAGAGATCCATCGAGTGTTTTCTAAATATTGATGGAATGATGCAGATTATAATTCCTGCTCCAAAAAATTATATCAGTACTTGTAAGCGTATATGCTCGGAGCTGGAGAACAGATCCGTTAGCCTTGAGGTTATTGAAGGAGGCTCTGAAAGGCAGTACTCAATCTGGAATGGAATAAAGGTTCTAAACTCAGATATAGAGTTAGTAGCTGTGCATGATGCTGCTCGCCCCTTCGTTAAAGAAGAGTTCATTGCTAACTGTTTTAAAATCGCTGATGAATTTGGAGGAGCTGTACTGGGTGTTCCTGTTAAAGACACTATTAAGGAAGTAAAAAGGGATCTTGAAATTAGAAGTACACCCAAAAGAAGTTCTTTATGGCAGGCACAAACACCTCAGGTTTTTAAAAAAGACCTGATTGTTGAAGCGTACGAATCGGCATTAAAGCAAGATTTTTTAGGGACTGATGACGCTTCTCTGGTTGAGCGAATCGGTGGTAAAGTAAAAATGGTAATGGGAGAGGCTGAGAATCTGAAAATTACATATCCTCTAGATTTGAAAATGGCAGAGCTAATAGCGGGAGGATTAGAATGAATAGTATGAGAATAGGTTATGGGTATGATGTTCACAAACTGGTACCGAATCGAAAGCTGATTCTGGGTGGAGTTGAGATATCTCATGAATTAGGACTAGATGGACACTCAGATGCTGATGTTCTGCTTCATGCAATAACCGATGCGTTATTGGGAGCTTTGGCATTAGGGGATATTGGAACTCACTTTCCGGATACAGATCCTGAATATAAAAATGTAGACAGCAGAATTCTTCTTCGTGATGCCTACAAGCTTATTCAAAGTAAAGGGTATAAATTAGGAAACCTGGATGCTACTGTAGTAGCTCAGGAGCCAAAGCTGAAACCATATATTCTTCAAATAAGAGAGGCGATTTCTTCGGATTTGAATACAACGATTGAAAATGTTTCTGTTAAAGCTACTACTTCAGAATGGTTGGGGTTTGAAGGTAGAAAAGAAGGGATTTCAAGTTCTGCTGTTGTACTCCTCTCAAGGATAGATTAAATGGCAGATCAAGTCGTTCAAAATATAGTAGACTGGATTAATGTAGTTCCACCAATTGGAATTTATTTGATTTTTTTTGGAATTGCATATCTTGAGAATCTGATTCCTCCAATGCCGGGAGATGTAATCGTTGCTTTTGGTGGTTATTTAGCTGCCGAAGGCACAGTTTCTTTTATGCTCTTATTCGTTGTAACCGTATTTGCTTCTGTTATAGGTTTCATGAATATGTACTGGTTTGGGAAGAAATGGGGTTCTCAAATTGAAGAGAATCCAAACAGTCATCTTTTATTGAAATTCATTGACTATAAGTATTTCCAAAAAGGGAAGAAATGGATGAATAAATGGGGGCAATGGGTTGTGTTTGGTAACAGATTTTTAGCAGGAACCCGATCAGTAATTTCTCTCACCACAGGCATGAGTGGTTTAAAGGTTTCCTATACTGTGATGAACTCTTTTCTCAGTTCAATTTTGTGGAACGCTCTGCTTCTTGGAGCCGGGTGGTATGTTCAGGATAATTGGGAAATAATTGGAAGGTATTTATCCAACTATGGAAAGTTAATTTTAGGTGCCATTATTGTGGTTATAGCACTAAAATTCTTAATTTTCAGGTCTGGAAAAAAGGATATTGGAAACGCAGAATAGTCTGCGATTTTTTTCATAAGCATTTGTTGACTATATGGTGAACTATGAGTATTTTTCCAGTCTTTCGAAAATGCCAGTGTAGCTCAGTTGGTAGAGCAACGGTTTTGTAAACCGTCGGTCGTCGGTTCGACTCCGGCCACTGGCTCATTCATTGATTTATTGAAAAGATTTGGGGAGATACCAAAGCGGTCAACTGGGGCAGACTGTAAATCTGTTGTCTTACGACTTCGTAGGTTCGAATCCTGCTCTCCCCACGCAAAAGCGAGCGTAACTCAATTGGTAGAGTGTCACCCTTCCAAGGTGAATGTTGCCGGTTCGATCCCGGTCGCTCGCTCATTGGAATAGAAGCCGATATAGCTCAGAGGTAGAGCACTTCCATGGTAAGGAAGGGGTCGTCGGTTCAAATCCGACTATCGGCTCTGTCGGTAATCGTTTTACAAATTTAATTAACACAAACAAGACAAAGACATGGCAAAAGAGACCTTTCAACGCACCAAGCCGCATGTAAATGTGGGAACGATTGGACACGT
>JAEPNB010000017.1 GCA_017643645.1 Balneola sp.
TAAAGGTCTTCGCGCATTCTGAGGAAATTACTATGCTTCTCACCTGAAAGGATTATTCCTGCTTCGCAGACGCATCCAGATCACGCTCTCTTCTCCGTCTTAAATACTAAGGGCGAATTTTTATTCTTCTATCACTTTTAAACCCTCAACGAATTACTAATATCTATAAGAATGAGGAATCTCCCTCCCTAAAGTCAGGGAGGAAACAAGGGTGGGTCAGAGAATTGGCTGGAAAAAATATTACAGAACATCCTCCCCTTGGCCGCCGGCTTTCATCTCCAAATAACCAGCAAGACATACAAAAATGACTATTCAATTCGTTAGGTAAGTATATAGTAATCAAATCCATCGTTATGCCTGTGCCATATATTTTTATTACACAAAACGCTCCACTTAAAAAAGGAGGGATCCAGGAGCAAATTACCTATGCACGTACGGTATCAAGTCATAAAGCAGATACGGATGAACTTGCCATGAACATTTCTTCAAGGTGCACAGTCAATCCTGCGGATGTTGCAGCCGTTTTATATGCATTGGGTGATGAACTTAAAAGTCGGTTATCCAACGGCGAGATCGTAGAATTAAAAGGTATTGGTTCATTCCGTTTTATCGGTGGTACCGGAGCAATACAGGCTTTTAAAAAAATCAGCGCTAAGGATTTTATTAAGAGAAAGATCAATTTCTATCCCGACGACAACCTGAAGAATACACTAGCATCACTTTCTTTTGTAAGGAAGAAAAAGAAATAACATGCCTATAAAGATGAAATTTCACCAGTGGTGAATTTAGAAAACACCAAAGGTAAAATAAAAAATCACCTATGGTGAAAGTAGCAGTTCATACTTAATTCTCATTCCAAACGGAGCCCGGAACCAAGGTTAAACAAGCCTGTAAAGATGTTATGTTGCTAACTGAGGAGTATCACCCTTAAAGAAATGTCTTTGTGAACTCTCGTCATTTAAAGTGCTGAATGGAGGGCTATCAAGCTCTTTGTATTTAACTGGAAATTCTTATTTAAGTTTTTTCTTGAAAACTTCGAGCAGAACTAAATGAACTGCGAAAAAGAAGAACCCAAAACCAATCAGCTTGACTATCATCTACTTGAATTTAAGAAGTGACAAAACGAGTCCGCTTTAAAAAACTTGTTATACACTATTTTAAAATAAGAGCTTTAGCTTCCATATCACGAATAACTCCGGATGTGATTCCACCCCGAACAGTATTTCTGCTCATTCCGATATTGTATTCATTTTTTGTAATTAATAATCCGTTAGCCCCGAGTTGCAAGGCTTTATACTTGAATGCATCAATTATAACCTTTTCAGGATCATCTTCCTGGAAGAGTTGGGCTTTCAGGAGGGCAATTTCAGTATTTTCCGGAACTTCATCACCATCTTTAAAAACAATGATAGAACCTTCAGGTTCAACCAGCTCTAAGTTTTCAGTTAATGGTTCAACTTCAACAAAAACTGGTACTGTTGTTGAACAAAAAATGAAAAGAGTAGAAATAAATGTAAGTAAAGCAACTCGGATCATTGGGTTAAAGAGATGTTTTAAAGTGTACAACGACCCTGCGTTTTAGCGGCGCAGAGACTATGAGTTAATTAACGGCGAAAAAGTTAAAACTAGCAACTCTTGAAACCGAAACTTTGTCCGCGTCCCAGTTGATGTGCTTTATTATTGTTTATACTAGTTATAGATATTCACTTTTCGTTAAAGAAATAGGGAGCGAGTTTAAAGGGAATACTTTTTTTGAGTCATTTTAAGTTTGGGTCTCAACTCTTTCATTTCCTTTACATAAACTTTTAACATGCCCCAATATTTATCACTCTTATCAAAGTCTTGCCAAAAATATTGGTTTTCCCAACATAAAATAGCATCTGATGAAAACATGTAACATGAAACTTCTTTTTTAATCAATCCCGTGTTTGTCATTAAGGCAATAAGTTCAAAGAATCCTGCGTAATCACTGCGAATTTTTTTTGACTGTTCTACAACCTTTGGATTATTCTCTGTTATGAGATGTCGAATTTTTTGGAATTGAAGGTTATCTCTAAAATTTTTATCAAGTCGTAAAAAAAGCTCAACTCTCTTCTGAGTTCCTTGTCTTATATACTCTATAGTTCCTTTGACAAATGTCAATAATAGAACTATCCCACCAATCAATGTTGCTAAATCTTTAAGTGTATCCAAGTCCATACTAACAATTTTTTATAGATTGAAATTGAACAATGAGTTCTTAAACCAATAACGACCCGGCGTATAAGCGGCGAGGGTTTTCGGTTTTTCTTAAAGTAACAGAATTAATCAGTTACCTGAAAGTTAAAAATAGCGGAGCCACTTCCCGAGTCCGACTTGCAACGCTTGTTATAGCACGTTTGCAGTTATTGATCAAAAAATTCATAAACATATTCAATTACTTCTTTTCTAGGTCGATTTTTAAAACCGGTAGCATCAGTGATACGATTGGTTACTTTTTTGATCAGCAAAGAGTCTTGATAAAAATACTCATAGGTGAATGCTAAATTCTCACCATGATAAAAAAGCTCTTTAATGTAATCTTTGTCTTCATATAAGTAGACTTTGCGTTGGATTCTGTTATCTACTAAATCATACGTTTCTATCTCTTCTTCTATTTTTCCAGAGCTATTATACTTGTATTCAATTATATCCGAATTGGTAGGGCTGTCTGTTCTGTAGAATACTAAATTTCCATTAACATCATATTTCATGATCTCTTTCTCAATCAGAGAACTATCCATTTCAAGTGTTAAATATTCCCTGACAAGAAGACCACTGGTATCAGTATATGTATCAAAGTATTCAAGGTAAGATTTTGAAGTACTTCTGAATTTTATACTTTCAGGTATTTCTTGTTTGATATAATTAATCAATGAGTCTTGGGAAGTAAAGCTATGAATAGCTCCGAATTCATTTCGTACACCAATTACGCCATCATATGTTCTGTAATATTCTCTTTGTAACTTCCCGTTTGGATAATAATCGAAAACAGTTTCTCTTAAAATATGATTAGAGTGGGCATAATATTCGTGAGTTTTTCGGTTCTCTTCATAAACATTGGCAGTCATCCATGTTAAAAGTTCGCCATCCCAATCAGCAATTATTTGGGAAGTCTTTTCAAACACAATTCGATTGTATTCATCAAATAATTCTACGCTTACATTGATACTGTCTTGGTATCCTTTAATAGATTTAATTTGCTTGTCGTAGGGCTTATTAGTTGCACAAGACACCGCCAAGACAAATAGAAGAATAAATAAACTATTTTTCATCATAAGTGAAAAGTGCTATAACGACCCGGCGTTTAAGCGGCGAGGGTTTTCGGTTTTTGTGAAAGTAACAGAATTAATCAATTACCTGAAAGTTAAAAATAGCTGAGCCACTACCCGAGTCCGACTTGAAACGCTTGTTAGTGCACTGTTATTGATACCTTTCTATAATCATAGAATTATTCTCATGTTGTACTACATAACTTCTAACTGGCCAGTCAGTTGATAAAAGGTCACAGCCAATTTTTGAATATGATGTAAACTTCGGAGGACCAACTTCCAATTGTTCGTCATGATTTTTGGCCATTCTGACAATACAATTCCCCCTTAATTCATAGATGCCAGTAAAAACATTACTTGTTTCATCAATTTTTCCGAAAATGTACTCTGTAAAAGGAAGATCAAAAATATCTTCATAGTTTTTAAAAACTTCTATAAGGACAGCTATTGAGTCCGATGAATTGATATTTAGCAAATATTCATTTTTGATCATGCAATCACCACAATCAAGGTGGTAATCGTATTCCCCTTTCCAAACCCCGTCATCATGATATTTTGAAATCGCATCTGCTTTTAAAACGATTGGATCTCCCCAACTGACCAATTCTATTCTTTCAAAAATTGAGAAAAAGACTATTAAAGCTATCAATGAAAAAGCGAAAAATGCTACGAAGGAATATTTGGTAGTTTTATTCAAAGTGCACTAACGAGCCCGCGTTTAAGCGGCGAGTCTGGTTTAATTTATTAAAGTTTCGAATCCTAAACGAGTCCGACTTGAAACGCTTGTTATAGGGCGGTTAGTGATGTTTGTTTGTTAAAATATCTACAAACTCTTGAATATATTTTGAATCTACTTGATTTGGAATAAAATCATATTCATTCCAACCAACATCTTTCACAAAACGATTTTCAGTGATTATTACATTCATTGTATCTATTGTTTCAGTTCTTGGTTTTTTAAAAAAATACCCATCAGAATTATATCTTAATTCAATTTCAGAAAGTGAAAGTTTAAATACTCTATTCTCGCTCGGCTTAGAACTGGTGTGTTTTGTTTCAACAATACGAACCGAATCAACTGCAAAAACCTTTATTTCATCAAAGGATACTTTGTGGTAAGTAAAATATGGAGGGTTTGTATTTTCATAAATTACAGTAATATCTTTCCAATATGGAAAAGCCCATTTCTTAGTAGAACTAAAAGGAGGTTGTGTTTCTACTAGGATTGTATCGTTAGAAACCCAAGATAAATTTGGATTACCGTAAGCCAAAAAATTTCCAATTGCAGGAAGAGGATCAGAAGGAGAAAGAACTGAAATATGATATTCTGTATCGTCATAAACTCCATATCCTTTCAAATATTTAACGATTACACGAGAACTATCAGGAGAATATAATTTTTCTTCAACTTCAAAACTCCCACCTTGAACTATTGGATCAAAAATTATTATTAAAAAAATAATTAACCCCCCAATGAGTGTGGCGAGTATTCCAATCACCCAGAAAAGTATTTTCTTGAAAAGGCTCATTGTAGCTTAGTACATATAACGACCCGGCGTTTAAGCGGCGAGTCTGGTTTTAGTTATTAAAGTTCCGAACCCTAATCGAGTCCGCTTGAAACGCTTGTTATACAACAATGTTTCTAAGGAATTTAGTTGCTAATTCTAAACTAGCAAAATGTTTTGGAAAGGTATTATCTTCAATAGACAATAATTTTAAAACTGAGATTTGTTCTTTTTGAAAACCTGAAAGCACAAATTCCTGACCACCATTTTCTTGAAACTTTTGTCCCATCAAGAATATTTCTGAACCCATTCCTAAAGAGTCTACAGTTTCTAATTTTGATCCATCAACAACGCAAAAAATTGCTTGACTGAACTCGTTTGTTTTTGGTAACTCAATAGTGAAATATTCCCAACAAAGCTGAAAAGCGTAGTTCTTAGGAAGCTTAACAATTAGAACCTCGTCTTTAAGAAAATGGCTTGGTTTCATTGTTTGTTGTATAACGACCCAGCGTTTAAGCGGCGAGGGTTTTCGGTTTTTTTGAAAGTAACAGAAATAATCATTTACCTAAAAATTAAAAAGTGCGGAGCCACTACCCGAGTCCGACTTGAAACGCTTGTTAGGCAAAATTCAAATCCATTTTTATTTCGGATGCAGTTGTTATGTTTAGCAGATATGACTTAAAAAGCTTTTTCAAAAGTTCTTTTAAATATGAAAAAACCACCTCTTCTGATTTTAACTTTTTTAAATCTTTACCAAAGTCTGCGTTTGATCCATGTGCCAAACAGCAGCGATATTCATACAATTTATTCCAAATATTATTTTCACTTGATTGAATAAAATATTCACCAAAGCAGAGGTTAAAATTGTTCAATTCTAAAATTCTTTTTGTTTTATTTTTTAATTGTTTTGAGATAGAAGGATCATTTTCGCCTGGTCTTGAAGTGACAAGCATTTCTAATAAGGCGAAATAATTTAGATTAATGTAACTATGATAATCTGGAGAGTCCTGCAGTAATCTGTAAATTGATAATGAACTAGTTAAAAGTTCATCATGATTATAATGTTCTTCTACTTTATTGAATAAAAATTCTAATTCTTTTAAATCAGTTGAAGTGAAATTATAATGCTCAAACATTAAATATTTGAGCGTATTTGTCTGTTTATGAAGTGAATTATGTTTTATGGTAGCTATTTTGGGTTGATAAATAGTCAAATCAAATTTTAATTCTGCATCCGTCAAATCCGAAGCTATTTGAAGAATATCAATTGGGTTTTCACTAAGTAGATTTAACCCTGCTATATTTTCCAATTGCATTACAAAATATCTAAAATCAGTACTATCCAGATTGGTTAATGTGCCTACTGATTTGCTTTCTCCCTTAAATTTGTAGTATTGCTCGTATGGATTTTGGTTCATCGTGCCACCAGCAAAGGATGGGCTTATATAGTTTTTTATTACATCAATTTCTTCGCTATTAGCTTTTCTAAAAAGAAAGTGTTGACCAATTTTAATAGGGAGATTAATATTGGTTTCGATTGGATTTGTTATAAAAGCTATCGGTTGCCACATTGGCGTGGAAATTTTGCCTAACGACCCGGCGTTTAAGCGGCGAGTCTGGTTTTAGTTATTAAAGTTTCGAACCCTAAACGAGTCCGCTTGAAACGCTTGTTAGCTGTATTTTTCATTTTCGATAAAGCTTTGAGTAGTCTTTCAAAGTGTTCAAATTATTTTTTAAACCACCGTTAATTACATCACTTTTGTGATAATAATTGAATTCTCCCAAAGTATCTCTGGCACTCAGAGGGTTTTCAGCTAGCCAACTCATTAAGTCGGGTTCTGAGGCTAAGTTTTTTCTGGACCATTCAGAAAACAAAATATGATTGAAGTTTTCGTATTCAACCAAGTCTGTAATAAAATATGTAACCTCAGTTGTGTCAGATAAATGTGGCTCTAATTTTTCAACAAATAGATCATAGTCAATTTCGGAAAGTGCAATAAGAGCGTATAACCTTCCGGGTCGATTTGCACGATTCAAAAGGTCGAGAAAAATTTCCCTTCGATCTGGTTGGTTCATTAATGCCTGAAAGTATAATGCATTGACCTCAGGATCTGGACCACAACAATCAGAAAAAACTTTAGTATTAAGTAGAGCTTTAAATGCTAATTCAGGATGTTCATTGAATGGAGTTTTGACAGGAATAATATCACTTCGATAAGCCACATCATCATCCTCGGCTAAATCAAAACTTTGCAATTCCTTGGGTGAAAACTTCTCGATCTCTGCATACCATGGTTTTTGTTGGCAAGCTTGAAATAACCCAACTGAAAGAATAAGCCAGAGATACTTTTTCATGGTAATACAGCTAACGACCCAGCGTTTAAACGGCGCGGGGATTATAATTTAGTTGAAGTAGCGAAATTAATTCCTGGCAATCAAGTTCCATCGAACCCCGTCCGCGTCCGTTTTAAACGCCTTGTTAGTAGGCTACTCATATACTTTGCCTGCCTCGAGTGCTGCTGCGAATAGTTCCCATGTAGGTTCTTTTGGCAATGTCTTTTGATCATTCAACCAAGCTCTCATCGATTCAAGAAAGCTTTCAATGTTAGTGTTTTCCCAACCACCTGCATCTGGACCGTAACGAGAAGATGGGTTGTTCTTTTCCATCTCAACAGACTTTCTACGATCATTTTCCAATTCTGTCAAAAACTCAATAAATGAATCAAAAGAATCTACGTTGCTCATGAGTAATTACTTTAGTGAAAGCCTACTAACGACCCCGCGTTTAAGCGGCGAGGGTTTTTGGTTTTTGTGAAAGTAACAGAATTAATCAGTTACCTGAAAATTA
>JAEPNB010000018.1:0-2096 GCA_017643645.1 Balneola sp.
ACGAACCCATCCCTGTCCCTTCCCTTAAACAAGGGAAGGGGACGTTGTAATTAATATCTGAGTGGAGTTATAGAGTCTCCCTCCCTGATGTTAGGGAGGGAACAAGGGTGGGTCAGAGAATTGATGCAGAGATTCTAAATCTCACTATCATTTCAAAGCGTACAAATATTGTGCTGCTGCTTTACTCATGCGTTTATAATCATGGCCGACATCAGGGATTATAATTAATTCCCAATTAAAATCTGTTTTCAGACTATCAGCGTATAATTTGAATTTATTGTGAAAATACTTTCCCCGGGCTAATCTGTGGGTTCCTTGTATATCTGTTTCAGGCGTTCGAACTAAATGGCCTCTGGTTTCATTTTCATTGTCTGCTTCTCCTAGAAACACTTTAAGGTTAGCTTTGAATGCCTTTACGAATTGTTCATCTGTTGTTGTAATTCCATTTAAACCATATGGAAATTTATCATCGGTGGAAGGAGTGGTATACCAACCCGAATTTGAAGCGAGTATTCTGCCTGCATTATTGTCCGGCTTAAAAAGCGTCATGCGATGCAAAATCTGTCCACCTGCTGAATGCCCGAACATATCATAGGTTTCTGTCTTCAATTGCAGTTCATTTTTAACCTCGGAAAAAATTCTGTCGAAGTCATCCCAGATCCATTCTTCATGATTATTGTTTATCTCATAACTTAAAATGGCGGTACGCTCTTTATTTATTTTTACGTCCGTAATCATTCCTCCAAGATTATAGCTCCAAAACTCAGGGTAATGTTTTTCCGGATAATTCAGAGACAAAATTAATATTCCATACTCTTCGGATGCTTCAACCCAGACATCCCGGTACTCGTGACCATTTCGTCCCGCTCCCGGTATTACCATCATTACCGGAGATTGCTCGCTGAAATTCTTGGGTTTATGATAGAAAACTGTAATCATCTTATCATTATTCGAACTCCCTCCATCTACTATAAAGTTACCCGATCCGGTATGTAAGTCAATTTTATTGATATCCGGGGAATCTCTCTTTTGAATCAGATTCATCCCGCAAACCGGGCATACACCATCATGGTCAAATGTCAGAGTATCATGTACCGGACAAGGAGGGCATACATAAGTATTTTTGGTTATTTGAGAAACAGCAAGTAGGGGGGTTAACAAGAACAGGACAGAGACTGCAATTAAACGCATCGTTATGTATTAAATTTAAATGTGACATAGAAATAAATACGATCTAAACGCTCTTTTTGTTACGGTTACATAGGTATTTTTATAACGATTGGCGTAAATAGAATACTTGGGTCTGCCTCTTCTGCTTCAATTGGATATATGAAGCAGGAGCTTCCGACTGGCGTTCCCAGGCAGAGCGTGGGAACGAGGTTATAGTAAGCGAGGTGTGACTTTCAATAAGCAGGCTAGGTTGCGTTATTTAAACTCTGGAAAATATCTGTTTAATTAAACTTTGGGCTTCTTTGATTGTTGAATACTCATAGCATTCAATTGAAGGTGAGCCATTGATCATAGCTGAAACAGATTTATTTTTTTGCTGCCGGTATAAGCAAAAAACTTTTTTGTTCAATTCAACAGCTCGACCAATTTCATAGCCAACGCCGTGAGAAGGAGTTGTCACTTCACCAATTAAAATATCAGCTTCATTCAACCATGCCATATCCTGGTCATGGATTTCTTGGTCTGATGGTTCTTCGCTGATTTCAGAAGAGCCGACATGCTCAGTTAAAACATCTCCGTACTTTTTAATTTCTTCAATTAACTGATTGTACAGCTTCGCATCTTGTCTTCCACCTCTGATCGACCCGGAAAAATAAATCTTCATTGAATTTTTTTGAATAGTTTTTCTAATTAGCCTAATGACCCGGCGTTTAAGTGGCGCGGGTTCTCGCATTTTTGTTGAAGTAACGGATTAATTGTATTGAGCACAAGTGAGAACCCATCCCTGTCCCTTCCCTTAAACAAGGGAAGGGGACGTTGTAATTAATATCTGAGTGGATTTATGGAGTCTCCCTCCCTGATGTTAGGGAGGGAACAAGGGTGGGTCAGAGAATTGGCTGGAAAAAATATTACAGAACTGGTAAGAG
>JAEPNB010000018.1:2106-4868 GCA_017643645.1 Balneola sp.
TGAAAGGATTATTCCTGCTTCGCAGACGCATCCGGATCACGCTCTCTTCTCCGTCTTAAATACTAAGGGCAAATTTTATTCTTCTATCACTATTAAACCCTCATCGAGTTACTAATATCTGAGTGGATTTATAGAGTTTCCCTCCCTGATGTTAGGGAGGGAACAAGGGTGGGTCAGAGAATTGGCTGGAAAAAATATTACAGAACTGGTAAGAGCTTTTGAAAGAGAGGCTTGTCTTTGAAAGAATAATGGAAGCTGTTTCATAGTATTGACGAACCCATCCCTGTCCCTTCCCTTAAACAAGGGAAGGGGACGTTGTAATTAATATCTGATTGGATTTATAGAGTTTCCCTCCCTGATGTTAGGGAGGGAACAAGGGTGGGTCAGTGAATTGGCAGAGAAGAGTTAAATATCCCTCAAAGGAGGAATTTCACTTTTCACAAACTGGAACTGCAGATAAACCCTGGTAATTAGTCTTCAAAAAGATCGCTACTCAGGTAACGATCACCACGGTCACAAATAATAGAAACTATCACGCCTTCTTTTATTTCAGAAGCCAGTTTAAGAGCTGCTGTCATGGCTCCCCCGCTACTCATACCGGCTAAAATTCCTTCTTCTTTCGCCAATCTGCGAGTCATAATTTTTGCTTCATCAGCACTGACATCAATGATGCGGTCTACCCGTTCAGACTCATAGATCTTTGGCAAAAACTCAGGTGACCATCTCCTGATTCCGGGGATTCGGGAACCGTCGGTAGGCTGAGTTCCTACAATCTGTATATCAGGGTTTTGTTCTTTCAGATACCTTGAAACACCCATGATTGTACCTGTTGTTCCCATTGCGGATACAAAATGTGTTATTTTTTGCTGTGTATCCTTCCATATCTCAGGTCCTGTGGTTTTATAATGCATTTTATAATTATCAGGATTGGCAAACTGATTCAAAATATGATAATCGCCGTTCTCTGCCATTTCATCTGCGAGTTGTCGGGAGTACTCGATGGTTTTTTCAGCGGGTGTCAAAATTACTTCAGCACCATATGCCTTCATGGTTTTGATTCGTTCCGGAGTAGCGCCATCCGGCATGATCAAGGTCATATGAACACCCATAGCCTGAGCGATCATGGCTAATGCAATTCCCGTATTTCCACTGGTTGCTTCAATCAGTTTGTCGCCCACAGAAATCTCTTTTCGTTCAAGAGCGCTTTTGATCATATTTAAAGCTGGTCGATCTTTTACACTTCCTCCCGGATTTTGCCCCTCCAGTTTTCCATAAATCGTGACAGAATTATTGGGATTAAGAGTGGCTATTTTTACCAGGGGAGTATTTCCAACTAATTGTTCAATAGTCATTATATGCTTGTTTTGAAAATATGAGTATCCACTTATTTGTTGTCTTCAGAAACTGTTCGGGTCTTATAATTTATTTTACTTCCGGGAGCTACACTTTCGGTGATCCAAACGTTACCACCGATAATACTCTTCTCACCGATAGTGGTTTTGCCTCCAAGGATGGTGGCTCCTGAGTAAATTATTACATGGTCTTCAATAGTAGGGTGGCGTTTGATTTTTGCATCTTCCTTTTTAACACTTAAAGCTCCGAGTGTGACTCCTTGATAGATTTTAACATGATCTCCGATTACGGTGGTCTCACCGATTACAATTCCGGTTCCGTGGTCAATACAAAAATGATTGCCAATGGTTGCACCCGGGTGAATATCAATTCCGGTTACACTGTGTGCATGTTCTGTAAACATACGCGGAATGATATCTACACCTAATTTAGTTAAGACGTGAGCTATACGATATGCAGCAATGGCATAAAAACCGGGATATGATCGCACAACTTCTTCAGTACTTATAGCAGCAGGATCACCTTCATAGATCGCTTTAATATCTTGTTTGAGCTTTTTGTAAACGGTAGGAATAGCATCAAAAAAAGCTTTATTTACTTTCTGAGCATCAATATCTGAATGTCTGAGTTGGACATAAAGTATTTCGTACAATTCCTCCCTCAATTTTAATACATGAAGATTAAACTGAGCAAGTGAATCATAAGACCGGGTTGCATACTCAGGAAATAGTGTTCCAAGTAAGTCCTTATAAAAAGAACTCACTTCCTCTTTCGATGGACATTCCACACAGTCATTATGTGAGTTGAAAATCTGTTCTGTAAATGAATCTTCCATACATGGTAATTAATTTAATATTAGAACCCTTTCAACAGAAGAATGATTCAAATATGAATTATTTACGGAAAGCAGGTATAAATAAAAGTAACATATTGAGGAATGTGTCTAACAACATCCTGTTTTTATCAATTAAGAGTCCGGGTAAGGAGTTTGAGATAGAATACGAACCCATCCCTGTCCCTTCCCTTAGTCAAGGGAAGGGGACGTGCTAATTAAATTCTGAGTGGAGTTGTAGAGTCTCCCTCCCTGATGTTAGGGAGAAAACAAGGTGGTCAGAGAATTTGCAGAGAAGATTCTAAATCTGCCTTCGAAAGAGGATTTCTTCTATTCCCAAGCTCCTGCGTGGAAGGGTAATATTTTTATAAATTTCAGAAAGAGCTTCCAACTACACCGACCTTTAGAATTATTGGCGAGCCAAGAACGTAATGGAATCGACGGCTCCGAAGGAGCAATCATTAAACTCAGGTTGATTCTTGAATATGCATCATACGAACGAAGACCTTTTGTAATGATTAGTCGATGCAATGGAGTTCGCGTCAATAATTCTTGTCGGGAGTTTTTGGTACTTTTG
>JAEPNB010000019.1 GCA_017643645.1 Balneola sp.
TTGTTTAGCAGAAAAGAAACGAGAAAAAGCCACGCAAAAACCACCACGAAACGAACGCGCCTGACCGGGCACATAACATATTATTAGACGAATGAAGGTTTATTAGGGCGAATAACAAAAATCATCCAATAAATACTACAAACATCATAATTGTTTGAATTTGGGATTTTATACGAACCACCGTTCGCACTAACCGTTCGTATAAAATCCAATTTTTTTTGTAAGGAATACCTTCCTTAACGGTCTTACAAGATAATACCTTCGTTAATAAAATCAATTGAATCATGAGTAAGCCAAAATTATTAGAACAAGTTAGGCAGGAAATTAGAAGACGTAATTACAGCTATAAAACCGAACAAGCTTATACCAATTGGATACTTCGGTACATTAAGTTTCATGGCACTGTTCATCCAAATAATTTAAGTGACAGGGACGTCGAAGAATTTTTGAATCAATTGGCAAACGTCAATAATGTAGCTGCCGGCACTCAAAATCAAGCGTTATCAGCATTAGTATTCTTATATAAGCAAGTGCTTAAAAGAGAAACACTGTCACTCGATAACCTTAAACGATCAAAAAAGCCTAAGCGAATCCCCGTTGTATTATCTGTAAGCGAGACGGCAAGAGTGTTAGAACATCTGGACGGAATATCTAAATTGATCTGTCTGTTGCTATACGGAAGCGGACTAAGAATCTCCGAATGCCTGAGGCTGAGAGTTCAGGATATTGATTTCGAATACAACAAACTTTGGGTGCGTTCCGGTAAAGGTTTAAAGGACAGAGTTAGTTTGCTCCCTCAAAAAGCTATCTCGGATTTAAAGGATCAACTTGAAAATGTGAAGCTTCTTCATATCAAAGATCTTTCTGAAGGCTATGGAAACGCGCTGCTGCCCAATGCGTTACGAAAAAAATATCCGGGTGAAGAAAAAAAACTGAGATGGCAATATATCTTTCCTTCAAAGGTAATAGCAAAAGATCCAAGAAGTGGAATTAAGCATCGTTATCATCTTTCCGGGCGTTTTGTACAAAAAAGAATTAAACAAGCTTCCTCGTTGGCTAATTTAACTAAAAAGATATCGGCACATACTTTCCGCCACAGCTTTGCAACACATCTGCTTCAGCAAGGATATGATATTCGTACTGTTCAGGAATTATTGGGACATAAAAACCTGAAAACAACAATGATCTATACTCATGTCATAAATAAAGGCGGGAATTATATTAAATCTCCTGCAGACTCCATCTGATAAAAACAGGCTATCGATAAAGCTGTAATCCGGGGGAAGTACTTTTAAGACAAACGGATGTAACGAACCAATCCCCGGGTATAAGTATGGATTTGGGGACCACTTTGCTCCGCTAGTGAATGAATAGGCAAATCAGGATGACAGCCTTGATGGATGTGTAGTAATTAACTTAAAATACTCGTTATGATTTTCATTCTTTGCCGAATATCTTATAAACTCTGATTCATCTTCAATCCTACATTTAAAATGAGATTATTTAAAATTATTTGTTTCGGGATGTTGGTACTTACTTTGTCGGCATGTACTAAACAAGCTCCTGATTCCCGGATCATTATTACCAATGCCAAGGTGTATACGCTGAACTGGCAGGATCCTGATTTGGAGGGAAATCCGCATTCATCCGCTCCTTTCTCGGATGGAAGTTGGATGCCGGATGCAGAAGCCATTGTTATAGAAGGGAATTCTATTCTTTTTGTGGGTGATGAATCAACGGCTCTTACATATCAAACAAGTAGCTCACAGATGGTGGATGCTCAGGGCGGAACCATTATTCCCGGATTGGTAGATAGCCATGCCCACCCGTATTATTTCGGAGAAGATCTCGGAAAAATTGATCTCACCGGTTTGGATAATAAGCAGGCGATTATCGATCGGTTGATAGAAAAGCAAGATGAATCTACCGCTGCCGGGGACTGGATTCTTGGCTTTGGCTATGATGAAGGAGCGATGTCGACGGAGCTTTTACCAACTGCGGAAGATCTTTCACAAGCTTTTCCGGATCGTCCGGTTTTTATCATCGGAACACACGGATTTACAGCAGTGGCTAATTACGAAGCTATGAAACGAGCCGGTATTACTTCCGAAACCGTTTCTCCTGTTGGTGGTGAGATTATGAAGGATACCGATGGAAATCCGAATGGAATATTCACAAATAATGCAGCTGAATTAGTGGAAGAAACCCTGCCCGCCCGCACAGCGAAAGATTTTCGACGCATAGCCTTGCACGGTATGGAAGTGATGGCAGAATCAGGATACACTGCTTTTCATGATGCCGGAACCAATCGGGATTACCTAAACGCCTATCAGGAATTGGAAGCAGAAGGCATTTCTCCGGTTCGAGTATACGCAATGCTCCAGGCCACCGATTCCACACTACTAAAAGAGTGGATGAAGCGTGGACCTGAAACAGAAACCGGGGAATTATTTACCGTTCGGGCTGTAAAAGCCTATTACGACGGTTCGTTGGGAATTCGTGGAGCAAAACTGCTGGATGATTATTCAGACATGCCCGGTCACCTAGGGATCAGCGGGGAAGATTATGGTTTTGATGAATCGCTGGTACAAGACATGATGGAGGCGGGATTTCAGTTGGGAATTCATGCCATCGGCGATGCCGGAAATCGTGATATGCTGAATTTCTATGATAGGGTTTTTGATGAAAATCCGGAGATAAGGTTAAACCGACATCGAATAGAACATGCGCAAGTCGTTCACCCGGAAGATTTCGGGCGTTTTGCTGATCTGGAGCTTATTGCTTCTATGGAGCCTCCGCATATGGCAGAAGATATGGGCTGGGCTGAAGATAGATTGGGAAGCGAACGAATACAAGGAGCGTATGCCTGGCGGACTTTTCGTCGGAATGGGGTTCCGCTAACATTTAACTCCGACCTTACAGGAAGTGATCATAATTTCTTTTATGGATATTATGCAGCCATCACCCGAAAGAATAAAGACAGAAGACCGAATGGAGGTTGGTATCCCGAACAAGCCCTTTCACCGGAAGAAGCACTTCGGGCTTATACCAGCTGGTCGGCTTACGCTGCTTTTCAGGAAGACGTTTTGGGAACGATAGAAGTAGGTAAACGCGCTGATCTCACTATTCTTTCGATCGATGTGTTGAACATAGGTGAGCAAAACCCGGACTCTTTGTGGAATGGTAAAATCCTCGGAACCATCGTAGACGGAAGATTGGTGTTTAATGGGGTGAAGAATTAATTGGGAATACAAAAACCTCCGCGCCATGGAATGAGGCTAGGTAAACCGCAACGCCGGCCCTGCCCCAAAGGGATGCCTATGGCAAAGGACCTGCTGGTTTAAAATCAGACAACAAAATTTAAGCTAGTAGGGTGTTCACGCCCGGCGTGTAGGCAGGAAATAAATCTTTGAGCTAGCTCATCTGACTCTCATCGTTCCTAAAGAGCTCCCCTCCCTAATCTTAGGGAGGGGCCGGGGGTGGGTTAGAAATGTATCCGAGAAATCTGATAGAACAACCAGCCTTCACAAAGATCCTGAAAGCAAATAACTACGAATCCTCTTTCCCTTTAAACAATGAGATCAGATTATTCACGGAATAGAGCAACATAAACGCAGCGATGAAATACGCAATGGAGTCGGGGTTCATATAGATCAAAATTCCGATCACAAAAGTGAGCACTCCCAGAACAGAAAGCGAGAACGAGAAGAATAAAATCAGCCCGAATAATGCCAGAAATATCCCAAAGGTGATTGGAATCAATTCCGGGAAAATGAAGATCAGTATTCCGGTAACTAACGGGATCGCTGAAACCAACGAAGGCATTTTAAAACTAAAAAACAGAACACCTAAGGCAACTAAATATCCACCGGCAATCAGGTACAGAAAATCCGGATAGATCAGTGCCAGTACAGCCGTAGCTAATGTAAGAATGGCATTAAGAGTTTGTCGCGTACGCGGTTTGTGGTCGGTTTTTATCTCTATAAAGTGTAACATACCTGAACCTACAAAATTTATTTAAAAGTAGTTCCGGGGCAGTTTGAAACACTTCGATGAAGGGTTTCCTATTTGCCTGCAAAGTCAGGTTCAGGATTATTGATGTTTGATAATTCACTTACAAAAATTCACTTTTTTATAATCCTGACTATTTAGAAAAGCTTCCAACTATACCGACCTTTAGAATTATTGGCGAGCCAAGAACGCAATGAAATCGACGGCTCTGCAAGAGCAATCATTACACTCAGGCTGATTTGTGAATGTGTATCATACGAGCGAAGACCTTTTGTAATGATTAGTCGATGTAATGGAGTTCGCGCCAATAATTCTTGTC
>JAEPNB010000001.1:0-258200 GCA_017643645.1 Balneola sp.
TCAACAGCAATACTCCACTTCGTTCCAGATCAATAACAATTCGTTTATGATTCATTGGTTTATTCATTTTTTTTAGCGTTTTACGTGTAACACACTTTAAGTGTGTTAATATATTGTAATAAACCAACGCTTATATTGCAAATAAATTAACCGCTAACCCTCTGTTTTGCATGTATTTTAGTTAAATAACAAGTTTTTTTTAGCAATAAGTATTCATCCAACTCTACAATTTTATTTTGTATTGAGACTTTAATCCATATATTTAATTGTTATTCGTTTAATTAGCGTTTTACGTGTAACACTTACAATGCAGCTCTTTGAAAAAAGAGTTGCATTTTTTTTATCTGGAAAGATTAACGCTGGTGTTGTAACGTAATTAGAGGTCTTTTGAATACTGTTTGTTAACTCAGAATTATTTTTCTAGCAACTACTTACCTCACATACACCGTCTTCGTATTCACAAACTCCCGAATTCCATACAAACCTAATTCTCTTCCATAACCGGATTGTTTGATACCACCGAAAGGTAGCCTAGGATCAGATTTAACGAAGTCATTCACAAAACAGCATCCCGCTTCCAGCTGCTCAGCGGCTAATTTTTCAGCTTTTTCTATATCGGAAGAGTAAATAGAAGCTCCCAAACCGTAAATAGAATCATTCGCCACTTTTATAGCCTCTGTTTCATCTTTCACCTTAATGATGGAAGCAACAGGACCAAATAGTTCTTCGTCATAGGCAGGCATTCCTTTTGTTACATTTTCAAGAATTGTAACCGGATAAAAAGAACCTGCTGCTCCCGGTTTTCCCCCGCCAAGCGTACAATTTGCTCCTGCTTGAATACTCTTTTGAACCTGATCGTGCAAACCATCTCTGAGATCTTCTCTTGCCATCGGGCCAATATCAGTAGCTTCATCAAAAGGATCACCAACCTTCTTGGTTTCCATCAGTTTTTTGAATTCCGATACAAACTCATCATATACTTCTTCAACTACCACGAACCTTTTAGCAGCGATACAACTTTGTCCACTGTTTAATAGTCTTGAATCCACACAACTTTCCGCTGCTTGTTTGATATCAGCATCAGCTAAGATTATGGACGGATCGCTCCCTCCGAGTTCCAAAACGGTTTTCTTTAAAGCTTCCCCGGCTTGCGAAGCGACAATTTTCCCTGCTCTGGTACTTCCTGTTAATGTAACCGCTACAATTCCATCGTGTTGAACTACCGGTTTCATGTTTTCATTTTGGACCAGAATTGTTCGAAACAGATCTGAAGATATGCCTGATCCGTGGATGATCTTTTCAATTTCCAGTGCACAACCTGTTACATTTTCCGAATGACTCAGAATTACCGCATTACCCGCCATCAATGCCGGAGCTGCAAATCTGAACAACTGCCAGAAAGGAAAATTCCACGGCATAATTGAAAGCACAGTTCCCAGAGGATTGAAAGTCACATAACTTTTTGATGCGTCTGTTTCAACAGTATCGTCAGCAAGGAAACCCTCTGCATTCTCTGCATAGTATTCACAAACCCATGCGCATTTTTCTATCTCGCCAACTGATTGAGAAAAAGGTTTTCCCATTTCTGTTGACATCAATTTTCCCAGCCTGTCTTTATTCTCTTTCAGTAATTCACTGATCTTATTCAGGTTTACAGAACGATTTGTAAAACTTCTTTCCTTCCACTGTTTTTGAGCAATGTTTGCTCTGTAAATGATCCCGGAAACTTCCTCAAAGCTCATTTCCGAATATTCTTTAATTACTTTTCCGGTAGCAGGATTGATGGTCTTCATTTTAACAGGCTCCGTTTTTAGTGTTAAGTGTTTAGTTTATGTACAAACTAAACACTTAACACTAGTCACTAATAACTAATTCCTGTCGCTTTTCATCTTATACTCGAACTTTTTTTCATTCACAACATTCTCAGATTCGGTTGAAGGATCCGGATAATAATCATCAGAATAAGTGGTAGTCAATTTGGTGACTTTCTCCTGAATGAGCGTTTGAGAAGACATTATTTTCTTTTTCTCTTCCTGGGATTCCGATCTTCCAAATCTCTCGGATAATTCTGCTATTTTCCTCTTATAAAAAGCCAATTCCATTGCTTTGATGGTACTTTTTGCTGTTCTGTAGGGATTTTTATCTTTTTCATATTTCAATCCCACTTTCTCCTCATGCCTCTCGCTTGGAGCATATTGTTCCAATAGAACATCGCCCACCAACCGTGGAAATGGGTCTTGTTTTCCGGAGTAGACCTGAATAGAAATCTCTTTTTCTTCTTTATAACGGTTGAGGATATCCAGATAAAAAGTCTTTAATTCTTCATCTTCAAATAGCTTTTCATTAGTAAATGAGCAAATATACTCGACCATATCACGGCCGTAAGTGATCATTAATCTGATAAGTTCTTTCTCAAACTGAGGTTTTTTGGACGATGGAGCTTGACGACCGTCCAAAACCTTCGGGGTTTGTACTTCACCTGAAGTAATGTTGCTGTCCGTCATTCCTGTTTCATCAACAGTTCTTTGTTCCCTGAACGCTTCCCTCCTTCGATCCCTGAAATCTTCCTGCTGCTTCTGTGCCATCACTCTTTCCAGCTCAGTAAAAAGTTCCCGGTCACTCCCCTTTCGATATTGCTGAGTTTTTTGATGAAGGTGCTGAACATAGATCTGTCGCTGAATCGACTCTTTTATACTGGCAATAGCTTGAAGAATTTCAGAAATAACTTTACCAACCTGAACGGGGTTTTTCAATCGTCCTTCTTCATCTGCTTTCAAAAGCAGAAAATCCACAAAATCTAACGCTTCTTTATTCTTTAACTCATCGAAAGATTCTTTTCCAAATTGCTTCACAAATGAGTCCGGGTCTTCTCCATCCGGAAGCTCCAGCAACTGAACTTCCATTCCCTGGGCCAAAGCAATATCAATTCCTCTCTTCATTGCTGCCTGACCTGCGTTATCCGCATCGTAGATCATAATGATCTTCTCACCGTAACGATTCAGTATCTTCATTTGTCCGGGTGTTAATGCTGTTCCCGAACTTGCCACTACATTTTTAATACCGTGCTCATTCAAAGTGATCACATCCGTATATCCTTCAACCAGAATCACTTCTTTATTTTTACGGATCTCATTTTTTGCAAAGTTAACCCCGTATACAACTTCACTTTTGTTGTACACTTTGGTCTGTGCAGAATTGATATACTTAGCTGTTTTTTCGTTTCCAAGTACTCTTCCGGCAAAAGCGATTACTTTTCCTGTGGTTCCAAAGATGGGAAACATCAATCGTCCACGAAAAGTATCGTAAAAGCCCTCTCCCCTTTGGCTGGGTTTGATCAGATCTGCTTCAACTAAATATTCTTCTGAAATTCCTGCATTCTGTGCTGCTTTGTAAAGATCGCTCCCACCGGTTGGAGCATAACCCAATCCATATTTTTTAAAAACTTCCCGGTTATAACCACGGTTATCCAGATACTTTAATGCCTTCTCTGCATCCGGGTTTTCGATCAGATTTCTGTAGAAATAAATTCCGGCAAACTTCAGCGCGTGATAAATTCCTTCTTTCTGCTGAAGACTCTCCGACGGTTCAGAGCTTTCTTCTTCGGGGATAAAAACGCCGTAACGATCTGCGAGCTGACGAACTGCTTCTGTAAAACCGATCCCATCCTGATCCATCACAAACTTAAAAACATCACCGGATTCTCCGCATCCAAAACATTTAAAAATGCCTAATCTAGGAGTTACATTAAAAGACGGGGTCTTTTCATCATGATAAGGACACAAACCCGTGAAACCACTGCCGGAGCGCTTCAGCTTAACATAGTCGCCCACAACCTCCACTATATCAGCAGCGTCACGAACTTCCTCTTTTTTGTCGTCAGTTATCATGATTCAATTATACGGATTTTGAATGATAGTGATAAGTATTAAAGTGAATAAGTGAAACTGTATCACTAGTTAGTACATTCAAAATAGTTTTATTGTTTTTGATATTATATCTATCCAAGCTCATTATTCGATATTCCTTGTTCAATATTGAATATTCAATATCCTTTAGCGCTTTCCATTGCCATGCAATGATGGTATATTCAAGCGCACAAAAATTTGAACGTTAAAGAACAAAAATGAGCGTATTAGTAGGAAATGATACCCGACTGATTGTACAGGGTTTTACCGGAAGTGAAGGAAGTTTTCATGCAGGTCAAATGATCGAGTACGGAACAAATGTTGTAGGCGGAGTTACTCCGGGAAAAGGCGGGCAAACTCACTTAGATCGTCCGGTTTTTAATACAGTTGCTGAAGCTGTTGAAGAAGTTCAGGCAAATACATCTATCATTTTTGTTCCCCCTGCATTTGCAGGCGATGCTATTACTGAAGCAGCTTTTGCCGGCATCAAAGTGATCATTTGTATTACTGAAGGAATTCCTGTAAAAGATATGATCGTAGCCAAGCAAGTTGTTAAAAACCATGGAGCAGTACTGGTTGGACCAAATTGCCCCGGATTAATTACTCCCGGAGAAGCAAAAGTTGGGATTATGCCCGGAAGTATTTTCTCAAAAGGAACTGTTGGTTTGATTTCCAGATCAGGAACCTTGACTTACGAAGCAGTTGATCAGTTAACCAAAGAAGGATTGGGTCAAAGCACAGCAATCGGAATTGGTGGAGATCCGGTTATAGGAACTACTCACCTTGATGCAGTTAAAATGCTTCAGGAAGATCCTGATACTGACGCTATTGTATTGATCGGTGAGATTGGTGGTTCTGCTGAAGAAGAAGCTGCTGAATATATTGCAAAGCATGTAGACAAACCTGTTGTAGCATTTATTGCGGGATCAACAGCGCCTCCGGGCCGACGTATGGGACATGCGGGTGCAATCATTTCAGGTGGTAAAGGAACAGCTCAGGAAAAGAAAAAAGCACTTGCTGCTGCGGGTATTACTGTTGTTGACAGTCCTGCAGAAATTGGCATTACGCTAAAGAAAATGCTGGAAACAGCTTAAGATTGTTTCGCCACTAAATCACAAAAACACTAAATAGTAACTTTCGTGATTTAGTGTTTACGTGGCAACTATATTCAAACCTCCGCTCGAAAGAGTTGGAGGTTTTTTTATTTAAGTAAACTGTTAAAAAAAGTTACCTGCTTCTCCCCTTACGGTTTTCTTGGATATATTCTCGCCAACTAATTTATTAATCTTAATGAGGGTGAAAGTGAAAAGAACACTTAAACTATTTATGGCGATTTTTGTGCTTAGCAGTACAATAACCGTTGCACAAACTACTGAAGAAGTAGTTGATATGATCGTAAAAGAAGCTAATGAAAATTCACATCTTGAAAAACTGGCTCATGAACTTCTGGACGTTATCGGGCCGCGCTTGGTTGGTACTCCGCAACAATTAAAAGCTCACAACTGGGCAGTAGATACATTTAATGAGTGGGGAATTGAAGCAGAGAAACAACAATTTGGAGAATGGCGCGGATGGGAACGTGGAATTACACATGTAGATCTGACGCATCCTCGTACTGTAAGTATGGAAGGAATGATCTTAGCCTGGAGCCCCGGAACAAAAAAGAACGGTGTTGAGGCTGAAACAGTAATTATTCCTGAAGTTGAAAATAAGGAAGAATTTGAAGCCTGGCTGAAGAATGTGAAAGGTAAATATGTACTGGTTTCCATGCATCAGCCAACCGGGCGACCTGACTATAACTGGGAAGAATTTGCTACAGAAGAATCTTTTGAGAAAATGAAGGAAGAACGTTCTGCTCAGACACAAGCATGGAGAGAGCGAATTAATAACACCGGATACAATTCCAGAACTATCATTGCAGCACTTGAAGAAGCAGGAGCGGTAGGAATTATTCAATCCAGATGGTCATCAGGTTTTGGTGTGAATAAAATATTCAGTTCCAGTACCCAAAAAATCCCGACGGTAGATCTTTCCCTTGAAGACTACGGTTTACTTTACCGCTTAACTGAGTACGGTGATAAGCCAAAAATTCATGTAAATGCCACTTCTAAAGATCTTGGAAAAGTTGAGACTTTCAATACCATCGCAACTATTCCCGGAACTGAAAAAGCGGATGAATACATTATTCTTTCTGCTCATTTTGATTCATGGGACGGCGGAACCGGAGCTACTGATAACGGTACAGGTTCTATCACCATGATGGAAGCAGCTCGTATTCTTAAAACTGTTTATCCAAATCCTAAGAGGACCATTATTGTTGGACTCTGGGGAAGTGAAGAGCAAGGATTAAATGGTTCAAGAGCTTTTGTTGAAGATAATCCTGAAGTTGTTGAAAACTTACAAGCACTTTTCAATCAGGATAACGGAACAGGACGTGTAGTAAGATTATCAGGACAGGGATTTCTGCATTCTTATGAATTCTTAGGACGTTGGTTAGAAGCTGTACCGAACGACATCAGCAGACATATAGAAACAACTTTCCCCGGAACTCCCGGTGGTGGTGGCTCTGACTACGCTTCTTTTATAGCTGCAGGTGCTCCCGGATTTTCTCTTAGCTCACTTAGCTGGAGTTACTGGAACTACACATGGCACACAAATCGTGACACTTATGACAAGATCGTTTTTGATGATGTACGAAATAATGCAATTTTAACTGCGGTTCTTACATACATGGCCAGTGAAGATCCTGAGACTTTCCCAAGAGACAGAGCGGTTCTTCCAATAAGCCGAAGAACAGGAGAGCAAATGACATGGCCAACTCCTCGTAAATCCAACCGAGATGGTGGTAACTAATATTAGATAAATTTATTTTTTTACTGATTAAAAGCCTTCTCATTCGGGAAGGCTTTTTTTATTGATCATAGGTATTACCGCAAATAACTGGATAATAAAGCAAGAAATTAGGGATATTCCCTAAAATAAAGATTCCGACGCAGAGCATCGGAACCAGAGAAAAGCCTTCTTTTTGAGAAGGCTTTTTTTATTTTAAAACTCCTGATTAAACCATTGTGCTATGTCATATAAAATTCCTCCTAAAACTTCCATTGGACATGTTCATTTGAAAGTTTCTGATCTTGATCGATCCCTTGAGTTTTATTGCGGCTTGCTGGGTTTTGAACTCATGACCACCTATGGAGATCAGGCTGCTTTTATTTCAGCCGGCGGATATCATCATCATATTGGGTTGAATACCTGGTTCAGTAAAAACGCAGAGGCTGCTCCTAAAAATAGCCCGGGATTGTTTCACACTGCAATACTCTACCCTACTAAAAAAGATCTGGCTGAAATTTTTCAACGACTGCAGGATAAAAAATATCCGATTACAGGAGCCTCTGATCATGGTGTTTCGGAAGCTCTTTATCTCGACGATCCTGATGGCAATGGCGTTGAATTATATTGGGACAGACCCAAAGAGCAATGGCCGAAAAAGGAAGACGGTTCAGTTGATATGTACACAAAGCCATTGGATATCAGAAGCTTACTTGCCGAGCTTGAATAGTCTTAATTATTTTGTTGCCCACTTTTCAATCAGATCAAAGAAACCCTGAACAAGAAGTGCGAGCAATGCAGCCGGAATTGCTCCTTCTAAGATCAGTGCTGTACTGTCTAATCTGATTCCGGTCAGAATTGGTTGCCCGTAGCCTCCAGCACCTATCAAAGCTCCCAGTGTTGCTGTACCTACATTTATCACTGCTGAAGTTTTTATACCTGCCAATATAGTTGGTAAAGCTAATGGAAGTTCGATCTTTTTCAGGATCACAGCATTTGGCAACCCCAATGCATATGCAGATTCCATTACCGGTTCTGAAATACCCTTAATTCCTGAATGTGTATTTCTTACGATGGGCAACAAACTATACAGAAATAACGCTGCCATTGCAGGCACTGAACCGATTCCTAATAACGGAATCATAAAAACCAGTAACGCTAATGATGGTATAGTTTGCAGTATTCCTACAAAGCCAATTATTGAGCCTTCAACCGCTTTTATTTTTGCAGCTGTTACACCAAGTGGAATCGCGATTAAAATTGCCAAACCCAGAGAAATTCCAACCAAATATAAATGCCCTAACGTATTGACAAGCAATCGGTCCCAAAGTGTATTTCTTTCAATTGTAGAATTGAGCTGAAGATTTTCTTTTAAAAATTCTGAAGCAACTTCTTCATCTGTTCTTTTATCCAATTTTACTGCCGAATTCATAGCAATCATTGTTTGCTCAGGGATTGCACTTTCAAGTTTTCCGAGCAATGTAATAGCTTCCGGGTTCGTCTTTTCCAGCTCAAGTCTATAGAGCAGAACAGCCTGATATGTCGGGAAGAAATTCTGATCATCTTTCAGAACTTTCAGATCGTAATATTCAATTTCAGCGTCAGTGGAATAGAGGTCAATTACATCGATGTTCTCAACTTCAAGTCCTCTGTATGCCAGATCGTGATCTAAACCTGTTACATTCTCAGCCTCTATTCCATAAAACTCACTTAGTCCTTTCCAGCCGTCATTACGATCCAGAAATTCATTACTGAAACCATATCTGAGTTCAGGAACAGACCTCAGGTCAGAAATAGAATTCAAGTTTAACTCCTGAGCTTTTTCTTTATTCATCCCCAGAGCATAAGTATTATTAAAGCCCAGAGGTTTTGTTATTCCAACGCCGAAATTATTTAATGAAAACTCAAGCTCTTCAAAACTGTCTATCTCATTTTCCTGAAGTATTTCCTGAATAATAGTTCCTGTATAATCAGGATAAACATCGATCTCTTCAGCCAGCAGCGCATTCCATAAAATTCTGGTCCCACCCAGCTGCTCGTTATACTCGGTGTTGATTCCATTCGCTTCAAAAATCTGAGAAGTTATATCACCCAGTATCACCGACTCTGTAAACAACTTACTGCCGATTTTTACAATCGGTTGAGCAATTGAAAAAGAAGTACCGATTACAAATACAATAATAACAAGAAATAACCGAAATATACTAAACCTTATATTTGAACATTGATCATTCCATATTGGATATCGGATATTCATAATAGCTCAATACCCCTCCAACGGACTTCTCTGCGCTGAAACAAATTGCTCTACAAACTCATTGACCGGATTACTTATAATTTGACGGATGTCTCCTTGTTGGACGATCTCTCCTTCTTTCATCAGCACGATCTCATTTCCAAGAAATGCAGCTTCGCCCAGATCATGAGTCACCAACAGCACTGTTTTTTGGAGTTCATGAAAGATCTTTTTTAAATCTGATTGCAGTTCATGTCTAACCAGTGGATCTATCGAACCCAGCGGCTCATCCAGAAGAATAATTTTTGGATCAAGCATAAGAGCGCGTATTAAACTGATTCTTTGTGCCTGCCCTCCTGAAAGATCGTCCGGTTTTCTGTTTAACATGTTTTTATCGATCTGAACAAGATCAGCTAATTCACTCAGTCTTTCTTCTGTTTTTGATGTACTCCATCCCAAATATTCGCTCGCTAAGGTGGCGTTCTCTCTTGCTGTCAGATGAGGGAAAAGTCCGCCTTTCTGAATCACATATCCTATTTTTTGCCTTACCTGAAGTACATTTTCTTTAGAAACAGTTTCCCCATCTATTAGAATGAATCCTGAATCTGCTTCAATCAACCCCATGATAATTCTTAACAAAGTTGACTTTCCGCAACCACTTGGTCCGATCAAAGCAACCGTATTTCCTGCGGAAATATTCAGATCTATGTTTTTAAGTACGTCCTTAGAGGAGTAGGATTTACTGATGTTCTTAGCTGAAATCATATGGGAATGTAACAGATAGAATTGAAAATCACGATTGGGGATTGTATACAATTATGATTCAAATCAATAGACCACCAATAACGCCGATCTGAAGAAGAGATTTTAAACAAGCAGATCTTTCAGATTCTGCGGTTTATTGTATCCGACCAGTTCTAAAACAAAAAAAAAGGTTCCGACGCAGTGCATCGGAACCAGATATAATTATACATCAGTAATCATTTGCCCTATCCGTGTTGTCTGCGTTCAGCATTAGAACACAGAGAACAGAAAGGCGTAGTTGTGTTTATACGTCTTCGCTACCGTTGTTACGGCCCTTAAGCTTTTTGTAAGCGTAAGCCCCACCTGCAGCGGCAAGCAAGCCTAAGCCACCGTCAATGGGAGCCTGAGCAGGAGCACTCGGCAAGCCCGGTTGAGCCATAGCAAGAGCGGAAAGAATGAGTATAATAGTGAGCGTGAGTAAAACGAGTAATAAATTTTTCATAATAAAAGCTTTTAGCTGTCAGCTGTTTGCCATTAGCGTTTAGAGGCCTTGCCTCACTAAACGCTAATAGCTCTCAGCTAATAGCTTGTTATTTAATTAATGTCATTTGTCTGGTTAGCACTTGTCCCGGTGCCGTTAAGCGGTAGTAATAAATCCCACTCGCTTGTCCGGTTGCATTCCAGCTTACCTGATAGCTTCCTGCCGACTTCGTTGTATTTAACAACTCGGCTACTTTCTGTCCCATTACATTATATACAGTGATGTTCACAGGACCGGCTTCTCCCACAGAATATTGAATATTCGTAGTTGGGTTAAACGGATTCGGATAGTTCTGACCTAACGCAAACTCCGTTGGAGCAGCAATCTCATCATCAATACTTACTGCTGTACTTGGAGAAATAGTGATTCCGAAACGAGGGTTTGAATTATTTACAGATTTCTGTTTTACAGCTCCAAGCCTTAGGGAAGTTACATTCGCTCTTTTTTGTTTTGCTTCAACATTGAAACTGTAGCTGGTTTCAGATTGCATATCAATATAAATATCTTCTTCGCGGTCAATAAGAGTAATTGTCCAATCAGATGGAATCTGCTTCATGGTTTCCCAGTTCAAAGTATATTCTCCGCTTATTCCTGCATCATTAACTTCCAAATCATAGGATTGTGTAGTTTCCGGATCAAGTGATCTGGCATCCTGATTTAATAATACTTTTCCTTCTCCGAAGTCCTGAACAAACGCTATAGTTGGTGATCCATTTATTGAACTTAATTTAGAACCGTCAAATTGATCTTCCTGCTCAGAAGAATAAGGAGTAAAATAAAACTTTGTAGATAGATCATTAAAACCTTCACCTGTTAAATGCAGGTCTATACTTCTGGTGTCGAATGCTCTGGATTTACTATAATGGGAGATACCCGCTGCACTTGCAGTTTTTGAAGAAGTCGGTATAGTTACTTCCGTTAAATCTGTTAAAAGTCCGGTAGCTTTCTCTATAAAAATACCTTGCCATTCAGCCAATACAAGATTACTTCCTAAATTATAGCTTGAATATGAGCCTGCTGAGTTATTCCAAACTTTTATGGAGCTTTTAATTCCACCAAATAGTAAGCCAACTCCAGTTGCATTCCCAGTAATATCATCTACATTTATGTTCGATTGAAAAGGATTTCCCATTAATGTAAAATCGTTTGTGATAGTAACTTTAACATCAGATCCAGGTTCAGAACCGCTCACATCTAAATCTAAAGGAAGTTCACTGCTTCCTCCGGTAGTATTATTATAAAAGTATACAATTGCACCAAGGCCATCGCCCCATGCGGTGCTCATATTGGTTGGTACCGTCCAACCTCCGGATCCACCTGATCCCGGATTGTAGTAAATATTTGCGGCATCTCCTGCATTTGATCCGCCTGTTACTCCCTGAATGGCTGTGTCATCAGAAATATCTGTAACAGTAGCGCCTGCTTTTGGAATGGAAATCATTCTCCAGCCGGCCGTTCCTGAAATTGTTCTTGTTTGCCCGTAAGCCATACCCGCAAGTAAAAAGCAAAAGAACAATGTAAATAGCTTTTTTATCAAGTTATTACCTCTTTTTATTTATTAAAGCTTAGCTAATCGTAATTAACAGTGTTAAGTAAATATTAGTTAACACTGTTAACTAATGCAAATTAAATTTACCTGTATGTTATTAGAATCTATTAATTAACAGATAATTTAGAAGTCAAAATGATTATTGGCTCTTTTACAACTTTTGTTAAATAAGAGAATATTATTTTTTTTGATTTGACTTTAACCCATTACCTACGAATGGGTTATAAGCTTTCATGATTTCTCTCTTTATGGATTCTTTTATCGGCTCCGGCAGACTAATCAAGAAAACCAGCTTACTTTTTGTGAGATTGATCTGTTCTTAAATCGCTGCCGATTAAAATTCTGGCTGGTGTACCTGAGCAAATGTGAATCACCACCAACATTCCCAATCAACTTTACCAGTGAAGACTTTAGTCCGAACAACAACAAAGCTCCGTTTGCTGACCCACCCCCGTCCCCTCCCTAATTTTAGGGAGGGGGGCTCCTTAGGTCCAGGAAGATTCTGATAAGCTAGAAATAATTTCCAAAAGCAAAGTCATCCTATGTTAGTGTATGCCCGAGATCTGGATTGGTTTAGAGGAGCATACCTGTAATAACGATCCAGATTCCTGCATTCCCAGGAATGACCGAAATTGGGTTTTTATCAAGATCGGGTGCTAACAACAAAGCCCGAAATTAACCACCGGGCGTGAACGCCCTACTAGCTTAAACTATTTTATATGATTTTAAACAAGCAGATCCTTCAGGTTCTGCGGTTTATTGTTCAACCAATTCTTCAATCGCTGCGGGATAAATCCCTAGCTTGTGTACCTGAGCAAACCTCATTCACCACCAACATTCCAAATCCAGTTCACCAGAGAGGACTTCAGTCCGAACGGCTACAACCACAGATTCTAATACAAAAAAAAGGTTCCGACGCAGAGCATCGGAACCAGGTATAATTATACATCAGTGAGTATCAGCCACATCCGTGTGATCTGCGTTCCAACAACGAAACACGGATTACAGAACAGGCCGGTGTGATTGTGTTATACTTCTTCGCTATTACGGCCTTTCAGCTTTTTGTAAGCATAAGCTCCGCCAGCAGCGGCAAGCAAGCCTAAGCCTCCGTCAATGGGAGCCTGAGCAGGATCGCTCGGTAAGCCTGGTTGCGCCATAGCTAGTGACGACAGAATTAGTACAATTGTGAGCGTGAGTAAAACGAGTAATAAATTTTTCATAGTGATATAGCTTTGAGGCTATCAGCTGTCAGCCTTTAGCTTTTAGTGATTCTAACTTCACTAAAAGCTAACCGCTGTCCGCTAACAGCTAATTACTTAATTAATGTCATTTGTCTGGTTAGCACTTGTCCCGGTGCCGTTAAACGGTAGTAGTAAATTCCACTCGCTTGCCCGGTTGCGTTCCAGCTTACCTGATAGCTTCCTGCGCTTTTCGTGGTATTCAATAGCTCAGCTACTTTCTGTCCCATTACATTGTATACGGTGATGGTCACAGGACCGGCTTCGCCCACTGAATATTGGATATTCGTAGTTGGATTAAACGGATTCGGATAATTCTGACCTAACGCAAACTCCGTTGGAGCAGCAATCTCATCATTAATGCCAACGGACGTATTTGGAGTGATCGTGATTCCGAATCTGTTTTCAGCATTTCCGGACTCTGTCTCTGCAACTACAGGAAGTAATACTGATTTACTTTTCGCAGCTGTATTTGCTTCCGCCATAAATACATAGGAATCCATTTCGGCCATATCGATATTGGTGCCTGTTTCATAATCATGTAAGGTGAAAGACATTTTGTTGCTTAGTGCTTCCAGTCCACCCCATGAAAAGGTAAACTCTCCACTCACTCCAACTAACGTCGGGCGCAATGGAATTGTAATAGCTTCTTCCAAATTAGATGGAAGAGATTCCACCGATTTAAGCTTTTCTTCGTTTTGATAGTCTCCTACAAAAGCCATGGTAGCATACTCTGAAACGAGTGGCACCAGTTTGGAGGCATCTGCCCGGTCCATTCCTAACTCAGCATAACTTCTGAAGCTCAACTTGATCGCTTCGTCAAAAGTGGTTTCTGATGAAAGCGTGAATTCTATATCAACGTTTTCGGGGTTTTCTTTGGAAAAGTAATTGGCATTTCTATACGTAGTAGATTTTCCGCTTGTCGGAAAAGTGATAGAAGTGGCACCATTTGCATTTAACACTTCTACCCAGAATGCCTGCCAGGGAGACACAATAAAAGGAGTAGTTCTGTTCTGAGCTGTATAAGATGACGAAGCATCACTCCAAAATTGAACGTTATCTTGAATTGCACCACCGGTAACCGTAATACTATTTAAGTTGAAATTTGATTGAAATGGATTTCCTACTAACGTGTAATAACTATCAGCGGCTCCGGATCCGGCTGAGGTTCCTGCAGTATTACTTTTGTTCAATGTCACAGCAACATCTGATCCCGGTTCTGAACCAGAAACATCTAAAGAAACCGGCAATGGAACACTTCCGTTGGTTGAATTATTATAGAAGTAAACTGCTAAGCCATAACCATTTGTAATAGCGGTACTCACATTCGCCGGAGTTTCATATGACCCTGTATCATCATAAGTAAATACATTGGACGAAGCAGAAGCATCCGATCCTCCTGTTACTCCTTGAATGGCAGTGTCATCAGAAATATCACTAACGGTTGCACTGGTTTTAGGAATAGAAAGTAATCTCCAACCGGCATCTCCTGAAATTGATACACCTAAAGGTGGAACACCAAAACCATCTAATGCGTCGGTAGCTGAACTTGGATTCGTATTCTCAGTTTCGAATCTCGTACTAGGATCGCTCCATGCATTTGCTACTGTTGTAATTCCTGAACTTAAACCTGGAATCAATTGAATATTTTGGTCAGCGGTACTTACGCTATTTCCAGACCATGCTGAACCCGGATCTGTTCCAGGAACACCAAATATATCTGTTGTATCAGTTCCAAATATTACTACTAAAGCGTCATCGCCATTAAAAGTAAAGGGTTCCTCTACAAAGGTAACCCCGGAAAGATTATTATTTGTAAGGTATGTGCCTATTTCAGACCTTCCAATTACCATTACTGCTCCGGAAGCTAATGTACCTGATGATACTGTTATGTCGTTAGATGGTGCACCTCCATTTGTTCCTTTATGGATCATCAAATTGTTTGTACTAAAATCTAAAGTACCTCCCGTATTGTTCCAGATCTCAATTCCTTTTGGAGTAGTACCAGAATCGGTATCTACATATTGGCTAATTATTTGCCCAAAACTCATCCCTGCTGTAAGCAAACAGAGCCCGAACGATAGCAAAATTCGTTTCATAAAATCCCCTTTTTGTGAAAGTTTTTAAGTTGAGAAAGGTTACCAAAACCTTATCAGCACTTCAAGTTTGTAGTATTAACAAACTGTTAGCTTAACTTAAATAAAAAAATAAGTAGAATTTCTCAAGTGCTGTTTTTAAGTGATATGAGTTTATGTGTATACTTTTATAACATCGAAGAATTTAAATATATGTATGCATCTTCAGCTTTGACCTTACAGATTGACAGTCAATTATTTGAACCTCTTCTCTAAACCTCGAATACCCTCTCTTCTTTACCTTACTAAATCTATGCTACCACCGACCTTCAGTATTAAGTTTACCAGTGAGGACTTTAATCCGAACAACCCCAAACCATAAAAATATTCTCAATCGATATTTATGGCGCGGCGGATTGAAATCCTTGCTGGTGTACCTGAGCAAATCTGCATCACAACCAACATTTAGAATCCAGTTCACCAGTGAGGATTTCAGTCCGACCGGCCATAAAGATTCTTTTCTTGATTAAAATTCCCATCCACACAAACGCAGGGCTGAAACCCTTGCCTGCCTATGCTGAAGCTTCGCGCAAGCAGGCTAGCTTATGTACGAGGCTTTGCGGTAGTCATTTTTCTAAATGATCAATATGTAACGTCATTCCTGCGCAGGCAGGAATCCGGATCGTTATTAATGGCACGTTCCTCTAAACCAATCCAGATCTCGGGCATACGCCGCGAGATGATCGAAATTAGGTTTTACCAAGATTTACTGCCATCAACACAGCCTGAAATTAACCACCGGGCGTGAACGCCCTTCTAGCATAAATTTCGTTGCATGATTTTAAACTAGCAGATCCTTAAGGTTCTGCGGGTTATGAGTTGAATCGTAGTTCCTCTCCTGTTCTTAGGAGGGGCGAGCTGCTCCGTACAGAAAATGTGGTGATAGATCGGGAAGGTCCGAACAAAAAAAGGTTCCGACGCAGAGCATCGGAACCAGTTGTAAATCAGTGAGTATCTGCCTCATCTGCTTAATCTGTGTTCAATAATAGAACGCGAATCATACAGAGGGATTTTAAATCAGAACCGCAATTCATCAGACGGGTCATCCGTCAGATGAATTTTCTATAAATTTATTTGTAACTGTAAAAACCTTCTCCGGTTTTGTTACCGAGTTTGCCGGCATCTACCATTTTTACGAGCAGTGGCGCCGGACGGTATTTCGGATCTTTGAATCCTTCATACAACACATTCAGAATATCCAGACAAACGTCAAGACCAATGAAATCAGCCAAACGTAAAGGTCCCATTGGATGTGCCATTCCAAGCTTCATTACTTCATCTACATTTTCGGGTGTGGCTACACCTTCATGTACACAAAAAATTGCTTCGTTGATCATAGGCATCAACACACGGTTGCTCACAAATCCGGGGAAATCGTTTACAGGAACGGGAACTTTGGCTAATAACTTGGAAGTCTTTTCAACTAAATTATAAGTTTCATCATCTGTTTCTAAACCACGAACGATCTCAACCAGTTTCATTACCGGAACCGGATTAAAGAAGTGCATTCCAATGAATTTTTCGGGTCGATTGGTGAGCGCTGCTAACTTCGTAATGGAGATCGAAGAGGTGTTACTTGCAAAAATAGCGTGATCCTGAGCATTGGCTTCAACCGCTTCCCATACACTTTTCTTGA
This sequence comes from Balneola sp., assembly GCA_017643645.1. Lineage (GTDB taxonomy): Bacteria > Bacteroidota > Rhodothermia > Balneolales > Balneolaceae > Balneola. The sequence goes on from JAEPNB010000001.1 coordinate 16,814, forward strand.
TGTCAAAATTTTCAGGTACTGCTTCCACGATCAAATCAACATCTTTAACTCCTTCTGCAATACTAAGTGTGGCATTAATACTGTCCAGCGTAGTTACCTTTTCTTCAGCAGTGATCTTTTCCTTGCTGACCATTCTTTCGAGGTTTTTGTCGATGGTTGCCATGGCTTTGTCGGCAAATTCCTGCTTAGTCTCGATTAGGTTTACAGGTATTCTGTTCATTGCAAAAACGTGTGCAATTCCATTACCCATGGTACCGCCGCCTATTACTGCTACTTTCTTAATATCCATTTCTGAAGTTTTTGTTCTGTTTCTGATTTCTGTTTAAGGTACAAAGTTTTGGAAGCGCTTTTCAAACTTTTTGAAGTAGTCAGAATACAGGAGTTCAGAATGTGTGAATTCAGAACTCCTGTATTCTATATTCTGTTACTCTTCACCCTTCTCTATTCTTCTTCCGATAAATTCAGTAGTTTCTTGTTCAATCATTTAACAGATTTTTCCATGAACACGTTTCTGAAACTTCTCATCTTCTTTCTTATTCTGATCTTAGGTTTTGCAGGATTAGCTTTTTACTGGACGTTTTATAAACCTTTGCCTGATTATGAAGCTACCGTTGAGTTGAACAGCCTTCAGAATGAAGTTGATATCCATTGGGATGAGTTTGGAGTACCGCATATTTACTCAAATAATGAGCTGGACCTGTATAAAGCGGTAGGTTATGTTCATGCTCAGGATCGTCTGTGGCAAATGACACTTTCTCAAATTGCAGCTGAAGGACGTTTTGCTGAATTTTTTGGAGCCGACCTCGTTGATCTTGACAAACATCAAAGAACTTTGGGAATCTGGAAGATCTCAAACCAAATTGAACAAAATGAATTAAGTGAATCGGAACGCCGGATCTTACAGGCTTATTCGGATGGAGTAAACGAATACATCGAAAACAATCTCAATAAACTACCGGTGGAATTTGCACTGACCGGAATTCAACCTATCAGATGGAGCCCGGCTCGTTCTGTTGCCCTGACTCGTTTAATGGCCTGGGAACTCAATATGAGTTGGTGGACCGAGGTGATGTATGGATATTTGAAATCGGGATTGCCTGCCGATCAATTTGAACAACTTCGTCTTAGTTTTCCCGCTGATGCACCTACGACTTTGAATAACGAGCAGTCCGGAAAGTTTACAGCTTCTTTAATGCCGATGCTTCAACAGGAAATTAAAAAACGGGAATTGCTGGAAATGGAAGGAACTCATGTTGGAAGTAATGCATGGGTTGTGGATGGTTCCAAAACTAATACCGGATATCCATTGCTGGGCGGAGATCCTCATTTGGGTTTGGGAATGCCCGGAAAATGGTATGAGATGCATTTGAATCTGAATGGCAAAAACGTATCCGGAGCAACGCTTGCAGGAGTTCCGGGAATCATTATCGGTCAAAATGATGAAATGGCTTGGTCGCTTACAAATATTATGGCTGACGATACGGATTTCTTTCTTGAACAAGTTGACCCGAACGACAGAGGCAGATACGTTGCTGATTCTCTAACTGACGGTTCAGCGTCTTACCTCTCTTTTGAGAAAATCAGAGAAGTTATTAAAGTAAAAGACGCTGATGACGTTTCGCTGGAAATCAGGTATACCAAGCACGGTCCTGTTATTTCTGATGTCTATCCTGAAAAAGGGTTAACGGATGGAAAGGTCATAGCTATGCGTTGGACCGGACAAGACCTCAGCAATGAATTTCGAGCTTTGTATGAAATTAATTGGGCAACTACTTTTCAGGATTTTAAAGATGCATTAGTTCATTATGGCGTACCCGGACAGAACTTTATGTATGGTGATAAAGAAGGAAACATTGCTATGTTTTCAACGGCAAGACTTCCCATCAGAACCGGAGACAAGATTTCACTAAGAAAAGGCTGGGATCCTTCCGAAGATTGGTTGGGATATATTCCACATGATGAAATGCCATCAATAATTAATCCGGAAAACGGATGGATCGCCAATGCCAATAATAAAATCACAACGGACAGTTACGATCACTATCTGGCCACTTTCTGGGAGCCGCCTTCCAGAATTGAGCGCATTGTTGAAGTGCTGGAGGAAAATCAAATATTAACTCCGGAACTCTTTATTAGTCTTCAGAACGACAGTTACTCAAAACATGCCGCCAAATTAACTCCGGTTATACTGGATATCATCAAAAGCCAGAACGTGTATAATTTTGATAACGCTGTTTCATACCTAGAGAACTGGGATTATAAATATACCAACAATGCCACTGCGGCTTCTATTTTTGATGTGTTCTTTATTCACCTGACAAAAAACACTTTGTATGACGATTTTGGCGATGAAGTATATCAGAACTTTCTCCATCATGAAAATGTACCTGTCAGAACCATGGATGAATTGCTGACGCAAACATCTGCAACTGTAGATACAAATGCATTTTCATTCTTTGATAATATCAATACTAAAGAGATCGAGACTAAATCGGATATTGTTCTTAAAAGTATGCAGGATGCTATTTTATTTCTGAGTGACTCTCTGGGTTCGCAATCTGAAGACTGGCGTTGGGAACAACTTCACACATTAACGCTGCGACCTCCTCTCTTTTCGCAAGCAGCAGATGACCCCAATGCTTCCGGAGCATTAAAATTAATTGTAAATAATTTACTTAGTAAAGGTCCTTACCAAATAGACGGTCACGGAATGAGTGTGGACAACGCCCAATACAGTTGGTTGAAACCTTATAATATGGTGTTAGGTCCTTCTATCCGCAGAATAGTTGATCTTTCGAATTTGAGCAACGTGCGTTCCATTACACCAACCGGGCAATCCGAAAGTCCTTTTTCTGAACATTTTGGCGATCAAACTGAGATGTGGTTAAACGGACAGTACAGAGTATTTTATCAGGACAGTGCTTTATTTAACAATTCGGATATCAGATCTATGAAACTAATTCCGGCTAAGAATTGATTTGAATAGCTCAAAAACTCTGTTATCATTACCCATGAATTGGAAAATATTAGAACAAAGAAGTTATACCCCTTATTCAAATACTCCTAAAGCGTGTATTGTTGTAGGGAAGTCCGGTAATTATTATCCCGGAGTCAGGATCGAAAATATTTCGTTTCCGCTTACTATCCCTGCTATACAAGCTGCTTGTTGTTTTTGTTTGGCTGATGGAGACACTCCTGAATCTGTACTTCTGAAAGACGAAAATTATCTGGAGCAGCTCGACTTCTGGGTAAAAGAATTTGACCTGAAAAAAGAAGTGGTTACCAATATCGAAAATATACAATTTGGCGATGCTGCTATCAGCCTTGAATCTTCTCAGGTTAAGAACAGATTAATTGAACTTTTGAACGAGGCTATAACCATTCACTCTGATTTTCCTGTATCAGCTCTGCTTATGACTCCGTCGGGATATGTTTCCGGTGTAAATATAGAAGTGAGCGACTGGACATTCGGACTTTGTGCTGAACGGCTGGCCATCGCAAAAACAATTTCATATGGCATCGAAAGTTTGGAATCAATGAGTCTTCATACTCTTAAAGGTGAATTCAGTAGTCCATGCGGTGCTTGTCGTCAGGTTATCCATGAACATTTACCGGACAATGAGATCAACTTTTTCCACGCTGACGGTACACTGTCGGTTCATTATACAAGTGACCTCCTCCCTCTTAGTTTTTCATCAACTTCATTAACCAAATAATTTTGTCTTATTACGTAGCACTTATAGATTTCGATCATCTGGATCATCCTGTATTTTTAAAATCTCTGGCTCAATCATTAGCGGCTCATAAAACCAGAAAAGGAATCCTCATTCATGGCGACAGTGAGTATACCAACAGATTGATGCAAACGGGAATGATGAGAGAAGATGCCAGAGAAAGAGCAATCATGGATCTGAACCACAGATTGGTAGCACTTTTTGCAGATCACGGAGTTTCAGCAATCGGGTTACAGGGATTTCAAAAAGAACTTATTCAAAAATCTGATTCAGGGTTACAGCTAAACAAAAAAGTATTTGACGACCTTCCGGACTCTCCTATGCTTTTGATCTCCAGCCTGATCAATGATGGAAAAAAACGATCTTTTATTCCTCCGGTTGAGCTGGCTGAATTTTTAGTGGAGGAATTGGAAGATCATGAGTTAGTACTCTTTTCTCAGGATCATGATTCGGATATTTTTACTCAAAGAACCAATGAAAAAGAAGTAAAATGGAGTGAATTATCTGATGAGTTTAAAGAAAAAAATCTCTCTGAGGAACAACTTCAAATTTCTATCCAGGCTGTATTAACCACCGGAATTTCATTTTCGGGGTGGCCGGAACCTGAAAAAGCCACGAAAATCACCTAAAAGTGAAAAATAAATGCACTATTTGGCAAAAAAAGTACATTTTAATTTGACTGAATAGCCCTTATTATATAGCTTCAACGAGTTCCAAAATGGAAAATAATTTTAATAAACAAACGGAGATACATAATGAGTAGAGTATCAGAACTACAAAGCTTGGTTGATGACACAAAAATGGAAATGGAAAAATTCTATGAGAAAGGCAACAAAGCTGCAGGAACAAGAGCTCGTAAGGGATTACAAGATCTTAAAAAATTAGCTCAGGAAGTTCGCTTAGAAATTCAAGCTATGAAAAACGCTGAGTAAGTTTTTACTGTTTTTTCTAAAAAAGCCTTTCAGCATTTGAAAGGCTTTTTTTTTTCCTATAACTCAAAACTTGTCTATTATGTATAAAGATTTAGCTGATGCTGTTGAATCCATGAAAGAAAACGGATTTACGCATACATATAAAATTACAGAAACCGCTATTACCTGTACAGAGCTGGAAAGAGAATTTGATATTGAAAATCTTTCAATTGTTGACTCTTATTCTCATGACACCGGCACAGACCCAGGAAGTGAATCTACCGTTTATAGTATCGAGTCGAACGATGGAGTAAAAGGTACTTTGGTTCTGGGTTTTGGAATGTATTCTGATCCCAATAAAGCAAAGCTTATTGACCGGTTGCTTAAGAAAGGCTAAACATCAATTGTTTTTAAATCAGAATTATGAAGTTTCACTATTTCACGTTAGTACTGTGTCTGTTTATAGCGTGCTCGGATACAAATAAATCATTGGAGCTGAATGAATTAAAGGAAAAAATAGATCTTGAGCTCTCAGCACTGAAAGGAAATTTTGCTATAGCTTATAAGGATATCAACCATCCCGAACAGCAGATACTCATCAATGTGGATGAACGGTTCCATGCTGCCAGTACCATGAAAACTCCTGTACTCATCGAATTATATAAAAGAGCCGAAAATACCGATCTGGATCTTAATGATTCTATTCTGATTAAAACCGAATTCAAGAGCATTGTTGACGGCTCCCCTTTTTCAATGGAAGTAAATGAAGACAGCGAAAAAGACCTGTATCGTAATCTTAACAAGAACGCTACTTTCTATAACCTTGCTTATGAGATGATTACCAGAAGCAGTAATCTGGCAACTAATATTTTGATCGATTATTTAGATGCTGAAAAGGTCACTTCCACAATGCGGGATCTTGGAGCTGACAGCATCAACGTGTTGCGTGGAGTCGAAGACCTGAAAGCTTATCGACAGGGTTTAAGTAACACGACTACAGCCAGAGATCTGTTGGTCATTTTTGAGCATTTGAGTTCAGATACTTTGATCAGTAAAGAAGCAAATAAAGAGATGTTAGATATCCTAAAAGATCAGGTTTATAATGATATGATCTCAGCAAAGCTTCCCGAAGGAACCGAAGTGGCTCATAAAACCGGCTGGATCACGAATGTTCATCATGATTCAGGAATAGTATTTACAGGCAAAAATGAAGGTTATATTTTGATCTTTCTTTCTAAAAATGCTCCGGATCGGGAAGCTGTTTTAGGGGCTGCTGCAAATATTTCTGAAATGATCTATAACTACACTGTTTCCGGATATGAAAATTAAAGTCTTCAAGTCAGTTCTTATCTGTTCATCTCTGATATTGCTTGTAAGCTGTTCTGAATCAAAAAAAGAACCTGTATGGAATGAAATCTATACTAAGCAGGGACTGAAGATTGTAGAGGCTGACAGCGCAAATATAAAAGTTCACTTAAGATATTCGACCAACGATAATTTTCTGGGTAAAGATGTTTATGGAAACCTGGAAGATGCTTACTTACAGCCTGAAGCACTTTCTAAACTTTATAAAGCTTCTGAGTTCCTGAGCAAAGCACATCCTGAATTAAAGTTACTAATTTGGGACTCCGCCAGACCAAGGAGAATTCAGCAAGTGCTGTGGGATAAAGCAGATATTCCATTGCCCGAACGATCTCAGTATGTTGCTAACCCTGAATCCGGCTCTATTCATAATTATGGATGTGCTATCGATCTCACGCTCGCAGACAGCTCCGGAAACCCTTTGGATATGGGTACCGATTATGATGATTTTTCGGAAACTGCACACATTGATAATGAAGAAGAACTAATTTCGAAAGGTGTTTTAACAGACCTTCAGGTTCGAAACCGGGCTATTCTAAGAACAGTGATGACAGAAGCAGGGTTTATTCCCATCAGAAGTGAGTGGTGGCATTTTGACGCTTTCTCAAGAGCTGAAACCAAAGACAGATTCAAGATCGTAGAGTAATTATAAGCTCTAAAATCAGAAGTTAATCAAACTCATTATTTCTGATCATATTTTGCAGGAATAGGATTATCCTCATTTTCAGATGCCCAGAATACAGATACTACCCACCACCTGTTGCCGTCATCAAATAATTGAATGCTGTTAATGCCTCTGGCAATAATTTTTCCTTCCTTAGTATTCTGTGATTGATAGGTACTGAATACGTGAGCTACATTTCTGAAACGCTGTACTTCTTTTGTGACTTCCGTTTCTATAAACCCATTTTCTAAAAAAAACGGATCTACTCTGGGTATGTATTCCTCAACTCCCCAGGCTGAGTACCCTGCAACTCCTTGTCTGTTTACTCCTGTGGGCATCAGTTTTGCTTCAGGAATGAAGAGATTTCGAAACCTTTCCCAATCTCTCTCCTCTCCTTTTTCACCGGAAATAGAGGCGTATAACGCTTCGATAATTGAATCTATGGATTGCACATCTTTATCATATTCTGATTGTGAAAAAGAAGGTGATGAACATAGTATAATTAGTAAAACGGTAAGTAATGATTTCATAGATCTGTTATTAAAGTTCTTCTACACATTCGGTTCTTCGTCGGGTATCCACGATAGAAATAACCTTCCATCCTTCACCGGTTTTAGCAAACTGGAAGGAATTGACACCGCAATGAGAAAAATTATCTCCTACATAAAGTGAATAAGGAACCCAGGCTGTTGCTAAATTTTCGTCTATATTGATCTGAATTTTACCAACACGTTCATCTAACATATCATTACGAGGAATACCAACAGCGTTTTTAAATCCTGATAATGAACCTTGACTAATTCTTGTGTTCCCTTCCCTGTCTTTTGAAATCGACTGCATAGTAGCATCAGAGCTAAAAACCTTGGAAACTGCTGAACTATCTCCTGCTCTCATTCCATCAAAAAGAGTTTCGATCTGAGATAGTATCATTTCTCTGTCAGTCTTCTGAGCGTTTACTGTATAACTGAGTAGCAATGACATAACAAAAATCCCTGCTGTAAATTTATTAACCGTGTTCTTCATAGATATATAATTTAGTTGGGGGTATTTACATAAATAATGGAATTTCAATTGTTCAAAGATGTAAATCACAAAAAGAGCGATTAAGCAATTATAGGCTCAATAGCTTCGCTCTCAAAAGTAAATTCCAGCTTAAACTTATCTGTTGTATCAACAGTATAGGTTGCTTCCAGTTGCTGAAGCTGTGTATGAATTAAATTCAGACCGAGATTCTTTGGTTTGTCAAAGTTACTGTCATCTCCAAAACCTAAACCATTATCTTCATATAATACTGTTACTATCTCTCCTTCTGCATTCAAATTAATTTTAATGATTCCTTCCTCTTGATCCAGAAAGGCATATTTAAAAGAATTTGTAATTAACTCGTTTAACAAAAGTCCTATCGGAATAGCCTGATTGATATTCAGTTTATATTCATCAATCTCTATAACAAATTCTATGTTTCTGCTTTGGTCATTCATAGCTGCTGAAATTGCAGGTACTAACATATCCAGATAGGTCTGAATATTAATTGAGGAGAGTTCAGGAGATTTATACATCAATTCATGTACCATCGCAATAGAGATAATCCTGTTGATGCTTTGATCGAATACTGCAGTTGCTTTCTCGTCTTTAACCTCGTTTTTTTGTAATTGCAGAAGACCTGATACAATGGCTAGATTATTCTTTACTCTGTGATGGATCTCTGAAAGTAACGTTGTTTTCTCTTTAAGTGAGTTTTCAATGATCTCTTCTGATTTTTTTCTTTCGGTAATATCCTGAGTAATTCCCATTACCTTTTGGACTTTATCTTTTCCACCTGTAATCGGAATAAAAGATGATAAAAAGTGTTTTTCATCTTTAGTAAATTCAAACTGAATGGACTCCCCTTGTAAAGATTTTGAAAATAGCTCGAGTATCCTTTTGCTCTGTGTTGGGTCTACGAGTTTATCATAGGTTATTCCTAAGAAATCTTCCTCATTTTCCACACCCATCATTTCCAAACCGGCTTTATTAATAGAAAGAAGCACTCCGTTTTTATCCAGTTCATGAATACAATACGGGGAGTTCTCAATTAATGCCCGATATCTCTTTTCATTTTCTTTTATTTTTTTCTCAGTCTTTTTCTTCTCAGTTATATCTTCCACTAAGGACATAACAGTCACTATTTTTCCAGAAGAATTTTTTACGACTGTGTTATACCATACACAATCGATGATTTTGCCGGACTCAGTGTAATTTCTATTGTGTGAAATATTGGAATCAACACTTCCTTTCGTCAATTCATGGGCAATCACCTCTGTTTTGGATTTGTCCTGTTCATAAATAATATCGAAAGCATTTTTTCCGAGCATTTCCTGCTCACTCCAACCAAATATTTCCTCACATCTTTTAGACCAGCTTATAATATTTAAATCACTGTCATACTCCACTACACCCAAGGGAGAGTTGTATAAATGATTTTGGAGCTGCTGAAGAACTTCTGCATGTTTTTGCTCTGCTTTCTTCTGCTCACTGATATCAATTCCAACACCAAGTAAACAATCTTCACCTTTATAATTCATGGAAACCCCCGTAAAATAATAGGGGATTCTGTCTCCTTCTTTAGTCAGCAGATCAGCTTCAACGTTATCTTCTCCGGTTATAAATACATTTCCAATTTTTTCAGTCAGCAACTCTTTTTCATCTTCATGAAAAAAGTTCAACGGATGAGCCTCTTTTATTTCTTCTGATGTATAGTTGGCAATTTCTTCCAGATTGTCATTCCACCGTAAATATTTTCCTTCTTTATTAAACAGATAGAAGATTCCCGGTAAACTGTTTATGATTGAATCCGATAACTGTTTCTCAAAATTTATTTCTTTTTCAATTTTCTTTTGTTCGCTGATGTCCATTCCCACACCAAGTAAACACTCCTGTCCTCTGTAGTTCATGGAAACCCCCGTAAAATAATATGGGATTCTTTCTCCTTCTTTAGTTAACAGATCGGCTTCAATAGAATCCGTACCGGTAACAAAAACATTTTCTATCCTTTCAGTGATCAGTTCTTTTTCATCTTTATGGAAAAAGTTTAGTGGATGAGCTTCTTTTATCTCTTCAGGTAAATAATTTGTAATTTCTTCCAGGTTATCATTCCACCTTAAAATATCTCCTTCTTTATTAAATAGATAGAATACACCCGGCAAACTATTTATAATTGAGTCAGATAACTGCTTTTCTGTAGCAATTTGATTTTCTGCCTTAACTTTCTTCGTTATGTTATATGAAAAGATTGTAAGCCCGGTTATAATACCGCTCATACTTTTAATTGGGGAAAAGTAATTTTGCCAATATTCCAAGCTCCCATCTTGCATTGGAAATTCTGTTACTGAATCAAAATATTCTCCGCTCAGAGCCTTATCAAAATCTTTTTTTAGTTGATTCTGTTTCTTAGGATCTGGTATAAACTCAAAAACATTCATTCCTTTTTGTAAGTCTGAATTAAAAAAGGATTCCACAATTGCCTTATGATTGTTATTAAACGCTAGATAGTTATACTCTCTATCCAGAGAAAAAACAATTATATCTTTCGGGCTTTCAAGAATAGATGAAAGCAGGTCCGAATTGAGCTTAAACTTTTCTCTGCTAGCTAATAACTCTTCTGATTTTTCTTGTAGAAGTTCTCTTAACTCTTCCGGCCTTCTTGAAAACTTTGTGGTCATAAACCCGCCTAAAAAACCACTTAAAATTGAAAAAGCGAAAATTAACCAAAAACTGACATTGGCAAAATCGGTGTCTACTCTCTTTGCATAAAGCCTCCAGTTTCCTTCCGGGAAATTTACTGATGAGAATGAATCGAGTTCGATGTCTTCATTAATGGGAAGAAAGAATTCTTCCACTCCGGTATTAGGATTCACTTTAGAAAGCTGAAAGTAATATCTGTCTTTTGAAAAACGATCAATTCCCGATTGTTCAATTAGAGTTTCCATATACAGAAGAATAGCCGAAAAGCCCCATAATTCTCCCTCAATAGTTATAGGCAATCTTCCAATTACCGCCTGGCCTCCTTGCTTCAGTTCAATTGGACCCGCAAAGTACATAGTTCCTAACTCTGCAGCTTTAAGTACTTCAGCACCAACTTCCGGATGGTTTCTAATATCATATCCAAGAACAGACTCATTTCCTTCTAATGGGTATACATATTCTATTACGCCATCGGGAACCAATTCCAAAACATCAACTACATTGCTATTCTTAAATATTTGTTCTGCAACTTTTTCGAAATTCTCAACTTCTCCGTCGTCGCTTACGGTAAGTGCCAGAGTCAATGCAGCACTATATGATTCCTGAATGGTTCGTTCAATGTTCTGTTCAATCAGCTCAAGCACTTCCTGAGATTCCCTCACCTGATACTGAACCAAAACCTGATATCTCAAGGATGCAATAACGCATCCGATTGAAACAATCAATACACCCACAATCAATCCCCAAACTTCCGGAGAAAAATACTTCTTAGATATTTTATTCAAGCTAACACCTACCCTGGAAAACAAATTTTTAATAATCTACAGTTAAATGTTAATGTATGAAAATGTAAATAATAAAGTGGTTGTTCATACTATCAGTTTTCATATGTTTAAGTAGCCATATAAATTTTTCCGGCTCTCAGTCAATCATTTTATTTATGAAAAATCTGAACTAATTATAACTAACTGCAATGCAATTATTTAGATATTCTCTCCTCATTATCCTCTTGCCTTTGGTATTATTCACAGGTTGTAACAATTCCAAACATTCCGATACTGTAAATACACTCATTTCGAATGTAAAATTTGAATTTGTCCCCGATTCAAGGGTGGCGATTTTCGATATTTCAGTGCAAGTAAACTCTAATACTGTTGTCTTAAAAGGAGAAACCACGCTTCCTGAAGCTAAGCAAGCTATACTCGATTCTTTAAGAAATAGAGAGATCATTTTTGCAGACAGTATTGATGTACTTCCTGATGTGTCTGTAGGAGAAAATTATTTTGCTTTGGTTAATAATTCAGCTGCAAACTTACGCTCGGAGCCAAAACATTCTGCTCAATTAGCTACTCAGGCAATAATGGGAATGCCCTTAAAAGTTCTGAAAAAGCAAGGTGGTTGGTATCTTGTACAAACACCGGAAGATTATCTTTCATGGGTAGATGGTGGAGGAATTGAACGTATGGATGAAGAATCCTATTCCGATTGGGCTGCATCCGAAAAAATTATTTACCTCGAGACCTATGGTTTCTCTTACAGTAATGCCAACCGAAATTCTGAAAAAGTTTCGGATTTAGTTGCCGGAAGTATTTTAAAGCTTAAATCCGGTAATGGCTCATACTACAATGTAGAATATCCGGATGGACGAAGTGGCTTCATACATAAATCTGAAGCTCGTTTACTTAACGATTGGGAAAGCAGTATTTCAGCCACTCATGAATCACTTATTGAAACTGCAAAAACTATGATCGGAGCACCCTATTTATGGGGAGGAACTTCCACAAAAGGCATGGATTGCAGTGGTTTCACAAAAACTATCTACTTCATGAATGGACAGATCATTCCTCGTGATGCAAGTCAACAGGTTAAAGCAGGTAAGCTGATCGACAGCAACAAAGATTGGGATAAATTGGAAGTGGGTGATCTACTATTTTTTGGACGTGAAGCCACAGATTCCCGATCAAGAGCTGTAACACATGTGGGCATGTGGATTGGCGATTACAAATTTATTCATTCCGCCAGTAATGTGCATATCAGCAGCGTTGATCCGGACTCTGATATCTATGACAGTTTTAATACGGGCAGGTATCTCGAAGCAAGACGATATATTGATAACTGGGATGGCAATATCATCCCTACCAATAAAATGTACACCGCCTTGGTAGATGTTAGATAATTCGTTGACAGATTAATAGTGATCGTTCTCGAAAAATTCGCCCTTAGTATTTAAGACGGAATAGAGAGCGTGATCCGGATGCGTCTGCGAAGCAGGAATAATCCTTTCAGGTGAGAAGTTTAGTAATTTCCTCAAAATGAACGAAGACCTTTAGGATTATTCAGCGCAGGATCAGTGAACCCGTCTTACATACTTCGGCTTGATCTTTTGCTACTTTTGTATCAAGACAAAAGTACATGAATAAGGGTGTTGATATGTATATTTGAAAATAAAATGTTAACCCTTTCTCCGAGCCTGAAGGCTCTGCTTGTTTAAGGTTTTTAATCAAAATGATTGTAAACAAGCAGGTTATTTAGATTGCCCGGGCTTTTCCTGCCTTTAAACCGGTAAAAAGCTTGAAAAATAAGATTATAAATAAGATATAAAGAGCGGTATCCCAGTCTCCGGTTATATCAAAAACAGCTCCGATCAATATGGGACCCGTTGCTGCCAACAAATATCCGATAGACTGTGACATTCCGGAAAGCTCTGTTGCGGTTTCTGAATCCGAAGATCTTAATACGATAAATAACAATGCCAACCCAAAACTTCCGCCTAATGAAAATCCGATCCCGGAAACCCATAAAAATACGGTAGCATTAGTCCCTAACCACAAACCTATTAAACTAAGGGCTTCCAAAAGAATTAATGCTGAAATATATTTTCTCTGATCATCCTTTTTGGCGGCAATTACCGGAACAAGTACAGAACCAAGCACACCGGTCACTTGTGACAGCGATAAATACCAACCCGCTTCGGAACTGCTGAATCCTTTCGAGATCAGGATATCGGGCAACCACGCAAGTATTACGTAAAAAGCGATCGACTGTAACCCCAAAAACAGAGCCACATTCCACGCCAGTGAATTTGATCCCAGATCACTCATGGCCTTTTTAAAACTTCTTTTCGAATTGGTAGAAACGCTGAATTTATTTTGACTTATCCAGACCAGAAATGCCAAAAATGAAAACAATCCCCAAACTCCCAGTGAAGTTTTCCAGGAACCCGGAAAAGATTCTGCTATTGGTACACTTAGTCCGGCGGCAAGAGCAGCGCCTACTCCCATCATTCCGGAATACAAGCTCGTCATAAATCCGGATCTTTTATCGAAATCACGTTTTACGAGGGCAGGTAAAAGTACGTTTCCAAAAGCTATGGCGATTCCCAAAAGTATGGTTCCCAGAAACAATAGTGGGATATATCCAAAAGCTCTGAGTGCTATACCTGCAGTAAGTAAAAGCAACGCTCCGGATAAAGTCTTTTCGATCCCAAATCGTCTGGTAAAAAGTGGCGTTAAAGTAGATAAAATCCCGAAAGCTATCAGAGGGAGTGTGGTCAACAAACCCAACATCGAATTAGATAAACCTGTTGCCTCACGGATCATTGCAATCAACGGACCTACCCCTGATAATGCAGGTCTCAGATTGAAACCGATAAGTATAATTCCTGCTATTAATAAAATCTGATCTCTTCTGGGGCGATCTGAATAGGAAGTCAATTCAATCTTATATCTGGATGAAAATTCATCTGCATAAAGTAAGACAAACTAAGTTGCGATGTGTGAATAGTAGCTTAATTATTATCCAAAGTATTTCAGAAAGACGCATTTATCATCATTTCCGGTATGAGCGTAACGGAGTCGAAAAATGAATTATAAAGCCTACATATAGGCGGAATGAAAGTATGTTTAAATTATTTCTTAGCTATCATAATCATCAGCCATAAAAAAAGGCGCCCAAATTAATGAGCGCCTTCTCTCCCAAAACCCCTCTAAATCATCGAAGGTATTTTATTTAGTTCTTCCCTGGCTTTTAGCTACTGTCACTTCAAAGCTATTCATTGAACTGTTTCCTGCTACATCACCAGTTGTCATGGTAATTGTATACGTTCTTCCGCTATTTCCTTTACCACTTCTTTCTGCGCGAACATACACATCGAAAGAGCCATCGAAGTTGGTTCTGATCTCATAATCTGAGTCAGTATTTCCATCGCCCTTTCCGTTAGCTGCTTCGCTGCTCGCTACCTCCACTTGAACATCTGTAGTTCCGTCAACAATGTCAGAAGCAGTGATTCCTGTTGCTACCAATACCATTTTATGATTGGGTGGCCACAGACTGTTCGTTTCCTGATTGAAGGTAATTACAGGAGCTGTAGTATCAGTAATAGTTACCGTTACTTCGTCTGTATCTGTAGCTCCCTGCTCATCCGTTACAGTCATCGTGAATGAATGTGTACCTACCGCAAGATCAACGGAAGTAGAAGCATCGGAAGCTCCATTCGACCATGAATACGTGAGCGCATCTCCATCAGCATCCGTAGCTGATCCGTTAAGAGTAACCGTGGTTGTAGCGCCTGTTGCTTCTAAGGTCTGGTCAGCCCCGGCATCTGCCACAGGAATGGTATTTACAACAGTAACGCTTACTTCGTCTGAATCAGATTCTTCGCT
Organism: Balneola sp.; assembly: GCA_017643645.1. Lineage (GTDB taxonomy): Bacteria > Bacteroidota > Rhodothermia > Balneolales > Balneolaceae > Balneola. The sequence goes on from JAEPNB010000001.1 coordinate 31,869, forward strand.
ATCAGAAACTGTTAGGCTAAAAGTATAATTACCATCTGCTAAGTTTGTAGTGAACGATGCATCTGTTGATACTTCTGAACCATTAAGTGTCCATGAGTAACTTAACGCGTCACCATCTGCATCAGAAGAACCGGAACCATCAAGTGTTACCGGAGTAGTTGAACCCGTTGCTGTTACTGACTGATCAGCACCTGCATCTGCTACAGGGGCTTCATTAGAAGTGCCTCCCTCCCAAATTACCGGAATGTTATACCCTTCAGCATTATAACTATAACCCACCACTGCGCCATTATCATTTATATCATATCCAATACTGAAGGAATAATAGTATGAGTCGTTGGTATTTTCGTTGTAGTGTCCCAGATCAATGAACTCACCACTGGCATCCCAAATGAATGCAGAATAGTTGTAATAGTAATAATTGCTATTACTATAATCATAATGATACCCTGTTACCTGACCATTGTTATTCAATGCCATTGCGTAATACCAGGTATTATTATCGTTGTCCGTATCCAGGCTTTGAAATCCGGTAGTCGGATCCCAAAAAAAAGCTCCGTTTGGATGTCCGCTCAGATTGCTCGCATCACCTATGATTTGCCCTGAATCATTAATATCCCTTGGATTGATATAATAATATGTCGATGATGGTGTCTGATTTAATGAACCAAGGTCCGTAAAACCGTCGGCTTCACTCCACGTAAAAGCTTTGGTTCCTATATTGTCAAAATATGAACGGCCTACAACCACACCATGATTGTTGATTGCTTCAGGAAAAAAGTATCTGGCACCTTGTGGTGTCCCTATTGCCTGCATGCCGTTTTCTTCATCCCAGATAAATCCCATGGTGCCACTTCCAGAACTGTGACCAACTACTTGCCCGTTGTCATTTATTCCGGTAGCATAACTGGTCCTTTGACCAGGTAATACACCTAGAGCCACCATACCATTTTGCGCATCCCAGAAAAAAGCCTGTTGGTAATTTCCATTTCCATAACTATAACCTGATATCTGTCCGTGATTATTTATATCAATACCATAGGAATAGCTGTAAGAAACGTTATTGTTTATTGTACCAATATCGGTCATTGAATTTCCATCGTAGTAAAAACCATGATAATTATTACTGGTATAGGAATAACCTGTTGCCTCCCCTGAGTTATTTATACCTTGACCAATTCCATAAGGATACTGACCACCTAATGAACCGATAGAATCCACCTGGTATCCGGTTGTTGATATTTTAGCCATCATCCCCAGATCTTTTTCCACTTTAAATTTAGAGAGATCAATTCTTTCTCCAAGTCTGGGTAGTTTCCCGTTGGGATCCATCATTTCGTACATCTCTTCAAGTGCAGCTTCCAGTTCCTGTTGACTGACTTGCTCTTGAACCGGTTGCTCTTCTTCCAATGCTGATGTTGATGAATTTTGGCAAGATACTATTAGTACCGATGCCACAATCATATATAAAAAGGACTTGTACCCGCCCGAAAAGTTTATTTCTGTAATTTTAATCCAATGCATATTTATGTGATTTGTTTAGAGTTTCAATTATTCATTTCTCAATGAATGATCTTCAAACACAGAGTGATTTGTTTTATTAAACTGATTACCTCCTTTTATTTGAATCTGTTTTTCAAATACATGCTCAATTCTATGTCTGATTGGTAGACTAATATTTGAATTTCTAAATTGGATTTTGTTACATAATTCTATCAAATATTTGTATTATCCTCTCAATATGGGGGTAAAAAAAGCATTATATCTAATTTTAGGAGTTGTATTTTTCTCGCAGTTGCCTGCTTATGCATTTCAAGGTGGGCAAGGCTCTTTTAGCTGGGATGATATTGAAGAAAGCTATTCAATCCGGCAATTTAAGGTACAAGATGGGCTTCCCATCAATTCTATAAAATATATATCTCACCATACTGATGGTTTTTTGTACCTGGCAACTTATGATGGGCTGGTTCGCTTTGATGGTGTTAGGTTTATCACCTTCAATACTTTTAACACCCCGGAAATTAAAAGTAACCGGATCGAATGGATCGGAGAAGGTGAAAATGGATACCTTTGGTTTACGGATACCGAGAACCGACTTTATGGATATAATAATGGCATTATTAAACAAATCAATTTACTAGGTAAAAAAGCATTTAAAATTGAGCCATTAGATAATGGAAAAATGTTGGTTGCTGCAGAAGATCAATTCTTTATCCAAAAACAAGGCCTCGAATTTGATGTAGTGAATGAACTCCCCGTCCAAAAAAAAATTCTTAATAGTTACTTATTTGATGGAAATGAGCTTTATGTATTATATGATGACGGCTTATATGTATGGAAAGAAGGCATGTTTAGTAAGATGCTTACTTCTGATGAGTTACTTGTAGCACCAAATTCTATTTTTAATTTAACAAAAACACAGGAAGGTGTTATTTGGGGCTTAACCAATCAAAGTGAATTATTGAGGATAACCAATAATGAGACCCAAAAACTATATAGCTACCAGGGATCTGATTTCCAGTTTTGGGATTTACTTGATACAGAAAAAAAACTTCTAATTAGCACTCGAATTGGATACTTGCAATTAGATGAAGTCTCAGGAGAAATCAGTGATTATAAGATCGGTATTAAACAACAAAACTATTTCGAAGACAAAGCATGGAAAGTCTTCGATGAAGGACTAATTACAAAACTAGGAAATTCAATATTTATTGATTCGAAAGAAGTGTTAGAAGCACGGGCTAATATTAGTTTTTTAATGATCGACCGGGAAGGCTCAATATGGGTTGCTACAAATGGTGATGGCTTGTATCAAATTAAAAGAGAAAAGATGATCACCATAGGAAATGATAAAGTTGAAGGGCTTAGTAACATATACAGTATGTGGGAAGGTGTTGATGGTATTTGGACTACCAGCTTTAATCAGGGATTGCATCAAATTCGGGAAAATTCTTATCAATTTTGGACACAAAGCAACAGCGGCCTCACAGAAATATTTTTCAGATCAGTGTTTGAGAATAAAGAAGGAGAAGTGTGGGCCGGTAACACTGACCTTTGGAAATTTGAAAATAAGCGATGGATAAAGATAGATAACAACACATTTAACATTCGAATAGATGCCATTTTCCAAGATTCGAAAAACCGTTTTTGGGTAGGAACAAGGAATGGGTTGTTTAAAAGAGAAGGAAACTCATTTAGCCCGTTTAAAGATGTAAATGGTGAATCAATTGAATCTGTGGTATCAATAAAAGAGCGGGACAATGGGGAAATAGTTGTTGCTACATTAGGACAGGGTTTGGCCAGGTTAGGAGATGATGAAAAACTTCAATTTATCACTACCGATAATGGGCTAAATAGTAATTTGATTCGTGATTTTCACTTTACAAGTGAAGATACTCTTTGGGTGGTTACAGAAGACAAAGGGCTTAACCGTGTGATATACGATGTTAATAAAGATCTTTCACAAGTTCATTCAATAACCGTAAATGACGGGTTAGTCGATAATTCACTACATCGGTTCATAATAGATGACCTCGGCTATATTTGGATCAACTCGAACAAAGGAATTATGAGAATTCAAGAGAAGAATTTGAATAATTATGTGGATGGTAATTCAGCCTATCTTTGGGTTTCCGTTTTTACAGAAGAACATGGGTTAATGAATATTGAGGGGAATGGTGGTTCGATCAATGCCGGGCTGATTACCAGTGACGGCAAGCTTCTATTCCCAAATCAAGCCGGAATAGTTTATACCAGACCGGAATGGCATCTGGACTCAAAATTCGGGAAAATCAATGATCCGATTTTTGAAGAAATTCACTTCTCTGACAGTACCATCAATTTACTTTCCCAACAGCAAGTTACTCTACCAAAGGGAAATCGGTCTGTTCAGGTTAAGTTTACATTACCATATTTGTCTTCATCAAATGAATTAAATTTAGAATACTACATTGATGGATTATATGATGAATGGCAACAAGTTGGGGAAGAACGTACGGCTGTATTTACCAACCTGCCTTCAGGAGAACATCATTTACAGATAAGGGGTGGTTTCAACGATGGGCTTGGCTTTAGAAAAAGCACCCTTTTTATTTCGGTTCCTCCTTATTTTTACGAGACAGAATGGTTCTTTTTACTTTCATTTATTGGTTTGGTTGGGGGCTTTATTGGTGGGTTTCAATTCCTTCTTGCACGTTCAAAAAATCGAGAGAAAAAACTGAATGAGCTCGTGAACAAAAGGACGATTGAACTTAAATCGGCATTAAACGAAGTTGAGCATTTGTCTGAGGCCAGATCCCAGTTCTTTACAAATTTTACGCATGAACTCAGAACACCACTTTCTTTGATCTTGAACCCTTTAGATGAAATGCTTGACGAATCTAAGCACGTCACATCCACAAATAGAGACTCACTGGAAATGATGCGCAGGAACGCAAGGAAACTGAAAGAATTGGTTAACAAATTACTGGATGTTTCTAAACTTAATTCTGATGAGCTTTCATTTAGATACCAAAAAGTTGAGCTGGTGTCTGCTTCAATAAAGATTTTAAGCCAATTCGATCAGGAGTTTAAGCGAAAAGAGATAAAGTTTACATTTGATACTGATCTGTCGAATCCAACTTTAATACTCGATATCACAGCTCTTGAGCATATCCTGGTAAACTTGATGAGCAATGCCATTAAATTTACTTCCCAAAATGGAATAATTTCTGTGAGCATCGCCGAAAAAGAGGGTTCTGTTGTCCTTACTTTAAAGGACTCGGGTGCCGGGATACCTGAAACTGAAATAGATCGGATTTTTGATCCCTATTTTCAAGGAAATTCAACTGTTTCAAAAGCTGGAGGCACAGGTATTGGTTTGGCGTTGGTAAAAGGATTGCTGGAGCGTATGGGCGGAGAAATCTCTGTGTATTCTACTGTTGGTGAAGGAACGGAATTTAGATTGAAATTCACCCCCGGCGATGATCATGTAACTGAAAGTGACACTCTTATAGATTCGTCACAAGAACATTTTGAGTTGAGTAAAGAGGATACCACTGAAAAGCTTTCGGATGTAGTTGTGCCCAAATCAGAACACATTAACAACACATTGCCAAAGGTACTTTTGGTAGAAGACAATCCCGATTTCCGTGAATATTTTTCGCATGTTATAGCGTCCGCCTATACTGTTGAAACTGCCGAAAATGGAAAACAGGGATTAGAAAAATTGGCTAGTTTTAACCCCGAGCTTATTGTCTCAGACATAATGATGCCTGAAATGGATGGCTATGAGATGATGAAAGCTATCAGAGCAGAAGAAAATTTCAAAACTATCCCATTTATTTTCCTCTCTGCTAAAGACAGTGCCGATGATGTAGAAAAGGGCCTGAATCTCGGAGCAGATATTTATCTTTCCAAACCCATTGAAAATAATATTTTACTCACCCAGATTAAGGTATTATTACGAAGAGAACGCTTACTTAAAGAAACGTCCAATATTTTAGTAGAAGCGCAACAGCCACCATTAATAAAAGAGGTAAAAGAGATTATTCATCGACATTTAGGAAATCCTGATTTAAGTGTTGATCTAATTGCAGAATCTTTGGCAACAAGCTCAGCTACATTATATAGAAACTGGAAGAAAGTAAGCGAGCTTAGCATTAATAAAACCATAGCAAAAATGCGCTTTGACGAAGCTCTTAAATTGATAAGAGAAGAAGAACTCAATATTACAGAAGCTTCTTACGTAGTTGGATTCCGCGAGGTCTCTTATTTCTCTCGAGCTTTTAAAAAAGAGTTTGGTTTAAGCCCACAAGAATATTTGAAGGAGCATTAATGTAGTGGGCACTCGCTTTGATCCATTTACGAGTAGACCTTAAAAACTAATATTCGAAAATTTAAAAATTCTATTAATAGTTCGCGCGCATTCATATAGTAAAGCAAACCCGACTATAATGTGTGAATATTAGCGTAATTTCTATACAACACATTTCTTAAGATCAAACCTGTAATCAATTCCGGGAATGCTGCTCATAGCTTTTATTGATAGCTGTTTTAGAACGGCTGATAATCCTCACCTGTTTAATTATTGAAACACAAACAATTTCAATACTAAGAAACACTTAATGAAAGCAGCTTATTATAAAAAGTTCGGAGAATTAGATAATATAGAAACAGGAGAACTGGATAAACCTGAACCGGGCGAAGGAGAAGTTTTGGTTCGCATTAAAGCAGCAGGAGTCAATCCTGTCGATTCTTTTGCTACTCAGGGAATGCTTAAAGATGCTATTCCTTCTGAATTTCCGGCCATTCCGGGATGGGACGTAGCCGGCGTTGTTGAAAAAAGAGGACATTCGTCCAGAAGATTTAGTGAAGGAGATGAAGTGTATGCTTATGCAAGACGTCCTGTTATCCAACACGGTACTTTCGCAGAGTATATATCTCTTCCGGAAAGTTACTTAGCTAAACGCCCTCAAAAAGTTTCTATGCAAGAAGCCGGGGGAATTCCTTTGGTTGGACTGACTGCGTACCAAGCTCTTTTTGATGCAGCACAAATGGAAGAAGGACAAACATTGCTGATTTTGGGAGCTTCAGGTGGTGTTGGCACATTGGCTATTCAATTAGCTAAGGCTCATGGCATTAAAGTAATTGGGGTGGCCAGTGAGAAGAACCACAATTATATGAAAGAACTCGGAGCAGATGCTACTGTTGATTATAAAGACAATCATGTTGGAGAAATGGTAGCTGCTATTGAACCCGATGGTGTTGATGTGATCTTCCATTGCTCTCGTGGAGAAGCTCTTGATCAGGTTATGGAAACCGGAGTACTGAAAGACAACGGACATCTAGTCTCCATTACCAACAGCAATCCGGACATCAGCGATGATATTAATTTCCAATATGTGTTTGTGGAACCCAACTCCACACAATTACAACATATACAGGAATTAACGGATGAAGGAAAGATCAAAGTTCATGTTTCAAAAACCTACAACCTTGAAGAAACAGGGCAAGCATTAAAAGATGTACAGACTCTACACACTCGTGGTAAACTAATTATTACACCATAGATATTCAGACAGCTGTATATGAGGAGATTAAAATTTTGGTTACGTAGCTCCGGTTGCGTAACCATCTCTCTTCGACTTTAATATCTATTCTACACATCTGATTATTGGAAATGCACTACGAATACTTCAAATTCGAAATGGTGTAATCACTATCTTTTGGAGAATCAAAACTAGTATGTATGGATCCGATAACACATGGATTAGTGGGAGCGACCAGTGCTCAATTGTTTTCAGATAAAGATACCTTTAGAACTGCATCCTTTATTGGTTTTATTGCAGCCTTAGCTCCTGATCTGGATGTATTCTTAGGTTCGGCATCGAATCCTCTACTTACGCTTGAACTACATCGACAGTTTACCCACTCTTTTATTTTTATTCCGTTTGGAGCACTAATTGTCTCGTTGATTCTCTGGTTATTTGTTAAAAAGAGAATCAGCTTTAAGCACACGTACCTTTTTAGCCTGCTCGGATATTCAACCGCCGGATTGATGGACTATATCACCAGTTATGGGGTGTATTTATTTTGGCCGTTTATCGATGAGCGCTACGCTTTAAATATCGTCTCTGTATTTGATCCTTTGCTTAGTATCGGTCTGCTGATTACAGCATCCTTCGCTTTGTACAAAAAGAAGAAGGTATATAGTTATGGTCTGACCGGATGGCTGTTCTTGTATCTTTGCTTTGCAGGGATTCAAAAATCCAGAGTTGAACATATCGCTGGTGAAGTACTGCTCACTGAAAATGATTCCAATTCTGAACTTATCATCAAACCTACTATTGGAAACCAAATTCTATGGAGCGTTCGCTTTGTGGATGACGGAGAAATATGCAGCTCGGGAATTCGGGCGGGGCTTTTTTCAACGCCATTTGTTTATGAAGGTGAATGTGCAGGCTTAGTTGATTTGGACTCAACATATAAACCATTTAATGGTACCGTGATGTATAAAGATATAGAACGGTTTTCCGAATTATCAGATGGTTTATTAATTCTACATCCAAATCACCCAAATGTACTTGGTGATGCCCGGTATTCTATGCTTCCAACTACCACTTCACCGTTATGGGGAATCACTATCGACACTACAAAAACAGATCAACATGTGACGTTTGATTCCTATCGTGATGCAAGTCCGGAAATCAGAACAAAATTTTTGGATATGATCTTGGGTAGGGTGGACTAATTGCCCAGGTTCAAATTCATTATTTAACCCAGAAGGAAAGTTTCACAACTGTTTCACTCGAATAAATAAAAAAAGCTCTAACACTTTATTTATAAAAGTATTAGAGCTTTTTAAGTGCTCCCCGGGTAGGATTTGAACCTACGACCCAGCGATTAACAGTCGCTTGCTCTGCCCCTGAGCTACCGAGGAATGTTCCCTTGAAGGGGCGACAAATATAAAGAGATTATGGGGTGACTATCAATACTAATTTCGGTTTTTAGTAAAAAACTTTTTCGAGCACTAAAGCTTTTGCAGGAGCCGTGAATGATTTCACATCCGCATCCGGGTTTTCCAACAGTTCAGAAAACTCTGAAACCGTTAATTTTCCTTTGGCAACCTCTGCTATAGTACCTGTAATACGCCTTACCATGTTACGCAAAAAACGGTTAGCACTAATTCGATACACCCATTTATCTTCAAATTCTTCGAATATTGATTTATGAATTGTACAAAGAGTCGTAAAGTTTTCTTCGTTGAATTTCGAGAATCCTGAGAAATCGAACTCCCCGTTTAGCAAAGCTGCACATTCATGTAATTTTGAACTGTCTAAAACTCCGGTCTGTGACCACCCCAAATGCTCCTGTAACGGAGAGGGATTTTTAAGAATGGTATATGCGTATTCTCTGGAAGTTGCATCAAAACGAGCATGGAAATCACTGTGAACTTCCTCTATAGTTTTGATATAGACTTCTTTCCCTGCTAATCCGTTCACTCCAAAAATCAATTTCTGAACGTCCCTTACATTTTCGATATCAACATGTGCAACCTGACCTCTGGCATGAACGCCGGCGTCAGTTCTTCCCTGTCCGATCAAATCTACATCCCGTTGCAGAATTTTTGAAAATGCTTTCTCCAGCTCTCCTTCTACCGTTCGAGCATCCGGCTGAATTTGCCATCCGGAAAAACCGGCTCCATTGTATTCTATCGTTAGTTTATAGCGAGACACGTCTGCGAATATTGAATATTGAATTTCCAATAACCAATCTTGAACTGGTACTTATAAATATAATAATTGATAAAGCTTTAATCATGAGATCAAATTCGATATTCAATATTCCTTGTTCAATATTCAATATTCAAATAACTGTTCTGTCGGCGATGAATTCCCCTTTTCTAATAATCACAACTCCGTCTTTAACGCTGTAATTTTCGTGATCTCCTTCTTCCAGATGATCTCCGCCAACAATTCGCACATCATTTCCGATACATGCGTTTTTATCCACTATACAATTACTGAGATAGCAACGTTGTCCTATACCAAAGACAGGTCGATCAGCTGAAGCCGCTTCTATAGTTGCCTTATCCTGAAAATAATCGTTTCCCATAATAATGGAATTTTCGATGGTGGTCCCTTTCCCGATTCTGGAACGAATACCAATTACAGATCGAACAATCCTGCTTGCCTCAATAATACAGCCTTCCGCCATGAGTGCATGTTCCAAAGTTGTTCCCATCAGTTTTGAAGCGGGAAGCAAACGCGCACGGGTGTAAATGAAATTTTCGTTGTCGTACAAATTAAATTCAGGAACCGTATCTGCCAAAGATAAATTTGCATCGAAAAACGATTTTATAGTTCCGATATCTGTCCAGTAGCCTCCGAATTCATAACTACTGACACGCAACCCTTCTTTGAGTGCTTTTGGGATAATTTCCTTTCCGAAATCTGTCGCATCCGGATTCTCATCAAATAATCTCTTCAGTGTGTCTTTGTTGAAGATATAGATCCCCATCGACGCCAGATATTCTTTATTCTGTTCTTTGTATTGCTCCGGCACATCCGACTTCCAATCTCCCAGAACATCTGAACTCGGTTTTTCTATAAAACTATCTATCAGCCCCTCTTTATTGGTTTTCATGATACCGAAACCTGTTGCGTCTTCAACATTCACCGGGATTGTGGCAATCGTGAGATCAGAATTATTCTCTTTATGTCTTTGAAGCAGTTTACGATAATCCATTTGGTATAACTGATCACCGGATAATATCAAAACATGCTCATGCTCATGATTGGACATATGATGAATAGATTGCCGAACCGCATCTGCCGTTCCCTGGAACCAATCCGGATTAGAAGCCGTTTGCTCTGCCGCTAGAATATCAACAAACCCACTACTGAATACATCAAAGTTGTATGTATTTTTGATGTGACGGTTCAGTGAGGCTGAATTAAATTGTGTAAGTACATAAATTCGTCGGATATCCGAATTCAAACAATTTGAGATCGGAATATCAACCAACCGATATTTACCGCCAATTGGAACGGCCGGTTTAGAACGTTGATCTGTTAGTGGAAATAAACGCGTTCCCCTTCCACCACCTAAAATTACTGCCATTACTGAACTTTTCATCAACCTACCTTCTTGATTAGTTTTCTATAAACATCAATGTATTCTTTAGCAGATCTGTTCCATGAAAAATCCAGCTTCATGACCTTCGATCTTACCTGACTAAATAAGCTCTGATTTTCGAATAAATCAATAGCTCGATTAATTGCATATTCTGCATTTTCCAGATTAAACTCCTCAAAGCAAATTCCGTATCCGTCTTGCTCACTTATGTCCTTAACAGAATCTTTAAGCCCACCTGTTGCTCTTACAATCGGAATGGTTCCGTAGCGCATGGCAAACATCTGGTTAAGGCCACAAGGTTCCACTCTGGACGGCATCAGAATAAAATCAGACCCGGCATATATCTGATGAGCCAGCTTCTCGTTGTATTCCAAAGTAGCATCAAAAAATCCTACATGGTTACTCGACATCCTTTCGAAAATATCATGGAGTTGGGGATCGCCTGTTCCCAGTAATACAAAATTTACTTCCTTCTCTTTTTCCATGAAATGAGCGATCAGATCAGGAAGCAGATCTGCTCCTTTTTCTCTTACCAGCCTGCCGATAAATGCTATGGTAGGGAGTTCAGGATTGAGACCAAACTCATCACAAAGCACTTGCTTATTCTTTGCTTTCCCGGATTTTCGGTTTCTGAATGAAAAATTATGCGCAAGCAACTCATCTTTGGCGGGATCCCAAACTTCGGTATCGATTCCATTAATAATACCGGTGGATTTTGCGGATTCATTTTTAAACAAATCTTCCAATCCGTTGCTTTTTGCTCTCAATTCAGTCATATAATTTTTGGAAACAGTCGTAATCTGCCAGGCTGTTTTTAGTCCTGCTGCCAGTGAATTCATAGCTCTGTCCCATTCCAGCAACCCAACGTTCTCAAAACTGAAGGCCGGCAACAGTTTGTAACTCTCCGTATCAAATCTACCCTGATACTCTGCATTGTGAACGGTAATTACAGTTGGTATCTGAGATAACTCTCTGTAACGGTTACACTGAGAAGTCATAAATGGAATCAATCCGGTATGGTGATCATGACAATGAATAATATCGGGTTTCTCTGATCTGTTTGATATCCATTCAAGTGCAGCGATCTGAAAACTCACAAACCGTTCTTTTTCATCCCAATAAGGCTTGCTACTCCAGGGATCTATATAAATTCCCGGCCGATCAAATCTTCCCGGAATACTGATCATATAGATCGGAAAGCCAAACTCATTATCCATCAAACGCTCGATCGAAAATTCGGTTATTTCTCCCCAATAGTTAAAAGAGCCGGAATAAACTTCTTCAAACTCATGATCCGACACCCAATTATTTTCATATTTCGGCATGATCACTTCAGCACACTCTCCTTCCTCATTTAAATACTTTGGAAGTGATCCCACAACATCAGCCAACCCTCCGACTTTAGCAATTGGATAACATTCTGCACTAATATGAATAATGTTCATTTTTCTGAAACTGATTTGTAATAAATGCGTACTTGCTTGCGACTAACAAAACAAGAATCTTTGGGCGCAAGGTAATCAAGAATTACCATAGTAAGATTTACTTAAGGTTAAAATTTAAATTTAGGGATAATGACGATAATTCATGTTGAAAACATCAGGAAATCGTTTGGCAAAAACAAAGCGGTTGATGATGTCAGTTTCGATGTAGAAAAAGGGCGTATTTTCGGGTTGCTTGGACCAAACGGAGCAGGTAAAACAACTACCATTCGAATGATCAATAATATTCTTGGACCCGATGAAGGTTCGATCACTATTAATGGTCAGATAGCAAGTCCGCTTACTCAGAAGATGATTGGCTATATGCCTGAAGAACGTGGGCTGTACAAGAAAATGAAGGTTGGAGAACAGCTTTTGTATCTTACCCAGCTTAAGGGGATGAAAACCAAAGCAGCCAAAGAGGCTATTCATTATTGGCTTGATCGTTTTGATGCTTCTGACTGGACTAAAAAAGAAGTTGGAGAGCTATCCAAAGGGATGTCTCAGAAAATTCAGTTCATCGCAACGATCGCTCATGACCCTGATATTTATATTTTTGATGAACCGTTCAGTGGTTTAGATCCCATCAACAGCGACATGTTGAAAGACATTATCATTGAACTCAAGAATAATGGCAAAACTATTTTGTTTTCAACGCACAGAATGGAACAAGTTGAACAAATGTGTGATGATATCTGCCTGTTCAATAAAGGAAAAGCCGTTCTTCAGGGAAAACTAAGGGAAGTAAAAGCTTCATTCGGTAAAAACACTATCAATCTGGAATTTGACGGTGACGGATCTTTCCTCGACAAACTTGAAGGCGTTCGCCTGAACAACCGTTCTACAAATTTTGCTGAGATCAGAGTCTTAAACGGACAAAACATGCAGGACATTTTAAAACTGGCTATGGAACACGCTGAGATTCATAAGTTTGAACGCATTGAACCTTCTCTTAATGAGATTTTCATCTCAACGGTAGGTGAAGACAACCTAAAAGCTCAAAGACTGGAGGAGGCTCAATAATGGACTTTTCAAAAATACTTTTAGTACTCAAACGCGAATATCTTACCCGTGCAAAATCTAAATCGTTTATCCTTTCAACTATTCTAACACCACTGGTTCTCATTGGGTTTGGAGCCTTCATGGTTTGGATAATGACTAGTGAAACCGAAACCGATAAAAGTGTTGGTGTTTATGATCAGACAGGTGTATTAGTAGAAAATCTGATCGCTCTTGATAGTGTTCGATATTCAAATGTTTCTGATTTACCGATTGATACTGTAAAAGCGATGGTTCTTCGCGAAGACCTGGACGCATATCTTCTTCTGGAAGAAAAGCATATCGAAACCAATGAAAATGCTGAGCTAATTTATGGCGGAAGTGGTGGATTGGCCTTCTCAAGCAGTGTACGTGGAGATATCAGAGATGTCATTCAGGAAGAACGACTTTCCAGAGCAAATGTATCTGATGAAGTAAAGGAATTATTTGCTCGACGCCCGGGATTGGACTCCAGAAAACTCACCGAAGAAGGCGAAGCTGAAGATGATAAAGCAGGTTTTATGTCCGGTGTAGGATTTGTTCTTGGCTTGCTGATCTTTATTGGTTTGTTTGGATATGGCGCGGTTTTAATGCGTAGCGTAATTGAAGAGAAAACCAATCGAATTGTAGAAGTGATAACTTCATCACTGAAGCCGATAGAACTGTTGATTGGAAAAGTGGCAGGTGTATGTCTGCTTGGATTTACTCAATTCACCGTATGGGCGGTAATGTATATTGGTATTTCGATAGCAGCAGTACCTGTCGCAGGTGTATTGATGCAGGATCAAATTTCTGAAATGGCAGACACTCAGGATATTGAGCAAGTGGCCGCTGAAGCCGGTTTTGATCCCGCTTCGCTGGAAGTGTTGTCCATTGATCCGATGATCTTTGTGTATTTCTTCCTGTTCTTTGTACTTGGTTTCTTCATGTATGCTTCCATTTTTGCAGCTGTAGGTTCCGCTGTAGATTCGGAACAGGATACTCAGCAATTCATGCCAATTCTTATGGTTCCGTTGATGGGAGCCTATATTCTGAATACCAGAATTATGGTTGACCCTGATTCAACATTGGCTGTTGTGGCGTCACTGTTTCCGCTAACTTCACCCATAAATATGATCACCAGAATTGCTACTACCGATGTTCCTTTGTGGCAGATCGGAGCAAGTTTGGCATTGCTGATTGCCAGTTTCTTCGGGGTAATGTGGGTGAGTGCAAAGATATACAGAGTTGGTATTTTGATGTACGGCAAAAAAGCTTCCTTCGGAGATTTTGCTAAATGGATCAAGCAGTCTTAGTTAAAACAGTATAGTCGTATGGTCATCCGCAACTAAGACTTGATTAAATTAAAAAGCTCCATTTGAAAACAATGGAGCTTTTTTTTGTGTTACTCATAGATTTTAAATACTATTTATCTAAATCCATTTTACACTTTTTTACAATTATAGACCTTAAATAATCTATATTTCTAAATACTAATTAAAGGGTGTTTCATGATAATTCTTTAAATGGTTAAGCGTCATTTTGAAACGTCCCCTTCTATTTAGCTAAACTGCAATTAACAATTAACAGCCTCTAGCTATGATACACAAAAACTCCTCCCCTTTATTCAACTTAAGACGCTTTTTATTTTGGAATCACCACAAGTTTCCATCCACTCCAAAATAATTTCAACGACCTGATTAGACTATTTTTCCGATAAAAATAGTAGCGCTTTAAGCCATACTTATTTCAAGGGCTAACTGTATACGATCACTATTTAAAGTTTAAACGCTTTAGGGCAGAGGTTTATCATGAAACCCCATATCAAAAATGTTATAACATTACTTTTAAAGCTTTTACTGGCAACTGTAATTGCATCCATACTAGAATATTTGATCATCACCTTTTTGAGTTCAAAGCCAATTTTAACTTTTAAAGCTCAAATGATATTAGCGGTCGTATATATCGCTTTTCTTTTACATATCGGATATAAAGTATGGTGTCTCTTCGACTTAGAAAACCTTTTATCCAATAATGGAAAAAATTCACCGAAATAATTTAACCCAGCAATAGACCTCAAATGAAATATAAAAAATTAAAAAAAGAACTCGGACTTTGGGATGTATATGCGATCGCTACAGGTGCAATGTTTAGCTCCGGCTTCTTTCTTTTACCCGGCCTTGCAGCTGCGGAAACCGGCCCTTCTGTATTCCTGGCCTACTTTATTTCAGGACTCATCGTACTTCCCACCATGTTCAGTGTTGCAGAATTAGCAACAGCTATGCCCAAAGCCGGAGGTACATATTACATCATTGATCGAAGTTTGGGACCTATTATTGGCACTATTGGTGGTTATGGTTCCTGGCTTGCATTAGTATTAAAAAGTGCCTTTGCTTTAATTGGGATGGGTGCTTACCTGGCTATCTATTTTGACATTTCAATTGTGCCTGTTGCTATAATTCTAACTCTAGTTTTTGGTGTACTAAATGTAGTTGGAGCAAAAGAAACAACCGCACTCCAAAAAATCTTAGTTGCTACTTTAATTTCAATTATGATTTTCTATATAACACAGGGTGTATTTGCTGTTCTTTCGCTTGATTTTTTTGAAGTTACTAATCAACAGTTTACCCCCTTTTTCACAAATGGAGCTGAAGGTTTTTTTGCTACAGTAGGTATGGTTTTTGTTTCTTATGCAGGACTAACAAAAGTAGCCAGTATTGCTGAAGAGGTTAAAAATCCGGATAGAAATATTCCTTACGGTATGTTTTTATCTATAATTACTGCAATTATTGTATATGTAGCCGGTGTATATATCATGGTAGCTTTGTTAGAGCCTTCAGCATTTCGCGAAGACTTAACCCCTGTAGCTTCAGCCGGTAAGGTATTTATGGACTGGCTGCCCAATGATTTAGGTTTACTTTTGGTTGTTGTTGCAGCGGTTGCAGCTTTTGCTTCAACAGGAAATGCAGGGATCATGTCAGCTTCCCGATATCCGCTTGCAATGGCCAGAGATCAATTGATCACCAAAAAATTCTCCAAAATTGGTAAAACCGGCACTCCTTTTTGGGCTATTGTTGCTACCGTTTTTTTGATGATATTTTTCCTTGTCACATTCAATGTAGCTGAAGTAGCAAAGCTTGCAAGTGCTTTCCAGCTATTACTTTTTGCATTACTTAATTTGTGTGTTATCGTCATGAGAGAAAGCAAAATTGATGGTTATGACCCCGGATTTAATTCTCCGTGGTATCCCTGGGTTCAAATTTCAGGTATAATATTATCGATTGCTCTTATTCTCGAAATGGGTTTCTTATCAATATTATTTACTCTGGCCGTTTCAATTTTTGCGTTAATCTGGTATTTCTATTACGCTTCTGACAAGATAAAACGACACGGTGCTATTTTTCACATTCACGAACGCTTGGGTCGAAGAAAAGACTACGGATTAGAGCGCGAAATGAAAGGCATTTTACGTGAAAAAGGATTACGAAAAGAAGACCCTTATGAAAGAATAATAAGCAGATCTGTTGTGTTGGATATATCAGATTCTTATATCAGCTACAGAGATATTATCAAAAAGGCTTCCGGAAATTTTGCAACTTCTTTTAATATGGATGAAAAACAAATATTTGACTTGTTTTGGGAAAGCCAGGATCAAGACACCATTCCGTTCGCTCCTTCTATCGCATTTAATCATATAAAACTAAAAGGAGATATTTCTTCTGAAATTATACTAGCACGCGTTCCGGACTCAGTATTCTTAAAACCGGATGGCTTTGAATCATTTAGTAAGGACAAACAAAACGAAATTGGAAATCTTCGTGCTATAATCTTTCTGATTAGTTCCTCTGAAAAACCCCGTCAACATTTACGTATTCTCGCACATTTAGCTGAAATATTTGATGATAATAGGTTTATCAAAAGATGGAAAAACGCCGAAAATGAAGAAGAACTAAGGGAAATTCTCTTGCGGGACGATCGGTTTATCAAACTTATTATAACAGCTGATAACCCCATGGCAGGTAAGCAGATTAAGGAAATAGATCTGCCGGGCGAATGCTTGATTGCAATTATCAATCGTAATGGAAAAACTAAAATACCTCATGGTGACACCATTATTCAGGTTAATGATGAACTCGCTTTTATTGGAGAGGAGGAAGACATTCTGTTTCTTAGAAATGAGTACAATCAATAGTAATCTACGATAAGGCTTTAGATCAAAAAGACAGCTTGATATTTAACATCTCTGAGGAGTTAAAATTTAGAATGGGGAAGATTTCAGCTCGGCTATTCCCATTCTTAATTTTGAATTCTTAATTCTCTAATTTCCCACCGCTCATCAAAACCCTCGGGTCAAATTCCGAAAGCAATACAGCATCCACAATATTTTCGGCATCTGTTTCAGATAAAAACTCCAAACCTTCTAATACTTTCGATCTTATTCTTGGATCGAAATCATTTGAAAGCTCTACGATCTTACTTCCCCAGTAATCGCCATCTTCGACATGTTCAAGTAATAAATTCAATGCTCCGATTCGCGTAGAGTATGGAAACTCAAACGAAATCAACTCTTCAGCAACTTGCAGTGACTGAGTTGTTGTATCTGTAGAAATAATCTCCTTAAGCAATGACAACGAACGAGCGCCGGTCGTATCAATTTGGATCAACCTTTTCGTTGCTGAGATTTTTCTCGGAAGATCCGCAACTTCTAAAAAGCTCCTTTTCGCCACTGTAAACACTTCATCAGATGATGTTCGCTCCATTTTTTGTTGAATCACTCCGGGTACATTTTCATCTTCTTTATAATTAGAAAGTGCTTCTAAAGCGGCTATCTGAATTTCTACATGATCACTGTTTACTTCCTGCATAAACTGGATCTCGGTTCCGGTTGCACCGGCTGTGAACGCTCCTAAGGTGCTCAACAAGTTTGCTTTAGTTTGAACATCCGTTTCTGCACTAAGTGCATCTTTCAAAGCTAATTGCAGATCGGGATTATCAGTATGATAGCTTAATAAATGAGCTGCTATTCTTCTGTCTTCAACATTGTTGCTTCTTAACTGAGCCAACAAAAACATAACCGGAAATTTTCCGAGTCTGATTTCTTCAATATTTGTACTTCCCGAACTGAATCTGACATACTCAACCGTTGCAGGCACTTCAATTTTTGCAGAATCTCTGCCCCCTGTGAAAGTAACTTCTGAAGTGGTGCTGTCATCAAAAGTAAATACCGTCATATCCAGACTTTGCAGATCTTCCCCACTTCCGGATAAACTTGTAAAGTAAGCTGTAACCGTTGAGTTGATCTCATCGAATTCTAAATCTAATCCATAGGAAAGTGAATCTGTTTGAGCTTCTGAGTCACCGATTTCAAACTTTTCAGTTTCAATATGAGGAAAAGGAATACCGGTCAATTCGTACCAGTAATCCGTGTAAAAAGTATTGGAAACAACTCCTGATTCTTTTCTAACCAGCTCGCTCAATGATTCTTCTATAGTTTTTTGAAGAAATGGCTGAACCAATTCACAACAGCCAACAATCATATTCCATCTCTTTAAGCTGTATGAACTATCTGGATTCTCAATCTTTTCAGACTCAAATTCTGCATTATTAAAAGCTGCTTTTTTAATAAGTTCAAACACTTCAAACTGATCAGAAATAGTTTCTGTTCTTTGATACTGCCCAAACCACTGCGCTACTAATCCCCGTTGAAGTTGAGTTGTTAAAGCCCCTCTATTTTTAGCCAGATAGATTACTCCGGCTACATCAGCTTTTTCATCCCAGAAATTATCTTCCAAAACAACCACGTTTAAAGCTTCCCAGGGATATTCAAACGGCAGCTCGTTTTCCAGAATACGTTTACTTCGAATCGCTTCGGACAATATTTCCTGAATTTCTTCAGAAGTAACAACTCCTGTTTCACCAAAAACTCTCACTTTATTGATCCCGGATTGTGCTTCAGAAAATTCAAATTTCCCAACTGCAAAATTAAGTCCTGTAGCCGGAATCGCAGTATCTGCCTTCCAACTTACTGTTTTGGTTTCTGTTGATGTTACTTGATCAGAAACCAAGTTTCCGTTAAAAACCACATCAAGATTTGCAGGGATGGTAATATCAGCATCTACAGAAAATGCAACTCTCGGATGATCGTATACCGGTAACCAATGTCTTTGTGTTTTAGGATTCAAACTCGACCACATCGTCCCAAAACGATCTTTATGCGTTCCATAGATCGATCTTCCTTGCCAGGTAATTGCCAATTCCGACTCCTTTGTCATGCTTAAAGTGTCAGCCAGATCGATGATCAGAGAATCACCTGAGACTAAAAATTTCATCTCATTCCCGTCAAATGTAACAGCATCTATTTCCAGAGCAGCGGCATGTAGTATCACTTCTGTTTGTGCCGGAATTTTTGCACTGATGCTGTAAGTTGCTACTCCTTTTACTGTTTCATTTACCGGATCAATCGTCATATCCAGATCCAGATGATTGAAATCATAAGTAAGTTTCGGATTTTGTTCATAATCCCAAACCTCAACTGTGCAATCCTGTACCCCTGTGATGAGGAGAATAACTATGCTAAATATGCTTGATAAACTTTTTTTCATTTTCTGACTTAAACTCAATTCAATAAATAATTCTTCGTATTAAAAACTATATCTCACCTGAACAACGAGTCTTCCTCTCCGGGGAGAGGAAACAAAGGTGAGGGTCATTACTAACTACATCCTTCAAAAATTTCTTTTACTAACGGATATAAATGCTTGTTGGTAGAAAATCCGTTTCCGGTATGAATGGTTTCCTTGCCATCAAAATCACTGAACACTCCTCCGGCTTCTTTCATAACCGGAAGTAATGCCGCTGCATCCCAGATACTTAAAATTGGGTCGATCATAATTTCTGCTCGTCCTGTTGCCACCATCATGTGTCCGTAGGCATCACCCCAAGTACGATGTATCTTGGTTTTATCTAAAAGTTCCTGAAACTGTGCCTGTATTCCCATTCTGTTAAAGCGATTGATCTCAGTCACTAACACTGTAGAATCTTCCAAAGATCGCGTTTCTCTCATTTTGCAAGGTTCGCCATTAAAAATTACGCCTTCACCTATTCCTGCAGCACAAAGTTCATTTAACGCCGGACAATTGATCACTCCTACAACCGGTTCATTGTCGATCATCACACCAACAAGCGTCGTATAAAATGGAATTCCGTGAATGAATGATTTGGTTCCGTCGATTGGATCTAAGACCCATTGGATATTGCTTTCTTCATTTGTTTTCCCGAATTCCTCACCAATGATTCCGTGATCAGGAAACCGTTTATGGATCTCAGCTCTCATCAGCTGTTCAGTTTCTCTGTCAGCAATGGTAACCGGAGAATCATCTTCTTTACTGATTACATCAAAATCCTTCTTGAAATATTTGAGAGTATGTTCACCGCCAAGAGTTGCTATTTCTATTGCCGCTTTTCTTAAAGAATTTATGTCCATTTAAGTTGATGTTCAGTTTGAGGAGTTAGTATTTTGGCCCTGTGATGCAAAGAATAAAATATAACCAATATGATCGTTTAATGAAGGCAATCTTATTGCAATATATTTTAGTCACATTATTAGCAATTTCATCACATTTCCCACTTTTAGCACAAAGCCCAACAGTATTAAATACTGTAATTCTTGACAGCTCTTCACTCCAAATCTCAGGCTCTTCAAACATCAATGAGTTTGAGTGTATTTACAGAGGTGTTTTCAATCCGTCTACTTTCAGACATACATTGCTTTTTCAAGATAATAGATATGTTATTGAAGGAGATACCTTAAAGCTGGTTATTGAAGATTTTGATTGTGGGAGGCGGGGCATTAACAGGGATTTCAGAAATACACTTAAGAATTCTGACTTTCCAACCATTGATATCACACCAATTGGATTTACAAACACGGGCTCTTTATTGAGCGAGATCAAGATTTCTATTTCTTTAGCAGGAGTTACCAAAAACTATACATTAAATTTCGAATCAGAATCACCTTCAGAAGGTGTATTTAGAATAAATGGGCGTCAAAAATTAACAATGAGAGACTTCAACTTAGAACCTCCTAAAGCATTGTTTGGCTTAATAAAAGTAGATAATGAACTTGTTATTTCTTTTGACATATTTCTCCGGCGTTTATAAAAAAAGCGAGCTCAGTCAGAACTCGCTTTTTATCTCTATCAGGATATGTTAGAAACTAATTACAGCTTCTAACATTACTCCGCTAAATTCAGCTCCTTGATAGAGCGAACCATTATAACCGGCTCCATCATATGCTTGTTTTACATATTCAAATTTGGCTAATACATTATCAGTTAAGAACCAGCCTCCACCGATATTAATTCTGGATATGTCAATTGACTGAGTAGCATCGGTTTGCTCCCCAGAAACGCTATTGTATCTTCCGCCAAAGTAGAGGTTTTCATCTGCGCCGAGTCGATATATCAACTCTCCTCCCAGTTGAGTAAATCCACCGCCCGCATCAGCGCCATTATTCACTTGTTCAATAATACCAAAGAATTCAAGACCTTGGAATTTTATGAATGGATTAATTTGATACGCAGTTTGATAAGCATATCTGGGATTAAACCTGCCTGAAAAATCACTTCCTTCAGCTACAGCATAATACCGGCTTCCGGCACGATCGCCGCCATAGATATAATCTCTGGTACCTTTATCACTACTGCTGTAAAATGATCCGGTTAATCTAAGTCTAAGATCTCTCTGAGGTTGAATATCCACACCCAGTTTACCAAAAACTATGTACCCTTCATCTGATGAGGTTACACTTTGATTAAGTCGACCATTTGTAGCACCAATTACTCCAATAAACCCTGAATTCAGAACTGTAAATTCAATAAATGGTTCGGTAGTGAATGAATCCATTATATAGTTCCCTACAAACGGATTGTAGAGTGCTGAAGCATTGTCACTTCTTCTGAACTGAGCATCACCATAATTGATCTGATCCATTCCTACTTTTATTCTAACACTTTCCATTAATTCAGAAAGCAGTCCTTCTTGGATGAAATCAAGATTATCTATCTGCATATACCCTCCTTTTACATACGCCTCGGTATGGTGACGAGATGATAAGTAGGTTCTCAAATGCATTCTCAATCCTTTTTCGAGCTGCACATCCAGATTTAAATTTGCGGTTGGTAAGTTGAAATTATTCTTAATATCAGCTAAAGAATCACCGGAATTAGTTTGTGATAATCCTTGAAACTGAAGAGCAAAGTCTCCTCCTACCCATACATATAAACCATCAAATGTTTTATTTGGTGTTTTAGGAGCTTCAAAAACATTGATGCCGGACTTATCTACACCTCTAAAATTAAGAAGATGTTTATTTGCTTGTCCAAGTGCGCTTCCCATTGCGAAAATAGACATTAGTACTACAAATGATAGAGTTTTGGTTAGAGCTTTCATGATAGTATTGGTTTATTTTATTGGTTTGTTTTAAAGATGACATCGAAAACTATCTCGACTTCATCTCCGGTTTTTAAAGTTCCAAGCATCGCTTTTGGTGGTTTTATGTCGTAGTCAGTCATCAAAAGCTTCTTAACTCCATTGATCTTGATGCTGAGATCTTCAAAAATTTGATACGCACCTGCTATATCCACTTCCAACTTTTTTCCTGCAATGGTCAAAAACCCTTTTATAAAAACTGAATCTTGTGTTAGTTCAGTTAGTTCTGAAAACCTGAAAAAGATTTTCGGGTGTTTCTTAGCTTCCAATGCTGAATAGGTTTTACTGTCCATAATGCCCTTACCACTTTTTATAGATTCAACATCTACAACTAAGGTCAGGTCTTCTATGCCAATAAACTTGTTTTGTGCGTCAATTTTGGTGAGTAAGTCACCTTCCATTTTCTCCACATTAGATTCCCAGTCATGTAAGGAGGATGTACCCTTTACAAGAATTTTACTGAGTTCATAATCTAGGGTGTAGACACTCTGAGATTTAATAGATAAGCTTGTTAAAACTCCAAACAATATGATGAACAGAATCTTCATAGTAACTCCTTTAGGTTAAGGTTTCCGTGAAAGGAAATTGTTTCTTTGAAGATTGATCAATCTATCTAAGTGCTTGTCATAAGGTACTTAACAATTGTGAAGATTCGATGAAGTAGATCTTCACTTATAATTAATCTTTAGAAAATTCAACTATCAATAAGTTCAGCGACTTCCTATTTTTGAATCGTTCTTGGAATCTCAAAAATTGATTAAAAAATGCCCAATTCACTTATAGTTAATACTATTTCATCACAGCTAAATATCTCAGCTAAACAAATTAGCACGGTAGCCGGTTTTATAGATGAGGGCGCTACCATTCCTTTCCTTGCGCGCTATCGTAAAGAAGCCACCGGGGGCTTGGATGAAGAACAACTCAGAGATGTGCGTGATGCATTGGAATTTCAGAAAACACTGGCCTCAAGAAAAGAAACTATTCTTAAATCCATAAAAGAACAGGAAAAACTAACTCCTGAACTGGAAGCGCAGATAAAAGGCTGTACCGATCTTACTGTACTGGAAGATCTGTATCTGCCTTACAAGCAAAAGCGTAAAACTCGTGGCGACAAAGCCAAAGAAAAAGGATTAGAGCCACTGGCTCAGCTTATTTGGGATCAGGAAATCGAATCCGGAAGTCCTGATGATTATGCCAAAGAGTATATCAACAAAGAAAAAGAAGTAGAGACTCTTGAAGATGTGTGGCAGGGAGCTAATGATATTGTTGCGGAGTGGATCAACGAGCATCTTGAAGTAAGAGAAAAACTACGTGATATTTTTTTGAAGCACGCTACTATCAAGACAAAGAAAAATCCTACTGTAAAAGAGCGAACTAATTTTGAGGATTACTATGAATTCGCAGCCAAAGTAGACCGCTTAAAACCATATCAAATTTTAGCTATCAATCGTGGTGAAAGAGAAAATGTATTGTTTGTGAGCACAGAAGTCTGGGAAGAACGCACTCTGGAAACCATGGATGACATCGTTATCACCAACGATATGAGTATTTTCACCGAGCGCATTCAGGATGCTGTTGAAGATGCGTTCAAAAGACTCCTCTCTCCTTCTTTAGAGAGGGAATTAAGAAACGCACTTACAGATAAAGCAGATGAACATGCCATTGAAACATTTGCAACCAATCTTGGAAACCTGTTAATGCAACCTCCTTTGGAAAAGAAGATCGTTCTTGGATTAGATCCTGCTTACAGATCCGGGTGCAAGTTGGCAGTAGTTGACGGAACCGGGAAATATCTGGATGGAACAACCATCTACCCTACTCCACCGCAAAACAAGATCGCTGAGTCTGAGGTGGTTCTGGGAAAGTTGATCGAAAAACATAATGTGGAACTGATTGCGATCGGAAATGGAACAGGAAGTCGTGAGGCTGAACAATTTGTAGCCGATTACATCCAGAAAAGTGGCGCTGATGTCAGCTACTTGATCGTGAATGAAGCCGGAGCCTCGGTGTACTCTGCTTCCAAAATTGCCAGAGATGAATTTCCTGATCTGGACGCAGCTCAGCGTGGTAATATTTCCATAGCCAGAAGAGTTCAGGATCCTTTGGCGGAATTGGTGAAGATCGATCCGAAATCTATTGGAGTAGGTTTATATCAGCATGATGTAAACCAGAATCAGCTTTCAGGAAAATTGGACGATGTAGTTGAAAGTTGTGTAAATGAAGTGGGCGTAAACCTTAATACTGCCAGTGCTCCATTGCTGACTCATATTTCCGGCTTGGGTAAAAGAGTTGCTGAAGCAATTGTGAAACAGAGAGAAACATCCGGAATTTTCACATCCCGTAATCAAATCAAAGAAATTGAAGGCGTTGGAGAATTTCGTTTTCAACAAGCCGCCGGATTTATGCGTATTCCCGAATCTAAAAACCCGTTAGACAACACGGCTATTCACCCGGAAAGTTATGAAGCCGCTGAAAAGCTATGTAATCTGTTTGGTATAGATCTCGAAAATCTGTCTTCACAAAAAGATAAGATCGCTTCAAAGCTTAGGAATTTGAACACCAAACAAGTTGCTGAACAACTGGGAATTGGCGAGCCTACTCTGGAACTCATCATCGAAAATCTTCAGAAACCGGGTCGCGATCCAAGAGAATCCCTTCAAAAGCCGATCTTGCGAACCGATGTTGTAAAGATGGAAGACCTCAAAGAAGGCCAGAAATTACAGGGAACCGTACGTAATGTAGTTGATTTCGGTGCTTTTGTGGATATCGGAGTAAAACAGGATGGATTGCTTCATATCTCAAGCATGAGTAAAACCAAAAAAGTGGAAGATCCTCATGACGTAGTTGGAGTCGGTGATATCATCAATGTGGAAATTACAAAACTGGATCTGGAAAGAGGAAGAATTGGGTTGGAGTTGGTTTAAAGAAAGTGACAAAGTGTTT
Source organism: Balneola sp. (assembly GCA_017643645.1). Classification (GTDB taxonomy): domain Bacteria; phylum Bacteroidota; class Rhodothermia; order Balneolales; family Balneolaceae; genus Balneola. The sequence continues at coordinate 57,416 of JAEPNB010000001.1, forward strand.
TTAGTGACAGATTGGCAAAGTTGGTTTCTATTGCGAATGGTGTGAAGTAATCTCCCTGTCTAACCACCACTGTCTCCCGTCGGAGGGAGACAGGTTTCATGCTTGCATGAAATCAAAGGGAGGATGAGCCACGACCAAGCTTAGCAACAACCTCTGAAATACTCCTTCTCACCTCATCCATGTTCTTGAGGACATCTTCATTACTAAACCGAATAACTGTGAATCCTGCATTCTCCAATTTCATCTGTCGATTTAAATCATTGATCCTGACATGCAGATCATCATGTGAGCTTCCATCTACTTCGATAATAAGTGATAATTCCTGACACATAAAATCAGCTATGTAATTCAACACCGGCCTTTGTCTTTTAAAAGTATAACCTGTTTTCTTTTTGGAAAGCGCATATTTCCATAAACATGCTTCGGCTTTAGTAGCATTATTTCTATTTTTATTCGCAAATTTTCTCAATCCTTTGTTGTATCCGAAATTATTAGATTTTTCTGCTTTCATAGTCTTCGCTTTTTTTCAGTAAGACAGGAACTAAGGGTATTCCTTACAAAGATTTTTCGAAAATTTTGTAATGTGTGCTTTTCGTCCTCTCCCTGACTCAAAACTTGTTTTGACTCTGTCCCTCCCTGAGGAGGGATAGTTTCTTAGCTGACTGAATACATTATGCCCTATGTTCTGTATACTTTGTTATCAAATGGTATTTCCATTTAAAATTCATCGTTAAAATACACTGATAATAGTTGTTTGGTTATTCCGTACCTTTCTTTTTTAACATAACTTTGGAAGAGAAAGGACCAAATCGAAGAAGAAAAGAAATTAAGTCAGAAAGAGATCGATCTGTGTATTTCCGTGCTGGAAACATTGACTGAGGATCCTAATCAGATCTTTGAAATTGAAAAGGACAAGAGACTTGAGCTTATCATGGCCGCGGGAAAACTATCCCGACCAAGCAGAGAAGAATTCAGAAAGCGGAAGAAAGATGCTAAGCGAGCCAATAAGCGAAAACTAAAAGAGAAAGATCGCCACGCTCGAAACTCCACCGGTATTAGAAGTGCCCGAGAAGCGGTAGTTTTTGAAGCTCCAAAAATGATTGGTTTAACAGGAAAGGAAACTGAGAAAGAAATTCCGTTAGAATCACCAAGAAATTGCTACGTTTGTAAGGAAGTGTTTCACAACCTGCATCATTTTTATGATACGATGTGTAAAGGTTGCGGAGATTTCAATTATGCAAAAAGGTTCCAATCTGCGGATCTAACTGATCAGGTTGCTCTTGTAACGGGCTCAAGGCTTAAGATCGGCTATCATATTACCTTGATGATGTTGCGCGCCGGAGCGACTGTTATTGCAACAACTCGTTTTCCTGTGGATTCTGCTCTTCGATACGCTAAAGAAGATGATTTTCAGAAATGGGGACATCGCCTCAAAATTCATGGTCTGGATCTTCGTCATATTCCAAGTGTGGAGATCTTCTGTAATTTTATTGAACAGGAATATGATCGTCTGGATGTACTTATCAATAATGCAGCTCAAACGGTTCGACGTCCGGCAGGCTTTTACCAGCACTTAATGCCAAACGAAGAAAGATCGATTTCGGAACTTCCTCCTCTTGCTCAGGAATTGTTATCTGACCATGATGCCTGTTTAAATGAATTACGATCATTGAGCTCCGGTTTTGAAGACGGCCAGAATAAAAACCTACCGGTAACCTGGCATGGAAAACAATTGGGAATTGGGCTTCGGGCATCTGCAAAACTTTCACAAATTCCGTACAGCATAGATAACTCTTTAACAGCTGAAGAAGTTTTTCCTCAGGGAAAGTTGGATGCAGATTTACAGCAAGTGGATCTTCGCAAAACCAACAGCTGGCGATTAAAACTGGGTGAAATTCATACCAATGAGATGCTGGAAGTGCAGTTAGTCAATTCAGTTGCACCGTTTGTTTTGTGTAATCGATTAGCCGGATTGATGAAAAAAGAAGATACCGGTCAAAAACATATCATCAATGTTTCTGCAATGGAAGGAAAATTCCATCGCTGGCATAAAGAAGACCGCCATCCTCATACAAACATGGCGAAGGCGGCACTAAATATGATGACGCATACTTCAGCTTCTGATTTCGCTAAATATGGAATTTATATGAATGCGGTTGATACCGGCTGGGTAACGGATGAAGATCCGGCTGAGCTAGCAAAACGAAAAGAAGAAGTCCATGACTTTCAGCCGCCTCTTGATATCGTAGATGGTGCGGCAAGAGTTCTGGATCCACTGTTTGATGGAATTAACACCGGCAAACATTGGTGTGGTAAATTCTTAAAAGATTACAGACCTATTGATTGGTAACCCAAATAAAATTTGCGCAAGCTCATTTATTTATTACATTTATAGCAATTAAAAGAGCGCTATGTTTAAGAAGACCATACTGAGCTATTTTTTGTTAACTGGAATTTTTATCCTTTTAACAGTTTCCTGTGAGTTGACCAGAAATGATTGTGGTCCTTTCAATAATTCTAATTATAAGATAACCGGGTTTGATACGAGCTTAAAACAGTTAACTGCTTCGGACTCTACGATGAAAAGCTTCGAATTAAACAATTTTGATAATGATTCTATAGCTTTTAATGAATTTGCAATACACATGATTCCTAATACTGAATCATATACGATAAACTTCAAATTCGGAATTTCTTTTTCAGAGATGGCGTATGCATGCTCACCACCAATTCCATCTTCTGAGGATAGAATAACAGATATCCAGATTTTTAGTAGTAAAAGCTACACTAATGATTTCTCATCTTCAGAAAATATAGCCGAACTTTTCGACATAATTGTGCTATATCATGCTGAAAGTTATCAAAGTACTCAATTGACAGACTATCTGGCGACGAAACCTGAAGCTCCCATAGAAATCATTTTGGTTCCTAATACCCCTCCATCAACAACCCAATCGTTTGAATTTCAGGTCAAATATTATCAAAATGGTTTAGAATTAGATGAGTTTGAGTTTACTACGAAATCTGCTGTCTTAGTAAATTGATTTCAAAACTACTTTCTAACTACGTACTTTAAACATTACAGAGAAACAATTCGAAAGATATGTATACAAAATTTACAGTTCTGGCAGCAATTCTTTTTTTTGTAGGAATAAATGCCTCAGCTCAGGAGATAAATCCTGTCGAACTTCCTGAAGATCTGCAACAAGTTCTTACCAACTACGAAACGCATTGGAAAAACAGCGATGCGAAAGCATTGGCTTCTCTTTTTACAGAAGATGGATTTATTCTACGTCCGGGTCATGACCTCGTTAAAGGACGGGAAAACATCCAAACTTCTTATGAGAATGTCGGAGGTGGAGACCTTGTATTGAGAGCTTATGATTATTCTGTTCAGGGAAATTTAGCTTATATCATTGGTGGATATACTTATGGATCCAGAGTTAAAGATATGGGCAAATACACACTCACTCTGAAAAAGATCAATGGAAATTGGCTGATTCACTCAGATATGGATAACGGGAATAGCACTAATTAAGAAGTTGGAGAAAGGAAAGTGGCAAAGTGTTTTCAATTAGAGATCAACAAAGTAAATTCACTTCTTTGTTACTCTGTCACTTTGTAACTTTCTTTAATACAGGTTAAAGTCTATATCTTCAAAACAACCTTCCTTCAAACTAAATAGAATAAATGAACGCCCAGGAGTTAGAAAAAAAACATCACTTTCAGGTTTATAACCGATACCCAATTACTATTGCCAAAGGATCAGGAACCAAAGTCTGGGATACTGAAGGAAATGTTTATCTGGATATTCTGGGTGGAATTGCGGTAAATAATCTTGGTCACTGTCACCCGGCTATTGTTTCGGCTATCAAAAAACAAGCTGAGAAATTGCTTCATGTTTCTAATTTCTATTATACTGAGCCACAAAGTGAGTTTATTGAACGTTTGGCATATTTATCCGGATTAGACCGCGTATTCCTTTGTAACAGCGGAATGGAGGCGATGGAAGCTTGTATTAAACTGGCTCGTAAATGGGGTAAGAAAAATGGGAAATCAGGAAACATAATTTCATTAAGTGATGGCTTTCATGGTCGTTCCGTAACCACCATCACTATGAGTAAACCGGTTTATCAGGAAGATTTTGACCCCTTGCCTCCGGGATTCATTCAATCACCATACAACGATTTTGAAGCTCTTGAAAAAGCAGTTGATGATCAAACTATTGCCATTGCCTTTGAACTGATTCAGGGAAATAGTGGAGTCCATGTAATTGACGGAGAATTTCTGAAGAAAGTCCGACGACTTTGTGATGACAAAAATATACTCCTCATTGTTGATGAAGTGCAGACAGGTGTTGGTAGAACAGGAAAATTCTTTTGTTACCAGCATTTCGATATCAAACCGGATATGGTTGCTTCAGCTAAGGCCCTGGCGGGTGGAATTCCTATCGGAGCGGTAATTGCGAAGGAAGAAGTTGCCTCAGCTCTTTCTTTTGGAAATCATGGAACAACTTTTGGGGGAAATCCTTTTGCTTGTGCCGTCGGAAATGCCTGTCTTAAAACCATTGAAATGGATAATATCTGTGAACAGGCTGCTGAAAAAGGTGAGTACATGATGAACCTCATCAGAAAGAAAACAGCTCATCTGGACTCGGTGGTTGATGTACGCGGACTTGGATTGATGATCGGTGTAGAACTCAATCAACCAGCCAGACCGGTAGTTGAAAAAATGTTTGAACAAAGAGTTCTTTCAAATGCAGCCGGTGGAAATGTGATACGAATTGTACCTCCTCTTGTGATCACCAAAGATGAGATCGACCAAGTTGTGGACGTGTTGGTTAAGAGCTTAAGCTAAAGTTTTGCTTCTTTATTTATAAGTACTTATTTAGTTATAAAATAAGCTCTGTGTTGAATAAATATATTCTCTTAATAGTACTTCCATTTTTCTTTTCATGTGCTGATGAAATTGAAAAAGAATCTTACAAAATTATTGAACTACCACTGGAAGCCAAGGACGGCTATGGCGCTTTTAATCCCTTATCAAGCGTAATTTCTTTAGAGCCAAGAAGTCAGAATAATCCATGGCAAAAAACCAATATAGAGCTTTCAGGGGTTCCTGAGGAATGGAATAAATCTATTGTAAAACAAATTTGGTTTGATGCTCGCCAGTTTGCTTATCAAAATTATATAGCAGGCAATATTGATTCGGTGATGTTTCACGGATTAAAAGAAAGCTGGGGTTTTGATCCTGATAATGAATCGTTTTCGAGCGAGCCAATAAAATCATTTACTCATATTGCTTTATCAGAAACTCAAGATGGTAACATTTACTATCGCTTAGATACAGATAATGATCTTGACTTCAGTGATGAAGAAACCTTCCAAACCAAAAATGAAACCGGAATATTTGGATCCGGGAAAACTCACTCTGTTAAATTAGAAGTATTTCGGAATGGAAAAGTTGAGGAGCAGGAAACAAAGCTTAAAATTTCTCACTTCCCTTTTGGATTAATCTATAATTTCCCTGTTTATTATACTGCTTCAATAAATGATCATATAATTCAGGTAAGTAATGGCTTTGAAAGTACTGATTTCAGAGACATAACTTCGCTTATCATCGATCCTGAAGATTCTGCTCTTGTTTATACCCCAATTGAATTAAACGAATACTTAAGGCTCGATGACAAAATCTTTCAGAATCTAGGCGTAGATGCAAATAAAATGGTATTACGACTCAAGGAATTGCCGGAAGATACTGTGCTGTTTTCAACTCAGGTAGGTTTTCCCGCAAAACCAATCACCGGAAATGAATTTACATCAGGACAAGAAATCAGCTTAAATGACTATACAGGAAAGTTTGTGTTTCTGGATTTTTGGGGAAGTTGGTGTGCTCCCTGTATTGATGAACTTCCCATGCATGTTGAAACATATAATGCTATTGATAAATCAGAAATCGAATTTTTAGGTATAGCAGGTAGCGACAATAAAGAAAGGCTTTCAAAAACTCTCAAAGAATTTAATGTGCAGTGGAACCAAATACTTTCCAATGAAATTCCGAATCAATATGGAATAACCGGGTACCCGACTTCTTTCCTTATTGATCCGGATGGAATTATAGTTGCCAAAAACTTACGGGGTCCTAACTTTCCGGATACTTTAGATCATTATTTAAAAAACTATTCTGGCAACTAGTAGTTAAGGAGTTTCATGCTGATGATACACCTTAGCTACTACCTTCCAGTCATCTTCAAATTTTAAAAGAGACAAGTAATCAGTGTAAACATGCTTGCCGTTTCGATGTAGCTCTAATTCTACATGAGCTGCTTTTCCGGAAACGTCTACTCTCTTAAATTTGTGCTCCCATTTATTATTTGCAGGATCGAAATTCGGATCAGATTTTCTTTTCTTCGTCCCTTCCACCCAGTTTGCAATCGGATATCGATTTATCTTCCCTTCTTTTCCGGGTGAGAATATTGCAAAGTCTTCATGGAAAGTTTTGGTCATGGCTTCCGGGTTCAACTCATTAAAAGCTCCATGTACGTAACCTGTTTCAAGAACTTCTTTAATTGCCTCTTCATCATGATGAATTTTGACCGTTGAGTTGATAGCAAATACTGCCACCAAAACCATTGCTAAGCTAAGTGTGGTAATTCGAGATTTCATAATTCCTATATATTTTGGTTTATATAAACTGGGTACAAATACTGGAAGCAAATTAAAAAGTTACACTAATTCAGAAGTTTGCTCTCAGATTTCACACAATTATTCTACCTCAATATCACCATAGGAAATTAATCTCTGATTGAAATCAAAAAAGAAAATTCGGTGTAAACCTCTAGCCAGATTATCTGAACCATCCTGGCTCAGTGCAATAGGATCTACTTGAAACGTTGTAAATCCTGGTTCAAGCGGATTATTATTACTTGAATAGATATTGTTCAGATTGCCATTTGGATAACGCACACGTACATCCAAACCTGAAACCCCCTGTACACCCGTTACCTGAATTTCAAAATTAATTGCTGTTCCAAGCTGAGCCGGATTTTGAAATGGCGGAGAAACCTCAATTAATCCCTGAAAATAAGGCGATGTTCTCCAATCGTCGTTATCCGTGCTTGTTATTTCTCCCTGAGCTGTGGTTTTTGTTATACCCGATGGATTCCGGTACGCCTCAGATTCAAATTCGCGTTGAGCGTCGTTACTTGTACAACTCAAAAAAAGAAAAACAGAGATTAATAAGATGTTTGGAATGATTTTCATTTTATGCTTGTGTGAAAACAGGATTAGGGTTCATTATTGATGATGCAAACCTTATCTTTAACTGAAAATACAAAACTTAATTGTTGAAATGCTATGTTGCATGTAATTGGTATAAAAAACTGTGATACCATCAAAAAAACCAAAAAATGGTTAACCGAAAATGAGGTTGAATTTGAATTCATCGACCTTAAAAAAGAACCTCTTTCTATAGATGAAATAAAAGAATTAGAATATAAAGTTGGATTGGATGTTCTTGTAAATAAGAGAGGTACCACTTACCGGAATCTGGGTTTAAAAGACCGTGATCTTTCCGATGAGGAAATGGTGGGAATTCTTCAGGAAAATCAATCAATGATTAAACGACCTGTTTTAGTGTTAGATGAAGCAGTTCTTGTTGGCTACGATAAAGAAGCTTTTAAAAATTTTGTTGGCCTGGAAGATCTGGAAGACTCACCCGAAGTCTAGCCCGTTATTGTTTGTATGAATAAAATCTCACTTCTCTTTCTAGGTTGGTTTTTACTTTGTTCTGATGTGTCGGGGCAACACTCTTATCCGGATAATTCCGAAGATCAACCAACAATGAATGACCTATTCTCGGTGAAGGAAACGTTTAAATATGAAGTAAAATACGGTTTCTTTAAACTTGGATGGGTGGAGGTAGAGTTGCTTTCAGATACCCTTTATAATGGAGCTTTAAATAAGCATTTGGTGACCACAATAAGATCCAATTCCAGAATCCCTTTGGTAGGTAAAGAACTAGATCTGTTTCATTCCTTATTTTTTGTTAATGAAAACGGAATACCGGTTTCCACTTATTACTGGAAAGACAATACAGACGAAGACAAATTCAAAGAAATAGTTTACGAATTCGATCGTGTTGAAAATGTAGTACGATACAAAGAAGAGGATGACACTCGTGATACTCTTGATTTAGTTGAGCCCGCTACTTCAGGTCAGGAAATTTTCTATTTTTCCAGATTATTTGCAGGAAGTGACGAAAATTCCCGGTTACCAGTTTACGTAACAAAAAAACTCGGCTATATTAACATGACCAATTCATCCAACATTGAAATGAGAAATTACGCTCCGTTTGAGGATGAAGTTGAAACGTATTTAAGTGAAGGAGCTACCGAAAATATTGACGGACCATTCGGGTTTTCCGGTGAGTTCAGAGCATGGTTTTTAGCCGATGATCTCCGGGTTCCTCTCGAAGCAAGAGTAAAAGTTCTTTTTGGAAATACTATTGTACGATTAATTGAATATTCACGTAAAGATTTATGAATTCAATCCTTTTTAAAAAACTACCCCATGCTAAAGATCTTCCGCTTCCGGAGTACGAAAGTAAATCGGCTGCAGGAATGGATATCAGAGCTGCATTAGAGACACCTGTTACTCTTAAACCCGGTGAAAGGACTTTAATACCAACAGGTCTTCAAATGTCTATCCCTAATGGTTTTGAAGCTCAGATACGTCCGAGAAGTGGTTTAGCTATCCGTAATGGAATTACCATGCTGAATTCCCCTGGAACCATTGATGCTGACTACAGAGGTGAAGTGAAAGTAATTGCAATTAATCACAGTAACGAGGATTTTACTGTTGAACATGGAGATCGCATAGCGCAAATGGTAATTGCACCGGTTACACAATTTCCGGTAAAAGAAGTTAATGATCTCAGCTCAACCGACCGAGGTGAAGGAGGATTCGGCAGTACAGGAGTTAAGTAATTACCTCCTCATTGCTCAAATAATCAGATTCTGTTTTTTATAACTTTAGTAGAATTTTCTTAGGTAACTGGTGCACTCTTTACAATCCTTACCGTCTTTTCTTGCTTCTTCTTCAGTTTCGAAACCCTGTGTAGAATGCGCTTCTATATCCCCGTTCTTTGCAACTCTTCTCCATCGCCATTCTTCTTTAACGTCTTGGTATAACTCGCATTTAGCCATATATAAGTATCTGTTTTATTGAACTTTATAATATTCAATGTACTGAATATGACACCTAGAGGCAAAAAATCGGAGTTTCTGATCCGGAAATCTAGCTTTCTATTGAATAATCATAACTAATTCTAGAGCCCTTTTCCAAGGCCTTAGATACCGAACAATATTTAGTTATTGATAACTCTAAAGCGCGTTCTACTTTTTTTGCATCCAGATCTCCTGAAAGTTTAAAATGAAGGTGGATTTCTTTGAATTCGGAATATCCTTCTTTCAATTTTACTTTTTCTGAATCTACCTCAACCGTAAGGCTTTTGAGATCTTGTTTTTGCTTTTCTAGTATTGAGATTACGTCGATTGCACTACATCCACCCACTCCGGCAAGTAGTAATTGCATTGGACTCATTCCTCCTTCCAAGCCTCCGATTTTAGTATTCCCATCAATACGGATCTTTCCGCCTTCTTCATTTCCTGCTTCCATGTGGAAATCTTTTTGTAGCCAGTTTACTGTAATATTCATGTATAATTTTTTTTATTATCTGATTTCGATCTCACATCAAATATATAACTTAGATGAACATATTGTTGAAATACCTCGATCTTTGTTATCATTAAAACAAAAGCTATGAAAACTTTCCTCTCAATTCTTGTTTTGGTAACATTGTTTTCCTGTACTAAAAACAATGACACATACTCTGAATACCCAACTCCTGAATTCTTTTTAAACCAGGATCAAACTCATAATCGTTGGAGCAATTCTATAGAACCTGTTATTTCCGTTCCATCCGGTTCAGTAATTGAAGTAGCAACAGAGGAAGCTTCCGATCAGCAACTTAGCACCAGCTCTGGCATTAATGATCTCAATGATCTCAGTTTCGACCCTATCCATCCTTTAACCGGACCTGTATATGTACAAAACGCGGAACCGGGTGATGTACTGAAAGTAACTCTTCATAAAATAGAAATGGGAGACTGGGGTTGGACAGCTATTGTACCGGGTTTTGGGTTTCTGGCAGATGAATTTACCGATCCGTATTTAAAAACTTTCGATTTTTCGAAGGATAAATCTACAGCTAAATTTAGTGACAATATCTCCATTCCTTTGAAACCATTTCCGGGAGTGATGGGAGTCGCTCCTGCCACCTCAGATTCTTTATCAACCATACCTCCCAGAGCAAATGGTGGAAACATGGACGACCCAAATATTGTGGAAGGAACCGTTGTTTACTTTCCAGTATTTGTAGAAGGTGCTTTGTTTTCAATTGGAGATACTCATGCTGCTCAGGGTTTGGGTGAAGTGTGCGGAACTGCAATAGAAGCACCAATGAAAATTGTTTATGAAGTTGAGGTAATTAAAAACGGCAGATCCATTCAGGAACCTCAATATGAAACCAATGAGTATTATGCCGTAACCGGTTTTGGAGAAACCATTGATGAAGCAGCTAAAAAAGCAACCCGGTATATGATAGATTATCTGGTAGATGAGCATGGATTATCCAGAGAAGACGCTTATGCACTTTGCTCACTTGCCGGCGACCTTAAAATAGCTGAAGTAGTGGATGTACCTCATATGCTGGTTACAATGCATATGCCTAAGAATATATTCACAGGGAATTAAGTTATTTCTGGCGTGACATTGTAAAAACCTCTGTTTCTACTTTGCCGTTTCTGTTCAGCTTTAATCTTATTTCCATCAGGTTATCGGTCTTCTTTTCAAAGATCAAACCCTTCATTTCTATTTTAGTGGGGGAGTATTCTATCATTTCAAAGAATGTAGTTGCATCTTTTTCTTCCCATCCTTTTAAATCGGGATGAAAATGTTTCAGTCTCAATCCTGTTTTATCCAGAATCAGAAACTCATAGAATACAAGTTTATCGTCTTTCAGATGCCTGTACATCCCCATCATAACTCCGTTTTCAGGTTTAGACCAAATTTCTTCAGAAATACCTCCGAACCCATCTCCTTTCCAAGAGCCAACAAGCCAGGAATAATCATTGATATCAAATGGTCGTATCTGTTTTTCTTTCTGAGTGGTTTCTAATCCCTGTAAAGAATTCAGTGTTAAAAAAAGAATCAATAGAAATAATGAATGTTTCATAGCGATATATCAGTTGTTTATGATATAACAGTTATTATGAAATTAAAGGGACAGGCAAGATGAAAAATCTAATTCAGGAATTTAAAAAATTTGTATCCAAAGGAAACGTAATAGAATTAGCGGTAGGTTTGATACTCGCCACTTACTTTGGAGCTATCGTAAAATCATTTGTGAATGATATCATAATGCCGCCCGTCGGATATTTAATTGCCGGAGTTGATTTCAGTGAACTTACAGTTACCGTTTCTGAAAAGATTCTAGCCGATGGCACGGTTGAAACTGTTACAATTAATTACGGTGCTTTTATTAATACCATAATTACATTCTTCATTGTAGCTGTAGCAATTTTTAGTATGGTAAAAGTCTATAATAACTTCATGAAGAAAGAAGAGAAAAAACCTGATCCTAAGCCGGTTGAACCTACTAAAGAAGAAGTTTTATTGACAGAAATAAGGGATTTGTTAAAGAAATAACTTAAAGTAACAATTATGAAATTGAATAAAACCAGACATGTTCTAGCCGTTCCTGACCTGAAAATTTCATCTGCTTTTTACAAAACCCAACTTGGCTTTTCAGTTGATTGGGAAGATGAAAACTGGTGCTTTCTTTACAGAGATAATTTTTATGTGATGCTGGGAGAATGTAAAGACGCTATCCCTCCCATCGAACTCGGAGATCACCAATACTTTGCATATGTGGATGTAGAAGATATAGACGATTTATATAACGAGTATTCATCCAAAGAAATAGAAATCACTTCCCAACTTGCTGACAAACCATGGGGGCAACGAGAGTTTGGTATCAAAACCATAGATGGACACCGAATCATGTTTGGGAAAGAACTCTGAATTAGCACATTAATACCCGGAACTTATTGAATCGAACCATGTTCAAGTTAGAAATGAACATAAACAAAATAACAAACATGTTACGATCAGTAATAAATTTCAGAAATAAAATATTCGGATTAATTGCACTTTTAGTGGCTTTTGGTCTTACAGCATGCAGTAGCAGCGATGGAACAGGGACTATGAGAGTTTCTCTTACTGACGCTCCTGCTGATTATGCAGAAGTAAATATTGAGATCCACCAAGTATTGGTAAAAGAAAATGATGACGATGATGATGACCTCGATGAAACTGAAGATATGGATGAGGAAGAACTTGAAGACGCAGGCTGGAAAGTAGTATTTAATGACACCATTACAGTTAACCTTCTGGACTATCAAAACGGAGCTACCTTAGACTTGGGTGAAGTTGAACTTGAAACAGGTCGTTACAATCAGGTTCGCCTTGTTCTTGGTGATGAAAATAATGTTGTTTTAAATAATGGAAATACTTTTCAGTTAGATACTCCAAGTGGACAGACATCAGGCTATAAATTACTTGTACAAGCCGACATCGAAGAAGATCAGGTATATGATCTTGTGATCGACTTTGACGCTTCTAGATCGATAGTTGTGACTGGAAACGGAAGTTATAAACTTAAGCCTGTGCTAAAAACAGCAAACCTTACTGCATCCGGTAGTATTTCAGGAACAATTCTTCCTTTAGAAGCGAACCCTTATGTATATGCTATTGCCGGAACGGATACTTCAGGAACACAAGCTGATGAAAATGGTGATTTCAGAATTATTGGTCTAGATAATGGAACCTATAAAATCGAAATCAAGTCAACTAATGATGCTTACAGAGATTCTACCATCACAGATATTGAAGTAGAAGACGGAGAAGATGTAGAACTCGAAGAAGATATTACACTAGAAGCGAATAGCTGATAAGCTATATGTGTGATAGAGAGAGAAAGCCCGATTCTTAATTGAATCGGGCTTTTATTTATTTACTCCCCAATATGTTTATGATTCCCTCTGCTGTGGCGTTTGCGAAGTAATTTAATCACTTTGTGCATAGGAATTTCTTTTTCTGCCAGTAGCAACATTAAGTGAAACATCAGATCTGCAGCTTCGGCAATAGTTTCTCCATCGCCTTCATTTTTTGAAGCTATCACAGTTTCGACCGCTTCTTCTCCCACCTTTTGAGCGATCTTATCTAACCCTTTTTTATACATGGAAGTAGTATATGAGCCTTTTGGCATATCTTCCTTCCGCTCGTATAAAAGTTCTTCTAACTCGATCAAAAACTTATAATCTTTCTTTGTTAACTTTTTAGAAACGCCCATTTAGTAATCTTATACATTTTAATTTTCTGAAGCAAAGGTCTGCATTTTACAAACGCCAATCAAAGTTTCGAAAAAATTTAATATTAGCTTATTTAGAAAGTTCAATTCCTCTGAAAAAGTTCAAAATTGTTGTAAGAAATAAATTAACCCGGGGTACTAACTATCGGGATACCCTTTTATGAGAAACAAAACACAATTAGACATATTTGATCGTTGGATCACAGAATTTAAGCCCCTTCTTTTTAAAGTGGTACGTGCCTATGCATCTACATATGAGGATCAAAATGATCTGTTTCAAGAGGTTTCAATTCAGATATGGCGATCTATTCCAAATTTTAAAGAAAGATCAAAAGTAAGTACCTGGCTTTATCGTATTGCACTAAATGTGGCATTGAACTGGACCAGAAACAACAGAAAGCATACAGATGGAAAGCAGAATATTGAAACGGTGAAACATATTCTGGAACAAGTAAATGAGCCTGTCGATGAACGATTAGATTGGTTGTACAAAGAGATAGAAAAACTGGATAAAGTTGATCGCTCTATTACCCTGCTTATGTTAGACGGTTTCAGTTATAAAGAAATGGCAGAAATACTTGGGATCTCAGAAAGTAATATCGGTGTAAAGATTCATAGGATCAAAAAACACCTGACTAAACAATCAGAAATAGAGGAACACCATGCAATTTAATGACCTTCAAAAAATATGGGACTCTCAAAACAGCAAACCTATGTATGTGATAAGGGAAGAAGTTCTTCATCAAAAAGTTCTCGCAAAAGCCCGAAAGGCCGGTCGAACTGCAAATACTACGGAATGGATATTAATTTTAACCGGATTAACAGCTGCCGGAATACTTGTTTATTTCGACTTTATAAAAGATGAAGGCAATACCTTTTCATTTATTTCTGTGGTTCTTTTCTCATTAATTACTGTATATGCAATAATCAACAGGTTCCTTAGAAAGAATAAAACAGAAAGTTTTGAACGAACAATTCTCGGTGATCTAGAACATGCCTTATCTATTTCTGAATACCAGGTTAGTTTGTCTAAAGGTATGTTATACGGATTTTGGCCGGCTGTTTTTTTTATATCACTTCTCAGCCTGATTATGAGTGATAAACCTATATGGTACTCTATAATATTCGGACTACTTTTTTTAGGAGTAAGCTTTTTATCCCGATGGGAACATAGATGCTACGTTCGTAGAAGAAATGAGCTTGCTACTCTAAAAATGAAATTAACTGAAGAGCCCCTTTAAACAATCGATCTAATTAGCAGGTTCTGTTTTTGATACAGGATGCTTTTCGACCATTGAATGAGGTATAAATTTGCTAAAATTACCCGATACTTTTTCCCAATCTGATAATATATATCCTGCTTTGGAAGAATTAGTTTCTTCGAAATAATCTTCTATTATTTTTCTAAGCTTCTCATTATCTGATTTAGATATTTCAGCTTTTACTATATACTCGGTATTGACCCGGGTTTTAGGATCTTCATAAAGAAATAATTCACCTCCGGTCATCCCCGCTCCTACATTATCTGAAGTATGTCCAAGAATAACAACTTTACCATTTGTCATATATTCACAGGCATGCAACCCTGTGCCTTCTACAACAGCTGTAGCTCCACTATTTCGAACTGCAAACCTATCACCGGCCTGCCCATATACATAGAATTTTCCATTAGTAGCTCCATACAATGCACAATTCCCTATTATTGCGTTGTCTTCCGGTTTATACTTTACATTTTCAGGAGGTACAATTACCGTTTTTCCACCACTCATTGACTTACAAACTGAATCGTTAGCTTCACCAATTAATCGAATGTTGACTCGATCGGTTTGAAATACACCAAAACTCTGTCCTGCACTTCCTCTGAAGACTAAATTGATCACTTTGTTATATGGTGATTCTGCAGAGTCTGTTTCTTTTATGGATGCCAATCTGCTTTTACTTTCTTTATCTGCCAAAAGCCCGAAAAGTGTAGCTAAAGCAGAACGATCTGTATTAAAAATCTTGTATTCAGCATCAATAGATTCATTCTTGTTTATTTTCTCTTTCAGCTCATGAATGATCTTAGTATTAAACGGACTTACTGAATCTGATAATGATCTCAGGCTCCCTGTTTTACTATACTTCGGAGCGGAGGAAAAGAAACTTAGATCTAATCCCAACTTATTAATGAGTGGTTGGTGCTTATCATCAATTGACAATAAACTGGTATCTCCCATAATCTCCTGAAGAGATTCCTTTCCGATATTTGCCAGCTCTCTTCGTACATCTTCTGCTAAATAGGTTAGCGTATCTACAATATGATCTTTATTTCCTTTGTATTTAGCTTTGAATTTGGGATCATGGGTTGCAATTCCTGTCGGACAAGTGTTTTTTTCGCAAATTCTCGCCATTACACAACCCTCTGCAATCAAAAGTAACTTACCGAAATCAAATTCTTCTGCTCCAAGAATAGAAGCTAAAATAATATCCTTTCCGCTTGAGAGTCCGCCATCAGTTCTTAAGATCACATGATCTCTCAAGTCATTCTCTATCAATGATTGATGAACTTCCAGTAAACCTATTTCCCAAGGCAGGCCTGCATGTTTCATCGAGCTTAGTGAAGCCGCTCCCGTTCCTCCTTCCCCACCGGAAACTTGTATAATGTCAGCTCCTGCTTTTGCTACTCCAACTGCTATAGTTCCGATATTGACTCCTGAAACTAATTTAACGCTCACTTTTCCCTCAGGATGCAGTTGCTTTAGATCGTGAATTAATTGCTTCAGGTCTTCTATGCTGTAAATATCATGCAAAGGCGGAGGAGAGATCAAATCAAAACCTGGATTTGCATAACGGGCTCTGGCTATATCTTCGTTTACCTTTAAGCCCATAAGCTGACCTCCCTCACCCGGTTTAGCTCCCTGACATACTTTTATCTGGATCTCTTCTCCTGAAACCAAATACTCTGCAGTAACACCAAACCTTCCTGAAGCAATTTGTTTTACTGAAGCGGAAACTCCTTCTTTGAAATAATACGGGTTTTCTCCTCCTTCACCACTGTTACAACGCCCGCCTATTTCTTTCATAGCGAGGAATATGTCTCTCTGAGCTTCAGCACTTATTGCTCCAAAAGACATCGCACCCGACCCGAACTTATTCAGGATATGAGAAACCGGATGTACTTTATCCAGCGGTAACTTTTGGGAAGAATAATTAGGCTTAAAAAGATGTCTTAATGCAACAGGTTCATCATTTAGTCCAAGTTTAAGATATTCATCAAATAATGACATATCCGTTAGATCGAGCTTTTTATCCCGAACTAATTCGTGAATAATTTTAGATCGTGAATTGGTCATTGAATGCTTCTCACCCATTTTACCACGCGCATGCTCTTTATATTGATAGCTCTTGATGGGTTTATATCTTTCCTGTTCTTTTGATAATCTATCCTCTGTTCTTGCCAACACTCTTTCAGCAATCTGATTGATTTCCAGTCCACCAATCGGGCTTTGAACCTGAGGGAAATACTCATTTACAACTTTAGGCCCCAATCCTAATATCGAATACAGTTTTGCACTTTGATAGCTTCTTACAACCGAAATCCCTGACTTAGCCATTATTTTCAGCAAACCTGTATCAAAAGCCTTAAGCAGATTTCTTTCCTTAGTATCTGAGTCCAGATCTTTGAGAGAACGATGATCGGCGTTCCTTGCAACGTCCAAAGCTAAATAAGGACATACTGCCTGAGCTCCGAAACCAATTAAAGCAGAAGCATGATGTGTACTTTTCACTTCTCCTGTGTCTATTACCACCGACGCATTCAATTTCAGACCTTCGTCATTAAGAGCATTAACAACTCTCCGTAAAGTTAATAGTGAAGGGATAGCCGGATTATCATAATCTGATTTTCTGTCACTCAAAATTATAATAGAATAGCCACTTCTTACTGCTCTTATTGCTTCTTTTCCAATGGCATTAAGTCTGGATTTAAAACCAACCGATCCATGACTTCTTTTGAAGGTTGTTTCGATTTCGAATGGAACAACACGATCTGATGGAGCATATTTAATGATCAAATCTCTTAAAAATTCCATCTGTGCTAAACTCAAGAAAGGACTCTTTAATTCGTATGCAGGCGCTGCAGGGATAAGTTCTTTCGGCTCAAAAATATTAGGCTTTTTTCCTAAGTGAACTGTCAGATCGGTTACAATCTTTTCTCTTATATAATCCAGAGGAGGATTAGTTACCTGTGAAAAATTTTGGTAAAAAAAATCAAAAAAGGATCTTGGTTCAGTGGACAGAACCGCCAAACGAGCTGTATCTCCCATCGATCCGATTGGCTCTTTACCCGTTTCAGCCATTGGATATATTACTTTAGAAAGCTCTTCATCGGTATAACTAAAAGTAGCTAATTTTTCGTCGTATCGTACTCCAATATCATGAACGGTTTTGGGAATAGGTTTTAATCGGGAATCAAAACTAGCATCATGGTTCTCTTTCGAATGGCTTGGATCTCTGAATAACACATCGCCGGATCTAAGATCCACGGTAACTCCTCTTCCTGCATAGAGAGTTCCCTTACCCTCTATTTCATCTTCTTTGATATGAAAGGTTCCCGCTTCTGATGAAAGATAAAAGTGATCTTTAGTACGTACCCATCTGCATGGACGAAAACCATTTCTGTCAAGCCGTGCCCCGATAGTATAACCGTTCGCATATGTAATAAAAGCAGGACCATCCCATGGTTCCATAGCTCTGCTCCAAAATGTATAAAACTGATTGGCTTCTGTAGCAGGAGGCATCATTATTGCCAAAATATCTTCTACATTAGGAATACTGCTACGATATCGCAAAGCCTCCACCATTTCGTTTAAGCTACCGGAATCACTAATATTGGATCGTGTAAGTATTTCATTTCGCTCTGCGCCAATCATTTTTTCTCTTGATTTAGCCCATGATCGGTTACCGGCTATTGTATTGATCTCTCCATTATGCCCTATAAGTCTTAGTGGCTGAATTTTGTCCCAAGATGTTTTCGTATTTGTACTAAACCTCCTGTGGAAAAGACAAAAACGTGTTTTAAATTTTTCGTTTTTCAGATCCGGATAGAACTCGTCTAATGCTTCCGCCTTTGTTAATGCTTTATAGACGATCGTTTGAGCTGATAGCGACGCAAAATGTAAGCTCTGAATTAACGAATCAGCTGAAAGTTTTGACCTGGTTAATTGTTTTGCATTGTACAACCTTTTATCAAACGAAAAATTGGTTTTACTTCTTTCAGGTCGCTTTATAATTGCCTGCTTAATTACCGGTACATTAGCTGAAGCGTCCATACCCAATACAGAATGATTTACAGGAACATCTCTGTAATTCAAAATATCCAATCCAAAAAAGCTGAATGTATTTTCAAAAATATGTAGTGCTTTTCTGTGTTTATCCTGATCGTTTGTCAAAAATAATGTTGCAACGGCTATTGTATCTTTTTCATAACCAAGCATATCAAAAGGAATATCGGTCATTATCCCGGCTCCGTCACCGGTAATTCCATCCGCTGAACAAGCTCCCCGATGTTCCACGCATCTTAATGCATGCAAACCTTCTGTTAAATGAAGATGTGAATACTCTTTCTTTCTACTTGTGATAAAACCTACGCCACAAGCCGAATGCTCTTCAGAACAGTAATTAAATTTATTAGACATTTTACAAATAGCACTAATTGTTTTTAAGAATGGACAACCACAAAAAAGACGATTTTTTTGCACTATTTCAAATATTCCGAAAATGAAGAGACAGAGCGTCTACTTAAAAAATTAGGCTAATAGAGCATTAGAAAGCTTTTTTATCATAAATTAACAGCTGTCTATTTTGCTCAGTATTTTAGAAAAGCGCTTCCGTTGATTTATACGCAATTAATTTAATTAGGCAAATAAATAATTATGCGTAATAAAATAAATTTTAAATTATTTTTAACTCGGCCTGATTGGTATACCTTCAGCCCCTAAAGCTCTCTTTAGTTCTGAAATTTCTATCTCTTTAAAGTGAAAGATGCTTGCTGCGAGAACAGCATCCACATTAGAAATTTTGACAGCATCGATACAGTGCTGAATAGTTCCGGCTCCTCCGCTAGCTATTACCGGGATGCTAACACGTTTATTAACTTGTGATAATAGTTCCAGATCGAACCCATTTTTAGTGCCGTCCCTGTCCATACTTGTAAGCAGAATTTCGCCAGCGCCTCTTTCTTCCACTTCTTTCATCCACTTCAGGGCATCTTTTCCGGTGTTCTCCGTTCCGCCTTTTATAAAAACATCCCAATGCTCGTCTACCTTCTTTGCATCAACCGCAGCTACTATAGCTTGAGCTCCAAAAGCTTCTGAAGCTCTGTTTATCAATTCAGGATCTTTAACTATACTACTATTCAGAGATACTTTATCAGCTCCTGCTTTTAGTAGTTCTTCAATTTCTTCTACTGATTTTATTCCACCACCAACAGTAAACGGAATATTGATCTCGGTCGAAATTCTCTTTACTAATTCTATCAGAGTTTTTCTTTTTTCCAAGGTCGCTGTAATATCCAGAAAAACCAGTTCATCAGCTCCTTCATCAGAATATCTTCGGGCTAACTCAACAGGATCACCTGCATCCCTCAACCCTTCGAAATTTACTCCTTTAACCGTTCTGCCTTCTTTTATATCCAGACAAGGGATAATCCTTTTTGTTAACATGCTTTAAGTTAAGGTTTCTTTTTTTATGAGGGAACTTGTATTCACATTTTTTAAGTTATCTGAAGAAATTAAATTATATCTATGGACAGCACCTCTATTTATTCCGAAAACTTTGAAGTAAGAGCAAGTGAAGTTGACACGAATGGTAAGATCACTCTTTCCTCCGTTTGCAGCCTATTTCAGGAAGTAGCCGGAAATCATGCGCTGCTACTTAATTTTGATATCACTGATCTTCATAAACAGGATTTAACCTGGGTACTTCACCGAATGGACATCAAGATAAATCGTTTTCCAAAGTGGAGGGAGTCCATCACAATTGAAACCTGGCCTGCTGCCGGTGATGCATTGAGAGCATACAGAAACTATAGAATTCTGGATGAAGAAAACAATGAGCTTGTTGTTTGTTTAAGCTATTGGATGATGATCAGTATGAAAACAAGACGTCCTGTTCGTATGACAGAAGATATTTTAAAGACCAGATTATCTGACAGAGATAATGTACTTACTGTTCGTTCAGATAAAATTCCGAAAATTGAAGAACATGAGTCTCAAAAAGAAATCCCTGTACGTCGTTCCGATCTGGATATGAATCAGCATGTAAATAATTCCCGATATTTAGAATGGATGATTGAGCCTTTAAATGAAGGTCAAATTTCCAGAGTAAATGCTGTTGACATACTTTTTTTGCGTGAAGCTCTGTACGGAGATAACATTCGTTCTCAGGTAAAAACCTCTGAACACGAATCGACATTACATCAGCTAAAAAACCAGAATGATGAGATTATAGCTCAAGCCAGATTCTCTCACTCGTAGAAAGATCTTAAACAGCGTCCCAGTCAGGGGCAAAATCCGGAGTTACAATTCGTTGATCTTTTGGCAGTTCATCAATGGCATAAAAATCATCGTCTTCCAGAACAAAATCATAGATATCCATATTCTCTTCTAAATGTGCTCTGTTCGATGCTTTCGGAATAACAACAACCTGCTCCTGTTCAATTAACCACCGTAAGGCAATTTGAGCCGGGGATTTACCATACTTTGCAGCCAATTCTTTTATCAATGGATCTTCCAGTACTTTTCCCTGTCCTAACGGGCTGTATGCTGTAACCATAAGGTCATTTTCAGCAGCATAATCCAGCAGATCGAACTGCCCTAAATGGGCATGGTATTCTACTTGATTACAGAAGATAGGAGCTGCCAATTCATCATTTACTTCTTTCAGGTGCTTCATTGGGAAATTACTCACACCGATATTTAATGCTTTTCCCTGATCTCTAATGGAAAGCATTGCCTCGATAGTTTGTTCAATATCCACATCCGGATTTGGCCAATGAATCAGTAATAAATCTAAATATGGGACATCCAGCTCTTGTAGAGATCGTTCTGTAGATTTAATAACATCATCGGCTTCCATGTTTAGCAAAGAAATTTTTGTAGTCAGGAAGAGCTCTTCTCTTGGTATGTGAGCATGTTTTATAGCTTCCCCTATCTCTCTTTCATTTTTATATTCCTGAGCTGTATCAATATGGCGGTAGCCAAGGTTGAGTGCTAGTTTTACAATTTGTTCACACTCTTTCCCGATTAATTTAAAAGTGCCAAGTCCGATTTCGGGTACATCGATTCCTTGAATATTCTTTGTTACCATTTTATGATGGAAGTATTCTTTTTAAGATTTTAGTTATTGTTATTTGACAAGAGTCATTTTTCTTGTCATTATTTTTGTACCTACTTCTAATTGATAAATATAAATTCCACTGGGCAAATCTGAGGCATCCCATTCAAAAGAATGTTCTCCCTGAGCTTTGTTTTCCTGTAACAACACGGCTACAGGCTGCCCTACAATGTTAAACACCGAAAGTTTTACCATGCCTTCTTCAGGCATATAGAAAGAAATAACAGTGGTTGGATTAAACGGGTTTGGATAATTTTGATGAAGTTCAACATCAACCGGAAGATCTCTGTCTTCTTCAACAACTAGATCTTTCGGAATAACTTTTAGTACAAAACGATCATCTATACTTGGAAGGTTTATTTTATCAGTTTCAATTTGGCTAATATTTGAATAATTAAATTTCAGAGACCAGTTTTCATGTATCTCATAAGATTTCTCTTCTTTAAGATCCTCTATTTTAATAACCCAACCATCAGGAATATCAGTCCATTTTTTAACCTTTAATTCAAGTTCTCCACTTTTAGTTGAAACAATATTAAGTGGCAATGAGCTTATATTACTTGCATTAGTGTTAATTTCGAACTCGTTATATCTGTTTTCCGACAAATTGGAAGTGAGCACTAACTCATTAAAATCTGAAAGATAAAGTTCTTCATATAATTTAAGATCTAAAGAATTCTCAGGGATAATTTCCTCAGGTAAAAAAGATATTTTCAGATTAGAAGATTTAGAGTTTCCATTTATTTCGAATTCTAACATTCCTTTCTCAACAGGGTCTTCCAGCTCGGTAGTTAAACTATATTTTTGTGGATCTATAGATATTTTTGTCCGACCAATTTCAGAATTAAATTTAAGCCAAAAAATTTCATCCGTGAAAATAAATCCGTCATCTCCAACTTTTGAAATTGCACTAAAATTCGTCGTACTTTTATACACACTTATTTTTTCTTCATAATCTAACTGTTCTTTTAAACCACTAATCAACTGATTGACAGCAAATGCACCGTCTGACGTGTTTTTAATTAAGTTCAATCCTTCCACGGATTGTAACATTCCATTTTTATCAATATCAGTTGCTTCAACAGTAAATTCCAGCAACTTATTTGATTCAGAAACAGCTTTACCGGTTTTAATTTCAGCTAATCCTGAAACTGCAGTTTCATCAAAATATCCAACCAGAATTAAATAATCTTCAACCTCTGCTGTATTCCCTTCAAACTTTTCAAAGCTCCCCTCTTGTGTATCCCAATAAAACAGATTTGCTGAACTAATTGTACTTGAACTTACCTCAGACGCTTGAATTGACTTCCAACCCGGGGTTAACATTTCGCTAACACTATTATTTAGTTTAGCAGATTGTGAGACCGTATTACGGTTTTCAGATGTTGTGTTAGTTCTGGAAGCGGTTATCAAACTCTGAGGCTTATTTTCTTCCTTATTGGAAATAGCAATTTCAGAAACTTTGAACCCTTCATTATTCTTTAACTGAATAGTACCTGAAGATTTAAATATTTCTGATTGTTCTTCATCAACTAAAAAATATGTTTTTGAAAGCACTTCAGGCTCATCATCATCTCCACCTTCTGCAATCACTATTGATTCCCCAACCCTTAAAAAAGTGTTTCTCGGGAAGTTTATTTTCGTGTTTCCTTTTAGAAGCTCCCAATTTCTCAGATCAATTTCTTTACTTTCGAGATTATGGATCATCAGGATATTCCTATCAAGTTCGCTACCAATCTCAAGTTTAATTTCCGGCAGATCATCGTCACTTACTAAAACAGTATGTGAAATAAAATCTCCTAGTCTTCCATTGCTTAAATTTTGAAGACTAAATATTGCAGACTCCATTCCTTCATATTCATCATCATTCGTGATCGGAATCTCAATTTCATATACGGCATCTCCAATCAGTCCTGTAAAATTGATCTTCTGTGACCTGAACCCATTTGCTTCATTTCTCGACAGTGAACTGTATACCGAATCAAATACTACCTCTACAGTTAATTTCGATCCGTCATGCTCGTAAATAGCTACATTCAGAGAAGCCTGATCTTTGTTCTCTTTAACTGTTGAAAGACTTTCATCAAAAAGAATAACAGGTGGCTTAAGCAGATTAAATGAAGTGCCAAAATCAGGAAACCCAACCTCATCATTTCCTCTCCATAAACGTCCATCAGAAATAAAGGAGAGCAACATTTTTTGAGTCCCACTTGCTCCATTCCTGATGTAATATTGATAGTTGTTATTAGTGCCCAATCTGAGAACGGTATTTTCCATCTCTTTTAACACTTCCGGGATTTCAGAACCAAAAAATGAGCGATCTCTTTTACCATCCCTTTCCCCCCATCCTAAAGCATATAAAAACCTGAGTTGATCTTCATCTTTTTGATAGATAAACAATTGTTCCTTCTCTGGGGATAAGCTGACTTGGCCTGATCTTGAAAAATATTCAGACTCAGACGCACCAAATTTTAGTGGTGTACCGGCCTCAATTAATTTATTTACAACAAAGTTAACCTCTGAACCATTTCTGAAAGTCAGATCAGTATTATCCCACTCTCCATTGTTAATACTAAACTTGGTACCAGCTTTTAAGTCTATAAGTGGTACAAGTTCAAATTCATCTGAAGTTGCATTAATAGAAACAAATACAATATCCCCTGGTAACAACAGTGATTGAGCATAGGAGTTTTTTGCAATAAAAATTACAAAAACGATAAGGGCGATATGTAATGTTTTAAAAAGTGCTTTGTTTTGTAGCGGTCCCGCCATAGGCATTCCCATTTTTCACAATCCTGATACTATACTGTAATTAAACTATTTCTGCACTAAAAGGCATATTAAAATTCAAGAATCTTCAATTTCTAATCATCCAGATTTGGTGTTCCCAACTTCCCTTCAGATGATGCTACAGTAAGAGCAACAGCGGCATCTCCGGTTATATTAACTGTTGTTCTGCACATATCCAGTATTCTGTCAACACCCAGAATGAGTGCAATTCCTTCCACAGGCACTTCAATTGCTTGCAATACTACAACCAGCATTACAATTCCGGCCCCGGGCACCCCGGCGGCTCCAACTGAAGCTAGTGTTGCGGTAAGTACAATGGTTAACTGCTGAATTATGGTTAAATCCATCCCTAACGCCTGAGCTATAAAAACTGCAGCTACAGCCTGATAAAGGCTTGTTCCATCCATATTAATTGTTGCACCAATAGGCAATACAAAACTAGACACTTCTTCTTCCACACCAAGGTTTTTCTCTACTCTTTCCATTGTAACGGGTAGTGTGGCTGAGCTGGAACTTGTACTGAAACCCAACAACATCGCAGGTCTTATTGCTTTGAAGAATGTACCAAGACTAACTTTTGTAAAAATTTTAAACATTGCCGTGTATACTAGCAGTACATGCAAAATCAAAGCAGAAACCACTACAAGGCAATAAGCTCCCAGTGCGTACAACAAGTCTCCTGCTTTTCCCAGATCATCTCCGGCTAAATCCACAATTAGTGCAGCCATTAACGCGAAAACACCGTAAGGAGCAGTTTTCATTATTAGATCCACGATCTTGATAATTACATCATTAAAGGAATCGAAAACATTAACCAATAGTTTTCCTTTTTCTCCCCCAACTTTAATAATTCCAATACCCAGCAATATTGCAACAAATACAACCTGAAGCATATTTGAGTTTTCACTTGCAGATTTAAAGAAATTATCCGGCACAATTCCGACAATGAAATCCAACGGACGACGCTCTTTTACCAACATTGCCCCTTCTTCTTTCTCCCCTACATTGTCCTTATACGTTTCCTGAAGCTCTATTTTAGTTTCTTCAGGAAGTGCCTTGCCGGGCTCCCAAAGATTTACAGAAACCAGTCCTATTGTAATGGCAAAAATTGTTGTACACAGATAAATCAATACTGTTTTTCCACCCATTCGTGACAAAGATGCTGTATCATTCAAACTGGTTACTCCTGCCACAAGTGAAGCCAAAACTAAAGGAACAGCAATAAGTTTAAGAAGCGTGATAAATATGGTTCCGAAAGGTTTAATGAAATCCAAAGTGAATTCATTAAACCCGGCTAAAGCCGAGATAAGCCCCCAAAGCAGACCCAATATCAAACCTAGAATTATCTGCCAATGTAATTTTCTATACCACTTCATATTATATTATTAATGTTATTAAAAGTACTAAAACGGATGCCACCCCTGTTGAAAGCCAATTTACAATATTATTGCTTACTGTTATGTTCCCGTTTTCATTATTCGATAAAAAAGGGATTTTAAGTGAACTCCCCTGAAGTTTAACCCCTAAAAAAGAATCAACAAAACACCCAAGAAAACCAGTAAATCCTATGACTATGCAAATCAAAAGGGAAATTTCACTAATCAACAACCAGCAAATAACACTTATTATTGTTGAACCCACAAAAGCGCCAATACTCCCTTTGTAACTTATGCCTCCGTCAGTGCCTGCGGTAACTTCGTTTAAATTTGTAATCAGATATGTTTTATTTTTTGAATTACTACCCAGCTCAGTAGCCCAGGTATCAGCTGTTGCTGCGGCAATGCTTGCAACAGATGCTGCTAAAAAGAGCGCATTACCAGAAATAAACCAAATTAAAATCCATAAGCATAACCAAAAACCGTTCGCCCAAACTTGCCTGCCATCTCTTCTGAATTTAATAGAGAATGAGTCTTCAGTAGCGGCAATATCTTTTGACAACAGAGAAGCTGAAACAAAAAAGAATAATACGATAAGCGCTACTTCCCAGTTTCCCACACCATATGAAATAACTCCAAAAATTGAAGCTGCAAGTGCTCCGTCGTAAGTAAGCCAGTTTAGCAGAAAAGCAGTAACCCCAAAAGCTACAGCCAGCAAAATCGCGACTAGTATTCTGATATGATCATTTACTTCTCCAAATATGAAGAACACGAAAATCAGAGAAAAAAGAAAAAAGATATTTACGTGACGGTGCGTCACTTTAAGAAGATTGGCCTGATTCTTCCTGTTTGCCTCTGTTGTGCTTTAAGATCGCAAATATAACGATCACATAGCCGGACATTATCATAATTGGAGAGATGAATAACGATATAAAGCCTTCAATTTCGTTTTCCATATACATAGCTGTGAACCCTGTAATAATCAGAAATATCGCTATTCCTATAAGCTTATAGTTAAACGATGAGAAAAACATAGGTTGATTATCGCTATTCTTTGTATTCTTTTTTGCCATTTATCTTTTATAAACCTTAACGTTTTCAGAGTTTGAAACGGAACCAGAAGTTATTTAATTATCCATTAACTGCAAAGGCGATATCTGACTGAATGAAAATTATCCTGGCTTCTCAAAGTCCCCGTAGAAAAAAGCTATTAGAACAACTAGGTTTACAATTTGAAGTGATCCCAAGCTCTGTGAATGAAAATAATGATGAACCGGATCCTGTGAAATTGGTTGAAAGCCTAGCTTTTCAAAAAGCGAATGATGTTTCAAAGAGCAATCCTGAAAGCCTGATAATAGGCTCTGACACCGTAGTGGTTTATAAAAATAAGATTTTAGGTAAACCTGAAAACAAGAATGAAGCTTCAATAATGTTAAATGAATTAAGCGGAAAGCAACATTTTGTATATACAGGTGTTGCACTTATTAAAACAGATCATCAATCCTCCATAGCAAACTCTTTGAATTTTTCAGAAACCACCATTGTTCATTTTTCTAAATTGGATCAATCAGAAATTGATTCCTATATAAATACAGGTAGCCCAATGGATAAAGCAGGTAGTTATGGAATTCAGGATGACTGGGGTGCTGTTTTTGTAAAACAAATAGAGGGAGATTTTTATAATGTAGTAGGTTTACCCATTAACAGACTATATTTTGAGTTGAAAAAGTTTTTTCCGGAAGTCATTAACAGTATATCTCTTAACAATTGAGAACTTCATTATCCATATTTGCGGTATTTATCCTGTTTGCTCTTTTACCCACAGTTGTTAAAGCACAACTGGGTAACGAGTTTCAAATAGCAAACCGGCTTATGAAACAACAGAACTATGAAGCTGCTCTTCCCGTTTTTGAAAAACTTGTTGCGGATAATCCTTCTGAATTTTATTTCCTCGAACGTTACTTAGAGTGTTTTATTCAACTCAAAAGATATGACGATGCGTTAAACGCAATTTCGGAAATACGCCCTTTTCCGAATTTAGCATCTCAGGTTAAAGTTTTAGAAGCCGAACTATATCATTTTAAAGGGGACACCGCTAAAGCTTATACAATTTGGGATAAGAATCTTGCTGAAAATACCCGAAGCCTTCAGCTTTATATTTCTACTTCCAATGTCATGTCGGATTTAAAAGAATTTGATAAAGCAGTTAAAGTTCTTAGAACAGCCCGAGAAGTTTTTAATAATCCTCAGCTTTTTTATAACGATATATCCACAACCCTTCTGCAGGCCGGAAATTATGAGGGAGCAGTACGGGAATGGATAGCATGGCTTACAGCTCAGC
The DNA here is from genome assembly GCA_017643645.1 of Balneola sp. GTDB lineage: Bacteria > Bacteroidota > Rhodothermia > Balneolales > Balneolaceae > Balneola. The sequence goes on from JAEPNB010000001.1 coordinate 85,787, forward strand.
CTGATCAAATTTCCAATATACAGCGTACGTTGTTGCGATTTAATGATCCTCTCCTGAATGATATTACCATTTTAGAAATTGATGATAAGTTAAATGAAATACCCATAACTAATCCTGCATACAGTACCTTATTCCGTTTTCAGATTTGGCTGCTACAGGAAAATAAATTATACAGAAGAGCTGTTGCTTCCGCTAGTGCGTTTGAAAATTCAACTTCAAATTTTAATTATTCACTTTTCCAACTCGGACGAAGTTTGCGAAGAAATAAAGAATTTGAACTAGCCGTAACTGCATTCGAATATTATATCCAAAAAGCGGAGGGTAATGTTAAATGGCAAAGCCGTGAAGAACTAGCTAAAGTTTACAGTGAGTGGGCAAAACAAGTTGAGGATTTTAACCTTGATTTTACAAATCAAAAAAACACACTGTTTTCAAAGGCTTTAGAGCAGATAAATTTAATAATTCAAAATGCGCCTAACTACAGATATCTATCCAGGGTGCTCTTAATGAAATCCGAAATCGTACTGGACCATCTTCATGATCTTGATGCTGCAACAAATATTCTAAGCCGTTTAAGAAATCTCAATAAAGAAAATGAATCGTCAGAAGAGTTCTATATTCAAGGTAGAATTCAGCTTGCCAACAGAGAATACTCACTTGCCCGTATTTCTTTAACCAAAAGTAATAAGTTGGCTGAAATAGGAGAGTTGGCTGAAAAAACCCGGTATTTTCTGGCGTTAACTGACTTTTTTTCCTCAGATTACGAATTCGCTACCATTCAGCTTAAGACTCTTGGCAGACAGAATACATCTTATTACGCAAATGATGCTTTAGAACTCCGCCTTTGGATTCAGGAAGGGCTTACTGCTGATTCCTCAGGTTCAGCTCTAAAACCTTTTGCAGATGCTTATTTTGAAACTCTGATTGGCAATAATGAAGTAGCGAAAAACCGTCTTACCAGTTATTTGAATAATGAACCTCAGAGCCCACTATATGATGATGCAGTTTTAATGCTCTCAAAAAATCCTGCCTACAATGTCAGTTCGTCCTATAACTTAACGAATGAAGTATTGGCGCAAAACAAAGTTGTATCAAACAGAGAGCGATTAATGTGGGAAAGAGCTAAATACGCAGATCAGGCTTATTCGAAAGCTGAAAGTAATCCTGATTACATCCCGGAAGTAGAAATTTCTATTTCCCAGGTGATTTCATATTATGAGGAATTGATACTCGATTACCCACAGGGGTTCTATGCACCTTATGCTCGTAAAAGACTAACTGAACTTTCAAAAAAGAATATTTAGATGATTAAACGAGTTCTATTTCTTTCTTCACTTTTTTTGTTGCTTACCTCAGAATTGTTCAGCCAGCAACAGATTCTTATACCTATGGATGATTCACAGACAAATCACCTGAAAGCATATGGTGTTATCTTTAATCATGTTACAGATGGATATCCGGTAAAGTGGTTATTGAATTATCGTGGTGGAAGTTTTATGGTTACTGTTGATAATGAGATTATCCGAAAAAGCAGATTACGGAATGTAAGTTTGGAGAATATCAGTTCATCAAAAGCAGCTTCAATTATTGCAGACGTAGAGCGCCCGGGTTCAAATACATCAGTAGTTAATTTAGAAAAAGCTCCTAAAATTGCTGTGTACACTCCTGATCAGGCACTTCCGTGGGATGATGCAGTAACTCTTGCATTAACTTATGCAGAAGTGGAATATGATAAAATATGGGATGTGGAAGTTCTGGAAGGAAAATTGAAAGAATACGATTGGCTACACCTCCATCATGAAGATTTTACCGGTCAATTTGGTAAATTCTGGGCAAGTTATAACAGTGTACCCTGGTATATTGCTCAGGTCCGGCAGATGGAAGCTATGGCTAAAGAATTGGGATATTCAAAAGTCAGCGAACAGAAGAAAGAAGTTGCAAGAACTATAAAAGAATATGTTGGAAACGGCGGTTTTTTGTTTGCTATGTGTTCAGGTACAGATACTTTTGATATCGCACTAGCAGCTGAAGGAATTGACATCGTTCCTACTCAGTTTGACGGAGATGCTGTAGATCCAAATGCTCAGGAGAATCTAGACTTTTCCAAAACCTTAGCCTTTGAAGATTTTAATATCATTATTGATCCTTATCAATATGAACATGCTGATATCGACGTCCCCGTACAAATAAGAGAGATTGATCAATCACTTGATTTTTTTACTCTTTTTGAGTTTTCAGCCAAATGGGACCCCGTTCCAACTATGCTTACTCAAAACCATGTTAGTTCTGTAAAGGGGTTTTATGGACAAACAACTGCTTTCAGAAAGGAAAAAGTTAAATCATCTGTAGTAATTCTTGCAGAATCTCCCGGCAGAAATCAGGTTAAATATATTCACAGCAATTATGGACAGGGAACATGGACATTCTATGCCGGGCACGATCCTGAAGATTATACTCATCGTGTGAATGATCCTCCTACAGATTTGGACCTTCATCCTAACAGCCCGGGATATCGCTTGATACTAAATAATATTCTGTTTCCGGCTGCTAAAAAAAAGAAAAAGAAAACGTAGTTAATTAAAAATTCAAAATTAAAGATTAGTACCTTAATTTTTAATTTCGAATCCTTAATTCTTAATTCTTTATGCAGCCAAGCAGAAAATTTGAAGATCTAATTGAGTTAGTATCTATTCTCAGAAAAGAATGTCCCTGGGATAGAAAACAAACACATCATTCCATTAAAGATAACCTCATAGAAGAGGCTTATGAAGCTATTGAAGCACTTGACAATAATGATTTTGACGAGTTTAAAAAAGAATTGGGGGACCTTCTACTACACGTAGTTTTTCACAGCAATATTGCAAGTGAGACCAAGACTTTTGATATCGGAGAAGTGATCTATACCTTAATGGAAAAACTTATCAGGAGACATCCTCATGTTTTTGGAGAAGAAGCGGTTTCCGGTGAAGTACAAGTAGCTGAAAACTGGGAAAATATAAAGTTGAAAGAAGGTAAAAAGTCTACTCTGGATGGATTACCCGATCATCTCCCCGCCTTAATACGAGCTCAAAGAATGCAGGAGAAAGCAGCGAATGTTGGCTTCGATTGGCCTGAATGGAAACTCGCATGGGAAAAGCTTGATGAAGAGTTAAATGAGTTTAAAGAAGCTCTACAGAAAAATGATGTAAATGCTTCGTCTGAGGAATTTGGAGACGTTTTATTCTCTATGGTAAACGTAGCCCGATACTTTAATTTAGTAGCAGAGGATAGTTTAAGACAGACCAATAAAAAATTTGAAAAACGTTTTAAATTTATCGAATCGGAATTAAAGAAATCAGATAAAACGCTTAAAGAAGCCACTCTTGAAGAGATGGATGAACTGTGGAATGAAGCAAAAAGTAATTAACACTTTTTCACGCACAAACTTGCTTGTTCGTTAAATACAGAAAAGCGCTTACAGATGTTAAAAGAGTAAATTAATTCTACAATTTTCTTCAGATAATCTTATTTTATTATTCTTCCCAAAAAAGGATAGACTTTTAGTTCAAACTAAACGATTGAGATATAAAAACAGTTTTAAGTTTGAATTCCTGATTAGGACACACGAGAAATTATTTAACACTAAAATTTGGAGATCGAATGTCTTCTGATTTACACACTGGTTTTGACGAACAAGAATACCCACATATTAACAAGGGACTTGATGGCATCGTAGCTTTTTCTACGACTAAAAGTTTTATCGATGGTAAAGTGGGAGACCTTATTTATTCTGGATATCACATTGACACATTAGCAGAAAATGCTACTTTTGAGGAAGTTTGTTTTTTGCTCTGGAATGACCGATTACCAAACAACTCAGAGTTAGAGAACTTAAAAAAAGAGTTAGTTGAACACAGGGAATTACCGGAAGCAGTACTTAATTATATTAAGTCTACCAGTAAAGAAGCTGAACCGATGGCTGTTCTAAGAACATCCGTTTCTATGTTAGCCGACAGTGATTCAACTTTTGGTAAATATGACGAATCTCTGTTTATGGATCAGGCTATTTCAATTACTGCCCGCATTCCTTCTATCATTGCTGCATTTGACAGATCCAGAAAAGGAAAAGAGATAATTTCTCCATTAAAAGAAGGAAGTACTGCTTTTAACTTCCTGTATATGTTGAATGGCGAAAAGCCGGGTAAGCAAGCTGAAAAAACAATGGATCTTTGTCTGATCCTCCATGCCGAACACGGCATGAACGCTTCTACGTTTACAGCCAGAACTATCACTGCTACTATGGCGGATATGTACTCTTCTGTTACAGGAGCAATCGGAGCATTAAAAGGTCCTTTACATGGTGGTGCAAATACAGCTGTTATGAATACTCTTCTTGAGCTTTCAAAACAAGGAAAAGATGCAGATGCAGTTGCTTTCACAAAGAAAAAACTGGACGGCAAAGAAAAGATGATGGGCTTCGGTCATCGTGTATATAAAGTTTTTGATCCACGCGGGTACCATCTTCAAAAAATGGCAAAGGCTCTTTCAGAAGAAACAGGTCATGAAGAACTGTACCGTTGGAGTATGGATATGCTCAACACTATGAAAGAAGAAAAAAATATTGACCCAAATGTAGATTTCTTCTCAGCTACTGTCTATTACTCAATCGGAATTGAACCGGATCTTTACACTTGTATTTTTACAATGAGTAGAGTTTCAGGATGGACCGGTCATGTTATGGAGCAAGCTGCAAATAACCGACTGATCAGACCTAGAGCACTTTACGTTGGTGAAAAAGGTCTTGAGTGGACTGCTATCGAAGACCGCTAATTCTTAAGTTTTAGCCAATTTTTTTGAAAGCCTGGAGACTACAACACCTTCAGGCTTATTTTTTATCCATGTGGATTTTATAAGTTTATCCGGGACAAAACTTATTTTGAAATTAACTCCTTCCCCTCGCGTCGTATCCCAATCAAACACAGCATCTAATTGTTCTGCCAAAGTTTGTACCAAGGTCATTCCAAGCGAGTTCAATTTAGTTATATCAAAACCTTCTGCCAAGCCAATACCGTTGTCAGCGACACAAAAGATTAACTCTTCTCCTACCACATTTAAACTAACATCTATTTTTCCATGGTTTTTTCCATCAAAAGCATATTTATAAGCGTTTACAATTAGTTCGTTTGCCAAAATACCAAACGGAACAGCTTGATTTACATTCAAAGAAACTTCATCCCCCAAAACTTCAATTTCTATATTCTTATCATTTCTTACATAAGTCTCTGCAATTTCTGAAACAACATCAGTTAAATAACTTTTGATTTCTATGCTGCTGAAGACATGATTCTGGTAAAGTTTTTCATGAATTGCAGCTATAGATTTAATTCTGGATTGACTCTCCTGTAAAATTGTTAGCGTCTCGGCATCTTCTTTGTCCACATACATTGCTTGTAATGCAAATAACCCTGAAATAACAGCAAGATTATTTTTTACCCGATGATGAATTTCCTTAATAAGAATTTCTTTTTCTGCTAAGGATTCTTCTAACTGAGATTGATAATTTTTTAAATAAGTAATATCTGATGCTGTGCCTGAACAACCAATTATTTTCCCATTATCATCTAATATCGGATAAGCTGTTCCAGTAAGATGCCTTATTTCTCCTTTTGCCGTAACCATCTCAATTGGGAAACTTTCAAAAACTTCACCTTCGATTACCTTTTGATGAACAGTTGTTAACTCTTCTGCTTTCGGTGGATTAACGTAATTAATAAAGGGATTCCCAATTAATTCAGAGGGAGCATAACCAAGGATAGAACTACTTGCATTATTGATAAAATTAAAATTCCGGTCAACATCAATTCTCCATACCAGATCATGAGAGGCTTCAACCAGATTTCTGTATTTCTGTTCGCTATCAACCAAAGCTCTTTCCACTTTAATAGTACTGGTGATATCCTCGATTAAGAGCATTATCTTTTCAACCTCACCATCTTCGCCTATTATTGGTGTTAAATATTCCCTTAAAACAATTTCTTTTCCTTTTTTTGTTTCTCTCTCAATAGTTACTAATTCAGTTCTGCCACTTTCTGCTACCTTCCTTAAATAATTTTGTGCTTCTTTTTTCTTTCCTTTTAATGCATAAGGAAGAAATTTGCCATCCGCTTCTTCATTTGTCCACCCAAATATATTTTCAGCTTGTGCATTCCAAACCTTGTCCACGATACCTTCTGTATTTACTGTAACCACACCAATTGGAGCTGAATCAATAAGTGTTTTTAGCAATGAGTTTGTTTTAATTAATTCCTGTTCAAACATTGCCTTTTCGGTAATATCGATTAAAAGTATCAGTCTGTTTCTTTTCCCTCCCAAGTTAATTCTCTTCCAGTGAACATCTACAATAATCAACTCACCATTCTTCTTCAAATGGTTAGTTCTTATTGATTTAACACCCTCTTTTTCTTTCTTACCTAAATTATTAACTATATTCTGAAACATCTCAAAATCTTCAGGTGGTCTCAGATCGAATGTGGTCATACTAACAAACTCTTCCTTGGTATATCCATACAGCTCCGTTGCTGCTTGGTTAACATCAATGATAGTTTCTGAACCTGAATCATCAACAATCATTAATGGGTTAGGATTATTGTTGAATAAAAACCTGTATCTTTGTTCTCTTTGTTCTATTTCGGATTCAAGTAACTTTTCTTCCGTCACATCTTTTAGCGAACCATATAATTTCACAGTTATATCATTCACTACAAAAGGGTCGAAAGTAAGCCTTACATACTTTTTTGTTCCTTTTAATCCATTTATACGAAGAGGTAAACTCTTAGGTACTTTATTTGCAATACAATCAACTAATGCTTCTCTAATAATATCACGATCATCTTCATGGTAAATAGAAATAAGTTGTTCAGCGTTTTTATCGGTCCTATCATCCATCTCAAAGATTTCAAATATTTTAGGACTCATTTTTACAACATCCGTTTCAATATGATATTCCCACCCCCCTACACCGGCACTTTTACTTGTTTGTTCAAGAAAAGATTTATTCATCAACTGATCTGATACATCTTGTATTGTAGAAATAACTAGAACTTCGCCTGCTGTTTTTTCAACACTATAATTAACTAGTATATCTACAAAAGACCCGTCTTTCTTCACTTCTTTTATTTGAGAAAGTGTTGATTCACCACCTTCAATAAGTGCGTTATAAGCTTCTACTGTTTCTTCTTTACTTTCAATAGGAGTTACCAACGAAAGGCTCTTACCTATTAACTCTTTTTCTGAGTAACCAATAATCTCACAGTAGGCGTTATTTACTTTTATGATGGTACCGTCTTTATCAGAAATTCTTACTCCGATGGGTCCATCAAATATTGCTTTCAGTAACCTGTCATTTTTTCTTTTTTCTCTCCTTTGCTTAAGTGCATCCAGCTCTCTATTCATTGCAGGTAAGAGCCTTCTTAAGTTATCTTTTAATACATAATCTTTAGCACCGGCTAGCAAGGCATCTATTGCTTGTTCATCCGGAATAGTACCGGAAACAAGGATAACCGGAATATCTTTATCCATTTCGTCGATTTGCTTTACAGCATCAATACCTGAAAAGCCGGGGAGTTTATAATCACAAATACAAAAATCATACCTGTATTTATCAGTGAGATCGCTTATCTCCTCAAGTGAGGTTACGATATCATATTCAATCTCAAAATTACCTTTTTTGATATGTCGAATTAATAATTCAACATCATTGGGATTGTCTTCAACAAAAAGTATTCTTAAATACTTCATAAATATAACTGCTACTGTATACGGTAAAAATATATTACAAGTAAAAGTATAACACTATTAAATGAAGCTTCTTAATTAAAAGTACTTAACTAAATGAAGCTAACTTGGCTTTACAACTAGATTTATAATCCTTTGTGGCACAAAGATTTCTTTTATTATATCAGAGTCTTTCAAATACTCTTTTATCTTTTCATCTTGTTTTGCTTGTTCTAATACATATTCTTTATCGCCGGCTTTTTGAGATGGAATATTTATTTCACTTCTTACTTTTCCGTTGATCTGGATCGGATATAGAATTGAATCTTCTTTCAGATATTCTTCTACAAATTCCGGCCATTCAGCATATGCGATGGAATCATCATTACCAAGTAATTTCCATAATTCCTCACAAAAATGAGGTGCAAATGGTGATAATAGGATTACAAAATCCTGAGCGATTGATTTAGGAATGGTTTTCCATTGGTTTGCTTCATTTGTGAAGATCATTAATGAAGAAATCGCCGTATTAAACCTGAGTGATTCAATATCTTCCGTTACTTTTTTGATAGCCTCATGTAACACTTTCAGCTGATCTTTAGTTGGCTCACCTTCATTTATCTTAGAATTTAATTCTCCTGAATCTTCATTGATCAGTAACCTCCAGGCTCGATTTAAAAACCGGTTTACCCCTTCCACGCCTTTTGTGCTCCAGGGTTTAACTTGTTCAAGAGGCCCCATAAACATCTCATATAATCGTAAAGAATCTGCTCCGTATTGTGCAATGATATTGTCCGGGTTAATTACATTCCCCCGACTTTTACTCATCTTATGAGCTCTGGCTTCTACTTTTGCACCCGTAGATTTCTCAACGAATCCATCTCCTTTTTTCTCAACTTCATCTTCAGATAGCTTTTTTCCGTCTTTGGATGTGTATTCCATCTCCCCAAGAATCATTCCCTGATTCACAAGTTTTTGAAACGGCTCTTTAGTTGACAGAATCCCACAGTCGTAAAGAACTTTATGCCAGAAACGGGCATACAATAAGTGGAGTACCGCATGTTCTGCTCCGCCTATGTAAAGATCCACAGGCATCCAGTATTTCTCATAATCCGGATCCACGGGACCTCCATCAAAATCGGGAGAAATATATCTTAAATAATACCAGCAAGAACCTGCCCACTGCGGCATGGTATTGGTTTCGCGAATGGCTTCCTTTCCTGTTTCAGGATCGGTAGTTTTCACCCACTCAGTAGCATTTGCTAAAGGAGGTTCTCCATTACCGGTTGGCTCGTATTTTTCAACTTCCGGAAGCTCCAGTGGTAATTCATCTTTGGAGATGGCTTTTGCTTCCCCGTCCACATGAATTATTGGAAACGGCTCGCCCCAGTATCGCTGTCTTGAAAACAACCAATCACGAAGTTTGTAATTAACGGCTTTTTTACCGGCTCCTTTTTCTTCCAGAAATTTGATGCTCTTTTGCTTGGCTTCTTTGATCTTTAAACCATTCAGAAAGTCACTGTTTATTGCAGGACCATTTCCTGTGTACGCCTTTCCTTCAAAGCCTTCTTCAGGCTGAACCGTTCTCACTATTTCAAGATCGTATTTTTCAGCGAATTCCCAATCTCTTTCGTCCTGAGCGGGAACTGCCATAATAGCTCCGGTTCCGTAACTAACTAATACATAATCGGCTATCCAAATGGGAACTTCTTTACCATTTGCCGGATTGATCGCATACGCACCTGTAAAAACTCCGGTCTTTTCTTTGGTTAATTCCTGTCTTTCAAGATCTGACTTTAACTCAACTTCAGCTCTGTATTTTGCAACTGCATCTTTCTGATCATCTGTTGTGATCTCATTTACAAGTCGATGTTCAGGAGCAATAACCATATAGGTTGCTCCGAAAATCGTATCCGGACGGGTTGTAAATACTGTTAGTTTATCGTCATGATCTTTGATCTGAAAATCTACTTCTGCACCGATCGATTTCCCTATCCAGTTTCGCTGCATGTCTTTCAGCGATTCCGGCCAGTCCAGATCTTCAAGATCATTTAAAAGTCGTTCTGCATATTCCGTAATTTTCAGAACCCACTGTCTCATTGGTTTTCTAACAACCGGATAACCACCAACTTCGCTCTTTCCATCAATTACTTCTTCGTTAGCCAAAACGGTTCCCAACTCAGGACACCAGTTTACAGCTACTTCATCTTCGTACGCTAATCCTCGTTCAAATAACTTCAGAAAGATCCACTGAGTCCATTTAAAATAATCAGGATCAGTAGTATTAATTTCCCTGTCCCAGTCATAGCTGAATCCGATAGCTTGTAACTGCTCCCGAAATTTATTTACGTTTTTCTCTGTAGTTACCTTTGGATGAGTTCCTGTCTTTACTGCATACTGTTCAGCAGGCAAACCAAATGCATCCCAACCCATAGGATGAAGTACGTTAAAGCCATTCATTCGTTTATATCTTGCAACGATATCAGTAGCTGTGTATCCTTCCGGATGACCTACATGAAGTCCCGATCCACTGGGATACGGAAACATGTCCAGCACATAAAACTTGGGCTTAGAAGTATCAGTCGGTGTTTTAAAGGTCTTATTTTGCTGCCAGTACTTTTGCCATTTGGTTTCTATGGCAGATGGGTTGTATGAATGCATTAAAAAATCTTTTATAGTAAGCTTTTGATTTTACTATTTATTTATATCTATATTGGTTTTTCAAAATAATGCTTTTTTGCTCTAAATGAACCTCATTTTTTCCTATAAAACCTTTCTTTTTTTACTTTTCATTTTCTTGTCTGCCAATGATTTGAAAGCTCAGGAAATAACACCTTCTGAAGCAAGGGTTAGAATCACTTCTAACTATGATTCTTTCTATGTATTAACAGGTGATAGCACAAAATCTGCTAAGCTTCGAAAATCAGATGACTTTTTTGATATTAATTCCGGAGTTCAAAAAATTTGGATTGTCCCTCCGTTCTCATCCCCCTACTCCATTCAAAGAAATTTTATAGCCGATTCTATTCATGTAATTGATATTGCTTTCCGTTCAATGCTGGATAAACCGAGTTCTGCGTTCTTAAAAATTCAATCGAATGATTCTACTTTTAATTCGTTGCAAAACTACAAAATTGAGAATAGTAATTTAACATCTTCATTCAGGATGTATACAAGCTCAGATTATCAAGCCTCCCTTGAATCGGATGAAGACTATAGCTCTACTTATTTAAAGGTTAACACTAATGTAGATTCTTTATTTATTCAAACTTCTTCTTTTGAAGGTAACCCTAAAAAAATAGCAAATGGAGATTCTATACTAGTCAGACCCGGGTTCAGAACAATTATTATTTCGCACAAAAAATCTGATGAATTCGTAATCAGAAGACCATTAAGGCAATCAGTGACCACTACTGTAGAACATTCTTTTAAATTATCTGATACTTCCATCGAGCAACTTTCCGATAATATTGCTACTAAACCTACTTATGATGCCAACCTGATTATCGTTTCTGATGATGATTCTGAAATAACGGTTGATGGAGAACCTATTGGAAAGGGAGCTGTTAAGCTGAACATGCAAACCGGACCGGTTGATATACTGATTGAAAATAAATTTACCAGAGTCTCTTCTTTTTCAACTAAGATCTTTAATCTGGAATCAGATAAAGCTATTATTTTAAATGCTTATACAAAACCGCTTTACAGTAAAGCCAGAGTGTATAGCTTTGTTCCGGGTTTAAGTCAGGTATACAAACGTCAAAGAATAAAAGGGTATGCTTTTTCAGGAAGTTTTTTAATTGCCGGGTACCTTACCCTTCAAAAACATAATCAATATCAAAAAGATTTAACTGCATACAATAATCTGGAACGCAGATATAATGAATCTACCAATGAACAAACTACTTTAGAGCTGGGAAATCAGTTAGAGCGCCAGCATCAGATTGTAGTTGAGAAAGACAATCAGCGAATTGCTTTTTTTGCCTTAACAAGTGCCATTTATGCTTTCAATATATACGATGCCTTATTTAACAAACCTGATGGAGGCTACAGAACTAAAACGGATATAGACTTCTATTTAAATAACGAAATAGCAGGTAACAACCGCTACACTACTTTATCTCTTCGATATGATTTTTAGAATAAGCCTTTTACTAATATTGATAACTGGATTTGTGCTGAGCTGCAGTACAGGACCTGAGTTTGAAAGGGATAATGAGAATGATCCTGGTTCAAACAGCTTTTTACCAGATTCACCTGAACAGTCTGGTGCTAATATTTATATCAATTCTGCGAGGGATGTTATTTTAAGTTGGGCAGATTCTTCTTCCTTTATTGACGGCTATATGGTCAAAAAAAAATATTCAAATTCTGACGAATTTCTTGTAATTGATACTTTAGATAGCAACCAATTCCAATACGTTGATAGATCTCCAATGATATCCAGTGAAACACACTATCAAGTTGTTAGTTATTCTATTAGAAATGGAGCTATAAACCAATCTGACAACCCACTAGTTTTTGATCTTACATTTGAACCCGTTTCTGATCTGAATCTGATCATTTCTAATAACAATGAGGCAACTCTAACTTGGAGTTTTTCGAACAGAGATACAATTGGAACAAAGTATTTTGACGCTTTTATTGTAGAGATTAATAAATCTAGCATTAATCAAAACTGGGAAGTGCTCGATACATTAAGAAGAAGTGATTTCTCCTCAAATTCAGCTTCTTTTTCTGTTCCTTCAGATCTATTTCAGATTAATCTAAGGATATCCCAAAAGCCTTTAATAGATGATATAAACCCCTTGTTTTTGAGCACTAAGAATTTTAAAAAGGATTATAAATTCCCAACTAGTGTTACATCCTCCCTAATCAATGAAATTGAGTTTAACTTAACGTGGCAAAATCCTATTAGTGACTTTGACAAAATATTGATATTTAATAACTCTGAAGTAATTGATACAGTTGTTGGAACGGTAAATACGCACACTTTTTCTTTTAAAGGAAATAATAGAACTTATAGAAGTTTTGGGGTTCAGCTTGTCAAAAATGAAAATTATAGCAAATTGGTATACGTAAATGGCCCTGGGATACCTGTTTTTGTTGAAGAACCGGAAATTCAACGGGTAGAATCAATTTCTGAATCTGATCTTAAGCTTTTTTGGAAATCATATTCTGGAAACTCTAATGGAATTGAAAAATCTTTCATTATTGAAAGAAATGACTCTTTCAATTCCTTTTTTTCCATTATTGATACTGTTAATGGAAATCAATTTTCATATACAGATACTAATGTTGATAAATCTTTATCCTACTCATATAGGATTAGAAGTATATTATCTAATCCTTCGAACCAAGTTGACATCTCATATGAAAAAACACTTAAAGTGAATACTATTTCTGAGTTTGAATATCCTGGTTGGTATCACGAATTCTCTGAGTCAGGAAATCTTAGAGGAAGATATAATTCTGAAGATCTTGACATTTACATTTTTAATGATTTTCTATCAAATTATGAAAGAATAAAAATTGAATCGAATATTCCAAATTATGCACGATCTAGCGCACTTAGTGAATATGAATTGGGAAAAAATGATTCGCTTATAGCATATGTGTTTGCAGAAGATTATCTAGAAGGACGATACATTCTCAATGTTTACAACCATAAAACAAATAAAATAATCCATTCTTTGGGTGGGCAGATCGCTACTTCATTGAAGGATTTACATTTTACCTCTAACAATAAAGAGCTAGTTTTTGTATCTGTTCAAAATGAAAATATTATTAATATTTTAGATTTAGAAAATTTTCAATTAAAATCATTCACTATTCAACATGATTTTAATCAATCATACACCAATAAAATGATTCTTTATACTGATGAATTATCCTTCCTTTGTTCTGAAAGTGGAATTTATTCTTTCAACCTAACTGAAGGAACAGAAAGTTTAGAAAACAGCTCCTCATGTATGAATATGTTTAAAGATGATCGTACTGGAGTTTTATATTTTTATTCTAATACCAATAGTGAAGTCTATTCCTTTAATCCATTAACTTCTGATATCAATTTAATTGCATCTTTATCATCAAGTATCAACATTGAACCCTATGATTTTAAACATATACCTGAATTAGATATAATTTTCTATAATAGAGCCCGAGTTAATGGAGAAACACCTCAGTTTAGCACATCTTTGATTCAAGACTTAAGTAATGATAGTTATCTGTTTTTTACTCATCAGCAGATTGATGAAAACAGAGGTGCAGTTCCTGACTACATAACTTTTGATGAAGTAAGTCAAGAAATTATTATGTACACTTATAATGGGATCTATAATTATAGCTTAATAGAGGGCTGGACAAAAATTAACTAAACAACCCCAATCCCATCCGGTTCCCACCACAGATCGGGGGTTTGAGACATGCTTAAAAACTCAGTATCTAATCCGAAAATACTTTCCCCGGTTCGATAAACCGTTTGCACTGAGTTGCCAAAACGACTTCTTAGTTCTTTAACCTTATCATGATCTCCCACAACCCAGTTTAGCACAAATTCCTGATCGGGGAAGTCATCGGTTTCCTGAACCAGAAAATCATCCAGCCATGCCTGATCCCGTTCAATGGCTTTATTGTAAGCAAATTGATAAGCCAATGCTTCTTTGGGCTTTTTAAGTTGAGGGTTGTTCAACCAGAACTCTTCCACATAATCGGTAAAGTGGCATTTTACTTTTGATAATGAAAAAGGGCTAACGATTACAGCAACAGAACGACAACCATTCCCTCCGTATCTGAATACAGCTTCAATCATATCTCTCAAAGTATCAGGATCTTCATTATCCAGATAGGCTATAGAAAATTTTGCCGTCCGAATTACAAACTCTGTGTTGTCATTAACCGCATTTAACTTGAAAAGCTTTTCTTTAACCGGAGAAACGGATTCTTCCGATCCCGCAAACAGAACTTTATCAGCCTGCAAATTTTTGAAATCGGCTAATTCTGTCGAGTATTGAATTTGATTATCGAGATCAGCTTCATCCATCATCTTCAAAAAACCTGATAACAAATACGGATCTTTTTTGGAAAGCTTTCCATAATAGTCAGCGCCGGATAAAATGGTACCCAACGCATCCTGAAATCCAACCAAAGGAAGATTCCCGGCATGTAAACAAAGAACTTTTTTTCCGACTGAATTTTTTGTTTCTGATAGATTTGCCCGCTTGGCCCATTCTTCAACCTGTCCGGAATCCACTTTCTGCTTTAATGTTCTGATCTGAAATTTAATGTCTTCAAAACTGAACAGAGCTTCTTCCACCGTTTTATCAATGGCTTTTTTTAGCGATAAATTATCTGGTTGGAGCCATTTTCTTGTGGCTTGGGAGACTTTTGCTATGTGTGACTTCATTTGCATTTACTCACACACCCCTCAATCCCCTCTCAAGAGGGGACGTTCACTTGACATAATCCTAATTAAGCATCTTGTATTATTCACTCTTCTGTGCTTTTGTGATTCTGTGGCATAACTTCAATCCCGGTCGATGAGGAAATTACAGCCTCGTAAATTCTTTGGGTTCCATCTGCCTAAAACCTGAAATTGATTTTCAGCATTCATAACGCCTTTATCCTCTGTTAAAATAAACGAACAGGAATAGAAGTTTGCCAGATCTATCACTCCTATCAAGCCCTCTTCTCCATGTTCAACTTCCTGCATTGGGTTTTCAGGATTTCGAATACTTACCTGCATCCAGGAAGGACAGTCAAACCATTCGGAACCTCGACTATATGCCTGACTCAATAATTCTGTCATGCCGTATTCCGAGTGAATCTGTTCCAAATTCAATCCGAAATCGTTCGCTAACTGTTCATGGAGATCTTGTTTTGTCATTTCTCTTCTGAATGTTTTCATACCTCCTGTTTCCATCACAATGGCATCCTTTGCAAGATCAACACTACTGCGTTCGGCCAAGTCCAGAAGTCCAAATGCAGCGCCAAACAACATTAGTTTTTTTCCTGAAGTTCTAATCTCATCTATCTCGTTTTTGAGTAACGGTTTATCCAGTTCCAGAAACTTACTGAGACCTGAATCTTCTCTTTCTATCAATGCGTTCAGCATCCACACCAAAGAAGAATTGGGATTGGAATTATAGCCCGGAGTATATGCCCAAATTACATAGTCATGCAGATCGTAGAATTCCCACATTCCATCAAAAATCGACTGTTTATACAGGTCGGGATCAACAACAATGTGTTTACTTCTCTGCATCCCGGAAGTGCCACTGCTACGAAACAGCTGATAGCTATTAGCTGATAGCTGTTTCGTAGCAGTGATGACTTCTTTTTCTTTGAATGCCTGAATAGGTAAAAGCGGGATTTCATCTATATTCGCCGGATCAGTGACTCCAAGAGCTTTGCAAAATCGCCCGTAAACAGGGTTATTTTCTATCTGGTATTTAAAGACCTTGAGTACTTTTTCTTCGAAAAAAACAGACTCATCAAATATTTGGTAGGGATTCATTCTTCAATAATTCTGATTAAAGCATGTGAAGTCAAGATATAAATCTTATTCTCCACTACATATATATCACTAATCTCAGATTTCTTTTCAAAAGAAAGAATTGTCTTTTTAGTTAATGGTCCTAGCTTTTCAATAACATTATTTTTGGCAACATATATGTCATTATCTCTATAGAAAAATGAATGCGTTCCTTTCGCTTCGTAAAAACTTTCATAAAACCCGTTTTCAGAAATTTTATGCACTAACTCCGACTTTTTATCCAGAATAAAAATACTTCCGTCAATAACCTGCAATCCGGAAACTTCTTTTACTTCATCCGGAAGTGGTATTTGATCCAGAATAGCGCCGTCCTCATTGTATTTTCCAAGAGATCCGGAGCCATCATTATAAAAAATCACTTCCCCAAATTTGTTTACCCCTAAATAGGTTGGTGTAATTTCTGATCCGGTTTGAAATTGCTCATTAGCCTTGATCGAACTCAGATACTGCCAGCGTTTATCAAAAACCTGAATTCTGTTATTTCCTTTATCAGATACAAATAACTTTAACCCGTTTGTAGTTGCAATATCCACCGGATTGTCGAATTGGTAGTCGCTGCTTCCTCTTTTTCCATATTTTTCAATCAGCTTTCCGTCAATCCCCAACTTAAGTATACGATGTGCTCCGGTTTCAACGATGTAAATAGCATCGTTTCCAAAAGTAAAAGAAGTCGCTTTATTTAAACCGGTATATAAAGTATCAACAGAATTTTGTTGGGCGTATGCTGAATTTGCAATTAAAACACTCAAAATCGCTATGAGGCACAAGCGGCTCATGCAAGGCGTTTTAAACCCTTAGCTCCGATATCATTTCTGAAAAATGCTTTTTCGAAGCTGATCTTTTTTACCTGAGTGTAAGAGTTATCGATGGCTTCCTGCAGGGATTCCCCTTCCCCAACGATATTTAAAACCCTGCCACCATTTGTAAGAAGCTTTCCATTTTCGATCCTGGTTCCGGCATGGAATAATATACCACTGTCAACTTTATCAACTCCACTTATCTCTTTGCCTTTCTCATAACTTTGAGGGTATCCGCCGGAAACCATAACCACCGTACATCTGTATTTATCGTCCAGCTCAATATCTGTTTCTGATAATCTTCCTTCCGTACAAGAAATGATAACATCCAGCAGATCTGATTTCATTGCGGGAACAATCACCTGACATTCAGGATCCCCAAACCGGCAATTATATTCAACAACTTTGGGGCCTTCTTTTGTGATCATCAAGCCCACATAAAGAATTCCTTGGTATGGATTTCCTTCGGATTTCATCCCGACCACTGTTGGTTGAATAATTTCTGATTCAACTCTTCTGAGAAGCTCTTTAGTTACGATCGGAGCCGGAGAATAAGCTCCCATTCCACCTGTATTTAAACCGGTATCTCCTTCTCCTATACGTTTATGATCCTGAGCATTGCCGATCACTTTGTAGCTGTCTCCATCACAAATAGCAAAAACCGAAGCTTCTTCACCTTCCATAAATTCTTCGATTACCAATCTGGAAGCTGCATCACTTAACGATCCTTCCTGAAGTTCTTCCAGAGCTGAAATGGCATCTGATTCATTTTCAGGAATCAGAACTCCTTTTCCTCCGGCTAAACCGTCTGCTTTTAGAACTACCGGATAACTGCCCTTTTCTATGATATATTCTGCAGCACGGTCAAATTCATCCTGGCTGAATACTTCATATCCTGCGGTTGGAATATCATGTCTTTTCATGAAATCCTTAGCAAATTCTTTGCTTCCTTCCAGCATTGCAGCTTGTTGCTTAGGGCCAAACACAGCGTGACATTTTTCTTCCAGAAAATCAGCGATTCCTTCTACAAGGGGCTGTTCAGGTCCTACAACCGTTAAATGGATGGCATTGGTTTGAATAAATTCCCAAACCTCATCAAAATCTGAAGCATTAAGTTGCACATTTTTTCCCAGCGATTCTGTTCCGGGATTTCCGGGAGCAATAAAAAGCTGTTCAAGTTTTGGAGATTTTGCTATTCCCCAAGCCAGTGCATGTTCTCTTCCTCCGCTTCCCAACAAGAGTACATTATATTTCATGATTCAGGAAAGTTTTTCGGCAATAGAAATAATTTCAGAAAAGCTGTCGGCTTTTAAGCTGGCTCCGCCGATCAAACCTCCGTCAACATCAGTCTGCGATAACAGTTCTTCAGCGTTTGCCGGTTTCATACTTCCACCATACAAGATCCGGATGGCTGATGCTGTTTCTTCGTTGTATAATGCGGCAATTTCAGAACGTATAAAAGCATGCATTTCCTGAGCTTGCTCAGGTGAGGCGGTTTCTCCAGTTCCAATTGCCCAGATAGGTTCGTAAGCTATTACAACATCTAAGATCTCACTATCTGAAATATCTTGAAGTGCCTTTTTAACTTGGCTTGAAACTACATCAAAGTGCGTGTCTTTTTTCCGCTGATCAAGAGATTCTCCCACACAAATAACCGGAGCTATTTTATGAGAAAGTGCTTTACGAGCCTTTTTGTTGACAGTTTCATCGTTCTCACCAAAGTATTGGCGTCGTTCAGAATGTCCGATGAGCACAAAATTACAACCGCTTTCTGCGAGCATAGTTGCGCTAATTTCTCCGGTATAAGCTCCGTTATCTTCAAAATAAAAATTCTGAGCACCAACCTGAATGTCCGAGTCGTGAAGATACTTTACAGCCATTCCAAGAGAGACAAACGGTGGACAAACCAAAACGTCTACTTCCTCTGATATCTCATTTTTAGCAGATCTCAATCCCTCAAGTAACTCTGCGGCCTCAAAAGGACCTCCATTCATCTTCCAGTTTCCTGCTATTAAAAACTGTCTATCACGCATTTAATTCTCTTTTTTATTTTGATTGATAACGGAGTTCATTCCCTGAATAACATCTGTAAATTCAGTAGTAACATATTTACGAACAATGTTTCCATTCTGATCTACTAAAATTCTTGTGGGTACATCAGTAACATTGAAAGTCTCTATGAGTTTTTGAATATCAAATGATCCGAAAGATGCGATATCCCAATGTCTGACGCGTTCTTCGAAAAATGCATTTACCGTTATTTCACTTCTGTCCAACGGAATTGTAAATATTTCCAAATCATAATTCTGATAGATTTGATGCAGTACAACGGTTCTGTCGTATTGATCCTGATACAAACTACTTGCAACCGGAGTAATCTCTATAATGTAAGGTTTTCCAATCAATCTGGTTGAGTTAACAGAATCCCCTTCCTGAGTTACAAAAGAGAAATCAGGGACTCTGAATCCCGGAGCCAGATATGCAAGGTCATAGCCTATATTCTTAGCCCATTGCATAGCGTTTTCTTTATTCTTATATATTTTCTCAAATTTTTCCAGAGCTGCTTTAGCTTCTTCAACTCTTGAGCTATCATAAAGCACTTCAATTTTCTTTTGCTCTAATCCTAAAATAAGCTCATCGTTTTGTGTGAGTTCTGCCAACGAATCCAGATAAGTAAGGCCTATATCTAATCCATTTTGATCTGATATAAATGGGAACCCATAATTAACAGCTGCAAAAATCATTTCGTCGTCCTGAAGTGCATCATCTATTCTGCCCATCATTTTTTCTTTATCAATGATGTTGAGTAATCTGATTGATTCTGAAGCTGATAAACTTGCTGCAATGGTATTTTTATTCCTCTGTGTTACTTCCCAAAAAAGATCACTCCATTTTAGAATTTCGTCATAAATTAGAGAATCAGCGATAGCCCCGGCGTTTATATAAGCCGCAACACGCTTAAACCCCCTGTCAATTCTGTTGAAGGTATTCATGGCTCTTTGCTCACGGGAATCAAGCTCAAAATTCTTATCTAAGCCGGGTAGTTCACCTGTAAATTTAAGAGTGTCATTATCTGCTAAAATAAACTGAGTACTAGCCAGCTCATTCCCGTTTCTTTTTACGAAAACAGGATAGACTCCCTTTTGGGGAAATTCCACTTTTCCTTTGATAAACCCGTTTATATCAGAACTTTCATTGAAAAGGGTGTCAATGGGGTTGTCAGCGCTTTCCTGATAAGTGATAATAAGCTGAATGCCTGAGTAATCTTTAGAGTTATCAATAGAGTCAGCAACAGTAATTGTTCCTTCCAAAAATGCTTTTTTCATCTCCGGTTTGCTACTGCAATTTGTGATGAAAGCAGCAAAAAGTACCAGATAAAATATTTTTCTAATGTCCATAATAGTTTGACTCAATCTGAATCAGTTTTGTAATTTTTTTGTAACCATTTCAGTTACTAATTTTGGGTTTGCTTTCCCCTTTGAAGCCTTCATTGCTTGTCCTACAAAAAATCCCATCAGTTGTTTTTTTCCATCTTTAAATCGCTGAACCTCATCCGGATTATTCGCTATTATTTCATCAACAATAGGTTCTAAAAAACCTGAGTCTGAAACTTGTATTAAATTCATGTCTTTTGCCAATTCTTCAGCAGATTTTTCAGAACTGAGCATGGCATTAAAAACTTCCTGCATTGCAGACGAATTGATCTTGTCTTCTTCTTTAAGTTTTATCAATACAGCTAAGCGTTCAGGAGTCACCGAAAACTCTCCTATATCGATACTCTGTTCATTCAAGACTCTCAAGACTTCACTCAAAACCATGTTTGAAGCCGATTTAGGAGATTTTGTAAACGAAACAACTTCCTCGAAATAATCTGCCAGATACCGACTCTCCGTCAAAGTAACTGCATCATTTTCACTCATGCCATATTCTTCCATGAATCGCTTTTGACGTACATCAGCTAATTCCGGAAGTTCTTCTTTTATGTCAGCGAGCAATTCTTCCGTAACAATTACGGGTGGCAGGTCAGGTTCAGGGAAATACCGGTAGTCATGAGCTTCTTCTTTTGAGCGCATCACTCTGGTCTGATTTTTAGTAGTATCCCATAATCTGGTTTGCTGAACTACTTCACCACCTTCTTCAATCAGTTCGATCTGTCTGTAAATTTCAAACTCAATGGCCTTTTCAACATTCCGGAAAGAGTTCATATTCTTTAACTCAGTTCGGGTACCAAATTTTTCTCTCCCTCTTGGACGAACAGACACGTTGGCATCACAACGTAAGCTTCCTTCTTCCATATTTCCATCACAGATCTCCAGATACTGAACAATTTGCTTGATCTTGGTCAAATAAGCGTACGCTTCCTGTGGAGTTCTTAAGTCCGGTTCTGAAACAATTTCTATCAACGGAGTACCTGCACGATTCAGATCCACTAATGTATTATAAGGATCCTGATCATGTATAGACTTTCCTGCATCTTCTTCCATGTGAATGCGGGTAATCCCGATTCTTTTATCATACTCATCCAGTTCAATATTTATAAAACCGTCAAAACAAATTGGAGTGTCGAATTGAGAGATCTGATATCCTTTTGGAAGATCAGGATAGAAGTAATTTTTCCGTGCAAAAATGGATTTCGGAGCAACACTACAATCTGTTGCCAATCCCATTTTAATAATGTATCGAACTAAGTTCTCATTAATAACCGGTAACGTTCCGGGGTGTCCCAAGCAAAGTGGTGAAACCTGTGTATTAGGAGCTTCTCCATACTGCGCTGCTACCGGTGCAAAAGCTTTACTTTTGGTTAATAATTGTGCGTGTACCTCAAGGCCAATTACTGCCTCAAACCGTTCATGGGCAATTGTGCTCATTTAGTCCTGTTTCAGAATCGTGATTTATAAATGGTAAAGATATTAAAGTAAACACTTAGATAGTAAACTTAATATGCATTACTTCTGTGGTTTTAGTATGTTCTTTTAGATTAACGAGTTGCTATGAAATATCTGCTTACTTTTTTATTGATGTTGCTTTACGATTCATCAATTTCTGCTCAGGAGAGATATTTTCATGAATTAAAAGGGTTGGAGGAGAACGGAAACTCTATCTTGTTCTACCAGATGACTCAAATGGATGATTATCAGACTCATGGAAAGCTTTACTCCGACTTTCTGTACAGATATAATACTTCACAACAAAAAGACTCTTTGTTGGCTCGTCTTTTCTACAACATATATGCTACCGGTGTTGTTTCAATAGATAGACTACAAGGATTTATGCCTGTGTCTTCAAAACAAGTTTTTTTGCAATCCTCTTTTGCAGATGAAGATTATATAGGAATTGCAGTTTCTGATACAAAAAATGGATCATCAATAGGTTTTCAGTTTCTTTCATTAACTAATATAAATTATACTGAATCCTCTTTGGATACTGTTTATGTTTCTTCATATTCCGGAACTGCTCCGGTCCCACTTGATTCCAGCAAAGCAATTCAGGAATCTTTCTTTCAAAGTAAAGATGTCTATTCTTATTTCTCTGAAGATGCGGATCCATTTCATATTGTAGATTTCAGTCCTTTTCAGGATAGTGTAAGCTTTTCCGTTAAAGATGGAGTTTTTTTGAAATCAGAGAACCTTAATCAAAGTTTTCAGACTTTAGAATACGACGGGTTTGCTAACTTTGACTTTTCAAAAACAGAAAACAGACTCCTTTTTGATCCTGATTCGGTACATATTTTTGCATTGACTAATAATAAACTTATAAGATCAAATAACTTCGGCGAACCACAATCCTGGTTGGAGCTTCAAATACCGGATTCAATTTCAAATCCTGAGAATTTAACTCTGGATAATTCAATCTCGGGCAAACTTTTCATTTCCGATTCCTCTTCCGTCTACCACTCTTCTGATTATGGTAGCAGCTTCGAAAAGCTCCTGGAATTCGATTCTCAAATTACCGGACTCTACAAAAAACCAAACTCTGATATTTTGTATGTGCTGACACGAACGGATCTGTACGAAGTAGAAAACGGTCAACCAACATCCATCAAACAAGTTCCTGTGAGTAATGAAGATACTCCTGAAATCCCGAATGCGGTTTCTCTAAAACAAAATTATCCCAATCCCTTTAACCCAACCACTACGATCGAATTCGAACTGGATAAATCCACTTTCACCAAACTAACCGTGTTTGACGTACTTGGAAGAAAAGTTCAGGAATTGGTGAATGAAGTCCGCCCGGCAGGAACTAATATCATTGAGTTTAATGCGACCAGTTTAGCAAGTGGTGTGTATTTGTACAGATTGGAAGCAAATGGAATTGTCCAAACTAAAAGACTCACGCTGATTAAATGAGAACGCTTCTTTTCACTATATCATTATTGATTGTAAGCTCTTCTTTGATTGCACAAGAGATAAACCCTAATTATTTCCATGATCTAAGTGGTTTTGAAGATTCTACGGGAACAACACAATTGTTTTATAGAATGTATGAGCCTAAAAAAAGAACATGTTCTTATCAAGAAGACGGCCAAACTTATACAACTAAGGTAAATCCATACAAAAATCACATTTATCATTTAGACACCGAACTTAATTCAGATTCGGTTATTCTAAGAGATCACGTTCAACTTTCTGTCTTTTGTCAGGAAATCCCATATAAAATCGAGTCTTATACTTTCATCGATAACAAGGTCACAAAACCGGTAGCTATCTATGAATCAGTTTATGGTTTGAGTGGCAGTGCTACTTTAGAAACTTATGACGAAAATATTTTCCAAATCGGAATTGCCAACCCGCTTGGTTTAAATTTTCAAAAAAGTACAAACAGTCTGATTGTTACATCTCCTATTTACGAAATAGTAATAAAGGCTGTTTCTGGATATGACGCTACTTTAAAAAAAACCTACCGATTTCCTTTAAACCAAGACAGTTTATGGAACCAAAAAAGTTACTATGATGATTATCCGGATTCACTCTTAATTGACTTCTCTGTTCTCGGGGTTGTTGATTATAATGATGATATCTTTATCGGGCTTAAAGATTCCAGTCTGGTATTGTCTTATGATTCAGGAGATACTTCACAGGTAATTATTGATAACTTTTTTGAAAAGCATTCTATGCTTGATGCTTCATTTGAGCCACTACTTATACCTCCTTCACCGGTTTTTTACCTTAGAAATAAGGTAAATTATATCGGAAATGGTGTTAGTTCTGACATTATCAGAGTTCGTGAATTTCATGATTTTGCAGGATCTCGTTGGGAAGACCATGAATTGTTGAAAAATTCTGAAAACAAAAGAATATCTATAGACTACTCGAACCCTGACCATCTATATTTATCGGACACTACAAAAGTTTTCTTCTCTGAAGATTATGGAGAAACTATGCAGGAAATTCTGGAATTTGACGAAGAAGTAACCGGACTCTACAAAAAACCAAACTCTGATATTTTGTATGTACTCACCAAAACGGATCTTTACAAGGTTGAAAATGGTCAACCAACTTCCATTAAACAAGTTCCGGTGAGTAACGAAGAAGCTCCCGAAATACCGAATGCGGTTTCTCTAAAACAAAACTATCCGAATCCTTTTAACCCAACCACCACTATTCAATTTGAATTAGATAAATCCACCTTCACCAAACTTACGGTTTTTGATGTCCTTGGAAGAAAAGTCCGGGAATTGGTAAATGAAATTCGTCCGGCAGGAACCAACACCATTGAATTCAATGCCAACAATTTAGCCAGTGGAGTGTATCTGTATAGATTGGAAGCAAATGGAGTTGTTCAAACAAAGCGATTAACTTTAATCAAGTAGTTCAATATTGAATATTCATTGTTGGATATTCAATATTCATCTGTTCCATAAAGCTGCTGAGTAATACAGTGAATACTCCCTTGCCCCCAAACCAGATCAGCACAATCAATTCCTATAATTTCTCTATCCGGAAAATACTTTTTAAATAGATCCAGCGCTTGCTGGTCATACCGTTCATCATACAGAGGAACTAGCACACATCCGTTTGCTACATAATAATTCGCGTAGCTTGCAGGTACAAATTCTGAGCCATCTACTGTGGTCCCCTCGATTTTGGTTTTAGGAAGAGGTAGTGTTTCTATATTCAATTTGCCACCATTTTTTAATGTAGCAGATTGAAGGATCTCCAGGTTTTCCTGAAGAGCTTTATAATTTATATCATTCTCATCTTCACAAACCATCGTTAACACAGTTTCTTCATTCAGGAACCTGGTCAGGTCGTCAATGTGACCATCGGTATCATCACCGGCTAATCCTGATTTGAGCCAAATGATATTTTCTGCTCCTAAATAATTCTTCAGATTAAGCTCAATTTCATCTTTACTCATTCCGGGATTTCTATTGGTATTCAGAATAACTGACTCTGTAGTCAATAAATCCCCGACTCCATTCACATCAATGGAACCACCCTCTAAAACCATTTTTGTGGGTATTCTTTTAATCCCAAAAATCTCTGAAATGAACTTTGGAATATTATTGTCAGAATCCCATGGCGGATATTTTTCTCCCCATGCATTGTATTCCCAGTCCGTAATTACAAAGCTGTTTCCATCTTTCACAAAGATCGGTCCGCAATCTCTTGCCCACACATCATTTACAGGATAAACTTTGATAAGAACCTGTTTATCATCGATCCCTTCAGCTTTAAAAAGCTTTAAAATTCTGCTTAGTACTTCATTATTTTCAACTAAAAGTAGAATTTGTTCTAACTCAGAAAGGCTTTTTATGATATCCAGATATACCCTTTCAACTCTTTGAAGTCTCTCGTCAGGCCAAGTCTCTCTATTTGACGGCCAATGAAGCTGAGTTGCAGAATGTTTTTCCCATTCCGCGGGCATTAAAAGATTATTCGAAATCTGTTCGATATTCATAATTACTTGTTCAATATTCGATATTGAAAATTAATCAATCAATTAATCTTTTCATGATTCCATCATAAACATCAATTCTACGGTCTCTGAAGAACGGCCACTCTCTTCGCTGACTTTCTATGGAGTTAAGATCGATCTCGGCAATAACGATCTCTTCTTTTTCTCCACCCTGTTTGAGAATTTCCCCAAATGGACCTGCGACAAAAGAATTGCCCCAAAATTTATTTCCTTTCTCTTTTCCTATTCTGTTTGTAACGGCAACAAAACATCCGTTTGCAATAGCATGACTTCTCTGAATAGTTATCCAGGCATCCATAAATATTTTTTTCTGTTTTCGGGTTTCCTTCTTCAACATACCGATAGCTGTTGGATAAAAAATGATCTCAGCGCCTTTCAGAGCTGTGATTCGAGCGGCTTCGGGATACCATTGATCCCAACAAATAAGTGCACCAATCTTACCAAAAGCGGTATCAAAAACCTGAAATCCGGTTTCTTTATCTCCCGGAGTGAAATAGTATTTTTCATGAAAACCGGGATCGTCGGGGATATGCATCTTCCTGTAATTCCCTAAAACGCTTCCATCTGCATCAATTACTACCAGTGAGTTATGATAAATTCCCTGAGTTCTTTTCTCAAAAAATGGAGCTATTAGCACAACACCTAATTCTTCAGATAAATCACTAAGCTCCTGAACCAGTTTCCCATCAATTGGCTCAGCCCAATCAAAGTTTTTTTCATCATGCTGATTACAGAAATAAACAGTATTAAAAAGCTCCTGAAGACAGATAATATTAGCTCCTTCTTCAGCAGCAGATCTTATCAAATCCTCGTTTCTTTCTACATTTTGCGATGGGTCTGATTCACAATAAGTTTGTACCAAACCCAGCTTTATAATTCGTTTTTCATTTTCCATGCCTAAAGTTACAAATTATCAGGTTTCTTAGGATTTTATTTTTCAATCAATCTTTAAAACTGCTATGAATATTAAGGTAATTAATCATCCTTCCCTTAATTAAAAAAGCGCTTCCATAAACTTTCTTTAATGCCTAAGAAATTAAGGTTTAAATGGTTTTTTACTTAAAATTAGATAAGTAAATCCTTAACTTTAAGGCTTCACTTAAAACTTCATTATTAAAAATGACACCTAACTACGACAAGCACCCTAAAAGCAAGATCGGATTAGACTATTTAGGACTGGAGAGTAATAAAAACGTACACTGGAATTTATCCCCTGCAGAATTGTATGAAAGAGCTATTGCACGAGGAGAGGCTTTTCTTACTAAAGACCATGCATTGGTAGTACACACCGGCAAATTTACCGGACGCTCGCCTAAAGACAAATTTATTGTTGATCAACCTTCCATTCATGATGACATAGATTGGGGTGATATCAATCAACCAATTTCAGAAGAGGTATTTGAGAAATTATTCAAGAAAGCTCAAAATTATCTTTCTGATAAAGAACTCTTTGTAAAAGATCTGTATTGCGGAGCGGACAAAGCTACCCAGCTTCAAGTCAGAGTAGTTAGTGAAGTAGCTTACCACGGATTATTCGCTCATAACATGTTTCGTCGCCCAACTAACGGTGAACTTGCAGATCATGAGCCTGAGTTTACTGTAATGGCAGCACCATTTCTGGAAGCCGATCCTGCTGAAGATGGCACAAAATCCAGCACATTCATTATCTGTAATTTTGAGAAGAAGATCATCCTTATCGGGGGAACATTATACTCCGGAGAAGTGAAAAAAGGAATTTTTGGAGTGATGAATTACCTTCTTCCTAAAAAAGGAATCATGGCAATGCACTGTTCTGCTAATCATGATGAAAATGGCAAAACAGCTGTATTCTTTGGACTATCCGGAACCGGTAAAACCACTCTTTCTGCTGATCCGGAAAAAACCCTTATTGGTGATGATGAGCATGGCTGGAGTGATGATGGCATTTTCAATTTCGAAGGAGGTTGCTATGCCAAAACAATCAATCTTTCTGAAGAAGGTGAGCCGATGATCTACGCTACCACCAAAATGCCGGGTACAATCTTAGAAAACGTAATTCTGGATGATAACCGCGAACCGGATTTCGATGATGTAAGTCTTACTCAAAACACCAGGTGTTCTTACCCAATCGATTTTATTCCTAACGCAAGCGAAACCGGTACAGGTGGACATCCGGAAAATATCATCTTCTTAACAGCTGATGCTTTCGGAGTACTCCCTCCTATTTCTAAACTGACGCCGGAACAAGCTATGTATCACTTTATTAGTGGATATACAGCAAAAGTAGCTGGAACTGAACGCGGTGTTACTGAGCCTCAAGCTACTTTTTCAGCTTGCTTTGGTTCTCCTTTTATGCCTTTACATCCTACGGAATATGCTGAGTTACTCGCTGAGAAGATCAGAAAGCATGGATCTCAGGTTTGGTTAGTAAACACAGGCTGGACCGGCGGTCCTTATGGCGAAGGTTCCAGAATGAAACTTTCCCATACACGCAGAATGTTAAGCGAGGCAATTGCAGGGAATTTGGAAAACGCAGTATACACTAAGGATCCGATTTTTGGGGTTGAAGTTCCAACCGCTGTAGACGGCGTTCCTTCTGAAGTATTGATCCCAAGAAATACATGGAAAAGCGCTGACGAATATGATGTCAAAGCAAAAAAGCTTGCCAAAATGTTCGTAGACAACTTTAAGAGGTTTGAGTCTGAAGCTAGTGATGCATTATTGGCAGCTGCTCCAAAAGGAGACTGAGTTTATTTAATTTCAGTCTGAAGTCTTTCAAAGCCCATTCTGTTCAGGATGGGCTTTTTTATTTTAATAAACTAATACGTATTTTATTATAAAATTCATACGTATGAAAACAAAACTTACATTAAGCCTCCAAGAAGACGTCATAGAGCATGCGAAAGCTTATGCAAAGGATCAAGAAACCTCGGTTTCTAGCCTCGTTGAGAACTACCTGAAAGTCATTACTTCTGCTAAAAGAAAAGAAGGAGAGCAATTAAAAATTGAAGAAGAATCTGTGAATTACAAATCTGAAAATACTCCCATCGTTCAAAGGTTGAGAGGAATTCTTGATCCAGATAAAATTACAGGTCACGAACGCTATGATTATTTAATGGAAAAACATAAATGACTAAGACATTTATAGATTCTGATATTTTCCTGGATGTAATTCTAGATCGAAAACCTTATGCAAAGAATTCCTCTAAAATATTTGATCAAGCCATTTATAAAAATATATCTTTGTACACTTCTGCCGTATGTTTTGCTAACATTTATTACATAGCTAGCAAAAACATAGGAAAGGTAAAAGCAAAAAAGCTAATTACTGAATTCAAAACATTATTTGAAGTAATTCCTACTTCTGATCGGGCTATCCATTTAGCAATACAATCTTCTTTTACTGATATTGAAGATGCAATTCAATATTACACGGCTCTAGAAAACAGATTAGATTTAATTATAACCAGAAATAAAAAACATTTTAAACAATCTGAAATACCCGTGCTCAATCCCACACAGTATTTAGCAACTTTGATCTAATCTTCTACCAACTCATTCAGTTTATCCAAATTATCCTGAACACGGAGTGCATCAATGGCTTCATGAAGATCGCCTTTCATGATATTGTCTAAATTATAAAGCGTCAGATTAATTCTGTGATCAGTAAACCGACCTTGTGGGAAATTATAAGTTCTGATCTTAGCTGATCGATCGCCTGTAGAAACCTGGCTTTTTCTTTCAGCCGCTCTCGCCTTTTCTTTCTTTTCCAGTTCAATATCGTACATTTTAGAGCGAAGCATCGTCATTGCTTTCTCCTTATTCTGATGCTGAGATCGCTCTTCCTGACATTCAACCACAATTCCGGTTGGCTCGTGAGTGATCCGAATTGCAGAATCTGTTTTGTTTACATGCTGTCCACCCGCTCCACTTGCCCGAAAAGTATCGATTCTTAGATCTGCTGTGTTGATATCAACGTCTACTTCTTCTACTTCAGGAAGTACCGCTACTGTTGCAGCTGAAGTGTGTACTCTTCCCTGACTTTCAGTTGCAGGAACTCTTTGTACCCGGTGAACTCCTGATTCATACTTCATCTTCCCGAAAACTTCATTTCCTTCCAGCGAAAATACAATTTCCTTATAGCCGCCTTTATCTGATTCAGTGATGCTCATTAAACTCATTTTCCAATTTTGAGAATCAGCATAACGTCTGTACATATCAAACAGATCTCCCGCAAAAATAGCAGCCTCGTCTCCTCCCGTACCGGCTCTGACTTCAATAATGGCATTTTTGGAATCTTCAGGATCTTTAGGAACCAATTTCATCTTGATGTCATCTTCAAGTTTGGCTAATTGCTCCTTGATCTCCTTGTTTTCATCTTTAGCCATTTCGGTGATCTCTGCATCCTCATCCATTTCGATGAGTTCTTTGTTGCCTTCCTGTCGATCATGCAGATCTTTCCAACTGTCGTAATCTTGTACTAATTCTTCGAGGTCGCTTCTTTCTTTGGTCAGCTCAGTATATTTATCAGGATCATCAAAAACTGAAGGATCGCTCATTGCAGCGTTCACTTCTTCAAATCTTGATTTTATCTGCTTTAATTTTTCTTCTATATCCATGTACTATCTGTAGACTACTTTTATTTATAAGGTAAGAATATAGAAGTTAGGAGTTAAGAATCTTTTTACGATAAGCCCTGAGCATTTTACTAACTTCCATCAAATTCGAAATTAATTCTTTAGTTTCAGCATAATTAAGGTCATGGCATAGAATCAAATAATAATGACACTCTTCCAGCGATCCCTGAGATATATTATAGAATCTGGCTTTATCTTTATCAGTTCTTTTCCTAAAACCTTCAGCGATATTTGCCGCAATGGATACTGCCGCTCTTCTTAGTTGCGAAGTTAAACCATAAATCTCTGTCTTTGGAAAGCTTTCTGTCATTCTATAAACTTCCAAAACAAACTGGTGAGACTTTTTCCAAACAATCAGATCTTTGAAACTTTGAGCTGGCTTATTATTCATAATATCCTCCTACATTCTAAATTCTACTTTCTGTATCTTAAGTTTAAAACAACCAAAATCTATTAAAGTTGATAAATTCATTAAAAGCAACAACAAAACTCGGTTTTTTAGGAGCCGGACAACTTGCCAGAATGAGCGCTCTCGAAGCTTTTAAATTAGGAATTCAGGTAGCCGTTTTTTCTGATCGGACTGAGAACGAACCCGTTCAGTTTATGACTCCATTCTCTGCTTCAGGCTCTTTTGATTCTGTTGATGATATGGTTGAATTTGCTAAAGGTTGTGATGTTATCACTTTAGAAAATGAGTTCATCAGTTCCGAAATTCTGCAAGAAGTTCAAGATAAAAGCGGTACTCCGATCTTTCCATCCCCAAAAAGTTTTTCACTGATTGAGAATAAGCTGATCGAAAAACAAACCTTTGAAAATGCCGGGATTCCGGTGACTCCATACAAATTAGTTAGATCAGAATCGGATCTTAAAACCTTTGGAGATACGCATGGCTGGCCTTATTTACTGAAATCTTCTAAAGGCGGTTACGATGGCTATGGAAATGAAACCGTTCGGGATCTCGAATCAGCAAGAGAAGGATTTGATAAACTTGGCGGTAACGAAGACCGAGATATCTTAGCAGAGGCATTT
The DNA here is from genome assembly GCA_017643645.1 of Balneola sp. Taxonomy (GTDB): domain Bacteria; phylum Bacteroidota; class Rhodothermia; order Balneolales; family Balneolaceae; genus Balneola. Next base: position 117,454 of record JAEPNB010000001.1, read on the forward strand.
GTACCGTTTACTAAGGAAATAGCAGTTCAGGTTGCACGGAATGAAACAGGAACAGTAGTGTATCCTTGTTGTGAAACTGTTCAGGATAATCATATTTGTGTAGCTGTTCTGTCTCCCGCTCCCATTGAAGAAAAGTATCAGAAAAAAGCTCAGGAACTTGCTGTAAAAGCAGTTGAAGCAATTGACGGAAAAGGAATTTATGCTTTTGAGTTTTTCCTGACAGAAGATGGAAATATTCTTTTAAATGAATCCGCTCCAAGACCACACAACTCCGGGCATTATACTATTGAAGGATGTGTAACTTCCCAGTTTGAAAATCATGTACGTGCTGTACTTGGACTTCCACTTGGTTCAACAAAGATGAATGCACCTTCTGTTGCGATGATCAATTTACTGGGAACGCATAATCGCCCGGCTGAAGCTGATAACATCCGAAGAGGAATGGAGGCAGAAAACGGACACCTTCATGTTTATGGAAAAGTACAGAGTAAAGTTGGTAGAAAAATGGCTCACTACACTTTGCTTGGGGATGATTTGGAAACTGTTTACAAAAGAGCTAAAGAAGTATCGTCGAAAATTGAAATTTAATTAATAGATTAGAGGTCTTACAAAGATCCTGAAACAAGTTCAGGATGACCTGATTTATTTATTACATTCAAAACAATTAATAAAAAATCCTTTAATAATGAGCAATCCAATCATTGGCGTAGTAATGGGCAGCGACAGCGACTGGCCAACCATGAAACAAGCAACAGATATTCTGGATCAATTTGGTGTCAACTACGAAAAGAAAGTGGTTTCCGCTCATCGTACGCCAAATGATATGGCAGATTATGGAGAAACAGCTCGTGACCGGGGATTGCAAATTATTATAGCCGGAGCGGGCGGTGCCGCACACCTTCCGGGAATGTTGGCAAGTCATACCACTTTACCTGTAATCGGAGTTCCTATTCAAACTTCTGCTTTGGGTGGTTTGGATAGTCTTTATTCCATTGTTCAAATGCCAAACGGAATCCCTGTTGCAACGGTAGCTATAGGAAAGGCACAAAATGCTGGCTTACTGGCTTTAAGGATGTTAAGTATGAATGATTCCGGTATTGCCGGTAAACTGGCTGATTACCATGCAAATCTAGCTGATGAGAGTCGAGAGAAGACTAAGAATCTTACGTAATTGATTTTTTAGTAGCATTTTACATCTACTTTTTTATATTTAAAGTATTCATAAATAATACTTTAATAGTTGAACCTGTCGCTAAAAATAATTCCTTTTTTCCTTATCACCATTATCGGGATGTCGGATTGTGATTTTGACTTTGATCTTGATTGTTTAGAAACAAAACAGAATACCAGGTATTATTTAGACATCATGATTTTGGAGGCTCCTCCTCCTTATGATTCTTTTGATATTATATCTTCATCTAAAATAAATAAACTAAAAAAACTTCCCGGTTTACATAAAAATATAGAGGAGTATCGTTCTACTCAGTTGACTTCAGATCAAAGCACGCTCATTTCAGAAAATGGATTTGATTTCAGCCTGATTAACCTGTCCCCAAATAATAGAGGAATAGCTCCCTTTGCCGAATCAGATATTATTACAATGTCTGAAAGTAGTTTGATAGCTCTAAATTTCTTCGATTATCGCACTTCTGATAAACATATATTAAAAAGAAGTAATGAGTTACTTGAAGGGCAAAGTACTTACTTTAAAATCAAATCAAGTTCGTTAGCCCTGCTTAACCCAGAGACTTTGAATCAAACTATAGTTATGGATTTCATTAGTGAAATAAATGATTCTATATTTATAGAAAAGGAATTAGAAAGAATTTGGCACAATCCAATTAATGAGTCAATTATTATTGGTTTAAGAGAAGAAAATTACTTCTTAGAATTTCAAGAGCAAGCTCCTGATGATTGGAAGCAAGGCATGAATCAACTTTCAATTATTAGACTAAATGATCAAAATAACATCGATACTTTAGTAAAATATGCTCCTTCTTTTCACAACGATAATTCGTACTTAAGATCAATTCAATCAACAAAAGATTACCTATTGGTATCGAAAGACTCTATCTATATTTATAATTTAGATGGAGAACTCATTACGATAGAAGCGGGCAGGTACCCAAAAGCTTATTCTGGTATCAACAGCTTCACCTATTTCAATGGTAATTATTACTACAATATTGAAACACAAAACATTATAGACTTATCCTTATATGTGGATAATATTACATCCTCCAACCCCTATGATGACGTTATTTTGATTACTGAGAGTAATACGCGACTTCATATATTTACGTTATCTGATAAAGAAGTTATTCAAACTATTTCATTGGATGATCTTCCTGCTGTTTCACAAAGCAGGAGTAAAATAAACTCTGTAGGAATGTACCATCCGATTTTGACTTCTGACAATTCAATAAGGCTCATCTACATAGATAGCTACTACAACGACGATCCAAATGATGATTGTGAAATATAAAAAGATGATTTTTTCAAAATCAACTCACCCACAAAAATAATTGGCGATACGATAATTTAAGCGTACTTTATGCACGGATTGGTTCTGATATCTTGACTACGGTATTGAACTACTTGGGTTTAGGGTTGATCTGATCATTCCGAAATTTAGTTTTAACAAGATATATATACACATGAACATTTATGTAGGGAACCTTAGTTACGGAGTTTCTGAAGACAATTTACGGGAAGTATTTGAAGCTTATGGAGAAGTAAGCTCTTGCAAAGTAATCACTGACAAATATTCCGGCCGTTCAAAAGGCTTTGGGTTTGTTGAGATGGATAATGATTCAGAAGCACAAGCAGCTATTGATCAATTAGACGGTGCAGAAATCGACGGACGTGCAGTTCGTGTAAACGAAGCGCGACCAAGAGAAGACAAAAAGTAATAAGCTTTTTTCTTTTTAGTGAGTTTAACCCGATCTGAAAACAGGTCGGGTTTTTTTGTGCCTTAATTTTTGGTAACATTTTTTCTTTGATTCAGTATCACTCAACCATAATAAAAACTTAAATCAACGGAGCACAATCATGATCATGTCAACAACTAACAATTTAGATGGAAGAGAAGTAAAGAAATATCTGGGAGTGGTAACCGGAGAAGCAATCTTGGGAGCTAATATCTTTAAAGACTTTTTTGCAGGCATCAGAGATATTGTTGGCGGTCGGTCAGCTGCTTACGAACGTGAATTGCAGGAAGCCAGAAGACTTGCATTCGGAGAAATGGAAGACAAAGCATCCAGAGTAGGCGCAACTGCAATTATCGGTATTGATATCGATTATGAAACTATTGGAGCCAACGGAAGCATGCTAATGGTTTCAGTAAGCGGAACTGCTGTACTTGCTGAATAAGATCTAACCACAGAGAACACTGAGTTTAACATTCTCAGTGACCTCTGTGGTTTATCGCCTACCCAAAAACATCTTTCATTTTCGAGAAGAAACCCTTTTCCTGCTGTTTCATATTTACAGCATCAAAGTTTTCTGATTCTCTAAAGCTTTCCATTGCTTTACGTTGTTCATCAGTTAGTTCGCTTGGCATGTAAACATTTACTCGAAGTAATTGATCACCGGTTCCTGAATTATTCAAACCAACTATTCCTTTGCCTCGCATGCGCAGAAGTTTACCAGGCTGAGTTCCTTCTTCGATCTTAAGTTTAGCCTTACCTTTAAGCGTTGGCACCTGAACTTCAGTTCCTAATACGGCATCAGGTATGCTTAAATTTAAGTTGTAATAGATGTTATTTCCTTCTCTCTCAAAATGCTCATGCTCTTTTTCTTCGATAAGAACAATAAGATCTCCGGCAGGTCCACCTCTTCTTCCGGCATTTCCCTGACTGCGAAGAGTTATATAATTTCCGTTAGAAACCCCTGAAGGAATATTAATCTTTACGGTTTCTTCTCCTTTAATCCTTCCTTCACCGGCACATTTAGTACACTTGTTCTTAATGATTCTACCATCACCGCTACAAGTAGGACATGGTTGAACATTAACCATTTGTCCAAGCATTGTTCGTGTTACCTGACGAACTTCTCCTATTCCATTACAGGTTCCGCATGTTTCAAAATCAGAATCTGTTTCAGCGCCGGTACCGGTACATTTATCACATACCAGTTGCTTCTTGATCTTCAATTTCTTTTCTGTACCAAAAGCGACTTCATTCAGCTCAAGTGGCATTCTGATCTTCATGTCAGAGCCCGGTGTTCCCGGCTGACGTCTTCCACCTCTTCCTCTGGATTGTCCACCAAAGCTTTGTTCTCCAAAAAATCCGCTTCCGAAAATATCACCGAAGCGACTGAAAATATCTTCGAAACCCATTCCGTCGAAATCGACTCCACCACCACCGAAACCGCCTTGATTGCCATTTACTCCGGCATGGCCGTATTGGTCGTAGCGAGCTCTCTTTTGCGGGTCTCTGAGCACCTCATAGGCTTCCGATGCTTCTTTAAATTTCTTTTCAGCTTCGGCATCCCCTTTATTTCTGTCCGGGTGATATTTCATCGCCTTTTTACGGTAGGCTTTCTTAAGCTCAGCTTCAGAAGCCCCTTTGTCTACTTCAAGTATTTCGTAATAATCTCTGTTTGTCATCTCTTATTGGCTCACAATTACTTTTGCATGCTTAATTACTTTTTCTCCCATTCTGTAGCCCCGCTCCAAAACCTGAAGAACGGTATCACTTGGAGTTTTTTCATCTGTTGCCGGTTGACGTAATAAAGCATCATGAAGGTTCACATCAAAAGGAACGTTGATCTCATCGATTTTTTCGATCCCGTGTTTTGCAAGAATATCTTCGAATTTACTAGAAACCATTTCAACACCTGCAAGAAAATTCTCATCTACTGCTGAATCTTTACTTGCATCCAGAGTTCTGAGCAGATCATCATTCAGAGGTAAAAAGTCACGAAGTGCTTCAGCCTTTACCTGCTCTCTAAGCTGATAACGCTCTTTCTGAACTCTTTTTCTCACATTTTCAAGTTCAGCAGCTTTCCGAAGTACGGAATCTTTAGCTACAGCTAATTCACTTTCTAATTCTTCAATCCGGAGTTCTTTCTCATCTTTAACTTCCTCCTCAGAAGCTTCCGAAGACTCCGATTCATTAATTTCTGACTGATCTTCTTCCAATACTTCGTTCTCAGAATTTTCTAAAATTTCTTCCTGCTCTTTTTTACTCATTGATGTCTTTAAAATGGGGTTCTGTTTTATAAAAAATATTTAGCAAATATAATGCCAGTAACAATCACAATTTCTTTAATGACAATGTTTCGGGAATAAACTCCATAAAAAAACCCATCAGCGTTAGACTGATGGGTTCTAATATAATTTTGTATAACTCTATTGTTGGCTTAAACAATTGCCTGCGCAAACAGAAACACTAGATCTGTTCAACACATTTATGCTAGGTAAAGATGCCCCAAACTGAGCCTCAATAGTTGCAATAATCTCGTTCACAATTAACGCATTACCTCTTGGATTAGGATGTATTCCATCCGTTGAAAGAACTCCTGTTGGAGCAAAGTCAGGTGTTAGATCTACACCGTCAACAGTAATTCCTGGAACTCCATCACTTAAACCAAATAAGTCAGCGAAAACTCCCGTTGCAGAATTTGTATCATACAAAGTTAATCTACTTGAATTTGCAGCCACTACTTGTGCCATTATTGCGTTAAAAGTCTGGCGGCTAGTTTCGATTTCTTGCAGCTCGGATGGAATCAAAACGAAACGATCTTCAACCGCATCCTGCAAACCATAAGCTCCTTCTCCAAATACGTCTACACCTAATATGGCTCCAAGAGATAATATAGTAAGGTCTGTAGGTTCAGATTGTCGTAAAGGTGGTAATCCAAAAGCACTTAAATCTGTTAATGTTTCATCTTCCATTACAAAAGCATTAGCTCCTGCTGCAAAAGAAATCATTCTTCTATCAGCCTCTGCCTGGGAAATAGCACCTGCAGTAGCAGCTTGTTGAACTCCATTATTGTAATCTTCATAACCTGTTGTTAATGCTTGAGCAGTTGGGTCGTCCAAAGGTATCGGATTATAGGGTACTGCTCTAAAGAAAGCTAGACCTAAGAATGAAGGTATATTAATAACTACACCATCAGCTGTTGTTTCAGACATAAGATCAGTAACTACGTTTGTAAATCTAGTCTGAAAATCTGCATTAGAAGTTAATGCGGCTGAATTAGAAGCTCCTCCTCTTGCATAATCTAGCACATCATTGCTTCCAATCCACAGTGAAAAGAAAGTAGGATCTGCATTAATAGCGTCTCCAAGAACAGTAGATGCACCCGGACTACTTGCAAATCTTCCGTAAAAAGGATTATTAGCAACTGCAGGATCTCTTAGTTGTCCTACAGTTATACCCGGAACTCCAAAATTGTTCAAAGCCGGACCAGTATATGCAGTTGGTGCTTCACCATTAATGACCGGGGATGGAGCTCTTATTTCTGTATCTAATTTAAATCTACCAAAAGTAATCCCATTATTTGGATTAGGACTGATTCCAATATTAAATCCATTCTCGGAATTAATTGCAGGTTGGTTAAATGTATAATCTCCGTCAACAGTAGCAGCAAAACTGGTTGCTAAAATTGCCGCTACGGAATTACGTTGACCAATATTATACAACGCCCCATCCATCAAACCGGCCGTTAATGAGTTACCAATAGCTACATAATTAGAGAAATCTGTGCTTCCTGAAGAATATTCAGGAGTTGATGGTAGAGGATTTTCTTCTAGTTGGTCATCAACCAGAGAGTCTTCTATTCCATCACAAGAGTATGAAATCAATCCCGTGACGATCAGTAATAAAAATATTTTATAGAATTTGTTCATTGTTATATCCTTTTCTTAATTCAAGAATTGATCAAATGTTAGAGAGAAGTAGTAGATAGCTCCTAAAGTAGGATTCCCAAAAGAGGTCTCATATTTTTCATTAAGGATGTTACTACCACCAAGTTTAAGTATGGTATTTGCTGATGGAATTTTATAGCTCACCTGTGCATCGAAAGTACCATAAGCCGGTACTACACCATCTCCGAAGGAGGAATCCCAGTAATAAGCATCCTGCCATCTATATACCATATTGAAACCAATATTTTCTATTACATTTCTATTCTCAAGTCGAACATTATATCTCCATTTCGGAGTGTTGTAACTGGAACGGAAACCTTGATCTCTAAGATCTTGCTCACTTATTAGTTCATTATAAGCTACGTTACCACCTAACTTATAGCCTCCATCGAATGAATAGTCTAAACTTACTCCCCATCCTTGAGATTCAACAGTACCATCAGCATTAATATCAAAACCGAATTCCTGTGTTTCAACTTCCCCTTGAATAATAGCATCCTTACCATCATCGCTTGTGGAATTAAAAGAACCCGGGTCTTCCGTTAATCCCTCCGGAATTCCTTGTACAAATTGTATTTCAGCTATAAAATCAGTGTACTGGCTGTAATAGTAATACGCATCAACGAGTAATCTGTCCGTTAGAAAGCCTTTATAGCCCACTTCATAGGTGCTGATTTTTTCTGTTTTGAAATCGTCGAATTCAACAGGATTGCCCAATAGAACTCGAGCTGCTGCTTCATCACCGCTCTCATTGAATTCAGCTCTTGCAGCTGCTACATTTTGAGCACTATATACCCTGTTTGACTCGAAACGATAGCGATCAACTAAATCCTGATTGCTACCAATAAGCAATCTGGTTACAACATCAAGTTTAATAAATTGATCCTGAGTAGTCGGCATTCTAAATCCATTTTGGAAAGAAGCTCTGAAATTATGACGATCTGCTAAAGTGTATAATGCAGAAACTCTTGGTGAAAACTGACCGTCGAAGTATTCGTTTTTATCATATCTCACAGAAGCAGACAAATTAAGTTTATCTTCCATCAGATTCTTAGATCCTTGAAGATAAGCACCCCACTCGTTGATGCCATACTCATCACCATTATCGTCTAGTGCAAAAAGAGTTCCTTCCGAATTAAGTGCATATATACGGTAATTTACCCCACCTATTAGCTCTAGGGTTTCAGGATCAACCACGTTTGAAAAGTTGTATAAACCTTCAAAATGATACATATCGGATTTATCTAAGAATTTCGCTCCACCTTCTGAGATAGGTGTAGCTCTTAAATTTGCCTCTAATTGGTTGAAATTATCAGAACCCGGAGTAAAGCCATCGTTTGGATCATTTGGATCACCTATTTGGTTTGCCCTTGCAGTTGCTTGTGCTTGTGTATGTGCCTCTTCAACTGAGGCACCCTGTGATCTTGCTCCTAAAAATGTCTCAAAATAAGGAGTTAGATATGCAACCTGATTAATTCTGGTAGCTACTGTATTTGCTGCATAAGAATCTCCTGCGTCTTCCTGAGTTGTATATGCTCTTAAAAAGAAATTGGGATTTCTAAGTTCTAACTTTGCAGTCCAAATATTGAAATCATCCAATACGAAACGATCGTTTGCTGTGTATACCGTACTACCAAACCCTGTGTTATATTGCCCCAGAATTTCGTAGTTATCATTGAGACGATAGTGTAAAGCGGCTCCTAACTTCAAACTTTCAGTAGTATTATCTACAAAAGAATTTTCTTCAAAACCAAAAGCTGAAAAAGCTCCATCCCTTCCATCAGGTATTAGAGATCTTAACGCCGCAACTTGAGCCGCAGTTGCTTGTTCTTCTGCAGTAGCATCGGGTTCTTCACCAGCTGCTATTAGACTATTAGCAATTGAGCCAAGAGTAAACACATCATCACCATAGACATTCACTCCATTATAAATACGTCTATTTCCACGCTCTGTAACACCTCTTTCAACTGCACCACCTGTTAAAAAGCTTTGATCGCGAGTATCCTGAGCAACAAAATCCTGTGCTTTCAAATAAGAAGCGGTGAATTTGAATGCAAATTTATCATTGAATGCGTCTGCGTATCTTAAATCATAAGATTGATATATTTGAGGATCACTTTCAACACTACTATCGAAATGATTTAAACCCTGCTTCATATTAAAAGAAAGTCCTTTATACTCAAACGGACTTTTACTATTCATTAACAGAATTCCATTTAACGCATTAGGACCATAAAGAGCTGAAGCAGCTCCTGGTATAAGTTCTGCACTCTCTAAATCCAGTTCAGAAATACCTACAATATTTCCTACTGCAAAGTTAAGTCCGGGAGCTTGGTTGTCGATTCCGTCAATTAACTGAACAAACCTAGGATTACCGTTAGATCCGAATCCTCTGGCGTTTATAGATTTGAAAGTAATACTCTGTGTGCTGAAATCAACACCTTTTAAGTTTGCAATACCATCATAAAAACTAGGAGATGCAGAAGTTTGAACTTCAATAACATCCATTTTTTCAATTGAGACAGGAGATTTTAAAATACTTTGTTCAACCCTTGAAGCAGAGACTACAACCTCTTCTCCTAAAAACGTCTGCTCTTGCATTATGATCTCTAATCCACTGGTGTTGGCATTAGAAATGTCAACTTCTTCAGTCTGGAATCCAACTATAGAAAAAACCAGGATTAACGGAGGATCTTGCTTAATGGAAAGAGAAAACATTCCATTTCCATCTGTTGTTGTTCCTATCAATTTATCTTTTACGCGGATATTTACACCCGCAAGTGGCTCTCCGTCAACATCAAGTACCTGACCTGATACTTCTGTAACTGCTTCTTTTGGCGATAGAGTATTATTAGCCAAAGAAACAAACGAAAATACGAGAACCATGCTTAACCCAAGCATATATCGTATCAATTTATTCATAGTTCTAATCCTGATTTATTAATGTTGTAGTCTTTTAAACTTTTTAGCGTCACTGATGAATTTATTAAATGACACACTTTAGCAAAGAAACGTCTGTTTCTCGGATAATGCAAGCGCTTTCATAAATAAAAAATCAAAAGTAAGTCATGCGCTTATACATGATTTAACTTATTTTAAATGATTATTATCTGACTGAATAATTAAAATAATCTCATGTTTAAAAAAACTCGTCTCTCATTCTTTTTTCTTTTTTGTTGTCTGACTATTTCATGTGCTCAGAATAATGATATTTCTTATTTGGCATTGGGAGACTCTTATACGATAGGAGAAGCTGTTTCAGAAGATCAAAGATGGCCTGTTCAATTAACTGAAAAACTTAATGAAGCCGGGATTAAGGTTGAAGATCCGTTAATTATTGCCAAAACCGGCTGGACTACCGATGAGTTGCAAAAAGCAATTGCAGAGAAAAACCCGGAAACTGATTATGATTTAGTTTCGCTTTTGATTGGCGTAAATAATCAATACCGAGGCTATCCGATTGATCAATACAAAAAGGAATTTAAAGAGTTATTACTTCAGGCCGTTGCATTCGCTGATGGAGATACCGGCAAAGTATTTGTAGTTTCAATACCTAATTATGGCGTTACTCCTTTCGGTATAGAAAAAGGGGAAGAGAAAATAAGACAGGAATTATTGGTTTATGATGCAATTGCAGATTCTATCTCATCAGAAATGAATATCCCGTTCATAAATATCACACCTGTTTCTGAAAAAGCAAAAGAAGATTCAACATACATAGCTTCGGATCAATTGCATCCTTCCGGAAAGCAATACAAAGAATGGGTTGATCTGATTCTTCCGGAAGTAAAAATGATCTTAAAAAATGCTACTCAGAATCGTAACTAACATGAAGATGTAATTATTGGGTTATTGCAAACCGTTATCTTTTGGATAATTCAGACTCTTAATAAATTTTCAAATATATAACCATGGACAGATTCAATAATATTTATTCAAAAAATATCCGACTTATCCCTGCAATCTTATTTATGATCGTGAGTGTTAATTGTTCAACAATGGCTCAACCTGTTGCTGAAAACTCTCAAAGAATTATTTCTATTAATATGTCGGCAACTGAATTGATTCCTGCCGATTTGATCATATTCTCAATTAATATTAATGCCGAAGAAAAAACACCACAAGCTGCTTTTGATACTCATAAAAAGCGTGAAGCGGTCTTGGCTTCTCTGTTAAATGAATTTGACATCAAAGAAGAGAACATCAATTTTGAACCGATCAGAATAAATAAGAGAACTAATTATAATAACCGACAAGAAGAGGTTACTGTTAGCACTAGCCAGCAGGTTTCAGTCAGTTTCTCCGACTTTGAGATTTATGAAAAAATTCAGGTAAGCTTAATCGAGAATGGCTTTGATTCTTTTAACGGGAGTTTTTCGTCCTCAAAACTTGAAGAAGGAAAAGAAAAGGCACTTGTTTCAGCAATTCAGAAAGCTAAAGAAAGAGCCACGTTCATCGCTGATCAATCTAGTGTGAAGTTGGGTGAGATTACTACCATCAACTATTCAGAACATCAGGTAAATTATCCGCCGATGGCTATGGAAGCAGATATGAGACGATTTAAATCTGAAGCTCCCTCAATGATGGATTTTGCTCAGACTGTTTCTGTTACTTCTAACATTTCAATAGTGTTTTCAATTTCCCGATAAAAGCGTATGGTATTGCACACTTATCTGTAAAAGCGTATGGCCATACGCTTTTACAGATTGGTTCTAGCTATGGCTGTTAATCAGGTTGAACAGCATTTATGACCTCGAAGAACTTCCGGGTTTTGTCGAGGTCATCATCACTATTTAATTCAGCAAACCAATATTGTTCGATTACTCCATTTCTCATCAATAACTGCATAGTTCCCTGACTTTTATGTTCAGCGATAACCCAGTTTGCAATGATGTTGTAATCAAGTCTGTCATCAAACCCGAATTTTTGGTTTCTGTCAAATTCGAATAGGATATCAGGTTTTACTTTGGTGATTGGATAGCCTTCCATCATTTCATAATCCATACTTTCATCTTCTGCATTTCTTCTTACAAAAGATGGCAAAGCTATCGGTCGCTCAGCTTCAGGAAGAGATTTAATCGCTTTTAATCCAAGTAAGGTAGCTGCTTTATGATGGCCATGATTACCATCAAAAGGCAACATCATGAATACAAAATCATAGCCTTCTTCTTTCATAATATCGGCTAATCGGTTTTCAACAGGAGCAGTATCCCACTTTTCTAAAGTTTCCTCTATATCCTGTGTGTAGTAAAAGTCTTGTTGATCGAAAAAGAAGTAGTTTCTGATTCCCACAACATCACCACCTGCCATAAGTTCTTTTTTTCTGATTCCCGGCAAGTAATCTCTTCCAACTGCTTCTTCATCCAGTTCTTTGCCGTAAACATAATTTCCCAAAGTAGAGTATTTGTAACCACCCTCTCCGTTCGTCATTAGAGCAAGATCAACGGTTCCACCCAGTAACCTTGTCGTTTTCCAAATTGTGGCAGAAAAAAGTGCATCATCATCGGGATGAGCCGTAATTAATAAAATTTTTGGCTGATAATTTAGCGTTGAGTCTTGGGCTGAAACTTTAATAACACTAAGTACAAAAATCAATAAACAAAGCTTCTTCATGTATATTCTATATTAATGATTATGAATTTTGAATAAGTATAATCTTAATTCAAAATTCATAACCCAGCATTCATAATTTTAGTTAATCAATATTGGTGCTAGCGTTTCCCACACAGTTTCAGCAACAACTTTATGTCCTTGCACATTAGGGTGTATTTGATCGGGCTGCATGAACTCATCTCTCCCTCCTACTTTATCCAGAATCAAAGGGATCAAAGTGAGATTATTTTTCTCTGCCAGTTCCGGATACAGATCCTCAAACTCTTTAGTATAGTCTGTTCCCAGATTAGGAGGAACCTGCATACCTGCAATAATGATCTCAATTTCCGAATTCTTTGCTTTAGCTCGGTCTATAATTTGCTGAAGATTATCTTTTGTTGATGAAAGATCTATGCCCCGAAGTCCATCGTTTCCACCTAATTCAAGGATCATTATGTCGATATCTCTTTGTAAAACCCAATTGATCCGTCTTAAGCCCCCAGCCGAAGTCTCTCCACTCAATCCACCGTTGATCACTTCGTAATTTAAACCCAAAGAATCTATTTTATCTTGAATAACAGCCGGAAATGCTTGTTGAGGCTGAATACCGTATCCGGCTGAAATACTGTCTCCAAAAAACAAGATCGACTTTTTCTGCTGAGCTTCTGAATTAATACACATCAAAACAGACAAAATTATTGTAAGTACTACTGATTTCATTCTCACACTTTCAACTATTAAAAATTTCTTGTAACTCCTAAACGAACTCCAAACTGATTTCTTTCCGTTCCACTTGAAAAATCATTTCGGCTTAAAGTTAATGAACTTTGAAGAGACCATTCATCCGAAAGTGAGTGATCTAATTTAAGAGCCGCTATTCTGTTCAGATAAGTTTGCTGAAAGGCGTCTTCAACTGTAGAGTTTTCAATACTTCTGCCTGCTCCTAATAAAAATTCCCCGTAGCTTTTTGCTGAATTATAGTATCTCCGTAGTGATACTGCTCCTGAAAATGAACTATTCGAGTCGTCAATTAAATAAGATGGCCTGATCAAAAGCAGATAATTCCCGAAGTAATAATTAGCATATATATTTGCCACAAAAGCATCCTCTCCCGGTACTTTTGTGTATTGAAAACCGGCTCCGCCAACTAGTTGATCAGTAAGCGAATGGTAAAAAGCGGACGAAAATCTCAGCTCAGGAAAAAGGTTGGAATCATCGGGCGAAAAACCAAGATTCACGTAGCCATACGAATTCTCAGAAAATTCAGGATAACCAATAAAAGATAAAAACGTTCCGTTCTGGCCCAAGCGATCAGCATATTGCAGTCTTGAAATCAGAGTTAAAGAATTCATCCTCCTTTCATATCCAAACTGAACAATATTCCAGTTATCAATTCCTTCTACAAAAATATACTCATCAGATAAAAATACTGAATTATTCAGTTCATCATCCGTCTGAGCCATTAATGAGACAGCCGTTAAAACTAACATGAATAACTGAAGAACTATTTTTTTCATAATCCTACTCCATTTATTCCGAACCAGAACAATATTGCGATTATAATATTTATAACCACTAACCAGGTCCAATGAGAAATCTCTGTTATTTTTCGCCATAAACCACTTTCCTTCATGTCCCAACTTTGATTTCCGCGAAGATAGAAAACCAACCCCTTTAATCTCCACCAGGTATGTAGCTGACGGTATCCCAAATTTTCAAATATTGCTAAAAAGATAAGAAGCAACGCATCTCTTACTCTGGGGTATTGTTTATAAGTAAATTCATCAGTAAACACAGCACTTAATGAAAGTACAACTCCCAATAATACAGCTGCGATAAAGAACAATAGTGCAAAAGTTGAGTTCAGCGTTCCTGTAATCATAAGAAACACTATTAATGCATAGCCCAAAAATTCCACTACAGGTGATAATAATTCAAATATAAAATAGAACGGTAAACCAATTAATCCTACTGAACCATACTTAGGATTAAAGAGCATTTTTTTATGCTTAACAATAGTTTCAAAAAGTCCTCTTTGCCATCTGTTTCTTTGACTGGAAAGATCATTCCAAGTAGATGGTACCTCAGTCCAGCAAACGGGTTCAGGAAAAAAGCGGATGTTGTAGTCAATGTTTTCTTCTTTGTGATAACGATGCAATTTCAACGTGAGCTCAAAATCCTCCCCTACTGATTCCACATCATAGCCACCCACTTTCAAAACTGCCTCCCGGTCAAAAACACCAAAGGCCCCTGAAATTATCAATAAACTGTTGAGTTTATCCCAACCAATTCTTCCGAATAGAAATGACCGTATATATTCTAATACCTGAATCTTTGGTACCAGCTTATCCGGTAATTTTATTTCTTTCATCGTGTTATTCTCAAAAGTGCAGCCATTTGAAACCCGAATAATACCTCCTACACCAATTGTTTTATCATCCTCAATAAATGCTCTTAACATTTTTCTGAGAACATTCTGCTCTAACCAGGAATCAGCGTCAATGGTACAGATCAGATCTTTATGAGCTGCATTTATACCAGCATTTACAGCGTCTGCTCTTTTTCCGTTTTCTTTATCTAAAACAATCAGGTTATCATGTATTTTTGATCTGTAAACCTTTTTTATTTTTTTTGAGGGTAACATTTCGTGAATGTAAAGACCTGACTCCTCTAACTCGTACTCGTCAATTAACTTTTGAAGTGTATTGTCAGTACTGCCATCATTTGAAACAATTACTTCAAAATCATTGAAGTCTACCTGCATCAACGATCTTACATTTTCAATAATATTTTGTTCTTCGTTATAAGCAGGTACTATAATACTTACTGATTTGTAAAGCTCTGATCTAAGTAACCCCTTGCTCTCATAAGCTATTCTTTGGCGGTTAAATAATTTCAGATAGAAAAAAGAAATTATTACAAGAGTTAGATAAACCCCGTTGATGATCGCAAAATAAATTAAAACGAAATCACTAAACGATTCTACAAAGTTTGAAAATAAGCTACTATCTAAAAACATAATTACCGTTCAATTTTAATTCTTAAGGAGATTTACTTTGGCTTCGGAGGTAATTATTTGTCTAGTAAGTTCATCATCATGTTCAATAATAAAGCTGATCTCCTTTTTCAGATATTCTGTCGAAGTCTTATATATTTTTACCAGTTCATAAACTGCATTATCCGTCTTAAATTGAACTAAAGCTTTAATTACTGCTATTCTGATTTCTTTACTTTTAATCGAAAACGCTTGTATAACTTCTTTTTCGGCTTTTACATAACGTAATTTACCCAATGCATTAATTAGAGAAGCGACAAAAGAAAAATTTCGGGAATTCTGCTCAGAGCCTAATATGAATTTTAAAATTTCATGAAAGTAAATGGAAAAGTGATGTTCATTGAATGTTGAAATAATTCGAACCAAAAGTGCTTTCATTTCAAGAGAAATACTTTCTGAACCTAATAAACTTTGAAAGCATTTTTCTTTGGACTCTCTCGATACGAAGTTATTATTCCAGTATTCCCAAAGTAATTCAACGACTGTATACCTACAATCTTCTGATCTTTGACAACTGAATATCAAAGCTTTTTCATGAAGATGACTTTTTTTAGATGCCAATATTACCAGCGCACCCGCATGTGACAAATAATGCAACCTATGTTCAAGCAACTTAAATACTTCTGCTTCCTGATGATCAGGTAAAGTTTGAATATCCTTCAGATATAAAAGTCCTTTAACTTTTCTTCTGTTATTAAAACTATTAAGATATGATAAGTAGTGCTTTTTGATTTCCGGATGTCTTAGTACCCCTTTCACTTTTTTTTCTACATCTCCCTCAACTTCTTCCAGAAGGTCTTTACAAATTGCACTCACTATTGAAACTTGCTTTGGGTTTTTATTGAGCCTCTCGAACAAAACAATACTTTTCTCTTCGTTATGCATTGCCTCAAAAATCAGTTCCGAATATTTATTTTTGAGCTCTTTAAAAGCTTTTTTGTCCCTTAAAGTTAAATATCTTGAAAATAGAATAAGTAATCCAAGATATAGCCCAGTAGCTGCAATTATTGCAGTGATTAAAATCAGCAAAAAAAATACTTCTGACTCAGAATAATTAATAACCACCCCTTTTTGTTATATCATTCTCTAACTTTTTCTACCCTGAAAAGCAGCTCACTTATATTTACCGGTTTTTGAATAATATCATCAACTTTAAGTGATTCCAGCTGTCTGATATCGGCATCGTTTAGCTTTTCTGACAGAACGATTACTTTTGTATGTGTAAAGCTTTTAGTACTTCTAAGCTCTTTTATAAACTCAATTCCACTAATTCCCTCCATTATCAAATCCATGATAATCAGGTCAGGTTGTGGCTCATCCGAGTTTAATAATTCAACTCCGTTTGTACTATGGGTTACAGAAAATCCCTTACGCTCTGCAAGCTCAAAATCCAACAAATTCAAAAGCATCTCGTTCTGATCTATAAGAACAATGCTGAACTTGCATGGCAAGTCTTTATTTGGATTTTTTATTTCTAACTTCTTAGCCAACATTACGTAATCAAGTTTTAAAAATGTAGTTAACCTACTACTTTTATACAATTAAATACGAATTTGTTCCTATTTCGGATTTTCTGAGAAATAAATATTACTTAATAGTTGGAATGAATAACATTTAAATCATTGTTGCTTAAAAAAATTTTAGACTGTGAATCATATTCTTAAACTCAATAAACTTACCCGCCAATTTAAAAGCGGAGATAAAACACTTACCGTTGTAGACAATGTAACTTTCGAAATTGAGGAAGGCATTTCCTGCGCTATTGTTGGTCCATCAGGAAGTGGAAAAACGACTCTGCTCGGTCTGTCAGCAGGATTAGATCAATCCACATCCGGAGATGTTACTCTTAACGGTATCAATTTGAACCCCCTCACTGAAGACCAAAGAGCAGAAGTTCGTAATAGACACGTTGGATTCGTTTTTCAAACATTTCAGTTAGTTCCCACCCTTACAGCTGTTGAAAATGTTATGGTTCCTTTGGAACTGCGTGGCGAAGCTACAAATAAAGTTCGTGAACGAGCGATTGAACTTCTCACAGAAGTAGGATTAGGGGAACGCTCACATCACTACCCCACTCAACTCTCAGGTGGTGAGCAACAACGGGTCGCTGTTGCAAGAGCTTTTATTAATAATCCGAAAATACTTTTCGCTGATGAACCAACAGGAAATCTGGATTCTGAAACAGGTGAACATATCGAAAACCTGATTTTTGACCTGAACAGAAAACAGGGTACAACACTGGTGCTGGTTACTCACGATCTAGACCTTGCGGATAAATGCGACCGGGTAATAAAATTGAAAAACGGAGAGGTCGATTCTGATGTCTTTAAATCATCAGAGGAAGCCGTAGCGTGAATAAATTATTCTGGATCTTTAAAATGGCGTGGCGGGATTCCCGTTCCAACAGAAAGAAACTATTTCTTTATCTGGCAGCTATAATCGTTGGTGTAGCTGCTCAGGTGGCGATCAGCTCCTTCAGAGAGAACCTCAATGATAGCATAAACGAACAATCAAAAGAATTGCTTGGCGCCGACCTGGAAGTTGAAAAAAACTCCCCGTTCCACGACGAATTGGAAATATATCTCGATTCTTTAGGTGGAGAACGATCTGATGCATTAAGTTTTACTTCAATGGCTTACTTCCCTAAATCGGGGACTACAAGACTTTCTCAAATAACTGCCTTGGAAGGCGATTTTCCTTACTACGGTGAGCTTAGAACCGATCCTCAATCAGCTTCTGATACCTTTCAAAAAAATGCAGGAGCTTTGGTTGATGAACCCATTCTACTTCAATTTGGATTACAACCCGGTGATTCTGTTAAGATAGGTTTAGTGACATATGAAATTGCAGGCGCTTTGCAGGAAATTCCCGGTCAACCCGTTGCTGCTTCCTTTTTTGGTCCAAGAATTTATATTCCCAAAGAGAACATCGAAGCAACCGGACTCCTTCAACGCGGAAGTCAGCTTGAGTATATTTCTTACATAAAATATTCGGAAGGCACAGATCCGATTCTTGTAGAGGCTACTCTGGATGCTATGAACGATTCTGTACGTTTTGGTTATGATGATGTAGCCGAAAGAAAAGAAGAAGTTGGCGAAGCTATTCTGTATTTGTCGAACTTTCTGAATTTGATTGGTTTTATAGCATTGCTACTGGGTGGGATCGGAGTTGCCAGCTCTATATTTGTCTATATCCGGCAAAAGATAAGCACCGTAGCCGTTCTGCGTTGTGTTGGAGCTTCATCCAATCAGGCAATGAGTATTTATTTGATCCAGGCTGTATTTATGGGATTTGTAGGGGCTTCAATTGGTGCTTTTATTGGTTCGTTGATTCAGCTGTATCTTCCTGTTTTAGTTCAGGATTTTGTTCCAGTTGATATTGAGTTGGCAATCTCATGGAGTTCAATTTTTATTGGAATAATTACTGGGGTCTCCATTTCTCTGATTTTTGCTCTTTTTCCGTTGCTCGCTGTTCGTAAAATATCTCCTCTTTTTACTCTGCGTTCTGTTGACATAAATCTTTCCAAGCTCCTTAACTGGATAACAAGGTTCTCTTTATTTGGTTTGATCAGTGTTTCTGTAGTTGGTTATGCATGGTTAATGCTTAATGATATTCTGGCAGCTCTTTTCTTTACTCTTGGGCTCGTTTTCTGTCTTTTGTTATTATCAGGAATTGCTTTTTTAATTATGAAAGGAGCACAGAAGTTTAATCCTAAAGCTTTTGGTTATGAATTCAGACAGGGACTGGCAAATCTGTATCGCCCAAATAATCAAACCTCTACTTTACTTCTCACTTTTGGACTGGGAGTAACATTAATAAGCTCTCTTTATCTTACTCAGGACATGCTTTTGGGAACCATTAATTTCGATGATGGTCAGGATTTACCAAATCTTGCACTTTACGATATTCAGTACGATCAGAATGAAGGCGTAAACAAAATCATTCTGGATAATGGCATGGAGCTGCTTCAAAATGTACCTATTGTAACTATGCGTCTGCAATCCATTAATGATACTACTGTGGCTGAGTTTATGGCTGATTCCAGTCGTAAACCAAGAAGCTGGGCATTGAATCGCGAATACAGATCTACATACAGAGATTCTCTAATTTCTACTGAGACAATTGATTCCGGAATATTTGTGGGAACCGTCACAGATCCGGCAGATCTTGTTCCTATTTCTGTTTCTACTGATCTGATGAGTGATTTAAATGCTCAAGTCGGTGATACCATAGTTTGGGATGTTCAGGGAATTCCAATTTCCAGCTTTATCGCCGGTACAAGAATTGTTGATTGGCAAACACCTCAACCCAATTTCTTTGTGGTCTTCCCAACCGGAGTATTGGAACCCGCACCACAATTTTTTGCAACAACATTAAACACACCAAGCAGAGAAGCTTCTTTAGAATTACAACAAAAAATTGTTCAGGCTTACCCGAATGTATCTGCTATTGATATAGGACAAGTACTTGAAACCGTTCGTGATTTCATCAGTAAAATTACATTTGTAATACAGTTCATTGGTTTGTTCAGCATTATTACAGGGCTGATTGTTCTAGCCGGTTCGGCTGCAACCAGCAGATATCAAAGAATACGAGAGGCTGTATTACTAAGAACATTGGGAGCCAAACAAAAGCAGGTTATCAAGATACAGGTCATCGAATATGTATTCCTGGGGATTATGGCAGCTCTGACCGGTCTCACTCTTTCTGTAGGAGCCAGCGCACTGTTAGGATACTTCTATTTTGATATAGACTTTGTACCGAACTTTACCATTCTGGGAATTGAAACTTTGATTCTTATTGGTTTGGTTCTCACCATCGGATTATTGAATACCAGAGGAATTCACACCCGCCCACCTTTGGAAATATTACGGGATCAGGCAGCTTAGCTTTTGATGATATCTTGAGACGATGTTAATAAATGGAACTCATGGGTTTAGAATGAGTTCCACTATGTAAATAATACTAACAAAACATTTCAAATGAAGACATTATCAAGATTAAGTATTTTTGCACTCATATTAACTTTGCCTTTTATAGGCTGTGACAGCATAAGCAAAACCGCTAAAGGAACTGCTATTGGTGCTGCTGCGGGAGCTCTTGCGGGTGCCGTTATTGGTAAAGCCGCAGGTAATACCACAAATGGAGCAATCATTGGTGCAGCAGTAGGTGGTGCATCAGGTGCGGCTATTGGTAACTATATGGACAGACAATCCAGAGAACTTGAAGAAGATCTAGAAGGAGCAAAAGTTGAAAGAATCGGAGAAGGAATAAAAATTACTTTTGATTCAGGAATACTTTTCGACGTTAATTCCTATCAGCTAAAAGATGCCTCCAAAGAAAATATAGCTGAACTATCAGAAATCCTTCAAAAATATGAAGACACCAATATTATGTTTTCCGGATATACAGATAACACTGGTAGCGAAGAATACAACCAGAAGTTGTCTGAAGACAGAGCAAAGGCAGTAGCAGAATATGCAGCCTTTACAGGTGTAGATGCTGAAAGAATGACTATTATAGGTTACGGAGAATCAGATCCTGTAGCTGATAACAGTACTGCGGCTGGAAGAACCCAAAACCGAAGAGTTGAAATCGGTATCTGGGCTAATGAAAAGCTCAAAGAAGCAGCTGAGAAAGGAGAAATTGAATAACTGATTTAATTATTCTTTATTCATCCCTGCACATTTTTATGTGTGGGGATTTTTTTTGCTTACTTTCTTCATAATTAATCAGATATCTATGAGTTTTAGAAAAAAATTATCACCGGTCAGGATAAAAAATAAGTTCTTCAGAAAAGAGATCGGTAGCGCTCCGGGTACGCTAACTCACATTGGCGAGAAAAAACTGGAAGATATAATCATTGAAATACATGATTACAGTAATACTCATCTGGATATAAAAAAGATTTCCTCCATAGAAGAATGTAAGCCCTATGTTAATACAACAAACCCAACCTGGGTGCAGGTTAAAGGTTTACATGATATTGCATATCTGAAGCAGCTTTGGGATGAATTTGACTTCCACCCTCTAATTCAGGAAGATATTCTTAACACTACTCAACGTTCAAAAATTGAAGACTACGGAGAACAAATTTTCATCGTATTAAAAATGCTCTATATGGAAGATGGAGTTCTTCAACAGGAACAGGTTAGTATTGTGTTTACTGAGAAATTCATCTTTTCATTTCAGGAATCCGAACGTAAAATATTTCTTCCCATTAAAGAACGCCTTGCAGTGGAAAATACACGAATGCGTAAAGGCGGTCCGGATTATATGTCTTACGCCTTGATGGATATCATTATTGATTACTACTTCGCTGTTCTGGAAGAATTGAATGAGAATATTGAAACAATTGAGGAAGAACTCTGGTCGGGTGATGACACCAATGCTTTATCTTCCATTCACAAAATAAGAAGGCAACTTCTTCAGTTCAGAAAAAGTATCTGGCCTTTAAGAGACAGTATAAACTCACTCACCCGTGATGAATCACCTCTTGTAAAAGACGAAACCAAATTGTTTCTCAGAGATGTTTCTGATCATACTTTACAGATTGTGGACAGTCTTGATAATAATCGTGAAATGGTTTCAAGTTTACACGATATGTATCAAACCAACATCAGCAACAGAATGAACGAGGTAATGAAAGTGCTTACCATTATTGCCACTATTTTTATTCCTCTTACTTTTATAGCCGGTATTTATGGAATGAATTTTGAATACATGCCGGAACTGGGTTGGCAGTATAGTTATCCCATCGCGTGGGGAGTAATGATCTTAGTAACTATTGGTATGATAATATACTTTAAGAGAAAAGATTGGATGTAAATAAAGCTGAGTCTTACATATGTCAAAAAAAGAGACCGTAAGTCGTTCAAAACTAACGGTCTCAACTAACTACGGAGGTATTTGGGTAAATTCTTATCAATTTCTAAAACCTGAATTTAACTCCAGCCAAAATGTTCAATCTTTCTTTTTCCTTTGATACAGATTGAACATTGTTTTCAAATTCATATACTATCGAACGGTCACCTCTACTGGAATATTGCCCTGATATATCCAAAGAAATGTTCTCAGCAATTGGGAAGGTTATACCACCTGAGTACACAATTTCCTCAAATTGATAGAAATCCTCTTTTCCGGGTAACAATGCATAGCCAGCGATAATTTTTGTATCCTTATTGAATGAGTATGCAGCACTTGCTTTAAAATTTATCACAGCGTTATATGTGCTACTGATTGACTGATTTGTAGCATCTTCATCTTCCTTTAAAATAGCTACATCGCTTGGATCCAAATCTCCGGTATTAATGGTAAAATCAACTTTTGTAGAACTGTAATCTATATACTCAGCAGAAGCTGAAATAGTCAGATTTCCAATATCCTGAAGCGTTGCCCCTACTTTAAGTTCAGCAGGTCTGGTAACAGCATATTCAAATTCTCCGGAAAAAGTAGTTTCATCCCCATCTGTAAAAGTCTCATCGTCAAATTCAGTACGTATGTTGGAAAAGAAACTTTCTGTTACAAAAATCTTAGACGGAGCTACTATACTGGCTCCTAAATTTAAGAAAGGAAGGGGTTTATATATCATGCCACCGCGAGCAGAAAAACCATAGAAATTAGTATCAATTTCATCAGTTAATGTAATCGAAAATATATCTGTTGCAGGATCTGAACCGCTGGGTGGTATTACACCGTCGTTATAAAAATTGTTTTCGTCAACCTCCTGAAAACTTCTGTCATAGTTAATCGAACCATTTATTATTCCGAGCGATATTCCTGCAAAAAGGTTTTTCTGAAATTCAGTTGAAGCAAATACTGAGATTTCACCAGTATTTCTCCGGTTTGTTATTTCAGCGAACTGGTTAATCCCTTCAAACCCCGAAGGACGACCATCCACTCTGAAAATAGATTCTATTTCATTGCTCATATCGTTTCTGAAATCAACTGCAAAAGCTTCAAAAGCTATTCCATTATAATCGCTCCCGGATTGTTTGAAAAGATCTGTAATAGAATTTGTTTGATTAAATGCATCTAGGAAAGTTTCATCTGCATCCTTTGATATTACATTATATCCTCCACCTATTACAAAACTTCCTCTTTCAGTTGGCACCTTGTAAACCAAGCCCAAATTCCCGAATGTTGTATTTGAGAACTCCGTATTGTTTGAATTCCCTATATATCCATTAGATTGTGTATTACTTTGATTCAACCACCCAATACTGTAAAAACTTCCGTCAGCCAGAGCCATGGAGGCCGGGTTATCTATAAAGCTACCATAACCATTGAAAGAGGAAACCGAAGTTGTTACTGATGATATTGCATCTCCATTTGTATTAAGCGTACTCATCTGCAACGCTAAGCTTTTATAGCTAATTGGAGATTCTCCATCCTGAGCTGCTGCTGAAACAGACAGAAAAATTCCAGTGAGTAAGAGTGTTAATCTCTTCATGAATAGTAGATTATAAAAGGTTTAGGTTAAGTTGTTAGTTCCCTCTTTTCTTCTTGGAACTACTTTTTGATCGTTTACTTGATGATGAAGATCTCGATTTACTTGAACTCCCTGAAGACCTTTTTACGTTCGAAGAACTTTTGCGTTTAGTACTTGAAGATTTAACCCTTGAAGAAGAACGTGATTTGGAAACATTTCCACTTCTTTTTGACGACGAGTTTGATCTTTTCACTCCGGAAGAACTTCTTGTAGAAGAGCCCGAAGATCTTTTAACATTAGAAGAACTACTTCTTTTTGATCCCGAACTTCTTTTAACATTACCTGAAGATCGCTTGCTGGAATCGCTTGATCCTACATTTCCAGACCTTCCTCTCTTACTAGAAGACCCGCTTGAACGAACTCTCGAATTATCATGAGATCTTCCTCTTTTAGTAACATTTGATGACCTGTTACTTCTAACTCTTGATGAACTTCGGACTCTACTTACGTTCCCTGATCCCCTCTTTGTAAGTGATGAACTCGAGCTTCTGTTAGTATATCTGGTACGAGAACCTCTGTTATCATACTTCTGTGTTAGCCCGCTGCTTCTGGCTCCGTATGAATAATTTCTACTGTTTCTTCTGCTGTTATTATAATAGTAATTGTTGGTATAGCCGTAGTAATAGTGATTACTGTAATAGCCTCCGTAATGATGACCATAACCATAATAAAAAGGATCATAATAGTGACCATACCCGTAACCAAATCCTAAAAAATATCCATCCCAGCCATAGCCAACTGTAAAGAAAGAAGAATGTCTTGGATAGTAATCATAGTACCAATTATAGCCAACGTGATGTTTGTATGGTCTGTACCAACCATATCCTAAATTGGTATAATATCTGCCATGGTTCCAACTTCCATCATCGTATCCATCATAATACCCTTCCTGATAACCATCCTCGAAGCCTTCGTCATAGCCATCCCAATACACGCCTTCAAAGTTATTGTCTTTATACCATTGTTCAGCATCGTAATCTTTATAGAAAAGACCAGCTTCTTCGGCTATAACATATTCATCGTCCTTAGCTTGAGTAGAATAGCTATAAGGCTTTGCTGTTTGTTCTTCATCATCCCAATAATAACCGGCTTCAGAAAGCTCTTCGTCATTCCAAGAATAGTATTTCGAGTTTCTGTTTGAATCAGAATACCTGTCTATACTACTAAACTGAGTATAACACCCTGAAAAGAATATGGAGATTGTAACAAGAAGTGAAAGTGATAAAATATTTGAGCGTTTCATAGGTCATCCTCTTTGGAATATTCAGATTTCAATACGAAAATGCTGATATCAAACTTTATATTAAATCACATGATAATGTGACCCCTTGCTATATTTCTCCCCTTAAGGATTTTGCTATAACTTCAGCTTTAGAGTTTACATGCAATTTTTTATAAATATTTCTGATATGCGCTCTTACCGTATCAATTGAAATATCAAATCTGTCTGCAATTAACTTATAGCTCAAACCATCAACCAACCCATTCACTATGTCCTGTTCCCTGTCTGTTAACATGCTGTCAGGGTTTTTTTGCGGAGCTTGATCATTGAAATGAGTAATTACTTTCCTGGCTATCTGTGGAGACATCGGTGCGCCACCTTTGAGTAGATTATCAATGGATTCTTTAATTTCAGGTAATGAAGTGTGCTTCAGTAAATATCCGGATGCACCTGCTTTCAGGGAATCAAATATTTTATGAGAGTCATGATACACTGTTAGCATAATTATATCTATGTCCGGGTATTTTGATTTGATAATCTCCATTCCTTTGATCCCTGTCATTCCCGGAAGTTGGATGTCCATCAATAATACGTCAGGGGCTTGATGTTTTTCTAAATATTCAAGCATTTCTTCCACGCTGTCCTTTGCAACTGGACAATCCATGTCTTCCTGCATATCCAGATAACGTTGAATAAGATCTCTGATCTTAATGTTGTCTTCTACAATTCCTACGATTGCCATGATAAGTACTTTTAATTGCTATTTAACTTTCCGGAAACTAAAACAGTAAAGCCATTTTTCGTTGAAACATCAATATCTGATCCAATTCTTTTTGCCCGCATAACCATGTTACGCAGTCCATGCCCAGTTTTCTTGGTTCCAACTCCTGAAGTGCCATTATCATGGATTTGAAATTTAAACCTTCCGTTTTCTGTTGTCATTGATATATCAACCTCATCCCCATTGGAGTACTTTGATATGTTATTGACTGCTTCTTTAAAGATCAGATAGAGGTTTTCCTTAACCGGCACTTCTAATTTGTTCTCCATTTTGAGATCTTCAAAGTTATAATTTACCTCAAAGTTTTTAGGTTCCAGAACATTTAATATGTAATCCTGCATTCTGTCTGTGAGATCACCTACAGTATCATTTCTGGCATCAATAGACCAAACAATATCGTCCAGACTTGTTACGATTTTCCTGCATTGCTTTCCTATCTGAGCCAAAGATTGCTTGAATTCCGGATCTAATTTGCTTGCCTGGAGAAAATCAGACTGGAGCGCAACCTCTGTTAAGCTTGCCCCAACATCATCATGAAGATCACTGGCAATTCTAACTCTGATTCTCTCGATATCAATAAGTTTTCTGGCTTTATAATAGTTATAGAATAACCATATGATTCCTACTATTACCATTACTACAAGTACAATAAACCACCATTGCATCCAGAATGGTGCATTAACCAGGAATGTGATCTCCGTTTTCTCATCACTCCAACTCCCATTTGTATTTCTTGCATGAACCGTAAAAGTGTACTCTCCATTAGGCAGAGAAGGATACTTCACCACTCTGTCCATAGTTCTTTGCCAAGCAGGATCAACACCATCCATTTTATATTCGTAAACAACCTGATTTGGAGCTGTAAAATTTATCCCTGAATAGGCTATTTCCACGTAATTCTGATCGTAATCTAAATTAAAATGATTTTTTCCTTTATGTGACCTTCCGGATGTAACCACCTCGTCAATTTTCACTTTAGGAGAAAGTGGATTCCCTTTATAGTTTTCTGGGAAAAAGTGGCTTACTCCTTCTACAGTCCCGAACCAAAGATGTCCGTTACTATCTTCATACACTGCACCGAGGTTTGTTTCATCAGATACTAAACCTTGCTCTTTTGTAATCAACTGAAATGACTGTTCTCTATCATTGGGATTATCACTTAAATACAGATCTGCATCAAACCTGACCACACCATTGTTTGTACCTATCCAAAATGAGCCATCTTTACTTTGGTGAATAAAATAACATACGCGATTAGGAAGACCGTCATCGGTAGTAATGCTTTGAAATTTCAAACCATCAAACCAGGCAATACCGCCAAAAGTAGAAGCCCAAATTCTTCCTACATCATCTTTAATAACCATCATAACAGCATTGTTCGGAAGTCCTTCCTGAATAGTAAAGTTTTCAATTTCTCCTTTATAGTACCTGCTAACACCACCATATGTTGCGATCCACATACTTCCGTCCTCTCCTTCAACTGTACCAAGAACCGTGTTATCCAATAGTCCGTCATCCGTTGAAATCAATGTAAACTCTTCTCCATTATATCTAACCATACCATCATCATAGGTGCTGATCCAGATTACGCCTTTTGAATCTTCATATACTTGACGAACTTTTCGATACGGAAATTCATCTTCACTCAGAATGGTTAGTTTTCCTTTTTCCAAATAGGCTAGTCCATTTCTCATTCCTATCCAAATACGACCACTTGAGTCTCTGTCAACTGAAAATACTTTATCATCTAATAAACCTTCTTTCAGGCTCATATTAGTAAATTGCCCATTCTTCAAAAGACTTAAGCCACCACCGTAAGTTGCCAACCAAGTCTCCCCATTTTCTCCTTCAGTTATTGAAGTAACAACATCATTAGCCAAGCCATCCAGCATTGTATGATTTTCAAAATAGTCACCTAGAAAAAGGTTTGCACCACCGCCAAATGTCCCAAACCACAAATTTCCTTCTCGGTCTAAAGTAGAAGAATAGATAATGTTATTCGATAGTCCATTTTCTGAAGTGAAGTTCTTGAATGAGCCCTGTTCAAAAACACTTACTCCTCCTTCAGTTCCCAACCAAAGCCTTTCATTGTTATCAAAAACAAGTGTTTGAACCCTTATATTATTTAAGCCCTCACTTTCATCATACGTGGTAAAATTTCCATTCTTATAGTGTACTAACCCTTCTCTTGAAGCAATCCAAAGATCATTGTTGGAATCAAAAATTATATCTCTGATCCTATTTTCAGGCAACCCGTCAGCTGTAGTAAATGTTCTGATATTACCGTTTTCCAGCTTTGTTAAACCTCCCCTTGTCGCAAACCACAGCACTCCGTTTTCATCTTCTTTAATTCTCCTAATCTGATCATTTTTAAAGCCTTGAGAAGTTGAATATTGGATGAGTTCTTCTTCCTGTTCAAACAACCAGGCACCATCTCCATCTGTACCAAACCATAATTCCTGATTTGAATCCTCATAAATACTGATCACTCTTTTGTTGTCAAGTGCTGATAATCTGGGCATAGTATATATACTATCCTCTTCCCAGTAATTCACTCCAAATTCAGTACCTATCCAGACCCGGCCTTTAGAATCTTCAAACAGAGAATGAACTTTACTGCTTTTAAGCCCTTGATCTTCGAAGTAATTCTGGATTGTAATTCCATCAAATCTGTTTAACCCATAACCTGTGGCTAGCCATAAAAAACCATCGCTATCCTGTATAATTTCATTTACAACCGATTCGCTCAGGCCATCTTCAATCGAGTATGTCCTGAATGGATACAACTGCCCCATTACAGTAATGCTGCAAATTATTAAGATAAATAAAAGGGAAAGTGTATTTTTCATATATGAAATGTAACGCAAAACAAGGCAGAATAGTAACCGGTAATAATAATTCTTTCTTTTTTTAATGAATTCCCAAAACAGAAAAATTGATTCTGATTTAACCGTGACTACCAAAAAGGGTCATTCGAAAAGTATTCTGGATCTATTAAACAAAACCGTACTTGGAACTCCCGGCAAGCTCAGGTACAGGCATGTTCAAACTATTCTAAACGATGAAAAGATTTCGGATATAACTTTTATCCAGATAAACAAAAGAGAAAGAGTTTTAGGTACCGCTGGGTTTATCGAAAGGAATATTACATTTAATTCCACTCCTCTCAAGGCACTTTATGTAAGATATCTCTCCGTTTATAATCCTTTTAAAAAGCAAAATCGGACAAGATCAAACATATCAAAACAAAAGAAACCTAACGTATTAAGAAGTAATATTGAAAACATATTCCGGAAAGAGCTTCAAAAACCTTTTTTAAAAGCTGATAAAAAAGGACTTTATTATGCCTATGTAGAAGCTGATAATTCACTTTCAAAAGAACTGTGCGAATCTTTTGGTTTTAAAGAAACCAGAGTTATTAATACTTTTCTTTTCAGTCGTTTTTTTCCAAAAAATCACAATCAAGTTGTAGCATTAGAAAAGGATAATCATGAGTCGTTTAGTGGCTCTTTGCGACATTTCTATAACGACCATAATTTTGTGTTTACTGATTCTTTAGAAGATTTTGGGACTTGTTATGTGTTTAAACAAAACGGTGAAGAAATTGCGGGAATCAGGGCAATCCCAGTCCATTGGGAAATTGTTGAAATGCCCGGCTGGAAAGGATTCATGATGCTAAAGGTTTTGCCTAAAATTCCTTTTTTTAAAAGACTTTTTAAACCGGACAGACTCAAATTTTTAGCCTTTGATTCTCTATGGTATAAACCCGGGCATGCTAATAAAACCCAAAATCTTATGGAGCATGCGTGTTCGGACCTGGGTTATTTCATGGGTATGATATGGCAAGATGAAAAATCAAGTGTAGCAAAATCTTTGGTTACAAAAAATAAACTTGGTTTACTTCATAATATCAACGGAGCCGTAAAGGCCAATCTGATGGTCCGTGATATTGATATAAGCCCGGAAGATTTCTCTGATTTAAAAAATAAACCAGCCTTTGTCTCTGCGGTGGATATGGTTTAAAACGAATATTTATTTCAAAAAAAAGCCCCACTCAAAATTAATTGGTGAGGCTTAAAAAAAATTTAAGATCAATTATCCTAAATACGCTCTTAGAGCTGCACTTCTGTTATGATGACGAAGTTTTCTTAGCGCTTTCTCTTTGATCTGACGAACACGTTCACGAGTTAGATCGAAACGTTCTCCAATCTCTTCAAGTGTTAATGAATGCTCGCGACCAATTCCAAAGTACAATCTGATAACTTCAGCTTCTCTTTTAGTCAGTTTAGAAAGTGCTCTTTCGATCTCCACTTTCAGAGATTCGCCCATCAATTCAAAATCGGGATTTGGGATCTCTTCATTTTCAAGAACATCAAGAAGTCTGTTATCTTCACCTTGTGCAAAAGGTGCGTCCATTGAAAGGTGGCGACCTGAAATTTTTAAAGTATCAGCTACTTCCCCAACGGTCATTTCCAGACTTTCCGCAAGCTCATGAGCAGATGGTATACGTTCGTATTCCTGCTCAAGCTTTGAAAGCTCTTTACCAATTTTGTTTAATGCACCTACACGGTTAAGTGGCAGACGTACAATTCTTGATTGTTCAGCAAGAGCCTGAAGAATAGACTGACGAATCCACCATACTGCGTAAGAAATAAACTTAAATCCACGTGTTTCATCGAAACGTTTAGCTGCTTTAATAAGCCCTAAATTTCCTTCGTTTATCAAATCACCTAAAGATAAACCCTGATTCTGATATTGTTTTGCTACAGAAACTACAAAACGAAGATTGGCTTTTGTAAGATCTTCGAGTGCTCTTTGGCTGCCTTTTTGGATTTCTTTCGCCAGACGTACTTCATCATCTGGAGTAATAAGTTTCTCTTTTCCAATCTCGTGAAGATAACGATCTAAGGATTCTGACTCACGAGTTGAGATTCCGGAACTTTTTGCCACGGTAAATATATTTTGTGAAAATTAGTACTAAAGCTACAAAGGGCGAGACGTAATAAATTAAGCTGAATGGTTGCAACCTTTTTTCTAAGCTTCAAATGTCAACGCTCCTGATGAAAGCAATACCCAATATACGAATTTTTAAGTTCTTTATTACTTAAAATTTGACGAATACCAGCATTATGAATCCTGAACATTAGAATTTAGTGGTCATCTTTCATTTTTCTATAAAAATCTTTTATTGAATAAGACTATAATTAATTAATGGAGAATTTATGGGTGCATTAAAGATCAATCATGCCGCAGTTTGGTTAAATATTATATTGCTTCATGTTCTTGGCTTTTTGTGGTATGGACCGCTTTTTGGAGAGATATGGATGGAGCTCGAAGGTATATCGATGGCTGCTCTTGAAGCAGATCCTCCGGGAGCCTTAACCTGGATAACCAATTTCATAGCCTCTGCTTTTCCGGTTTATGTTTTGGCTTGGTTATTTGTGAAACTGGATATTTCAAGCTGGATGGACGGAGCTAAGTATGCCTTCATTATAGCCTTTTCTTTTAACTTTCTAAGTGTAATGACCAGCGATTTATTTGCTATGGAACCTTATTCTCTTTCCTGGATTACGGGAGGATTTAGTCTATTCGGTTTAACCCTATCAGGCATAATTCTTGGAGCGTGGACTAAACGGGAATCAGAATAGTTATTATCCATAAGATTATGTGCTATTTTATTCCATCGCTTAGAAATTCTCTACTGAGCTTTATTTGTGGGAGTCTCATGATTTCCTTGAGCAGTGCGATTCAGGCTCAGGAAACATTAGAATATCCAACTCTGGGAATTAAATTAAAAGTACCATTTGGGTTTGGATATGAGGAAGAGGAAGATGGCTTAGTTCTCTATTCCAATCAATATCCGGATACCTATTTTATTCTTACTCAACACGAATACAATCATATCGACGAATTAAAATCAATCGCGGATGAACCTTACGAAGAAAAAAGTATAGGTTTAAAACTAACTAAAAGTGGAGACATTGAGCTTGTTGATGATAATGCCGTTGCTGCATTCTTCACCGGCAACGTTGGCAATAATAAAGCATCGGCATTTATACTGGCAAGGCTGAATCCATTTGGCGAAGGTGTTTCTATAATAGGCCTTTCCATCAATCAAAACTTAGATAAAGAAATTCTTCGTACTACTGTAATTGAACTAAATAATGGTGTTGTGTTAGAAGAAATCACCATGAGCGCTGAAATCATTGAGTGGATTGAAAAATTGAAAGACACACGTCTGGAATATCGAACCAGCTACTCTTCAAATAGTTACACCAGCGGTAGTATAAGTGGTTATTCAAGTTCATCAGAGGGTATTGAGCTTTGTAAAGATGGATACTTTAATTATTCGGGTTCTTCAAATACCAGTATGAGTTCAGGAGGTTTAGGAGTTCTTGGAAACAGTAACTCATCCAAAAAAGGAAACGGGCAATGGAGTATTGAAAAGAACGATTCTAAGAAACCAGTACTTTTACTTAAATACTATAATGGTTCTGTAGAAGAATATTCGATGTACTATAATAAAGGCTACTTATACCTGAACGATTATAAATATACTATTGGAAGAGGTCAGGAATATGGGCCTACCTGTAATTAACTAAAAATTAAAACGGAGACGTGCGGTTATTCCTCTTTCGCCAAGCTCATTCAAGTAACTCACACTTGCTTCCGGTATTTTAGATGACGCCTCCCTGGCTCGTGTAAAAGCATTTATCCCACTAAAGATGCGATTGGCAACCATCAAAGTAATTAACGTTGGTAGCTGGTTTTCAGAATTAGCAATTCTATCACGTGTATCCTGAAATTCAAACCTGTCATTATCGGATTTCCAGTTCCATCTGTTTTCAGGAGTATCAGGGAGAAGATTCTGCCATCTTCGGGTTCTAAGCTGAAAGTCATTGTATTCAGCAAGATTATCAAAGTTTGCAACCGCCAATTCAAATTCACGGCTGCGATCAGATATAGATACCCCGGCTTTGGACTTGGCTAACGTATTAAGATTATTATCCAGACGATTTGTCCGGGCACTTAGTCCGAAGTATCCGGCAAGCAAAGCAATTTCAGAACCCAAATGAATTTTACCACGAGTCCAGTTTTCATTATCAACATAATTATGACCCAACCCCGGAACTACAAAAGAAAGTAGTAAAGCTTTTCGGGGGCTTGGAAGCTCTTCGAACTTACTTTGTTGCCCTCCATATTCAAATCCTACCGATTGGGCGGAAACAGTATGAATAACGAATATTGAACACGTAATAATGAATAACGACGTATAGCTTAATTTTAAAATTATGCTTCTAAGACTTATTCTTCTGATCAATATTCTGTATTCGTTATTCATTATTCTTTTTCCTTTCTCTTCCCCAATGTCGGAAAATAGAAACGCTAAATCCAATCATAAGCAAAAAAGTACCCAGCCACACAACGGAAATAAAGGGTTTTTGTTCTGCGACAACTAAGATCCATTCACTTTCATATTCTTCATCTAACCCTTCAATACTTAGATCAATTTCACCACTTTCGGGATATACTTTTGAAAAGCTGAATGTGAGATCATGACCCGGTAGCTCAACAGGTGGAGAAAACACAAATGTCTTGCCTTCTTCATCATTGTATAGCGCAAATAAAGGTTCGATCAAATACTGCTGACTACTAGCCATATGAGTAATTTGTATTTGAGCTCTTACCCCAATATTTGTATTCGGAGGTAATTTCGTGGTGTCTTCCATCGCGTATTCCAGGAATGACATTTCAAAACCACCAACAGTAATAGTCTCTCCTTTTTCGAATTGGATGGTCTGTGTCTCAGGAACTTCGCCTTCTTCTTTTGTAACCGGATCAACATTAGCCCGTCGAGCTATCATATCATTTCTCTGCTTGATAAATGAACTTCCTGCTACATAAAGATAAATATCGCTTAGTAGCCCCGATCGAACATCAGGATCAACAGACCATTGAACGTTTTCCTGAGTAGAAGTTGCCAGCATAGGATATACTTCCGGATTCATATAAAATGGTTCACCACTTCCCAAAGGCAAGGGCTCGAAAAGAAGTTTATAAGTTTGTTGGCCGGGACGATTCTGATCCTGCAGATCAAATCCTGTATAGGTTACTATATACTTATCATTTACAATTTTCGGCTCTTCGAGTTTCAACTCCAGAAAAAGAACAGGTTCAGTAACCGTAAAACCCATTTCATCTTTAATCACGCCTTGCTCAACCTGTTTGTTGTAGTTGCTGATCCTTTCATCCAACATAGGTTTGTTATAAACAGATGAAGCCAGAATTCCGATCAACAAAACTCCGAAACCTACGTGTGTTACAGAACCTCCGATCAACTTTGGTTTTTTTACACACAGCTGAACAATTACGAAAGTATTTCCAACTACCGCAAAGAAAGCAGTAAACATATAGAGTATGTAGTACAAGTCTCTGACCTCACCAAAAAATACAGCCGCAATCGTTAAAGCAGATGTAATTAAAAGCGGATTTATAAGAGCTGAAGATAAGGTTTCAAAAGAGTATTTTTTCCAAAACAGATACTGCCCAAATACGGTAAATATCGCCATTATCATGGCAATAGGCATACTCCATTGATTGTAGAAACTGATTTCCGGAGGAGTTGGGTTTTCATTGAATAACAATCCTATAATAGGAGAGCTGGTTCCTAAAATAATCACAAGCCCAAGTATGAACAGCAGAATTGCTCCCGTAAAAGTCATGAATTCTCGAGACAAGATCTGCGACTCTTTTTGCTGTGATGGAAGCTCTTTATATCTCCATAAAAACATTCCCAGTCCAAGTCCTGTTATCACAAGCATGAAAATCAGGAGTTGATTATACAATCCAAGATCCACAAAGCTGTGAACCGAAGAATCTGCCAAAATTCCGGATCTGGTTAAGAAGGTTTCGTATACAATGGCAACATAAGCCAGCAATGCAAAAATGATGGACGACTTTTGTGCCACCGAACTTTTTCGCTGAATGATCATAGTGTGAATACCGGCAGTACCAATCAACCACGGAACGAGTGAAGCATTTTCAACCGGATCCCAAGCCCAAAATCCACCAAAAGAAAGAGTTACATATGCCCAATATCCTCCCAGAAAAATAGCTGTAAGCAGTGCCACATTTGAACTTAATGTCCATGGTAATGCAGGTCCAACCCATTCATTGTATTTTCTTTTCCATAATGCAGCCATAGCAAAACAGTATGGAATGGTCATCATAGAAAAACCAACAAACAAAAGAGGAGGATGGATCATCATCCATGGGCTTTTGAGCAGATCATTCAACCCACTCCCATCCGGTGGAGCAAAATCAGGGTTATTTTGTACTACGGGAATGTCCGGAAAGTTCTCTGCGAATGTTCTGAATGGAGAAGCTCCGATCGTCAGATCTCCAAATTGCCATCCAACGATCATGGATATCAAAAATAACTGAGTAAGCGTCAGGAAAAACATCACCGGAGCTCGATAAGGAGGTCGCGTCCATCGAATCAATCCCAATCCAAACAACCAAGAAAAGAATATCCACAACATAAAACTACCTTCCTGACCACCATAAAAAGCTGACCAGATGTATTTTGCAGAAAGATCTAAACTGGTGTAGTTATAAACGTAATAGTATTTAAACTGATGAGTAAAGAGAAGATATACCAGTAAGGCTGATGCGGCGATCAAAAACAAGCCCTGAAAGCCAAAAAACCAGTTCCCTATTTTCAGCCTTTGCTCATTTTCATCAGAAGCACTTTTAAAATAGTAGAAAAGAGAACCTAGTCCAGAAACAAACGCCAGAGTAATTAAAAGTTTACCGACAATTCCGATCATAATCAGCTTTGTGATGCTTTTTCAAATTCAGGAGCATCGTTGTACTTAGAAGGACATTTCATCAGCATTTCGTTGGCATAGAATGTATCTCCTCTCATTTCTCCAATAACAACTAATCTGTCGGCCTGCTCAAAATTATTAGGCTTAGGTTTTGAATAAACCACTCTTTTACTTGTACCGTCTTCATCTTTCATATAAAAAGAGAAGATCTTGGTTTCCATAGAAAACCCATAATCCTTTG
Organism: Balneola sp.; assembly: GCA_017643645.1. GTDB lineage: Bacteria > Bacteroidota > Rhodothermia > Balneolales > Balneolaceae > Balneola. The sequence continues at coordinate 153,540 of JAEPNB010000001.1, forward strand.
ATTCATCAAGCACACCGGCAACATGAGCGGTTTTCATTTCTGATGCTTTTTCGAAATTGGTGTATGTACTGATACTCTCTCCAAAGTTATACATCAACAGAGAGGTAAAACCAATTATGGCAATGATTCCAAAAATTAACTTAGGCTTCATGTTCTTCAGGGGTGTTTATTGTTGATTCGAGCTTGCTCACATTTCTGTCCACTTTGATCAGAAAGAACAGCAGTACCAGCCAAATAATCAGCGTAACTCCGAGTACTACAAAAATGAGATCGTTTGAATACATAAATTGAATGAATGCGTTTGATTGATCCAGTTGTTCAGCTCCGCTCCACTTGTTTCCATATGTAGAAGTCAGAGTATCAACGGTAGCTTGAGGTGCATCTTGTATGCGAATATTCATTTCTTAAAACTACGAATTTTCTGTGTGATATTGTACCGTTTTATATCGATGGACTACATCGTATATCCAAAACGCCAATGCAATAAATCCTATGAAAGCCGGGTATAAAACAAAGCGTAATTCAGGAGCTGTAATTTCACTAAAGGCCGGATTTCCTTCTGCTCCCGGATGCAGGCTTTCCAATTGGCGTGGAACCACATACAGCAAAAAGGGTATCGTTGTAACTGCAAAAATATTATACACTGCTGAAAGTTTGGCTCTCTTTTGTTCGTCGTCGAATGCAGAACGGAGTACAAAATACGCGTAGTAAATCATTACAGCCAAGGCAGCCAGATTCATTTTTGGTTCTGCAAACGTCCACCAGGTTCCCCAGGTAAAACGAGCCCACAGTGAACCGGTGAGCAGACCACAAATTCCGAAGACCACTCCTACTTTAGCGGCTGACTCCGCTTTAATATCAAAACTAATATTCGGGGTATTCAGATATCGGATGCTGTAGTAAAAACTAATTGCAAACATCGAAAACATTGCCATCCACATGGGAACATGGAAAAACAAATTCCGGGCAGTTTGTTCAAGAATGGGAATTTGAGGGATACTGATGAGGATTCCTGCAGCGATCACTCCGGTCATTCCCAGTGCAACAATATATTTCCAGATCTTCAAGTTGAGTGCTCTTTTCTGATTTAATTTTTTGAAGCCCAAATATACGAAGATGAGAACTTTGATGAGGAGTTTTTACTAATGTTTTCGAATGAATAAAGAAAAAGCTATTAGCAGTTAGCTGACAGCTATTAGCTTTTTCTTTATTCTTCTATTTCAATTATTGTTTTAAACAAGCAGATCCTTCAGGTTCTGTGGGATGTGGATAATGAATATCCTAAGATTCAAAATACGTTATTTTAAATCCGAACATATTCGTCGGGCGTGAACGCCCTTCTTGCTTAAATCCAAGCAAAGGAAATGGATCATTCAAACTCAATATTCATCGTTCCTTGTTCATCATTCGGTATTCACTTGTTCTTCTTCTCGATGTTCTTCCCGACCTTTGTTATTTTAGCTATCAAAAACACATTCAATGTCCAATCCTGAAAAATCCATCATCCTCACCCCTTCCCGTAAAAATTATTTTTGGGCGTATCTGATCGGAGTGTTATTGATTCCTCTTTTGATAGGAATTGTTGTGATCTGGTTCATCAACAAGAAAAGAAATAGTACTCAATATCGAATCACAGACACGTCTATTTCAAAAACTGTAGAAGAAGACAAGACTGCATTAGAGTTGGTCAACATTCTCGAAACTTCTGTTTCCCAAACCGGTCTTCAAAAGCTTCTGGGAATAGGTGACATTAAACTTAAGGCGAATGTAAGCGAACTGATCCTTGAGGGAACTGAGAATCCTGAAAGCTTTCTTGAAAAAATTGATACTGCCATTGCCTATCAAAAAGAAAAGCTCAAAGCTTCTAAGAAGATAAAACCCCGCAAGCCCACTCATGATCCGGGCACACTTGAAAAGCTCGATTATCTGACCGGGCTTTGGCAGCAGGGATTGATCAGTGATGAAGACTATGATCAGGAACGAAAGAAGTTTTCTTAGTTCTTTTTAAACCCCTTTTACAAAAAGAAATCGTTTATTAAGCCCGTACAATAATTACGGAGTATAATGAACAAACTAACATCCCTTTCACTTCTAGTGCTATTGATGAGCTTTTCTTTAAGCAACCTTTCATCAGCACAAAATCAAAAAGCTAACTTTGAGCTGGCAGAACGTTTTACTACTCAGAAAATGCAAAAAATGGTGGGCAGTACTTCGGTATCTCCACGCTGGATCGAAGACACCAATAACTTTTGGTATACTTACGAAAATTCCGAAGGTAAAAACTGGTATTTCGTGAATGCTGAACGAGGAAATAAGCGTCTTCTTTTCGACCAAGAAGAAATGGCGGCTCAATTATCTGAGAGTTTCAGTAGAACTTTTAATGCCAAAGATCTGGACCTGAAAGGCTTCGATTATGACACCGACCGTGAGCTATTCACTTTCCATGTGGACAGTATCGAATTCACTTATAATTTGAACGGTAACCGTCTAATCCGTGGAGATTCTCTGGAAAAAGATGAGCGTGAAAACTGGAGATCATATTCTCCTGATAGTTCCTATGTAGTTTTTGCGAAACACCACAACCTGTACATTATGGGTAAAGACGATCATGACAGTACAGCAACTCAAATCACCGAAGACGGAGAACGCTGGTTCAGTTACCAATTTAGTGATGGTGACACTTCCAAAACTGAAAAGCATCGAGCAAGGGTAAATTGGTTTGAAGACAGCAAGAAATTTTGGGTTAAACGACAGGATAAAAGAAAAGTTGATGATCTTTGGGTGATCAATTCGTTGAAAAAACGTCCTGAGCTGGAAACCTATAAATACCCAATGCCGGGCGAAGAAGATATTTACGTGGATGAGATCAAAGTGTTTGATCCTGCTACTACAGAACACATTACTTTAGATACTGACAAATGGGAAGATCAAGCTTTGGGTGGTGCCTATTTCAATCAAGGCGGAATTTTTGAAACTGACAGATCTGATTTCCTTTACATCCTTCGTCGTGACAGAACCTGGAGCAAGATAGATGTTCTTAAAGCAAACACCTCCACAGGAGAAGTTGAGGTACTATTTTCAGAAGAAAGTAAGCCGTATTTCAACACCAGATATGCCCGACTTGCTATCATTAATGAAGGAGAAGAATATATCTGGTGGAGCGAGCGTACAGGCTGGGGACAGCTCTACAGGTACGACAGCAATGGAAACCTGAAGAATCAAATTACTTCAGGTCCATGGGTAGTTGGAAACGTGATGAAAATTGATACTACAGCTTCCAGAATTTTCTTTCAGGGATTTGGTAAAGAAGAAGGCCAAAATCCTTATTACTCTAATCTATATAGTGTAAAATTTGATGGTTCTGGGTTTTCTCATCTTACTCCTGAAGATGCTACTCATTCCATCAATGCTTCAGATGAAGGAAATTACTTTGTAGATAATTATTCCAGAGTAGATCTGCCTACGAAATCCGTTTTAAGAGATGGTTCAGGAAAAGTAATTGCGACTTTGCAAGAAGCTGATATTTCTCAGATGGTTGAGCAAGGCTGGAAAGCTCCCGAGTCTTTTAAGGTTAAAGCCGCAGACGGAGCAACTGATATTTATGGCGTGATGTGGAAACCTTTCGATTTCGATTCCACTAAAAAGTATCCGGTTATTTCTTATGTGTATCCGGGACCTCAAACAGAACCTTTCCCGGCTAACTTTACGATCGGAGGATCCAGAGCACGCACCACAACCTTAGCTCAAGTTGGGTTTATCGTTGTTGCGATGGGAAATCGTGGAGGAAGTCCTATTCGTTCTAAATATTATCATAATTACGGCTATGGCGACATGAGAGATTATCCGTTAGCTGATAACAAATATGGTATCGAGCAGCTGGCCGGCAAACATTCTTTTATTGATGCGAGCAAAGTTGGAACCTACGGTCATTCCGGTGGTGGATTTATGAGTACAGCACTTCTCCTTACATATCCGGACTTTTATGATGTAGCGGTTTCTTCAGCAGGAAATCACGACAACAATATTTATAATATTTGGTGGGGCGAAGTTCATAACGGTGTAAAAGAGAAGAAGAAAAGTGTTACCAAAATGAATGATGACAGCACCAAAACCAAAGAAGAAGTCATTACGTTTGACGCTCCTGTGGAAACCAATATCGAACTAGCTAAGAACCTTAAAGGAAAGCTTTTGCTTGTCCACGGCGATATGGATAATAACGTTCATCCTGCCAATACAACCAGATTGGTAAATGCGCTCATCAAAGAAGGAAAGCGTTTTGATATGATGATGTTACCGGGACGCAGACATGGTTTCGGGCCTATGCAACCTTATTTTGATCGCATGAGCTGGTATTATTTTGCGGAGCATTTACTTGGTGATTACCGAACGAATGTGGAGTTTAATTTACCTCAGGATGAGGATTGATTTCATAAAAAAGGTAGGGACGTATCGCCATACGTCCCTACCTTTTGTGATTTGGATTTACTTCCATCAGAACAGCGAATTCTCTTACTGAAGGTACTCTTTGTTCTTTCCATTTCTTACTGAGAGGAAGATTTTGCGTATCTACTTATTAACCAGTTCCTGAGAAGAGATATTCTGATAAGCTTTTTCCTGCTTTGTAACAGAGATAGTCCAAACAGCCCCTGCAATCAGCATCACTCCACCGTAGATCATGATCAGTGGTTTTACGGAGATCAAATCGAGTTCCAAACAAGCCGCTGCCACCATTACTGAAAAAGAATTAGCGACAGTAAACAGCAACCATTCTGTACTGAATATCCTGCCTCGAAATGTATCGGTTGTTCTTTGTTGAAGCAGAATAGTACTCATCACCCAATTGGCTCCGGATGCTGAATGAGCCAAAAATACAAACAAGATCATCACCAAAATGCTTGTGCTCCATCCCACTACCATATACATCAAACCCGTAGTTAAAATGCTGAAACCCATTACCATTACCCAGTCTTTTTGATCTTTGAATAATCTTCTACCAATAACCGGTCCAACTCCCGTTCCAATTCCGCGGGCTGCATACAGCAATCCTAAACCAATACTCCCCATTTTCAATACATCTTCGCTGACGATAATGAGTAAATAAACTAATCCACCCAGAAACATAGTTGAAGTTCCTTTTGCTATACTCGGCCTTAGAATGTGCTTGTTGGAAAATAAATACTGAGCCCCTTCTTTAATTCCAACAAGTGGGTTTCTGGTTCTGATTTTTTCTTCTGCCGTTTGTTCAGTCTGTGGAATAACCGCCCTGTACAAAAACCAAGCTGAAATGATATAACTGATTGCATCCAGAATAAATACCATATCCGTTCCCAACCATTCCGTTGCAAATCCCCCTATTGCCATTCCGGAAGTGAATATAATACTCCATGTTGCGGTTGAGATCACATTAGCATCAACAAGCTGTTCAGGGGTTGTAACATTCGGGATCGAAGAAGTTTTGGCTGGTTCGAAAAGAGCAGAAAGCATCATCTGTACTGAAGTAAGGGCAAAAGCAATCCAAAGTGTTTCCGGAGATCGAACAAGTAAAATTCCCAACAAAGACGCTGCTCTGGCAAAATCACAAAAAAGCATCAACTTTCTACGATTGAACCGATCTGCTAAATAACCTGCAAATGGGGAAAAGAATGCCAGGCTCAGCATCTTAACTACGATAATCAATCCAAGAAGCAGTTCTGAATCTGAATACTTTGCAATGAGTGCGTAAAGGGCAAGAAGTCCAAACCAGTCTCCGAAATTAGAAACCGCCTGACTCAACCACAGCAATCTGTAATTTCTGTTTTCCTTTATTAAACGGATGTATGGTTGTAGGCTTTTCAAAAATTAGCTTTGATGGTATCTGAATTTGTACAATCAAATGTAGCCATTACCCACTCAAAATAGTCATTGACACTTTGAATGAGGTTGATAGAGTAATATGAAATTCGTTTTACTGTTTATCAAAAGCCAAAACAGCATTCAGGATAAGTTGAACGGAAGATTTATAGAAACCCTGAGGAATCGTTTCAAATTCATCGGTAGCCTCGTGGTAGTTTTCATGGTCTTCCACTCCGAAATACACAAATGGAACTCCTTTAGTGTGAAACGGTCCATGGTCGGATGAAAAGGTCCAGTCGTTATAGCCCAAGTCCGGAGAATCGTGTCCAAATAACAATTTTAATCCTGCTGTATCTATGGATTCAAGAATCGATTTTGTTTCCGGGTAGTGATAAGTGCCTGCGGCATAAATTTCGCTGCTATCATTATTACTGATCATATCCATGTTGATATTGAGTTTTACCATACTCAAAAGAACTGAATCTTCTACAAACGCTTTGGCACCTTGTAATCCCATTTCTTCTGCATCAAAAGCGGCGAAAACGAGTGTATGGTTCGGCTGATTTTTAACAAAATAATCAGCTAGTGCAAGTAAAGCCGCAGTACCGGATGCATCATCATCTGCTCCGTTAAATATCAAAGAATCATTTCTCCCTAAATGATCATAATGCGCTGTTATAACGATCATGGAATCCGTTTTTCCATCTATTTGGGCAATTACATTTACTCCGGAAATTTCTTCCTGAGTTTGGCGACTTTCAAAAGTAAATTCGTGGGTATATGAATTCTGAAATGGTTCAGCTCCTTCTTCCTGAAAACGGGTTGCTATATATTCGCGAGCAATTCTATTTCCTTCGGTTCCGGTTCTTCTTCCTTCTGTAGCATCCGAGGAAATAAATCGAAGATCTTCGATAAGTTGAGTAGTATCCAGGCTTGATTTATTATTCGGCTGACATCCTAACACAGGTATTAATAGAAGAAAGAGTAGTTTTTTCATGAATTGATTGCTTTAAATTTTGGAGCAGAAAGATTGAGTTAAATCTTTCTCAAAGCAATTCGAAAAAACTACTTTTACAAAAAAAGTGAAAGCGACAGATTGTCGAATTACTTTCTTCATCTGCTTTACGTCTGACACTATTCTGTATATAGATCAACATGTATAACTTAAAAACTAAACTTGAATAAAAAACCCCGATCAAATCACTGATCGAGGTTTGTGGTTAATTTTTCTAAATATGTTAAAAAACAGACCTGCTACTCTTTTCCTTGCTTATAGTTTTTTTTGTAACCTCTTCTTTTCGGAAGATATGAGTCATAAAAGCCCGGTTATAGATTTTATTAAGGAAGGGTTATAACAGACTCAGAAAAAGAAAATATTTTTAAGGCGATCAATAAGTTTTTGTTTTACGACAGAATCGATTTCGTAAGCTTTCTGTAATTCAATTTTTCTATTTATATAACAAGTTTGACATGCAAGCATGGTCTTACCTTGATCTTCCAGATTTCTGAGTACGACTTTATAATTACCAATTGGGCGTTCCAAGCCCTCTTCTGAACTACAATAGGAACAATATCTGGTAATTACTTTCATCAATGAAATGACTTTATTTCTATTCTGGTACGAGTATCCCTTTACGACAAATATAAACTTCAATTTTTATTTATCTAAATCAATAGGGAGGAGTGCTCAATTATCTAGGTAGAAGTACCCAGGCTTAATAAAATAGAGTAAAAAATGATCTGATAAGATTGTATATATATAGTACAGATTTTCTTAGAAATCAGATAATCATAAAAAAGGTGCCCAGACGATTGAGCACCTTTTATCTTTTTACCCCTCAAAATTATCGAAGTATATTATTTAGTTCTTCCCTGGCTTTTAGCAACGCTTACCTGGAAACTATCTGATGAACTGTTTCCTGCTATATCACCTGTTGTCATGGTAATTGTATAAGTTCTGCCGTTTTTGCCTTTTCCGCTTCTTTCAGCACGAACATATACATCAAAAGAGCCGTCGAAATTTGTTCTGATCTCGTAATCAGAATCTGTATTTCCATCGCCTTTGCCGTTAGCTGCTTCACTGCTGGAAACCTGTACCTGCACATCTGTGGTTCCATCAACAATATCAGAAGCCGTGATTCCTGTTGCTACCAATACCATTTTATGATTCGGTGGCCACAGACTATTTGTTTCCTGATTGAAGCTGATTACCGGAGCAGTAGTATCTGTAATAGTTACTGTTACCTGATCTGAATCTGTTGCTCCCTGCTCATCCGTTACCGTTAGTGTGAATGTATGCGTACCTACAGCAAGATTTACTGAAGTAGAAGCATCCATTGCGCCATTCGACCACGAGTAAGTAAGCGCATCGCCATCCGCATCCGTTGCTGAACCGTTAAGCGTAACAGTAGTTGTAGCCCCTGTTGCCTCTAACGTCTGGTCAGCACCGGCATCTGCAACCGGAATAGTATTTACAACAGTCACGCTTACATCATCAGAATCAGAAGCTTCTCCATCAGAAACGGTTAGGCTGAACGTATAACTTCCGTCTGCCAAGCTTGTACTGAATGATGCATCTGTTGAAACCACTGAACCATTTAGTGTCCATGAGTAACTTAGTGCGTCACCATCCGCATCAGATGAACCTGAACCATCAAGTGTTACCGAAGTGGTTGCTCCGGTAGCTGTTACTGATTGATCTGCTCCGGCATCTGCCACAGGAATTGTATTTACAACTGTCACGCTTACATCATCAGAATCAGAAGCCTCGCCATCAGAAACGGTTAGGCTGAACGTATAACTTCCGTCTGCTAAGTTTGTACTGAACGATGCATCTGTTGAAACCACTGAACCATTTAGTGTCCATGAGTAACTTAGTGCGTCACCATCGGCATCAGATGATCCTGAACCATCTAATGTTACCGAAGTGGTTGCACCGGTAGCTGTTACTGATTGATCTGCACCTGCGTCAGCAACAGGAATTGTATTCACAACTGTTATTGTCACATCATCAGTGTCAGATTTCTCGCCATCAGAAACTGTTAAAGTAATTACATGAGTTCCGTCAGCAAGTTGCACCGTTGGAGTTGCGCCTGAAGCTCCATTAGACCATGAGTAGGTTAAATTGTCACCATCAGGATCAGACGAACCCAAACCATCCAAAGTAACAGAAGTTGTTTGCCCGGTTGCATTAACTGTTTGATCAGCCCCCGCATTTGCTACCGGAGCATTATTTACAGGCTCCGGATCTTCTGAGACAAGTTGAAGCGAAGTAACAAAAGCAAAGCTGGATCCAGCAGTACGACGTTCTGCTTGGAAAATGTCAAGTGAGTAATCTTCTCCGGAAGTCAACCCAAGAATGTCCAGATTGATACTGCCGCTTGCCGGTCCATGAATACCACCCAAATCAATTACAAGCTCTCCGTTAATGAAAACCCATACATCATCATCACCGGTAAACGAGAAGGACTCGCCTCCATTATAAGTGAATGTGGTATGAATCTCAGTAGTGAAGTGGAAGTTATGATTGAGTCCCTGATTGCCAAAGAGCTGATTATCAATAGGAAAGTAACTGCTGTTCGCATATTTATACGTGCCGTCGTCTTGCAACTCGAGAACGAAATCATGTGCTGTACCTTGATTCACTCCAACCACATTATTGTACCATTGGTTAAAGTTGGAAGCATTGCTGGTTGTACTACTACCACCCGAATATACCGGCTTCCCATCCGCTCCTAACACATTCTGTACAATACCTGTTTCTAACCTACAGCACTGACTGTCATTCTGGAAGTCTGCGTGCCCACCAGTGGTGCCATTTGCTCTAAAGTCCCGAACTAGACCTGTGAGAGTAATCTGATCAGGTTTGTCAGGTTCAATTGGAGGAGGAGTCCCACCAAATTCTTCTGTGGTTTCCAATCTGAATTTACCACCGGCAAGTCCCCCACCGTCAAAAATAACGAACGAAAGTTGATGTGTACCGTCTAAAGTTACGCCATACTCACCCGGTGAACTTGTAGCTCCTTGATATCCAACTAAACGAGGATTGTCGCCATTTTCATCAGCAAGATAAACCCATGAACAGTTATCGGCTAAAAGTTGAATTACAAATTCCCCATTTCCCGATACTTCTGTTTCATATTTACTCCAGTTGTGACCCCCTGGTCCATCTGAGTTCATACTATTGTAGGAATTGATCCATGCTGCATCGAATGTCGAATTGTCCCAAGGATGTGGTTGTCCGTTATCCTGAGTTACTTCAAAAGCATTATGTGGATTTACCCAATTTGCAGTAAGTCCGAAGTTGTTTGACTGGTAGCATACTGTAGAAGTCCAACCACGATCTTCAGAAGCCGGGAAAATTGGATCATATGTTTGAATGGAAGAACTGCTAACGTATACATTATTAACAGGTTCGGTGCTTTCAACATTAGCTCTTACTTCACTAATTGTAACATTACCTCCACTGGCTACATTTCCATTATTTCCCATAGTTACAATAATACCATCTATATCTGCGAGATCTGCTTCTGTTATACCAGAAAAACTGGATGCTGAAATAGTTAAAGTAAATGGAGTAGCTTGAAAAGGAATTTCAAATTCTCTGTATAAGAAATTATTTCCTGTTCCTGATGAAAGGTAAATACCTGCAAACCACTTCGATCCACCTTGCATATCAGAAAAGTCTATTTCAAAACTTGTAAGACCTGATAAATCATAATTTAATTGGTGTGTTGTAGGATCACATGTTACTTCACCCCAAACTATACTTCTTTTTTGACCGCTCAATATCGGATCTGAACAACTTCCGTACCTTAAGTCAATTAAAGATGAGTGAGTAGATGAACCACTGTAAGCCACAATCATTTCACCTGCCGATGAACCTGTAACAGATAAATCAACATTCCCTGGTGAATTTTCTGATCCTGCTAATTCTCTTCTGTTTCCTATTGGACCGGCACCTTCATACAAATCACGACCGGTTCTTGTACTTGCAGAAAATCCAGTAAGTGTTCCAACGGATTGAGCACCCTGATCAAAAGAATCAATAATTATCGAACTGCTTTGTGAGTTTGCTTCGGATTTACCTTTAACTGTAGAAATCTTTTCTTCCGCTGTCGGTTCGTCATTGTTATCGATTCCTGACAATGAAGAATCTTTACATGACATAAAAAGAAGTCCTGTAAACAGCACTATACTCAAAAGTGCCTTCATTTTAAAAATTTTTGCGTTATTCATGATGTACCTATATTTAATTTTAAATGAATAAAATTTTTTCCGAAAGGTTGTACCCATTTCCTGAAAATTCCTATATAATATCATTCTTCATCTTACTATTTCAAATAGGAAGTACTACTCAAATTTATGGGTAGAAGTACCTATATCGAGTAGTATCTGCTTTAAATCAATGAGGTTTCTAATAAAATTTTAAATAGTTAAATATCTGTGAAAGATTTTCTTTAGCTACAAAGCCGATTGAATTTGCATCTTTTGCTCTATCACGAAAATAGGTTGTGTTATTACTTGTTACGATGATGACTTTAGCGTCTGGGTTCTTTTTTAAAATTAATTCTGTTGCTTCAAAGCCATCCATTTTTTTCATCTCAACATCCATAAGCACGTAATCCGGAGTATCAGATATATAGTTTTGCACTGCCTCTTCCCCATTTTCATATTCAACAAACTGAATAGGCTCAATAATATGAAGTAAGATCAAACTTCTTAAGATTTTCCTAGTGGCTTCATGATCATCCACAATCATTATTTTCATTTACTGTATTTTTTAAACAGTTTAAAAGCTTTGCATTAGATACAATAAGGTTCATTAATTACTTCATTTTAACAATGAGAATAACTACTCAATATATCTAGGTAGTTGTACCTAGACCCATTCATATTTTTGAGTACCTATCCCTATTTATAAAGAGCCAATTAATGATGAATTTCAATTAACCATCAACTAATTCAGATCAAATGGGCACAAAAGCTTTTCTTTCCTCAGGTTTCTTATCTCTAATCATATTTGCGTGTACAACTAATACTACAGCGCAAAGAAAATATGCTCTTGGCATTCATGCTGGCACCAATGGTCTAGGCGGAAGTGCAATAGTCCGTATCAATTCTCGAATAAATGCCAGAGTAAGTTATCAAGGAATTCAATACGATCATCAAGGGACTTATAATGATTTAGAAGTTGGTGTGGATTATGATGGCAACGCTGATATTTCCAGCTTTTCTGCGGTTGTTGATGTATATCCTTTCAAGAGATTCTTCAAAATTTCAGCAGGCGCCTTTAAAATGGATTGGAATGGCTCTGCCCTTGCTCTCCCCAATGAAGGCTATGAGATTGAAGGTAGAGTATTTGAACCCGATCGACTCGGCTCATTAACTGCGAATATTACATATACTGATAAGATTGTCCCATATGCAGGTATCGGTTTTGGGAATGCCCTCGCCAGAGGGTTACCCGTTAAACTGAATATTGATTTTGGTGTTGTACGTTCCGGGGCACCAATCATTGATATGGAGGGTACTGGCATGATAGCTCCAACTGCTGATAATGAAGCGGCTTTTCAAGCGGGGCTAAACGAGTTCGAGTGGTACCCAATCGTAAGAGTCGGGCTTTCTTTCGCTTTCATCAAAACAAATTAATCATCTAAGTAACAGAACAATGACTAAGAATTTTTTAAATACAACACTTGTCTTAACTCTTCTACTCTTTACGGGGTGTAATACTGATCCTCTTCAAACTGCGGTTGATGATTTTGCGCTCGTAGTTGGACTTGAGGATATAAATACCGGTGTTTCCATCGCAGTTTATGACAAAGATACCGGAGAATTAATAGATGATGATGTAACCATCGTTTTTGATCAAGAAACTGCAATGAACACTATTGATATTTTCTCAGATCCTGTGGACAGCTCTGATTTTGATGGTGGATTCTACAATGTTGGAATTAGAAATGAAGTAGTGCCTACCAGTGATACCCCCTTTACATTGGGTATGACTATAAAAGCAGATGGATATTTAGAGGAGCAAGTTTCTGTTGAACTAATAGAAACAGGACTTACAAGTATTGATGTAGATCTGTATTCTGAAAGCAACCCTCCTGGCAATTTAGTGAGTATTGACATTACCGCACCGGTGGATGATGAAGGAAATGTACTTCCATTGCCTCTACCAGTTGATTCCACGGGGCAATTCAATGAATTTTATACCAGTAATGCAAAATTAAAAGAGCTGTTTTTTTCTGCAAACAATGACCTTCCCAATGCACTTGTTTTTTCTGTTGTGCGCTCCAAAAATAATTCGACTTTAAAATATACGTTTTATGATGATTCTAGTGATAGAGACGCTGTAACTACATTTGAAGGTAATCCCAGAGCTTTTAGAACCACTGCTAGAGTTTTTACCGATAAAGGAGAAGAACATAATGCTGGTTCATCACATTTTTTACTTCACACTTCAGGTATTAATTACGGAGTAGATTTATTTAGCTTAGGCAGAATATTAGAGGTGCAAATCGAAGAAGCTGGCAGATTCTATAGAGTTAGACATGTTGAGTCTGTAGCTGAAAACGATCCTGTTTCAGTTACTACTCTTATTCTTGCCCCCGGCATTACAGATGCGGATTCTATCGCAAACGATTTTTTAGATTCAATTGAAGGAAATTTAAAATATGTTTATCAACATTCTTTTAACTCATTTCAAGAAGGTGTAATTGACGCACAATATTTGGGAGAGAAAGAAGTTCGTGATTTCTTTTATAATTTCAATGATTATCCCGACTTTTCTTTCTACAGCCTTTCGGGAGTAAATAGTATTTTACTTTTTAAATACCCTACTGTTATTTCTGATACCCCCATTAGACCACTTTATTTTGCCGGTGAATCTAAACGTGGCAAAATTCAATATCGAATAACCGGATATGGTGAAAATGTAGAATTGGGTACAACTTTAATCAAAAGCCATGGTCGTAACACGTACATTAGTATAGCACCTACACATGGGCAAATATTAACATCTTACGAAATTCCATTGAGCCATGGTTTAGTTGAAATTCGAACACCTGAGGGGCAAGCTCCATCACAACGTGTAGATTTGACTAATTATAATGGAGAGGTTATTGAGTTAACGGTACCACCTAAAGATCCAAACAGTATCACTTCTTCAGTAACGGTAAACTTAACTTGTTCGAATCCCAATGAATTTGTAAGAGTAGATAACATTCCAAAAGGTGCTGCCAGTGTTACATATCGTCAGGTCAATACAACAGGTAGATTTGGTGTCGCTAATATTCAAAATTGGAATTACGATAAGACCGAAAAGAAACTAAGCGGTGCAAACCTTGTTTTCACAGGGGTAAAAGCAGGAACTGAATATGATCTTAAAATCACATTTCAGGACAATACCGAAACTCAAACTATCATTATTGAAGGTGAAACTTTCACTAAAGAAATTGAAGCTCCTGATAATTTCTGTTCTGAATAATTGAATTAATTAACTAATCCAAAAGCCTCTACTTTGACAGGAAGAGGCTTTTTTATTTTATATTTTCTGAGTTATCAAGTGCATATTTCAATAATGCATGTGCCCCGTGAAGACCTAATTTATTACAAATATTATTGCGATGGTTTTGAACGGTTTTTATGCTAACGAATAACGAATCTGCAATTTCCTGGCTGGTTTTCATCTCAGCTACCTGTTTCAGAACTTTCCTTTCAGTAGGCGTTAATTCTTGGATTTCTTTTCCTGTCCCGGATGGTTTATTAGAACCTTGATTTCTTTTCACCAAAAAATCCGAAATGGCAGGGCTTAAATAATAATTACCATCTAATACAGCATCAATACACTTGGTTATTTCTACTACCGTATTTTCTTTTAGAACATATCCCCTTATTCCAATGTCCATTGCTTTATTGAACATGGTTTCGTCTTTGTACATAGTTAAGAATACAAGATGTGTAGTAAGTTCTTCGCTGTTAGCTTTAACTGCAACATCATATCCTGACATTTCAGGCATTTCTATATCAAGAAGTGCAATTTCCGGATTTTCTTGTTGAATCAGTTCTAAGGCTTTTTTCCCGTTTTCAGCCTCGTAAATCTCAAACCCGGTATTTGCTTCTATAACTTGTCTTAGTCCCTTTCGGATCAAGCTGTGATCGTCTGCAATTAATATCTTAGTTCTTTTATTCATACACTTTTTGGTATTGAAACGAGTATCTGGGTACCTTCGCCTATTGAAGAGAATATATCCATCTTACCTGAAAGTGTTTCTACTCTTTCTTGCATACCGGAAAGACCTAAACCAACCAAATTCTCTTTTTTACCGGCATCAAAACCTATTCCATTATCAGTTATGGAAATCTTTATTTCTTTGTGGGTGTGGTTAATTGTAATGGAAGCTTTATCAGCTTCAGAGTGTTTTAAAATATTATTTATTGCTTCCTGCAACACTCTGTAAAAATTGATTTCTTTATTTTTAACAATCAGTCCATCTACATTGACAATTTCAAAATCCCATTGAATTTTTGTAGTCTCTTTCACCTGATCAAGCAAATTATTAATAGCCTCTGTAAGTCCAAACCTCTCAAGGTGTACCGGGCGCAAACCATAAGACATTGACCTGACATCAGAAATGGAAATAACTGCACTTTGCATTATTTCATTTAATTGTTCTTCTAAAGTATCTCTATCGCCTATAAAATTTTTAGCAAGTTCAGCACGGTTTTTAATGACCATCATTTGTTGTCCCAGTCCATCATGTAATTCAGCAGCGATTCTGCTTCTCTCATATTCTTCAGATTCTATGAGTTGTTCGGTAAATCTTTTTTGTCTTTCATTTTCTTCTCTTAATAAATTTGTACGAATTCGATAAAAAAGAAATCCCACTCCAAAAATCAGACTGGAAAGGATAGCAATAAACCAATCTTTTTGCCAGAATGGAGGAGTAACAATAATATCGAAAGAAGCTCCTACATCATTCCAAACTCCGTTATTAGCAGCCGCAGTTACCCTAAAAGTGTAATCACCTGGTGGAATTTTTGAGTATATAGCTGACCGCTGATTTCCAACATCAATCCAGTTATCGTTGAACCCTTCCAATTTGTACCGGAACTGCAAACGCTCGGGATTTGAAAAATTTAATCCAGTATAGTTTATTTCAAGAAATGAATCGTCGTAATTCATTTCTATTTCATTCTTTTGAGAATAATCAAATGCATTACCACGAATTTGCTCGATATAAACTAATGGTACTCTATCATTTTCTAATATTCTATTTGTTGAAACTACTGCTACTCCACTTACCGTGGGGAAATAAATATTACCATCGGAATCTTGTATGGTACTCGGATGAAATCCCCCATTAGTTTCTGCGGAATTCATACCATCTCCTGTTCCATAAGAATATGATAAAATCTCATCGTTGACACCTTCAGAAAAATCATTCAAATTTTTCCGGGAAACTCTGAATATTCCCCGATTACTACCTATCCAAAAATTTCCATGATCATCTTCTACAATATGAGACACAATATTATCAAACAGTCCATCCTGACTTGTTATATTTATTATCTGATCTTCTTCCATTCTGAAAATCCCGTTACCGTATGAACCGAACCAATATGTTCCATCCTCATCTTGATAAATAGCACGAATATAAGGCTCATCTGTTTTATTAGGATAATTTTTTGAATGAGCTAACTTAACTTGTTCAACATTGTCATCGGTAATTTTGTACAACCCTGCAATCGTTCCCGCCCATATATTCCCATTAGCATCTTCGTGTAAAACCCGTGTTTCAGAAAAATTAAAACCTTCTTCTGTTTTGTATGTAGTAAATCCGGATACATCGTTGTATTTAAATATTCCATTACTGCAACCTATCCAAATGTTACCAAGTTTATCTTCTGCAATTGCGAAAATATTAATTCCCTCAAAACCATCATTGATACCGAAACTTTTACCTTTTTCTTGAAGCGAGTTAGTCATATATAAACCATTAGCACTAAACCAAATTCTATCTTTTGAATCTTGAAATACAGACCAAATACAGTTATTTGGGAGATATTTATTAACGGGAGGGAATTCAGCTACTCCATTTTGTGACACAAAAACTCCGCCACAGTTTGTTCCAAAAATAAAACTTCCATCATTTAGTGCTGACAATGAAAGCATTCGTTGATTAATCAAACCATCATTAACGTCAATCATCGATATTTGGGTTTCTTTTAGCCGGAATAAACCTTCAGCAACCGAACCTAACCATAAATTGCCCTCATTATCTTCAAACATAGATCGAATTTGAATATCAAGGTTTTGGTCATCTCCATCCACTCTAAAAGTTTGAAATTCCGATCCTTCATTTATTAAAATGCCTTCATATGAATATATCCATAATCTGTTTTTGTGATCTTCATAAAACCCTAGAATATCTTTGTTGTTTAATCCAAGATCTCTTCCAAGAAAAGTAACTTCCTCATCCTTTAGTTTTAAAACCCCATTACCAGATGTTCCGATAAAAAATACTCCAGAATTTTCCGGGTATTCAATCAAACTTATAATGTTCGATTCTATTTTTTCTCTGAGATCCAAGATTTTGTAAAGTGTATCTTTGTAGCTCTTCGCAACTATTTTATCCATGTAAAGCATGGTACCTGTTGTATCTGCAGAAATTTTTTGAAATTTCTCCCCATCAACCTCAAAAAGCATTTGCCTTTCAAACTGATTATTTTTTTGTAAATAAAAATTTCCGTTTAAAGCACCCCAAATTCTCCCTTCCTTATCTTCTTTGATCCAACCAGCAGATGCAGATGTTGTTCTTTTATCAATGGAATATGAGGTCGCTTTATCTTTCGTTAATTTTACAACTCCCTGCTCTGATGCACCCCAAATATTATTGTTACTGTCTTCAAAAATACTTACCACACGATCATAATCCATTCCTTCCGTATTAGATCGATTATAAGTCCGAAAACGATGCCCATCAAAACGAACCAATCCACCAAAAGTGGCTATCCAAATATATCCATCCGCCGTTTGCAGAATTTCATTAACCGAATTTTGAGGAAGACCTTCTTCCATTCCAAAATGAGTAACTACATAGTCTTCAGAATTAGGAATCTGAGAAAATAGTGACGTTTGAGAAAGCCCTTGAATAAGTAAAATTGAAAAAAGGAATAATAACAACCGCCACATCATAGAAAAAGTTTTCGGAAGATAATTAAGAGAAAATCAAATACAAATAAAACCCGGTAAGCTAAATAAACAAGTTTTCTAATTGCTTTATAATTGAAAGTTAATTCCGGATATAAATAATCTAGTGCCTTTATGGTTAGTGCCTACAGTTTTTTTTAAATCACAATATCCCTATCCTGTCGGCTCTAAGAGTCATTACCTTTCTAAGAATAATTCATGAGCAAAAAGAAAATTAAAGTTGTAGGTATAGGAGCCTCAGCAGGTGGTTTGGACGCCATCACAAAACTGTTTAAGCAGATCCCAAGCGATACGGGCATGGCATTTGTTATTGTGCAACATTTATCGCCGGATTTTGAAAGCCTGATGCCGGAATTGCTTTCGAAGCATACCAGTATGGAAATAATCACAGCTGTTGACAAGCTCGAACTTTTGCCGAACCGGATTTATCTGAATGAGCGTACCAAAAACTTACATATAAAAGGTAACAAGCTATACTTACTAGATAAAGGTCCTAAATCGAACCTCAACCTTCCCATTGATATCCTTTTTCACACATTGGGAGAAGAATTTAAAGAATCTTCTATTGGAGTTATTTTATCCGGCACGGGAAGCGACGGTTCCCGTGGTATAAAAACTATCAAAGAAAGAGGTGGAACTGTACTTGTTCAAGACCCTGCAATGGCACAATTTGTTGGGATGCCTAACTCTGCTATTTCTACTAATATTGTTGACTATATAAAACCGGTTGAAGAATTGGGCAAAACTCTTTCCAAAATTAGTTCGCATAGTTTCAAAATTGATTATGACGGCTCCAATTCTTTCTCCGATTATGACTTATTAGATAAGATCTTCGAACTTATTAATAAGAAATTCCGTATCGACTTCAGCGTTTACAAAAAAGCAACCATTCTCCGACGTATAGAGAAACGTTTAGCGATCAACAGCATCCAATCGTTACAAAAATATCTGGAATTGCTGAAAGAAGATAATAATGAACTTACAGAACTGTTTAATGATTGCCTCATTAGTGTAACTTCTTTCTTCCGTGATAAAGAGGCTTTTCAGTTACTCCAAAAACAAGTTATTCCGGAAATTGTAAATCAAAATCTGGATTCTGGACAAATACGTGTGTGGGTTGCTGCTTGCTCTACCGGACAAGAAGCTTATACGATCGCCATGCTGTTGGACGAATACATTACGTCTACTGGAGTCGATATTGACTTCAAAATTTTTGCGTCAGACGTAGATCATATCTCCCTGAACACAGCCAGTGATGGAATTTACCCAATAAATATCTGTAACGAGATTGAAGAACGCTATCTTAACAAATATTTTAAGCATGGTACTAATGGATATGAAATAACGCGAAGCTTACGTAAAAAAATTGTGTTCACTCAGCACGATATTCTTCGGGATCCGCCATTCATCCGTACGGACTTGATTTCTTGCCGTAACCTGCTGATTTATTTCAACAAGGAATCTCAGGAAAAAGCGCTTAAAAATCTTAGGTTTTCCTTGAATCCGGGTGGAGCACTTTTGCTGGGTCCAAGTGAATCGCTTGGCAACTTATCCAAGAGTTTCAAAGCGATTAACAATAAGTGGAACTTATATCAAAATGTTTCTAAAAGACGGTTTTCTGCTTCAAGTCCCACGCAAAATCTGGAAGTTAATGTCCCTAACGTTATTTCTAAAACCCGGTATTATAACGACCCTCCTGCTGACTCTGAACGATACAGTGAACCTACATTTCATAAATTATTAGCGAATCGTTTTGCTCCTGATTGCCTGATTATAGATGAGGAATTTAACATACTTTTCGTAAAAGGGAATGCCGGAAAAAAATTACAGTTCTCAGAAGGTATTTTTGATTCCAACCTTTTGAATCTAATCCCCGATTCACTTGTAAAATACATTCGTATTCCGGTACTAAAATTACTCCAATCTCATAAAGAAGTAATTGTTGAAAAAATAGCCAGCGGAAGTGATGAAAACCCACAAAGTTTTGACCTTACATTTTCGTATTACGATATCAATAAAACTTCCAAATTGATTCTTATCGAGTTTTCGAAAGAGCAAAAACTTGATGAATCTGTAATTAAAGTATCCAATATATATTCAGATCAACTCATTAATGAGCGGATCGTTCAGCTTGAAGAAGAATTAAAAGCCAGCAAAACTCAGCTTAGAAACGCCATAGAGGAACTTGAAACAAGTAATGAAGAATTGCAGTCAAGTAATGAAGAGTTGATGTCGGCCAATGAGGAACTCCAAAGTACCAACGAAGAGCTACAGTCAGTAAATGAAGAACTTTATACCGTTAATCAGGAATTTCAGATCAAGAACAACGAACTTTCTCAACTCAATGACGATATAAGTAACTTATTAGATAGTACTGATATCGGTACTTTGTTTTTGGACAACAGTCTCAGAATACGAAAGTTTACCCCTGCTCTGAATCAATTCTTCAATTTGAATGAAAATGATATCGGACAACCGATTACCAGCTTTACTTCTACATTTAATAAGACTACTCAAAAGCAACTCGTTGATGATGCTAAAGAAGCACTAAATAAACTAACTACACTGGAATCAGAAGTTGTTAACAATAGAGGCGATATCTTTTTATGTAGAGTCCGACCATTTGTAACAACTGATAAGTTAATTGATGGTGTAGTTATAACGTTTGTGAATATCACTTCCCTTAAAGCCATTGAGAGTGATCTCCTTCGGAAAACTGAGGAGTTAAATAATGCCCAGAAAATTGCAAAAATCGGAAGCTGGTATTTTGATATCGAATCGGGTGAAGTCTCTTGGACGGAAGAATTATATAGGATGTATGGATTTGATCCGGAAGTTCCGCCACCTCCATTTTCTGAACATGAAAATCTGTTCACAAAACAATCCTGGGAGTTGCTGTCAAAAAATTTAGATGAAGCTTTTGAAAATAAAGTACCATATAACCTTGAACTGGAAATGAAGAGAGATGGATCTTCTATTGGCTGGATGCGAGCTATGGGAGAACCTGTCCTCAGTAAGAAAGGAGAATTAGTAGGTCTGAGAGGAGTTGCTCAGGATATCACGCAAGAGAAGCAGTTATTAGAACAGATCAAATATGAGAAAGAATTCTCTAAACAGGTATCTGATTCAACCTCTATGGGAATTTATATTTTCGATGTTCGCAAAGGATCCAACACTTATATGAACAGGCATTACTCTGAACTTCTGGGTTATACAATAGATGAAATTAATGCCATGAAGGAAGATGAGTTTATAGAACTTTTCCACCCTGATGACCGCACTAATGTTATAGAGCATATGTCCAAAATAATGAATGGACAGTACCAGGCAGAAATTGAATATCGATTCAAGCACAAAAAGGGCCATTGGGTTTGGTGCTATTCCATTGACTCTCCTTTTGATGTGAATGAAGATGGCACTGTAAACAGCTTTATTGGTGTATTCTTAGATATAGGCCAAAAGAAAAAAGACGAGCATGCTTTAAAGTTGGCTAAACAAAAAGCCGAAAATGCAAATGCGCAAAAGAACAGTTTTTTGGCAAACATGAGCCATGAAATCCGAACTCCGATCAGTAGTATTCTCGGGTTTCTGGATTTTCTGAAAAATGATGAGTTAAGTCCCGAAGACAAAGAACTGTTTATCGAGATCATTGAAACAAACTCTGCACAACTTTTAAATCTGATAGAAGATATCTTAGATATATCAAAAATTGAAGCTAATCAGGTAGCTCTGAATATTGCCCCAACAGATCTTAAAAAGCTTCTTGATAATTTACTGATCAATTTCTCAGGGAAGATAAACTCCGACGAGAAGCCGGATCTGAATTTAAAAATAGATATTCCAAAAGGACGTTTTATTAAAACTATCTATACGGATAGCATTCGACTGAACCAAATTCTCTCTAATCTGATTGGAAATGCCATCAAGTTTAGCACTGCCGGTACCATTTCTTTCGGATATACTAAAGAAAAAAATATGCTCAGGTTTTTTGTAAAAGACGAGGGAATTGGAATAAAAAAAGAAAAATTAGGTAAAATTTTTACCCGATTTAAGCAAGTTCATGACGTAAAGCACCAGGCTCAGTTTGGAGGTACCGGGCTAGGCCTTTCAATTTCTCATGATCTGGTTAAGATGTTGGGTGGAGAAATATCGGTAACTTCTGAATTTGGGAAAGGAGCTACCTTCTTTTTTACTATACCAATTGGAAAAAAGGAATCAGAAAAAAGCAATGGTGAACTTACTACTGAAGCAAATCAGGATTACGACTTCTCAGGAATACAAGTTCTAGTTGTAGATGATGAACCCACTATCCGAATCTATTACAAAAAAATCTTCGAGATGAATAACATCAATATTCTGATTGCTGAAAATGGTAAGGAGGCAGTGGCTATGTACAAAGCTAATACTGATATCGATTTGGTATTAATGGATATACGAATGCCGATTATGGGCGGAATTGAAGCAACTAAATTAATACTGGAACATGATCCAAATGCCAAAATTATTGCCCAAACAGCATATACCATGAACAATGAAAACAAAGCGGTAAAAGAAATTGGTTGTATTGATTATTTATCAAAACCAATTTCAAAATCACTGTTAATAGAAAAACTGAATCATTGGATTCACAACACAAAGTTGAACAAATAAATATTACTCCATCATTTCGCTGAAAACGGGGTGATGGTATTCTTTGTTATAGCAAAATTTTAATTTCAACAGATTCCATCAGACGAGCAATCCGTCAGATGGATTAGTTTACACAGAACCTTCCTTTTCACCCCTATTACCACGTAATTTTTTATAGGCATAAGCTCCACCTGCCGCAGCGAGTATTCCAAGTCCGCCGTCGATTGGTGCCTGAGCAGGGTTGCTTGGTAGCCCGGGTTGGGCATGAACAACGGCTGTGGCAATGAGTAAAAAGATAAATGAAGCAAAGATTATAAGTGTTGATTTCATAGTATTGGGGTTTTAGCCCTTAGCTGTCAGCTATTAGCTTTTGGGGCTTACCTCAAAAGCTAATAGCTAATCGCTAAAAGCTGATTACTTAATAAGAGTGAGTTTTTTGATCATGACCACATTCCCTGCTCGAAGGCGATAAATGTACATCCCCGAAGCAAGATTTGAAGCATTGAAGTGTAGCGT
Organism: Balneola sp.; assembly: GCA_017643645.1. Lineage (GTDB taxonomy): Bacteria > Bacteroidota > Rhodothermia > Balneolales > Balneolaceae > Balneola. Next base: position 176,734 of record JAEPNB010000001.1, read on the forward strand.
GTAACGCCCGGCTGTTTTATTTTCGCCATTCATCAATGTGGCTACTTTCCTTCCCAGAATATCAAACACTTCCATTGTTACTTTTCCTGTGTTTGGAACTCCGTAAGCAATGGTTGTAGTTGGATTGAACGGATTTGGATAGTTTTGACCGAGTTCCACTTCCGTTGGCAGATCAATAACCGGTTCATTGCTTACTGCTTGTGATGGTGAAACTGTTAGTGTAAATCGTGAACCTGTCTTTTTTTCTCTGGCTGTTTTGAAAACAGACTCCAGACTTGGTGGAGAGTTAACATCTTGTGAAGACACAAGATTTTGCGTCTGTACCTTCTTTACTTTTGCTGCATCCATAGTAAACTCATAAGGCTTTGCAAGATCTGTAGTGAGGTCGAGTTCCGAATCATAGAGAGAAATTTCCCATTCCTCAGGAATATTCAAATCATCTTTAGAAATTCGATGTGTTGTACCACTTGCAGAAGTTTGAAGTGCTAATGAAATCTCAAATGGCTCTGTGATAATCGGCAAGCTGTTTATATCCAGATGTGTAGTATCATTTAGGATAGAAGCCAACGTTACATAATTTGAAGAAAGTGGATTGAGTTGGTATGCATCCGAAGCGTCTATTCCAAACTCCCCTTCTTCTGAAAACTGGAACCAGGCTTTGTTGGTAAATCCTGAATCGCTTTTGAATTTCAATGAAAAGTAAACCGGGTCAAATTTTACCAGCTCCTTGCCAAGAAATCGTTTAGCGGAATCGGTTTTTGCAGATACCGGAATAGCCAGACTTGGACTAGCTTCTGTCGTTTGTACAAAAAAGGCATTAAATGGTCCCACTTCCCCACCTGTTAAACTTCCCAGACTTCCATTCCAGCTTTTCCAAGATGCAGAATTGATATCGTACACATACACCGAATTCGACAATCCTGAACGAGTAAATCCGTCCCAATCAACGTCATTTCGGAATGGATTACCTACTAACGCCCAACCATTTACATTAGAATTTAAAAGCGGAGTTAATGATTGTGTTCCTTTCGGCTCACGACCTTCAAGCTTTAGTGTTTTCGGGAAACCGGCATTTCCTGCTACACTAGGTCCATTATCGTCGCTGAACACGTACACCAAAACTCCCTCTCCGGGATGCAAAGAATCGGACATATTACTTACAGAAGTCCAGTTGGAATTAGACAGATTTGTTGAGGTATTTGGCCATCGATACACATTGGAAGTTCCTCCAGAATGATTTGCACCTGTAAATCCTTGAGTCCAGAAACTACCCAATAATGGAGCGAACGAAGAATCTGCTACCGGACTGGTCATTATTCTCCAACCTTCGGCACCGGTTAACTTTTGGGACGACTCTTTATAGTTTTTGATGGCATATTTCTTAAATAAATAGGATTCCACTTTTCGGCGATCATTATCACTTAGTACATTTTTATATATAATTATTTCGGCGATTTGCCCCCCAAACCAGAACGTTCCCCCTGTTCTTACACCAACAAACAGCTGTGCAGATTCAGAACTTTGAGCATTTACAGAAATCTGAGTTTTTCCGCTACGGTTTGCTGCTACTGTTGATGCTGTACTTGTAGCCCGGACATTGATCAACTGTGCGGCTCCATCTGAAAAATCACCCGCCGATCCTACGTCAGTATAATTCCCGTTATTGGGAATAAACCGTAACCCTGAAGTGCCGTTGGTGTGCAGTTCAAAATTCTCATTTGAACCGGCTAAAAGAAAGTCGATTTCATTGGTTGCAGAAGTTGTTTTCGCTACCATAAAAACTTCATAATCACTATTCTGAATACCAAGAGTTCCGGTAGTAGGCGAAACCATATAGGAATTAGTTCCATTAAAGCCGATTGTACGTTGATTGTTGATGGCACTGTCTACAAGTACCGGGCGTTGTAATAAAATGGACTGTGTAAGGTTGTTATTATTCCCGCTTAGATCGCCCCAGCTATTTAAAGAATCCCCGAATGTGGTGAGCCCCCGCCCTGCATCTACATGCATTTTGAGGTTTGTGGTTGGGATTGGAGATAAATAAGTACTGAAATTCGGAACAAATACATGAGCAAGATGATTTTGAGTTGGGTCGCTTTGTCCTAGTTTTCCAATATGATCGACATCCAGGATAGTAACAGCAAATGATGCAGCAACTACAGTTCCATTATCCAACAGAAGTAAAGAATGTTCGTAATCCGTAGCTATATCAACTGCAAAACGACCACTTACATTTGCTGATTCTATAAGCGTTGGAACTGTTAAATCTGTAAAGCTGCTTACATTAAAACCAATATGCCTTCCATTACCAAAAGCATATGTTTTTCCGTCTTCAGTAAGTATGATGGTTCCTCTTCTGTTACTCTGAACTTTAGTCACCTTCTTATTTACAATACTTGAATGCGTTATAACTCTGGGAGTACTATTATCAACTTTATCACCTTGACCCAATTGTCCGTCGCTGTTTTCACCAAATGAGATCAATTGCCCATCTTCGTTCAGAAGTATAAACGAGGATACACCCCTGCTGACAATCGATCCTGATATAATTTTTTTTGCCGTTATGGTAGCATGAGTTAATGCCGTTGGTACATTTAGGTTAACTGATGTACCATGTCCTAAATTACCATCCAATCCATAACCAAAAGTAAAAGCTGTTCCATCCGAAGCAACTAAAAGAGTAGCACGGCCACTAGACTCAGCATGTATGATTTTTTTCCCTGAAAGATTTGCATGAGTAAGGCGAACCGGTTGCGCTCTTCTATTGTTATCCCCTAATCCAAGCTGACCAAAGTTATTATCTCCAAAGCCATACACCGCTCCATCTTCGGTCACAATAAAAGTCACCGATAGCGTATCTACTGCTCCAACCACAATTTGTTTAACGATTTTGTTATCTATTAATGAGGCATCCATTAATATCGGATCGTAATGATCGAGGCTATCTGTTCTTCCTAATTCTGCATAACTATTTTGCCCAAACTGATAAATTGCATTGTTGGCGTTAACTACATACGTTTGCTTGTGGCCCGCAAAAACGTTCTTTACTGATGCGTTACCAAGTTTTGAAGAGGGAATTAGCGTTGGGCTTTTTACCGTAGGTAAATTTGAGCGCAATGAATTGCCTCTGAACCCTGTTGAATAAACATGCCCAAAAGAATAAATGAGACTGTCTGTAGTCACAAAATAGTTCATGTATAGACTCGTATACATTTTTGCAACGGTCTTTCCATTCATTTCTGTTTGTATAACAGGTCTGGGAAACGCTTCACCGGCTCTCCAACGCCCGGTTCCGGATGATCGTGATGCGGAAGACCAAGATTGTCTTTTAAATGGACCTCCAAATGTTAAAATAGTACCATCAGAAGCTCTCATATAAGTGTATTCTGAATCCTCAGAACTTATTTCAACGATATTTTTTCCAACAATATTAGAGTGAGTTAACTTTACAGGTACAATAATGTCTGTTAGCGGACGACCCAAGCTTTCCTCACCATTCCTGCCCCCAAAACTAAATACAGTTCCATCAGAGGCTAATAATGTTGCTGATTCTTGATTCCCAACCACATCAATAATGGTTTTACCATGTAAATTGCTATGCGTTATTTCTGTAGGAGTATTTACATCTACATTTGGTCCTCCCGGAGGTTCATACCCAAGAGGTCCAGTTCTTACACCTGTACTAAATACCTTACCTGAATCGGTAACAAAATAGCTTGACCCCAGCCCCCCTGCTACTGCTTTTATAATGGTTTCTCCGGGAATATTCTGGTCCATACGTACAGGTGAATATGTACCTATACTATTTCCTATTCCCAACTCTCCGTTAGAATTTCTTCCATATACCCATACTTCGCTACTGTCGGTTCGTAACAAAACATGTTGTCTACCAGAGGAAATTTCCACTACTTTTTTGTTCACCATTCCATTTATCAAAGTAGGTTCTGTTATGGGATTGGTTGTGGTACCAACTCCAATAAATCCATATGGATTATCGCCTATTACAAAGACTTTTCCGGAAGCTGTTCTAAAAATACTATTCTTCTCTCCTGCCTCTACATCCACGATTGTATGCCCTTCAAAATTAGCATGTGTTATTTCTGTAAGTGTTGTATAGTTATTGCTTCCACTCAAAGCGAGTTGGTTTCTATCGTTTGATCCTATACCAAACATTCGACCATCTGCTAATAGCACTATAGCATGTTCATTGTCATATGCAGTAGCTATGTCAACCACTTTTTGACCATTTAACGCAGGATCATTTGCCAGCCCGGGAATATCAACCCGGTTAGTGTTGGATTGCCCTGCGGTGCCAAAATGGCCGCCTCCAAATGAATATAATGACCCATTTTCTGTGAGCACCAAGCTTTGATTATAGCCTGTTACTACTTTTGGAGTAGTACTTTGCCCAAAAGCTGAAAAGCTTATTACCGTTAAAAAAAGTATCCCAAGAATAAGTAAACGCTTTGCTTTCATAATTTTCAAGAATGAAATGAATAAATGGTTTGAACATAAATTGTCCTGATTTGAATCTACTTTTTTTTGGCTATGCAGGCGTGCCAACTTTCTGTGCAAACGTGCCAAAATGCGATGATTGCTCTGTAATGCAGGTTTTGAGGACATTGTTTTGGAGACTTCGGGACAGGTTTGTCAGGTGTTGCTACTAAGATATTTTTGGTCCTGCGCCTTTAACAGGTGTATGGAGCTTAAGTAAGCTACACGAAATAAATCTCCCCTTGAGGGGAGATGAATAAATCGGCGGTTCCCGATTTATTCCGAGGGGTGTTGCCGGTTTTTAAATATAGCAACACCCTTCAAGGGGATTTCTTTATAGCAAGCTGAATCCGTCAGCCGCGCAAAGCCCGACAGACGGAGAAGTAGCTATCCATCATTTCGCTGAAAGCGGGGTGATGGATGTTGTGACAACGTTGATCGGTGTGTTGGATGTAATAACTAGAAATAAATCTAACAAATATCCTGAAGCAAGTTCAGGAGGACCTTAAATGGAGATTACGTAGATACAACAAGATGGAAAAGGCATTTACATGTGCTAGAAGGGATTTATCCCCGGGTTTCTAATTCCCATCAAGTAGTTTGTAAACGTTCATGTACTTTAGTTAGGAATTCTTCTTAGATGCTAACTAAGAGGATGAACCCCAAAACGTTCTTCGTATACTTTGCGGAAACTTGATGCACTTTTATAGCCAACAGCTGTTGCAAGTTCTTCAAGGCGATAGTTTTTGTTTGCAGAAACCAGAGCACGTGCTGAAGTAATCCTGACTTCCCTGATAAATTCTCCGGGAGACATCCCTGTTTCTATTTGGAGATTTCGATAAAATGAGCGCCGGCTTTGAGAAAACTCTTCAGCAAGCATATCAACTGACAGATTGGTATTAGCTAAATTTTTAGAAATAAATGAAGTTGTTTTTTCGGAAAGTGAAGTGTCCTTGGGGATTTCTTCTGCTTTTAATTTTACTCGAATCAATTTACGGCGGGTATAATAGTTCAATAGATTTTTCAACTTTAAAACCAGCTGTTCCGGTACAAATGGTTTAGTGATATAGTCAACTACCCCTATTCTCATTAAATGCAGTTTGTCTTTTTCTAACGCTTTTGCTGTAAGAACCATAGTTGGAATTGTGTTCCATTTCTCATGGTTTTTAAGCTTCTCAACTAATTCCAAACCTCCCATAACCGGCATCATCAAATCGGTTACAATAATATCAGGATTAAAATACTCAAGAATTTCAAGGGCTTCTTTCCCATTTCCCGCTTTTTTAATGACTCCCAATTCATCCAAAATCCCGCTTACATACTCCATCATATCAGCATTATCTTCAACGAGTAAAATATCAAAAGAATTATCTGCTGAGTTGTTTACATGATCTTTTCGTATGTACAGAAGTTCTTCATCTAAAGAATCCGGAATTGGTGAGATTTCGTCTACGTTAGTTTCACTTATTGGAAGCAGAAGTTTGAAACAAGCTCCTTGTTTATAAGATTTTTCAACTTCAATATCCCCTGAATGTAATCGAGCCAACACTCTGCTCAACTCAAGTCCCACTCCCATCCCTTCTACATAATCAGCGTCATCACGTTTTAACCTGTGAAATCTTTCGAAAATAGCTTCTTCCTCTCCATCAGGAATTCCCGACCCTGAATCTTGAACTCGAAGCTCAAAAAGGTTTTCTGAAACTTGGGTTTCCATAAAAATATTCCCTCCATCGGGAGTGAATTTGATCGCATTCGAAATCAGATTATTGATCATTATCTCCACTTTCGCCCGATCAATGTAGAGCGTTACATCTTCAGCGTTCGGATAAAATTCGAATCTGTGACCATGATATTCTGCCAACGAGCGAAAGGATTCTACCGAAATGGAAACCAGATTATCAGCTTTATAATATTTTCTATTTAGTGTAAGGTGATTCTGATCAGACTTGGTCAAGTCGATAATCTGACTAACCATATCGTCTAAACGAGCCATGTTTCGTTTAACTATAGATAAGTCATATTGAACATTTGAAGAGTCCTGTTCTTTGTGCTTCATCAATTTATCCACCAACCCACTACTAATGGTTAGAGGTGTACGAAACTCATGGCTGACGTTGGAGAAGAAAGTGTTCTTCATTTTATCCAGTTTCTCCAATTTTTCCTTTTGATTACGAATTTCCTCAGTTCTGTCTAAGACTTCGTTCTCGAGCTCTTTTTGTCTCTCCAATAATATGTTTTCACGAGCCTTCACAAAAACTATTAATCCACCAACACCAAATATCACATACAAAGCGAACGCCCACAAGGTTCTGTACCATGGGGGTAAGACCATAAAGGAGAACGAAGCCATTTGAGACTCTTCGGGATACAGCGTATGCCCGCGCACCCAAAACGTGTATTTTCCTTCTTTCAGGTTTGTATAGTCATGATATCTCTCATTCGTAGTAGCTGACCAGTCGTCGTCTAAACCTTCCAATTTTATCTGGTAGAAAAGACGATCTTCCGGCAAAAAAGCGACCATCCCATAATTAATCCTGATCTTATTATCCCAAAATGAAATCGGAGTTTCCAGAGTTGAATGTGATAACCCTCTTGGTTCCAACAACAAAGAATCTGAATTTACAATCACCGACGTTATGTGAGCATTTATTGGAGGCACAGGTTGTTTATAGAGAGTAGAATCAAAGTATGCCAACTTTTGGGTTAAGGTTTGGAAATAGATTCGTTTGTTCGTTGCCGGATAAATGAAATCAATATCTTTATAAGGTTCTGTACGGGTAAATTCGCCGTCATTCCACTCAAAGATAGCCTTCTCCGGATTATATACAGCCTTTCCAATCATTGCCGCCGCCCATGCCACCCAGATTCCTCCGTCATTATCCTGAACCACCGGCCACACGGACCGATCTTGTCCGTAAAAAACTTCATCAAAGCGATGATCAATAACTATTGAATCCCGATCCGGTGTAAGCCTGTAAAAACCATCTGAAGTTATAAAACCAACATCTTTCCCAACCGACATTGTATAATTGAATCCATTGGAAGGAAGTCCGTCATCGGTGGTAAACTGACGGACTTTAGCCACCGAAACGATTACATCTTCTTTCTGTTCGGTAGTAAAATGGAAATCTCCATTGCGACCGGTTCCAACCCACAAGTCTCCTTTAATATCTTCTGTAAGAGTGTAACCTCCTTCCTCAAAATCAACCATTTTAGAATCTGTAAATATATTTTCAGACTGCAGAACAACTTTCCGTAGAGCGTTAGCATCGTGAGAGTAATAAATTACATTCGGGTTTTCACGATCAGCAAGAACTAGATCGACCCTGCCTCCTGAGAACAAATTATGAAACCTTCTCTGTTTATCGAGTAATTGCAGCCCTTTACTGGAACCAATTAATAATCCCTGAGGAGTTAGTTCGAATGCATAAACACTTTTATCATCATATACTTGTTGGAATTTCCCTCTTTCCCATACATATAAACCGTTATTTCCTCCCATATAAAGTGACCCATTGAAGTTTTTTAATGTGGCAGAATATTCGGGAAGATCATGGGCAGAAGGTAAAAATTCCCGCATTGCTCTCCCATATTCCAACACGCTTACTCCATAGACACTACTCACCCAAATATTCAAGGCATCATCTTCATAAAGCCTTGTCAGATCATTATCAGAAAGCCCATCCGACTCATAGATAGTATGAATATAATCTCCTTCATGGTTATAAGTGAACAATCCGTTTGAAGTAGCAAAATGAATATATCCGGCTTGAGACCACAAAAAGTCTTTAATCGTTACCGATGCTTCTGAAATATCATTTGACAGTTTCAGAATTCTTGTCCATGTATCAGAGGTGCTTAATTCCCAAAGATTAAATCCATCATCTAACATAAATAATCGGTCGTTAGTAGCTGAAAGCTTCCCAATTTTTGTCTTTGAATCCGGAGGAGAGATTGAATAGGTATATCCATCTTTTGTACGCTTAACCTGACCATCAGAATGCAGCGTAACAATAGTATTATCCCATCGCACAGCCGAAGAAATAATTTCTTCATTTTTTTGAGAAGTTATCTTTCCATCAGAATATATATACCAAACTTCCGGTGAAATGAAATGTACCTGATCATCCAGTACAAAAGTAAATTCTACATCTTTTATTACTTCCCCTGAATCCGGCAATAGATATGCTAGTGAATGGTACTTCCTTCTCAATAACGAATCGCGCTGTAATACACCAAAGTCAGCTTGACCACCAACAAATATTCTTCCGTCAGGATCTTTAGCAAAAGATAACGCAGCGGAATTTCTTTCCATCCAAAGGTTACGCCAGGAAAGACCGTCAGACTCCTGTATTCCATATCGTGAATTTCCAAAATAAAGCAGGCCATCATCAGCACGGGTAATTCCCCAGGTTTGGCGTGCTCCTGTAAATTGCCCTCGTTGGTAGGTCTCTATAAAGGGAAACCCAATCGGATCTGAAGATTGTCCTTGAATGAGTTCAGGACTTAGCAAGCTCAACAGGAGTACTAAAAATAGAAAACTCCTTTTTTTCACAATATTTTTTCTGATTGCAATTTCAACTTATACCCCTGTTTTCATTCTCATAGTAATGTAAATATTGTCGGTGAATTCGAACTTTCAAAAACACCCCGCACCATATTAATCAATGAACTTAAACCTGAATATAACTTTTAAAATCAATTTTAAAGAACATTTATTAAGTATTTGGAACCTATGTCAATTGCGTATATAAAATAAATGGCGAATTTATTGATCAAGGTTAGTCCCTTATTGAAAGGTTTCTCCATCATCTCTTTGAAAACGGGGTGTTGCAGTTCTTGATCTAAGAAAATTTATCGTCAACCAGATTCTATCAGTCGACCAAGGTTCGACTGATAGATGAGTTAAAATAAAGAGCATAAAAAAAGCCCCTTCAATATTGAAGGGGCTTTCATTTCTTTTCAGAAGTTTATGAGGGATGAATTACATCATTCCACCCATACCTCCCATTCCCGGCATTCCGCCACCCATACCGCCTGGCATTCCGCCATTGTCATCATCATCAGATGGCTTGTCAGAAATTACAGCTTCAGTGGTAAGTAGTAATCCGGCAACAGATGCTGCGTTTTGAAGCGCTGCTCTTGTTACTTTAGTCGGATCGATTACACCGGCTTTAATTAAGTCTTCGTACACTTCAGTACGTGCGTTGTATCCGAAAGCACCTTTTCCTTCAAGAACTTTCTGAACTACAATTGCGCCTTCAACTCCGGCGTTATTAGCAATAGTTCTCAAAGGAGATTCCAATGCTTTACGAACGATTTGAAAACCAACAGCTTCATCATCGTTGATACCTTTCAGTTTGTCAAGAACTTTCATAGTTCTTAAGTAAGCAACTCCACCGCCCGGAACAATTCCTTCTTCCACAGCAGCACGCGTTGCATGCAATGCATCTTCAACACGGTCTTTCTTTTCTTTCATCTCAACTTCAGAAGCTGCACCAATGTACAATACTGCAACACCGCCACTTAGCTTAGCTAAACGCTCCTGTAGTTTTTCGCGATCATAGTCAGAAGTTGTATTCTCGATCTGACCTTTGATCTGATTTACTCTTGCTTTGATGTCATCAGCTTTTCCGGAACCACCAACAATAGTAGTGTTATCTTTGTCGATAGTTACGTTGCTTGCCTGACCTAAGAAATCAAGAGTAGCGTTTTCTAATTTATATCCACGCTCTTCAGAGATCACGGTACCACCGGTTAGGATAGCGATATCTTCAAGCATTGCTTTTCTTCTGTCACCAAAGCCCGGAGCTTTAACAGCTGCGATCTTCAATGAACCACGAAGTTTGTTAACTACTAAAGTAGCTAGCGCTTCGCCTTCAATATCTTCAGCAATGATCAATAATGGTTTTCCTGACTGAACAACTTTTTCCAAAATTGGAAGAAGATCTTTCATTGTTGAGATCTTTTTGTCGAAGATCAGGATATATGGATCTTCAAGATCAGTAGTCATTTTCTCAGAATCGGTAACGAAGTATGGAGAAAGGTAACCACGATCGAACTGCATACCTTCTACAGTTTCTAATGTAGTTTCAATTCCTTTTGCTTCTTCAACAGTGATTACACCTGTGTTGTTGAATGTACCATCGTCAGATTTTCCTACTTTCTCATAAGCATCCGCAATAAGAGATCCGATCTCGTCATCACCGTTTGCAGAAATAGTAGCGATCTGCTTCAATTTGTCGATGTCTTTGTCGATATCGATCTTAACATCTTTCAAGCCTTCTACAATTGCGGCAACTGCTTTTTCGATACCGCTTTTAAGATCCATTGGGTTTGCACCTGCAGTAACATTCTTCAAACCAGCAGCAATAATTGCCTGAGCAAGTACCGTTGCTGTAGTAGTTCCGTCTCCGGCATTGTCATTGGTTTTAGAAGCTACTTCTTTAACCATCTGAGCTCCCATATTCTCGATCTTGTCAGAAAGCTCGATTTCTTTAGCTACAGTAACACCATCTTTAGTGATCTTTGGTGAGCCGAATGATTTTTCAATTACAACATTTCTTCCGCGTGGTCCCAACGTAACTTTTACAGCATCGGCAAGTTTGTCGACACCTTTCTTTAGAGCGTCACGTGCTTCCACATCATAGTGAATTAACTTAGACATATTATTCTTTTCTTTTAATTTTTGATTTTAATTCTTTGTATTTGGTCTGATTTACTTACGATAGGATTCCAACAATATCAGACTCACGCATAATCAGGTACTCTTCTCCGTCAAAACTTACTTCAGTACCAGCGTATTTACCGTAAAGAACTTTGTCGCCTTTCTTTACAGTCATATCAATTTTATTTCCGTTTTCTACTTTCCCTGCACCTACAGCTATAACTGTACCTTGCTGTGGTTTTTCTTTAGCTGTATCCGGAATGTATAGACCAGAGCTGGTTTTTTCTTCAGCTGCGTCCGCTTGTACAAGTACACGATCGCCTAAAGGTTTAATACTAGCCATGTGTATGACTCCTCTTTATTTTGTGTTAGTAGTTTAATTGAGCTAATGCTCTTTTCATTGTTTCACAAGCTACAATGCAACTACCGTACCAAATCATTCCATCATTCCGATGCTCTCTAAATGGGCTGTCAATTTTGCATATGTGGCGGGTTCCCAGTTCTCAGGTCGCAGATCAAAGTCATAACCCTCGGGTTGCAAATCTCCCAAAACAGGTTTCAGAGAGTTACTGATCTTTTTCCTTCTCTGATTGAATGCTGTTCTGACTACTGTCTTTAAATTTTTATCTGAGCACTCGAGTTGGGGTTGATCGAATGTTAACCGAAGTACAGAACTTTGAACTTTTGGAGGTGGACTGAATGAATTCGGAGATACATCAAACAGCATTTCAACAGAACTCATAAGTTGTGTTTGTACAGACAAAATTCCATAAGCTTTTGTTGAAATATCCGCCGCTAAACGTTCGGCAACCTCTTTCTGCATCATTAAAATGGCATCTTCAAATAGATTCCTATGTTCAAGTAATGAAAAAAGAATCGGACTTGTAATATAATATGGAAGATTTCCCACTACATATGTTTTGCCTTCTTTTGCTATCAACTCATTCCAATCTACTTTCAAAACATCTTGTTGATGAATAGTGATTCCTTCAACTTCTGCTTCTAAAACACTGATCGCTCGCTGGTCAACTTCTATTACATGTACATCGTCATACTTCTGAACAAGGTATTTTGTAAGGGCACCTGTTCCGGGACCGATCTCAATAACACGATCTGATTTCTCTGCCTTAATAGCATCAACAATTTTATAAATGATGTTATTATCGGTTAGAAAATGTTGCCCGAGACTTTTTTTAGTTTTAAATGACATTAAATACTTTGAGAGTTATGTTCCGATGCAGAATTAAATTTATCAGAAGTTTTAAATCTGGAAACTATTATCTGTAAATTAACGAACGCTTGCTATACTTGTTAGCGAAACTAATATTTATTTATGAGTTTACTTGATAAAATCGGGTTAGGAAGAAAAAAGAATGACAGAGCACCTCTTGTAGGTGAAAAGCTTAAAAAGGAACAAGAGAAATATTCTCTTAAAAGAAATCCTTATCTCCGGGCATTTATTTTTATCTGTTTTATAGGCATTTCTATTCTCTCATTACCAAATGCTACGATTAACTCCGGCTTGAATTACACTGTTGGTCAGCCATGGAGAGCAGAAGATCTGGTTGCTCCTTACACTTTTGCTATCAATAAAACGGCTGATGAAATACAGAAAGAAGAAGACCAAATCAGAAATACAGTTTCTCCGGTATTTAACATTGATCCTAATGTTGAAATCGGAGTTCAAACTAAAGTCGACTCGCTCTACAGAAATATACAACCGGTTATTGAAAGCTATTTCAATTGGCAGGAAAGTAAACAACAGAACCTATCCTCTGTTTTTGATGACAGTATCCGGTTTGCTCAGGAGTATACTAACTCAGAAATCCAATTAACTGAACGGTCCTGGAACGTCCTCTTCGATAGTTACTATTTTGCTTTGTCTAACAACCGCCCCATTAATTCTTTTATTGGTGTACAGGTAAAGCAAGAGCTTGAATCCGTGATAGAAAATTTAATGGACGATGGCATCATCAACAGAACAAAAGCAAGCATTGGCCAGAATGAAATTGTGATACGGGATGTGGTAAACAGCACTGAACGCTTAGCAACTAAAGCACGTGTAAGGGATTTACGTGAAGCAAATGAATTCGCTCAATTTCAGCTTAACAGGAGATTCGAACAACAAATCGCTCAGTTGGGAATGGAGCTTTACAATAAAGTTATTCAGTCGAATTTAATTTACAGTGAGCAAGATACCCAGGCACGAATTCAAGAACAATTATCAGAGATATCAACAACTAAAGGTGCAATTACTCAAGGACAGATGATCATTCGTCGTGGTGATATTGTGACTCAACAAAGTGCGAATGTTTTAGAAAGTTTATCGGCAAGCAGATCTCAAAATGCTTCTAATGCTGAAAAATGGTTGAGGTTTGCCGGAGGTATTATCGCTATTTGTATGATCTCTCTTGTATTCTTTATGTATCTGTTTTTGTACCGAAGACCAATCAGCTCACACAATGGTTTATTCTTCTTGGTCTTTTTAACAATGGGGCTTATCAGCTTAGCAAGTGCCATACTGCTGAGATATGATATTTCGAGTATATATGTAATACCTATTGCCATCGCCCCTATTATTTTGACGATCATTTTTGACTCCAGAGTCGGGATAATAGCATCAGTAACCTTGGCTGCACTTATTGGAATGGTAAATGGGAATGATTTTGAGTTTACTATAGCAACAATCTGCGCATGTAGCATGGGAGTGTTTTCAGTTCGTGATATTAAAGACCGTTCTCAGTTCTTTTTTACCACACCCGGCGTTGTCTTTATTTCCTATATCATCGTAATTGGTGCTTTTTCACTCGCAAAACTAAGCGGTTGGGAGTCATTTTTTAATCAGATTTTATTTATTGCTATCAACTCGCTATTCATTCTGTTTACTTATCCCATCATTTTGTTGTTCGAAAAACTCTTTGGAATTACAACTGATTTCACCCTTCTCGAAATGAGTGACACCAACCGTCCACTGCTTAAGGAATTGATGAATAAAGCACCGGGTACTTTTCATCACAGCTTGCAGGTTGCAAACCTGTCTGAAGCTGCTGCTGCTGCCATTAAAGCAAATTCTCTATTGTGCAGAGTAGGTGCTTTATATCATGATATTGGGAAAATGATAAAGCCCTCTTACTTCGTTGAAAATCAGGGTGGAGGAACCAATGAGCATGATAAACTGAAACCTCAGATGAGTGCAATGATCATAAAAGCTCATGTTAGTGAAGGAGTTAAAATGGCGGAAGAAGCAGGTCTTCCAAAAACCATTATAAGCTTTATTGAATCTCATCACGGTACCTCTGTAATCAGGTATTTTTATGAGAAAGCCAAAGAAGATGACAATCTTAAAGAAATGCTAAATGAAGAGCAGTTCAGATATGAAGGTCCTCTTCCGGCCACAAAAGAAACCGGGATATTATTACTGGCTGATGGGATCGAAGCTGCTTCACGTGCTATGAAAAACCCAAACTATAATAAACTTGAAAATCTGGTTAATAAAATGGTTGACGACCGGGTAGCTGAAGATCAACTGAGTAAATGCCCGTTAACATTCCGTGATCTTAGTGTGATCAAAGAAACTTTTATCAATATTTTGGTTGGTGTTTACCACGGACGAATTGAATACCCGGAAGAGAAAAAAGGGAAAGAATCTGCTAAACAAGAGAATACCAACTCCGTAGCTGATGATACTACTGAGCAAAATGTGGAGTTACCAAAGCAGGATTGATGGAAAAATTCAAACAGGAAGTCGATCTTTATATTCAGTTTATCAAACTCGAGAAAGGTCTCTCTAAGAACTCCATCGCCTCCTACAAAAATGATATAAGCAGATATATAGACTTTCTGGTTTTTAATAAAAAAATCACCGACCTCAGCGGAGTTACACTTACACATATAGAAGACTTTCTTGATTATCTGATCGATTCGGAATGTCTGTCAACAAGTTCTTTAGCCCGAAATATTTCCAGCATCAGAAGTTTTCACGAGTTTGCTACTGTTGAAGGATTCTCTAAAGCTAATCCTGCAGAATCGATTGAACTCCCCAAAAAAGCAAAAAAATTACCCGAAGTTCTGGATGTAGTGGAAATTGAAGCTTTGCTTTCATCACCAAATACAGAAAAGCCTGCAGGTATCCGGGATAAAGCAATACTGGAATGTTTGTATGGAACAGGTATGCGGGTAAGTGAACTCACGGGACTGGAAATGGATCGTCTGTTTTTCGAAATTGGATTTATCCGGGTTATTGGAAAAGGAAATAAAGAAAGATTGGTTCCCGTCGGTGAAGTAGCACAGGAAGCAATTGAACATTATGTGGAATACGTTCGTCCTTTATTCTTTAAACCTCAAAAAGCCGATAAATCGAAAAACAGAGTGTTCTTAAATCAAAGAGGCGGAGCTTTAACCAGAATGAGTATCTGGAATATTGTTCAAAAAGCTGCAAAAGCTGCTGACATCAAAAAGCCGGTTTATCCTCACATTTTTCGGCATTCATTTGCTACACATTTATTAGAAGGCGGAGCTGACCTGAGAGCGGTACAGGAAATGCTGGGTCATGCTTCTATTTTGACCACGGAAATTTATACCCATATCGATCGTTCATTTCTGCATCAGGTACACAAAGAATTTCACCCAAGAGCATAAATATTATGAAACATATTGCAATATTATTCCTTTTTTTAATTTCTTTCTCCTCACTATATGGACAATCTCGTTCAACCCAGATTCATGAAAATGGTTTAGTGGTTTCAGCAGAGGTATATGCTTCAGAAGTAGGAAAACAAATTCTGCAACAAGGTGGAAATGCGATTGATGCGGCTGTGGCTGTTCAATTTGCATTAGCTGTTACTCTTCCCAGAGCCGGCAACATCGGTGGCGGTGGGTTCATGGTTCTTCAATTAGCTGATGGAACTTCAACTACTTTGGATTTCAGAGAAAAAGCCCCATCCCGGGCTTCCAGAAATATGTACGTGCGAAATGGAGAATTTGATCCGGAACTAAGCTGGGAAGGCATTCTTGCCGTTGGCGTTCCCGGAACGGTGGATGGAATGGTAACAGCTTTGGAGAGATATGGACGAATGCCTTTGGAACTGGTTATTCAACCGGCCATTGATCTTGCAAAAAACGGATATTATTTATCTTATGTACAAGCTCGCTCATTGAACAGTCGATTTGAAACGTTTAGCAAGTATGAAGGCTCAAAAAAATATTTTACCAAAGAAGATGGTGTTCCTTTCAATGAAGGTGATCTGTTTATCCAAAAAGATCTGGCCGAAGTTCTTGAACAAGTAGCACGATATGGAAGGGATGGGTTCTATTCGGGTTCCGTTGCAGATGCAATTGTGAGAGAAATGCGAAAACAAGGTGGATTAATTACTCATTCCGACCTCAGAAATTACAGAAGTAAATGGAGAGAGCCTGTAAAAGCTCGCTTTCAGGACTACGAACTTTCTATAATGCCACCTCCAAGTAGTGGAAGTATTGCGGTTGCACAAATTATTGAAATGATGGATGACTATGCTCTGGCGGAACTAGGACATAATTCAGCCGATTATGTTCATTTAATGGCGGAATCAATGCGCCGTGCTTTTGCTGACCGCTCCTTTTATCTGGGTGATCCTGATTACTATGATGTTCCGAAACAGGATCTGACCGACCCTAAATATAACCATGCCAGAATGATCGACTTCTCCATGGATACGATTACTCATTCTTCCACTCTCTCTCATGGTGAATTTTCGAATAATTACGAGTCAGATGAAACCACACACTTTTCTATTGTCGATAAAGATGGAAATGCAGTGGCTGTTACAACTACGCTAAATGGGTCTTTCGGTAGCAAAGTAGCCGTTGATGGAGCCGGATTTCTTTTGAATAATGAGATGGATGACTTTTCAGCACAACCCGGTGAACCTAATGCGTATGGCCTGATAGGTGGAGAAGCTAATGCAATTGAACCGGGAAAAAGAATGCTTAGCAGCATGACTCCGACCATTGTTACAAAAGATGGAAAAGTAAGAATGATACTTGGAGCTGCCGGCGGCCCCAGAATTATAACTTCAACATTACAGAGCTTTTTAAATCTGGCTGTTTTTGGAATGAATGCTCAGGAAGCTATAGCTGCAAACAGAGTTCATCATCAGTGGTTACCTGATATCCTTTTTTATGAAAATTACGGATTGAGTCCGGATACCATTCGATTATTGAAACAAAAAGGACATCAGCTCCGGACCATGTCAATTGCCCGGGGACATATTATTTATGTAGATCAGGAAGGAAAGAAATCAAGTGGTGTAGATCCCCGAGGAGATGGTCACGCCGCAGGTTATTGACCTTCCAAACCGTAGGGACAATTCATGAATTGTCCCTACGGTTTGGATTCTAAATATGGCTTAAAACATTTTTCGCAGTTACTGAATTGTGTGAATCGTGCCAGATCACTTCTCCCTGATTCAAAACAAATATTTGTGGTGATTCATGTCTCACATTAACCCTTTCTGCAAAACTTTTTGAAACAGAGCGCTCACTGATCACATCTATCAAATGAAAATCAATTTCCGGATTACCAAGAAGCTCCGGGTCATTCAAATTTCGAAGAGCAAAATAGCTTACACCACAACTGGGGCTATGTTTGTAAACAACCTGCTTACGTTCATTTGAAGATTTCAAAATTTCATCTATCTCCTCTTCAGATGAAACATGATTCCAAACACTCTCCTCTTCTGAAGGTGCTTCCACTCCTGTAAAGGCATTGGTAAGTTTTTCTAAAAATCCCATTGTGATATTTTTCAATAAATATATTACAATTATGACACTTTATGGAACTCATCACCTGAATCATTCATTATATGTATTAAACTAATAAACTATTGGAGACTATGGATACAAAACTACAAGGTTACTGGTTAGGCCATTCCGCATTTAAATTTGTAAGTCCAAAAGGAAATATAATTTATGTAGATCCTTTTTTGAAGGATAACCCATCTACTCCGGACGAGCTTAAAGAAGTAGAGAAAGCAGATTTCATTTTGCTTACACACGGACATGAAGATCATGTTGGTGATACTTTAGAAATTGCAAAAAAGACCGGATGTAAAGTAGTTGGTATAGTTGAACTGATTGGCTTATTAACAGATAAAGGTCTAAGTGAAGATCAAGCTGTTGCCTTCAACAAAGGTGGTACGGTTCCATTTGATGATTTTTCAGTAACGATGGTATCTGCAAATCACAGTTCTTCTTTTGATGGTAAATATGCCGGTGATCCTGCCGGATTAATACTTTCCTTCGAGGATGATTTATGCATTTACCATATGGGTGATACCAATATTTTTACTGACCTGACTTTATATGGCGAGTTGTATGAGCCACATGTGGTTTTAGCTCCAATTGGAGATCATTTTACAATGGGACCTCAGGAAGCTGCTTATGCCGTTGAAATGGTTAATCCAAATTTGGCTGTACCGATACACTATGGAACCTGGCCACCAATTGATTCAGATCCGAATGAATTTAAAGAAATCCTTGAAGATATTTCTGAGGTGGAAGTCATTATTCCTGAGACAGGTGCAGAATTTCTTCAATAAATTATTGAAGCTTCAACTCGTCCTTTAAGTTCAGGTCAAATCGAAAGTGTTCTGAACCTCGTTTGATAAAAATTGATATTTCTTCGTCCGTAGAATGAAGCAAGTTTAAAACTTCATTCAGCGTGTATTTGAATGCACGGTTTGATTGAATCTCTAAAATCACATCGTCTTTTTTTATTCCTGTCAGGTCTGCAGGAGAACCAGATCTTACTTCAGAAACAACATAATAAGGTAAATCAAGAATTGGGGTAATAACATCTATACCGCTGGTATTGTATCTAAATTCATCATCAAAATTTCTATTCGGCCGAACTAAAATCCCGTTATCCCCATAGTTATAGATTATATCGAAACGTTTTAGTAGATCTGCACCAATACTTCCGTTTCTGGAATCCCTCTCGATAGCCTGTTCCACCGCTTCCAAATCAGGGTACGACAATACAGGATCGTTCAAAACTAATCCCTGAAGCTCTATAGAATGGGCTTTACCTATTTTTCCATATATCTCTCCACTTAAGCCACTTCCTAAATAAGCATCAATAGTTTTTTCCGGTATCACGATATCAGCTGAAGTATTGGGATATAAAAAAGCTGTATGGCTTGCTCCGGAATCTACTAATAACTTTACCTCAATTTCGGAAAAGTCACTTTGAATAATTTTCAGATTCATATAAAGCTTATTATCCTTCGTAAACACCGGAATATAGGTCCACTTGGCTTCTTTTTTCCTTTTCAGATATTCTTCTTTATAGGCATCCGGGTCGTGCAAGTATAACTTTCTCCTTTCATAATCCACTTCCACAATAAAGTTTTCGAAAATATCATAACCCAATAATCCATTTACTTGTGTACCCATAAAATTTGACAAGTTGAATCTTCCTTCAAGTATAAATACAACTGTATGGTTCTCACCTTTTATCCCCTTAAGATAAATCCGGTTTCCTCTGGAAATCAACGCCGGCAAAGGACCGGAATTTCCCAACCCGTTTAAGCTTACATCTCCCTGATATTCAATCTCAAAACTTTGATAAGGCCCCAATTCTGTAATTACAGTTCTTCCTGCTCCTGTATCTAAGATAAACTTTAATGTATCCGAATTATTGATTCTCATCGGGATTACAATCAAATTATTTATCATTTCAAATGGAATAGTAACCGTTCCTCTGTAAGGATTTCTTATTCGGATATCACGGTTTTTTCTATCCCCTTCTAAAATAAATCTGGAGCAGCCTGATAAACATGCCACTAACAATATGCCTCCGAGAAGTGCTTTTAAACTGTTTTTTTTAGAGACTTCGTTCATTGTTTTAGCCGTGTATACCGATTTTTAACCTGAACTATTTTACTTCAAATATTATAGTTTACATAATTGAAAGGGGATAATCCTATCGGTTTTTATTCTATTATTGCACTTTTAACCTAATTCGAAATGAAACTTAATAAGTTTCGGATGATCAAAATCTGGATCCTCTAATCCAGGTGTCTGACCTTTTCCAGCTGGTCCGGAATTTCAAGTCTAATTCTGAATTATTTTTACCCTGAGCTTTTAAAGCTTGTTGTATTCCAAATAAAGACCAGCCATTATTCGGATGATTTTCTAACTCTTTTTCATATACTTCTATTGCCCTCTCATATTCTTCTGTCTCCAGCAAAAGAGCTCCGTACCAGTGTCTTGGAGAAAACGGTATCGGTTCGGGTTCATCATACGCTAAAGAATCGTAGTATTTGATTGCTTGTTTAAATGACTCTTCAGCTTTTTCAAGCTCTCCTTTTGACCATAAAATTTCTCCTTCTAATATATATCCGACTGTGCTCAAAAGATTTTCAGCGGAATGAAACCTGAATCTTGCGGAAGAAGATGAAGCTTCTTCTAAAATTTTTTCCTTTATCTCTGTTGCATTCTCTTCATCACCACTTTTTAAAGAAGCATAGCCCTGAGCGAAATCCCACATTCCACCATGTATAGAATGCGAGGGTCTGTTTTCAATAGCGGATACTTCATCAAATCTTCCAAACCGGATCAGTGTGAGTACGTGATACATGTTATTTCCGGTAAGTTTGGCGTAATCCTTTCCGGCTTGTATTGCTACTGCTCCTTGTCCGTCCATACTGGCTGCAAAAGCCAACATATGCAGATTATGAGACGGATAGATTGCAAATCCTTCTCCAACAGATGCTTTCATATCAGAATGCCACGCCATAATATTTGCTGTCACGGCATCACCCCAGCGCCCGATTTCATTCCAAGTATGCGAAGGCATATGATTGATATGACTGGCTCCAGGAATTGAAGTTCCAATATATTCTGCACATGGTTCAGCCCATTCCGGATTTTGAGTTGATTCTGTTGCGTGGATATATAAATGACACGCTCCAGGATGTTTGATATCTGTTTCTAAAATTCCTTCCAGCACAGAGTGTAGTTTTTCTACATCAGGATCGTTCACATCTCTGGTTCCTCTTCTTGGCTCTAATAAAAACAAAGATTCTGCATATAGGGTAGCTATATCCAGATCATTCGGATATTTGCGTGACAATTTCTCCATTTCTTTTGAGTAAAGAGTATCCTGAACTGCTCTTGTTCCCCTGTCATAATCTTTGATATATCTAACTGAAAAAGCTTTTATAAGGTCTTTTTCTTTTTCATTCCCATTATTCTGAGAAACTTCAATCGCTTCCTGAATTTTCTCATAAGCTCTGGGAGCCTCAGTATCGGTCATTGCACCGTTCAGATATGATCCCCAAGCCCATGCTTCTCCCCAATAACAAACTGCGCAATCAGGATCCGCTTTTTGAGCTTCCCTAAAAGAACGTGCTGCATCTACTTTTGTGAATGCATACATCATCTGAAAACCCTGATTGAAATAGGCTTGTGCTTTTTCATTATCGGATGATATAGGATATTCAAAATCTCCCAAAGCTACATCAAAGAGAGGGATCGGTTCATCAAAATCGTTTGGATAATTTACATCCTGAGCCATTACAATAACCGGGAAGAACGGTAACAGCATTAAAAAAATAACTTTTCTCATAGTAACAATATTGAAATCGTGTTTTCAGATTATAATAGATAAACACCATCTAAAAAGTAAATCTTTGTACCCTGACATTTGAATTTATGTTGTATATCTTGAATCAAAATTAATTTTTAAACAATCTTCTATGGCTGACTTGATCGGTGTTTTCGCTTTAATTGTAGGACTTGAGCTCGTTCTCGGTGTTGATAATATTCTTGTTATTACTATTCTTGTAAGTCGGCTTGAGGAAAAATACCAACAACGCGCAAGAGTAATTGGGCTGGTTCTTGCCATGGTAGCACGAATTGTTTTGCTTTTTTTACTACTCCAGCTAACCGAATTGACGAATCCGATCGTAATGGGTTTATCTGTCAGAGATCTGATATTAATTATTGGGGGGTTATTTCTTCTCTATAAAGCCGTTAAGGAAATTCATAATACCATTGAACTAAAAGATGAACACGATGCAGCGAAGAACGTAAAAGACTCATTCAGCTCAGTAATTACACAAATAGTACTTCTGGATATGGTTTTCTCGGTTGATTCTGTAATAACGGCGATCGGTTTAACAGATATAGTCTGGGTTATTGTAACAGCGGTAATATTAGCATTTGTTGTGATCTTAATTTTTGTGAAACCAATTGGCGAGTTCATCCTCGAAAACCCGGCGTTAAAAATCCTTGCTCTGTCATTTTTGATCACCATTGGAATAACCATTTTTATGGAAGGCTTACATAAAGAAGTTCCTAAAGCTTACATTTACCTGCCCATGGGCTTTGCTCTGTTTGTGGAACTGCTTCAAATGCGGTATTCAAAAAATAAACAAGATTATAATCAGGAACTCAAAGACAAACTTCCGGATTAAGTATTATTGATCAAAAATTGTCCGGCTTGGATTTCATCCATTGAGCAAACTTTTACTTTTTTAAAGAACGTACATCAGTATAATTGTTCAAATACAAACCATTACATTTATCCATGAGATTCTTTCTAATTCCACTTGTCCTTATTCTAATTCAATGTCAGTCCCAACCCTACGAATTCAGCGAAGATAATTCTTCAGAAATTCTCAAAACCTTAAGCTCTGATGACATGAGGGGACGACAGGCATTTACTCCTGATATCGACAAAGCAGCTGATTACATCAGTGACAAGTTCGGTCAAATGGATTTGGATAAACTTGATAGCGAATCTGATTATTTACAAAAATTTGAAGTACTGTCTATAAAAGTCAAAAATGCTGATATAGAAGTTGGAGGCACTGAAGTAAGCCCCGATGACTTTTTTGTACTTGGTGATACTGCAAACATAGAATGGGCTGAAACTAATGAAATTGAAGCTGTTCAGATTGCAGAAGGCGAGAATTTTCAGCAAAGATTTAACGAGATCCGTGAGAGTACTGCTGAAGCTTTTGTTTATGTAGACAAAAGTCATGAAGCAATATTCAGACGATACCAACCTTTCTTTTCAAGAGCCTCAAGAACATTTCCAAAAGAGCAATCTTCAAATAAGATTTTTGTTCTTTCTTCCAAATCTTCAGAAACCTCTTTTAACGCATACGTAACTAAAGAAACGGATCGCCTGGAACTCGCCAATGTAGTTGGTAAAATTGAAGGAAATCGCAAAGATGAATATGTTGTTTTCTCAGCTCATTATGATCATATCGGAATAAGACAACCAAATGCAGCAGGTGCTGATTCTATTGCTAACGGAGCAAACGATAACGCTTCTGGAACAACAGCTGTGATAGAACTGGCCAAGTATTTTAAGAGTAAAGGTACCCCTGAAAGAACTTTATTATTTGTTGCTTTCACGGCAGAAGAATCAGGTGGGTATGGTTCTCAATATTTTTCCAAACAACTTGAACCTGATCAGATAATGGCTATGTTCAATATCGAAATGATCGGAAAACCCGCAGTTGAAGGACCAAACACTGCCTGGATAACGGGTTTCGAAAAATCCAGTTTCGGTGAATTGTTGCAGAAAAGTGCAGAAGGAACAATTTATGAATTTTATCCGGACCCTTACCCGAATCAAAACCTGTTTTACCGTTCTGATAATGCCACTTTAGCCAGATTAGGAGTTCCTGCTCACACTATAAGTACAACTCCAATTGATGTTGATCCTGACTATCATCAGGTTTCAGATGAATTCGAAACGATTGATGTTGCTCATTTAACAAACACGATCCGTGCTATTTCACAGGCTGCTGTTGGTATAGTATCCGGACAGGATACCCCAACCAGAGTAGATGCTTCTCAATTAAACTAGACTTTATCGTTTCAAAAAAGTAAAATGAAGCTTTCGTAACTCAATAAGACTATTATGAAAGCTTCATTTTCTTTATTCCTGTTATCCCTTCTCTCAATAAGTCTGTTTGCCCAGGATTATGCAATTCAACAACTGGAAAATTCCCCAAGACATCACGAATGGATTGAAATTGAATCAAGTGGCAGGACAATGCACAACTTCGTGGCATTTCCTGAAAGATCCGACAAAGCTCCCGTATTCATTGTTATTCATGAAAATCGTGGATTAAATGACTGGGCAAGAAGTTTTACAGATCAATTAGCAGAAAAAGGTTTTATTGCCATTGCCCCGGATCTTATATCAAATACTGTTGAAGGAGTCGAAAAAACCGGTGATTTTGAAACTTCCGATGCAGCTCGTTCTGCAATTTATGCTTTGGATGCTGATAATGTGACGCAAGATTTAAAATCCGTTTTAAAATACGCCAAATCCATAGAAGCAGGGAATGGAGAGGTTTATGTGGTAGGATTCTGTTGGGGTGGCTCACAATCATTCCGTTTTGCAACTAATGCCGGCGATCAGATCAAAGCTGCTATGGTTTTTTATGGCACAGGACCTCAAGAAGCTGAAGTTTACTCAACTATTGAAGTACCGGTTTTTGGTTTTTATGGAGGAGCCGACAACAGAGTTAATGCTACTATAGAAGGATCCGAAGAAGCTATGAACTCACACGATAAAACATATGATTATGTGATTTACGAGGGTGCAGGTCATGCATATATGAGACGTGGAGATGATCCGGAAGCATCACAAGACGATCCAAATGTTAAAGCCAGAAATGCTTCCTGGGAAAGGTTATTGAACATTGTAAAGGACAATTGAATTGAAATCCCGAGATCAAATAGAGTTGGAAATTCATCAGGCCTTCGATGAAGTGATCAACTTTATTCGTCAACAGGATGATTCACTATTTGATCGCCCAAAAGCTGAAGGAAAGTGGAGTACCGGTCAACAGTTAGATCATTTAATCAAAAGTGTAAAACCTCTGAGTACAGGTATGGGGTTACCAAAGTTCTTACTTAAAATCCGGTTCGGGGTCAGGAACAGAACTGAAAGAACATATGATGAATTGGTTAGCAAATACCAACAAAAACTGAAAGAAGGCGGACAAGCAAGCGCAGCTTTCATTCCACCTGAAATTTCTATTGAGCAAAAAGATCAGCTTTTATCAACCTACGAAAAAGAGAAAATAAAGCTTGTTAAGGTGCTCCAGAAATGGTCTGAAAGTCAACTAAGTACAAATGTTGCTCCACACCCATTATTGGGAAAATGCACCGTTCGTGAGTTATTGTATTTTACTATTCATCATAACTATCATCACCTGGAAAGCATTAAAGATATTCCGTGATCTTTTTAAACCTCAACACACCATTTAATGGAAGTTGGGCTAATCTATCCATGTGGTTGTCTAAAACTTTTCCAATTCTTGGATAACCACCCACCGTTTGTCCGTCTTTCATCAGAATAATGGGTAAGCCATTTGGTGGCAACTGAATAATTCCGGGAATAACTCCTGAAGATCTCATATCTCTTTTTTCAATTCCAATTTTTGAATTTGATTCCAACCGAATTCCCATCCTGTTACTTTTCGAGCTTATTATAAATTCAGTATTCAATAATTTTTTCTGTGCTTCTTTTGATAGCCAGCTCCACTCCGGACCGGGCACAAAATCCACGGTTAGTTTTGTGCTATAATATGGAACTCTATCAATCGGAACCTCAAAGAGCTTAAAATCAGAGCTTGAATCATGCCAACTTATCTGATCACCCTTTTGTAAACTTCTGCCATTTATTCCGCCAAATTTACCACCTGAATAAGTGGAATAACTACCCATTACTTCTTTGATCTGCCATTTCCCACGAATAGCTAAATAACAGCGACTACCCTTTTGAGCATACCCAAATTCTAGAACATCACCTGCTTTAACTTTTATACCGGAATTCAGAGGTGCATTTTCTTGATTAACAGTAAGACTCATCTGAGCCCCGGTAACAGCAACTACTGAATCTGTCTCAAACCTATACTTACCTCCTTTCAAAGTCATTTCAAGAACCGGAGCCCTTTTAGGATTTCCTACCAACTCATTAGCAAGTTCAAAGGAAGAATGATCCATTACTCCGGAAACAGGAACACCGTATTTTCTGAATCCAAACCTTCCTGAATCCTGTACAGTTGTAAATAACCCTCCGTCTATTACAACTAGCTTACCCATTCTTCGCTACCATTTTATCAAACTCTTCTTTTGATATTGGGTTGAATCTGATCTTATCTCCAGCCTTTAGCTTAGTTGGAGGCTTCTTCTCTACATCAAAAAAAGAATCTGCCGTTCTGCCAATTATTTGCCATCCGCCCGGACTTTCAAGTGAATAAATTCCTGTTTGATTTCCTCCAATTCCCACAGATCCTGAAGGTATTTTTATTCGCGGATTTTCTTTTCTTGAAACAGCAATACGATCATCCAGCCCTTCCAGAAATATAAACCCGGGTAAAAACCCCATCATCGCAATTGTGTATTCTATGGAAGAATGTATTAAAATAACCTCTTCTTTTGTAAGTCTGGTATTGATTTCTATTTCTTTCCAATCCAGTCCCAATTCATAACAAACGTTTATCTCATGAAATTCGGGTAGTAATTTCGGGGCTGTATTTATTTGGTCAATACCGGAAAGTGTTTTTTTAAGGTCGATATCCGAATCATTGAAGATGATTGTCAGAGATTCATAGGCTGGTATCACATCTCTTAAATCCTGAATATCTGATTCTTCTAAAAGAAAAGCAGTTTGATGTATAATATCCAACATTCCCTTATCTGTATTTGGCTGCAATAGCCAAGTAGTTTCGCCCATCCGGAAAACGGTCCAGGAAATTCCATTAAGTTGCAGTGATCCTGACTCCATGATTCTTTAGAAATTGATGAATATTTCTGGCAAGCTCTTCAGAACCTTTAGTGTCGCTGTGTAAACAAATAGTTTCAGCCTTGATAGGTAATTCTTTACCTGAGTATGCAATAACTTTTTCTTCGATCACCATTTTAAAAATCTGAGTCAAAACTTCTTCTTTTTTGTGAAGAACGGCTCCTTCTTCACCTCGTGAACGTAATCTTAAGTCGTCTTCATATGCCCGGTCAGCAAATACCTCTGCACAAAACTTCAGTTCATTCTTAAGAGCTGCTTTTTCGAATTCTGATCCTGATTGTCCATAAACAACGATATCCAGACTCAATTCTTTGATAGCTTCAGCCACTGTTTCAGCAATGTCTCTGTACGATGAAGCTGCATTATACAAAGCCCCATGAGGCTTAATATGATGGAGCTCTACTCCTTCTCTGTCTACAATTTCTTTTAAGCTTAGTATTTGGTCTTTGATGCTGTTCTTAAGACGATCCCGGCTCATTTCGAGCTGTCGTCGCCCAAATCCAGCCCGGTCCGGATAAGAAGGATGTGCTCCTACCTTCACTTTGTTTTTTTTAGCCAGAATTACTGTCCATCTCATACTGATTTCATCACCAATATGCCCGCCGCAAGCAATATTGCACGATGAAATGTAAGGCATAATAGTTTTATCAAGATCAGGACCATCTTCTGATATCCATTCTCCCAGATCACAATTTAGATCAATACTTGTTTTCATAAGAACTGAAATACATTATTCAAGCTCCTGAAGCCAACCAATAACGCCACTAAAACTACTATGATGCCCAAAATATTTTGTATGGTTGTGTTCACATAATCCCCCAAAATTTTCTTTTGATTTACGACATACATCAAAAATATTGCAACCAGAGGAAGCAAAACTCCATTCGCTACCTGAGCAAACTGGATTATACTTACAGGACTAAAGCTCAACATTGAAAACACAACGCCAATGATGAGAATGATAATCCAGACTGCTTTAAATTTTGGGTGTTTCATATCTATATCCCAACCCAGAATTCCCTTCGCTGCAAATGCAGCTGCCAGTGGCGCCGTAATTGCAGATGAGATTCCGGCAGCAACCAATCCTAATCCTAAAAAGTCTTTTGCCCAACTGCCTAGTAATGGTTCAAGCTGTACAGCCATATCAGCGGCGTTCTTAATTTCTGAACCAGAACTTCCTGATGCTGCACTTGTTATCACAATACACATAGAAATAATTCCACCCAAAATAATGGCGACCATATTTTCTTTTCTCAAATCCGAAAGCTGACCGGTTTCAGAGTATTTTTGTTGAACCGATGACGCATGCAGAAATAAATTGTATGGAACAACGGTCGTTCCTATTAACGCCATAACCAATAAAATTTCGTCAGCTGTACCAGTAGGAATAAACAGCCCTTTAATTATTTCTGAAAGATCAGGAGCGATCATAATTGCTGTTGCCAGAAATACTACACTCATTACTACAACCAGACCTACCAAGAAGTTTTGAATTCGCTTAAAGTTTCCTGAATACAGTAACCAAAAAGCAATTCCACCTATGATCAATGGCACTAATCTGATTTCGACTTCTTCTATAATGATGCTTACAGCGGGCAGTACTTCGTTCCATCCAAGAACAGCACCTGATATATTTCCCCCTTCATAGGCTGCATTGCCAATTACAATTGCACCCAAAACCAGTGTAATCCCAAAAATCCTTAATAATGGATTTTGCAGTTCACCACGAATTGCTTCCCCAAATCCTTTTTGAGTGATTAAACCCAGACGAGCTGTCATTTCTTGCAGTACAATCGTAGCAATTACTGAAAAGAGTAAAGCCCAAAGCAAAGTATATCCTGAATTAACCCCGGCTAGTGTACATACGGTAACTGTTCCGGGACCAATGAAAGCCGCTGTGACTAAAGTACTTGGACCAAAATATTTTTTAACTTGCAATTTCATGGTTAAGAATATAGAATGTACCGTTTACAATCACGAATAAGAAAGTACTTTTAGCCAAAACTGAAGACCTTCACTTAAATACTAACTAACAATTAATTTCAATTTCATATGTCCGGCAAATGCGAACATTAAGTAAGATAAATGATCCTGTATACCAGAAACCTAAGTCGCATAATCTGCTAAGTCGGTTCTTTCTTCGATTTATAAGGGATGAAAGAGATTTACCATTTGCTTATTTGTGCATTCAAATGACATTGATTGTTCTCCCGAGTGCAATAATACTTTTCACTCCCATATTTTCGGGTTCTTTATTTTGGATTGCATCTGCCGTCTATTGGGTTGGATGGATTTATTTCTTGGGTCCTTTCACTTTAATGTTACACAATACAAGCCATAGAAAATTTTTCAAACGTGAATATGATTGGGCCAATCAATATATCCCCTGGGCTCTTGGACCATTCATGGGGCAATCTCCTGAAACTTATTTCAGTCATCATATAGGTATGCATCACCCTGAGAATAATTTAGAGGATGACAAAAGTTCTACCCTGCAATTTCAACGAGATAATTTCTTTGATTTCTTAAAGTATTTCGGAAATTTTTTATTTATAGGTGTTATTGAACTGGTTGAATACTTTAAATCTAAAAACCGGAAAAAGCTTCTTAAGAAAGTTATTCGGGGAGAATTCTCTTTTTTACTACTTAGCGCTGCACTAATGTTTATAAGCTGGAAAGCCGCAATAGTTGTTTTTTTACTTCCTTTTGTTTTTATACGATTTGCAATGATGACAGGAAACTGGGCTCAGCACGCCTTTATAGATGCTCAAAATCCCGAAAATAATTACCGAAATAGCATTACCCTTATCAATACAACATATAACGATCGGTGTTTTAATGATGGGTATCATATTGGCCATCATTTGCACCCCGGCATGCATTGGACAGATATGCCAAATGATTTTTTGGAAAATAAAGAGCTGTATGCTAAAGAAAGAGCAATTGTTTTTGAAGGAATTGATTTCCAGGTAGTATGGCTATGGTTGATGCTTAAACGATACGATTGGTTGTCCGAGCGAGTTGTGAATATTAACAACACTTTTCAATCAAAAAAAGAAATAATTGAAATGATGAAAGAACGAACTAAGCGTTTTGAAAGTGATAATTTACAGCAATCAAAAGCAAGTTAATTTACTCGAACATGGCTAACGCAAACAACAAAACTGTACCAACCCAACTTAAGGTGCAGGATTACCTGAACGCTATTGAAGATCCTCAAAGAAAAGTAGACTGTATCAGAATTCATGATATGATGAAAGAAATTACAGGACGAGAACCAAAAATGTGGGGTACCTCAATCGTTGGTTTTGGAACCTACCACTACAAATACGAAAGCGGTCGGGAAGGTAATATGCTTATGACAGGCTTTTCGAACAGGAAGCAGTCAATTACTTTATATATTCTTGGTGGATTAAAAAAAAGAGAAGCGTTTCTAAGTAAACTTGGCCCTTATAAAACCGGAAAGTCATGTTTATATATAAAGCGTTTATCAGACATCGATATTAATGTGCTTGCTGAAATGATAAAAGAGGATTTTGATCACGTTCAGAAAAAATATGAAGTTATTGATTAATGTGAGTTATTATTCTAAACTTTTGAATACAAATATCGTCTAAATTATCAATTTTAAAATCTTCATTGAACCATTCTTAATTGAATAATGACTCTAAACGATTTCACCAAACAGACGCTGCATTTCCCTGATGATTACGAGGGAAAAGTAATCGCTACTTTGATTCGCTCTAACAAAAACATCAAGGGAAGAAAATCAGTGCTCTATATTCATGGTTTCAATGACTATTTCTTCCACCCCCATTTAGCCGAAGCTTTTCATAAAAGCGATTATAACTTCTTTGCTCTGGATCTCAGGAAATATGGGCGATCACTGCTCCCTCATCAGCACCCTAACTATTGCAAAGATATATCCGAATATTATGAAGAGATTACAGAGTCTTTAAGTATCATTTTTAAAGAAAATGATAAAAAAATTGTGATGCTTGGACATTCTAATGGCGGTTTGATTGCAAGTATGTATGCGAATTATGGTGAAAAAAGTGATTTGATTTCTGCATTGGTTTTGAACTCCCCTTTTTTCGAGTTCAACCTTTCTAAAGCAGAACGTGATTTAAATCTGTTTTTTGCCCGGATAATTTCTTTTTTTATGCCCTATGCTAATAAAAGTAAACCGTTATCAAGTTTATATAACCGAAGTTTGCTGAAATCATATTATGGAGAATGGGAATTCAATGAAAACTGGAAGCCTGAACGTGGTTTCCCCGCTTACTTTAAATGGTTGATTGCTGTTTTTAATGCTCAACAAAAAGTGAGATCATCTTCTGATATCTCAAAACCGATATTGGTTATGCATTCTAAACGATCTGATAAAGCTAAAAAGTGGTCTCCTGAGGTTCTGGGAATGGATATGGTACTAAATGTTGAAGACATAAAAGAAACTGGAAAGAAATTGGGAAAAAAAGTTACCTTCATCCCTGTGGAAAATGCAATCCACGATATTTTTCTATCAAAAAAAGAGGTTCGTGAAAAGGCCTTTAATGAAATGATTAACTGGTTAAATAAGACGATTAAATAATCACTATGGAAAACAGTATAGTTTTTGAAACTACAATCGATGCATCCGCAGAAAAAGTATGGGAAACACTTACAAATCCCGACAAAATAGAACAATATATGTTTGGCTCTCGTTGCGACAGCAACTGGACTCCGGGAAGTAAAGCCAACTATTATATCAAACAAGACGAAAAAGAGATTACTGTTGTAAAAGGAGAGGTAATTCGATCCGTTCCTAACAAACTATTGGAACACACACTTTTTCCTGCTAATTCAGGAATCGAAGATACTTTGGAAAACTACCTTGTGATCATTTATGAGATGGAAGAAGAAGATGGCAAAACTGAATTGACCATCACTCAAAAAGGCTATAAATATGTAGAGAATGGTAAGGAGCGCTACATAGATACTCAAAAAGGCTGGAAAGCAGTTCTCCCTAAACTAAAGGAAACCGCAGAAAAAGCGTGAGTCAGGAACAAGCGAATAATCCTCTGCATGGTGTAAAATTGGCCCAAATTGTAGAGGATTTGGTCGACTTTTACGGTTGGGAGCAGTTGAGCTTTCACATTGACATAAATTGTTTTAAAAACGACCCAAGTATAAAATCCAGCCTTAAATTTCTTCGAAAACACCAATGGGCAAGAGATCAGGTTGAAGAACTATGGGTGGACGTTTTCGGGAATAAATAAACTACCTTCCTACAAAATTCAGCATTTGGTTTTCCAATAAAACAATAACAGCTACAATAGCTATAGCTATTCCAAGCTTTAACAACTTTTGCCCCATCGATTTCTTTTCTCCTGAATCCGGGATAACTGCTTTTATTGCTTTGACCACTTTTTCTCTGTTATAGAAAACCACAAAACTTACAGCTGTTAAATAACTAATCGCGCTTAGCATGGCCCCGGTAGAAATCTCAAAGAAAAAATCCACAACGATTATATTCAGCAAAACAGGAATAAGTGTAGCTGCACCAAGTAATTTAGTTCGATGGAAAAGCAACATGAAAGATCCCAGAATCTGAGTTCCTCCGATAAAGAGAATATATCCATAGGAATAACCGAAAAAGGTCCAGGCGAGGTCAAACCCTCCCACTTCCGAAAGTGGTAAAGACGCTACAGTTTCGGGGATACTTCCTTGATAAAACTGCCCGCCCAATAGTTTTCCGAATCCGTAAGTAAGCAACATGGTTGCAGCATAAATTCTTGCCGCCAGTTCAAGATGTGATAATACTTTTTCTCTTGTGATCTGCATTAGCTTCAATTTTAATTTGAAGCTTATTACTATTGAAATTAGAAATTGTTACAAGTTCAATAGTCAGGACTTCAGTTCTAAATGTCTATTTTAGTTCTATTATCTTAGCATCATACTTATCAATCAACTCGTTCCAATCATATTTTTTAACTATGCTTTGGTAATCCACCTGACGAATTCCCATTACACTCTGGATCGCAGTTTCCAATCGGGCAGGAAGTTCTCCTTCTTCGTATAAAAATTCCCTGTCCAGCTCTTCCGGTAAATGCTCCGGATATGCTAAGCGATTAGGCAACAAAGGAAAACAATCACAATACATCGCTTCGATCACA
The DNA here is from genome assembly GCA_017643645.1 of Balneola sp. Taxonomy (GTDB): domain Bacteria; phylum Bacteroidota; class Rhodothermia; order Balneolales; family Balneolaceae; genus Balneola. The sequence continues at coordinate 209,870 of JAEPNB010000001.1, forward strand.
CTTCCTCCAAAAAAATCCTGATTTGATGTGACCGGAAGAATATCCGCTCGCCATAACCATTTCGCATAGTCATCAAAAGAATCAGCGAATCCCCAATGTAAGATCTCGTCTTTGAGTTTTTCTTTTGCTTCATCAAATATCGGAGGGTTTACATCATTTTGTTCTCCCAATACAACCAACTTGAATCCGATTTCTTTTTCTTTTAATTCAAATAATGTCTCAAAAAACTCTTCCGGGTTTTTGTCATACTCCCATCTGTGATTCCATAAAATGGTAGCCTCAGATTGTTTTTCTTTATCTGATGAACGGAAATCTTCGAATCTTTTCAGATCTAATCCTAAATGCAGGACCTCACTTTTCTCTCTGATCACATCGATATTATCTCTTTCTCTCTTATCCGGAAACTGTTTTAAGAATTTGGGTAAAGCCCCCAAAAAAGAATCCATATGATATTTCGAATTAAAGAATACCTTATCAGCTGCAAGTGCTGAAGCGTAATTGATAAAGGAATAGTGGTTATTTCGCTTCTTCTTTACATCTCTGTCCTGAGGAGACCATGGGTAAGTCAACTGATTTTCATGAAAATACATCGCCACCGGAATGTTTGCAGATCTCTTTCTAGTCAGAGAAAGAAGTGTAGTCAGATCCAGCATTGAAGTAGCGAGAATCAGATCGGGAGATTCTTCTAATTCATTGAAATGTTTTGCTAAAGAAACCGCACCACCGTGCATTCTCCATTTCCAGTGTCTACCGGGCAAACTTAGAATTTGAACGTTGTGCTTGGAATGTTTCTGTAACCCCTCCGCCCATTGTTTGTGAGATCCCGAGAAAAAGGGTTCAAGAAGTGTGATATTAAGTTTTTTCATTGCTGAAATAACTTAAAGATTTCTATTCCACATCCCAAGTGTAGAAGTTATGGTCTTCATCTAAACTCCAGCCGGTTGCCGGATAAAGCTGATTTCCAACATGATTGTCCTTCGCTGTTTCCAGCATCATACCACAAGCATCAGTTTCGCGACAAAGCTTCTTAGATTTTTCAATGAGTGCTTTCGAAAATCCTTGGCCTCGATAGGATTGATCCACATAAAGATCATTCAACAACCAAAACCGTTTCATTCGGGTTGATGAAAACAATGGATACAACTGAACAAAACCGGTTGCAACACCGTCATTATTTCTGGAAATAAAAATAATGGACTCATTTTGTTCGATTCGTTCTTTCAAAAACGCTTGGCTTGCTGATTTATCAGTTTCCTTTTCATAAAAAACTCTGTACCCATCAAATAATTCATTGAGTTCTTCTAAATCTGATAATGTGGCTTTTTCAATCTTCATATTCCCCTATTCCTAATTCTTACACTCCTAATTCAAAACCTCTCATCCACCGGCAATATCGATTTCAGTCCCATTTGGTTTTCCATCAATAATAGGCATTGCCTTTCCGATCAATTCGCGTACTCCGTCAATACTTAAAGAATCATCGTGGTCTTGTTTTGAATCCCAAACCTCAAAAACATGCACGATGTCTTTATCATCAGACTGCTGACCTACAATATAGATCAGACATCCTTTTGCTGTTTTCATCAGGTTCGCTGCATCTTCTAGGATCGAAACCAACTCATCCCCTTTTCCTTCTACTGCAGTAAAACTTCCCGACAGTCCGTATTTCATAATTAATTCCTAATTTTATATTTACCTATTCCTAATTATTCAATTCCGCGATAGCGGCAGCGCATTTCCTACCATCTATAGCTGCAGACACAATTCCGCCCGCATAGCCTGCTCCTTCACCACAGGGAAATAAACCTTTTATCCGGACATGTTCTAATGTTTTATGATCTCTGGGAATCCTTACCGGGCTGGAAGTTCTGGATTCCGGTGCATGAACTACGGCTTCATTTGTTAAATACCCTTTCATGGTTTTCCCAAACTCAAGAAATCCGTTTTTCAAAGCTTTATACATGAAATCAGGAAAAACTTCCTGTAAGTTTGCGGATGTCAACCCCGGAGTGTATGAAGTATTCGGTAAGTCTTTAGATACAATTCCTCTGGTAAAATCCACCAATCTTTGAGCCGGGACTTTCTGAGTTTTCCCTGCCACTTCCCAAGCTTTTTGCTCAATAGCTTTTTGGAACTCCATCACTTTCAGCGGACCGTATTCTTCAAATTCCTTGAAATCATCCATCTCAAGCTCTACCACAATTCCTGAATTGGCCGTAGGACGAGATCGTTGAGAACCTGACCATCCGTTTGTGACCACTTCACCAGGTTTAGTCGCACACGCTGCCACAACTCCACCAGGACACATACAAAAGGAATACACTCCTCTGTCATTAACCTGCTTCACGATCTTGTAAGGAGCCGGAGGTAAATATTCTCCACGCTCATCACAATTGTACTGAATGGAGTCGATCAAAGATTGTGAATGTTCAACCCTAACCCCGATCGCAATAGGCTTAGCTTCAATTTCTATTCCTTTTTTATGGAGCAATTCGAATATATCTCTGGCTGAATGACCTGTTGCCAGAATTACGAACTTTGCATTAAAGACTTTATCATTCGCAAGTCGAACTCCGGTGATCTGATCATTCTCGATCAGCAGATCAGTAACTTTTGAATTGAAATGAATTTCTCCGCCGTGTTCCAATATGAATTCACGGATCTTTGCGATGATTCTTGGAAGTTTGTTGGTTCCGATATGTGGATGTGCATCAACCAGAATATTTTTTTTTGCACCGAATGCTACCAACAATTCCAGAATCTGGTTTACATCTCCTCTTTTCTTAGACCGTGTATATAATTTTCCATCAGAATAGGTTCCGGCGCCTCCTTCTCCAAAGCAGTAATTGGAATCCGGATTCACAATGTGATTTACATTGATATTTTTCAGATCCTTGATCCGGGATTTCACATCTTTTCCTCTGTCCAAAACAACAGGTTTCATCCCCAGCTCAATGCACTTCAATGCAGCAAACAGTCCTGCCGGTCCTGCCCCAACAATGATTACAGCTTCTTTGTCGTGTACATTTTCAAATTTCGGAGGAGTTACTTTCTCTTCCTCAAATGCCTCTCCTATATAAATTCGTACTTTTAAATTGATCTTTACCTGTCGTTGGCGTGCGTCAATAGAACGTTTCAGAATTTCAACATGAGTTATTTCTGATTCACTTATATCCGTAGTTTTGGAGATATAAGCTTTTAACTCATCTTGTTGAGCAGCAACTTCCGGTATGACTCTGAGCTGTAATTCTTTTTGCATGAAATGATTTCACAATTCTAAATAAAAAACCCCGATGCAGAGTAAAACTACATCAGGGTTTAAAATAACTAATTATAAATGCTACTGCTTATTGATTTGAAGCTAAACCACGAACAGATTCAGTAAGCATTTTTACTTTTTCATTACCTGAAGCCATGCCATCCATTTTATCAGCAAGCTCAGTAAGAATTTTCTTCCTCACCTTTGGATTTGCTGCTTCAGCATTTGCTAAACTCTGTCGAGCCATTTCAACAGTTGTATTATCCAACTCTTTATTTCTTTCAAGCTGATCCACATAAGCTTTGGAAAGTGCAAAGGTTTTCGGCCAAACAAATTTTGGCTGTCCCTGAGCATTCAGATAGTCAAGCTTAACTGTATTCGCTGCATCAATCTCATTTTGAGTGATGTATGGATTGGCTTGCAGTTCAAAGATATCAAGTCCACGAGCGATCTCTGAACTTACAATAGCGCCGTTATACCAATAAACTGACCAACTTCCACCGCTAGCCATACGGTCTGCTGCAACAGGTCCGTAATCCTGAAATGCGATCTCAACCGGATTGTTAGGGTCTGTCCAGTCAAATACTGAAATTCCACCCTGATACCATGACTGAACCATAATCTCACGTCCGGGAACCGGAATCAATGATCCATTATGAGCAACACAGTTTTCCTGTGAAGTTTGAGGCGCAGGCATCTTATAATATTCCTGGAATTCCATTTTTCCGTTTTCAATAGTAAAGATCGCATTTGCTCCCCATTCCATCGGATCGCTTTCACGACACTTAGGTTGGCCACCGCCACCCCACTCATCCGTAAATAATACTTTCTTTCCGTCATTACTGAATGTTGCAGAATGCCAGTATGAAAAATTTGAGTCAGCTACAGCATCAATTCTTGTCGGATTTGCAGGATCTGAAATATCCAGCAAAAGACCATAGCCTTCACAAGCTCCGCCTGCTAAACCGATTTCAGGATACAAAGTTATATCATGGCATTGATTTGGACCTTTTCTACCCGAGTCTTCGCCACCACCAAACATTTGATTTACCAGTTCAGTACTTCTTTCCCTTAATGCAGCACTATCAGCAGCAGTTGGTTCTCCGGCAGTTCCTCCCCTTTCTTCAATTAGTACATTGAGTAATCTTTGGGTCAAGCCGTTAGACATTACTCTTTCTGAACCGTTAAATTCAAAAGTAAACGCACCATTCGCTTTTGCTTCAGCCAATGCCTCTTTTTCTGCAGGAGCTAAACCATGAGATGGGGGTTCTTCAAGATCTTCAAAAATTCTCGGAGAACTTACAATAGCTGCGGATTCAGGATTTGAAAGTGGCACTTTAATCACTTCAATTCGGAATAAAGCTGAATTAGGATCTTCATCAGGAGAAACACTTTTACATCCAGGTAGTTCTTCCTCAGGACGAACAGGAGCTGATCCTGAAACATATACATACACATTTTCATCATCACTCGGATCTTTAAGAACAGAGTGTGTGTGTGAACCACGGCAAGTCTGTACATTTGCTACATATTCAGGTTCTTCAATATTAGTAATATCAAAAATTCTGATACCTCTCAGTCTTTTTTCACTTACTGCAGTTTGTACTCCTTCTGTACCGCAATCAAGTCTGCCACTATAGCCTTCACCTGATACAAACATCAAATTACCGTATACAGAAACATCACTTTGTGAAGCTGGACATAAATAATCTTTTACCAAAACCGGGTTTGAAGGGTCAGAAATATCCCAAACAATTACTCCATTATAGTTTCCCTGAATTGCATAATTCCCTTTAAATGCCAAATCTGAATTAGTTACTCCCAGAAAGTCTTTTGGAGGAGGAGTACTTGATAATTTGTTCAGATTCCAAAGAGCTTCTTCGGCGTCAAAAAGTCCTGCTTCTAATCCTACTCTTGGATCAGGTGAAGGTGATTCAACATTTGAAAGCGAGGTTACATTTGGTGATGAATACTCTACATCCATCATCTGCTCAGTAGATGAACAAGCATAAGTAACCAAAGCTATTGCAATCAGAAAAACCCAAAAGTTTTGAAATGGTTTACGTGAAAAAAATCTGTTCTTTTTCATATTAATATTACTGGTTTATGTTTTGTTTAGATAGCGTAAAATAGTTCTGTGCTTTTATTGAGATTCTGATTGAATCTCACTAAGCATACGTTTCATTCGTTCAATTTCTGTGATCTGGTCTACATTTATATCCGTAGATAACCTGAATGCTTGCTCGTCTTGCGCCGCTCCATCCGTATTGATCAAAGTTTGCACCATGGTAACTGCACCCTGATGATGCTGAATCATATATTTAAGATACAATTCATCAAATTTTTTCCCTTTTGCATTGCTCAATTCCACGAGTTGTTCCTGACTTAGCATTCCTGCCATATTCATATGATTTGAGTGATCCATACCTGTTCCGTGAATCATTAACTTCAACCCATCAATATGAACTTCAGGTACAGACTGGCCTCTGTCTCTAAGCCACGTTTGCATAGTTGCAATTTCATCTTTTTGAGCATTGATAATTCTTGCTGCTAGAGTTTGAACCTGCGAGCTTGCATTATTTTCGGGTGCTAATCTGGACATTATTAATGCCTGCGCATGATGTCCGATCATTCCGGTCATGAATTTTACATCTGCTTCAGTAAAATTCATCTTTGAGCTGTCAATTCTGGCCCAGTAAATTTCTTCTAATTCTGCTTTACTAGGTTGTTCAGCTTTTTGTTGAGAAACTGTTTCTGAATTTGGTGAACTTGCATTCTTACTTGAAGAACAAACACTCAATATCAGTGTTGAAAACACTAATGTACTAATCAATAAAATCTTTTTTGCCGTAGGCATATAATTTGAAAATATTTACCTGTGAATAGTCTTAATTCTAAAAGTATAGATTAACCAATAGTGTATTAAAAGACAAAACAAAACCTTCATAACACTAAGTATATGTATTCTAAAAAATCGATTAATTTTTTGGGTTGGTTTGAATTAAAAAAGATTGGTCATTGTTGACTATGCAACTAATAAAATAGATAACTATGAAAAAGTCCTTATCACTTCTATTAATTTTTGCACTTGCAACCATTTCATCCTTAGCTCAACTATCAAGTACTGCTGATATATATGATACTGAAAAAGGTGATCTAACTGTACATCCTGTAAATCACGGAACCGTGGCTTTCACTTTTGATGGTAAAACAATTTTCGTCGATCCATATGGTGGGGCAGATAAATTCGCTGATTTTAATGCACCTGATCTCATTCTGATCACAGACATTCATGGTGATCATCTGAACTCAGAAACCATTTCCGGGTTGAATACCGCTAATACCACATTTGTAGTTCCGCAAGCGGTAGCTGACCGTATGAGTGAAGGTTATCAGAATCAGATTGTTGTAATAGGAAATGAAGAATCAACCACACAAATGGGTATTAAGATTACTGGGGTGGCAATGTACAATTTGCCAGATGATGAAACTTCCAGACACAAAAAAGGAAGAGGAAACGGTTATGTAATCAATTTTGGAGGAACGAATATATATCTGTCAGGAGATACTGAAGATATCCCTGAAATGAGAAATTTGGAAAACATTGACATTGCTTTTGTGTGCATGAATTTGCCTTATACCATGGATATCTATCAGGCGGCAAGTGCAGTTATTGAGTTTTCTCCATCGATAATGTATCCCTATCACCATCGAGGACAGGACATTGAAAGATTTAAAGAAATAATGTCTGTCGGCAACCCTGAAGTAAATGTAATTTTAAAAGACTGGTATCCAGGTAACTAAATTCAACTAATAACTTATAATCATTAATCTATTCTATGCTGAACTTCGAATTTCAAAATCCAACCAAAATCATTTTCGGGAAAGATCAGATCTCTAAACTTTCTTCTGAAATTCCTGAAAACTCAAAAGTACTGATGGTTTATGGAGGCGGAAGCATTAAAAAGAACGGTGTGTATGATCAGGTAGCCGAAGCTTTAAAAGAATTTGATGTTACAGAATTTGGGGGAGTTCCTGCAAACCCGGAATACGCGGTATTATTAGAAGCATTAGAGATTATCAAAACTAAAGACATTGATTTCATACTTGCCGTAGGTGGAGGTTCCGTAATTGATGGAGTTAAATTTCTGTCAGGAGCCGCAACTTATGAAGGAGATGAACCCTGGGATATTCTTGCAAAAGGAATCAGAACTTATGAAGGATTGCCATTTGGTACCGTTTTAACTCTCCCGGCAACTGGTTCTGAAATGAATTCCGGATCTGTTATCACTCGGGAAGAAACAAAAGAAAAACGTGTAATGGGCGGCCCCGGATTATTTCCACAATTTTCAATTCTAGATCCACATGTTGTTCATTCCATACCGAAAAGACAGATAGCTAATGGTTTAGTTGATTCTTTCTCTCATGTTATTGAACAGTACATGACTTATCCGGTAGCAGCCAAACTTCAGGACAGAATTGCTGAAAGTGTGATGCAGACTTTGATTGAAGTAGCTCCTAAAGTAATGGAAGATCCTTCGGATTATGATGCTGCTTCTGATTTTATGTGGAGTTGTACTATGGCTTTGAACGGGTTGTTAAGAGTAGGCACTCCAAACGATTGGTCAACACATATGATGGCTCACGAACTTACAGCTCTTTACGGAATCGATCATGCACGAACTTTGGCTATTATTCATCCGAGCCAATTGAGGTATAAACTGGAAGACAAAAAGGAAAAACTTGCTCAATATGCGGAAAGGGTGTGGGGAATTTCAGAAGGCTCAATAGAAGAAAAAGCGGAAGCCGGAATCAGAAAAACGGAAGAATATTTTCACTCATTGGAAATGGATACCAAACTATCTGAATATACCGATGAGTATGAAAGAACGTCTGCCATTGTTAAAGAGCGCTTCGAAGAAAGAAACTGGAAGGGATTGGGAGAAAAGCAGAACATAACACCTGATGATGCCAAAAAAATAATTGAAATGAGCTATTAAACTCCTTCGTGCTTTGGATAAATATGGGCATTATAATTAAAGATACTCATCATATTTTTAGTCACGCCGGAGGATTCGCCCTTTAAATTGATAACTTTTACTAAAGTTTGCTCGTGTAAAGTTAAAAAAGACGTAATTTTGCACAATTTTATGAGCTCAGAGTAATTATATATCTTCAAGCTTAATTCATCTGCATACACTTTATATGAGGGAACTGCTACTACTAAGCATATTTATTGGGTTGTCATCGATAGCAAACGCTCAAACCATTACGGTAACAGATAATACAACCGGATTACCGATTGAGTTTGCTACTATCTACGATGGAGTAAATGAAATATCTACCGTAACCGATGTCCAGGGGCAGGCTGATGTTTCGGCATTTAAAGACTCTGAAAATATTTCTATTCGTTATGTCGGATACAGAGAAAAAATCTACAACTTCAAAGAGCTCAAAGAATTAAAGTTTATGGTGGCCTTAGCTCCATCTGATATTGCTTTGAATGAAGTTGTAGTATCTGCCTCTCACTGGAAACAGGAAACCAGAGAAGTACCATTAAAAGTAACCTCTATAAGTCCTGAAAATATTCAGCTTCAAAATCCTCAGACCGCGGCAGACTTACTTACTGTTTCAGGGGAAGTATTTGTACAAAAAAGTCAATTGGGTGGCGGTAGTCCAATGATAAGAGGGTTTGCTACCAACAGGGTTCTTATCGCAGTAGACGGAGTACGGATGAATACTGCAATATTCAGAAGCGGTAACGTTCACAATGTTATATCTCTCGATCCTTTTGCTATTCAAAATACAGAAATAATTTTTGGCCCGGGATCTGTTATATACGGAAGTGATGCAATTGGAGGTGTGATGAGCTTCTATACTGCCAAACCAATCTTTTCAACCAATGATAACTTGTACGCAAGAGGAAATAGTACAGCCAGAGCTTCTTCCGCTAATAACGAAAGAACAGTTCATGTTGATGTAAATTTAGGTCGTGAAAAATTTGCTTCACTCTCCAGTATCAGCTACTCAGATTTTGATGACCTGAGAATTGGTTCGAATGGTCCTGATGAGTATCTCAGAACTTTTGAAGTCACACAGGATCAAAACGGGGATTCTGTTATTTCTAATAATAACCCCAGAGTACTTACCCCAACCAGATTCAATCAACTTAATTTAATGCAGAAGCTTCGTTATTCTCCTAACGAAAACTGGGATGTCAATTTTGGATTTCATTATTCAGAATCTTCTGATCTGGATCGTTTTGACCGCCTTACTCTTACCGACAATAACGGAGAACCCAGATATGCTGAGTGGTATTACGGTCCTCAAATATGGCAAATGAATAATCTTAATATTCTAAAAAAGTCGGATGGAAAATTCTTTGATCAAGCCAGCCTCACACTTTCTCAGCAATATTTCAGAGAGAGCAGACATACCCGGCGTTTTCAATCAAACCAAAAAGTTTCCAGAGAGGAGAATGTTGAAGTTATTACATTGAATCTGGATATGGAGAAAAATGTTAATCCATCCAACAGGCTCTTTTATGGAGGAGAGGTAGTCTTAAATGATATTTCTTCCTTCGGGTTTAATGAAAACATTGAGAATAACTCTACGAGTCCAACTTCAACCCGATATCCTGACGGATCAGATTGGAACTCATATTCCGGTTACATTAGCCATAGATTAAAATTATCTGATAAAATAAATATTCAAAGCGGACTTAGATACAGCCACTTCTTTTTAGATGCTACCTTCGATCAAACCTTTTACCCGGTTCCTTTCAATGACATTTCAATTAATGAAGGAGCATTTACGGGTAGTTTAGGTCTTGTATATACTTTTGATGAGACTTTACAGTTTAATGCAAATTTGTCAACAGGTTACAGAGCTCCTAATATTGACGACGCAGCAAAAGTGTTTGATTCTGAGCCCGGTTCAGTAGTTGTTCCCAACTCAAATCTGAAACCTGAGTATGCTTATAATGCAGATCTTGGTTTTACAAAAGTGTTCAGCGGAGCAGTTAAAATTAACTTAACAGGCTATTATACTATTTTAAAAGATGCTCTTATCCGGAGAGACTTTATGATCAACGGCCAGGACAGTATCCAATATGACGGAAGGCTCAGCAGAGTGCAAGCTATTCAAAATTCAGCTCAGGCACGGGTTTATGGTCTGCAGGCTGGTTTAAAAGTAGAGCTTCCTTCCGGATTCAGACTTTCAAGTCAAATCAATATTCAGGAAGGTGAAGAAGAACAAGAAGACGGAACATTTGCTCCATTACGACATGCCGCCCCTACTTTCGGAGAAACTCATTTAAGCTATATTTATGATAAGCTCGAAATTGATGTTTATGCTGAATACAACGGTGAGCTTTCAAATTCTGAATTAGCCCCTTCCGAGAAAGGTAAAGAATATTTATATGCTAAGGATGACAATGATAACCCTTATTCACCGGGATGGTATACTTTAAATCTCAATTCAGCCTATAAGATAAACTCTACCGTTAAACTAAGTACCGGTATTGATAATATTACTGATCAAAGATATCGTCCATATTCATCGGGAATCGCAGCGCCTGGCAGAAACTTCTTTGTAGCAGTAAGGGCTAATTTCTAAAATTAGTCAAGCTTTTATCCGGTCGATTAAAACTCCAAAATCATTAAAAACTAAGTCTGCTAATGCTTCTCCTTCTTTGGTTGGGTTGACTGTATACCAAGCTACTTTCCATCCTGCTGCTTTACCGCCTTCTACATCCGAAGTAAGTGAATCACCAACATATAGAATATCTGATCTTTCAATACCAACTAACTCCGTGCTGTAATCAAAGATCTTTGGATGAGGTTTCATTGCCCCTATTTCTTCTGAAATGACAATTTGGCTTACCATTTCCTCGAACCCAAACTGTTTGATCTTCATCCATTGTGTTTCGGCAAATCCGTTTGTGATTATGCCAACATCATATTTTGATCTGATTTTATCGAATGCTTCTTTTGCACCTCCAATCCATTCCCAATGATTGCGATAGTAATTCATATAAACTTTTCCGGCTTCTTTATATAGTGAAGAATTAATACCAAGTTCAATGAATGTTTCTTGAAATCTTCTACGATGAAGAATATGCCGGTCAATCTCTCCCCTTCCATATTCTTCCCAAAGCCCCTTGTTAATTTTATGATAGGTTGATAAAAGTTCATCTAGCGAAATGTCATTAAATTCTGTGAAATGACTATGAATGTCTTTAAGTCCGTTTTGTTCTGCCTTTTTGTGATCAAGTAGTGTGTCATCCAGATCAAAGTAGATGAATTTTGGTTTTAGGTCTGACAATGGAATAGTTTTTGATTATAGTTGAATTAAATGAACCAAAATAAATTTAGGCTCGTAAGCGGGCTTAAGTTAAACAACTAAATACAAAATCATGAAAGGTAAATTAATAATAGGACTTGTTATTGTAGGCTTGCTCGTATTTTTCGGCATAAGCGTAAATAACGGGTTGGTTGAAAAAGAAGAAGCAGTTGAGGGAGCCTGGGCACAAGTTGAAAACCAATATCAACGAAGAGCGGATCTAATACCGAATTTGGTTAATACCGTTAAAGGTGCTGCTAATTTCGAACAAGAAACTTTAACATCAGTAATTGAAGCCAGAAGTAAAGCAACTTCTGTGAATATCAATGCTAGCGACCTTAGCGATCCTGCTAAATTTCAACAATTTCAGCAAGCCCAAGGGGAATTAAGCGGTGCTTTATCCAGACTGTTGGTTTCTGTTGAGCGCTACCCTGAGTTGAAGGCAAATTCTAATTTCAGAGATTTACAAAGTCAGTTAGAAGGTACTGAGAACAGGATTTCTACTGAACGTAAACGATTTAATGATACAGCTCAGAATTACAATAGTTCTATCAGAAAATTCCCGACAAGCATTTTTGCTTCTATAGGTGGGTTTGAAAGAAAAGCTTACTTCGAGGCAGATCAGGGTGCAGAAAATGCTCCGACAGTAGATTTTGGTAACTAATAACAGCTATTAGCTGATAGCCGTTAGCGTTTCGAACTTCATAACGCTAATGGCTAAAAGCTGACAGCTAAATGCTTATATCCATGAAAGAATTCCTTAACGAAGATCAAGAGAAAGCAGTAATTCGTGCAATACGCGAAGCCGAAACATCTTCTTCCGGAGAAATCCGGGTACACTTAGAAGCAAAATGTGAGCAAGAAGATCCTATTGAAAGAGCAAAGGAAGTTTTTGCAGAACTCAATATGCATGAAACAGAACTCCGGAACGGAACCATTATCTATGTAGCTTCAGAAGATCATAAAATTGCAATCTGGGGAGATGAAGGAATCCATTCAAAAGTTGGTCAGGATTTCTGGGATGACGAACTGGAACTCATTACCAAATATTTCATGGCTGATGATTATGAAACCGGGTTAAGAGAAGCCGTTCTGAAAATAGGAGACAAATTAAGAGAGTTTTTTCCATATCAAGGTGAAGATGACATTAATGAATTACCGGATGATATAAGCTATGGAGATGATAAAGATGCGTAAATTATTATTACTTATAACAATCTTATTTATCTCATTAAGTGCTTTGGGTCAGGATATTCTGCCTGATAACCCGCGTGGTTTTGTGAATGATTATGCCAATATGCTTTCAAGCTCGGAAGTAAACCGTTTAGAGCAAAAGCTCAGAAATTATCGGGATACTACTTCCAATGTTTTTGCTGTCGCAACCATAAAATCTTTACAAGGAAATTCTATTGAAGAAGTAGCTAATGTAACTTTTTCTAAGTGGGCACTTTGGGAAGGGAATGCAGGTGAACGTGACAATGGTGTTCTTTTACTAATTTCTGAAGGAGATCGTGCATTCAGGATTGAAGTTGGTTATGGTCTTGAGGGTGCTATACCTGATGTGATGGCCAACAGAATACTCAACGATATACTAACCCCTAATTTTCAACAAGGGAATATTTATGGAGGAATCGATAGAGCCACTGATGCGATGATCCAACTGGCTGCAGGAGAATTCGAAGGATTTTCTGAACGTAGGAGTAACTCTGAGGGAGACTCTTTTCCTTTCGAAGTGATTTTACTCATTATTTTAATCATTTTTGTACTGATCAGAAAAGGACGAGGTGGAAATCACGGTGGTGGAAAGAGAACACTTAGCGCCGGAGAAGTTCTGTTTTGGGGAAGTTTACTAGGCGGAGGTCCTCGTCGAGGTGGTGGTTCTTCATTTGGAGGAGGCGGAAGCTTCGGTGGTGGTGGAAGCTTTGGTGGCTTTGGCGGAGGGGGAGGTTTTGGTTCCGGTGGAGGTGGTGCAAGCGGTGGCTGGTAGCGCCAAGCCTTCGGCTTGGAATTAGGAATTCAGAATTTAAAATTAAGAATTCTTTGTGATTTCGAATTAATACAGAGCCTGTAGAATATTACAAATATCTCTCAGCAATGTTTAGATTTCTCCCATCGGTCGAAATGACAAATCTAATTCTTAATTCTCCATTCTGAATTTGTTTTTCTTAATTCAGAAGTGCTTGCTCCAGATCAGCAATAATATCATCCGCTCTTTCAATTCCCACTGACAATCTTACCAATCCATCTGAAATACCTGCATCGCACCGTAGTTGCTCGTCAACAACGGAATGTGTCATTGAAGCCGGGTGCTGTATTAAGGTGTCTACTGTTCCTAAGCTTACTGCCAGTGTACACAGTCTAACATTATTCATCAGAGATTTTCCTGCTTCGATACCACCCTTCAATTCAAAAGAGATCACTCCGCCGAAACCTTTTGTCATAATTGAGCCGGCAAGAGAGTGTTGGGCATGAGATTCCAAACCGGGATACCAAACCGTTTCCACATTAGGATGCGACTCTAAAAATTCAGCAACTTTCATTGCATTTGAAGAGTGCTTTTCCATTCGCAAAGCAAGCGTTTTAACTCCGTTCAATGTTATCCAGGCATCCATAGGCCCAGAGATCCCACCCAGATTTTTTCTAAGCAGATAGACACCGGTTTCATCTAATAATTCCTTTTTAGCAACCAATGCCCCGCCAATGATTGTTCCATGTCCGCCCATATACTTTGTAGTTGAGTGAACAACAACATCTGCACCAAATTTCAGCGGCTGCAAGTGATAAGGAGTAGCAAAAGTGTTATCAACCATAACCAAAGCACCATGTTCTTTAGCCAGTTTTGAAATTGCTTCAATATCGCTCACTTTCATAGTTGGGTTAGCGATACTTTCTAAATAGATCAGTGCGGTATCAGGATTTTTCTTCAATTCCATTTCCAACAGGAACAAATCTGTCATATCAATAAAAGAAGTGCTCATCCCAAGCATTTCAGTTTCTTCTTTTAAGAATTGACTAGTACAACCATAGAGTGCGTCCTGAGCAATGATATGCTTGCCTTTTGCAATGCTGATTATTCCTGTAGTTATCGCAGCCATACCACTTCCGAAAGCTACTCCGGAAAAAGATTCCGGGTTTTCCATTCCATAGGTTTCCAGCTCACAGATAGCACGTTCTAAATGCTCGACCGTTGGATTTCCCAATCTTGAATAAATATGAGAAGCCCCTCCTTCTTCATGAGCGAAAGCTTTTGATCCTTCATCAACATTCTTAAATACGAAAGTAGAAGTCTGATAAATTGGTGTAGTATGCGAACCATATTGATCCTTTTTTCCGGATCCGGCATGTACTGCACTTGATTCAAATGAAAGTTGTTTAGCTTTTGTGTCTATCATAATACTGGAATCACTGTTTCGTCTTTAATGGTATTTAATACAATGTTGGTATGAAGCCTTTGCACATCAGGTAATGTGGTGAGTTTTGTTCTCATCAACTGCTCATAATCTTTTGTGTCTTTAGCCACAACATGAAGTAAAAAATCTCCTTCGCCTGTTGTATTGTAACAAGCCAATATTTCAGGAATTGCTTTAACTGCTGAAGTAAACTCTTTCATTCGGTTCAACTGGTGAGCACTTAATGTAACTGTGACAAAAACCGTAAGTCCTTTTTTAACCGCTTCACGATTTATCTTAGCAGAGTACCCTTCAATTACTCCATCTCGTTCCAAACGTTTTACACGCTCAAGAGTAGGAGTTGTAGTTAAACCTATTCTGGATGCAAGTTCATTATTAGCTATTCTCCCTTCTTTTTGAAGGATGTCCACTATTTTAAGATCTGTTGCATCCAGCTTCATGGCATCATGGTTGAATTAACCTAATATTTAACTTCTCATAAATATAATGCCATACGTTTAGAAATCCGAAGGATAATATTCTAATTTTAGAATTTAAAAAGAATATTAAACTAAAAAGCCCTTCAAGAATTAACCTGAAGGGCTTTTGATGTAGAATAATAATTCGGAAAGTTATACCAAGCTATCCACTTCTTTGGTTTTCAATCCTTCCCCATCCGGAGATTTAGGAGTGGCATTCATATACTCTTCCAAAGTAAACTCGTCAACCTGTATTGCATCTGTTCTGGCTGCTTCTGCTTTTTCAACCATTTCAGCTTCTGCTTTTGTGATTATATTTTTCTCCAAAGCCGGTTTCAACAAGTTCAGAAACGAATCTTTAGGAAGCTCCCGCTTTTTCATAGCCGTATAGAGCTTTTTGTATACGGGATTCGTGTTTGTTATTAAAGTTAAAGCATTTTCGTAACGTCCAACAGCCTCAGTTGGATCTGAAGGTATATACATACCGTCTGTCATACGATCACGTGCTTCCCCCGGCTCTTGCATTGCCTGAGCTACCCGGTGTCCTAGATCATCCGAAGGATAAGTTCCGATAGGATTTAATCGAGACCAAATACCTACTAACCTAAACCCCCAACTAAGTCCTGGAACTTTGATCTCTCTTAAAATACCATCAAAAGCTTCCTGAATTCTGTAGAAAACATAATCCATCGACCATTTGAAATAATCGAGATCTTCTTTACGCCTTCCTTCAGCTTCAAATCTTCTGAGTGTAGCTGTTCCCAAATACATAAAGCTTAGGATATCAGCATAACGACCTGCAATCTTCTCTTTCATTTTCAAACCACCACCGTAAGAACCTAAAGCGATATCAGCAAAAAATGCAAACGATGCTGAAGCCCAGGCCATTTTTCGGTAATACTTTGCAGCAGGACCATTTACTGGAGAACCCGCCAGATAACCACGTGTGATGCTAAGCATAAACGAACGGGCTTTATTTCTGCCTACATGCCCGATATGTGCCCAAAAATTATCATCGAATCCTTTTACATCCTTATCCATCAAGGCATTAATCTCATTCAGAGCATAAGGATGGCAACGAATAGCTCCCTGTCCGAATATCATCAATGTTCTTGTGAGGATGTTTGCGCCTTCCACAGTAATAGCAATCGGCAAAGAAATATATCCATGAGCAAACACATTTCGTGGGCCTCTGGAAATTCCTGCCCCTCCCACTATATCCATCGCGTCATTGATAATCTCGCGGGTATGCTCTGTGAAATTATACTTTGCGATCGCTGTTACAACTGCGGGTTTCTCTCCTTGATCCAGCCCTCCGGTAGTATATTTTCGGGCAGCTTCCATAAAATAGGTGTACCCACCAATACGAGCCATCGGCTCTTCAATACCTTCAAATTTTCCAATATTTAAACCAAATTGTTTTCTGATTGCCGCATAGGCTCCAACAACCCGAGTGGATAATTTTGCGCCCGCCAAACTGGATGCCGGCAGTGAAATACCTCGCCCAACCGCCAAAGATTCCATCAGCATTCTCCAACCATTCCCTGCACCTTCTTTTCCGCCGATTATTGCGTCCACAGGTACAACTACATCATGCCCATGAGTTGGGCAATTATAAAACGGAACCCCAAGTGGATCATGACGCTTTCCTAATACAACTCCCTCAGTATCTGATGGAATTAATGCACATGTAATTCCCAGATCTTCACCTTTACCAAGTAAATTCTCCGGATCACGAAGTTTAAATGCTAATCCCAAAACAGTAGAAATAGCTGCTAAAGTAATGTATCTCTTATTCCAGTTTAGCCTCAGATAAAGTTCTCCATTTTCTCCTTTAAATACCTCACCATCTGAAGTCATTCCTCCTGCATCAGAACCGGCGTTTGGCTCTGTTAGCGCAAAACAAGGCATTTCAACTCCCGCCGCTAATCTGGGTAAATAATAATCTTTCTGCTTTTGAGTTCCGTAGTGATTTAAAAGCTCTGCAGGTCCTAAAGAATTAGGTACCATAACGGTAGTTCCTAGTGGGCCACATCTGGAAGATAATTTTACTACTATTGCAGAGTGTGCAGTCGCTGAAAATTCAAGCCCACCATACTTTTTGGGAATAATTAATCCGAAAAAGCCTTCTTTCCGAAGAAAATCCCATGTTTCTTCAGTAAAGTCTTTTCTTACAAAGACGTCCCAATCATTCACCATCTCGCAGACTTTTTCAACCGGACCGTCTAAAAACTCTTGTTCTTCTTTAGTCAGATCGGGGTAAGGTTGCTCCAATGTTCTTTTAAAATTCGGTTTTCCTGAAAATAACTCACCTTCAATCCAAACATTTCCTGCTTCTATTGCGGTTTGCTCAGTTTGAGATATTGTGGGCAGGAAGTTGAGCGCGTCAAGTAACTTCATAATCGGCCCACTTAATAATACCCTTCTTACTGGTTTGATATTAAAAACCAATACAGGCACTGTATAAGCAATAAATAGCCATTGCGGAGCATCAAGACCTATCAATCCCACATAGCCCGCTATAGCCCAAAGCCAAAGTGGTGCGCCTGTATAAGCAAAACCAATAGCTATTATTACCGTTGCAGTGATCGAAGCCCAAAGTGGTACTTCGCTAAAAAAACCGAATAATTCTGATAATGCTTCCATAATGCTCTCCAAATTTTAAGAAACCTGAGTTCTCACCAGGAATCCTTCTATAATATGTTGAATAGATTTTTCAATAAAATGTTCTCTGTTAATCCTGTTATCTAATCTTTGATTTAATACTACCGATATTACACCATGCAGTTGAGCCCAAATAGAATATGCCGCCGTTAGCGGGTCTTGTTCTTCCATCAACCCCTCACGCACTCCCGATTCAATAATTTTTACCAAAAGCTCGTATGATCTTCGTGCCCTTCTGAATTTTTCTTTTGGGTAACGAGCCATTGATTCTGACTTTACCATATATATGATCTGGTATTTCTCAGGATGTGCAAATGCAAAATCTGCATAACTTCTGATCACAGATTCAAACTGTGCGATTACTCCGGAGTTTGCATCTACTTTTTGTTCTATTGATAAACTCAAAGCTTCTACCGATTCTTCAATCAATGTATGCAAAAGGTGATCTTTGTTATCAAAATAGAGGTAAATACTGGTTGCAGATACCCCTGCTTCTTTTGCTATTCCACGCATTGAAAGTGCGGTATGTCCGTCGTTGTATAAAAGATGACGACTTATATCTAATATTTTTTCCCTTAAAGGGACTTCTTTTTCGCTCATTTTAAAGATTGGTTAACAGTGTTAACTAGACGAAGTTAACTAATCTGAGACGAAAATCAAGGAATTGAAAAATAAAATTTAGTTTTACTTTTTTTCACTCCGTTTAATTTCAGGAAGACTTATTTAACTTGAAATAATAAATCTCATGAATTTCCGTGTAATTAATAAAACTAAATCCTTATTTGTATTAATACTTCTGACATTAAGCTTGTCACCAATACTGGAATCTCATCCTTGGGGAGGGCTTGTTATAGACCGGGACGGAAATATATACTTTACTTTTATCTGTCCCATTGATGATGATAACAATCATTATGCTTGTGTATGGAAGATAACACCGAATAATGAAATGAATCATGTTCTGAGAGCTCGAAGATCTCCGAGTGATATAATACTTTCCAGAAATTCGGACAGAGAAATATTTGCTGCAGAACGAACTGGTCAAAGTCCTAATCATAATAATACACTTTGGAAAATTGATGCTCCAACCAATCATACCTTGATTCCTGCCACCTCTGATCAAAGTCAGTTTTATATTCAATCTATGGCTGTAGACAAAGCTCAACAGATCTACTTTGCCAAAGATTCTGATATTTTTTTCAGAGACAGCCTGAATCAAACAACTAAATTAAATACACCTGATTTTGAACGAATAAATCTAACGGCCTGTGGACCTGACGAAGAACTTTACATTATGTCAGGTGACGATATTTATATTTATGATGGTTCGGATTACAGATTACTGGCTTCGAATTTAAAGAAGCAGAATCCTGACGACATTCCCTTTTCCGGAGCAAATATATTTTTCGATATGGTAGTTGATGAATCTAAAAATGTATACCTGGCATATTATGGAAACAGAGAAATAATAAAGATTTCGCCTGATGGTTCTGCTGAAACAATTTTGAAATCTGAAAAGCCATGGTCTCCACATGGAATAGATATCTATAATGGAGAAATTTATGTATTGGAATCCACTATTGGCGATGGTAAGTGGTGGAAGTTTTGGGAAGAAGACCCTGGAATTATTCCCAGAGTAAGAAAAATATCTACAAACGGAACTGTAAGCACCATCTATAGTTTTAAACCTCATTAAGGCCTGAACGAAATGAATTTAATTAGTTTCCCTTTCTCTAAGTGCATCTTTTCGTAATAGGTTTTTATTGAAAGTTCGGGGTCGTCCGGGCATTCTTTATGAACGTCTTTTATATCTTTTAACAGCTTCAAGTTCTGTTCTTTAATCACTTCTTTGGTGAACTCATAAAGTTCCTGACTATCCGTTTTTAAGTTGATGGTCGCTCCGGATTTTAATAAAGGCCGATACAACTTTAAAAATTTTGGAGAAGTGAGTTTCTTCCTGTCCTTCTTTAGCTGTGGATCCGGAAATATGATCCATATATCTGAAACTTCTTCCTTTTCAAAAAACTGATCCAGATGATCTATATAAGCTCTGAAAAAACGAACATTATCTAAGTCCTGATCAAGTGCACGTTGGGCTCCAACCCACAAACGATTTCCTTTTAAGTCAAAACCTACAAAGTTTTTATCGGGATAGAGTTTTGCCAATCCCGTAGAATATTCTCCTTTTCCACAAGCCAATTCCAGAACAATAGGATTTTCATTTTTAAAAATATCAGCATTCCAGCTTCCTTTGGGAAATGGGTTCTTGCTGTTATAGTCATGCCAGTCGAAAGTATTTTCGAATGTCCTGACTTCCTCCATCCTTTTTTCTTTAATCTTCGGCATTTTAGGGAGCTAATCTTTTAATGATCCAATTCTTCTTTTCCTTCTCATACTTAATTCTGTCATGTAGCCTGCTGCGCCGTCCCTGCCAAAACTCAATTGATGTTGGCTCTACAACATAACCACCCCAGTGATCCGGCATGGGCACATGCCCAGTAGAATACAATTTAGTAAGCGCTTCAAACTTTTCTTCCAAAATTGCTCTGTTCTCAATTACAGAACTTTGTTCAGAAGCCAAAGCACCTATCTGGCTTTTAACCGGACGAGAAACAAAATATTCTTCACTAGCCTCTGAGCTGATTTTTTTTGCAATACCTTCGATACGAACCTGTCGTTCCAATTCTTTCCATAAAAAGCATATAGATACATTGGGATTACTTTCTATATCTCTACCTTTGTCACTTTTATAATTAGTATAAAAGATAAAGCCATTCTTCTCTATTCCTTTTAAAAGTACAATTCTGGAATGTGGCTTTTGTTCGCTATCCACTGTTGAAAGCGTCATTGCATTTGGCTCCGGTAACATCGCCTTTAATGATTCGTCCAACCAAATTTTAAATTGTTCGATTGGGTCAGCATTCACATCGTTCTCATCTAAAGTGCTCAGGGAGTAATCTTCCCTCAATTTTCGAATATGTTTATTATCCATTATTTAAAGTACTCCGGTTCATTACCGCTTTTCCATTTTATATTACATCCCATACTCGGTATTTGTGGTTCAAAATTCTCCTCTCCTTCTATCAATGAATTTGCAGCAGCTCTCATGTCATTTCCTGATACAGGCTTTCCATTTCCGGGTCTGCTATCATCAAACTGACCTCGATAAAATAATTTCAGATCTTTATCAAACAGAAAGAAATCCGGAGTACAGGCAGCTTTATAAGCTTTTGCCACTTCCTGAGTTTCATCATACAAATAAGGAAAAGGAAAATTGTGTTTCTCAGAAAGTTCTTTCATTAATTCCGGAGAATCCTGAGGATAATTTTCTACATCGTTTGAGCTTATCGCGATGCACTCGATTCCTTTTTGTTTATAGTCATTAACAAACTCTACCAGACCTTCATTTAAGTGTTTAACATAGGGGCAGTGATTACAAATAAACATCACCAATACGCCTTTATCGAACTGGAGATCATTTAAAGAAACTTTACTTCCATCCGTATCCGGCAGTTCAAAAGATGGTGCTTTAGTTCCAATTTCCAACATTGTTGACAAAGTAGCTGACATGTTATTAAATCCTTAATTACCTTTGTTAAAATTATAGACTACGATGAAGCCTACTACTAAGATATTAAATGATAGAGACAAAATTTTGTTTGAGAAAGCACTCAAATTCTATTTTTTTGCTCGCCAAGTAGATGTTAAGAAACTTTCAAAAGACGTTGGGGAACGATTACACTATACAGGTTCTGTCGCTTATTCTCTGGTCATTACCTGTGCCAAAACCGGATCACTAAAGATCGAATACATGGATTTTCTGAATCAGGAATTAAAAACCATGCTTTCATCTGACGAAAAGATCTATCAACCTCTTCAAATCAAGCCCTCAGAAATTGACGATATCGAGTTAATGAAAGAGACTAAGATTTCATTTTTCGATGAAGATGAACAGGCAGACTCAGAGTTATTATACTATCCCACACAAAATGTACTTGAATTAAAAAAACTATAGACATAAAAAAACCCGATATCCTTGTTCTTATGAAAAGATGGCTACTATGTTTAAAAAGCTACTCTCTGTAGTCAGGATACCGGGAAGCTACATTTAATTAGACGACGCAAAAGCTGTAAAGTTTCTAATTCTATACACTTTTATTGCTAATTATGTAAATAGTTGCAATTGCTTGCCTGAGTTCCTGATAAAGTGCTCAGTAGTTAGCTTGGTATGATCATTGTTCAATCCCAATCTTTTGGTTTGTACTTTAAAAAGATCTCTTATTTGTTCCGCAAAATTACCTTCACCTCTCATTCTTTTTCCAAATTCAGCTTCGTACAGCTTTCCTCCTCTCATATCTTTAATCTTATTTAAAACCTTATCCTTTCTGTCCGGAAAGTTTTGCTGTAGCCATTCTTCGAATAAATCCTTCACTTTAAATGGTAACCTTACAATAATAAAACTAGCTCTTGTGGCACCTGCATCCGTCGCTGATTTTAAAATATCAACGCATTCATGATCTGTTAATCCCGGAATTATCGGAGCAACATTAACACCTACCGGAATTCCTGCATTGGCTAGCTTTTCAATTACTTTCAGTCTTCTGTAAGGTCGAGACGTTCTTGGTTCCATGACTTCTGTAATTTTGTTATCTAATGAAGTCACTGATATAGTCGTACTCACACAATTAAACTCATTCAGTTCTTTCAATAAGTCTATATCTCTGGTTATAAGATGATTTTTTGTAATGATACCTACAGGATTTCTAAACTCAGCTAATACTTCCAGGCACTTTCTGGTGAGTAAAAGTTTACGTTCAATTGGTTGGTAACAATCCGTTATACCACTCATTGCTATAACCTGAGGTTTCCATTTTGGCGATTGAAATGTTTTCTTCAAAAGCTCAGGGGCTTTGTATTTAACCATGATTTTTGTTTCAAAATCCAGTCCCACTGAAAAACCTAAATACTCATGAAAGGGACGTGCATAACAATAAATACAACCATGCTCACAGCCTCTGTAAACATTTAATCCGGCATTGAAAGGTATATCCGGACTTTTGTTATATGAAATGATCTCCTTTGTGTGATCTGTAAAGAGTTTTGTTTTAGGATTTGGCTTTTCACCTGTCTCTTCGTCCAGATTATAATCAATATAATTTCCTTCAAATCTGTTGATCGGATTATCTGAAGAACCTCTTCCCTTTATTCTCTGATGTAGTTCATCCATATTTACACATGTTTTATACATATAATATATGTGTTTAATGAATAACTACAAAAAAAAGCTCCCGGGTTACAGGAGCTTTTTAAAATTGCTTCTTTTTTACTGTTAGTCAGTACAAGGAGTGTCTTCCAGATTTTCATCCCAGCAAGACTTTATCCCTTCATTATAGCTGGGAGAAATAATAAATCCGACTTTTGTGTCAGAATTAAATTCTATTGTTGTGACGTTTCCATTTGAACCATCTACATAAACAATTGTTTTTAAGGTACCATCAAAATCATAGTCTATTTCTGAACCTTTATTTCCATTTCTGTCACTCAGTACTGAAAAATCCAGATCAATACTTCCGTCATTATCTATATCCCATTCAATTTCTGAAACAGGCTCATCTTCCTGAGCATCATAATAAGTCCATTCACCTTCTGTTCCGTCATATTCCGCTTCACCTGAAAACAATAGAAAGTTATTCAAGGGAGGGTCAGTGGCTGATGTAGTTACGAAAAAATTCCACTCAACATTGTCTTCGGAATCTACTTCAGCAGTTAGCAAAACTGAAAATTCATCGTCTTCATTTTGAGCGGTATACATCCATTGATATTCTCCTTCTGCTACAACTTCAGGATCCTGATTTTGAACAGCTGAAATCAAAACCTTTGGAATGATCAGGTTTGCATCAACAATCAGCTTTGCAACTCCTGCTCTGAAAAGTGCGGCATTAAAATTAGAACCGGCTTTTAGTTTAGAATTACTATTATTGTTGAAATCCGACAAGTCTATTGCCATAGTTTTTGCAGAGGGTATCTCAGGCGTGATTTCATTTGTATTGTTGGAATCACTACATGATATAAAAACAGCCATAATCAGTATTATAGCTGTTAAGGATTTAAAGCTTTGAAATTTCATTTCAGGTCTTTTAATTCAAGTTTCTTACTTAAATCTACAGACCTGATATTTGTTCCAAATTCTATTTATCTGCAGAGTATACTTTTTCGCCTGCAACCCAGGTTTCCAGGACTTTTATCTCCCAAATATCACTTGCCGGAATTGAAAAATAATCCTGATCAATCAAAATAAAATCGGCCCATTTCCCTTCTTCAATTGATCCCAGAACATCTTCCTGATGCCCTGCATAAGCTGCATCAAGAGTAAAGGCACGAAGTGCTTCTTCCCTGGTTAACGATTCGTTTGGATACCAACCGCCTTCAGGATTTCCACTATGGTCCATCCTTGTAACGGCTGAGTACAATCCAAAAAATGGATTGGAATGCTCAACCGGAAAATCAGAACCGGCTGCTACTTTAGTTCCCTGCTCTAAAAATGTTTTCCAGGCATAACCACCTTTAATTCTCTGCGGCCCTACTCTATCTTCAGCCATATTCATATCACTCGTTGCATGTGTTGGTTGCATAGAAGCTATGATATCCAATTCTTTAAATCTTGGAATGTCATCCAAAGCAACTATTTGAGCATGTTCCACTCTGTTTCTCAGTCCCTGATCTCCATGTTCATTTTGAGCTTTTTCAAGAGCATCTAGAACTTGTCTGTTTCCCGCATCACCAATAGCATGTATGTTTGCCTGAAATCCTTTACCAACTACTTTTGATACAGCGGCATCCATTTCTTCCTGATCCATGAACAAGAGACCAAAGTTCCCCGGATCATCAGAATATGGCTGTAACATAGCAGCTCCTCTACTCCCCAAAGCACCATCGGAATATAATTTAACACTTCTCAAAGCAAGCATATCATCTGAGTATGAATCAACCGGTCCATTTTTAGAAAGCTCATCAAATGTTTTTCCTGAACCGGATATCATACCGTAGATTCTTGTTTTTGCCTTTCTCTGGTCTGCAAATTCTTTATATAAATTCCAGGCTTTAACTCCTACTCCTGCATCATGAACCGATGTTATTCCCATTTTTGCCATTTGGGCATACGCTTTTTCTAATGCCAGTTTTTGTTCTTTTTCAGTCGGAGCAGGAATTTCGGATTCTACAAAGCCTTGTGCAGCATCTATAAATACACCTGTAGCTTTCCCACTACCATCTCTTATTACTTTACCACCCTGTGGATCTGGCGTATCCTTACTGATGCCTGCCATTCTTAATGCCATACTATTTCCCCATCCTGCATGCCCGTCAACTCTGCTCAACCAAACCGGACGATCAGAAATGACCTTATCAATATCTTCGGCTGTTGGAAATTCATTTTCCTCCCATAGGGTTTGATTCCAACCCCTTCCTTGTATCCATTCCAGATCCGGATTTGCTTCCGCATAATTTTTAAGCGTGTCGAGGGTAGCTTCAAGAGAGTTAATGCCCATAAGGTTTACATTTAGTTGCTGGAACCCTAATCCCATTACATGCCCGTGAGCATCGATCAAACCCGGTAACAAAGTTTTGCCTTCACCGTCAATAATTTGAGAATTAGGATACCTTTCTGCAAGTGAAACGCTACTGATTTCCAGAAACTTACCGTTTTTTATCGCAACGGATTTAAATTCAACCAGATCTTCACCGATAATGGTATAACCGTTAACGTTTTCGATTAATGTTGTGTCTTTTTTCGGGCTACAAGCAAGTATTATTGTAGCTATAGTTATCAATAGTATTTGTGTATACTTCATATGAGTTTTTATTAAAATATTTATCGTAATATAGGTATTGACATCCGTTTACTTAAATCAAATTTAAAGCTTTTACAATAGCACACTGGTGCTGAAATTTACGTCTGCATGAATTTTATCTGTATAAGATCCTTTCTATTTCTTTTTTATTTCATACTCAGTTCATTTACGATAAAATCTCACGGCCAACCACGTTCTATAGATAATGTTGACAGTTTAAAAGCAGAGTACAAGAAACAAAAACCGTCGAAGCAAGCTGAATCAATCATTCAAATTCTTGAATACTATCAGAATATTGACGTAGACAGCTCTGTGTTATACGCTAATCGGCTTTTAGAATTATCCGATTCTCTTAAATATGAGGATGGTATACTTGCCGGAAATACAAGTTTGATCAATGCTGACTTCATCAAAGGTGCCTATTTTGAAGGCATTCAAAGAGCACTTCCTTTTTTAAACCAACAATTTGACAATGAAGGCTACCATCATGCCAATCTGTATTTAGTAACAGGAAACTGTTACGGCTCGCTTGGGCTCTATAAAACCGGGGTAGAATACTATTTAAAAGCCCGTAAAATTTTCAGTGAGTTAGAAGAAGAAGATAAACTGAATAAAATTTCTAATAACCTGGGTGCTCTGTATATACGTTTGGAAAACTTTGAATCTGCTCTTGAGGTCTTCAATAATATGAATATCTCAGCCGGCGATAAAGCACTTAAAGTTACTTCTAAAGTAAATTTTGGCTTCATTTATTTGGGGCTGAATGATTTTAAAAAAGCTGAAAGCAATTTCCTTGATGTACTTGATTTCGGAGATGACGCTATTGAAGTACGTGCTAAAGCTATTTCAAGTTTTAAACTTGGAGATCTTTATACACAGGAAAAAAAATATCAAAAAGCTTTATACCATTTCAACAAGTCTTTAGATTTTTTCTCTCTGCTTGAAAATGAAGCTCAAACGATGAATCCGCTTAACGGTATTGCAAAAATTCATTTTTTATCGGGAGACATACCTACAGCTCTAACCGTAGCATTACGATCTGAGGAAATTGGGGAAAAAACTCAGACTCTTTCTGAATTAGACACCGTCGTTAGTCTTTTAGCCGAAATATACAAAGCACAGGGCAACTATAAGAAAGCATATGAGTATTCAGTCAAAAATCTTGCTTTAAGTGACAGTTTAAACATAAGTCAAAGAAATCAGGAAGTTCAGGTTTTGGAAGCTGAATATAATTTTGAACGCAGAGAAGAGGAACTAAAGCGTGCTCAGAATATTAAATTCAGGAATCAAAAATTGGTTCTAGGAGGAGTTAGTTCATTCCTTTTTGTCAGTCTTATTTTCATATTTGTGTTTTACAGGAGTAAAAAAAATAAAGAAAAAGCCAATCAGAGACTTGAGAGACTGAATCTTGATCTGGAAGAAACAAACAAAATCAAAAATCAGCTCTTCTCTATCATAGCCCATGATTTAAGAAATCCATTAAGTTCGCTATATGGCTTAGTTACTTTACTAGAAATGAAAGCTGCTGATAAACACGAATTGGACAAATTGATTCCTGAACTAGTTTCTCAATTTAAACATACTTCCACTCTACTAAATAACCTTTTAAACTGGTCTAAAAGCCAAATGCAGGGCTACAAAATAACCCCGATAAAGTTTGATATCCATGATGTTTTTATAAAGAATGTCGAGCTACTGTCTAAGAGGTTTCATGAGAAAGAAATTTCAGTCGATATGCCCACCGGAAATTCACAAGATGTATTTGCTGACCGGAATATGATTGATGTAGTAGTTCTCAATATTTTATCAAATGCACTAAAGTACTGTGACAAAGGAGATACCGTTTCTGTTAATACGAAATCAGAACCGGGTTTTTTAATCATTTCAATAAAAGATACCGGTATGGGAATTCCTAAAGATAAAATCAGGCTTCTTTTTACTAGTTCATTTTACTCTACTAACGGAACAAGAAATGAAGCCGGAACAGGTTTAGGGTTAATGCTTTGTAAAGAGTTTATTGAAAAGAATGGCGGTAAAATTTGGGTCGAAAGTAAATTTTCTCAAGGCGCTACTTTTTATTTCAAACTTCCTGTTTATGATTTCAAAAATGATGGGTAATCAATCCAAAATTCTTTTTTCAAGTATTCAGGTTGCACATTTAAACCAATAATCTCATCTTTTCTCATAAATGATAATGCCTTTAGAATCTGATTTTTTTCATTGTGCTCCGGGTCACTACCCAGTTTTAAATTTCCGGATTCATAATTAACCAAAAAGAAAAACTCGATAGCATGAAATCTGTCTTGGATGATTTCATTAATATGAGCCAACTTATTTACAGAAATAGTCAGCCCTGTTTCCTCAAAAAACTCTCTTTTAAGTGCTGCTTCCAGAGTCTCTCCAAATTTAACCCCTCCTCCCGGAGGAGTCCAGATAAGCTCATTTGATATTGGAGACAACAATTGAGCCAAAAGTATGCACTCATTTTTAATGAGTATTCCACAACTACGTACTCTGGTCTTATCCTTGTAATCTGACAAGCTACTTTGCTACTTTTTTCTTTGGCTTCTTTAAAGGACTGTATTGTTCATTTGCCTTAGCATGTTTTAAACTTGCTTTAACAAAATCAACAAAAAGAGGCTGAGGATTATTTACAGTACTTTTTAATTCCGGGTGAAATTGAACCCCAACAAACCATGGATGATCAGGTATTTCTATAATTTCCACTAAATCACGTTCAGGATTCATTCCCACTAAAGCCAGTCCGCCTTCAACCAGCTTGTATCTTAAGTTATTGTTCACTTCATAACGATGGCGATGACGTTCAAAAACGAGTTCTTCTCCATAAGCTTTAAAGGAATTCGAGTCTTTATCAAGTTTACAAGCATATTTCCCCAGTCGCATTGTACCGCCCATGTTCTCAATGTCTTTTTGGTCATGCATGATATCAATTATCGGGTATTCACAGTCATCTTCAAATTCAGTACTGTTTGCATCTTCCCAACCACATACATTTTTGGCATATTCTATCACAGCACATTGCATCCCTAAACAAATACCGAAAAACGGAATTTTATTTACCCTTGCATGCTCTACTGCTGCCAGTTTTCCACTAATACCTCTTCCACCAAAGCCCGGAGCTACTAAAACACCTGAAACTCCTTCAAGCTTTTTAGAAACATTGTCTTTAGTGAGGTCATCTGATTGTACCCATCGAACATTAACTTTGCAGTCATTTACTGCCCCGCCATGAATAAACGCTTCAACTATTGATTTGTATGAATCATGATGCTCAACATATTTACCAACCAATGCTATTTCAATAGCTCCTGAAGGATCACAAACTGCCTCAACAAATCCAATCCAGTTATCAAGATTATATTCCTTTGTTTCCAGTTGAAGCTTTTCGATTACACGCTTATCCAGACCTTCTTTTTTCATCAATAACGGAACTTCATAGATGCTTTTTGCATCCAGAGATGCTATAACATCCTCCAAATCCACATTACAAAAGCGTGCTACTTTATTCCTAATTGAAGAATCCAGTTCATGTTCTGACCTGCAAACTATAATATCAGGTTGTAAACCGCTTTCAGATAGAGTTTTAACAGAATGTTGAGTTGGCTTTGTTTTTAACTCACCCGCTGCCGCCAGATATGGAACCAATGTTAAGTGGATTGATAATGTGTTCTTTCTTCCAACATTGTACTTTAGTTGTCTTACGGCTTCGATATAAGGTAAGCTTTCGATATCACCAACTGTTCCACCAATCTCAACGATCACAACATCATACTTTCCCGACTTTCCTAATTCCAGAACATGAGATTGAATCTCATCAGTTATATGAGGAATTACCTGTACAGTTTTACCAAGATAAGCGCCCTGTCTTTCTTTGGTAATTACATCATTATATATACGTCCTGTGGTAACATTATTGGATTGAGAAGTCTGTATATCTAAGAATCTTTCATAATGCCCTAGATCCAGATCTGTTTCAGCCCCATCATCGGTAACGTAAACTTCACCGTGTTCATACGGATTCATTGTTCCCGGATCCACATTAATATAAGGATCCAGCTTTTGAACAGTTACTTTTAGACCTTGTGCTACCAATAATCGACCTAATGAAGCACAAATTATTCCTTTCCCAAGAGATGAAGCTACCCCTCCGGTTACAAAAATATACTTAGTAGACATGCGAAGTTTGAGTGAAGTTGATGGATGGAAAAGATAGTATTCTAACACACCCTATTCAATGCAACTTTGAAAGTTATTTAATTTATCAGCAATTTTTTTTGATCATGTCTTTAACTACGACGTTCAATACATCCGGTTTGTCCGTAAAGATACCTTTTGCACCTGATTCAATAATGGATTTCATGAGTTTTTCATCATTAACGGTATATACCAGAAAAGGAATTTTATGGTCGTTCAGCTGTTTTATCCAACCAGCAGTTAATTCTTTCTTATTCAGGTTAAAAGCATCAATATTATAATCTCCGGCAAGTGTCACCGGGGTTCTGCCTTTCGATTGCCTGTGTTCATACAGCATTGCCACTTTCACTGTATGTTTACTTTTCTTTACTCTTTCCAATACTCTATAATCAAAACTGGAAATTAACACTTTGTCTTCCATTTCCAGTTCGCCAACTAATGTTAATACCAAATCCACAACTCCTGACTCTTCAATATCAGTAACCGCTTCAGATTTTATTTCTATATTTACTTTTACTTTATCTTTTGAATACTCGAGAACCTCTCTTAATGTAGAAATTCTTTCGTTTTTGAATTTTGGATGAAACCATGAACCCGCATCAAGTTTTTTCAGTTCGGAAATAGTATGATCTGCCACTAAACCTGACCCGTTGGTTTTACGATCTAACTTTTCATCATGAAAAACTACTGGCACATTATCTTTTGACATCAATACATCTAACTCAATCATATCTGCATTCATGTCTACAGCTGCCCTAAAAGCGGACATTGTGTTTTCCGGGAAATAAGCACTGGCTCCTCTGTGTGCTATCACAAAAAACTTTTTCTGAGAAAAGTTCATAGTTTAAAGGTTCGTATAGATTCTATTAGTAAAACTCGTCAGATAGATGCTTCTGACTTTTGAAATCAAACAAAATGAGTAACCACAGTAAAGCCATTCCGATTTTCTATATCAGATAAATATTAAATAAGTAATAAAGTTTAATTCAAAAAATTAATTTTGAAACGTTATTACGCGCTTTATTGCCTTATTAATTAATGAATTAAAACTTTGGGAATTAGAAAATACAGAATAAGAAAATGCCAGTCCTGATATAATTGATATGCAACCAAATACACTCAAAATTGTACCCAGCCAAATTGGGGTAATCAGCTCCAGTATTGAAACTGTAACTACCAGAGTACCCAACAAAATCTGGATGAATGCAGAAAGAATTTGCACACCATTAACAGGAGTCAGTTCATTATGAGTTGGAAATGATCTGAACTGTTTATTTTTCTTTAGTTCTAATTTATAATCAGAACTCTTTCCCAGTAAAGAATTCATCTCTTTTTCTTCTTTGTTCATGTCCTTACCTTTTACTAACCACTATATTTCAATAATCTAATAAATCAGCGTAAACAAAAAAATAAAAATGAGTAAAACCGATAATATTTACATTTATGGTCGCAACCCTATAATTGAAGCGCTGATCAACCGCCCTAGTGAAGTTGAAAAGATATTTATTAAAAATTCTATTCAACTAAATTCTATTGAACGTCTATCTGATCTGGTTTCAAAAAACTCTATCCCAGTATCAAAAGTTCCCCAAATAAAAATCCAGAACTTAGTAGGAAGAGTAAATGATCAGGGAATTGTTGCATTATTAAGTCAGATATCTTACACCAACTTCTTTGATTGGGTCTCAGAGCTTGATTTGAATACTAATCCGGCTGTACTATTTTTGAATGGGATAGAAGATCCATATAACTTCGGAGCAATATTAAGAAGTGCCGTTGCTTCGGGGATCTCAGCTGTTATTGTTCCCACACAGAAACAAGCACCTGTAAACGCGACTGTTTTTAAGACTTCTTCCGGTACCGCTGCAAAAATCCCGATCATAAGGGTGCATGATGTAAATCATGGGCTTAAGGATCTGGAACTTGCCGGTTTTGAAGTTTATGCTTTAGACGGAAATTCAGGAGATTCCTGCTGGGATGCAGAATTCAATAATCCGACTGCTTTCTTAATTGGAAATGAAGGAGAAGGACTAGATAAAAATATAATTAAAAAAGCTTCTAAAACTTTAAAGATTCCTATGGAAAATAATGTGGAATCTCTTAATGCTTCGGTTTCTGCTGCGCTTATTTGCTATGAATGGGCAAGGAAAAGAATGTAAAAGCAGACTGAAAATAATCAGCCTGCTTTCCATTTCTTTGCAAATAAATATTATGCGTTATTAGCAACTACTTCAGATTCTGAAAAAAAATAAGCAGCTTCTATTTTTCCATTTTCTACTGAATCTGAGCCGTGAATAATGTTTTCACCAAGGCTGTCAGCAAACTGCTCTCTAATAGTACCTTTTTCAGCTTCTTCAGGGTTAGTTGCTCCGATAAGAGTCCTGAAATCTGCTACTGCATTTTCTTTTTCCAAAATCATTGGAACACATGCTCCGCTACTCATGAACTCACACAGTTCACCATAAAAAGGGCGTTCTTTATGCACTGCATAAAAACCTCCGGCAGTATCGACAGTTAATCTTGTCATTTTCATTGCTAAAATCTTGAATCCTGCTTCCTGAATTTTTTGTGTAACTTCGCCGATAAGTTCTTTACGAACACAATCAGGTTTTAAAATCGTCAACGTTCTTTCTAAAGCCATTATATTATTTATAAAATTAATTTTTTTGTAACAACCCTTTTGAAAAACTCTCTTCAAAATGGTATTTAAAGATAAGATTTCGGACATTAATTAACGAATCAAAAAAGGGCTAGGTACTATATTCAATTATGCAAAACACCTATGAACATAGTTTTAACTGGAGCTTTGTATTAAAAGCTAATCCAGCACAACTATGGCCCTATATTTCTGATACAAATAAGTTCTTAAAATCTGCTGGTCAGTTTTCTGTACGAAAAGAGTCTTTTTTAAGAGAAAAGAAAAAGGGGTTTCTTGAATTAACATCTACGAAAATTAATACCGGATATGCCTGGGTTGAAGAACCTTATGCTTGGGAAAAGCCATTCAGGTTCGGAACCTCAAGAAAATATAAAGCCAGCCTTATTCAATCTTTATCATTTATGGTGAATTTAATACCATACAGATCAGGAACAAGACTTAACATTGATTTAAAGATCACTACCAGCAGAAAATTTATAAAATATTTTTTGAGTCAGTACATAGAGAGATTTGTAAAGAGAAAAGTTCAAAAATATGTAAGCGACTGTGATCAATCAGCATTTACAAAAACTCTTCCTTATGAGCATTCAAAAAAAGTCCGGCTTACAAGAAGAGCAAAAACGAAAATTTCTGAGATTGAAGAAAAGCTTTTAGAAAACACACGTCGCCAACGAATAATAAATCACTTATTAGAATACATTTCTCAGGCACAGGATGAAGATTTAAAGACAATTCACCCCTACAGACTTGCAGAATACTGGGGAGAAAAAAAATATTCGGTACTCAATGTTTTCTTAAATGCAGCTAAACTCAGATTGCTGGACTTCAGATGGGATGTTTTCTGCCCTAACTGTAAAAATACAAAACACAGTTTTCGCAGAATGAGAGATATCCATTCAGACCTTCATTGCGACGCTTGTGATAGTAGTTACTCAATTGACTTCAACGAAAACCTGCACCTTGTCTTTAACCCAAACCCTCTAATACGTAAAATCTCAAATAATACGTACTGCTATGGTGGGCCTCAAAATACTCCTCAAAGAGTTACGCAGCATTATTTAAAACCGGGCCAGCAAAAATACCTGAATGTTAGCCTTGAAGAGGGAACATACCTTTTTAAAACCTCTGTAAATGACGGGTATCTGAAACTACATCTCAGGAAAGATATTGATGATGCCGCAACTATATTTATTACTGATGAAGACTTTGACGGACAGGAAGCTACAGTCTCAATTAATCCTAATCTTACTATTGTCAATGATTCCGAAGAGAACCTGATATGCTACATTGAGAAAGAAAACTGGCGGCGTGAAGCTATCTACGCCACAGAGGTAACTTCTTCTCACGATTTCAGAACGTTATTTGCACAGGAAACGCTAAAAGATGGACAAAAAGTAACCGCTTCCAATGTAACTATTTTGTTTACTGACCTGATGAATTCTACTGACCTTTACCTTCAGGAAGGAGATGACTTTGCAATCGGACAATTAATGAGTCACTTCAAAATAATACAGCAAATTGTAGCAGAGGAAAGAGGAGGAATCGTTAAAACCATTGGAGATTCAGTAATGGCTGTATTCAAAGAGCCTGTATCTGCATTAAAAGCAGTAGAAAGAATCCAACAGATATTTTCTTCCTCTACAGCTATGGGAGAATCATTTAAATTAAAAGCGGGTATACATTTAGGAAATTGTACAGCCGTTAACTTAAATGACAGGATTGATTATTTTGGAACCACTGTTAATATAGCCTCTCGTCTTGTAGATGTAGCAGAAGAAAAAGAAATTGTTGTCTCTGAACCTTTTTACAACTTTGGCGATGCTGATCTATACCTTGAAAATAACAGAAAAACCCTGTTTATAAAAACCGGTGAAAAAGAGTTAAAAGGATTTGCTAAAGAAACTTTTAAAGTTAAGCAGATCAGTATGGAGCGCACCTCAATGCGACTGGTTATTTAGATTCTTACCTAGTAACAACCAATTGTCTGGTTTTTGTTGCTTATCTTAATTGGTAGTAATCAAAAAAAACTTAAAAGATTTATAAAACGTTTTGAATCGACTTCAGCACGAAAAAAGTCCGTATCTGCTTCAGCACAAAAATAATCCTGTTGATTGGTATCCTTGGTGTGAAGAAGCATTTGAAAAAGCTAAAAAGGAAAATAAGCCTGTTTTCCTGTCCATTGGATACGCTACCTGTCACTGGTGCCATGTTATGGAGCATGAAAGTTTTGAAGACACTGATATTGCAGGGCTTTTAAACGAGACCTTCATAAACATCAAGGTTGATCGTGAAGAAAGACCGGATATAGACAACACTTATATGACTGTTTGCCAAATGGTGACCGGTCATGGAGGATGGCCGTTAACTATTATTTTAACACCTGATAAAAAACCTTTTTTTGCCGGAACATACATTCCTAAAGAAGCTCGATTTCAGCGCATTGGTTTAAAGCAGTTAATTCCCGGTATAGCAGGTATGTGGAAATATGAGCCTGAAAAAATAAAAAAGGCTACAGAAAGTATTCAGGATGGGTTTGATAAGTCGCTACATTTTGAGAAAGGAATGTTTCCGGGGCTGGAAGCTGTAGATTATGCCGCAGAACAGCTCTCACAGCGCTACGATGATGATCATGGAGGATTTGGTTCCGCTCCTAAATTTCCATCTCCACATAACTTGAGTTTCCTGCTCCGTCAATGGCATGCTAAAGGAGAAGACCGTTTCAAAAATTCAGTTGAACACACACTAACTGAAATGCGTCTCGGAGGAATCTGGGATCATTTAGGGTATGGATTTCACAGATATTCCACAGATGAAAAGTGGCTACTACCCCATTTTGAGAAGATGCTATATGATCAGGCTCTTTTATTAATTGCATATACGGAGGGTTGGCAGGTAACCGGAAATCCTTTATTTAAACAAACTGTTTTTGAAATATTTGAATATATCTCAGACAATCTCACTCATCCTGATGGTGGTTTTTTCTCTGCTGAAGATGCTGACTCTGATGGAGAAGAAGGTAAATTCTATGTCTGGAAGGTTGCTGAAGTTCTCAATGCTTTATCAAAAAATGAATCAGATTTTTTTCTAACCAATTTTAATTTATCAAAAGAAGGCAATTATGAGGATGAAGCTACTAAAGAATTAACAGGCAAAAACATTCCTCATTTAAAAAATTCTTTGTCTCCAACTGATTCAGAAAAGTTCCGGGGTATCAGGAAAAAGCTTCTTTCAGAGCGGGAAAGCAGAACCCACCCGCTTCGTGACGAGAAAATTCTAACTGATTGGAATGCTCTTACTATTGCAGCTCTGGCTAAAGCCGGAAGCGTATTTAATGAGGAAAAGTTTCTTACTAAAGCTGAAGAGGCCTTCGCTTTCATTGAAAAGAATCTTTTTCAGGACGATAACCTCTTACATCGTTACAAAGATGGTGAAAGCAAAATCAATGCGTTTGCCGATGATTATTCATTTTTGATTTGGGCAACTCTTGAATTGTTTGAAGCAACATTTGATGCTGAATATCTAGATAGAGCCATTAAATATTCTAAAATATTTATCGAGAAGTTCTGGGACGAAGAAGATGGTGCTTTCTTTTTCATTAATCATGATACCGAAGAGTTACTTGGCAGACAAAAACAGATATATGACGGTGCAACTCCTTCCTCAAACTCAGTTGCAATGGTTAGTCTTATCAAGTTGGGAAGACTAACAGGGCAACCGGAATTTGAAAATTATGCAAATTCAATTGGTGAATTCTTCTCCTCAGATTTAATAAGATCAGGATCAAGTATTACCCAAGGTTTACAAGCAATACAATTTCTAAATAATCATCCCATAGAACTTGTTATCGTTGACAATGTACCACCAAATAAAGAAGTTCTTTCGGAGATCAGGACTGTATTTTCTCCATTCAAAGTCTGTTTGTATAAAAATTCTGAATTAAATAGTATTGGTAAGTTTGCCGGCTATACAGAAAAAATGGAACGAATCAACGATAGCATCACTTTTTACTATTGTTCAAATTTTGTGTGTGAAAAACCATTTAATGATCTTTTTCAAGTACAAGACCTTTTGAAATCAAATTCTTTAGCTTAGTTTATTTAACAGTTTCAATCCAGTATGAGACTAAACTCGTAATCTTAATCAGGAACAATAGGTATGTTGTTTTTTCTTATATCTGCCATAGGTAAATTTTTAAATCAGGATAATACTAGAGATAAAGATTTATTAAAGCGAATTGCCCGGAAAGATCCTGTAGCACTTTCGCTTTTATATGATCAGTATAATCGGCTTTTATTTGGTTTGCTGTTATCCATTCTTAAAAAGAAAACGGAAGCAGAAGACTTATTGCAAGAAGTATTCAGCAATATCTGGGAAAAAGCAGATCAATACGATCCGGATAGGGGAACCGGATATACCTGGATTGTTTCATTAACAAGAAACAAAGGAATTGACAGATTGCGTTCTAAAGTTTATAAAGAACAGAAAAAGCAATCTACAAGCTTGGATGATGATAATGTATTCCATCCATTATTTTCTAATGAAAATGACCCATTGGAGGATACCATTTTATCGGACAGAGCAGACATGTTGAGAAACGCGTTGCAAAAAATTTCAGAGAAACAAAGAAAAGTAATACAAATCTCATATTTCGATGGATTGAGTCAAACAGAGATTTCTGATGAATATGATATCCCTCTAGGGACAGTTAAAACAAGAATGCGAGACGGAATGATGAAACTAAGAGAAATTTTATCGGGAGAGGAACAATGAGTACTACAGACAATGCAAAATTTGAAGAGCTTTGTGTCGGTTTTGTTTTAAGTTCGATAACAAAAGAAGAAGAAAAAGAATTTAAATCACTACTTAAAGACGCAACCCAGGAACAGGAACAGCTTTATCAGGATATGCAAAGTATAGCATCTGAAATGGCTTTGCTTGCTTATAATCAAAAACCTTCTGAAAATGTTAAAGAGCAATTATTGGAGATGGCATGGGCTTCTGTACATGCACGTGGTGGATCAAATGTTCATTACCTCTCCCGATACAGAATTGCCGCAGCTGCTGCCGTTCTCTTTTTGATAAGTTCATTTGGATTATTTTTCTTCAATCAAAATCTTGAATCTGACCTTGAAAACCAGAAAGAGTTAGTAGCTCAGAAAGAAACTACCATTCGTATTTTAGAAACAGAAGTTGAACAAAAATCTGAATTACTAGCAATATTAGAAGCAAGAGACGTCGATCTTGTTCTAATGGACGGTCAAGACGTAAACCCAAATGGATTTGGTAAAGTGGTATGGGATAAAGATAATGGACAAGCTTTACTTCAAGTAGCAAATATGCCTGCAGTGCCTACTGCAAAAGAGTATCAGCTTTGGATTTTAATCAATGGTCAACCTTTAAGTGCAGGAGTATTTGCAGTGAATAATCCTGAAAGAGATAATTTCTTTAAAATTCAGCAGTTGAATCAATCAGCAGATCAAGGTGCTTTTGCAATTACACTGGAGCCTGAGGGTGGTTCTCCTCAACCTACCGGTGCTATGTATATGATGGGTGCTATGTAGAGATTATAGTACTTATTTACTAAGTCTTTAAAAACTCCTTCCATACCGGTTGGAGTTTTTTTGCGTCTTTATTTAAATAAATATCAATCCGCCTCTGAAAACTATTCGTACTAACCATTACAGAATTTATATTTAGCGATAGAGATAAGGAGTTGTTGCTTGAAAGCGCAACTCCTTTTTTAATATCTTCACAATAATCCAATCTGAACGCAAAGTTTCTTCGTATCGTTAGTTAAGTATAATAATAACTTAACTTACGAGAAAAATGAATATACAAAAGATACCATTTTTGGTAACTGTTTTTTCTTTACTGTTATTTGGTACAACTCAAATAGCAAATGCACAAACAGTTTTTGAAACTACGCTTAGTGGGAGTAACGAAGTACCCACTGTAACAACCTCCGCAAACGGTAGCATTACAGCTACTCTTAACGGAAACGAATTAACTGTTGAAGGTTCTTTTGAAGGACTTAGCAGCGCCTATCTTTTTTCACATTTACATGCCGGTATGGCTGGTGAAGCAGGTGGTGTTCTGTTTACTTTAGAAGCAACTGTTGATACTGACGGAATGGGTGGTACTTACACTACTGCTAATAACACTTTTACATTATCCAACGGCCAGGTTGATACATTAAAAGCACGCGGAATTTATGTAAATATACATTCCGAAACCTACGGAGCCGGAGAGCTTAGAGGTCAATTAGCTCCTCAAGCTGATGTTGTATTCAGAACAAATGTTTCTGGTGCACAGGAAGTACCTGTAGCTAAGACTATGGCAAGTGGTGCTCTCATCCTCGAATTAAATGGTGATTCACTATTTGTGTCAGGATCGTTTAACGGTCTTTCGAGCAATTATGCGGCTTCTCATTTGCACACTGCAATGGCAGGAAGTGCCGGTGGAGTAGCAGTAACTTTAAATGCTACTGTAGCAGCTGACAATAAATCAGGAGTATATTTAGCATCTGATAACAGATTTGAACTTACTACAGATCAAAAAGCGGCACTTATGGATAGAGGCGTTTATGTAAATATCCATTCTGAGAATTTTGCTTCCGGAGAGTTAAGAGGACAAGTTACACCTCCGGTTACAGCTTCTTTCTTTGCCAGCTTATCAGGAAGTGCTGAAATTCCTTCTGCGAATACAAATGCCGGTGGTGCAGTTGTAGTTGAACTAACTACAGATGACTCATTAGTGGTAACGGGTACATTTGCGGAATTACAAGGTGATTTTGACGCTAATGTTGCCGGTGGATCTCATCTGCACACGGGACATTCCGGTACTAACGGAATGGTTGACATATTAATTAATGCAGAAGTAGAAGCTAATTTAAAAGCAGGTGCTTATTTAGCAAAAGACAATAAATTTGCTGTTGATGCTTCTCAAATTGAGACTCTACTTAACAGAGGTTACTATGTAAACATCCATACCACTACGTTTGGAGCTGGTGAACTTCGCGGACAAGTATTAGGTGATGCATCAGCTTATTTCAAAACGAATTTGAGCGGTTTACACGAACAACCTACTCCTGTAATTACCGAAGCTTTTGGCGCAGTAAATGTAGAAATAACAGGCGACAGAGCTATTGTTACCGGTGGTTTTGAAGCGCTTTCAAGTGCTTACACCGCATCCCATCTACACTCTGGTAGTGTAACCGGAAGTGGTGGAGTTGAAGTAACATTAAATGCTACAGTCTCTAATGACACAAGTGGTGTTTATAATGTTTCAAATAACACTTATGAGTTAACAGAGGCACAACTTGAAACTATGAACAGCCAAGGTTTGTATGTAAATGTACATTCACAAACTGAAGCGTCAGGAGAATTAAGAGGACAGCTACTTTTTGGTGATAATTTATTTCCATCAAAAAGTACGTTGTTGACCCCAACTGATAATGCTATGATCAGTGTTTCCGGAGATGTATCTACCAGCTTCCAGTCTACTTGGTCTGCTAGCTCAGATGTTGATGGTGACAGCCTTACGTATACTTGGCAAGCTGCTACCGACTCACTATTTACCAATGCCTTTATTAATGCTAATGTTGGTTCAAACCTGAACTATAGCATAGCCTTTGGTGATCTGGATACAATATTAGTGGATCTTGGAGTTGAGTCAGGTGCCAGTGCAACAATTTACCACAGAGTAATAGCTTCTGATGGTAGTGATGAAGCATCAAGCGATACAAGATCAGCAACCTTTGAAAGAGGAACATTGACATCTAATGAAGATGATGGAATTGATACTCCAAACAGATTCAGCTTAGATCAAAATTATCCTAATCCATTTAACCCAAGCACAAAAATTAGCTTCTCATTAGAAGAAGCGGCACCAACACAATTGGTTGTTTACAACATGCTTGGACAAAAAGTTGCCACTTTGGTTAACGAAAGATTAAGTGCAGGTGAGCATACCTTCAACTTTCAAGCTGACAATTTATCTTCAGGTATTTATATCTACAGATTACAATCAGCTAATCAAAGCTTAACCAAGAGAATGACACTGATTAAATAGTATTTTAATTAGTACAAATTAAAAGGGAGTTTGGATTACCAAACTCCCTTTTTTTATATCTCTATTTTCTCAATGTCCTGAAATCAGTTCCCTGACATCATCTTAAACATCAGATCTGTTACGCTGATCAGGTTGACTCCTGTTGGTATTTGAACCATCGCTTTCGCAATACTGGACTTATTAATATTGGTAACTTCCATCACGGTTTCAGTACCTTTTTTCCCCGTCACTTCAACAAGCATTGGAAAATTTTTCCCCGTAAAAACTGCATCTCTTGATTGATTAACTGCTCTGTTTGCTTCAGCAGGTATATTTTTCCAAGGCTCAGCCAGCATTCCCCAGTTTATATCTATATTCGGTGTAAGCCATACAGACATTTTAGAATCGGCTTCTTTACCTGAAATAACCAATTCATATGTTTTATATCCATTTATAGTTCTTTCCCGATCAGTATATTCAAAATTCATTTCCTCATTTTCTGAACTGTTTGGTGAAGAATCGCTTCCCCATGAAAGAAACATTTTAAATAACCCTTCCACTTCTGATTTAGTAACCTGAAGTGCATCATTATTCTCCATTAACACTACAAAGTCTTTTTTGTCATTACGAATCAGCATCCCTCCGGAATTAAATGACTGACCAAAATTCATCTCATCTTCTCCTTTCAAAAAGATTCGGTCTGCAGTTACATACATGTTCAGCTCATTAACTGAAGTCTTTCCATTTTCATTATCACCATAAAGATTCATGGATATATGACCTTCAAACTGTGCCTGAAGAGGATTAGAAAAAAAAGTGACACATAAAAAAAGCAGTGTACTTAAATATAATTTGGTTCTCATAATTATCTCTGGATGTTTTAGATTGAGGAGTTTAACGAACTACATAGTTGGATGTTACGCAGAAATTAGATCTTCCATTCCTACATTCACTTTTTTTATCCAACCGCCGGCTACTACATCATCACCTTCGTAACAAACTATAGCCTGTCCGGGAGTTATGGCTTCTCTTCCGGTTGGGAAATGAACTTTGATCTCATCCTCTCCCAGTTGAGTTAAATATCCCATTGCCCCATCATCGTTATATCGAATTGCGCCGGTGATTTCCATCTCGGTTTCCGGAATTCTGTCGTATTTCACTAAATTTAATTCTTTAGCTGTCAGCGTAGAACTGATAAGATCTTCCTTCTCTCCGATAGTGATCGTGTTTGTTATCGCATTTATATTTGTTACGTAAACAGGCTTACCCATGGGCAAGTTTAACCCACGTCGTTGACCAATTGTATAAAAAGGATAGCCTTCGTGCTCGCCTAAAATATTTCCGTCTTTATCTACAAACTTTCCGCCTTTCATTTTCTCTTCCAGACCCGGAACTTTGTCTTTTAGAAATCTGCGATAATCATCATCCGGTACAAAACAGATTTCATAAGAATCTGGCTTATTGGCTACGTTTAATAATCCATGATCTTCGGCTATTTGACGAATTTCCGGTTTTGAATATCCACCCAAAGGGAAAATAGTCCTCTCAAGATGCTTTTGTGCAACACCCCATAATGCGTACGATTGATCTTTCTTTGGATCTAATCCTCTGGAAATGATGTGACGTCCGTTTTCTTCTCGTACTCTTGCATAATGTCCTGTAGCAATGAAATCACATCCCAGGTTGTCTGCTCGCTTTAACAAAGCAGCCCATTTGATATGAGTATTACAAAGCACACACGGGTTCGGAGTTCTTCCGTCCATATAATCGCCCACAAAGCGATCAATTACCCAATCACCAAACTCTTCCCTAATATCTACGATAAAGTGTTTAAAACCATGGTTTACGGCAATGTGGCGAGCATCATTCATAGACTCTACCGTACAACATCCCGTTTCTTTCCCGTTATCACCACCGCTTCGGTGATAATCCCAGGTTTTCATGGTAATTCCTATTACCTCGTATCCTTGTTCTCTTAGCATTACAGCAGCGACTGAAGAGTCAACACCGCCACTCATTGCTACAAGAACTCTGCCTTTCTTACTCATTTCAAGATGTGAGTTTCTCTTTGAATTTAATTGATACTAAAGATAAGGGTTTTGTTCACTGATTGCGATATTCGTTTAAAAATCTCTGATAGTGTTTATCGATGACTTAGATTAGCTTCTAAAAACACATTTAGTTTTATTCTCTAACAATCATTGCTATAGAATTGTGTAACTGATATGAAATAGATTTTTGACCAATCAATATTGGATATTCCTTGTTGAATATTCAATATTCCCTAAGTCATATACAAATACGGCTTCCAGGGTTCCTGAACTCCACCATTTATATCTCTGAAAAATGTAATGGGTATAGGACGATATGGTTTACTACGAAGCGCCATATTTGCTTCTTTCGGCGTTCTGTTTCCCTTCTTAACGTTACATTTATCGCAAGCTGTAGTCAGGTTTTCCCAGGTATCTTTACCACCTCTGCTTTTGGGATGAATATGGTCAATGGTCAATTTAGATTTCTGCCCGCAATACTGACATCTAAAACCGTCTCTGCGCATCACATTCCTTCTTGTCAGAACCACTTTTGTATAAGGTAAGCGAATGTATCTGCGTAATCGAATTACAGAAGGGAAATCATATT
This sequence comes from Balneola sp., assembly GCA_017643645.1. Classification (GTDB taxonomy): domain Bacteria; phylum Bacteroidota; class Rhodothermia; order Balneolales; family Balneolaceae; genus Balneola. The sequence continues at coordinate 253,417 of JAEPNB010000001.1, forward strand.
GGTCGCTGGGTGTTCTCAGTTTCTTTTCAGGATCATCGTGCAGCAACTCTGCTTTTTCCAAAAAAATAAGCTTCATAGACCTTTGCAAAGAGCAAACACTCAAAGGCTGGTAATCTTGATTAAGTACTAAAACATTTGCATTCATTTGCATTCAATTTGGGGTTTGGATCTTTTTTCTTTCATGAAGAATGCAGATATGAATTTAATTTAACCGTCTAACGATGGAATGTCCTAGTATGATATATTTATCTCATAAAAACAAATACACACGTATTACCTTTTTTTTAACAATGTGATGATTTTAATGAATAATTATCTGAGTTAGTTTTTATATTTGGAAGCGCTTTTTTAACAGAATTGAAATTAAACTAACATAATGTCCGAGATTAAAGACGCCCTCACAAAAGAGTACTACAAAGAACCTGCCCCACTAACTCAAGACGACTCCCCTTTTTCTTCTATGATGGAAAGATTCAGGTTTGCCGCTGATATTTTAGATCTGGATGAAGGTATGTTTAAATATCTTTCCACCCCTGAAAAAGTAGTAATGGTTGCTATTCCTGTAATTATGGATGACGACAGGATCGAAGTTTTTGAAGGTTATCGCGTAATTCACAATAGTATTCTAGGACCTTCTAAAGGTGGAATCCGTTATGCTGAAGATGTACATCTCGATGAAGTTAAAGCACTGGCTGCATGGATGACCTGGAAGTGTGCTTGCGTTAATGTTCCTTTTGGTGGAGCCAAAGGTGGTGTTCGTGTTAATCCCAAGCTTCTTTCAAAAAATGAGTTAGAAAGATTGACCAGACGTTATACTTCAAATATGAGTGATGTCTTTGGACCTGAAAGAGACATCCCCGCTCCTGATATGAATACCAATGAGCAGACTATGGCCTGGATCATGGACACATACAGCATGAAGAGCAAAAGAAATGAAACTGCTGTGGTAACAGGTAAGCCAATAATTTTGGGAGGTTCTAAAGGAAGACGCGAAGCGACAGGACGTGGAGTAATAACCACGGCTTTGGCTGCCATGAACAAGCTTAAAATTTCTCCAAGTGATGCGACTATAGTAGTTCAGGGTTTTGGTAATGTTGGATCAGTTTCTGCTCAGCTGATATATGAACAAGGCGCAAAAGTAATCGCTATTAGTGATGTAAGCGGAGGATACTATAATAAAGAAGGAATAGATATTCCGGCTGCAATACATTACTCCCAAACTAATAATTATTCATTGGAAGGTTTTGACGGAGCAGAATCTATTAGTAATTCAGATCTGCTAGAGCTTGAATGTGATGTATTAATTCCGGCAGCAAAAGAAGATCAGATAAACAGAGAGAATGCTTCTAATATAAAAGCAAAGATTATCGCCGAAGGGGCAAATGGTCCCGTAACTGCAAGTGCAGATTCAATTCTGGATGAAAACGGGGTAATGGTAGTACCTGATATTCTTGCAAACGCAGGTGGCGTAACTGTTTCTTATTTCGAGTGGGTACAGGACAGACATGGATATTTCTGGACCGAAGAACGAGTAAACAGAAGGCTGAACAGAATGATGCGTGAAGCTTTTGATAACTTGTTTATGGTGAGTGAAAAGTATAGTATTACGTTAAGACAAGCAGCGTATGTATATGCAATTGATCGTGTAGCAACAACGCTGAAACTACGTGGTATTTATGCTTAATAATTGATGAGTTACAGAAAAAAACTTGTTCTGAAATCTACTTATGAAGACCTGAATAAACTGGAAGGTTTTCTGAACGACTTACAGACAGATTTAAAATTTGATGATGAGTTTTATGCTCGATTAATGCTCACTGTGAGTGAAGCTGCTACCAATGGCGTTGTTCATGGAAATGAATTAGATGACTCCAAAAAGGTAACATTGATAGCGGAACATGATGGATCTGCATTAGTTATTACAACACAGGATGAAGGAGCGGGATTTGATCCGGATGAAGTTCCTGATCCACTTGCAAAAGAAAATATTCTGAATACAAGCGGACGTGGCGTTTTCCTGATGGGTGAATATGCAGACGGTGTTGAATATCAGGATAATGGCAGGAGATTGGTACTGAGTTTTGATCTCAAATCTTAGTGCTTTTTTAGTTCACTCTTCTCAATAGATCTCCGCTCAACCTTAACAACTCGGTTTCTGCATTTTTTGCTTCAATTTGTGCTATTATTAATCGGTTTTCAGCATTCAGTAAACTAAGTTGCGCCTCCCTAAGCTCTACAGAGTTAATGGTTCCCAGCCTGAATCTTTCCAAAGCAATATCCAGACTTTGTTTTGTGAATTGCAGATTCTCCTGTTCCAGTTCAATCAAAGAAAGAGCATCGATATACTGCTCGTATACCTGTTGAATCTCAGACCTTAGTCTTAATTTCAACTCTTCAAGCTGCAGTTGTTGATTCTTTAGTCGTATTTGAGCGTTTTGAGTTCTTCTGTTTTTATTAAAACCGTCGAACAAATTAATTCTTGCCGTAATACCATAATTAAAACCGGATGTATTGGAGAAATCCACGAAACCTGTACTCGTCTCCGTTTTATTGTATCCATATCCCCCGCTTACATCAATCTGCGGGAACCAGTCTCCTCTTAATTCATTGATCTCTTCACTCGCTGCCATTTCATTCATCCGCGCTACCGACAATGATTTATTTTCTACCAATGCTTGTTCAATAAGAACTTCCAGATCCATCATTTCTCCCATTTCAATCGCAGGCTCTACATCAAAGTTTTCAAAGGATGAATTAGATAGTATCTGATTTACGATAATCTTTGACTGTTTTAATGTAGTTCCTGATCGGATCAAAGCAGCCCTGTCAGCGTTATAGTCTGCTCGCGCCTGCAATAAATCATATTCAGAACCTGAACCCAAATCCTTTTTCGTTTCTGCGATTCTAATACGTTCTTCTGATACCTGAACAGTATTTTCGAGTATTTTATGAGCCTTTTGTCTTGCAACGATCTGGTAGTAACCATTAATTAGTTCAGCGAGTAAATTTTCGATTTCCAGACGAGTTTGCTCTTCTCCTATTTCTGCTTCCAGATTCAATCGGTCTTTAGTTGCAAACATTGTCAATCCATCAAAAATGGTCCAGGTTGCATCTATACCATAATTGTAATTAGTGGTTTCAACACCTTTATCATTGCGGTCAGGTATTGAATTAGCCGAATACTGAGTCTCATTATCTTCAATTCTTTTGGAGATGGTTCCGTCAGCAGTCACTACAGGAAGAAGTCCCGCATTCCCTAATGAATTATTATTCTTAGCTATTTGTGCTTCATTTTTTGCTATTCGGATAGCGAAATTCTTTTCCAGTCCCTTTTGGATAGCTTCCTCAATCCTCAGAGTATCTTGTGCCAGGGCGTTTGAAAACCCAAATGATAAGAACACTCCAAATAGTACTAAATACGATCTCTTATATACCAATTTCATCATGCTATTTGAGTTTCAAGTTCGCTTTCTGCTTTTTTAATCATTTCATCGCTGATCATATCATCTTTCGATTTTTCAGGTGACAAATAAGAGTACATTGCAGGAATCACATAAAGTGTTAAAAAGCTACCGATAATCAGTCCCCCGATCACCGCAATTCCCATTGATGTCCTGCTTTCTGCACCTGCACCAAGAGCTAATGCTATCGGTAAGATTCCCAACACTGTTGAAATACTTGTCATCAGGATCGGACGGAAACGAGCAGCTGAAGCATCCATAATTGCATCCATAATAGAAAGACCCTGAATCTGTCTTTGGTTTGCAAATTCTACGATGAGAATCCCGTTTTTAGTAACCAATCCGATAAGCATGATCATCCCGATCTGACTGAAAATATTCAGAGTTTGACCAAAGTACCACATACTTACCAGGGCTCCGGACAAAGCCAGAGGAACTGTAAGCATAATGGTAAACGGATCTCTGAAACTTTCGAACTGTGCAGAAAGCACTAAATACACCAATAGCAGTGCCAGAAAGAAAATAAATAATAAGCTGGAAGAACTTTCCACGAAGTCTCTGGAAGGTCCTGATAAACTGGTCGAAAAGGTATCGTCCAACACATTCTCCGCGATTATCTCCATTGCATCTATTCCATCCTGAATAGTTTTGCCCGGAGCAAGCGCCGCCGATACTGTTGCTGAAGCATATCTGTTATATCTGTATAACTGAGGTGGACTACTTTGTTCAGCAACTTTCACAAGATTGTCCAGTTGTATCAAACTTCCGGAACTGTTTCTCACATAGAGGCTTTTTAAATCAACCGGTTCGTTTCTGTTTTTTCTTTCTACCTGACCGATTACCTGATATTGCTTTCCATTCATTATGAAAAAATCAAAACGCTGTCCACTTAACGAAAACTGTAATGTTTGAGCAATATCACGAACAGAAACTCCTAAATCCTGAGCGCGTTCTCTGTCAATTTCTACCTGAAGCTCAGGTTTGTTGAATTTCAGATCCACATCCTGATACGTAAAGGCTGGGTCATTTCTAACCGCTTCCAGAAAATCAGGAATTGCACTTTTTAGTCGTTCAAAGTCTTGGTTCTGAAGTACAAACTGAACCGGCAAACCTCCTCTGCTGCTCCCGATGGTTTGCTCCTGAGATACAAAAGTCTGAGCTCCGCTCAACAGTTTTACTTTTTCAGTCAGATCATCTGCTACTTCATTTTGTGAACGATCTCTCAGTTCCGGATCTTTTAAAATAGAAAACGCAAAACCTGAGTTTACAGAACTTGAAGCTCCAAATCCCGGCGAGGTTACTGAAATAACAGATTTTGTTTCC
>JAEPNB010000001.1:258210-315696 GCA_017643645.1 Balneola sp.
CCGGGATACTGTCCTGAACCAAACTCACCAAACGATCCATGTAATTATCCATGTACTCGTATGAAGCTCCTTCCGGGGCTTGGGCAAACATCCTGACCCGGCTTCGATCTTCTAAAGGAGCCGTTTCCTGAGGAAGCGTGCTCATCAACAAATAGATCAGGCCTCCACTGGCCAAAATGGTTAGAGGAGCCAACCACCTTCTTTTCATAAAGGATTGCAGTGAGTTTTTGTAAGCTTTATTCATTTTAATAAAGAACGGCTCTGTTGCAGCGTAGAATCTGTTCTTCTTGTCACGCTTCTTTAGCAACTTGGTTGAAAGCATAGGAGTTAACGAAAGTGCAACAAAGGAAGAAATCATAACCGCTCCGGCAATCACTACACCGAACTCCCTGAACAATCGACCTGTAATTCCACCTAAAAACAGAATCGGCATAAATACTGAAACCAAGGCCGCAGTGGTAGCAATTACAGCAAAGAATATCTCTTTTGAGCCAAGTATTCCCGCCATCATTGGCTGCTGTCCGCTTTCTATCTTAGTATAAATATTTTCCAGTACCACAATCGCGTCATCAACCACTAAACCAATGGCTAATACAATTGCTAACAATGTTAATACATTGATCGAAAACCCGGCTAAATACATTATAAAGAACGACCCAATCAAAGCAATCGGAATTACCAATACGGGAATTACAGTAGTTCGCCAATCTCTCAGAAACAGAAAAATAACTGCTATCACCAGAAAGAAAGCAACGAAAATGGTTTGTTTTACTTCATCGATAGAAGCCCGTACGTACGTTGTAGAATCAAAACCAATTGCTGTTTCAATATCAGCGGGAAGGTCTTTTTCGATATTTTCTGCTCTTCTGTAAAACTCATCTGCAATATCAATCTGATTGGCACCGGGCTGAGGAATTAAAACCACACCAACCATCGGAACGCCATCTCTTTTTAGGATAGTACGTTCATTCTGGGGACCTAACTCGGCGTATCCAAGATCCCGCAATTTTATTGTACTTCCTGCTGTCTTCTTGACAATCAGATCATTGAATTCGTCGACATTCGTGATCCGTCCCATTGTTCGAACGGTTAGTTCAGTGAGATTTCCTTCAATTCTTCCCGAAGGCAATTCCACATTCTCACTCGTTAATGCATTTCTGACGTCGATCGGAGTTAAGTTATATGCAGCCAGTTTCATCGGATCCAACCATAATCTCATCGAATAGGTTTTATCTCCCCAAATCTGAACATTACTTACACCCGGAATGGTTTGCACACGTTCTTTAAAATAATTATCAGCTACTTCAGAAAGCTGCAACAGATTTCTGGAATCACTTTTGATATTGAAGAACAGAATAGGTCTGGCATCTGCATCAGCTTTAGAAACAATCGGAGGATCTGCATCAGGAGGGATATTTCCCACAGCTCTGGATACTCTTGACCGAACATCATTTGTTGCCGTTTCCAGATCCACATCCAGATCGAATTCTACCGTTACGGTACTTCTTCCTTCTCTGCTAACTGAAGTCAGGTTCTTGATCCCTGCAATCCCGTTAATTTGATCTTCAAGAGGTTCTGTAATTTGAGATTCTATAACCTCTGCATTTGCGCCGATATAACTGGTACTAACGGTAACAATAGGTGGGTCAACCGCAGGATACTCTCTGATCGGCAGATAATTAAATCCGATTATTCCGAACAAGACAATTACAATTGAGAAAACAGTTGCTAAAACAGGTCTTCTTATGCTCAGTGAAGATAAACTCATATTATTCTCCGTTTACTTGCTTAACTGAAACCTGCATTTGCGGCCTTACCTGAAGCAGTCCTGTTGTTAAAACAGTATCTCCGATCTCTACACCTTCTGTGATTTGGATTTTAGACTCATTTCTTAAACCGGTAACCACACTTTGAGGTTGCACTACCCCATCCTTCAACAGAAATACTTTTTGACCTTGTAACTCCGGAACCAGTGAAATTGTAGGGATCATTTTGGCATTTTCGATAGTCTGGAGAGTTAGTTCCAGATCAGCAAAAGCTCCCGGAAGCAGCTTACCATCAGGATTAGAACTTCTTGCTCTTACTTGTAAGGTTCTGGTTTCAGAATCAATTCTTGGTTCCTTGGCATACACTTGAGCGACTAAAGTCTTTTCAATTCCCTGAACTGTAAATCTTACCTTATTACCCACTTCGATTTGTGCGGCATATCGCTCAGGAATAGAAAAATCAATTTTTATAGGATCGATGTCCTGTAAAGTGGCAATTCTGGTATTGGGGGTTATGTAACTTCCGTCACTTACATATTTGAGTCCTAATTTTCCTGTAAACGGTGCGCGAATTTCTGTTTTTTCTATCTGCGCATTGATCAACGACACTTCTGCTCTTAGTACATTTACTTCATTTAAAGTAGCATCATACTCTTCCTGACTGATTCCCCCTTTCTCAAGTAACTGCTTTTGACGCTTTTCCCGATCTTCAGCCAAATTCAATCTGAAATCAGCACGCTTAAGCTGAGCTTTCAGTTCACTGTCATTTATTTTTACCAGCAACTCCCCTTTTTTAACATCTTCTCCTTCACGCAAATATATTTCCTGAATCAGTCCGGAGCTTTCACTGGCCAATTCCACTTCTTCGTTTGAAGTAAGTGTACCGGTCGTAAATATTTTGTTCTCAACGATATCCGGTTTTACTATATATACTTCCACATTCAGAGGTGCGACACTACCGGAGTTATTTTGAGAAGCTGTCTCTGATGCTTTTAAATAATCCTTTACTTTTGGAAAAGCTAAAAGTCCCAACACTATAACTATTCCTGCTATGCTTGCTGCTCTTTTCATTAAGTCATCAATTTATTGTTAGTCAAATAAAGATAACTCTAATATTGGGAGAAGCATTCTTAAGCAATGCAAAGCCTTGTAAAACCCTGAATCTATTTACAGGTAATCACGACCGATAAATCCTTTCAGAACTTCAGGAACTCTCACTTTACCGTTTTCTTCCTGGTATGCTTCCAGGATAGCAGAAACCACTCTCGGTAGTGCTAAAGCTGAGCCGTTGAGCGTATGAGTCATCTCAATTTTTTTCTCTCCTTTTCTGTAGCGAAGCTGCATTCTTCTTGCCTGAAAACTCTCGAAATTTGAACAAGAACTTACTTCCAGCCAGCGCTGCTGTCCCGGGCTCCAAACCTCAAGATCATATTTTTTACTTTGCGTAAAGCCCATATCTCCGGTACACATCAGTAAAGTTCTGTATGGAAGTTCCAAAGCTTGCAGTAGTTTTTCAGAATGTTCTCTTAAACTCTCCAGTTCTTCATAAGACGTCTCAGGCTTTACGATCTTTACCAGTTCAACTTTATCAAATTGGTGAAGACGATTCAATCCACGCACATCCTTCCCGTAAGAACCTGCCTCTCTTCTCCAGCAAGGAGTGTAGCAAACGTATTTGACGGGTAACTCGCTTTCAGAAAGTATCTCATCTCTATGAAAATTAGTAACCGGAACTTCCGCAGTTGGAATTGCAAAAAACTCATCCCTTGGAATCACATACATCATGTCTTCCTTATCAGGAATTTGTCCTGTACCGCGAGCGGAATCTTCGTTCACAAAATAAGGAGCCTGCATTTCAGTATAACCTGCATTTCCTGCTTCATTTATGAAATAGTTAATCAAAGCGCGTTGAAGTTGAGCAACCGGACCAACATAAAACGGAAATCCTGCGCCTGTTACTTTTACTCCTCTTTCAAAATCTACCCATCCGTATCGTTCAGTAATTTCCCAATGCGGTTTTCTCCACTCCTCTTTATTGGGTTCGCCCCATGTATCAAATGTTTCGTTGTCCTCTTCTTTAGAACCTACAGGAACTGAAGGGTGTGCAACATTCGGAATTTTAAGAAGCATATTTTCTCTTTCTTCCGCCAGAACTTTTAATTCTTCTTCAAGCTCCTTTACATCTTCTTTAAGTTGTGATGTCTCAGCAATGATTGACTGAGCTTCTTCCTTTTTGCCTTGGCCCATCAATGCTCCAATCTGTTTAGCCTTGGCATTACTTTCAGTTCTTATTTCATCAACTTTTTGAACAAGGGTTCTCCACTGCTCATCTTTTTCAATTACCTCATCAACCAAAGAATCTGACTTCTCCCCTTTATTGAGCATTCCTTGCTTTACGGCTTCTTTATTTTCTTTGATGAACTGAATATCTAACATTTGATCGGTTATTTAAAAGTTTGCATTCAAAGATAAGACCTATTCTAATCTTCCTGAATCTTTTTTTAAAATTTCATTCCGGACAAAATATTATCACTTTACTTATTGAAAACTTAAATTTTTAAGGATATCATACTCATTACAAATAATATTTAAGTTTATAAGTCAAAATGAGTCATTTATTAGATGATATCGATATTTCGATACTCAACCACCTGCAGGAAAATGGTCGCGCCCAGAGAAATCAAATTGCTGAATTAGTTGGACTGTCCGTCCCTTCAGTTTCTGAAAGAATGAGAAAATTAGAAGAGCGAGGGTTGATTACAGAGTATAATGCTATTCTGAGTTCTAAAGATTTTCATTTTGATATCACTGCATTCATGTTTGTAGAGGTAGACGGATCCGAATATTATCTTGATTTCGTAGAAAACGCGAAAGAAGAAAAAGAAATTCTGGAATGCCATTCTATTACCGGAGATGGTTCTCATTTTCTGAAAGTACGAACAAAGAATACTGGTTCTTTTGAACGTTTGCTTTCTCGTATTCAAGCATGGAAGGGCGTAAAAAAAACAAGGTCAAACCTTGTGCTTTCGAGTTTTAAAGAAACCAGGGCTTTACCCATCGAACAAGCTACCGAACTTATAAAATAGCCCTCAAAATTTATTGAGATTAAAGTTACTTAGTAGTTCATTAATCATTAAATTTACGTCAAAATGACAGACGAATAATATAGTTAATGGATCGCGAAGTATTTCAGGAACAATTTGGGCTTTTAGGAACTTCTCAGGAAATGCGCCATGTGATCGATAAGATCATGCAGGTTGCAAAAACTGATATCAGTGTATTGTTACAAGGTGAAAGTGGTGTTGGGAAAGATGTTACCGCTCGTGCTATACACTCTTTAAGTGAACGCAAAAGAAACAATCTGATTATTGTTAATTGTGGAGCCATTCCTGAAGGCATCATTGAAAGTGAGCTTTTTGGACATGAAAAAGGCGCGTTTACAGGAGCTAATGAAAGTCGTGAAGGCTACTTTGAAAAAGCTAACGGCGGAACCATCTTCCTTGATGAAATCGGTGATACACCCAAAAATGTACAGGTTAAACTATTACGTGTACTTGAAAACGGAGAATTCTTTCGAGTAGGTTCAAGTAAAGTTCAAACTACTGATGTCCGGGTTATCGCTGCTACCAATCTGAATCTATGGAAACTGGTTCAGGATGGATCATTCAGAGAGGATCTCTACTATCGTTTAGACACCGTTCAAATTCATCTGCCTGCTCTCCGTGAAAGACAGGAAGACGTAGTTCCAATATTCAGAAAGTTCGTTCAGGAATTTTCAGCAAAATACGATTCCGTTTTCAAAGGGTTTTCTGATGAAGCCCGAGAGCTACTTATCTCCTATCGTTGGCCCGGCAATATCAGAGAGCTGAAAAATGTAGCCGAGCAGCTTGTGGTATTGGAAAAATCTCAATTTATTGATGTTGAACGCCTTCAAAAATATCTGAAAGGCAGACAAAGACAGGGCTCTGCTGATAACCTGCCAATGATTCCAAATGGAGAAGAAAAAAAATCAGACTCCGGAAATGATTTTGAGCGCAGAGACCGTGAGTTGGTTTACAGAGCATTAGTTGAGTTACGAACAGATATCTCTGATGTTAAGAAAATGCTTGCCAACTTTATGTATTCGGCTATGTCGAGCAAAGACATCAAAGCTCTTCCTCCGGCTTTGCAAAGTAATATGGATGAGTCTGATGTTTCTGAAATGAAAATAAATCTTAATGAACACGCCACTCTTGGTATGCAGAAAATGCCGGGAGAAGACACAGAAGATGAGAATGAAGTTCAGGAAAGTGAACAATCAGTATTGGTAAACTTCTTTGGCGGTGATGAAATCCCTTCCATTGAAGCAACTGAACAATTTTTGATAAAACAAGCATTGGATAAATACGATGGAAATCGAAGAAAAGCTTCTGAAACGTTAGGAATTAGTGAAAGAACACTATACAGAAAACTAGATCAATACGGGCTTGCGTAAATTTATTTTCATATCACTTTTAACTCTTGTTTCATTCTCAGGATGTCTGAAATATAGTTTTACCGGAGCTTCCATACCTCCGGGAGTCAACTCCGTTTACATTCCTTTTTTTGCAGACAGATCACGTAGTGGACTCGGTGATTTAAGTGACCGGCTTAATCGCATTTTAGTTGATAGATTCATTAATCAAAGTAAATTGCAGCTAGCCAATTCTGAAGAAGATGCTGATGCTATTTTGGATGGCTTTATTTCTAATTACAGTAACCGACCTTTTAGTATTGGTGGAAATGAACAAGCCAATCAAAATCAGGTTCAGATCACGGTAACTGCTAGTTTTATATATACAAAGAATGATGAACCCGAGTGGGATAAAGCATTTAACGGCTCATTCACTTTTGATCCTACAGAAGATCCCATTACCGGCGAACAAACTGCTGCAGAGGCTGCGCTTGAACAAATTGCTAATAGTATGTTTAATGACGCAGTAAGTAATTGGTAATACTTTTGAATCTAATATCGTCATAGCGTATTATTGCACTCCAAATAATGGCAGAATTACCTTTCAACATACCGCAATCTCTTCGTTCTTTTAATGAACGATTTGAAAAAAATCCCAAAACAGGGATTACAAAACTAAACAGGCATTTAAAAAAACGCGGACCCGATGCCGTCGGGCATTTTCTCTTGGCTTGGTTCTATCATCTGGATGACCAAAATTCTTTAGCTATAAAAGAAGCATTAAAAGCCAAGACCTATGCTCCCGGCAGTCCTTTGATGGAGCATCTCCATTATTTTCTGGTTCACCCGGAAAAATTTGAAGCTGTCGTTCCGGTTAAAAGCTATTCTTCCTCAAAAAAGCTGAATCAATCTAACAGAAAATCTCCGATTCTGGATTTGGATAGCCTGATCGCCATGCTGGAAGCAGTTGAATCTAAAAGAATTCAAATTCCTGCTGAAGGAGAGCCTTTTGATGATACTGACCTCGCCGAACAAGCTGAAGCTGTAGACGATATAATATCAGAAACACTTGCAAAGATTCATGTGGTTCAGGGAAAGAAGCAGCAGGCTATTGAAATGTATAATCAGCTAAAAGAAATCAATCCTGACAAATCAGATCACTACCAATCAGAAATTGACAAGTTAGACTGAATTCAGATTGTTTTAACCTTTCACAAAAGGATTACCCGCTTTCTCAGCTTCAATTGTAGTAGCCGGTCCATGACCGGGATATACTTTAGTGTTATCAGGCAAGGTATACAGCTTTTCTTTAATGGATTGTTCCAGCACTTCAAAGCTTCCTTGATATAAGTCAGTCCTGCCTATACTTCCGTTAAATAACGCATCGCCTGCAATTACTATATCTTCATCTTTGAAGTAAAGTGAAGTGTGATCCGGAGAATGACCCGGAGTGTATAAACATTCAAACTTAAATCCTCCCACTTCAAATTCCTCATCTTTTGGTAAGCTTTCCGGAGTAAATGAAAATGCAACCTGATTAAGCCCAAACATAGTAGCCTGACTCCCGAAATTTTCCCAAAGAAAGAGATCATCAGTGTTCACATATACCTTAATATCAAAATCTTTAAGCACTCGTTGCAAACCTAAGACGTGATCCACATGAGAATGAGTTAGCACTATCGCTTCCAGAGTTGATTCTTTGAGCGCGCTTTTGAATGACTGGTATTCCGTTTCATTAGAAAAACCCGGATCGATTAGAATGGCAGAACCTCCATCCATGAGCAGATAGGTGTTCTCAGCGAATGGTCCAACTTCAAAAATTTTAATATCCATAAATGTATATAAAAAAAGGATGCTACCAATTACGGTGCATCCTTTAATTCAAAAAAATAAACTTACTTTTTCTTGTCGTACATGCGCTTAAAGCGATCAACACGACCTGCTTTAGCAGAAAAGTTGCTGTTTTTAGTATAAAATGGGTGATTCTTAGAATCTACCTCACTTTTGTAAATACCGTCTTTAGTGTTCATAGTACTTCTGGTTGTAACCTCAGTACCGTCACTCATGACAACTGTAATTTCTTTGTAATCTGGATGAATACCGTTTTTCATAATACTGGCTGTTTCGAATTTTTCAAAGGCTTTAAATATAAGATTATATCTGAGCTAATTCAATCATTTTATATATCAAAATCATCATCGTCATTTAAGCCGCTAATGGATGAAAACATAGAGCCTAACATATCAGTATATAAAGCTTCGTCATCCAAATCCTGCTTACTGAGCAGCGAGTTTTGGTGCATGGCTTCTAATACGAGATCCATCCAGGAGTAAAGTTCATCTTTTCCGGCGTCTTTAACATGTTTGCTTACCAGTTCTTTGAGTCCGTCTACTCCATCCAAAGCTTTCTTATACTCTTTTATGGATAATACATCAGGCAAATTGACTTCATTTCCCTGAGCGAACCAATCGGTAACGGATTTATACATCTCTTTTACATCCTCAGCTTTGCTCTGCGGATCAGGAAATACCTTTTTGAATGTTTTATTTATTGCTTTACCAATAATGTGCTTAGCCACGCTTATGGCTCCCTCTTGCTCACCTTCATAAACCAACTCAAGCTTTCCTGTGAGTGCAGGAATCATATGAAAAATATCTGCAATTCTAACCTGAGCACTTTTATCATCATTGATTATTGCTCTTCGTTCAGCTGATGAATAAACCTGTTCCATCGCTGTAATCGTCATTCTGGTTGAAACACCACTTTTCTGATCGATGTACTCTGAATCCCTTGCTACAAAAGCCGTTTGTTCTATAATTTCTCTGTAAATATCAGATATGGAAACATCGATAGCATCATCACGATTTTGCCAAGCTTCCTGTTTAGTGATTTTCACTCCTGTTTCAATTTCTTTGGGATAGTGCGTAATGATCTGAGCATCGATTCTATCCTTAAGCGGAGTAATTATATTTCCACGATTTGTATAATCTTCCGGGTTTGCGGAAAATGCCATTGAAACATCAATCGGCATTCGAATATTAAATCCTCTGATCTGAATATCTCTTTCCTGCATAATGTTCAGCAGGGCTACCTGAATTCTGGGTTGTAAATCGGGTAACTCATTGATCACAAAAATACCTCTATTGGTTCTGGGTATTAATCCATAGTTGATCACATTCTCATCGGCCAGATCTAACTTTTTTGTTGCTGCTTTTATGGGGTCGATATCTCCAATCAGATCGGCTACCGTTGTATCAGGAGTTGCTAATTTTTCGCCATAACGATACGATCTGTGAAGCCAGGATATTTCCGTATCATCACCATACTCTTCAATAGCATTTCTTGCAAATTTTGAAATTGGATTAAAAGGATCATCAGTGATCACAGAACCTTTTACAAATGGTATATATTCATCCAGAAAATGAACCAGGGATCTCAGTATACGAGTTTTAGCCTGACCACGAAGTCCCAACAAAATCATATCATGTTTGGACATTATTGCATGCTGAATCTGTGGAAGAACCGTTTTTTCGTATCCCAAAATTCCTGGAAAAAGCTCCCCTCCGTTTTTAACTGCGGCTATCATATTCTTTCGCAACTCATCTTTTACCGAAAGTGACTCCCATCCGCTGTCTTTGAGCTCCTTTAGCGTAGAAATTCTATTGTGCAAATCATTCATAATATCCTGTTTACTCAATTAACCGTGATAACAAAATCTTCATTCACCTTAGCCGAAATTAATCTGATATTTTTGTGAGAGCTCTGGCTTTTATAATGGTTTCTTCCCATTCTTTATCCGGATCAGAGTCTGAGGTAATTGCTCCACCTACAGGAAATACAAGTCTCTTTCCTTTAATGATTGCTGTTCTTATTACCACACTGAAATCAAAATCATCTTCGGGAGTAAAATAGCCGATAGCACCCGAGTAAATTCCTCGTTTGTAATCTTCAAGTTCTTCAATTGCTTTCATTGCTGCAATCTTTGGAGCCCCGGTCATAGATCCCATTGGAAAGCACTCTTTAATAATATTAATGGAACTTATGCCCTCTTCTACTTCAGCCTCTATAGTTGAAACCATTTGATGAACAGTCTCAAAGCTCTGAATTTCAAATAAATTAGCGACTTTAACCGAGCCTTTTTTTGCAATTTTGCTGAGATCATGTCGTACTAGATCTACAATCATCAGGTTCTCGGCTCTCTCTTTTTCTGAATTACTCAATTCCTGAATATTTAAGAAATCTTTCTTCTTTGATCTGGAAATTGTCCCTTTTATGGGTTGAGACTTAACAAAAGATCCATTTTTAGATAAAAACCTCTCCGGTGAGGATGAACAAATTTCAAGGTCAGAATGCTTTATATAACTCCCGAATGGAACCGGCCCAACCAATTTCATTTTTTGATAAAGGTCCCAGGCTTTTCCTTCCAGTTCAAATTCTAGTGGATGGGATATATTTATTTCGTAAAAATCACCTTCCCGAATGGCTCTTTGAGCAGTTCTTATCTTTTCAAAATACTTTTCTTTAGCTATTTGATGAACAGGCTTAAGTAAAACATTTCCTCGGATTTCAGTAAGCGCAAGATCCTGACTCAATTCTCCTTTGAGTACTTCTATTTCATCATCTTTTCCTATTCGGATCAATAATTCAGGAACAAAAAAGTATAGATCCGGGGTCTCTGTTAAAGATATGTTCTCGGAGTTGAGATCTTCAACAAAATTCTTCAGATCATAACTTAAGAACCCAAAAATCCATTCACTTTTATGACGCTTTTTGAATTCCTGTAATGCGATCCAGGGATTTTTTCTCAAAATGATATCCTTACCATCTTCACTCAGATGTATCCTGTTCCCAAATGCTTTAACAGACGCTAATGAACCCACTGCAATAAAAGAACTGGTACTTGCCGGATGGTTATTCATTTGAGATTCCAGTAGAAAAAAATCTTCTTTCTTGGAATAGTGTCTATGAATTGATGCTATAAGTTGATCTGTATTTTTCATAAATATTATTGCGATCAATTATAAGAGTAATCCATCATTTATTTCAGTGTTTTCTTATCATAGGGCACACAAAAAAAATATGCTCTATAAAAACCTACTAAAACCTGTCATTTTCAAAAAAGATGCTGAAGAAGCTCATGATCTTGCCATAAAAATTTCCTCTGCGGCAAATTATTCTGTTTTACTTCAAGCTTTAGCCTCCATT
This sequence comes from Balneola sp., assembly GCA_017643645.1. GTDB lineage: Bacteria > Bacteroidota > Rhodothermia > Balneolales > Balneolaceae > Balneola. The sequence continues at coordinate 269,614 of JAEPNB010000001.1, forward strand.
ATATATGGCGGAGGCAAAAATATTGAAAAAAAATACTGGGGGTTGAAGTTCAAAAATCCAATTGGTTTGGCAGCGGGATTTGATAAAAACGGCACAACTCCTAAAGCGATGGAAGCTTTGGGCTTTGGCTTTGTAGAGATTGGAAGTATTACAGCAAAACCTTCCAAAGGGAACCCAAAACCAAGAGCTTTCCGTTTACCTGATGACAATTCCCTGATAAACCGAATGGGATTGAATAATGAAGGTACTGATGTAATTATAGATCGCCTTAAAGACCAAAATCTGTCGATTCCACTGGGCGTTAATATTGCAAAAACAAATGATGCTTCAATACATGGAAAAGATGCCATTTCTGACTATACATATAGTTATGAAAAAGCTCTTTCAGTAGCCGATTACATAACGGTAAACATATCATGCCCGAATACCGGTGAGGGTAAAACTTTTGAAGATCCTGAAGCTTTAACTTCCCTGCTTAAAAACCTGAATCCTTCCGCTAACGAAATACCAACCTTAGTTAAGTTCTCAGTTGATACAGAAAAAAAGGTTCTTCAAAAACTGGTGGATATCTGTGAAAACTACAACATCGCTGGATATGTTGCTACAAACACTTCCTCAAGCAGAGATGATCTTAATACTAAAAAGTCTGCATTGAGTGCTATTGGCAATGGAGGTTTGAGCGGAGCGGCAATTTCTAGAAAAAGTGATGCGGTTATCTCAACTCTTTACGAAATACTACAGGGTTCTAAACCTATTATTGGCGTGGGCGGAATAGATAGTGTAGAATCAGCTCAGCGAAAGGTTGATGCAGGTGCTAACTTACTTCAGATTTATACCGGACTGGTTTATGAAGGCCCCGGATTGATCAAAAAACTAAAAAATGAGACGGATTTCAGGTAGCTCTATCTGACAGGAAATTTAAATATACATTTTATTTTAACAGCCTCTCCTTCAATTAATACCGGATCAAAAGTGAGTGCATTTTCGATTGCATTGTCATAATCCTCTTTAATATCTCTTTCAATTTCAACTTCTGATACCATTTCAAATTCTTCAACGATACCTCTTTGGTTTATGGAAAGTGAATATGCAATTTCATTCGTTTCAGAATTATAATCTCCAACATTTTCCAAGAATACATCCAGACCACCTCTTATTTGAGGGGGAGATTCTAATTCACTGCAAAAAAGGTCTGCACTTTTACCATTTTGGTTTTCTTCAATCTCCGGATTTTCTGATAATTTTGGTTTTTCGATAACAGGCTTTTCAAGTTCTTTTTTCAGCACTCTCACTGAAGGAAGCAATTTCGAATTTTTAAAACTTGTTATAAACAGGTCAATGTTGATTCTGGCTTTATCCCAATATACTCCGTGGTATGGAAAAGAATCATTGAAATCAGGTTTAGCGAGTGTTGAATCTATAATCTGTTGCAAATCTAACTTCTCTAGATCAGTCAACGAAGTATCTCTTATTGCAACTTTAGCCGAATCCTGTTCTTTTTGAAAATCTTTCCTGTTTTGATTCCATTCTTTGTTTTTAAGTATCCAACTCTCATAATTGTTGACGAATACTTCCTGCTGTTTTGCAAGTGTAACATACATCTGAATTGCTTCGAACAATATCCCTGCCGATTCAATATTCTTTGAATTTTCTATGGCCAGTTTAGTACTTCTGTCTGCCAGTTGCGGTTTTGTAAGTGAAGTATCTGCTTTTAAGCTTAAGAACTGATCTTTTAATCCGGGATTATCATCTGACACTTCCTTGCCGGTCTCTAGATCATATTTTTCAGCTAATCTTTTAGCATAGCGTGAGCCCGGGTATTCCTGAACTAATTTTTTAGCATTTTCCAATGCTTTGTTTTCAAGCCCGGTTATACTTTGAATCTCAGAAAGAGAGTAATAGGATACCGGAACTTCATCTGTTTTTGGGTGATTCTGAATTACATCCTCAAAATAGATAGCTGCACTGTCCGGCATTTCCAGCGAAATAAAGAACAAATTCCCCAACTGATATTTGAGCCGTGCTATCTCTTTTCTGGCTTCAATTTTTTCAGCAGGTTGAAAAGGTACTTCCGACAAATCTACTGTTGTCTGTATCGTCGACAATGAGCGGGTTCGCTGTGCTAACTGATCTGTGCCGTCCGGATTTGATTGGGATGATCCGGTGGTAGTCATAAGTTCCCTAACTCTCCAATTATCAACCAGAGGACGATCTCCCCAAACAGCAATAAACTGAGTTCTGGCATTGGCCTGAAGGGTAGCGCTGTTCACATTTAAAAACCCATTGCCTCCGGTATTCGTGGTTGATTCCTGAGTATTTGAAACATTTACCAGTGTATTTTGTTGTTTTTCTTGATTTTTCCTCGCTTGTTCCAGCTCATTAAGTTTTCTCTTTTTTATTTCGGCAATTAAAGAATCCAGTTCCTGTTGAGGTAAATTAGAAACCCACAGCAAACTATCACGATGACTCAGTTCATTTTTTATTCGGGCGTACTCTCCAAATGAATCCGCCAGCTCTGCTGCATTATAACTCTCAGGAAGTTTTTGGAGAGATGCGTTTTGTCTTGAGGAGGTATCATAGTAAGCAGCGGCCATCTCAAAATCATTGTATCCATACTGATAGATTTCAGCCAAACCATAATAGGTGAGAGCTTTTGTCTCCGGACTCGGTCTGTCTAAAGTATTCTGCAGTAAGTTTTTATAAATAAATTCTGCATCCTCAAACTCACCTTGTTCCTGATAAGTTTTAGCTATTTCATAATCTATTTCAGTCTTAAATTCTGTGTTTTTATCGTCCTTAACCATCCGTGTAAAGGTGTTAAGTGCTGATTCGTTATCTCCTAAAATCCGTGCTGTTTCTGCTCTTTTTCGGAGAGCCAGATACTGAAGGTCGTAATCGTAATAAAAATTTTCTACGGTCTTGTAGGCATTGTAGGCTTCTCTATAGTTTCCCGTTCTTTCGTTCAATTGCCCAACTAAAAAATAACCTCTCTCTTTGTACTTTTTATTATCCAAATCCTGAAGAGATTCATTCAGTTCTGAAATGGCATCTGTCCAGTTCTCCTGTTCAACATAGTACTGAGCCAGAATTGATTTAAGCTCGGCTTTCTTTTTTGGATTCCATGACCTGTCCTTGAGATTGAGTTGCTCATTTATGTATTGTATTCCCTGTCCATATAACTCCATTTCCAGAAGCACTCTTGCCCTCCATAAAATAGACTCCTGAATAAGGGACTCATCATTTGCAGTAAGTGCTATCTCCTGAAATTTTTGGTCCGCAGAAAAATATTCTTTCTTGAAATAATACGATTTACCAATCAGATTAAGAGAATTGTCCACCCATTTGGAATCTTCGTGCTTTCTTAAGATCTCGGCTCCTTTTTCGATGGCTTTATCGAAATCCTGAACTCCTGCATTAATGGGTACTTCGTGAATCCGAATTGGCTGCTGTGCGTTGTATGTCACCTTTGAATCCAGGACCTTTTGTAGTCCGGCATTATAGCTTTTTTTGGCGTTATAATAGGTGTTGTAATAAGCTGTGAAGTTTCCCCACCGCGATTTCAATCCTGAACTACATCCAAGAAAAAATGTACATATCAGTAAAAGTAATACCTTTCTTTGCATGTCCGAATTTATACAATCAAACTCAAAATTATGGTTTTTATTCTATTGTACTAACCTTGATCATATTAGTACTCCCTCTTTTTGCGATTGGAATGCCTGTAGTCAGAATAGCACGGTCTCCTTTCTTCACAAACCCATTTTCTTCTAAAAATTCCTCCATCAGTTTAACACCCATATCGGTATCAAATATTTTTTCAACTCTAACTGAATATACACCCCAAACCAGATTTAGCTGACGCCTCACCTTTTGACTTTCTGTAAAAGCTATGATTGGAGCGTTGGGTCTGAATTTAGCGATTCTCCTTGCAGTACTTCCTGAATTTGTAAGTGTCCCGATTACTTTTGCTTCAACATTTTCAGCAATACTTACACAGGAATATGAAAGGCTTTCCACAACTTGCTTTTCTTTCCACTCGGGCTTATCGAAAGCCAGACTGTTGTACAAGTTTGTTCGATTCTCTTCAACCTTTCTACAAATTTTATCCATAACATTTACAGCTTCCATCGGATATTTTCCGGCAGCAGTTTCTCCTGAAAGCATTACAGCATCGGTTCCATCGATTACAGCATTTGCAACATCAGAACTTTCTGCCCTGGTAGGTCGAGGATTGTTTATCATAGAATCCAACATCTGTGTTGCTGTTATCACCGGCTTTCCTGCCATCCTGCACTTTTCAATTAACGTTTTTTGAACAATTGGCACCTCTTCTGTAGGAATCTCTATACCAAGATCTCCCCTTGCAACCATAATTCCGTCACATTCTTCGATAATTTCGTCTATAACATCCAAAGCTTCCGGTTTCTCAATTTTTGCAATTATAGAAGCGTGGCTGCCCGCTGCCCGTACTCTGGAAACAATATCTCTGATATCTTTTGCAGAACGAACAAATGAAAGAGCAATTATATCTACATCCTGCTTAATACCGAATTCTAAATCCTTTAAGTCTTTTTCAGTAAGTGCGGGAATTGAAATCTTCACATTGGGAAGGTTTACTCCTTTTCGTGATTTCAATAACCCTCCAACAATAACTTCAGCTTTTAACTCTTTCTGTGACTTAGCAGTAATTTTAAATTCTAATAATCCATCATCTAAAAGTATTTTGTTTCCAACTTCAGCTTCCTGAACTAAGTTGGCATAATCTATAGGTATTGTTTTCGAAGTACCTATTATCTCTTCCCCCGTTATAGTAATGATACTTCCTGTTTTCAGAACCTGTCCACCGTTTTTCATTGAACCAACCCGTATTTTTGGACCTTGCAAATCCATCAAAACCGGAATACTGTATTTATTAGCTTTCGCTACCTTTCTGATATGCTTTATAACTTCTTCATGATCCTTGTGAGTTCCATGTGAAAAATTCAGGCGGGCAACGTTCATCCCGTGTAACAATAAATTTTCGATCCCTTTTTCTGTATTACAGCTTGGTCCAATTGTGCACACAATCTTTGTTCTGCGTCTTGTAGATATCATATATTTACTTAAATAGCTTTTTTGTTATACTAAAGATAACCGATTTGATGTTATCATTTCATATTGTTTTTATTCAAAGTTATTTTGTTCTATGACTACTTCATTTCAAAAACATTTTTATATACTGTTTTCTTTTTTGCTGGTTTTTATAGTCGGATGTTCAAATTCTTATATAGATCAGATTGACAGAGGTGGAGGTTATAAATTCAGACCCGGATACCCTGAATTGCGAACTGTAGCTACAGGGTTCATTGATGATCAAAATCAGGCATATATAAATATTGCAAGTGAGATAGTTTATGGAAGTCTGGTATTTAAAAAGAAAGACTCTTTATATGTAGCAAAAGGAACTGTTGATTATCAAATACTAGACTTAAGTAACCCACAGAATATTGTAACTCCCCTGGAGGATCCTATAGAAATTTCTGCTAGATCAAATAATATTTCTTACGAACAAAGTACCTATAAATTCGAAAAAGATATAAATGTAAAACCAGGAAATTATGAAGTTATTGTAACTTTTACCGATGCCAGTACAAACAGAACTACAGTCAGGACATCTACTTTATTCATCCCGGATCCAACTAATAATGTAAGTAACGTTACAAACATCCGGATCTTAACTAAATCGGATAAACTAAATTCAAATTATGTTCCTGCAACCACATATGACATACAAAGTGATGTAGATTCTATTAAGTTTGTATTTCAAATCACTAATAATATCCCGGATGGCTCACTTACTATAAATAGTAAACTTTTAAGATTTAAAGCTGATACATCCATAGCCAGACCAATGAACTACATTAACTATACACCAAGTAGTATTGAATATAAAGGCATTGACTATTCTGAAAGTGAAGAAATAAATACGAACAGACGGGTACTCACAACTAAAGGTAATGTTTTTATTGAGTTTATTTTTCCAGCACTATCCCGTGGAAATTACAGATTTGAAGTTTCTTCAGGCCTCGGCACTGATGATGAAATATATAAAGCAAGAGATTTTTCAATTAAGAGTCCTCACTACCCTTCTTTAAAAACAGCCAAAGAACTTGCACGGCCTCTTTACTATTTAATGACAGAGGATGAATATGATGACTTGATGAAGATCAAGGATGAAAATGAGTTAAAAAAAGCCATGGACAGGTTCTGGCTGAGCAATATCAAAAACTCCCAAATTGCTAAAGGAGTGGTTGAGTTATTCTACGAAAGAGTTGAAGAGGCAAATAAACAATTTTCTAATTACAAAGAAGGTTGGAAAACCGACAGAGGAATGATGTATATACTGTTTGGCCCGCCATGGTATTATGAAACCAGACTTGACGTTCAAACATGGCATTATACTTACAATAAGTCTGATTCTGAAAGAGTATTTATGTTTGAAACCCCGAAAATTAAGAATAAGTTTTATCCATTTGACAACTATATACTTCAAAGAAGTTCTTCATATTACAATATTCAGTTTCGCCAAATCGAATTATGGAAAAGCGGTGTTATCTTAAGAAGACTGTAGCTCTCTATATTTAATATACTTTATTGTTTATTCTTATTTTTACACTTTCAGGTTTTTAGTTAATCCAAAAAGCAATAGATTCATTCTTATTTTTCAACAAGAAAACCAAATGCTTCGATATTTTCTCAGCTGCACCTTATCCTTGCTATTTATTTTAAGCTTATTCAATTCAAAAGCTATTGCACAAGTTACTACTTTTGATGTTTTTATAAATGGTACTATAATTGACAGAAGATCAGGAGATCCACTCCCGGGTGCTACTGTGATTGTTAAAGAAACAGTTAATACTGAAAAACCAATAGGTTCCTCTGCCAATGAAGACGGGGAATTTACGTTACGCTTTAGAAGTACACTTCCTATAAATCTGGAATTTTCTTTTTTAGGATATGAAAAATTCAGTAAGGAAATATTTAAGGCCTATAATGATGACCTAAAAATAGAACTTGACAGAAGTTTATATGTAACTGATGAATTGGTGGTTACTTCACAAAAAATGAGTGAAGAAGAATTAAAATCAACCATAACCATTGATAAAGTAAGTGCAATTCAAATTAGAGAAATTGCCTCATTTGATTACTTAGACCTGGTTGGAAGTATGAGAGAAGTAGATGTAGCAACTCAGAGTTTACAGTTTCAGGGAGTTAATACAAGAGGATTTAATTCTACTGAAAACAGAAGATTTCTTCAATTGACCGATGGCACTGATATACAGGCACCCGGTTTGAGTTTTCCGGTTGGTAAAATTTTATCTGTGTCCGAATTAGATGTAGAAAGCATAGAACTAATACCGGGACCATCATCTACTTTATACGGAGCAAATGCTTTCAACGGAGTTTTATCAGTCTCCAGTAAAGATCCATTTGACTATCCGGGAGTATCCACTTTAATAAAAGTAGGAGCTCATGAGCTGGAATCTAGCGGTAGTTCTTTACTTAGTTTTGGAGGTGAAGGACTCATTGATGCTTCCATAAGATATGCACAACCAATCGGCAAAAAATTTGGCTTTAAAATTAACGGTTCTATTTTACGAGCTGAGGATTGGAAAGCGAATGACCGTTCAAATATAGGAACCCCACCTCATTATGAAGACCACCCACTAAATCCGGGCTATAACGGAGTTAATGTTTACGGGGATGAAATTGAAAACCTGCTACCTCTTTTTTTAACACAGCCACGTGATGATTCCCCAGGCGGTAATGACTCTGACGAAGAAGAATTTAATCCCGGGGATTTTCAGACTGTAACAAGAAGCGGATATGCAGAGCAAGATCTGGTAGATTATAATGTATATACAACAAAAGTAAATGCTGCTTTATACTATAGATTTACTGAAGATACCCAATTTAAAGTTTCAGGAACTTATGGTATTACCGATGCTATCTACACCGGGGATAACAGAGTTAAATTAGATGATTTTTGGATGGCCCAATTAATGTCAGAGTTCACTTCTGATAATTTTTTATTGAGAGGGTATACAACTCAACAATTTTCCGGGAATTCTTATGATGTAGGTTTTCTGGCTATCAATTTAAATCGTAACGCCCGATCTGACAGCGAGTGGTTCCGCATTTACCAAAATGCTTTTACTTTGGGATCACCGATCCATGGAGTGCCACCGGGCGATCATGAAGCCGCCAGAGAATTAGCAGACGGAGACCGTTTTGAACCCGGAACTCCTGAGTTTGATCAGGAAGTAGCTGATATCAGAAATACAATAGGCTATAATAATGGAGCAGCGTTTATTGATAATTCCAGACTTTGGCACGTTGATACTCAATATAAAGTCCCCGGTGAGATCTTCGTTAACTCCAAACTGGAGTTCGGTGGAAACTACAGGTTTTATGATATCTTTTCTCAAGGTACCATTTTCGCTGATACTGCCGGTAATGATATAACAAACTATGAAATCGGCTTATACGGAAAAGTTTCCTCTTCTTTTTATGACGGTAAACTTAGCATGGATAATGCTATCAGAATTGGTAAAAATGAAAATTTCAATGCTCATATAAGCCCTCAATTATCAGCTTCTTTCAGGACTGAAAAAGATCAGGTATTTCGTCTTGCCTTTCAACACGGCTTCAGATATCCCGGACCCCGTGAACAATTCAGTAATCAAAATTTAGGAACTTCAAGGTTATTAGGAGGTTTACCGGAAGTTACTTCACCTTTTGATGTTCAGAAAAACGCATTTACTACACAGGCTCTGGAAAAATTCAATAATGCTGTATTAAATGACTTGAGAAGCACTTTAAGCTCTCCGGAAAAATATAACCAACAACAAGCAGAATTAAGAAACCTCTTTATTCTTGAGAATGGGATCGTCAGAGAAGACCAGCTTACTTCTCTAAAACCTGAAAAAGTAAATAATTTCGAAATTGGTTTTAAGCAGTTATGGGGCAATAAATTTTATATAGATTTTAATTACTACGTTTCTTTCTATACAGATTTTATAGGTGTGACGAGGTTGGTGAAAACCAGAACAAGTCCAAGTGTTGATTTATTTACCAGCGCAAGTCAGGCTAACAACTCTCAGGAGAGAGAAATTCTGTTTATTTACAGTAATTCTGAAAAAAGTATAATTGCTCAGGGTTTTTCCTATGATATGGAATATACTTCTCCTGAGGGATTTACAGTTGGAAGTAATGGAGGGTGGGCCAAATTAATCAAAAGTTCAGACGACCCCATTGTTCCCGGTTTTAACACTCCTCCTTTCAGGCTTAATATTTGGTTCGGTAATCGGGAAATAGTCCGTGACCTGGGTTTTAAAATGACTGTCCGCCACAGATTTCCTTTTAAATGGGAAAGTGCTTTCCTTGATGGTCACTTAGGCGACTACACATCTTTGGATATACAAACCACTTTGAGATTGCCTAAAATGGATTCTTCCGTAAAAATGGGAATGACTAATTTTGGTGGCTTTAATTATAAAACTATTTATGGCGGCCCTTCAATAAGCAGCATTGTATATATGTCTTTTACGTATAACAACCCTTTTTTATAGAACTATGAAAAACATTTTCACATTCATATTAATTTTTCTGAGTCTTCTGCTATTAAATTGTAGTTATGAGTTTCCAAGTTCACCACAACAAGGACAGGATCCCGGCTCACTTAGTTTAGACAGAGTTGTTGTATTGGGAGGAAGTTCAGCTGCAGGATTTATGGACGGAGCTTTATACACAGAAGGGCAATCAAGCTCTTTCGGTAATATTCTGATCAATCATATCAATGAAGACTCATACAATCAATTTGCAATAAATTCTGAAAATGGATTAAATCAGGAAGCTACTGAATTCGAATCAAATGGAGTAAGAGGTAAATACAGCCTGGAGTTTTTGGATATCGATCTTAATACAATTCTCCAGCTTTCATCGGATGGTGAGAATGTTCAAGCTTTTCAAGGAGAAGCCGACTCAGTAAATGAATATGCGTTCCCGGGACTTACTGCAGATTTGATTGATGATGAAATAGGAACAGTTTCTAATCAATATTTAAGTAGAGCTGACTTTAATCCTCAGACTTCGCTAATCGATCAGGTAATTAGTAAAAATCCATCGTTGGTAATTATAGCTTTCGGAATGGAAGAAGTACTATCTTATACAGTCAAAGGAGCATCCGGAGATCTTGACCCGGATCCTGATACATCAATAAGTGGAGATGCCGTATTACCTGAAGAGTTCTCTTTGGCTCTAAATAACTTAATGACCAGAATAAGGTTAGAAACAAGCGCTGAAGTAGTTCTGTTTAACGTGCCAGACATTGTAAATGTACCCTATTTTTCAGAAGTTGAATATTACTTTAATGATGTTTCAATACCTGATGGAACTCTGAATAATTTTTATGCTGATTTTAATCAGGCTGTACAATTTCATAATACTACAGCTGATCGCCAAAATAGAAGACCAATCATTGATTTTTACACTCCTGCGGGACAAGACGGAACTCAACTTGTTATTGTTGATGAGGACTTACCACAAGCTTTTGGTGAAAATGGACAAGAGATACCCAAGTACAGACAGGCCACCGAAAATGATTTGATCTTATATCCTGTAAAGAAGTTACGATTCAGAGATGAAAACTTTGACCCTAAACAAGATCGTTATTCAGAATTTGGAGGATTAGTACCCTTAGCAGATGAGTATGTAATTACACCTACTGAAAAATCTGACATAAATTTTTTGGTTCAGCAATATAACCAGACAATTGAAGGAATATCCCGCGAAAGTGCTCGCTTCAGGGTATTTGATTTCAAAGCATTTATTCGAAATGTTACTTCCGGAGCCTTTTCAAGCAACGGAGTTATTTTCTCAGCTTCAGTACAACGCAAAGGCATTTATTCAGCTGACGGGATTTATTTCAATCCCCAGGGAAATGCTTTGTTGGCAAATGAGCTGATAAATTTTATTAATTCAAATTACGATGCTAAATTAATTCAGATAGATCCGAATTCATTCAGAGGAAATGTCTTTAGTAATTAAAATTTAGTAGTAATCTATTCCAAACTTAAATCTTATTCGCAACAGACATGAAACCAAGATCTAATAATTTTTTATTTCTGTTTTTATTACCGTTTATCTTTTCTTGCAACAGCAATCAGGTAACCTATAAAGGAAAAAAGTTTGAAATTAATTACAATAGATTAGAACATATCTCCGATGGTGACTGGATTCAGATAGAAGACCAAAAATTTGTTCATTTAAGATCTATTCAGTTGGCAAATAAAACTCCTTATTCACTTCCAACTACAGAAATTTTAGTAGACTCCTTAGAGAATGGAAAAACTTTTAAAGATCAAATTAACAGTAATTCCGTTGCATTACATCTTGCCCGATATTTGGATGTTATCAATACAAATAAGACAAGTAAGAATGAAAACTGGTCTAAATATACTCTGCATGCTATTCCCAAAATGTCTGTTATGGGAATACTTACTTTCTCAAAAGCTGATAGCTCAACCTTTATAATTAAAACATCAAAAGACTATCCAGCTCCCATTAGAATTCTTGAGTAAGTTCAAAAGCAGTAAATTTTCGCTTTTATTTAATCACTCTTTTAGAAGTACTCGCAATTTCTACTTTCACATTGTCTTGCAACGTTGGGAATTCGCTTATTTTTCTTGGTGAAAATATCTTAGGACCTTGATCATTCGCATCAATCGAGATTTTATCTCTAAGAGTTTTCCACGTATTACTCCCTTGAGAAGTACTCTCAGGATTTCCAACCCCACCAAAAGTATAAACTTCCTCTCTTGCAATTAAGAGTTCTTCTCCGGGTACAGGATATTCCAAACCCGAGCCTTCCTGAAGAAGATCATGTCTTCTCATAAAAAACCATTGTAAACCAAACCCACCCATACTTTGTAATTCCACAGAATACTCTCTTAAAAGTGCTAGCTGAAACTCTTCTCTTGTTGCATTACCAACTATTGAATTATTACCACTAAGTCCATCTGAGCTCATATAACCCGCCTGTACAGAAGGTAAATTTGGTTCAAATGACTGACTTTCCGTTCCAAAAGGAGTTTCTGTACTTAAAATATTTGCTGAGGCAGACCGATTGTTCATCATAATCTGAGCTTCCGCTCTTAAATAATTTACTTCTGCTTTGGTAAAAAGTATAACAGGATAGCCTGATGCAGTCCAGTCGTTGTCTGCATAAAGTCTGAGATTAAAATAATCAGAGTTGAGTTCCCTGTTTGAAGCATACCAAAAATCAGATTGATTAAACATGTAATAGTTCAATCTCTGATCCGAACTGGAAGCTGTATCAGGTAGCATATCCACAGGATAGTCTACGGGGTAATCCTGATCCAGTTGATGAATAATTTTGTTATCAGGAAGAAGAAAACTAATGGGTTCATTATCTACTTCATTACCAATGTTAAAGCTAATCCAATCCATAGCTTCGTTGAAAAAAGTATCGTCCACTGATGTTGGTGAAAAGTTTGAAAGAGCTCCTCCATCACCAGCATTAGGTTGACCTAAGCCTTTATTAGCATATGCCAAAACTTTACTCCAGTTTATCGATTCTGCTTCATTTGAAGTTCTGGCTCTTCCTGCACTTACTCGAGCCAGATAAGAATTAGCTATTGAATTAAATTCTTCAGTTGAGTAGTCGTTATTCCCCGGAAATAGATCAAAGCTATAGTTAGCAGTATTATTAGCAATTTCGAGAGCGGTTTCAATATCCTCTATACCTGCCTGCAATACTTGCGATGAAGGAACCAAACTTATAGCTGTAAGGTCGGAATCAATTTCTACGATATATCCCCTATCATAGATCAGCCCAATATAGCTTCTGGCCAAACCTCTTATAAAGTAAGCATTTGCTTCCGCTCTATCGGTTATATCAATCTCATCTACTATTACACTTCCACCACGGTTCAAAATTGTAAGGATATCATTAGCTGATGAAATTGATGCATTTAAATTGCTCCAGGGTTCCATATAAATACTTGAATTAATGAACGAAGGTTCATTATTAAATTCTATTCTTGGTTGCACTGAGAAGTCAAAAAAGCTAAAGTATTTGTTTGTGGTAGTGAGCTGATCGGCTAATAAGTCAGTATGAACCCCTCTTAAATCTAATAATGTGTTGAAGAACAAATTATTAGAAGCTCCTTTCAAATGATTTAATCGGTCTTCACCCGAAAATAAAATATCCTCAATATCGGGATCATTATTGTTATCAACATTCAGGTCAGCGCATGCAATATTCAGCAATGCAATGGTGATAATCAGTTGTACAAAAAATTTTAATCTTATCTTACTCATATCAACTTTAAGTTCAATTTGTTATCTAAAATATCGAATCTGTTATTAAACGGAAATGACTGAAAAGTTACTACAAAAAAAAAGGCTTGGTTAAATAACCAAGCCTTTTAACGTTATAAAGAAAAATTATTGTGATTTTTTCTCTGAACTGTTTGGTTTTACAACCATGTTCTCATAGAAGTTCGGGTAATCAGCAGCAGTTTTAGACTGATAAATTACAGACTTACTGCTTATGTTGTTACCAACGATTTTACTTCTAAGGTTCTTCCAGGAATTAGCACCTTGAGCGGTACCACCATCGTCCTGTCCTTCACCAGCATAAGTGTAATACTCACGACCAGTGATTTCCAGTTCTTGTCCCGGAACAGCATAATGTAAACCAGAACCTTCCTGAAGAAGATTATGTCTTCTCATAAAGAACCAGGTTAAACCCATTCCACCCATTTCCTGTAACTCTACAGAATACTCTCCTAAAAGAGCTAGTTGGAATTCAGCTAAAGAAGCCGTTGGAGCAATTGTATTGCCACCTGCTTGTCCATCATCAGTTAAATAACCTAACTGAACTGATGGTAAATCTATAGCAAAGTCCTGAGCAACGGAACCAAAAGGAGTCTCATTGTTCAGAATATTAGCAGCAGCTGCTAATCCGGCACCGCCGTTCATTACATTAGCTTCAGCTCTTAGATAATCTACTTCAGCTTTAGTCATGAAGATAACAGGGTAACCACTAGCGGTCCAATTGTTATTAGCATACATTCTTACGTTGAAATAGTTAGTAAAAAGTGCTCTTCTACGAGCAGGATTCAAGAATCCGAAATTCGTAGTATACACATAGTAATCTAATCTAGGATCAGAACTAGTAGCAGGATCTAAAATTACGTTAGCATCCGTCGGGTAATCTGTTGGATAAGATGCATCAAGCATATGAGTAACTTTAACATCCACCGGTAAATAACCAGAAGGATCGTCAGATGGCGCACCACCTACATTAAAGTTCATCCAGTCAGAAGCTTCATTATAGAATACACCTGAAACAGATACCGGAGCAAAGTTTACCATAGCACCGCCATCAGCAGCACCGGACTGACCCAGGCCAGCATTTGCGTAAGCCAAAACCTGATCCCAGTCAGTGTTTGCAGCTTCAGCAGCTGTACGAGAAGCACCGGCTGTAATTCTGGCTAAGTACGAATTTGCTATCGATTTAAACTGATTTGTGTTGTACTCGCCACTAGGAAGTACATCAAATGCAAAATTAGAAGAACCTTCAGCAGTTGTAATTGCAAGCTCGATATCAGCGACACCGGCAGCAATTAACGCTGTGTAAGGCTCTAACTCTAAATTAGCTAAATCAGACTCAGGAGTAACAACGTATGCCTGATCATAAATCAGACCTAAGTATGAATTTGCTACTCCACGAATGAAGTAAGCATTTGCTTTTGCCTTCTCAGTTACATCTTCTCCATCTACTTCAATTGTACCCTCACCTGCAATGGTAAGTACATCATTAGCAATAGAAATAGCACTGTTAAGGTTTGCCCATGGATTGAAGAAAATATCAGCATCAGAATAAGTAGTTCTGTTGTTGAATCTCAATCTTGGCTGGTCAGAGAAATCCCAAAAACTAAAAAACCTGTTAGTTGATGTGATTTGATCTGCTTGAAGTTCCATATGGCTGCTTCTTACATCAAGAAGCGTTCCAAAGAACACCGTGCTGGCGCCACCATTCAGAAGATTAAGAACATCTTCGTCGTTAGCTAACGCTCTTCGTGTGTCGGGGTCGTTTATGTTTTCTACTACCAGATCAGCGCATCCTTGAAAAGAAACTGCTCCGACTAGCAACAAAACGACTAGTTTTAAATATTTATTAGTTTTCATAGCAATATATGTTTTGCTTAAAATTATTATTAGAAACGTATTTGTATAGAACCGGTGTAGGTTCTGTAGTTCGGATACGCATATTCGTCAAGACGGAAGTTAGTTGCGTTGTTACGAAGAGCAACCTCAGGGTCCCAACCAGTATAGTCAGTGAAGGTGAGTAAGTTTCTACCTGAAACAGATAGTCTGATTTCATCAACATAGTCACCAATAGAACCTAGGTTGTCATTATTTATTGTATAAGACAACGCTACTTCTCTCAGTTTAACATAAGAAGCGTCTTCCACAAAGAATGAAGAAGCATCTGCTCCGTTATAAATTTGAGAAGCACCATCTGCATATCCTACGTCAAAGCCTTGTGCAGCAAAGTCTTGTTGATCTTTATGACGATCGTTGAAGTATAATAACTGCTTAGTGTAGTTATATACATCACCACCTTGTACCCAGTCAACCAGAGCATATAAAGTCAGACCTTTAATGCTGAAAGT
Source organism: Balneola sp. (assembly GCA_017643645.1). GTDB lineage: Bacteria > Bacteroidota > Rhodothermia > Balneolales > Balneolaceae > Balneola. The sequence continues at coordinate 285,360 of JAEPNB010000001.1, forward strand.
AGTTGAAAAACCCATTTGGAAATCAGGATTGGTATCACCGATTCTCTCAACTGTTTTTTCACCATTTTCATCAACAATAAAAGTAACCTGCTCAGCTGCAGTTCCGTGAGTACCTTTTGGTACAACGTAACCATGACTGTTTACTTCAAAGTCATCAACAGTAAGGTTACCGTCACCGTTAGTATCAACACCAGCGTTAAGTACGTTTCCGCTACCATCAACTGTTAGTTGGCTTAGCGAAGTTGCCAGTTTGTTACCGTACATAGCACCATATGGTTCACCTTCTTCAACTCTGAATAAAGGTATTGCACCACCGGCATTAGTTCTGGTATATGGCGGAACTCCACCAAGATCAGTAATCTCTTGCGTGGTTTTTGCCCATGTTGTATTAAAAGTCCAATCCATGTCTTTGTCGTTAAGGATCAGTCCTTCCAATGCAAATTCGATTGATTTATTCTCGATCTCACCAATATTTCTGGTTTGAGTTCTGAATCCACCTGCAGCAGACGAAAGAGGTACATCTAAGTAATCATCCTTTACATTTGTTACAGCATAATTGGCTTCTAAGCTGAAACGCTCAAGGAATGCAATATTAGTACCTAATTCAAACTCTCCAACTGTAGAAGCTTTCAAGTTTCTGTTACCAAGCTGATTTTTAATAAGACCATTTGGTGTAGCTGTGAAAAACTCATATTGGTCATTGAATCCTGGTCTTTGACCGGAAGTACCATATGAAACTCTCACTTTCCACTCATCAACATTGTTGATTTCCACGTCCTCGGTAATACGATATGCAAGAGACCCACGGAAGTACGTATGCCATCTTTCATTTGGTCCGAAGTTGGAAGATCCGTCACGACGAATTAAACCGTCAATGATCAGCTTATCGTTATAATCAACCACAGCATTTAAGAAGAAGTTTTCCGCTCTTTGCTCAGAGTCGAAAGAACTAATATCATAAGTTGTAGGGTCAAGAGCATCAATATTACGAATACCGTTTGCAGGATAATCTCTACCAAAAGCATCAAAGTAAGTATACTCTCTGTCTTCGTAAAGATACTTAGCAATTGCCGTAAAGTTTATCTCTTCAAAAGACTTATTGTATGTAGCCCAAAGTTCAGAGATAGAAGTACTAAACTTTTCTGCTGAACGGAATTCTGAACCATTATTTTTAGAAATATCCGGCTCAGGAGTTTGGAAACCTCTTGGGTAATATGTTGTGCGGTTAGACTCAGTACGGTCAAGTGACTGTCGAGCATTCAAAACAATATTTTCATTAATTTTGTATTCCAAAGTAGCACCTGCAATAAAGCGGTTTCTGTCAATAGAACGATCTCTATTAGCAGCTACATAAAGTGGATTTTCAAAATTTGAATCCTGGATATCATATCCGGTTGGTTCGTTTGATGGCTCACCATTCGCATTTCTTTCAGTCAAATTGATAAATGGCTGAGTTGTCAGAACAGAGTAAAAGAAGTTATCTCCCTGTCCTTGCTCTTCTACTCTTGGTGCATCTACAGTTATAAATGAAGATGAAAAAGTAGCTTTGAATTTATCAGTAGGTAAGAAATCTGCGTTTAAGCGGAATGAATTACGAGTGTAATCATCAAGATTCTCTAAAACACCACCCTGAATAAAGTTCTCGAAAGAAGCTGAGTAGTTATAGTTTTCAGCAGAACCGGCAACTGAAGCAAAGTTCGAGTTGAACGGGTTGTTAGTGAATAAGTTATTGATGTTATCATACACAACAGGAAAATCGTTATCGAATCTTCTGTCTGCGTCATAGTTACCATAGCCAGGCCATGCTGTAACTAATCCATCATTACTTAAAGTAGGATCATTAATAAAAGGATGCTTAGTAGCAGAAGGATAATCTTCAGCTATTTCTGAGAATCCATACTCGCTTCTAACAGTAACCTGAGGAGTACCAATTTTATCGGCACCTCTTTTTGTAATGATCTGAATTACACCATTACCTGCAAGAGAACCATAAAGGGAAGCACCTGCGGCTCCTTTTACAACCTCTAAAGATTGAACATCTGACATATTAATATCACGAAGACTACCATCGGTAATAACTCCGTCAATAATTATCAGTGGTTCCTGAGATCCGTTAATTGTTGTTGAACCTCGAAGTCTGATATCCGGTCCGGCGAGAGGGTCACCAGAAGCCTGAACAATAGTTACACCTGCAACTTTACCACGAAGTGCGTTACCCGGATCTGCGGCCGGTACAGCTTGTAATGCTGCTTCGTCAACTTTAGATACTGAGAAACCAAGTTTCTTTGTATCTGTACCAATTCCTACACCGGTAACAACAACTTCGTCAAGACCAAATGTATCTTCTGCAAGTGTTACATCCTGGACTGTTTCTCCTGAACCAACATTTACAGTGGTTTGAAAAGTTCGGTAACCAACAAAGGTTACTCTGATTGTATATGTACCAGCAGGAATACTTGAAATTACGTACTCACCATTGGTGTCTGCCTGATCACCTTTTTGTATTGATGCAATATAAACTGTTGCACCAGCTAAAGGCTCTCCGTCAGCATCTGAAATAGTCCCTGAAAGAGAACCTGATTGCGCGGAGGCAATTACAGGTAAAAACAGAGCCAATGCTAAAAATTGTAGCTTTTTAAACATAGATTTTCGATTTAATTATAGATTAAGCGATGTTGAATCGCATAGTGATCAAGAAATATGTATAAATAGAAACCTAAAAACAACAAATTATTTACTTAATTTAACCAAAATTACAGACGTCTTATTCTGCCTGTATTCGTTAACATCTTTACTATTCTAAATTTAAAAGAAGTATTAATTAAACAATCAATATACTTATAGCCCGTTAACCCCTGTTATAAGACAAAAATTAATTACCAGCTACTTACAAAGCATATGCGTTTTCTCCTTTTTTCTTTTTCTTTACTATTGATGATCGGGTGCAATAATTCCACATATATAGACCAAATTGACAGAGGAAGTGGCTATAAATACAATCCCGGGTTTCCGGAATTGCGAGTTGTTTCATCAAGCTTTATTGATCCGGATGGAAACACATTTGTAAATATTGCCACAGATATAGTCTATGGAAGTTTGATTTATAAGAAAGAAGGAGATTTTTTTGTCGCAAACGGCACCGTTTACTATGAGTTTATAAATCAACGAAACTCTCAAGACGTTTTAAACACAGAACAGTTTCCTGTTAGGATTCAAACTGAAACAAATAAATACTCTTATAATCAAAGCACTTATAAAATAAACAGAGATTTTGAACTTCCTCCCGGTAATTATGAAGTAGTGGTATCATTTACTGATGAAAATACCGGTAAACAAACTTTCCGAAGTACTTACGTTTTTATACCTGATCCTAACGATGCTGTAAAAAATATTACAAACATCAGAATCTTCAGTAAATCAACAGAAGAGGATGCTTCTTTTATTCCATCCACAACATACGATATTCAAAGTAATATCGATTCTCTTAAGTTTGTTTTTCAGGTTACAAATAATAATGCTGATGCTCCCCTTACTTTATTTACAAAGTTATTAAGAATTGAATCAGACACCTCGGTCGCCCGTCCAATGAATCATAACAACTATAGTCCAAGCAGCATCCAGTACGAAGGTATTGACTATTCCAGCACCGAAGAACTTAATTCAAACAGACGGGTTCTTAACAATCCCGGAAATGTATTAGTTGAATTTACTTATCCAAAACTGGAACGCGGGAATTACAGAATTGAGGTTTACTCTGAATCAGACAGTGATGATAAACTCTATAAGGCTCGTGATTTCTCAATAAAAAGCCCCAGCTACCCCACTCTGAAAACAGCTAAAGAGTTAGCGAGACCTTTGGTATATATAATGACAAAAAAGGAGTATCAATCCTTAATGGCCTTAGAAGATGATGCGGAGGTCAAAAAAGCTATGGATCGTTTTTGGCTCTCTAACATTAAAAATTCACAAACTGCCAAAAGTGTAGTTGAACTATATTATGAGAGAGTGGAAGAGGCTAATAAACAATTCTCAAATTTTAAAGAAGGATGGAAAACAGATCAGGGAATGATCTATATTTTATTTGGCCCACCCTGGTATATCGATGGTGAACTTAAGACTAAAATTTGGAGCTATTCATATAACTCCCAAGAAGTTGAAAAAAACTTTTATTTCATTACTCCAAAACTTAAAACCAAGTATTTTCCATTTAATAATTATTTGCTTCAAAGAAGCTCTTCCTACTACAATGTTCACTATCAACAAATTGATTATTGGAGAAGTGGTTTAATATTAGCTAAAGATCTTTAAAACGGGCTTTTTTACACTTCTTAATGTTGTAATTGAGTTCCATTCTTACCATATTATCGGATCATTAAATAATCATTTTTTGATTACTAATTTTAATACTAATAAAAATAAAGGCTAGAATGTTTAAAAAGCTTCAACTATTCGCTTTAGCTCTATTTTTACCATGTTTTGTGGCTGCGCAATCAGGCACAATATCTGGTACAATAACAGACGCTAAAACTGGTGAGCCACTAACAGGCGCTACAGTAATATTAGAATCTATCCCATCCAAGGGTGGTGCTGCTGATGCAGATGGTTCTTACACAATAACCAATGTTGCCGCAGGAGACTATACTCTCGTTGCCAAGTTCATCGGTTTCAAAGAAATTAAAAGAAATGTTACAGTTGGTTCTGGAAATGTAACTGCTGACTTCGAACTATCTGAGGACGTTCTAGGTCTCGAAGATGTTGTAGTTACAGGTATTGCTTCAAGATCTTCCAAGGCAGTTTCTGAGGTTGCAATATCCCGAGTAAATGCAGCTGAACTTACAGAAACGAATTCATACAATTCTGTATCTCAATTATTAACATCCAAAGTAGCCGGGGTTTCTGTACAACCAGCTTCCGGTAACGTTGGTGGCGGTATCCGCTTTTTAGTTCGCTCAGGTGGTGGATTAAACGGAAACGGTCAGCCGGTTGTTTATATTGATGGTGTACGTGTTGATAACTCTCAAACCGGTTTTGGTGCTGGTGGTCAAAATTATGGTACTCTTTCTGATATTAACCCAGAAAACATTGAGTCTGTTGATTTCCTAAAAGGACCTGCAGCTGCAGCTCTTTATGGTACTTCAGGTTCAAACGGTGTTGTTCTTATTACAACTAAGAAAGGACAAATTTCTCCGGGTGGAAATACAGTAGATGTAAACTACAAGTATACAAACGGTGTTTCTGATCAAGCTGTAGATTACAGTGATGATTATGTGATTTCTGCAGATGATGCAAATGCTATCATCCGTGAAGCAGGAATTGAGTCTCATGATATCAGTGTAAGTGGTGGTAACGAAAGTTTCCGTTTCTTCACTTCTTTCAACAATCGTGATGAAGGTGGAATTGTAGGCCAAAACTCTCAGCAAAGACAAACTGTTCAAGCGAATTTCGATGCTTTTTTATCTGAAAAAGTGACCTTGTCTGCTAATACCAGTTTCTCTCTGAACCAAGTAAACCTGCCACAGAACGATAACAACATTTTTGGTTGGTTAGGAAACACTTTGTTATTCCCTAACTCTTATGTGTTTACTGACAGTGCGGCAATTGCAGCTGTAGAAAACGAATCACAAACAAACCGTTTTATTGGTTCTTTCAAGTTTAACTATCGTCCAATAGCTGGTTTAAATATTAATTTATCTGCCGGTGTGGATGATTCTGATGTTAGAAGTTTCACTTACTTCAGCCCTGAGCACAGATATGGTTCTTTAGGATTTGATGGTTCGAAAAACGTTTTCAACCGTCAGAATTCTCAGGCTACATTTGATGCAAATGCTTCTTACACTTACAATATTAATGACAAGATTACTACTAACACAGTTATTGGTACTCAAATCTTTAACAGAAAAGTTAGAACAACTCAGATTGGTCGTCAGGAATTCTCTACAGCACTTGTTAGAGATGCTCAGTCAGCAGCAACAATTAACACTGCTTCTGAAGGATTCTCTCACACAAGATCTGCAGGTATTTTCATTCAGGAAGAAGTTAACTACGATCAAACTTACTTCTTAACTTTAGGTGGACGTCAGGATTTCGCGAGTGCTTTTGGTAATGACACAAAAGACATCTTTTATCCTAAGGCTAGTGCTGCTGTAAGAGTTGATAAGTTAGGCGTATTACCTAGTGCTATCGATTTCTTGAAAGTACGTGTTGCTTATGGTGAAAGTGGTGTACTTCCTAGCCAAAATGATGGTATCAGATTGCTATGGGGAACTACAAATTCCGGATTCGGTATTGGCGGTGTTCCTTCAAGTATTGGTAACCCTTCTATTGAGCCTGAAAGAATTAAAGAGCTTGAGCTTGGATTTGAAGCTTCTTTCTTCGAGAATTATGGTATTGATTTCACATACTACAAGCAGAATGCTGAAAACTCAATCATTGGTCTTCTGAACAGTCCTTCTACTGGTTTAGTAGCTTCTAGTTCTCCATTTAACATTGGTGAAAAAGAAGGTAGTGGTTACGAGCTTGCTCTTAATGCTACTCCAATCATCAACAGAGATTTCCAATTAGATTTTACTGCGTTAATTTCTTACTCAGAAAACGAAGTAACTAATCTTGGTGACGCTCAGCCAATCCGTGATGGGTTTGACTTGAACACAATCCAGGAAGGTTTACCGGAAGCATCTTTTTATACGTTCGAAGTTAAAGGAGCTACTTTTGACAACAACGGTTTCTATACCGGTCCTGATGTAAGCTTTACAGAAGACGATCGTGTATTCTTAGGAACTCCATATCCTGAGTACCAGGGTTCTTTCTCTATGAATGTAAGATTCTTAAAGAACTTCAATGTTTACGCTTTACTTGACTACCAGTTAGGCCTTTCAGTATTCAATAACACTTTACTTTTTGCTAATGCATTTGGTAACGGTTCTGAATACGAAACTCTACAAGGTCAGTTAGCAGGTACACCTGGTGTAGGTTCTTCATTCTACAATACGAATGCTGATCCTGATGACGACATTACTCCATTAACTCCTGGTTCTCCTGAGTACATAGCTGCTGCTAATCGTTACGCAGAATTAACAACCGGAGCAGATTTTGGTTATGTTAGCGACGCAGACTTTGCAAGACTAAGAGAAGTAAGTATTAGTTATAACTTCAACGACTTAATTAATTCTTCTCCTCTATCTCAATACATTAAAAGTGCCAGTGTTTCATTTTCTGGAACCAATTTATGGTTGAGTTCAGAATATAGCGGAATAGATCCTGAGGTTAACTTCACAGGTGCACGTAGCTTATCAAGAGGTCAGGATTTCTTGACACTTCCACAAGCTAAAAGCTTCTTCGCAACTTTTAACATTGGATTTTAATCATAGGATTTTATCATTATGAAAAACTTAAATAAATTATTTTTACTAATTTTTGTCGCTACTTTTACAGCAGTTTCATGTGGCGACTTCGTATCCGAAACGGATCCGCCGATCAGTATTATTACTGATGAAGCTCTTACGACTGAAGCGCAAGTTCCTTTCTTGGAAACAGGTGTTTTAGGACGTTTTTCGCAAGCATTTGATAACCTTTCTGTAATTTCAGGTGGTTTATCTGATGAGCTGCAATTTGACCCGGATGGTAACTCTCTGGCAACTTTCCCAACTTTTGGTGAAATAGACCTGGGTGACATTACCTTTGACAACAACTCTGTTGATGGTCCTTATGCTACAATTAACGAAGCTCGTTTCTTAGCAGATGACTTAATCAGAAGAATTGGAGAAATCACTTTCGAAGATACCGGCGTTAGAGATCAGGCTTTATATTCAGCTAACCTTGTTGGTGGTATTACCAGATTTTGGTTAGGTACATATTTCGGTCTTACTCAAACAACACCGGGTGCTCCGATCGATAACTCGGATATCATCCCTAGAGCTGACTTAAATGCGCAAGCAATTGCAAAATTTGACGCCGCTCTTGCTGTTGCTGATGCAGCGCAAACTAAAGTAATTAACTCTCTGAAAGTAGAAATCTACATGTCAGTTAATAATTACTCTGCTGCTGCAACTGTATTACAAGGTAATGTTTTGGAAAGCGGAGACGCTCCATTTCAGGCTCTTTACAATCAGCAGTCACAAAATGCATGGTTTGGACAAGCCGGTGAAGGTCGTACTCAGCTTAACGTAGAGCAGAGATTTGCTGACTACATTGCTGACGAACCTGCTGAAGCAAACAGAATTGATATCGTTGCATTCACTGAAACAGTGCTTACTCCGAATATCACTTATTACTACCAAGGTTATGATCGTACAGATCCGATTAACATTGTATCTTGGCAAGAAATGGATTTAGCAAGAGCTGAAATTCTTGAAGATAATCCTGCTGCAAATGTAGGCGCTCCTGGTGAAACTCCATTGAGTTTAATCAACCGTGTACGTGCAAGCCACAACATTCCTGACTTTGTAGGTACTGTTGATCAGGCTGTAATTATTGAAGAAAGAGACAAAGAGCTCTTCGCTACCGGTAACAGACTACTGGATCAGTTAAGAACTGGAAACTTCCACCTAGTTGGCGGTTCAAGCTCTTATAAAGTTCCTAGTACAGATCAAACCGGAAATACGATTGTTCTTGTTGCTACACCATGGCAACATTTCCCAATCACGTCCAGAGAGCGTAATAACAACCCTAATTTTAACTAATTAGATTGTTATTGAATTTCTGAATTTTAAAGCCACCTTCGGGTGGCTTTTTTTTTGTCAAAATTATTCTAAAAAAGAAAGGCCATAAAAAAAGCCCTATCAAATTAATGATAAGGCTTTTGCTTTTTGTGGCGGGGACAGGATTCGAACCTGCGACCTTCGGGTTATGAGCCCGACGAGCTACCAGCTGCTCCACCCCGCGATGTTGAGTCTTAAAGATACGATTAATTACCGGTTACTATCAACCTTTATTTAGCTTTTTTTCTAATGGTTTGTCAATCTATTCTTTATCTTTAGCAAAAATTAAAGACAGAAAGTAATGATATCATCAAAAGACGCAATACAACTAGAAGATCAATACGGAGCACACAATTATCATCCTCTGCCGGTAGTACTTGAAAAAGGAAAAGGAGTTTATGTCTGGGATCCGGAAGGCAATAAATATTTCGATTTCTTATCCGCTTATTCAGCTGTAAATCAAGGCCATTGCCATCCTAGAATCACAAAGTCCTTAGTTGATCAGGCTTACACTCTTACCCTCACTTCGAGAGCTTTCTATAACAATGTTTTGGGTGAATATGAGAAGTATATGAGCGAGTACTTTGGGTTTGATAAAGTTCTTCCAATGAATACCGGAGCTGAAGGTGTTGAAACAGCTATCAAAGTTTGCAGAAAATGGGCCTATGAGAAAAAAGGCATTTCCGAAAACGAAGCTCAAATCATAGTTTGTGAAGATAATTTTCATGGAAGAACTACTACAGTAATTTCGTTTTCCAACGACCCTGATGCCAAAAAGAATTTCGGACCGTATACCCCCGGATTTATAAAAATACCTTATAATGATTTAGAAGCTCTTGAAGAAGCTTTGAAACAACCAAATGTTGCAGGTTTTTTGGTTGAACCTATACAGGGAGAAGCAGGTGTTGTAGTTCCTGATGAAAATTTCATCTCTGAGTCTGCTCGCCTGTGTAAAGAAGCTAATGCCTTATTTATTGCTGATGAAATCCAAACAGGAATTGCCCGAACCGGAGGACTATTGGCGGTATGTGGAGATTGCTCATGCAGCGGACATTGTGAAAGACAACCATCATATACTAAGCCTGATATTCTCATTTTAGGTAAAGCTTTATCCGGAGGTGCCTATCCTGTATCTGCAATTCTTGCTGATGATAATGTAATGGAAGTCATAAAACCTGGACAACATGGATCCACATACGGTGGAAATCCATTAGGATGTAAAGTAGCCATGACTGCGCTTGAAGTAGTGGATGATGAAAATCTTGCTCAAAATGCAAGAACTTTAGGGAACCTGTTCAGATCAGAGATGAAGAAACTTGTCTATTCTTCTGATCTTTTTGTGAAAGTACGAGGAAAGGGTCTGCTGAATGCTGTAATTATCAATGACACTCCTGAAAGCGATACTGCCTGGAGATTTTGTTTAGCTTTAAAAGAAAACGGATTGCTAGCAAAACCTACTCACGGAAATATAATAAGATTTGCACCGCCATTAGTCATGACTGAATCCGAACTTATGGATTGTGTAGAGATCATTCGCAAAACCCTTGAGAATTTTTCCAAATAAAGGTTTAAACCGTTTAAACCTATTGGCGTTTTTTTCCTGATTTGATAGCTTATCAGCGAAAATTAAACTGCTTACATCAAAAATACATTAAATGGCTAAAATGAAAACAATTCAACCTGCTCAGGTAAGAGAGGTTTTGGGGAAACATCTGCTCACCGACGGTTTTGATATGGTGCTTGATCTCGAAGAAAGTAAAGGGGCTTATCTTCATGATTCAAAATCCGGAAAAAAATATCTGGACTTCTTTACTTTTTTCGCATCTAATCCTTTAGGGATGAACCATCCTAAGATTGCGGGTGATGCTGACTTTGTTTCAATGTTGGGGAAGACTGCAATCAACAAACCTTCAAATTCTGATGTATACACGGAGGAACTTGCCGGTTTTATGAGCTCGTTCAGCAGAGTTGCAGTGCCTGAACATCTCCCCCACTCTTTCTTTATATCAGGTGGAGCATTAGCCGTTGAAAATGCGATGAAAGTAGCATTTGACTGGAAAGTTCAGAAAAACTTCCAAAAAGGATATCGCCAAGAAATTGGCCATAAAGTGCTTCATTTTGAAAAAGCGTTTCACGGTCGTTCAGGTTATACCCTTTCTGTTACCAACACCGTGCCCAATAAGGTTAAGTATTTCCCTAAGTTTGACTGGCCACGCGTTATTAGTCCGGCTACCAGTTTCCCCGAAACACCGGAATCGTTGAAATCTGTTATAGCAGAAGAAAAATTAGCTATCGCACAGGCAGAGAGATTTTTTGAAATATATAAAGATGACATTGCTTGTATTTTGATAGAGCCAATTCAGGGTGAAGGTGGTGATCGTCATTTCAGAGTTGAATTCCACCAGGCACTTCGGGATTTAGCTGACAAGCATGAAGCTCTTTTGATCTATGATGAAGTTCAAACCGGTGTTGGAATGACCGGTAAATTCTGGGCCCACGAACATTACGTAAAACCCGATATCCTTTCTTTCGGAAAAAAAGCACAAGTTTGTGGGATTTTAGCAGGACCACGTGTTGATGAAGTAGAAACAAACTGCTTTCAGGTTTCTTCCAGAATCAACTCCACCTGGGGTGGTAATCTGGTTGACATGGTTCGCTTTGGTAGAATTCTGGACATCATCGAAGAAGACAACCTTGTAGCAAATGCAGCTAAAGTAGGTGATCATCTTCTTTCCAAACTTCAGAAAATGGCAGAAGATCATGAGCACCTCTCCAATCCAAGAGGAAAAGGACTGTTTGCTGCAATCGACCTTCCTGATTCGCATTCCAGAGATGCAGTTATCAGCCAATGTATAGAAAACGGTTTGATGATATTGGCTTGTGGAACCAATACCGTTCGTTTCCGTCCGCCACTTACAATCACTACTGATCAAATCGATGAAGGTTTGGACATTCTTGAAAAGGCTTATAAGTCTTCTTTAGATAAATGTCCGGTAGCTAACTAAGTAATTTAAAAGTATGGGCGTTACTATTTCGTCCATACTTTTTATTCTCAATTATTTTGTTGTAGTGAACCTTCTACAATGGGCACAATCTTCTCTTTCATAATTAACTTCTCAATTATTCTTGATGAATAGTCAGCAGTTAATTGAAACCTTGATAACTTTTCATTCCAGTTTTATAAAAAATTTATTACAGATCATTACACATTATGTTGATGTTTGAAAATAAATTTAACCTTATTGAAGTTAACAATTACGAGCCGAATATGACTAATATGTACAGTCATCTCCACGCGTATGCAGGAGATCCGGATTTAGTTTGTAATCAAAGAATTTTATCTGTGTATACTTTTTTTGTAAGGAATGTAGTCTGAAGTAGTCTTACCTAGATATGAAAGAAGGCTATGTGTACATATTGTCTAACTCAAAAAGAACCGTTCTATACACTGGTGTCTCCAGTGATCTTGTGTGTAGAACGTTCAATCATAAGAAAAATCAGGGTTCTTTATTTTCGACAAAGTTTCGAACTCATTTTTTAATGTATTATGAAGTGCATCAAAGCATGTATGAAGCTATACGAAGAGAAAAACAAATAAAGAGATGGAACAGAGAATGGAAATTAAATCTGATACGATCTGTAAATCCAGAAATGAAAGATTTATGGAAAGAAGTTCTACCACAGGGAAGATTCCATTTCTAATAAAGGTTCATCGTAATTACCCTTAAAATAAGAACGACTCGAGTAGTTTAATCCAGATCTCGGGCATACGCCGCGAGATGACTAATTAGCTTTATCAAGTTTATGAACAACTTTCTAACACCTCAGGATAAAGATGGAAACATCCCTTTCTAGTTCAAGCGTCACGCTTGGACCAATGTTTTGCAAGAAATGCACAAGCAAGACGCTTGAGTTAGTTGGGAGCCTTACCGTAAGATCCTGAAACAAGTTCAGGATGACTCCACCTCTATCTTAAATCTTACGTCCTAAATCTTAAGCCTTAAATCTATACTTCTATTACCCCATAATCCCCGGAAGAACTCCCTCATAGATCTCAGACATTTCTTCAACATCTAAGCTTCCTACTTCTTCTATAACCATTTTTTTATCTCCGGTAACAGTACCAAGTACATGAGTAGGAACTTCATACTGTCCAAAATGAGAAATAACCGTTGGCAAGTCATCCGGTTTAAGAGTAATAAGAACTCCGGATTGTGCTTCACTGAAAAGAACTTCATGGTCTGTTCCCGCAAGATCTTTAACCGATACCTTCACTCCTTTTTTAGAGAAGATCGCTTTCTCAGCCAGTGCAATTGCAAGTCCACCATCAGAAATATCGTGTGCAGATTTGATCCATCCCTTTTTGATAGCATCCAGCAGTGATTCCTGAAGTTTAACTTCGAAAGGAATATCCAATTCAGGAGCATCGCCGGTTGTTAAACCATGGATCTTCTTCAGGTATTCTGTCCCACCTAATCCTTTTCGTGGAGCGCCGATATACATTACTACATCGCCGTCATTTTTGAACCCGGGGGTTGTAGTGTGATTTTCAACATCTTCTATTAAACCAAGCATCCCGATAATCGGAGATGGAAAAATGGCGCTGTTAGGATTTTCATTGTAGAAACTCACATTTCCACCTGTAACCGGAGTATTAAGCGCTTTACAAGCATCACCCATTCCGCCTAGTGCTTCTTTAAATGTCCAGTAAACTTCCGGCTTGTAAGGATTACCAAAGTTCAGACAGTTTGTGATAGCTAACGGTTTTCCTCCTGAACAAACTACGTTACGCGCCGACTCGATAACAGCAATTTGACCACCACGACGAGGATTCAAATAAACGTATCTGCCATTGCAATCGGTTTTGGCTACCAAGCCTCTGTTTGTTCCTTTTACTCGAATCACACCTGCATCTGAAGCTCCGGGAGCAGTTACTGTATTTGTTCTAACTGTTGTGTCATATTGTTCATGTACCCATCGTTTGGAAGCAACATTTACAGAGCTCAATAACGTTTTTATCGTTTCCTGATGATCACTTGGATGTTTCAGACTGCTGATATCAAAATTCTGAACTTCATCCAGATATTCCGGCTTTTTAGTTTCTCTGATGTACTGAGGAGCTCCTCCTCCAAGAACCAAATGCTCAGCAAACATGTCGCCTTTCACTTCTCCGTCTTTCATGTAAGTGACTTTATCTGTATCAACAACTTCACCGATAACCACCCCATGAAGATCCCACTTTTCATATACATCAATAACTTCCTGCTCACGTCCTTTTTCCGCAACGATCAACATCCTTTCCTGACTTTCAGAAAGCAACAATTCGTAAGCAGTCATCCCTTCTTCTCTTGCAGGAACTTTATCCAGATCGATTAACATACCCTGACCACCTTTTGCAGTCATTTCAGAAGTGGAGCATGCAATTCCTGCCGCTCCCATATCCTGCATTCCAACAACAGCGCCGGTTTTCAAAACTTCAAGACTCGCTTCGAGTAATAATTTCTCAGTAAACGGATCTCCAACCTGTACACTTGGTCGTTTAGCTTCGCTTTCTTCGCTGATCTCTTCGGAAGCAAAAGTTGCTCCGTGAATTCCATCGCGACCTGTACTTGCACCCACAATGATTACAGGATTTCCGATTCCCTCAGAAATTGCTGAAACTGTTTTTCCTGCTTCCACCAGTCCGATACTCATCGCATTTACAAGTGGATTTCCTTCGTAACTCTCATCGAAATACACTTCCCCTCCAATGACCGGGATTCCGAATGAGTTTCCATAGTCACCAATTCCGCGAACAACGCCATCCAGTAAATAACGAACTCTTGGATTCTCTAAACTTCCGAATCGCAATGAATTCAAACTTGCAACAGGACGGGCTCCCATCGTAAAAATATCTCTGTGAATTCCTCCTACTCCTGTCGCTGCACCCTGATATGGCTCAATTGCTGATGGGTGATTGTGACTTTCGATTTTAAAAGCGCATCCGAGTCCGTCACCGATGTCAACCAGACCTGCATTTTCTTCACCGGCTCCAACCAACATATGTTCCCCTTCACGTGGAAGCTTTTTAAGCTCAACGATCGAATTCTTATACGAGCAATGCTCACTCCACATCACAGAATACACTCCCAATTCCGTAAATGTAGGAACCCGACCTAAGCGGGTTTTTATCATTTCAAATTCTTCTTCGTTTAATCCGTGTTCGAGGGCAAGTTCAAGATTTACTTCCGGTTCTTTTACAGTAGCGTCAGCCATGAATGTAGTTAGCTTGGGAGTTTGAATTTGAGAAAATTTCTGCAATTCAACAGAAGCTTAAAGGTACGATGATTTTAAAAGAATTAGGAATGAAAAATTTATAAATCAGAATTTTGGATTAGTTAGTTCATAATTTTGAATTACTGAAATCAGAGATCAATTCTGAACCTTAAACGAAGCCACGTAATAATCGATATCAACCTGAAGCTCATTACCTGAACTCGGAGAGGCTTTCCAATTAGTTGTTGGTTGTAGCATCATTTCTTTCCCATCTATATAAACCTTCACCGGCATATTGAAATTTGAAACGGCGTTATTCCATCTGTAAACCAAATTGTTATCTCTGAAAAAATATTCCAATATGGGTACTCTGTAATCACGTAGATATTGATCGAAAACAGATTTAAGGTCTTTTCCGGATTTCTCAATGATATAATTTTCGATCTGCTCAGTTGTCACTGTTTGGTGATAAAATTCTTTGTTCAATCCTCTGAGGATGTGTCTCCACAATTCATCATCACCTATTACCTGACGAATAGTATGAAGCATATTTCCGCCTTTGTAATACATATCGGAAGAACCCTCATAATTCACATTGTAGATTCCAATAATCGGTCGGTCATTTTGAATGGATAACCTTACACCTCTGGCGTATTCTCTGGCTGCCTGTTTTCCAAAATGATATTCCAGAAACAAATACTCTGAGTAGTGGGTAAAGCTTTCATGAATCCACATATCAGCTACATCTTTGTAAGTGATGTTATTTGCAAACCATTCGTGCCCGGTTTCATGAACGATAATGAAGTCAAATTTCAGTCCCCAACCCGAGCTGCTCAAATCTCTTCCTAAATATCCATTTTCATAGCCATTCCCGTAAGTAACCGAGCTTTGATGTTCCATTCCCAGATACGGAGCTTCTACTAACTTGTAGCTGTCTTCATAGAAAGGATAGGGACCAAACCAATGTTCAAATGCTTCTATAGTTCGGGGTGCATCCGCGAACTGTTTAACAGCTTTTTCCAGATTATAGCTGAGCACATAGAAATCCATATCAAGCTCTCCTTTTTCACCATCAAAGATTTGCTCAAAATGAACATAATCACCTATGTTAATATTCACTCCGTAATTATTGATAGGATTGCTCACAAACCAATGCCAGGTTTTGGTACCGTCGTTATTGTCTGTTTCACTTCGCAATCTTCCGTTTGAAACATTCATCAGATCGTCACGAACGGTTATGCTCATCAACATACTGTCCGGTTCGTCATAGGCATGATCTTTATTAGGCCACCAGATACTTGCGCCTATTCCCTGATTGGATGAAGCTACAAAAGGATTTCCGTTTTTATCTCTGGTCCATGAAATTCCTCCATCCCATGGCGCTCTGACTGCTTTCTTTGGCCTCCCTGAGAAATGAACAACTACCTCATTAACCTCTCCTATCTTTTGGTTTGATGAAGTCTTTACAAAAAAAGCATTCCCATCTTTTTCAAATGAAAGCGCTTTCCCTCTCTGTGTAATTTTAGATATCTGCATTGGCTGTTGAAGATCTATCTGCATTAAGCTAGTAGTAAGGGAATCTACTCTGTACTGAATGGTATTGGTTCCGGAAAAAGTACTGTCTTCCATATTCACTTTCATATCCAAATGATAGTAGGTTACATCCCACCAAGAGCGTTCTGGAGTAATGGTTCCGCGCAAAGTATCCTGACGATTGAATTCCGGTTGACGTCCAAAAAGTTGAGCCGAGACATAGTCTACCGATGATAATATTAATACCAGGAGAACAAATATTTTTTTCATTTTAAAATCTCTTAAATAATGTCTGAGAAAATGTAGTCTAACATTATGCACTAAAGTTTAAATTTGTTTTTTACTCAGTTTAAGTATCAACTAAAGGCTATTTCAATGTACATAACATACACAATTATCTTATTTCATAATATATACCTTTCTTTAGTTCATATCTTTTCTATTAACTAAATATTTAATTGAATGAAAAAACATTTACAAAATTTACTGTTGACGACCTCAGCAGTTTTATTACTAATTACGGGGATTACTTTTTCGGTACAAGCACAGGAGCTTAATACCGTTTGGGAACGAACTTCGCGAACCGGTGCACCGGAACCGCTACCATCTTGGTTTACTGTTGGTTGGGTTAGAGGGATGGATCTTCATGGTGAAAACCTTTACGCAGCAGACAGAGCTAACTCACAAATCAGAGTACTAAATGCTACTACAGGAGCTGATGTTACTTTAACGACTCCTTACGATTTAACTGGGGTAGCAGGCGGAACATATGCAATGAACGATATTGCTTTCTCGGATGACGGAGTTGCATTCTTAGGAAACCTGACTACGAATGCTTCAACAAACCCATTCCACTTATACTGGTGGACTGGAGAAGGTGGAACTTATAGCGATTCATTAGTCATAACCACTTCAACTTCACAAAGATTGGGAGATAAATTTACTGTTGTAGGTTCTGTAACTGATAACACAGTTGAAGTTTGGATACCGGTTGCAAGTAGTGATCCTGGTATTATTTATGTATTAACAACTGCAGATCAGGGAGCAACCTGGAATACTGAAACGATTACCTTATCAGGAACAAATGTAGTAGTTGGAAGCAATGCTGATGTTACTCCTTTAGGAACAGGACGAAGTTCAGATTTCTATATTGGCGGAAACAGTTCTGCACCTGCAAGATATACCAGCACAGGAGCTTATGTTGATAATAGTGCACTTGCTTCTGCTTCAAGAAACGGAATGCAAGCCTTTACTTATGACAGCAAAGATCATTTAGCTGTTTATTCCTACAGAGCAGATGGATCAGGCGGTGGAAACAAAACCGGGAAAGTATACATCTATGATGTTTCTGATGCAGCTGCTCCAACAATAGTTGCTGAATCTGCTCTAATGGGTGACGACACAGATACTTTTAGTTCTATTTACGGAGAAGCCAAAGTTTCATTGAATGAAGATGGCACTTACAACGTATATGCACTGGAAGGTGTAAATGGCTTAGCTGCCTTTACAAATGGTACACTTCCGGTTGTAGATGCCCCTTCTAACTTAATTTTCTCTGAGTACATCGAAGGTTCAAGCAATAATAAAGCTTTGGAAATTACGAATCTTTCAGACTCTACTGTAATTCTTCAGAACTATAGAATTGCACAATCAGTAAATGGTGGCGGTTGGGAATTCTATCATACTTTTAAAGAAGATGCTAGTATTGCAGCAGGCGCTCAATATGTAATACTAAACGCCTCGGTTGATGCCAGCTTTTTTGCTGCGGAAAATGCTGATGAAGTACTTGGATTTCCTAGCCCAGTTCACCACAACGGTGATGATGCTCGCGGAATCATCCATATCGATTCACAAACCGGTGACACTACTTGGGTTGATGTATTTGGTGATCCGGACAATGATCCCGGTTCCGGTTGGGATGTTGCAGGTGTTGAAAGAGGAACTCAAAATTTTACATTAGTGCGAAAAGATACTGTTACAGCAGGTAATACAACTGCATTAGGTTCTTTCGGTACTAACTTTGATGACAGTGAGTGGATCATAAAAAACACGAACATATTCACCAATCTTGGTTTAGCTACTGAAGCACAAGCAGCACTTGCCGGAGATTATTTCATTCCTCAGCGTACTACTGATGCTGAAGGATTTATTTCTCTTCATCAGGCAATTCATTATGTAAATACTGATGGTATATCATCATCAACTAATTTAATCCTGACAGGTGATCTTACTGAAAGTTCGACTCTTAGGTTAAACAGAGATGACTTCAGTGAAACAAATAACCTGACGATCAAGCCAGAGGCCGGAGAACAAGTAACTGTACAAGTTGATGATTTCCGGTTTGTAGATACCAGACATATTACTATCGACGGATCTAATAATGGAACTGACACTCGTGATCTGACTTTTGAAAAATCAGGGACTGCCAGTGGGTTTTTAAGGCTTGTAAGCTATAACCGCTTCATTGATATTAAAAATATCAATCTTACTTATGCGGCCGATAATGGACTAAGTACGTATGCTGTACTTATAAACAGAAGAGAAGCCAGTACTGAAACAGGACGTGCTGAAAATGTAACATTTAAAAATGTTGCAATTGGTACGGCCGAAAAACCATTTCGTGATGCTTTTTGGTTATTTGGTTCAACAAGCAATGAGAGTTTTTTCCACCTAAACGTTTCATTACTTGGTGGAGAAGGGCATGTGGGAAGAAGCTTTTTCCGAAGTCAAACTCATACCAACACTGTTATTTCAGGTAATAAAATCTTTTCATATGGATCAGAAACCGGAGATAATCAAGTTGTGAACTTAAATACACCAATTGATACATTTACTTTCACAAACAATGAAGTAGTATTTGCTAATGCTGCCGGAACCGAAGACAGAACCTATATTGGTCTAAACGCAACTAACACTTTGGTTGATACAGTTAATGTATCAAATAACACGTTTTCCAATGCGGGTTTTGGCGGAACAGGAACAAACAATAGCTTTATAGCCTTCTATCATAATGGAAGTTCTAGTTCTGCGGAGTTCCAGTTCCTTCATAACTCTGTAAACTTTACAGAAAATGGACAGACCGGAACACATGCGGCTATAGCTCGTTCAGCATCCGCTTCGGCCAGTGCTACTGTTCAGGCTTTCAACAATATTTTTGTAAATAACCAAGACGGTTCCGGTTCTTATATTTATGACTGGGATGGTAACACGTTATTCACTAATTCCAACAATATCGTAGTTAGTGCAAATGCATTTGTTGCTAATTTTGATGATGAAGTTTATGCAACTCTTTCCGCATTTTCGGACTCTTTAGGATTAGACAATCTTTCAACCGAAGCAGAAGTTAACTTTGTTTCCGGCACTGATCTGAGACTAACGGGGAGCTCGATTGGCAACAATGAACTTGCCGGAATTCCTATAGCCTCAGTTTCAACTGACATCGACGGAACCGCAAGAAGCTCAGTTGCTCCTTACAAAGGTGCTTTTGAAGGGGATGTTGAGTTGATGGCTGATGTAGAAGTTACAATTGATGCCTTCAGTGTACTTACACCGGCAGATGATTCCAGCTTTGACTTAGGAACAGGAGCTGAGACAGAAGTTACATTTACATGGGAAGAAGCTACTTCAAATGCTGAAGTAACCTATGTATTTATGTTAGACTCAGCTAATGCGGACTTCTCTAATCCGTTATTTACAATCGAATCTGACAATGATGGTTCAGCGACTGCTCTAACAGGAACATATGCTGTTATCGATTCAACTCTGAAAGATCTGGGTGTACTTAGTGGAGAAAGCATAGATCTTAAATGGACGGTAATGGCAGTAGCTTCTGACTCTACCAGAATGGCTGAAAATGCCTTCAACATTTCGTTCACCACAATGATTGGTGTATCGAACGAGCCTGAAGAGCTACCGTTAACATTCAAGCTAAACCAAAACTACCCTAACCCTTTTAATCCAACATCAACAATACAATTTACACTACCGCAATCAGGTGATGTAAGACTTGATGTATTTACGATTACGGGACAGCTGGTAACAACCTTGGTTAATAGCCGAATGGGTTCTGGTGAACATTCCGTTACTTTTGATGGAAGCAATCTGGCAAGTGGTGTTTACATCTACCGAATAATGGCCGGAAATAATGTTCAAACAAAACGAATGACTTTGATTAAATAAAATCACTCTTATTCTGAAGTTAAAAGCCCTGCCAAACAGCAGGGCTTTTTTTATATCTTGTAATTAGGTTAGCTGACCAAATTTTAAAATAAAGCCGTTCGTCATTGGATTATCTCACCAATATTTAATACCTATCAAAGTCTGATCTTTCATTAATTACTAATCTATGTCTTTGAATTCCGATCAATCACCCCACAAAAGTAATACGGAAGCCGAAATAATCCGCGATGCCTGTATATCTGCTGCAAGAGAAGGCTTCATGGATGCTTCCATAAGTGGTTTATGCCATGAAGGAGCTGTTGAAGCAGCTATAGGCGCCATTCAGAACCTGGATCTAACCAAAGTACTAGCATCCAAAAAAGATCAATGAAGCGAGCTATTATCGGCTTTCATAAAGACGAAAAAGATGATTGGGTTGCTGATCTGGAATGCGGTCATCAGCAGCATGTTCGGCACAACCCTCCCTGGCTAATCAGGGAATGGGTAACTACTGAAGCAGGTAGAACAAATAAGATCGGGAATTTTCTATTTTGTAAAGACTGTGACCGAAAAGTGCTGTAAAACAATATTTTGTAACGGTATAGACTTTTTCATTTTATTTAAACAAATTATCCGATGTCATTTCTGAGGTATTAGGATTTCAAGGGGAAAATACCTCTTAACAAAAATTTGGGATTATGAAAAAGCTACTGAAAATACTCGGGGGATTATTAGGTGTTGTTGTAATTGGGATATGTGGACTACTCATTTATGTTAGCACTGCACTACCAAATGTTGATCCGGCTCCTGACCTTAAAATTGAAATCACAGACGATCGTATACAACGTGGTGAATATCTTGCTAATACAGTATTTGCATGTGTAGACTGCCATTCTGATAAAGATTATACCAAATTCGGATTGACCATTGTAGAAGGTACAAAAGGTAAAGGCGGTGGATTGTTTGGTACAAAAATGGGTTTACCCGGCGATTATTATGCAAAGAATCTGACTCCATATCATTTGGGTAACTGGACGGATGGAGAAATTTTCAGAGCGATTACCACCGGAGTAGATAAGGACGGAAATGCGCTGTTTCCCATCATGCCGTACACCAATTACAGAAGAGTTGATCCGGAAGATATTTACGATATAATTGCATACCTGCGGACGCTGGAACCCATCGAATACGATGTTCCGGAATCTTCATCTGATTTCCCGATGAACTTTATCATAAACACCATTCCCGGTGAACCGGACTTTACGGAACGACCTGATCCTTCCGACAAAATAGCTTATGGAAAATATCTGGTTACCGCAGCAAGTTGTGCCGATTGTCATACGCCAATGGAACAGGGAAATCCTATTGAAGGAATGCAATTTGCCGGAGGAATGGACTTCGAACTTGAATTAGGGGGAGTTGTAACATCAGCTAATATTACCCCTGATGTTAATACCGGGATTGGCAGCTGGACGGAAGAAGCCTTTATAGCCCGTTTTAAAAGCTTTCAGGATACAAGCAATGTGATTAACAAAAATGTCGTAAAACCCGGTGAATTTAATACCGAAATGCCTTGGCGATTTTACAGCAATATGAGCGAAGAAGAATTAAGTGCTATTTATGCATTTCTGAAAACACAATCACCGGTAAATAATATGATTACGAAGTTTAGGAGGGAGTAGCTAATAAACACTTTTATAATTTTATTTCCAGACCAACTCTTTGAGCTCCAAAGCCAAACCCTTTATTTTGAAGCCTAAAATAAAATGGCTCCCACAAAAAGATAACTCTGTTTTCTCTCTCTGCTTTCCTGGAACCAAATCTCAAATTCAAGGCTCCCTCCATGCCAAAAATACTTTCAGAAAATTCTTCGATCCTGTCGTTATTGGAGTTAGGATCATCAAAAGCTCTGTCTCCCTTAAAATGATGGAATGAGCCTGAAGCTCTGTATCCCAATTCCAATTTCAAATTCTTTGTTTTTTTATTTTGCCACAAAATTCGATGAAAATTTAATCCCACATTCCAATAACTATCGAACTCTACTTCGCCATTAAGTCCACCATTTCTTTCTTCAAGATCATCGGGGCCAACACTAATCCCATATCCAAAATATCCACCTAATTGCCCAAAATCGAAATACTTCCCTATTTCTGCTCCGACAGTTATATATCCATTTACGTTAAACTCAAATGGATCCTCAAAACCATTCTCTTCGATATAACTTGGTAGCAATACAAAATCAAAAGAAGCTCCGGGAACAATGTATACACCTGTCGTGTCTTGGCAGACTGTTTGTCTTGTAAATAAAAAACTTATTAATACTCCTGTAGTTAAAACAATAGAAACTTTCATAGTATTCTCCACTTTTGTCATTTAGAGTTTGATATTTGAAATTTATTAGCCCGGCTAATTGCTAATCTCTGAGGTGCCACGGCTGGTAAGCAATAAGCTGATTACTGGTTTGGGCAAATATCTTATCGGAAGAAGCGGCTACGTGCCAGAAAAAACCCCCACCTTCGGGCAATGGTTCTTCATGCACTAATTCTCCCGTTTCTCCATCTATCACAAAGAGACTGTGATGATCAGAATGATAGACATAGCCATCTAAGTAAACGGGTTTGACTAGGGTTGAGCTTGTACGATCGAATTTCCACTTTCTTTCTCCTGTCACTTTATCTAATGCATAAATATCTGCTACTCCCGCTATATAAATGTATTTTGGCCCTATCACAAAAGACCTAGTAAGAATCTCTGAATTAGAATGTTCCCAAATCAGCTCACCTGATTCTGCATTTAAAGCTACAAATGTGTTCTTTGGAGAATTACCTACAGTTCCTGCATATAATATTTCGTTTTCAATCTTAATTGCTGCACTTACTGAGCTTTTATTTGTATTGTAAGCCCAGAGACTATCTCCATTTTGAGCGTTTAAAACAGTTATTCTTCCAAGTGTCAAGAGCCCTGTTACTGTATTTCCCTGCCCCACATAAATTTTATTAGAAAAATAGAATACATTTTGTACACTATATTTCACATCTAATTTTTTTATATAGGTTTTACTACCAGTCTTATCCAATATAAAAATCTGATTCTTTTCACCAGAAAATCCATAATTTTCATTAAATGCTATGTGATTACCAGTAAGCCTTGGTTTCAGTTCTTTAATTTTATAATCAAACTCCCATTCTAAATTTCCGTCTGAAATATTCCACGCCCTTATTTTATCAGTATGAGCGACCGCGACCTGATTGCCATTGATTAAAAAAACCTCCCCTTCAAGAATATTATCATCCTCAAACTGATATTTCCATATTTCTTCGCCCGTTTCTTCTTCTAAGGCGTACACAAATAAGCCACCGGACATGATGACTTTGTCTTCATGAATTATTGGTGGGGCATCGCCAGCCGTTCCGTGAGGAACTTCCCAAAGCTTGAGTAATTCTTTTGCTTCCTCAGGAAGGGAATAAGTTGGTTGGATGCATGAAATGAATAGGACAACTAGGAAAATTGGCCAAACAAAACACCTTGTAAGATTTCTCTCCGAAAGCATAAGTACCCCATTCTACTTAAGACTCCTGAATTAGAAGTCTCTGCATAAATCCAAATTATTATAAACTTAGAGATACATTAATTATATGAGGAAGAAAGAGCGTATTTGTTACACTTTGATGAGAATATTTTTTCTATCCAATAAACTTCAGCATAAAAAAGATCACTACTCCGGTAATGGAAACGTAAAGCCAAATGGGAAATGTCCACTTGGAAACTTTGCGGTGTTTTTGAAATTTCCCGGTGAGGGCTAGATAGAAACTGGAGAGAACTAAGGGTACTACAAAAACGGAAAGTGCAATGTGTGTGATCAGAATAAAGAAATACACATAACGGATAATGCCTTCCGTCAGGAATTTGGTGTCTCCCTGAAAGTGGTGGTAGATCACATAACTTGTTAAGAACATCGCAGAAGCAATAAAAGCCGAAGTCATGAACTTCATGTGTCTGCTGAAGTTCCTCTTTCTGATCTCATTAAATCCCAACAAAAGAAAAACCGTGCTTAATGAATTGAATGCTGCATTCAGTGCCGGTAAATATGGAACCCATGAATAGGAAGTTTCTGCGCCTTCCTTCCAATAGATCAGCCATACTAAGAATAACAGTGCAGCCAAACTCACTCCCACAATAATTCGGAATGCCGATTTAGCACTCACCTGTTGCAGAATTTTGGATTGTTCCGGAAGAGAGAAATTTTCAGACATTCGTGTTCTTATACTTTAATAGATTTCCGGAAAACGGTCTTTCTCGCATTCCTGCATAATTCCGTACACCGCTTCAAAAATATCTTCGGCATTTGGCTTACTGAAGTAATCTCCATCCGTGGCATAAGCCGGACGATGTGGCTGAGCTGTTAAACATCGGGGTCTGGAATCCAGATAGCGATATCCACCCTGCTCTTCCACAATGTGTGCCATAATATAAGCTGCTGCTCCTCCGGGAACGTCTTCATCCACAACTAATAACCGGTTCGTCTTTTTCAGCGACTCCACGATCATATGATTTCTGTCGAACGGAAGCAGCGTTCTTGCATCCACCAATTCAACGGAAATTCCGGCTTCATCGAACTGAGAATTCATTCCTTCAATAATATTGAACGTAGAACCGTAAGAAACGATAGTAATATCATCCCCTTCTTTTACGATCTCAGGAATTCCGAGTGGCGTAGTGAATTCTCCTAAGTTCTCGGGTAGTTTTTCTTTTAAGCGGTACCCATTCAACGGCTCGATCACCATCGCGGGATCATCGCCCTGAATCAGCGTGTTATAAAATCCTGCAGCTGTGGTTAAATTCCTTGGTACACAGATATGAACGCCTCGTAACCCATTGATCAAAACACCCATCGGCGAACCTGAGTGCCAGATTCCTTCTAATCGATGTCCACGGGTTCTTACAATTAAAGGAGCCGCCTGACCGCCTTTAGTTCGGTATCTCAGAGAAGCAAGATCATCACTCATTCCCTGAAAACAGTACAGCACATAATCCAAATACTGAATGTCAGCAATCGGACGAAGTCCACGTAACGACATCCCGATTCCCTGTCCCAGAATAGTAGCCTCACGAATTCCGGTATCAGAAACACGAATTTCTCCGTATTTATCCTGCATACCTTCCAGGCCTTTGTTTACATCACCGAGCTTTCCGGCATCTTCGCCGAATACCAATGTATTCGGATATTTTTCAAAGATCTTATCGAAATTATCTCTGATCACCAAACGGCCGTCTACATTCTTTGAATCTTTGGAATATTCCGGCTTGATCTCCCCGATCTTAAGTGGAGAAAATTCTGTCTCGCTAAGCAAGTGAGAATTAAATCGCTCTTTATTTGCTTCAGTACTTTCGTATACCCAGCTCTTAATAGCCTCTCTGGTAGAACTTGTTTTTCCGGCTGTTGCATATAATGCCTTTCTACCGGCAGAAAGCACATCTTTTCTGAAAGGATTCTGAACCATTTTCAATCTTTTGATCAGATCATCAATACCATCAACTCCGGTTTCTTCTTTCAATTCAGATAACCAGTCGAGCATCTGCTTTTTATCTTCCTTGATCGGAGAGATGTAATTATCCCACGCTTCCTTTTTGGCTTCTGAGGCTTCTTTGGAAGCTTCTTCTTCCAACTCCTCTAATTTCTTTTTAGTAGCGATCTTATTATCTAAGATCCAGTCTTTTGTTTTTTGAAGACAGCAAAATTCTTCCTCAAACTTCAAACGCTCTTCATCTTTGTATCGCTCATGTGATCCTGAAGTTGAATGTCCCTGAGGCTGTGTAACTTCATGAACATGAACCAGAACAGGAACGTGCTCTTCACGCGCGATCTTCTCTGCTTTTTCATAGGTTTCCATCAGTCCCGGATAATCCCATGCTTTTGCAGTCAAAATCTCATAGCCTGCCTGATCTTTTGTCCTTTGGAAGCCACTTAATACTTCAGAGATACTTTCTTTGGTAGTCTGATATTTCTTGGAAACTGAAATTCCCCAGCCGTCATCCCAAACCGACATGATCATCGGAACCTGTAAAACTCCGGCTGCATTTATGGTTTCCCAGAATACACCCTCTGATGTACTTGCATCTCCAATGGTACCGAATGCAATTTCATTTCCTTTGTTTGAAAATTTCTTCCACTCTTTTCCTTTCAGCGCTTTTTCGTTTCGATACACTTTGGAAGCCTGAGCCAATCCCAGCAATCTGGACATTTGACCTGCAGTCGGAGACATATCAGCAGAAGTATTCTTCATTTTGGTCTGATCTTTCCACGTCCCGTCTTCATTCAGTAAACGTGTAGCAAAGTGAGCGTTCATTTGGCGGCCACCCGAACTTGGCTCTAATTCTGTATCCGGAGTGGCATACAACTGAGCGAAAAACTGAACCGGCGTAACTCCTTCAATGGCGAGCATAAAAGTTTGATCACGGTAGTAACCCGATCTGAAATCACCATTCTTGAACACTTTTGACATGGCGATCTGCGGCATTTCTTTACCGTCACCAAAAATACCAAACTTCGCTTTTCCGGTAAGTACTTCTTTCCTGCCGATCAAAGACATGTGTCGGCTCAACCAGCCCAGCTTATAATCAGAAAGAATTTCCTTCTTTTTAGCCGCGCTAAAAGTTGACTTCTTTTTTTTCGTCTTTGTTTCTGCCATCTTCAAAAATTATATCGTTCAAAATAAATAGAATAGAGCCCGAATCGGGGGGCCTCAATAATACGGGAAAAGCGCTTTTCTTACAAAAACAGAACATTATTTAATGCCTGATTAACACTAACCCAATAAACACTGTTTTGGTGTGATTTACTCTGTAAATCCACCTTTCGTCATCTTGATGGGGTCCAGAGCGTTATCCAGTTCCTCATCAGACAGATCTGTCATTATTTTTGCTACATCTTTCAAAGGTCTGCTTTCGGCAAACGCTTTTTTAGCGATCTTAGCTGCAAGGTCATAACCAATGATCGGGTTTAAAGCCGTCACTAAGATCGGATTCCTTCCAACCATATCAGCAATAACATCTTTGCGCACTTCCAGTCTTGAAACAGAACGGTCAGCCAGATTTCTTGCGGCATTTCCAAGTATTTCAACAGACTGAAGTAAATTATGCGCTACCACAGGAAGCATAACATTCAGCTCAAAGTTTCCTGCTTGTCCTGCAACTGTTATGGTACTGTCGTTTCCAATAACCTGAGCGCAAACCATTGTAATAGATTCTTCAATAACCGGATTTACTTTACCCGGCATAATTGAAGATCCGGGCTGAAGAGCCGCTAATTGAACTTCTCCTAATCCACCGTTTGGTCCTGAGTTCATCCAACGCAGGTCATTGCCGATCTTCATCAACCCAACAGCTATAGTTTTTAACTGTCCTGAAAGTTCTACCGGAGCGTCAACCGTTGCCTGAGCTTCAAAATGGTTTTCAGCTTCTTTAAAATCGATTCCTGTAAGTTCTGAAACTTTTGCTGCAAAATTCTTACCGAAATCAGCATGTGTGTTAATTCCGGTTCCTACAGCGGTTCCGCCTTGTGGCAACTCCGTCATTCTGACGAGTGCTGATTTAACTCGCTCTATTCCCAGATCAACCTGACGTGCATAGCCACCAAATTCCTGCTCAATAGTTACAGGCATAGCATCCATCAAGTGTGTACGCCCTGTTTTTACTACATCAGCATACTCTTTTCCTTTGCTTATGAATGTATCTCGCAGATGCTCAAGCGCCGGAATCAGATTATTTGTAACTGCAAGAACAGCCGATATTCTGATGGCTGTAGGAATCACATCATTAGAGCTTTGACCAAAATTCACATGGTCGTTGGGATGAATTCCAAGGTCTTCGCTCAACTCGTTTGCCCGATGAGCAATCATCTCATTGGCATTCATATTTGATGATGTTCCTGAACCGGTCTGGAAAATATCGATCACAAACTCTTTATCGTGCTTTCCGTCAATTACTTCCTGAGCTGCTTCAGAAATTGCATTTGCAATATTCTCATCTAAAAGATCCAATCCTGTATTAGCAAGTGCCGCCGATTTCTTTACATATCCCAATGCCTGAATAAATTCACGGCTGAAACGAATACCGCTTATTGGAAAATTATCGTGTGCACGTTGGGTTTGGGCTCCGTAAAGTGCGTCTTTTGGCACCTTAACTTCTCCCATAGAATCTTTTTCAATTCTGAAATCGCTCATAGTCTCATCTAGTTTTTAAACGTTCTTATAAACTGAGTTCTATTAAAATATCGTATAACCTTGCCGATTAGTCATTCCTGCGGAGGCGGGAATCTAAATCGTGGTTTGAAACTCATTAGAAATACATCAAAGAATCCAGATTCCAGGCCTACGCCGTGGAATGACCTTGCATATACTCCAAAGATTATTTTAAAGCAAAACTCAGATTTTAAGATAACACTTTTATTAATGATGAGCAGGCAAGAATCGGTTGAATTCTATTCCTTAAAATTTGGTTACATTTAGCAGAATTAAAACAATTATGACTGTGAGTACTATTTCTGAAATCCGAATAAAGAACATGGTGTGCGACCGCTGTATAAAAGTGGTTCGGCAAAAATTGGAAGAACAAGATCTTCCTGTTCAGCATATTGAATTGGGTAAAGTTCTGTTTGAAACGCCCGTAGAAATCGATAACACAACGCTTGCAAAAGTATTGGAAGAAGAAGGATTTGAGCTAATTGATGATGAAACTTCAAAACTTATCTCAAGAATTAAAACTTCTGTTATCAATCATATCCACCATCATAAAAGTGGAGAATCTTTCCATAACCTTACCGATTATCTGGAAAAAGAGATCGGTAAAAGTTATTCCAGTTTGAGTTCACTCTTCTCAAAAAATGAAGGAAGAACTATTGAGAAATATTCCATTCAACAACGAGTAGAAAGAGTTAAAGAGTTGCTTATTTATGGAGAAAAAACAGTAAGCGAGATCGCTCATGAATTGGGGTACAGCAGTACTCAATATTTATCCAATCAGTTTAAAAGCGAAACCGGCTTCACTCCTACTCAGTTCAGAAAACTCATTTCTTCAAAAAGAAAGCCTCTAGATGAGGTTTGAAATATTGAGTGTAGCTTTTCTGACCTCCCTTTATGTGACGCTTCTTGGGAATTGCTTCGTCACATCCGTTCTTCGTAAATATTATCTCAACGAGTCCTTCTCCTTATGAAGGAGAAGACAGATGAGGTCGAAATTTAATCTTTATAATTGTAATCTCAACTTGCGCAATCTTTGATCAAAAATCCTACACATCATATCATAAATTCTGTAATCAAATTTTGATCGAATTATATCATATTCAATAGAATTTAATAAAATGATTATGAAACACACTTATCAAGTTAGCGGCATGAGTTGCAATGGCTGTAAAAGTCATGTAACCAAAGCACTTTCTGAAATTGAAAATGTTAAAGACGTCTCTGTATCCCTTGAAGAGGGAACTGCAGAAATTGAGATGTCTGAACATATTGAAATAGATAAACTTCAAGAAGCTTTGACAGAGCTTGACGGTAATTACTCTATTAGTCTACCAAGTGATCATTTTCATCATGATCACTCAAAAGAGCAGAAACAATCTGCTTCCGGAAATGGCTCAGGTGTGTTTTACTGTCCTATGCATTGTGAAGGAGATAAAACTTATGATGAGCCGGGTG
>JAEPNB010000001.1:315706-414550 GCA_017643645.1 Balneola sp.
GTATGTGGAATGGATCTGGTGGAAGAACAAAATATGAGTTCTGGTTCTGATATTTATACTTGCCCTATGCATCCTGAAGTAGAGCAAAAAGGACCAGGATCTTGTCCAAAATGTGGAATGGACTTAGTCCCTAAAGAAGCGGATGAATCAGCGGAGCAAAAAAAGTATAAAGCATTACTTAAGAAATTCTGGGTTGCAGTAGCTTTTACACTCCCCATCTTTTTTATTGCAATGTCAGAACTACTTTCTGAAAATCCATTGTATAAAGTAATGGATGTGCAGATCTGGAATTGGATTCAATTTGGCTTATCTCTCCCTGTAGTGTTCTATGCCACATGGATGTTCTTTGAGCGTGCTTGGCGCTCCATCAAAACATGGAATCTCAACATGTTTACACTCATTGGTATTGGAGCAGGATTAGCCTGGCTGTTCAGTGTGTTTGCATTAATTTTTCCTGATTTCTTTCCTGAACAATTCAAGACGGATGCAGGAACGGTTCATCTCTATTTTGAAACTGCTACAGTAATACTGACTTTAGTTTTATTAGGACAAGTGTTAGAGGCTAAGGCTCACTCTCAAACCAGTGATGCGGTAAAAGAGTTGATGAAACTGGCCCCAAACACGGCTATCAGGGTCAAAGACGGTGAAGAAGAAGAAATACATATTGATGAGATAGAAGTCGGAGACCATCTGAAAGTAAAACCGGGAGAAAAGATTCCGGTTGATGGAACCATCATTGAAGGACAAACCTCTATTGATGAATCTATGATCACCGGCGAGCCTGTTCCTGTAGAAAAATCGGCAGACGATTCAGTGAGTTCAGGTACCATCAACGGAAACAGCTCCTTCATCATGAAAGCGGAGAAAGTGGGTGATGAAACTTTACTTTCTCAGATCGTGGATATGGTAAATAAAGCCAGCCGAAGTAAAGCTCCTATCCAAAATCTTGCGGATAAGATCTCGGCTTGGTTTGTGCCTGCTGTCGTTGTAATTGCAATAATCACTTATGGAGTTTGGGCATTATTCGGTCCTGAGCCCGCGCATGTGTACGCTCTGATCAATGCGATTGCTGTACTGATCATTGCCTGCCCTTGTGCTCTGGGATTGGCTACACCGATGTCTGTAATGGTAGGCGTTGGTAAAGGCGCTCAGAACGGAGTGCTCATCAAAAATGCTGAAGCACTGGAGCGAATGAATAAGGTAGATACACTGATCATAGACAAAACAGGAACCATCACCGAAGGAAAGCCTTCCGTAGAAAAAATGGTTTCTGTGGATGATGATTATTCCGAAAAACAGATCATCCGATTTGTAAGCTCATTAAACAACGAAAGCGAACACCCACTTGCAGAAGCCACCGTTAAGTACGGAAAGTCTAAAGAGGTTGAGTTTCTAAAAGTATCTGATTTTGAATCCATAACCGGACAAGGGGTTCAGGGAACCATTGATGGTAAAACCATCAAACTCGGTAACAGGAAAATGTTCAGTGATTCAGATAAATCAGAACAAGACAAAATTGAGAAATCCCTCAGTGAGATCAGCGATCCCAAAACGATTTCCTGGTTAGCTGTAGATGGATCAATAGTTGGATATGTAGTTATCGCTGATGCAATCAAGAAAAGCAGCAAAAAAGCCATTCAAGCTCTTCAGGAAAAAGGAATAGAAGTAATAATGCTTACGGGTGACAATCCGCAAACTGCAAAAGCCGTAGCTGAGGAAATGAACCTATCCTCCTATAAAGCGGAATGCCTGCCTCAGGATAAATTGGAAGAGATCGAGCGACTTCAGGAAGAAGGAAAGAAAGTAGCCATGGCGGGCGACGGAACCAATGATGCACCGGCTTTGGCTCAGTCTGATATAGGAATTGCCATGGGAACCGGAACAGATGTGGCTATGGAAAGTGCTATGATCACATTAGTAAAAGGAGATCTGAACGGAATTGTTAAAGCTAAAAATCTGAGCACAGAAGTGGTCAAAAACATCAAACAAAACCTGTTCTTTGCGATGATCTATAATTCAGTAGGCGTGCCAATCGCTGCCGGTGTTTTATTCCCGGTTTTCGGAATTTTACTATCGCCTATGATCGCAGCACTGGCAATGAGTTTTAGTTCTGTTTCCGTAATTGGAAATGCATTGAGGTTGAAACAATTGAAACTGGGAGATCAATTGTAATTATCTCTATTCTGAACTTCCTAAAGATTCATCGCTTTCTTCCGAATTAATTAATCCGGCAAATTGTACACTTGGAATCATAATAGGAGCAAACCCTGACTGTGCCGTAAGTTGTGAGATTTGAGTTCTCATTATACCATAAAGCATACTTGGTGCGCTAATTTGTAAATGAAAATTACGTTCATCTTCATCAATCTCACCTTCTAATGCAAAAAAACCAATGAGCTCAATTTCCAAATCAATAGGATATTTTTTCCCTATTTTTATACTCTCATCATCAGAAACAAGCTTTGAAGTAAGAATTAATGCAAATGAATCCTCATCTTCTTTATTAAATCGAAGCTCAATGTCAGGATCTAGTACTTTACCATCTCCAAAATTTTCAGGATCTATATCTTCTACATTATAATTAATGCGACGAATCTGGTAGTTTAAAAAATGTACTGGAGATGACATATTAACCCGTTAATCTATATCGGTAATCTTTTTGTGCATCTTTATCATACCTAGAGTCTTTATTAACTATTGAATTTTTCAATGAGGGAGATAATGCATTTTGAATTCTAATTTGCACACTTTGATACTCTTCATTTATTTTGAAATAATCTGTGGCTATTATACTAATGCCGAGCCCTGCTTCTATGGTCATTAAGGTATCTACCGTAAAATTATGAGTTCCACTCAGCCATTTACTAATTTCTGAAGGGTGTTTACCCATTAACTCTGCAAACTCTGATTTATTTAGCCCTTTAACTTTGATTGCATTTGCAATTTTAGCAGCTAATATCATTTTCTTATCTGTCTTTTGTTGCTCTTCAGGACTAATACTGTCTATAATCTGATCGAGCAACTTACTTTGATATGTTCTTTGCTTAGTCATAAAATTCTAAATTGCCTATAAATTCTAATTCATCTACAGAGAAATCAATTTCCCCTGCTTTTACTCTTACTGTAATTTTTTGAGATAGTTCTCTCATCAATTTGTTTTCTTTATCTAACTTAGGATCTTCTTGTAACGTTCGTGTTGTTTTGCGTCCACCACCGCCTAATATAACGATAGCATTCCCATATCTAATACAATATAGTCGCAATTTTGATTTTGGTTGATCATATAATGCACATACGCCATCTCCAGGCTTTCCTTCTTTTTGTCTAAAGAAGTGTTCTTGTGCTCCGGTCTGATTTGCCATAGACCGAATTCGCTGGGTAATATTTTTAAGTTCCTTTTCATAGATTTTGGAATTCTCTTCTAAAAACTCATCAAACAACACCACACCATCTTCAAGCTGTATAGTATAGAATGTGGATCGTTCACCAGAAAATTGTTCAATTTTGATTAACGAGAATTTCAACTTTGATCTATAATGATACGATTTAATTTTGTCAATTTCACTTATAAGTGAAATTACATTAACACTACTTCTTGTTTTGTATTAATTTTTAACAATTTCAATAAGATAGAAGAAATAGTGAGTAATAAAAATTCTATTTACCTTAGCATTATGCTTGTACCTCATTCTACTTTTTCACTGATTCCTACTTAAACTATGAGTTTCAGTTCGGTATCGGTGATTGGAAATGCACTGAGATTAAGAAGTGTAAAAATTACTTGACTCCGTACCAAGGTACAGGGCTTATATTACCTCCGGAATAGAAATACGAATAAACCGGAGAACAATTATGCCGTTTAAGAAAGGAGAAGTTTATCAATGTCCCGACTCAGGTTGTGGATGCGAAGTAACCGTAACTAAGAGTGCACCGCCAAGTTGTGGTGGAACTCAAAATCCAACCTGTTGTTGCGGAAAAACAATGATCAAGAAAGACTAATACTAAATAGCACCGGCTAAAAGTCGGTGCTTATTTATATTCTAACATGGATTTATCATGAAGCTCAAAACAAAATCAATTTACACCCTTTTATCATTTTCACTTTTTTATACAATTCTTTTCGCAAGCTGTAACAATAATGACACCAACAAAACACAAGTAAAGTTAGCCGATACTAACTTCCCAATTGTTGTTCAGGTTAAAGGAATGTACTGTCAAATCTGTTCAAAAAATCTGGAACGTTATGTTTCAGAATTAAATGAAGTAGATTCTGTTTACGCCTCTACTTCAGATCATAAGGTTAGAATAAAAATTAAAGATGGTTATGAGTTAACCAAGAAAAAAATATCTGACAAGATATCTGAAGCTGGTTATGAGGCAGAAGTCTTTATCAAACATCCTGAAAACACCACAAAAGAATAATGATTTCTCAAAACTGGCAGCAAAAAATATCTAGTTTTTTATCTCTGTTCACTTCAACAGGTACTTTGATTTGTTGTGCTCTTCCTGCTTTGATAGCAACATTTGCGGGCGGGGCAGCAGTTACTTCCATGATTACTAATTTTCCCTGGTTAGTTCCTTTATCTGAAAACAAAGGTTGGATTTTTACGATCGCAGGAGCGATGCTCATTTTGAGTGGGGTATTAATATACAGACCTAAAGGAAAGTTGTCGTGCAGTATTACCGGAGGAAAAGGATGCGAGATTGCAGGAAGATTCACCAAGATCATGTTTTGGTTTTCTTTATCAATATTCAGTATCGGTGTATTTTTTGCCTATCTGTTTTATCCCATTATACAAGTTTTAGGTTTTTAATCTTTCATCAACACTTTTTATGAATCAATTTTTTTCCATAACTAAGCATATAAAATACCTTCTAATATTAGTACCCTTTTTGTATATGATAAATGCAAATGGTCAGGGAGGTCACGGTCCGGTATTTACTTTAGCTACACCTACTTTAGGACAAGGAGAGCTAAGCTACGATGCTATGGTAATGACAACTAAACAAAATGAGTCTGCTTGGATGCTAAGACAAAATTGGCATTATGGACTAACTGAAGACATTCAACTTAATTTTTCAGTACCTACTACTTTAAAAAGAATTGCTAATCCTCCACAGGGGCGTCTTGGAACTATGATGGGTAGCTATGGCGATTTGGAAATATCAGGTCTCTTCCGTGTTTTTAAAACCTATCCTGCTATAGGTCAACGTTTTGAATCTACATTGCTTCTTGGCACATCTTTACCTACAGAAAGTAAGCGTGGTGGAATTACAGTAGGTCCTAGCATTCACGCTGCAACCGTAACCGGTTATGCTTCCAGAAGTTTTTACGCATGGGCGGGTACTGGTTATCAACACTATTTTAAGAAAAACAACGACCAGCTTGGCAATATTTTCTATATAACAGGTGTAGTTGGATACAGACCCGCCTTCTTTCAACATGATTATCCAAAACCCGATTGGCGTATTTTTTTAGAAAGTGTCACCGAGTGGGTTGGAAATAATACCGTTGATAACATAGAAAATAAAAATACAGATCTAGTACGGACTTTGTTAGGTCCAAGTGTTTTAGGCTTATACGGTAAGTGGGGATTATCTGCAGGTATTTTATTTCCCTTAGATTTAACTACTACTAAAACTGACGAACTAGAATTATTTCGTTCAAGCTTTGTACTCTCATACTGGTTTTAACATCAATTTTAAATTAATACACAATACCATGAAAACTCAATTTTTATTAATTATAATCAGCTTTTTACTATTTCCAGTAACAAACGCCTCAGCTCAAATAACAGAAGTAAAACAGACTGTTTTTGGTATGGATTGCTCTCCATGTGCCCATGGGTTGGAAAAAAGAATAAAAAAAATGGATGGGGTGAAATCTGCTTCAGTCAGCCTCAACGATGGTCAACTGACAGCATCATTTACAGATGATAATACCTTAACCTTAAAAGAAATTAGAAGTGCAATTAAAAATAGTGGCTTTGATCCTAAAAGTGCTACAATAAAGGTTAGAGGAAAGTTATTCAAACAAGATAACAGTACATTTATTCTAAAAACAAATTCAGGAGAGGAATTCTTCTTAGTTGATGAAGGAAAAAATCACAAACTCATGAATTTTAAAAATAACGAAACTATTTTGGTATCGGGAAAAACAGAAATAAGTGAAGAAGTTGGAATCAAGCTTATTTTAATCGATATAAATAAATCTCCCAAATAAAATTCTTTCAGATTACTATAGTTTAGATGAGACAAAATTTAGAAGAAAAATACAGAGACATTTCAACCTTTAAAGTCGGTGAAGTTGCTCGCAAAGCCGGAGTGAACAAAGAAACCCTTCGTTATTACGAAAAGCGGAAACTCATCACTAAACCGGATCGACGAAGATCAGGATACCGCATATTTACTCAACACCATATTGATCAGGTAAAATTTATAAAAAGAGCACAAGAACTTGGGTTTACTCTCAGTGAGGTCAAAGAATTACTTGAGCTCAGAACAGATGAAAACACTACCTGCTCGGAAGTTAAAACCGAAGCTGAAGAAAAGTATAAAGATGTTGTTGAGAAAATCGAAGATTTGCAAAGAATTAAAACTACTCTCGTTGAATTGATTGATTCCTGTTCAGGTAGCGGTCCTAAAGGAGATTGCCCTATACTGGAAGCATTAGAAGGTGAGAACAAAATGGGAGAAAACTTACGATAACAAGATCAAGTTGTAATCAATATTTAATCATTTGCTTAAATAATAAATTTATTATACTATTGAATGAACTAATCCCATATTATGAGTAAACAAGATTGTATAAGAGAGGTAGCTGATCTCAATCAAATAAACCGATGTATAAATTCCTTAGAACAGGTAGATACATCTATCTATAAATTAACTGATATTCTAAAACTAGCAGCGAATGACGTTAGGCTTAAAATTCTTTTTCTGTTAAATACTGAGGAAAAATTATGCCCTTGTGATCTCGGGGATATCCTGAATATGAGTATACCTGCTATATCTCAACATCTTAGAAAATTAAAAGATGGTGGTTTAGTCGATACCACCCGGGATGGGCAGGTTATTTTTTATTCTCTCAATCCTGTCTTTAAGAAAATTCTGTCTCCAATTTTTGGACACATAAATAACAACCAACTATTAAAGGTTTTAGCAGCATGAGTAAACAAAAAAACAATCAAACAGAGACCAAGTGGATCGGAGCAGGAATCTTTACCGCATTTTTAGCTTCTTTATGCTGCATCACTCCTGTTGTAGCTTTAGTAGCCGGTGTAAGCGGAGCAGCAGCTACTTTTTCCTGGATTGAACCATTCAGACCTTATATAATTGGGCTTACCGTACTATTGCTTGGTTATGCATGGTATCGAATATTAAAACCCAATTGGGATCCGGATTGTGCTTGCGAAGAAAATCCATCTTTTCTTAATTCTAAAAGCTTTTTAGGAATAGTAACTGTAGTTGCTGCGCTGTTAATAAGCTTCCCTTACTATTCGACTATTTTTACTTCGAAACCGGATCAGAAAGTCGTATACGTACAGCAAGATCAGGTTGAAACTGTTTCATTCAATATTGACGGAATGACCTGCGCAGGATGTGAAGCAGCAGTCTTAAGTGCCGCTCATGGGGTAGACGGTGTACTCGAAGCTTCTGCTTCTTATGAAAATCAAAATGCTGTTGTCAAATTTGATAAAGAGAGAACAACAATCCCAACTATTATTGAGGCTATAAACAAAACCGGTTATATAGCTTCAGAAAGCGAGAAACTTAATTAAATTTATATGAAAACCACCATTGCTGAATCAACCATAACATGCACTAAATGTGGAAATCAATCCACAGAAACCATGCCAACAGATTCCTGCCAATTCTTTTGGGAATGCCCTGAATGTAAAGAGGTTCTGAAACCTAAACAGGGAGACTGCTGTGTATTTTGTTCTTATGGAGATGTTCCCTGCCCTCCGATACAGCAAGATAAAAGCTGTTGTTAGTTATGAACTATAAAGACATTAAAAAAATAAAAATCTTAATATAGGAGACACATGAAATTTGATCTAATTGTTATAGGTTCCGGGATGTCAGGAATGACAATCGCGAATAAATGTGCTGCAAAAGGTTTAAAAACTGCCGTCACAGATTCAAGGCCATATGGTGGGACCTGTGCGTTAAGAGGTTGTGACCCGAAAAAGATTTTGATTGGGGCTGCTGAAATCATCGATCGAGCCAACAAAATGTCAAACATTGGCATTTCCGGGAAAGTAGAAATTAACTGGAATGAATTAATGGCATATAAAAACGATTTCGTTACCAATATGCCGCCAAGGGTTGAGAAAGGGTATCAAAAAAATGATGTCACGATGTTTCATGGTGCTGCAAGCTTTGATTCTCCCAACTCTATCAAAATTGGTGGTGATATTTTAGAAAGCGATAAAATTGTTATTAGTACAGGAGCAAAAGCACGGACATTAAACATACCGGGCAACGATCTTTGTATAGATAGTTCTGATTTTCTTAATCTAGATAGCCTACCAAATCATGTTACTTTTATTGGTGGCGGTTATATTTCATTCGAATTTGCACATCTTGTGGCTAGAGCCGGAAGCAAAGCAACCATCCTGCACAAAGGTGAAAGACCTTTAGAAAATTTTGATGAGGACATGGTAGATCATCTGGTAAAAGCCACAGAAGGACTCAACATTGACCTTAAGCTAAAATCTGAAGTAGTAGCCATTGAAAAAACCAACAACCATTTATTAGTTACAGCCAAATCTGAGAATTCAACCCAAACAATTCAAACTGATATGGTAGTAAATGCCGCCGGAAGAGTTCCTGAATTAGATGGACTTAATCTTGAAAAAGCGAATGTTGAGTACGGTAAAAAAGGAATTATAGTAAATGAGTTTCTACAGAGTAAAAGTAACTCATCTGTGTATGCTGCAGGAGATTGTGCAGCTACTCAAGGTTTGAATCTTACGCCCGTTGCGGTAATGGAAGGACATGCTGTTGCATCAAATATTATACGAGGTAATTCAAAGAAACCTGACTATACTGAAATGCCCTCCTCTTTATTTACATTACCTCCTCTATCGGCAGTTGGTTTTACAGAAAAGGAACTAAAGGATAAAGAGATATCTTATCATGTAAATTCCGGTTCTGCAAAAGACTGGTATAACGCTAAGAGAATCAATGAATCAACTTATGCATATAAAGTGTTACTAAATGACGAAGGCTACATTTTAGGAGCTCATTTAATTGGCCCCCATTCAGAGGAAACCATTAACCTTTTTGCACTGGCGATAAAAAATAAGATAAAAGCCAATTCGCTTAAAAGTTTTGTTTATTCGTACCCTTCTATGGCATCAGATGTTGGCTCAATGGTTTGATAACCTAAATCTTATTCACCAACTTCAGATCAAGGGGTTCTATTTTTACTCCTCCGGAGATGTTCCCTGCCCTCCCATTCAGAAAGGCAGAGATTGCTGTTGAAATCGTTAATGTATTATCTCGAAGACCAATGCAGAGCTATTACTTTCCACATCCCATTCTCTTTTTTGAGTACGGCAAGTTCTAAGCTACTCAAATCAATATCTCTTCCTGAATAAGTTCCTGTCATTTTTGTTTTTGAAGTCACCCATGCCATATTTCCTTCTACACTAATTTCCTGAGATAATT
Source organism: Balneola sp. (assembly GCA_017643645.1). GTDB lineage: Bacteria > Bacteroidota > Rhodothermia > Balneolales > Balneolaceae > Balneola. The sequence goes on from JAEPNB010000001.1 coordinate 325,385, forward strand.
CTTCCCTGTTCATTGCAGATAAAAACTTTCCATCTGAATGAAAATGATGAGATAAATACTCACTTTTGGTTTCCATACCGCCACCTTCAAGAATTGTGACATCATCATGCAGAATCTCTCCTGCTTTTTCAGAATCATTCTCTACAATTGCCGTTTCAAGATCATTCAACGTTTTTGCGATCATTTCTTTGTCATTAGTTTCTTGAGCTACTAATGCTATACTTGAAATGAATAGCATTAGTAGTGTATATGTAAATTTTCTCATAGTGATTTTCCTTATAAGTTAATTTGAGTTATTAATTTTAAGCCATTTTTTATAGGTTTCATCGTCCCACAAATTTTGAACAAAAGCAATTACAGCCAACTTTTCTTCTTCAGAAAGCACTTCCTGAAATGAAGGCATGCTCCCCCCTAAAGGAATTCCACCTTTGTTGATGGTTTCCATCAGCACTTCGGTAGAATGATGCCATGTATGTGCAGATCCGTTAAGTGGCGGTGCCGGAAACTGCCCGTTAGGATTCGGTGTTTTCCAATCCTCCACCAAACCTTGACCTTTTCCTCCGTGACATTGAGCACAGTTTGCTGTAAACACTTGTTTACCCAGTTCAAATTGTTGCTGGGTGTACCAACGACTTTCTTTAAAAGTGATCGATCCATCAACAGCCTTTGTTTCTTTTTCTTTTTCTCCACAGCTTACCCAAACAAGTGGGCTGATACCTAAAAAAAGAACAAAAAATATATTTTTAGACTTCATCATAAGTTGCTTTGCTTTGAAATTTTTCCGCAAAAAATAAGCTTAAAGCAGGTAATATAGTTATCTGCAAAATAGGGGAAATACCTACCTGTAAGCCTACAATATTAAGTGACGGCATGCTTTCATTATAGCTCCATAGTTCCCAGTAAATGGCAATCCATTCCAAGAATATAGCGGCGAGAAAACTTATCAAAACCAATACACAATAGTCTCTAAAGTGTCCTCTAAAAAAATGTATTGAATTAAAAGTTTTGGTGATCCCTTTCCAAAGTGTGAGAACGATTAATATATCACCAAATACAGCTGCCCACATCCATATAGTTCCTTTCCAAAATGGCCAACTCCACATGTCATAAAGAAATACACACTGTGTAAATTCCCAAAGTGTATTTAGCAAAAAAGCCCAAAGAACTACACTTATCGTGCGGTTCTTTAGGAATGACTTTAACTTTTTCAAAATGTTAATTTCGTATCGCTCTGGATGAACCATGATTCTGCATGATCTTCCATCCCGATTCTGTTTTCTTAAGAACTGAAGTAGCTACGGCTTGTCTTTCGATAGTTCTGCTGTCTTCCCCTCCGGTCACGATCTTATAGTTGTACGTCTCAAAGGCTACTGCAATCTTTCCTTCAATTTGTACATCCACTTTATAATCGATAAACGAAAATTCTTTAAAATGACCCAATTCAGGTCCTATATGATGATCTAAATAATCCTGATAGCTTCCTTCATATTTTCCGTTTTCAAAAACATCTGCATCATCTGTAAATAGTTTTTGTGTTCCGGTTACATCTAGAGCCTCAAGTGCACTTTTATACGCTTTTAATACTTTTTTTACAGCTTCCACTTCCTCGGAAGAAGCTATTTCCTTATGATTCTCATGATCCATATTTTGAGCATAAATCAATCCGGAAGTAGATAATAATAAGAGTGTTAGTATAATTTTTTTCATAAGAGTGTTTGGTTTGTTTTAAGGTTTATTTTCTTATGGGTCCAAATTTTAAGTTGGATCCATAGTATAAAGTATTCTAAGATTAATTTTTAACAGTGTCTGTTAAAAAGCCGGGCGCTAAAGTTTGAATTTCAGTACGTACGCTGTCAGCTTCATTGTTTTTATTTTCAGCTTTTAACTGCAAGTACTTGTAATATTGCAATCCAACTTCTACATATTTAATTTCGTTTTCTGGAAGCAAAGACAAATAAGGATCTTCCTGAGGAGGAAGACCTCTAGTTAACGCAGTTATCAGTTTTTCAAACTCTTTACCCACTATATATGAGGCTTTTCCGGAATTAGCTTTTTGAGATAAAACAGGTGCATTAAATTCTATGGTTCGTTTGTCATCTGTATTTATTGGAATTCCTGATAAGCTATCTTTTATCGCTTGTAAATTTCCAAGATAAAAAAGACCTGCCATATGTGGTTTTGAAGAATCAGCTTTTTCCGCTGATGTTTCAATTATATTAGTAATATTTTTTTCAAGAACTCTTTGATCAAGAGAAGTTCCAGATGCTTGACCGATGAGCACAATACTTGCTCTGGATGTTGAGAAATCAGCCCGCCAAAGCGTAACCTGAGGGAATACGGAAGCAAAGGTAGCAGAAATGGTTTTAAAACTTTCAGGGGTCAGTTGATAAAGGGGAAGCCATTGCGCAAATATTCCGTTTGAAGTTAAATGTTTTTTTGCCAGCTTAAACTGTTCTACAGTATAAAGTGTACCGGTTCCCTGATGCCAGGGAGTGAAAAGATCGCCAATAATAACATCAAAGTTTTGGGATGTACCTAAAAGAAAATTTCGGGCATCATCTGGAACGATTTCAACGTTTGGACGAGTAAAAAGCTCATTCACCCAGGGAGTAAAATAACGCTTAGCAGCGCGAATTACGTTAGGTACTAATTCAACAGTAACGATATGATCAACGTTATGATCTAAGGAAGCCCCTGCAGTAATTCCAGTCCCCATCCCTAAAAATAGTACACTTTTTGGTTCAGGGTGAAGTAGAAGAGGAATATGAGCCTGCATTTTTTCAACCAGTACTGACCGAGTGTCTCCAAGTACATAAAAATTATCCAGTCTCATTTGAATATTATTATCTGATTCTACAATTGAAACAACACCATCACTAGATTGCCAGATATCTAAAATAGATTCATTAGCTTCCAAATGAACTAAAGGTGGATTTGGGATTAAAATTAATAATATCACTGTGAGTCCAGTAAGCGTCGTCCACCTTGTCCTTTTTTTAAAATAAAAGGTAATTAAAAGAGCTAAAGCAACATATATAATTGCAATTACCTTTACGCTATTCCACAATCCGATGTAGTCGAGTAAGAAGAATCCTATAAGTAGAGGACCAACCGCGCTGCCAATAGAGTTAAAAAAAACCAGAAGACCAACAAATGAACCCGATTTACGATTAATTTTAGGAGAAGCCTTTAGCAAATATGGGAAAACTGAACCAATAACTACCGTTGGAGGAAAAACTATTAAAAAACTAAGTCTGAAAATTGATTGTAGATAATCAGTCCATGAAGCACTTGCAGAAATATATTGAAGACCATTGGTAGCCATATTAAAAATCAATGGCGAGACTCCAATCATGATAGCACCAACCGATAATAGAATCATTATGGTAGGGATTACGGGTACGGAAATTCGTACAAGTAAATGAGACAGCATTCCGCCACAACCTAAAGCAATTAGAAATACAACCAAAATAGCAGAGAAAGAATACACAGAATTTTGCAAAACCTGAGCAAACATTTTTATCCATATTGTTTCTGCAGACAGAGCTAATAAACCTGAGCTAAATGCTAACACAATTATCAGAGAGTAACTGAGAGAATTAGAGGGTAAGAGTTTTTTGTTAGATATAACTTCAGATTTATTCTGAGCAAAACCAGCCTTAGAATCATAAATAGTTAACCGATCAAGAACGATAGCTATAATTCCTGTTCCTGCAGCTAAGGCTATTGCAAAATAATAAGTAGAACTGACACCATATTCCGAAAGAAGAAAGAACCCTGCTATAAAAGCACCGATTGATGCACCTATGGTATTTACTGCATACAAGAATGTTCCTCGGGTGGCAAGTTGATCCCGGTTTTCAGCAACATACTGGGAAAGAACCGGAAAAGTTCCTCCCATAAACAGGGTTGGTAAGAGTAATAGAGAAATGCTGAAAATAAACTTCCCAAAAGTCAGCATCCCTGCATTATTGCCAAGAATGTCTACAATAATTGGATAGTTCGACTCATATAAACCTATTCCCGGAATCCAAAGCAATGCAGAAAGAGCGATACCTAACTCCATGAGGCCGTAAATGGATAAGGCATTGCGTAACCGTGTAGCAGCTTTACCCCAAAACCATCCTCCCAATGCCATTCCCAGGAAGAAAGCAGACAGTGTTGCTGCTGTCGCATAGGCAGCATTTCCAAAAACTAAACCAAGGCGATACATCCATACAACTTGTAAGATTAAGCCGGCAGTGCCTGAGAGAAAAAATAAACCCGCCAAAATAAATATATGTTTTGAACCGTGGGATTTAATAATGAGAAGCTGTTTGGTATGGGTTGGCACTATGGTCAGGCTTATATTCGATAAAGTACTTAGCTTAGAAATAAAAAAGGGCTGTTCAAGCCCCCTTTTTATATTTTTTAAACTAGGTTTTCTGTTTAAGTATCTTGTTCATCCAGACATCCTTGGAAGTTTGGATTGTTCTCCTCAGACTGAGGTACTGGAAACGAAAGTACAGGTTCATATTGCCCTCCTTTAAAATATGTACCCCAGGGGAACACATTTGCTGCATCTTTACCATATACACGTACCAATCTGCGCAGATCTCCCTGGCGGTGGCCCGTACTAAACAACCAGAAAGCTCTTTCTTTGAAATGGTACTCACTAAGCTCATCCTGATCCATTCCTGACAAGTCATCTGCAGGTAATCCTTCCAGAGCTCTGAGGTTATTATGAATGTCTTCAACAGCCTGGTTATCCGTTGCTTGCACAGCTGCTTCAGCTTCAATTAGCCGCGCCTCAATACCGGAAGCCAGCACAACAGGTGCACTCGATGAAGGGTATTTAAGCTGATTGTAGTATTTGGTTATGTCATCTTGTCCTATTTCGTCATTGTCTTCCCAAGGAGTACGTGGATCATTTGCAGAGCGGAACATTAGCCCATTTCCACCTTTACCCTCAGCAATTGACCATTGCTGACGCACGGTACTCATAATATAGATTCCATTCTCTTGCCGCCTGCTATTATCGGAATGTTCGATGTTATAAACGAAGTCGGTGGGAACTGATTGAACAATGTTGGCTGCATCACTGATTTGGCCTAGCCCCAAAAGAGCGCGGGCTTTACCAATACGTGCAAGGTTCGCCATCTGTGTATTTGCCGTTCCTGCACTATTCAGTGCCTCGTCGAACCAATCTGCTGCACGGGTAAACATCTGCTCAGTTGTCAGCGGCTCCCCAAACTCTAAATCTCCACCATCCGCCGGAGCCTTACTGAAAGGTACTCCCGGACAATAGGTTTCTGCAAACATTACATAGGAGTAGCCCGCAACATTCTGCATTTCGCTTTCTATGGCAGTTAAGCCGCCAATTTCCGCTGCCAGTTCGGCCGCTCTCTCAGCTGCAGCACGGGCCCTGTGCATGTTTCCATAGATTCCGTCCATTGTTCCATTTGTATTTTGTACGTTTCGGGTATCTGCTTCACGCCTTGTAGGAAATGTACCCGTGTAAATGTATTCATCAGTCATAAGTGCACTCATTGTGACAAGACCGGGCGTTGCGCCATGACCTGCTGCCGACCCGCTCATGGCAACAGCCAAGTCTCCAAGCGAACCCGCCCGAAGTGTTTCAAGACCTTCCTGACCGCTCAACGATTCAGGGGTAACGATATCAGGATCTGTAACGTTAACCATATCATCACAAGAGTAAGTGCCAAACGCAACTATGGCTGTTATACCTGCAATAACAAGTTGCCTCCAAATTCGATTGTTATTTTTTAGTAGTGTACTCATAATAATTTCTCCAATTAAAATTTTTTAGCGGTTAAAATGATATGTTAAGACGTGCTTTCCATGTACGAACTGGAGGCTGTGTCATAAAATCATCGATAATGAAATTGCCTTGTCCTCTTGAGCTAATTTCGGGGTCTAGCCCAGTATAATTGGTCCATAAACCAAGATTTGCTCCTGAAAGCGTGAGACTTAGATCGGAAACTCCAAGTGCATCAAGCCAACTCAGAGGGGCATTGTAGGTTAGCGATACTTCACGTAACCGCCAAAATGAGGCATCTTCAATATATCCGGCTTCAGTACCAAAGAATTTAGAAGCTACTGCCCGAGCTTGATTCTCCAGTGAGGTATTTGGGTCATTTAGAGCCTCTGTATTATTGTTTCCATTCCGCCATGCATTTGTATTGTTATACAGTTTTCGTCCACCTCTATAGTTCAGGAGTGCACTAACTACAATCCGGTCTCCAAGTAAACCGGTTGTGCCTGTAAAGGTAACATCGGTTTCTCCAAAAGGGGAGCCGAGATAAACAGCTTCATCACCTACAGTAACCTCATTTCTGCCTATCAGACCATCACCGTTAGCATCACTGAAGGTATATTTTTCATCCCAGTATCCACCCAAGGGGTAGCCTTCAACGTGGCGCTGAACACTGCTAATGAGAATAGGCTCAATTCCATTTCCTAGCTCCTTGAGTTCGTTGTTTATCAATGATCCTACTATATTGAAGTCAAAATAAGCAGTTTCGTTTTGAAATACGGTGGAACTTAAAGAGAGCTCAAAGCCGGTATTGGCTACAGAGCCCAGATTTTCGAATCGGCCACCTCCAGCACCAAGCGAAGGAGGAAGCTGCCTGAATATAAGGGCGTCCTGGGTTTGCTTGTTAAAATATGTGACTTCAAGAGCAACACGATCTGACAGCATGGTTGCATCCATACCGATTTCAAATTCCCTTGAACGTTCTGGTTTAAGATCAGAATTACCGACCCCGCCAAAAGTTACCCCTGTTACACTTTCTCCATTAACTGTGGATGCAATAGGTATAAAAAACCTCAAGGCATCGTTTGTGCCTGGCTGTACTCCTGAGTCGCCCCAAGCACTTCGAAGGCGAAGCGAAGATAACCAGCGACTTGTACTAAAAAATGACTCTTCCGAAATTAGCCAGGAAGCACTAACTTTGGGATAGACTACCGCATTAAATTGGGCGCCAAAGGCGCTTCCACGGTCAGCCCGGACAGCACCGGTTACAAACAGTTTATCTTGAAAGTTAAGCCTTTCTTCTAAAAACATACCAACAGTACGTTGTTCGGTAGTTTGCTCAGTACTGGTAGTATTTGCTGCACCTGCAATTGATCCAGTCCCTGCTACTAACTGACGACCTGTTGCGAGTGTTCCTAGAGTCAAATCCCGTAGATACTGAAATCCTACAGAAGTACGGGAAGATAAATTCTCAGATACTGCCTTACTATATGTTCCATTTGCATCCAGAGTGTAGTTGAACACATCGAATCGATTCGATATACGTACTCCATCTTTAAAATCAAGAAAATCCGGGGCTGTTCCTGTCGGAAAAAATTGATTGTCCCAGCGGGATGTATAATCCAGCCCACCCGACAACCGGAAATTCAGGTTTTGGGAAGGGATCCACTCTGTTTCAAGCCCAGTGGTAAAACGGTTAATCTGCTGGCGTGAATCAACAGTGAACAATTCGGCAGGAGTAAATTCGCCCCATCCGTTATTGACATCTGGTGTGGCTTGCCCGTTAAGACCTTGTCCCAAAAGGCCTATAGAAAAAGTACCATTCATGGGGAGTTCCAAATTACTGTTTGTATATCCTGTATTCAGAGTAACCTTCAGATCTTCGTTAATATAAGATTGAAAGTTACCTCTTAAACTTGCTTTTTTAAGATTGTTAACTGGAAGAGTTCCTTGATTATCGGCATAGTTCCCAGATATAAAGTAGGTCGATGTTTCACTCCCCCCAGATACACTTAAACCTAATCCATAAGTATTTCCTGTACGGTAAGGGGAACTTACAGATTCGTTAAGTGGCTGATAGGAACTAATGCTGCTCTGAGTACAAGTACCTTCCGCCGCTTCGAAAGTAAAACAAGGATTCCCTGATGCATCAACTGCACGGAAGTTATCAGGGTATGTAGTCACATTATTTACGATTCCGGTTTCTGTAAAGGCCACCCATCTTGGCTCACCAGATTTGCCTTTTTTTGTTGTAATACGAATAACCCCATTGGCAGCTACCGAACCATATAGGGTTGCTGCTGAGGGTCCCTTAATAACTTCGATAGATTCAATATTTTCCGGATTGAGATCGCCTAACCGAGACGGTGCCTGCCCTCCGGTTTCAAAAGAGATAGAATTAGGGTCGTTATTAATTCTGACACCATCAACATAAATTACTGGTTCGTTAGATAGTGAGGCACTATTCGAGCCACGAATTCTGATCCGGGTTCCCATTCCAGTAGCTCCGCCACTATTTACAATTTGTACCCCTGCTGCCTGTCCTTGAAGCAACCCGGAAACATCACTAATAGGTCGTGTTTTAACATCTTTAATTGCATCTATTCTTGCTATAGAGTTACCAATCTCAACTTTTCGTCGAACTCCGGTTGCAGTAACCACAAGTTCATTCATACTTAATATATCAGGCATTAGTTCAAAATTCAGAGTATTTATGCCATCTGAAACCTCGATAGGTTTACTTACTGGGTTAAAACTGATAAAAGCAGCTGTAATAATCTGTGAACCAAGAGGAACATTATTTATTGTATAATTACCCTTCAAATCAGTAGAAGCACCTTTGGTAGTACCCTTTACAATAATAGTAACCCCAACCATAGGTTCGCCTGTTTTACCATCTATAACAGTACCAGTCAAAGTACCATCAATAACGGTAGTAGAAATTTTTCTTTTGATTACTACTTGACCTCGAGGAGAAGCTAATAGCTCTAGATTCGTATTTTCCAATACCTTTTCCAACGCTTCTTTAACTTTAATTTTTTCTAACTTCAGAGTTATTTTCTGATCTGGAATAAGTTGTTTATTGTAGGATAGCTGAAGCTTTCCCTGTTCAGCAATTTCTTTTAAAGCCTCTTCCAATGAAATATCATCCAAAGTTAGAGACACAATTTTTTCATAAAGTGATTTAGCTTGATAATCCTGATCGTACCATTCAAGTAGAACAAATTGATTGCTTTCATTTTGTGCATGAACATTAGGCATCAATAATATTAATACCACACAAGTATGAAGTAATAAAGTAAGTAGCTTATTATTTTTCATTGTTACGTTGCTGATTAGTTATGGTTTCTTTTAAAAGTGATGGACTTGTTATTTTTTGAATACGCTATATCTAGAGATAAAGCCAACGCATCAAGAACTTCTTCTAGAGGTTGCTTTCGGTTAAAGGTTGCAGTAATAGTTAATTCTTTTATTTCCTTATCTTTAATTTCAAAGGGAATGTTATACCAGCGCTCTAATCGATCTGTTATTTGACTCAAGGGTTGGTTTTCAAAAATCAATTTTCCCTCCATCCAGCCTAAGTATTTATTAACATCTATGTTCCTAACAGTTATTTTTTTACTGGGAGTATAACTCCCTAGTTCTCCTGGTTTCAAGAAAACTCGTTCATTCTCTTTTACAGCAAGTACACTAACGCTTCCTTCCAAAACAGCCATTTCTACGGATAAATCAGGTGGGTATGAAATAACGTTAAATTGAGTTCCCAGCACCTTTGTAATTGTTCCATTAATATGTACTTTGAAAGGTCTTTCAGGGTCAGATATAACATTAAAAAAAGCTTCTCCAGTTAAGAAAACATCTCTGTTTCCAGTAGTATAATTTTCTGAAAGGCGTAGCTTACTATCTGGAGCTAACGTGACTTTAGACCCATCACTCAATATGAAACGCTTTTGCTCGCCTTTTTTAGTAATTAGTTCTTGATACTGAATTTCCTGAATCTGGTTTACAGTATCCTCTTTCTCGATATGAGAATAGATAACGCTTGTTAATGTGGCGATTAAAAAGAGAGCTGCAATATGAACTATTTTAGCTAAAGTAAAGCGTGAAGATCTTTCTTTTCTATAATTAAAAGAAAGATCTTTTGCATTTTCTTTTTTTTCGAAATCCAGACGTTTCCTAATCTTAAACCAAGCTTTATTCTGATCCCATTTATTACCTTCTTTATTCGATAAATTCCAGACCAAACGAGCTTCTTCAACTTGCTTTTTGAAATTTTCATCAAATTCTATCTTCTTTTTTATAATCTTTTTTTCAAAGGAGCTGCAGTTGCCGGAAACATACTTGGCTATTATAGTCCACCGCCTATTTTTTCTCATGTATAAAGTTCGTTATACTTTAACGTTGTACTACCAATACAACTGAGAAATGTATTACCCTTACAGTAACCTGCTTTTTTTAACAAAAGGGTATAAAGTGTATTTGAAAAGTATAGAAGAGTATGCTCGACAGTAAAGAAAGCTTTACCAAAATTACTTAATGAAAGAAAAATTGACAAAAAAGATGCAATCTATTCAAAATTTCTTTTAAGGTGGCTTCTAAGATATTTAAGAGCTCTTCTCATTTGAGTCTCTACAGTTTTAATGGAGATATTTAGTACTTCGGCTATTTCCTGATATGTGAGGCCATGATTTCGGCTAAATTCATAAATAGTGCGTCTTTTTTGGGGGAGCTGGTGAATGGCTTCTTCTATCCGTCTTCTTAGTTGTTCAGAACTGTTTATTTCTTTTGAGACGTTATCGGTATAAGTTGGCTTGGTTGCTTTTTTTTCATCTTCCCATTCCTGTACTATTTTCTGATGCTTTAAATAATTTAAAGATTGATTACGGGTAGCCCTATATAAGTAAGATTTGATGCCTCCCTTAGGATTCCAGTCTTTTTTTTTTCCCAGATATTGGTAAAGATATCCTGTACTTGATCTTCTGCCACATGAGGATTTTTTACATACTTATATGCATAGTCACATAATGGTGAGTAATAGCTTTTAAATAGTCTTTCAAATGCAGAAATATCTCCTTCCTGGATCTTATTAATAATAATATTATCCGATGTCTTCATAATAATAGAATTTCCTCGGTTCAAATAATAAAGTTCTTCGCAAAAAGGGGAACATGTGGCACTCAGAATAGGTTTTACTCATCTATCATGCATAATACTCCCCTATCATACAATATTGATTCTTGGCAATCCTTAAAGAACTAATCTTTAAGACATATCTACCCAGCTCATCGAAGATATCGAGTAATACCTTAGCATCCGATGCATTCATAAATTTGGTCATTTTCTCTTCTCCTATAAACAAATTGAACAATATTTAAAAAAATTTCATCTATACTTATAACCAGAGCAAAGTTAGATTTAATGAATACAAGAATAGCTTCGTAGACTAAAATATCCTGTAAAGGATATAAAACTAGATGTTAAAAAATATACGGCTTTCATTAGTATCACTTAATACCCGTTATTTTTAAATAGGACAGGCATTATTGAGTGAATTATAATTTGATTAAGCTCATTTTTTCAAGTACAACAGTACCATCTCCCATAATTTTGATACCAACACCACCTGCTTTTGGTGCGTCACCATGACCATGGACAACCATTTCTTTATCTACATATCCACGAAAATGTGTGCCGTTCCCAACAACTCGTACAAACATAGATTTTGAAACATCCGTCGTTCCTTCTTCAAACAGCTCTTCTTTTCCGTTAACCATTCGACCTTGTTTAACAGTACCATCTGAAGCAACAGATACAAAATCAAAATTAGACTCGTCTTGCACATTATTTGTTAACATTACCATTCCTTCAAGTGCTGATATGTCTAAATAATAGTCTACTTGTGTTGTTTCGTAGGATTCGTGCCCAACAAAAAAGCCATTTAGATTATTTCCACTGAACGAAAGAGCGTAGCTACCATTGGTAGTTTGTACAGCCTCAGCATTTACCTCTTCTAAACTTCCTGTTAACCAATGAAAATTATTTTTCAAATCAGCTATGGCATTTTTGTCGATATTCCATTCCCAGTTTCCATTTTCTGTGGCTTTAAAAGCAGTAGAGTTTCCCATTGAACTATCATCATGACTTTCTTGGGAAGTTTCCGAATGCTCTGACATGCCTTCATCATGATCGGTTTCATGATCGTGTTGCTCCGGATTTTCGATATCAACAGCTTGTACACCCACTCCATACTGATAAACCATCTGAGCTCCTCTATCTCCTGCTTGATATAGTAAAAATGCTCCAACAAATGAAAGTAAGGTCAAACCTATTCGCAATGGTTTTATCTCGGATTTATCCCAAAAATATACACCAATTCTCAAGAGTGCGTATAATCCCATAAACCAAACTGTGTACTCAGCCCAATCAGCATGTGCAGTCAATAAATTCTGAGTTTCAGCTTCAATAAACACACTATCTGCAGCTTCCTTTCCTGAGAAATAAGTCCCAATCCCTGCAATTCCGGAGAGACTGTATAAGATCAAGTTTTTTTTCTCATCCCACCAGCTTTCCGGCAGAAAATACCCGGCAACATCCATAATTATTGCCAGTATAAATAATGCGATCGGGAAGTGAACGATCATTGGGTGTATGTTCGGTGCCCATTCCGGTATAAGTTCCATGATATTGTTTGTTTTTAAGTTAATTTTGAATCAATCTATTTCTATTTTAAGAACATTATACAACACCGAACCTTAAAACTACCTTAAAGTAGTAGCAAATAATTTATATTTATATGAAATCTAAAATCGAATTGGTTGATTTATGTGGATTTTATTAGTTGAAGATGAAATTTCCCTCTCCAAGTCTTTAAAGAAAGGACTAGAAGAAGAAGGATTTGTAGTTAAAATTTCCAGAAATGGCGAAGAAGCAGAATTACTTGGAAAATCTAACTCCTACGACCTCTCAATACTGGACTGGAGACTCCCAAAGAAGGATGGACAAGCGGTGCTTAAAGCATGGCGGTCACATGGCGTTGACTTCCCTGTTTTAATGCTAACTGCTTTGGGCGATACTGAACATAAAATCATTGGCTTAGACTCTGGTGCCGATGATTATATGAATAAACCATTTTCTTTTGATGAACTATTAGCGCGGGTAAGAGCTCTTTTAAGACGAAAACCACAGTATTCAAATACTGATGATATTAATATTGGAGCGCTTCATTTCAATAAAAGAAAACGTACAGTAAGTATTTTCGGAAATTCTATTTCTTTAAGAGCAAAAGAGTTTCTGATTCTTCAACTTTTGCTGAGCATTGATGGCGGAGTTTTTTCAAAACACGAACTTGCTGAACGTGTGTGGGGATCTGACACAGTAAGCGATAACACTATTGAGGCAACTATATCTATGTTAAGAAACAGTCTGGCCAAAGCTTATGAGAATAAAGGAATTAAATTTAATGATGACACTTATCTCATTGAAACAGTACGTGGTGCAGGATATAGACTGAATACAAAAATACTTAAGAGCTTGAGTTAGACTAATGAACAATTCATCTTTTACTGCTTTTCAACGGCTGTCCATTTCTAAAAAATTATCGCTTTGGTACGGCTTAAGTCTTTTTATTCTTTTAAGTGTATTCGCTTATTTTTTGTATCAGACATTTCATTCTTCTATCCACCATAACTATGATCGGCATCTCAGATATGAAACAGAACAAATTATTCCTTTTTTAAAAATATCAACTGTCAGCTTAGGAATAGATCTTACTTTATACAGCCGTAATGAAGCACTCATGGAGGAAAAAAACTTCGGTACTTATGTTCGCTTGTTTGATGCTCAAAAAAATTTACTCTATCAAAGCCCTAATTTTAATAAACATTCAAAACTTCCTGTAAAAATACCTTCAATTTCGTCCCAAGTATCTTTAAGTACTACATGGCAAGATCTTCCTTTAAGAACTTATTACCATCCGATAATAAATTATGACAATAAACTTGTAGGATGGCTCGAAGTTTCAGGGTTTGAGTGGACATTGCATGAAGAGTTAGTCCGCCTTAGAAAGTATCTGATCTTGTTGGTTACAATAAGCGTTGTATTTTCTATCCTAGGTGGGTACTGGCTGTCTAAAAAGGCTCTTTCCCCAATTAGCTCAATTACTTCTTCTGTAAATTCTATTAAAGCATCTGAACTTCAAAAAAGAATACCTGCAAATCCCGAAGTTGAAGACGAGCTTACAGAACTTTCTCATACATTTAATATGATGTTAAGTCGCTTGCAAAAAGCTTTTGAACGAGAAAAAAGATTTACTGCTGATGCCGCTCATGAGTTATCAAATCCTCTGGCGTCAATAAGAAATGAAGTTGAAGTAACGCTCCGAAAGCCCAGAGAAAATGAAGAATATGAAGCCACCTTGGGTAATGTACATCAAGAAACAATCCGAATGTCGTCAATTATTGAATCATTACTACAACTTTCAACCGTTGAAGCTAATGAAAAACTTGATTTTGAACTCATAAACATAAATGATGTCTTAACAGAAACGATTTCCAGATTTACGGTCCGCATTGCAAAAAAGGATCTTGATCTTGTTGCAAATATCGATTCAAGTGTAAAAATCAAAGGCAAAAAAGAGTACTTAGAAGAAGTATTCGGAAATCTTATTTCTAATGCGGTAAAATATAGTGATCCCGGAAAAACGATCACTATTACACTTAAAAAGAAGAACAATGCAGTTCAATTTACCATTAAAGATGAAGGTTACGGTTTTGATAGTGAAACAAAGAAACGTCTATTTGACAGGTTTTACAGATCTGATCAACCTTCTGTTCAGCAAGAAGCAGGAAGTGGCCTTGGACTTGCTTTAGTGAAAGCTATTGTAGAATTATTTGAAGGAACTATTAAAGCAACAAGTAAAGGAATTAGCAAGGGTAGTACTTTTACGGTCCAGTTTCCATTGACAGATTGACTCTGGTTGATGAGAAATTTTTGATTCCTTACGAGCAGTATTATATGTAAGAATTAATCTTATCTCTATCCAAAAATAAAAATACCAACACCAACAACGTTTATAAGAATAAAAACGGTAACCGCAGTTTTTTTGATTTTCCCGCCGCCTTCCATTTCCATATCCATGCTTGCCCCATGTTCTTTTTTGTGTTGCTTATATAAATAGATCAGCCATCCTGTTACCATTGTAAAGGCAATGTTCATCCAAAAGGTATGGTCAATCTTGAATTGGGTGACTTCCTGAACCACTTTTGCTGACTCAGGGATGATCCCAAAAAATGAAAAAGCACTGTTCAGAATTAATGCAGTAGCCACAATACTCACAAACATTATACCTGCGATATACAGAGCAACCTTCCATCCATAATATTTAGCGTTGATATGAACCAACGGTGGGACCATCAGATCGGAGTAAATGAAGCCCATAATTCCGGCGAACATAACTCCGTTCTCATTCAATACTGTTGCCAAAGGAATATTTCCCATCGAGCCAATAAAAGTTGCCCCGGCAACGAAAGGTGCAATAACTGCATTTTCAAGGGTTACTAACCAACTCGGTATATTTGTAGCATCTGCTAAGAAAAGAGCGGACCAGAAATCTGCAGGAACCATTACCGCAACAAATCCTGCAATGGTAAAACCGATAAGAATGTCTTCCCACGCCATCTTCCAGTCGTTTACAAACTTCTGACCAACCAGATGCCATCCTTTCTTACTGGTAATACGCTCTTTCCAGTTAAAGTCTTCTTCTTCACCATCATTCTTTTCTAACTTTTCTCGTGTTTGTTTTATCCACTTCTTGGGGTAAGTGAGCTTTATCAGAACACTACTGATCGCTATAAGAATCAGACCTCCAATAATTTCTGCGGCAAGAAATTGCCATCCCAAAAAGATCATGATCAAAATTCCCAGTTCGATCACCAGATTGGTAGAGGCAAACATAAATGAAACCGCAGCTACAAAGTGTGCTCCCTTTTTCACTAAAGACCGTGCTGCCGCTAATGCTGCAAAGGAACAAGATGATGAGGCTGAACCGAATAAAGTAGAAAGTGAAATACTTTTGAAGTCAGCATCACCCATATATTTCGTCATTTTTCCTTTAGGCACAAATGCCTGAATCATTCCTGAAACAAAGTATCCCAAAATGAATGCCCAGCCGGACTTCCAAAAGAAACCCATCGCCGTTTTTGTTGACTCTCCATAAAGTTGTATGAATTCATTCATTTTTTAATACTTCTTAGTTAGCTTATGTTATTTCATAATTAGCCATCATACCGCTATCCTCATGTTCGAGGTTGTGACAATGAAATACATACATTCCTTTAGGTGCATCAAACTTCATTATCACTCGAACATGCTCTCCGGGCATTACTAAAACGGTGTCTTTCCAACCTGTTTCGTGAGGTAAAATCCCTCTACTTCCACTTCTATCTAGTACTTTAAATTGTATGGCATGTATATGCATTGGGTGAGGAGTTGGTGTATCATTAATAAACTCCCAGATTTCTATTTGACCTTGCTTAACCTGTAAATCTACACGGTTCATTTCAAATTGCTTTCCATTGATCGTGTGCCCTTTCATCATCTGCATATTAAGATCAATTTGTCGTCTCAAGGCCGCATCTTTTTCTTCAGGAAAGGTCGAAACTGAAAGCTCTTTGGGTAATTCTGGAATGCTTCCAACACGTTCATCGATAATTTTAAACTCCATCAGTTTAAAGCTCGCTCCCTGCTCCGGGCTGCTCCCTCCCATCATATTGCCCATACCATTCATCATGCCCCCTGAAGATGGAATGTCGAAAGGAAGGCTTACCAAAGAAGCTCTTTCTTGACTGAATTTAGAAAAATCAATCAATATATCTGCTCTTTCCCCGGGTGCAAGTAAAAGTTGATCAACTTCTAATGCTTTTGGAAGTAACCCGCCATCGCCACCTATTAAAGTAAACGGGAGTTGGTTTTGAAAAGCGATATTATAGATTCTGGCATTTGAGCCATTTAGTAACCGAACGCGATACCTTCCTTTTTTTACGTCTTTAAAAGCCGCCGGTGTACCATTGATTAAAACTTTATCACCCAAAAATCCCGTCATCATTTGTTCGTGCATCGAAGGATCATATACTATCTCACCAGATGAAGTTGAACGTCTATCCTGAATAAGCAAAGGAATTTCAAATTCTCCGTTTGGCAGATCTAATGCTTTTTCCTCTTCGTCTTCTACAATAAAGAATCCAGCCAAGCCCTTGTAAACTTGATCACCTGTTATTCGATCAGGATGTGGGTGATACCAATAGGTACCCGCCCGTTGGTTGATTAAAAAGTCATACTCATAAGCTCCACCAGAAATAGCATCTTTTGGATGCCCGTCCATATCCGGAGGGACGATCAATCCATGCCAATGAATGATACTATCTTGGCCTATTTGGTTTTCAAAAATTGCTTTAATTCTGTCACCATGTTGACATTTTATCGTTGGTGATGGATAACTTTGATTAAACTGAAAGCCTGATATTTGATAATTTTCTCCAATACTATAATTCTCCGAAGAAGCAGCAAGAGTAAAATTTTGATTATTTATCAGCGGGGGTTGCTCCAAGGTGTTAATAAATTCATCATAACCATTCATCTGATTGGTTCGACAACTACTTATTAAAGAGCTTAAAGCTAGTGCACCTGATCCCATTGCAATGTTTCTTATAAATCTTCTTCTATTCATAATTATTCTTTACAGGGTTTCAATGATTTTACTGAGAGTAGATTGGACTTGTTGAGCAATATTATTCAGCTCTTTATTCTCTACTGCCTGCATGGAAGCCAGAGGATTGACCGCAGAAACTTCAACCGTTCCATCTTCGTGCTCTTCTACGATAACATTGCAAGGAAGCATAGTTCCAATTTTATCCTCTTTTAAAAGGGCTTGATGTGCAAAGTTTGGATTACAAGATCCCAAAATTTTATACTTCTTGAAATCCACATCCAGCTTATTTTTAAGCGTTTCTTTCACGTCAATTTCTGTGAGTACCCCAAAACCTTCGTCCTTGAGCCTTTCAGTTACATGTTGAATAGCATCTTCAAAATTTTGATTTACTGTTTTAGATATATAATAGTCCATGATTGTCCTTAATTTTCGAGTTCTTCTTTTTTCTGTTCGAATTCGGTTTTACTGATTTCTCCCCCGGCATACCGTTTCTTAAGTATTTCAAGAGGGCTTTCTTCGCTATTCAATTTTTGTTGTTGATTAGCTCTGAAAAATTGAAAAAATCCGTAACCAATTACAAAGATCAAAAGCCACCAAAGAATCATCATCAATCCTCCTCCAAATCCATTTAAGCACTGCATAGTTATGTCCTGTTAGAAACAGTGCCTGATGCATTATTCACCAGGCACTATTCTATGATTAATGATTATCTCCTGACTTTGAGCCTTCGGGCATATCCATAGCGCCCTTCATCATTTGCATGCACATCATGTGCATTTTCATGGCACGCTCATTCATCATTCCCTTCATTTTTGCCTGATCCATTTCTTTGCCATCCATCATGGCCTGCATCATTTGCATATGGGCCTGCATTTGTTCTTTCATTTCTGGGTTTTGCATCATCTTCTGATTATCTCCCATATTCATTTCGGAACCCATATTCATCATCTTATGCATCATTTGCTTTCGCATTTTTGGATCTTTCATCATCTGATCCATCATCATGGATCTCATGGTAGAATCTTTCATCATTTCCATCATTTGTTCTTTCTTGCCATCATGCATGTTATCTTGTTGTGCATGAGCAAAGCCGATCAAAAGAACGGTGAACATTGATGTGAGTATGATATGTTTTAGTGTTTTCATAGTGTTTCTCCTTTTATTTGTCTTCTTATGATTAAATTTTTTCATGGTTATCAATTGTCCTGCTTAAGCCCAATGTTATAGACAGAGGCCATAAATGCACCGATCAACCAACCTAGGATAAAGGTCTGCACAATTCCTAATAGTGCTTGCCAAACAGGTACGTTCATTCTTATGATTGAAGTGGTGTCAAGACCGTGAAGCAGACTATTGAAGAACCATATGGTTCCTTCTCTGCCTACCGTTAGCATGAGCAGTATACATCCCAGATAGAGTATTGCTCCGGCTGACCCAACTGCCATTCCAAACCGTTTAATGCTTAATTTTTCCATGTTTTCTCCTCTTTTTTATTAGTTAGTGTCCTCATGATTATGTCCGTCATGTGAACGGAACATCATAAGATGTGTACCAAACATGATGAGGATGAATAGAAAGAATGTGATCGGACTCTCCAGCCCGAAACTTGGTGCCAAAAAAATGAGTAAGAGAGGTACAACACATCCAATAATCATCCAAAAATAATGTCTTTTCATGGCTATCACCTTGTGTTTTATAAAAGCACTTCTGGGCCTTCTTTTCCATCGCGTATGCGCAATGCATATTCAATGGGGGATACAAAAATAATTCCGTCCCCGGAAGAACCTGTTGAAGCGATCTCTTGTATGATTTCAATAATAGGTTGAACAGAGGCTTGCTGTGCAGCGATTTCTATTTTAATAACCCTTGAATGCATAGCCGGGAAGTCTAAAGAGCCGTGTTCATGAGCAGGATCAGAGTATTGCCCGGCGCCTTCGCCTTTAAAGACAGTAATGCTAAAATGCCCGGCTGCTCTAAGAGCCGTATAAACATCTTCAAGTAGTATAGGTCGTATATAAGCTTTAATGAGTTTCATAAAACCTTTTCTTAATCGTTATTGTTATTATAAAATTCTCTGTAACCGGTATTTAGTACCACAACCTTACCCCGGCCACCACTCCAAATACACTTACATCCGCTCCTTCAAGCTTTGCCAGATCAGCTGTTTCACTTAATTTTCTATTCCATGAAATTCCCAAATAAGGAGCGAATTCTCGCTTAATCTCGTATCTCAACCTTAAACCAAGCTGGATATTATTGAGCCCTGATCCCACTCCGAAGTCTTCTACTTTTTGAACCGCTACACTTGTGGCCAATCTTGGTTGGATAATGAGCCGCTGAG
Source organism: Balneola sp. (assembly GCA_017643645.1). Classification (GTDB taxonomy): domain Bacteria; phylum Bacteroidota; class Rhodothermia; order Balneolales; family Balneolaceae; genus Balneola. The sequence goes on from JAEPNB010000001.1 coordinate 345,185, forward strand.
TCATCAGCAAGTCTAACTCACCTTCAAAACTACCCGATAAATCTCCGTCTTCACTTACTGCGATACTTCCATCCACTTCAAATAAATAAGGAGCTAAACCTTGCAAACCCAAAACTGCAAAAGCTCTTGAGTTGCTAGTAATGCTGTTATAGGCAACATCGTATCTTAGACCTGCTTGAACATCGAAATAGGAAGTTACCGGGCGACTGTATAACCCTTGAAATTCCATTTCTCCTTCTTTTTCTGAAGTAAGGGCTTCCCCTTCTGCTTTAAACCAGAATTTATTGTAATCCTTTCCATAATACCCCTGAACATCCCAAACCAAGGGATTTGTGCCTTCTTTAGAATAGTATTCAAACCTGTCAGCTACAAAGAAGAAATAGGTTTTGTTATCGGGAAGAATCTTATTGCTAAATTCCGGAGCCTTTTGAGCTTTCACTGAGTTACCGGTTAAAATTAATATGGGTAATAAAATGAGTGCTATTTTTTGAAAATTTATCTTTAACATAATATTGTTACTGAAAATTTTTGGGGTTCGCTTAACAATGACATTTACTTGTTGCATTAGTAGATCCCTCCATTTTTATCACTAACCTGTACAACTCGAAACATCCCCATTTCCATGTGATATAGAATGTGGCAATGAAAAGCCCATCGCCCTTTATCTCTTGGTGTGACTAGTGCAGAGATTCGCTGTGCCGGTTGTATTAAAAGAGTGTGTTTTCGAGGATTATAGATCCCGTTTTCGTTCTCTAATTCCATCCACATTCCGTGTAAATGGATAGGATGTTCCATCATCGTATCGTTTACAAGAATCAAGCGTAGTCTTTCATCCTGAGTAAATTCAATAGGTCCTTTTACCTCATTGAATTCTTTACCATCAAAAGACCACATATAGCGTTCCATATTTCCTGTAAGATGTAATTCAACTTCTCTTTCCGGTTTTCTCTCATCAATATTTGGCTCAAGACTTTTCAAATCATTGTACACAAGAACTTTACGCCCGTCTTTTCCTAACCCTATTCCCGGCTCATTTAAGCGATTGTATTGATTATCGGCAATCGCTGCTGCGCCAACTCCATGTCGATCAGGACCATGTTTTACAGGATCTGAATTCATACCTGACATACCCATCATATTATGGTCCATGTTTCCATTATCCATTCCTTCCATGGCGTTGTCTTTCTTTTCCATGTTATCCATCTTCATGCCGTCCATCTTCATATCGCTCATATTCATCCCCATATCTTTCATAGTACGGGTTGGTCTTGGACGAAGAACAGGAACTGCCGCAGCCATTCCTTCATTAGGAGCTAACGTGCCACGCGCAAAACCGCTTCGATCAAGTGATTCAGCAAAAATTGTAAATGCTTTCTCTTCTTTTGGTTCAACAATTACATCATACGTTTCGGCGATACCAATTCTGAACTCTTCAATAGAAACCGGCTCTATATTCTGTCCATCTGCCTGAACTACCGTCATTTTCAATCCGGGAATGCGAACATCAAAAGTAGATCCTGCAGAACCATTGATGAATCGTAAACGTATTCTTTCTCCTTTTTTAAAAAGAGCATTCCAATTCGATTCCGGACCACGACCATTCATTAAGTAGGTGTAGGTGGCTCCTGTAACATCTGCAAGATCGGTTGGACTCATACGCATTCGTGCAAATGATGTATAATTTTTAAATGCACTTACAAAACCATCTTCCGAAACATCTTTAAAGAACTCGCCAAACGTTCGCTTCTGATAATTATAGTAACCATCCATTTTTTTTATATTGTTCATTACATCATATGGACTCTCAAATGTCCAGTCAGATAGTAACACAGGATACTCTCTGTCATACTCAACAGGATCATTATCTTTTGGTTCAATAATCATTGGTCCATAATGTCCCAACTGTTCCTGTAATTTTGAATGGCTGTGATACCAGTATGTACCATTTTGAGTTACCGGAAAGCGGTATTCAAAAGTTTCTCCCGGTTTAATACCATCGAAACTTACTCCCGGAACTCCATCCATTTGAAACGGTAAAATAATTCCATGCCAGTGAATAGATGTATCTTCTTTAAGCTCATTTTTAACTCTAAGTAAAACATCTTCGCCTTCTTTTAAGCGGATAAGCGGTCCGGGAACACTTCCATTTATTCCAATGGCAGTACTTGTTTTCCCGTCAATGTTGATAGGAATTTCACTTATGGTTAGATCTAAAATATTGTCAGCACCTTTGGGTTCCAACACATCTCTTTCCCCAAATCCTGCAAAAGCATATGCCGGCAAAATAGTTGACATTCCCACAACAGCCCCAATAGAAGCTGTGTAACGGAAAAATGCTCTTCTACTAATCTTCTTGGTATTCTTCTCTTCTTTTTTCATAAGTCTTTTATTTGATTTATAGATTCATCTTTCAATTTTAAGAAGTCGTGCATTCACAGCAACAACTACGGTACTTATTGACATCAATCCAGCACCCAAAGCTGGGTTCAGAATGATTCCGTATGAGAATAACACTCCTGCCGCCAATGGAATAGCTACGGCATTATAACCAGTTGCCCAAAACAGGTTCTGCACCATTTTTTTGTAGGTAGCTTTAGCAAGAGCTATTAATGCTGCTACGTCTTTGGGATTACTTTGTGTGAGAATTATATCTCCTGTTTCTATAGCTACATCAGAACCGGTTCCAATTGCTATTCCCACATCCGCTTGGGCAAGTGCCGGAGCATCATTCACACCATCACCTGTCATGGCAACTTTTAATCCTCGTGATTGGACTTCCTTAATTTTATCTGCTTTTTCGTTGGGCAAAACTTCAGCGAAGTAGTCATCCAGACCCAGTTCCTTAGCCACGTAAGCAGCTGTTTGTTTGTTATCTCCTGTAAGCATAATGCATTCGATACCCATATCATGCAACTGGTTAATTGCAATTTTGGAGTCTTCTCTAATGGTATCACCAAGTGCAATTGCCCCTTTTAGTTCGCCTTCAACAATAACAAATACAACCGTTTTACCTTGTTTTGAGAGGGTTTGATATTGATCATCTGGCAATTCGATATCATTCTCTCTTAAATAACCGGGGCTTACTACTTTGATTGAAAGTCCGTCAATATTACCTTCAATTCCTTTCCCTGTTATAGAATTAAAATCGTTTACTTCAAGAAGTGAGTCAGCAGATTTTACAATTCCCTGAGCGATAGGATGTTCAGAATTTTGTTCTAAAGAAGCTGTTAATTGTAGCAAACGTTCTTTCTTATAATCTTCTGAAAATGTCATAATATCGGTAACTTCAAAAACACCTTTGGTGAGTGTTCCCGTTTTATCAAAGATTACAGCTCCCAAATTTCTGGCATCTTCAAACGCAGTTCTATTTCTAATCAGAAACCCATTTTTAGCAGCTAAGTTAGTCGAAACAGCTACTACTAATGGTACCGCTAAACCTAATGCATGAGGACAAGCAATAACCATAACAGTTACTGTACGTTCAAGAGCAAATACGAAATCCTGAGTTGTAAGAAATGTCCATACAAAGAACGTAATAGTTCCTGCACCAAGCGCTATCAAGGTAAGCCAGAACGCAGCTCTATTTGCAAGATCTTGTGTTTTTGACTTGCTATCCTGAGCTTGTTTTACAAGAGTAATAACCTGAGAAAGAAATGAATCCTCGCCCGTCTTATTAATTTCAATTGTTAACGAACCTTCTCCATTAATAGACCCACCTATAACTTCGTCTTCTTCTCCTTTATTTACCGGCTTTGATTCTCCGGTCATGAGAGATTCATCCACGGAACTCTTACCTTTAACTATGAATCCGTCAGCGGGTATTTTTTCGCCGGGTTTTATAAGAACCCGATCACCTTTCTTTAGCTCTTCAAGAGCCACCTCTTTGGTTGATCCATCTTCCTGAACCAAATGCGCTTCCGAAGGCATCAATTTTGCAAGTTCCTCCAAAGCTTTTGAAGCACTCATTACGGATTTCATTTCGATATAGTGCCCTATAAGCATTATATCTACAAGGGTAACAAGCTCCCAGAAAAAGATTTTCCCTTCAACTGCAAATACAACCAACATACTATATACATAAGCTGTGGTTATGGCAATACCAATAAGGGTCATCATGCCCGGCTTTTTGTTCCTTAATTCGTTTACCAACCCTTTTAAAAAAGGCCAGCCTCCGTAAAAGAATACTATACTTGAAAGAAATGCCGAAACATAGACATCACCCGGAAAAGATAAGCTTTCCCTTAATCCAAGTAACCCTTGAATCATTGGAGAAAGCGCAATAATCGGCAAACTTAAAGCAGTGGATATCCAAAAACGTTTTAAGAAATCCTGTGCCATGTGTGCATGATGGTTGCCATGATCTTTGTGTTTATTATCATGACCTTCATGATCATCTTTATTGGCTTGATGATGGTGATGTTCATGTTCCATAATTCAATTAATTTATAGTTTTAACCGTTGTCCCACATTTATGCATTTTTTGTCCCAAATAAGGATTTTGAATTTTTTCTTTATCGCTCATCCATTTTCCACCTTTTCCATTATTCGCCATAGGACAGAATTGTACATAAAGTGCACTTTTATCATAGCCCTGATTTTCGACTGCTTTCACTAACTCCAGAGTAATCCCTTCTAATGAACTTCTAAGTTCCTCTATATTTTTTGAAGCTGTTGCAGTTTCTACTGCAGCGAGCATTTTAGTATGGTGAGCTTTATGCTTTTCTTGATGTTCATTGTGCTCATTCATTTCATCATTGGATTTTACTTCCTCAGAAAATTTTGAAATGTGTTTATGAGCTTTTTCAAAGTCATCTGCTACAAGGGCGTTTTTAAAATCCATGTATTCACTTATCAATATTGATAAATGATCGTCGTGTCCATGTTCTTTTTCTTCCTGAGCCTGAATATTTACTGTACTCAGAAATAGTGCCAGCAGGGTAATTAGATAAGTTTTCATTGTATTGTGTTTTGTTTTAAGATTATGATTCAATTTTAGTAATAGTCTCTCCACATTTCAGCATCTGCTCACCGAAATAAGGATTTTTAATTTCTTCTGATTCACTTAACCAGTAACCGCCCTTTCCTCCATCTGTCATAGGGCAATATTGCTGGTAAATAATTCCGGGTAGTCCAAAGGTTTTAACACTTTCTATCAGATTTTTTGAAAGCAATAAAAATGCACCTCTTTGATTTTCTAAGTTCTGAGATTTTTTCAGATCTTTAATAGATGAATCAATTTTTCCAAGATGATCCATCCATTTGGAATGCATTTCTCCTTTCACCAGCGTCATGTCCACATTTTTGAGTTCGTTCTCAACTTTGTTCGCAGATGCAGAAACTTTGGATTTATCTGACATGACCAATCCGTCTTTCAATTTCAAGTATTCCTGAACTACATTATTTAGCTGAGATTTAAATTCTGCAGGAACCGGTTTCGTTTCCGTATTCATATTTTGATGATTGGAATGATCCTCTTCATCCATTTTCATATCCATGGATTCCTCATTCATTGATGAAGGATTCATCTCCATTTGCATCTCACCGGAACCTTCTGCTCCCATGTTATGACCTTCGTGTCCCGTGCGATTAGCTCCCGTTCCCGGATTCCTGTTCATCATACTTAACTTATCTGCAAGTTGAGCAGCTCCGTCTAACTTGAAATTACCACGAGTTACTACTTCTTCTCCGGCTTCCAAACCTTCCAAAATGATGTATTGCTCTCCCACCCGTTTACCCAACGTAACTTCACGAGCTATAAAAGTAGGTTCTTCTTTTTCCGGTATCTGTACAAATACGATAGATCGTGGACCTGTCCAAAGCACAGCTGATTTTGGGATCAGTAATGATCTCTGATTTGAGATATTAGCTGTCAATATTCCTTCCGCTAACATATTCGGCTTTAATTTTTTATCAGGATTATTTGCCTTTACTCTAACATCTGCTGTTCTACTCATATTGTTTACTGATGGATCCACGAAACTCACCGTTCCTTCAAATTTTTCTCCGGGATACGTTGCTGTAGTGAACATAATATTTTGCCCTTCTTCTATTAAGGATAGATCAGATTCATATGCATCAAACATCACCCAAACACTGGAAAGATCTGCAATCATATACATCATACTTCCACGATTTACGTAGTCTTCACGGGAAACATTCAGCTTGGTAACATAACCGGTAGCAGGAGATACAATGTCAATTTCGGTTTTAATCTCACCGGTTGACTCGATATTCTCTATAGTTTGGGCAGGCAATTCCCATAAAGCTAATTTCCGTTTAGCTGATTTATACAACACGGGATTTTGCTCTTTGAATTTAGCCGCTTGCAACAGCTCTTGTTGAGCGGAAATGAGCTCAGGGGAGTATATAGAAGCAATTTTTTGGCCTTTTCTAACAAAAGCCCCTTCGTAATCCACATATAGTTTTACGATTCTTCCACCAAATAAAGCAGTAACACTGGATACCTTATTCTGATCTGGCATTATTTTTCCCGGTAAATAGATCGTTGATACCGGATTTCCTGAGCGAACAACGGAAGTTTCGATTTCAGCCAACTTCATCGCAGCCAGCGACATCGTTAATTCATTGGGATTTCCACCGGTTGAATTGTCGTTCACCGGAATGAGTTCCATTCCGCAGATAGGACAATCACCAGGCTCATTTTGTCGAACGCTCGGGTGCATACTGCATGAGTAAATGACATTTCCCTCGTCATCAGTATGACTGTCAGCGATGTGTTCATCCGGAGTTTGAAGTTCTACTTTTGTTTCTGTGCCTCCGAATATTAAAGCACCAAGGAGAATGCCCACCACTCCAATTGCTATATATAGGCTGTATTTTTTTAGATTTTTCATGATAATTGATTTAGTAATTAAGTTCGTTTTCGGTGATGTTATTCACGCCCGAGAGATAATTGATATAGCTGTTCGCCATGTACAGATCGGCTTTAGCCTGAATTCTTTTTAGCTGATACTCAAGTAATTTTCTTTGCAACCTTAGTATTTCTTCGAAATCAGATGCGTCAGAAGAATAGGATTCCATCATTATGTTAATGGCTTGTTCAACTCGTTGAATTTGTTTGGTATCGTATAAATTGAATCTTCTCTGAGCATCACTTCGATCTCTGAGTGCTGTGTAAAGATCTGTTTCCAGCTTATTTTCTAATGTGATTATATCCTGCTGAACAGAATTCAGGTTAAGTTCTGCCTGCTGAACTTTGGCGTTATACTTATTTCTGAAAAGTGGAATCTTGAAGCTGGCTCGGGCTATAAAAGCATCTTTTCCATTATCAGGAAGTTTTGCAACATCACTTCTCTCTCCGGTAGCTATATAATCGAAACCAATTCCGAAAGAAGGCTTTCCTTCTCTATCAGCCAAAGACACCATTTCCTTTGATGCTTCTTCTCTATATCTGAGTTTATTAAGATTCGGGTTTTGCTGAATGATAGTTGACTTGAGTTCATCCTTGTTCTTGGGTGCAGTTGATGCCGATAGGTTGTCCGGAATAGTAACCTCTGAGCTTTCATCCACATTTCTGAATTCATTAAAACGCTCCTTTAGCAGTCTACGGTTATCCTTCAGAAGTTCGATTTGGGTTTTCAAGTCTTCCTGTTCAATCTGAGCCCGAAGTACATCAACCTGTGATGTCAATCCATTTTCATATCTGCTTAAACTAACTTCCAGAAGTGTATTGATAATGTTCAGATTTTCTTGAGCAATTCTAATTTGTTGCTCCACTTCAAACAAATCGCTCCAAATCATTTCCATTTGATAGAAAATTCTGTTCCTTTGCTCCTGAAATTGTTCGAATTGTGCTTTTGCATTCGCTTCTGATGCCGATCTCTTTTCTGAAAGAGTACCAAACCACGGGAACATTTGAGTTACCGAAATCCGGGCACGTTGCGGACCTACTCTTGTTTCAATGGGGCTAATGAAGTATGCAAATGCCACTTCTGGATCAGGTAATGACCCAACCTGAGGTCTGCTTTCCAATTCTGATAAATACCTGTTGAAAGAAGCTTTGAGCTCGGGGTTATTCTGAGCTGCTTCCTGTTGGTAACTTTGGAGTGTTTGGGCGTTTAGGGTTGAAGAAAGTATCAGGATTATGAACATATAAAACACACCCCTGAATCCCCTCTCAAGAGGGGACTTTTTCTTTTGTTCCTTCGAAGGGAGATTTGCTTTCTTAACCTGTTCGTAATTCTCGCTTTTAGGGGAGATGATCGAATCGGCGGTTCCCGATTTGATCCGAGGGGTATCAGAACTGTATTCTTTAGCTCGTTCCAATGCTCTGCGTCGGAACGTCACATTACCTAAAGCTGAATAATTGTTTTGAAATATTTGTCTCATTTCAAACTCCTTTTTAATTGAAATTCTTTCCAAATGGCATACAACACAGGAACTACAAATAGTGTGATTACCTGAAGTAACATCCCTCCTACACTTGGAATCGCCATAGGCACCATGATATCTGCTCCACGACCTGTTGAAGTAAGTATTGGGATCAACGCAAGAATGGTTGTTGCGGTCGTCATCAGTGTCGGGCGAATTCTTCGTGAACTTGCCTCGATCACAGCTGATCTGATCTCTGCTTTATTGGTTGGTTTTTGTTTATCAAAAATTTGATCCAGATACGTTGCCATTACTACCCCTCCATCCGATGCAATTCCAAACAGAGCGATAAATCCTACCCAAACAGCCACACTTAAATTCACTGTCCCCATCTGAAATAGATCTCTCAGATTCTGTCCAAATAAGTCGAAATTCAGGAACCAACCTTGACCATATAGCCAGATCATTAAAAAGCCACCTGCCCAAGCCACAAAAATACTGGTGAAGATCATTCCGGTAGTTGCTGCTGATTTAAACTGGAAATACATGATCAGAAAAATGGCAAAGAGCGCAATCGGTAATATGATGCTTAGTCTTTTCTCTGCTCGAACCTGATTTTCATAATTTCCGGCAAATTCAAAACTAACACCTGCAGGCACTTCTAAAGATCCTGTTTCAATCCGCTCTGAAAAAAGTTGTTGAGCATTTCGAACTACATCCACTTCTGCAATACCGTCCAGTTTATCGAAGATCACATAGCCTATTAAAAAAGTGTCTTCACTTTTTATAGCTTGTGGCCCTTGCCGATATTCAATAGTTGCCAATTGCTCTAATGGGATCTGAGCTCCTGATTTGGTTGGAACCAACATTTTAGAAATTGCCTGAGGATCATTTCTCAATTCTCTGGCATAGCGAACCCGGATTGGGTATCTTTCTCTACCTTCCACCGAAGTAGAAACCTGCATTCCTCCTATTCCCACCATCGCAAAATTCTGTACATCCTGAATAGTGAGACCGTATCGAGCTAATTTTTTTCTATCCCAATCAATTTCCAGATATGGTTTACCTACGATTCGGTCAGCAAATACAGACTGCGGTTTTACTCCCGGCACAGCCCGTAAAACTTCTTCCAGTTGTAAACCAAAATCCTCAATAGTTTCAAGATCAGAGCCTTTTATTTTAACTCCCATGGGCGCTCGCATCCCGGACTGAAGCATGATCAATCTTGTTTGAATGGGCTGTAGTTTCGGAGCTGAGGTCGTTCCAGGAATTCTGGTTACTGCTACGATTTCATCCCAAATATCATCCGGTGACTGTATATGATCTCTCCACTGACGAAAGTATTTGCCTTCTTCATCAGGAATTAATTCACCGTTTTCATTTCGCTCGAAAATACCTGCTTCATTAATCCTAAATCTAATTCTGCGTCCATTTTCATCTGTTTTGTATTCTGATTTATACTGAATCACATTTTCATACATAGAAATAGGTGCCGGATCCAATGCTGAGTTCGTACGACCAAGTTTACCAACCACTTTCTCAATCTCTGGAATGGAAGAAACAGCTTTGTCAATTTTTCGAACTACATCTTTTGATTCTTCGATGCCCGCATGGGGTAATGTAGTTGGCATCAATAGAAAAGCACCTTCATCCAAAGCCGGCATAAATTCTTTGCCTAATCCCGGAAATGTCCGTGAAGCTGCCGTCCATACTTTTGTTTCTTTGACATCAACTCCAATTGCATCAAAACCCTTATCAACAAAACCGAACACACTCGAGAATCCAAGCCAGATGATCATACTCAGAACAATGAAGAAGGTCGGTATAGAAAGAAATGCGAGCTTGTGATCTAAACACCAGGCAATAAGCTTGTCATAATATTTGATCACTAACCAAAATGAAAACAGGATAACGCCAATTAACAGCACAACAAATAACAGATTCCAGATCAATGCTACGGAAGGTCCGAATGGCAACCAGTACTTCGCTAACAGCCAGGTCACAATAACCACACTCAGAATATTATTGAGCAATGGAATTTTGGATTCATACTCAGAATCAAGAAATATTGAAGCTCCGTTGATTAAGCCAAACCCAATCAAAGCCAGGCCGCCCCAAACCGGACCTGTAAATAGAATCACTAATCCAGAAATGACCAATAGGCTATTCCAAACTAACTTTATTTTCTTGTTGCTGATCTTGACGGAAAACACCCAGTGTGCAAAAGGTGGAATCAAAGTAATGGCAACAATGATAGAAGCGATCAGCGCGAATGTTTTGGTGTATGCCAACGGTTTGAACAATTTACCTTCGGCCGCAATCATGGTAAATACCGGCAGAAAACTTACAATAGTTGTTGAAACCGCCGTTATTACTGCAGAAGCTACTTCTACCGTGGCTGTGTAAATTACCTCGAGAAGTGAATCCCCTTCCTTCATGTTCTCCATATGCCGGAGCATATTTTCCGAAAGAATTACCCCCATATCCACAATGGTACCTATGGCAATGGCTATTCCTGAAAGCGCCACTATGTTTGCATCCACATTCGCATATTTCATAGCGATAAAAGTCATGAGGACTGCAACAGGCAACATGGCTGAGATCAGAAATGAAGTTCTCAGGTTCATTACCATCACCACAATTACAATAATGGTGATCAGAATTTCGAGAGACAAAGCTTCTTCCAAAGTCCCTAACGTTTCCCCTATCAATTCTGAACGATCATAAAACGGAACAATCGTCACTTTTGAAATGGTACCATCATCTAATGTTTTGGAAGGCAAACCGGTTGACAGTTCGTTGATCTTCTCTTTGATATTATCGATCACTTGTTGAGGATTTGCTCCCTGACGTGCCACTACCACGGCACCAACTGCATCCGCACCAGCTTTGTCTAACGCTCCGCGACGCTGAGCCGGTCCTGTGGTTACAAAGGCAACATCTTTGATCCGTACAGGAACATTATCAGCCACCTTTAACACCGTTTCTTCGATGTCTTCAATATTTTCGATATATCCTAGTCCACGAACCAGATACTCGGCATTATTGATCTCAATAGTCTGAGCCCCTACATCCGCATTTGTTTTGCGAACCGCATCAAAAACCTGAGCAAGAGAAATATCATAATTCAAAAGGGCATTCGGATTCACATCGATCTGATATTCTTTTACAAAACCTCCGATCGGTGAAACTTCCGCTACCCCTTGCGCTCCTGAAAGTGCATATCCGATATAAAAATCCTGAATACTTCTCAGTTCCTGAGGATCCCATCCCCCGGCCGGATTTCCTTCTTTATCCCTTCCTTCCAATGTGTACCAGAAAACCTGTCCAAGCGCCGTAGCATCCGGTCCTAAAGCCGGTTGAACATCTTTCGGGAGTGTCCCTGCAGCCAATGAATTCAATTTTTCGAGAATCCGGGAGCGGCTCCAGTAAAACTCCACACCTTCCTCAAAGATCACATAAATGCTGGAGATCCCGATCATTGAGGTACTTCGAATTGTTTTTACTCCGGGAACTGTAAGTAATTGTGTAGTTAATGGATAGGTGATCTGGTCTTCCACATCTTGTGGAGATTGCCCTGCCCATTCGGTATAGACAATTTGCTGATTTTCTCCCAGGTCAGGGATGGCATCAACAGGAACGGGATCTTTTGGAAGAAAATCCAGATTCCATGAAAAAGGAGTGGTAACCAGTCCCCATCCTACCAGAATCAGAAGCAGTAACACTGCAACTAATTTGTTTTCGAGAAAAAAGCGTATGGTTTTATTTAACATTGGTATGATTTAAGAATAACTATGAATGAATTTTATAAGTCATCTCGCGTGGAATGCCCGAGATTTAGATCTGTCTAAAATGACATATTTATTTATACACTCTGGTTTCTGAACTGAATTTCAACAGTGAGCAATACAGAAGTGAGCAATACAGAAATGATAAATATTGGACGTAGTTATCCCTAAATCAGGAAAGATTCATTCGCCAAAAAGAGAGGTGGCGGCGAATAAGAATTTGTTAAGGTGAGGTCAGAATTTCTTGGTATTTGATCACTATTAACTGAAGAAAACTCCTCAAAAGTAAATTTAAAAGTAGGTGTATTGATCTTTAAAACTACTGTAGGTGCGATGGTAGCAATCAGGTTTTTGTCTGTCATGCAATCACAATCAACAGTCATTTCACATTCTGAAGAAGTTGATGTCTCCTTTTCATGCATCATATTCATATCCTGATGCCCGGTATCGTGCCCCATTTCAACCATTCCCGTAGAACTGTGTTCCGTCATCATCCGCTCACAGACTTCTTCCATAGTGCTCATTGAACAAAGAGAAACCGTAAAGCTTAAGACCATGCTTAGGCTCAAAAGAGTTGAAATAAATTTATATGATGTTGAAATTTTCACACTTCAATTATACTAAAAAGAATTTTATTTAAGAAGTGCTTCAAAAATTCTATACGGGAAATAAGAAATTTTATACATCAAATAGTATACTACTACATCAAAATACATCAAGTTTAAAACAAGAAAATATAAGGTATGTGAATTTTTTTATCTTATCTTTGGTTTCACTTAAAAATCATGATCAAGAACTCACATACTATTATAAAAGTTACTTCAGTAGCATTATTGCTATTCTTTAGCATACACAGCCTGAGTGTACATGGTTTTGCCGATTCATTGATCTACTGTTTTGAATCGAATGGGGATATCAACATAGAATCAACATCCCCTCTTTCTTTTGGAATTGCTTCAGACTGTGATTTGCATGCAGATATTATTTTTTCTGACACTGAAGCTGAATTCCATTCTGACTCTGACTATTGTATAGACTGCAACGATCTGGAGCTCGATGAAACTTGTGCCAAAGACAATAGAGTAAATCGTTTTAATCAGGATAAAACCATCGAGAAGATCAACAATGATCTTTATCAGTTGGTTTTAATTTTACCAAATTCAGCAAAAAAACAATTAACTGAGTTTATCCCACCTATAATAGAACATAAAGAATTAGCATCTCTGCGAACAGTGGTTCTGCTGAATTAGACTCACCCTATTTACTTAAACTCTTTTTGAACTTGATTGATTCGTATCAGTCATAATGCAAGCGTCTTTCCAAGAGTTTTGAGTCTTTATATTCACACAGGTTTATACAATCAAGTCTTTAAACCTGATTTCTATTCAACATTCCCTGTGAAAAGGGACAGTTTTAATTTTTATGATAAATAAAATAATATCGTTCTCAATAAAGAATAAGTTCATTATTGGCTTATTCATTTTAACCTTAATTGGAGTTGGAACATACTCCATGATGACCATTAATTTGGGTTCTGTACCTGATATCACGAATAATCAGGTTCAGGTAATTACCGTTTCGCAGAATTTAGCTACCGAAGATATTGAGCAATTCGTGACGTATCCGGTAGAACTGGCAATGGGAAATCTTCCCGGGGTAACCGAAATCCGATCTGTTTCGAGATTCGGCCTGTCAGTGGTTACTATCGTCTTTGAAGATGACATGGGCACGTATCTGCCCCGTCAATTAGTGCAAGAAAAACTCAATGAAGTTAAAGAAGACATTCCCGAAAAGTTCGGTTCTCCGAACATGGGACCTATCACAACCGGGTTAGGAGAAATCTATCAATACACCATCGTTCCCCAACCGGGCTTTGAAGATGAATATTCACCTACTGAATTGAGAACCATTCAAGACTGGATCGTTAAACGCCAAATGACCTTGGTTGAAGGAGTTGTTGAAGTAAATTCATTTGGGGGAAGTATCAAACAATACGAAGTAGCGATTGATCCCGACAAATTGAATGCTATGGGAGTTACCATTTCGGAAGTATATGATGCCCTTGCCATGAACAATGTAAATACTGGTGGAGCTTACATCGAGAAAAATAAAATGGCGAATTTTATCCGAGGAGAAGGGTTGATTAGATCTTTAGATGATATCGGTAGTATTGTAATAAAAAACGAAGATGGAATTCCTGTTCTTATCAATGACGTTGCCGAAAAAGTACAATTTGGTACACAAACCCGATATGGAGCATTTACACAAGATGGACACGAAGCTGTTGGTGGAATGGTTCTTATGCTTAAAGGAGCAAATCCTAATGATGTTATTCAAAATGTAAAAGAGCGAATAGAAAGTGTGCAAACTTCTCTGCCAGAAGGACTGAAAATTGAACCTTTTTTGGATAGAAGTAATCTTATTGCACGAACTACAAGCACCGTTTCCAAAAATTTAATTGAAGGAGCATTAATTGTAGTATTTGTTTTAGTGATCTTACTCGGAAGTTTACGAGGAGGCTTAGTTACAGCCTCTCTTATCCCTTTATCGTTACTTTTTGCTTTTATTATGATGAAGGCAACCGGAGTTTGGGCAAACTTGATGAGTCTCGGAGCCATAGATTTCGGAATTATTGTTGACGGGGCTGTCATCATTGTGGAAGGTACGGTACACGAGATAGAAAAAAGAGTAAAATCCGGCAAAGGTAAGTTTGGCAAGAAGCAAATGGATGAGATTACCTACAAAGCTAGCAGTACCATGATGAATTCTGCCTTTTTCGGCCAATTAATTATACTCATCGTATTTGCCCCAATTCTATTTCTTGAAGGCGTAGAAGGTAAAATGTTCCGCCCGATGGCCTTTACTTTTGGCTATGCAGTGATAGGAGCTATTATTCTTTGCCTTACCTACGTTCCTATGATTTCATCATTAGCTATGAAGCCTTCTACCAATAAAAATGGATGGGTTGCTCGATTTGAACAGGCACTCGAAAAATTGAGTAATAAGCTCATTGGAGCACTTCAACGTGTTTACAATCCTCTTTTAGAATTAGCATTAAAGAGAAAGTTAATTGTAATTAGTGCCGCTGTGATTCTGTTTTTAGCATCACTATTTACCTTTTCCCGCATGGGTGGTGAATTTATTCCTCAACTGGATGAAGGTGATATTGCCATGCAAGCATTAATAAGACCCGGAAGTGGATTAAGTGAATCCATTGATATCTCTACAAAAACACAGGATATTTTATTAAATAATTTTCCTGAGATTAAAACTGTGGTATCTCGAATTGGTGTAGCGGATATCCCTACTGACCCTATGCCTATGGATATCGCAGATATGGCAATTATCTTAGAAAAAGACAAAACCAAATGGACAACGGTATCTACTAAAGACGATTTAATTGCTGAAATTAAAGAGAAGCTGGACCAAGAGCTTACAGGAGTTAATTTGGTATTCAGCCAACCAGTGGAACTGCGATTCAATGAGTTAATTACAGGAGTCCGAGAAGATGTAGCCGTGAAACTGTATGGCGACGATCTTGACATTCTTGCTCAAAAAGCTGAAGAAATGTCCTCTCTTATTCAAACTGTGCCTGGTGTTGGGGATGTAAACCCCGAAAAAACAGCGGGGCTTCCACAGATGACAGTGAGATATAATCGACAGAAAGTAGCTCAATATGGCCTTAACATAACCAAACTTAACGATTACGTAAGTACGGCTTTTGCGGGCGGTACAGCAGGCGTTGTATTCGAAGGAGAGCGAAGATTTGACTTAGTTGTTCGTTTTGACGAAGCGAACCGTCAAAGTATCGAAGATTTACGTTCACTATATATTGATCTGCCGAGCGGTTCACAAGTGCCTATAGAAGAAATCGCAGATATCAGCTACCAACCCGGCCCCATGCAGATTTCCCGTGATAACACATTCCGGCGAACATCTGTCGGTATAAACACCCGCGGTAGGGATGTAGAATCTGTAGTTACGGATATTCAGCAAAAACTGGATGCAGAATTAGAGCTTCCCGTAGGTTACTACATCACTTATGGTGGAGAATTTGAAAATCTGCAACGTGCAAAAAGCAGATTATCAATTGTTGTACCAATTGCCCTGTTTCTGATCTTTATCCTGCTCTATTTTGCACTGAATTCATTCTCTCAATCGGTCATGATTTATCTGGCTATACCATTGGCAGCAATTGGAGGAATATTCTTCCTGGCACTCAGAGATATGTCGTTTAGTATTTCTGCGGGAGTGGGCTTTATTGTGCTCTTTGGAGTTGCGGTACTCAATGGACTCGTACTCATAAGTCGATTTAATTCATTAAAAGAAGAAGGAGTAACTGATTTGAAAGAACGGATTTTAATAGGAACTAAAGAAAGACTTCGCCCCATTTTATTAACGGCTATTGCAGCTATTATGGGATTCACTCCCATGGCTTTTTCAGCCTCCGCCGGTGCCGAGGTTCAGCGACCTTTAGCAACTGTTGTAATTGGTGGATTAATTAGTGCAACTTTGCTTACACTGATAATACTTCCTGTTTTGTATTCTTTTGTTGAAAAAAGAAACCTGAAAAAGTTAAAGAGAAAATCAATTACGGCTTCTTTGGCTCTTTTAATGGCGTCCGGAAGTTTGTTTATGTCAAACGTGACACAAGCACAGCCGGTGCAAACAACTAATTTCCAAGAGCTTTCTTTAGAGCAAGCTGTTAAAAAAGCAATGGATAACTATCCGGCTATAAAAGCAGCACAACTTGAGATAGAAAGTCAACAGGCACTCCGAAAAACTGCTTGGGAAATTGGTGATACTCAGGTGTTCACCGGTAAGGAAGAAGTGGGCAATGGTTCAGATGGAGTTAAAACTAAATTTGGAGTCTCTCAGGAGTTTGACCTTTTGGGAATCCCCTCCCGCTTAAAGCTTCAAAAAGAAAACGAACAGCTTGCAGAGCAAAGTGCCGAACTCACTTACGTTCAGGTAGAATTGATGGTAAAGCAAAACTGGGCGGATGTTTTCAGTGCAAAGCGAAAATATAATGTACTGGATAAGTTATTTGCACAGTTTACTGATATTTCCAGAGCCGCAGAACTACGCCTTGAAACGGAAGCCACTTCCAGATTGGAATATCTTTCAACACTAAATCAGGCTAACAAAATTAAGATTCAAAAAGAACAAGCCTTCAGAGACTATCTGAGTGCTGTTCGGAAACTTAATAAATGGTTTGAAGGCGATTCTCTTTATACGGTAAAAAATGTATCGGTTGAAGAGTTAGATGAACCAATCAATTTTAATAAAGATGCTCTTAATAATCATCCTTATTTAACTATGATGGAGCAAAAAGTTGAGGTGGCTGAAGCAGTGGTTAAGAAAGATCAAAGTCGGTTTCTGCCAAAATTTAGTGCGAGTTATGGATTTCAGGAAATCGCAAATCAATCCGGTTTCTACAAATATGAGTTGGGTGTTCGTTTCCCTTTACTTTTTTGGGGAAATCTTGGAAAAACGCAATCCTCTAAAATCCAAACTAATATTGCCCGCCAAAACCTTAATCAGGCTCAAAAAGAGTTGAACAGTATGTACAACAGTATGCAGGAAAACTACTTAAAGTGGCTTAATTCCTGGGAATATTATAAAGAAGAAGCACTGCCTCTGGCAGAAGAACAACGAAAAGGTGCACTCACCGCTTATAAAGAAGGAGCTATTGACTACGTAATGTTTCTTCAAAATATCAGAGATGCCATACAGATAGAGGTAGATTCATGGGACGCTTTCAGTAATTATCTGAATAGTAGATATGAATTAGAATACTACCTGAATACTTCTAACAAGTAATTAATTTTTTAAAAAACAATATCATGAATATCCAACAAACAAATATAACCTTACTAATCCTTCTTCTTTCTTTTTTTGCGGCTTGCAACACATCAAAAGTTAAAGATAACGAAGCCATAGAAACCGAAAATGCATCACTAATGCAGAGTGAAGAAAATGAAGAAGCAAATGCTGCACACCTTTCGCAACTAAAATTTAACAGTCTTGAAATGAATATTAATACGCTTCCAACCCGTAATCTTTCAGGCATCATAAAGGCAAACGGGCAGCTGGAAGTACCTCCACAACATGAGGCTACCGTAACTGCAATTTTAGGAGCTAATGTTACTTCCATTGAAGTTATTGAAGGAGATAAAGTTACTAAAAATCAGGTGCTGGCTTACGCAGCTCATCCTAATCTTACCAATATCCAAACACAATACGTGCGTACGTACGAGCAAATGTTGTATCTGGAAAAAGAACTTGCACGGCAACAAAGATTATATGAAGGAGAAGTTGGTTCCGGTCAAACACTCCAGAAAACACAAGCAGAGCACAAAGCTACGGTTGCAGAAGTTAAGGGGTATGAGGCGCAGTTAAAGCAATTGAGTTTGAGCGTTGAAAAAATCAGAAATGGAAATATTTACGGGACGGTGCCCATTGTAAGTCCTATTGACGGATACATTGAAGACGTTGATATTCAAATCGGACAATACGTTGAACCACAAACTGAATTATTTATGATCGTTAATAACGAACATATACATGCTGATTTGATGGTTTTTGAAAAAGATGTGTATCAGGTTAAAAAGGGACAGAAAGTTTCTTTTACTGTCCAATCTGTCCCTGATGGAAGATTAACAGGGAAAATATACTCCGTAGGAAAGCAGTTCGAGCAAAACCCGAAAGCAGTTCATGTACATGCCGAGATTGATCAGAAAGAAGGGTATTTAATACCGGGAATGTATATCAACGGTAACATCTATACCACAGACAAAGAAGTGTTTGCCTTACCCGAGAGTGCCATCATTGAAGACGAAGGTAAAACGTATATGTTTAGTGCCGAAGAGCATCAGGAAAATGGAGAAACAGAATGGGAATTTACGCCGATTGAGATAAAAACTGGCCTGGAAAAAGACGGATGGGTGGAAGTGAAGTTATTAGAAACTTTACCATCAGACACAAAAGTTGCATGGAATAACGCTTATTCCCTTATTGCTGAGATGAAGAAAAGTCAGACTTCTCACGGTCATTAATTAAGGAATAGAAATAAAGATCCTTGACCGGTAGAAAAAACCGGTTAAGGACAAACTAAATATCAGAATTATGAAAGAAATAAAAGCATTTATAAAACCCAAACGTGTACAGATTGTAGTAGAATCATTAAAAGAAGAAGGCTTCGACAGTGTTACATTATCTAAAGGTGAAGGAACAGGAGCCTACAAAAATCCTGACGCTTCTCCATCTTTGGACTTTCACTTTACAGACAGCCCGATTGTAAAATTAGAGCTTGTTTGCCACAATGAGGAGGTAGGAACTGTGATAGCTCTTATCTGTAAGCATGCTAAAACAACGAACCCTGCTGATGGGATTATTTATGTAACAGATATAAAAGAAGCATATCGGGTAAAAAACGGAGAGCCTTTGCATCTTGTATAAACCTAACACTTAAAATTTTATATCTATGTTTAAACCTAAAGAAATAAAAAAAAGAATAAGAACACCTTTAGTTTTTATAGCTTTAATTTTAATAAGCTTAACTATCTTACAATTTTGTGGAAAGGAAAAAGATACTGTTTTAGTTAGTTCGGGAACTTATACCGGCATAGTTACTGATGCGGTTGAACCTGCACGGGAATTCTATCTAAAACTAAATGATGATTCTTTAGTTCGTTTAAATTTTATTGGTGAAACTACACTTAAAAAAAACGAAGAAACAGTTCCTTTTTCTGAGTTAAAAGAAGGCACAAAAGTTGAAGTTGAGCTTGAAAAAATGGAAGATAAAATGGCTCCAATCTCTGTTAAAATTTTAGATAAATAGTTTTCATTCATTACATATCAAAAACGTTCTTAAGACACCTTAAAACAGAATGCAGTGAATAAAAAAAAATTACTTTATTTTATCCTTTGTGGAATAGTCATTGGTGTATTTATAATACAACCCTTGGCTATTACACTTCAAATATTTGACATTCAAGGAGATTACGGAAGTTGGGGGGAACTTCTGCTTACTTCTTATCAGCAGGTGCTTGGTTCCTGGGATTTAGACCAGACTATTACTAAAGCTTTATTTGGTTTGTTTGGTGTAACTCTGTCAATTATATATATGTTTAGACAAAAAATATTCAAATCTAACAGTTTTCAAGAAAAGCTTAAAGAGATAAAAAAATTGATTGAGACTGGAGAAAACCAACAAGTAGAATTCAAATCTACCTTGAGGTGGGACTTAAGACAATCTAAGACAAATAAAGCTTTGGAGTACACTGTAGCAAAAACAATTGCCGGGTTTATGAATACCCAGGGAGGACATCTTTTTATTGGCATTGATGATGATGGAAACCTTCTTGGTTTACAGGAAGATTATGCAACTCTGAAGAAACCAGATAGAGATAGCTTTGAACAATATATTATGCAATTAGTATCTACTAAGTTAGGTACTAATTTTTGCTCTAATGTAGAGGTATCTTTATTCCAAATGGATGGCGTTGATATCTGCCATCTTTTTATCTTAAAAAGCGACTCACCAGTATATCTGCGAGATAATGACCGTTCTTATTTTTATATCCGTACAGGTAATGGCACACGAGAGCTTGACATACCTGAAGCACTCAAGTATATCAATAAAAATCTAACACGGAAAAAATAACTATGAATAGAAAAAGAAAGCAAAGAACATATTTAAACTCCTAATTGATTCCAGAGCAATTTAGATACAATTACATAGCATTTACTGCCAATATTGAACCTCGACGAGTTGTGTAACAATTTAGTTTAGTATAGTAAAAGTAGGTTATCATTTTGTTGAGTTTAAAATTTTATAACTAACAAAGCACAATACACATGAAAAAGATACAAATAAAAATACCATTGCTCTTGCCAGAGGTACCGGATGAGAAGGATCAGTGTGTGCAAAAACTCATTCAACATCTTAATGACAAGAAAGGTCTTGAAAAAGTGCATGTAGCAGATAAAACGGAGGATGGCGTACCTCAGCTATGCTTTCATTACAACCCGGAGCTAATCTCCATAGATCGAATACAGACCTTGGCGGAGCAAAGCGGGGCGGAAATAACGCAGAAATTTGGACATAAACTTATAGAAGTGGATGGAATCCGGCATACCCGCCATGCTCGTAATATTGAACATAATCTTCAGGGAATAGAGGGCATTTTAGAAATCTCCATATCAGCTTCCGGTATGGTTCGGGTTGAATTTGATACGACCAAATTAGATGAAGCAGCAATCTTGAAAACCTTGAAAAATAAGGGCCTTGATGTACTAGAAACTCATGTAAGTGCCGAACTATTTCTTGAGAAGATAGAAGAAACTAAAAAGGGCGAAGATCAAAAAGAAGATAAAAAAGACCACGGCCATGAGGAAGGTGAAGATCATGAACACTCTCACGGTGGTATTTTCGGTAAAAATACGGAGCTCATCTTTTCCATTATCTGTGGAGCATTGCTCGGTATTGGCTTTGGACTGTCTTATGTAGATGCTCTGCCTTCCTGGGTGAGCCTCGCATTATACATCGGTGCCTATTTCTTTGGCGGCTATTTTACGGCTAAAGAAGCCATTCAAACAGTGGCAAAAGGCGGTTTTGAAATTGATTTCCTTATGCTGGTTGCAGCCATTGGCGCTGCTATTTTAGGCGAATGGGCAGAAGGTGCTTTGCTGTTATTTTTGTTCAGTATGGGACACGCTCTGGAACATTATGCTATGAACAAAGCCAGAAAGTCTATAAAGGCTTTGGCAGAACTCGCTCCTAAAACCGCGTTGCTTAAGAGAAATGGTAAGACAGAAGAAGTCGGTATTGAGGAATTGAGCATCGGTGACATTATTGTGGTGAAGCCCAATAGCAAAATTTCTGCTGATGGTGTGGTGGTGAGTGGTCAAAGTAGCGTTAATCAAGCTCCTATTACCGGAGAAAGTGTACCGGTAGATAAAGAACCGGTGGATAATCCCGAAAAAGACTGGTCGCAGGAAGACGACATCAAAGATGAGAACCGTGCTTTTTCTGGCACTATCAATGGGAACAATACGCTGGAAATCAAAGTTACTAAAGTTGCGAAGGATTCAACCCTCTCCCGTCTAGTTAAATTGGTGAATGAAGCCCAAACTCAGAAATCACCTACACAGCGACTCACCGATAAATTTGAGAAATATTTTGTACCAGCTGTCCTAGTCTTGGTAGTTGTACTCAATTTCGCATTTTTGGTACTGGACGAAACTTTTAGCGAAAGTTTCTATCGCGCAATGGCCGTATTGGTGGCAGCCAGCCCTTGCGCTTTGGCGATAGCCACCCCAAGTGCAGTATTAAGCGGAGTAGCAAGGGCCGCCAAAAGTGGAGTGCTCATCAAAGGTGGTCGACCCTTGGAAGACCTGGGT
This sequence comes from Balneola sp., assembly GCA_017643645.1. Classification (GTDB taxonomy): domain Bacteria; phylum Bacteroidota; class Rhodothermia; order Balneolales; family Balneolaceae; genus Balneola. Next base: position 367,711 of record JAEPNB010000001.1, read on the forward strand.
GTACTCACCGCACTGGCTTTTGACAAAACCGGAACGCTAACAGAAGGTAAGCCCAAACTAACTAAAGTAATTCCATTGGGTGATATAAACGAGGACGAGTTGTTGAAAATAGCAGTAGCCGTAGAAAACCTCAGTGACCATCCTCTGGCCAAAGCTGTAGTGCGGGATGGTAAAGAGCGATTGGATGGGGCTGATATTCCAGAAGCAAAAGACCTGGAAGCGGTACTTGGTAAGGGGATTAAAGCCTCTCTGGGTGAGGACAAAGTGTACATCGGCAACCTGGAACTCTTTGAATCTCTGGACGATAAAAAACCGGAGAACGAAACAGAAGAAAAAGTAAAGTCGCTGGAATCAGCGGGCAATACCACCATGCTGATCCGTCAAAATGACAAATACATTGGCATTATTGCCCTGATGGATACCCCGAGAAAGGAAGCTAAAAAAACATTGGAACGATTGAAAGAAATCGGTATCAAGCGTATGATCATGCTTACGGGTGATAACCAAAAAGTCGCCGATGCAGTGGCTAAAGAGATTGGCCTTACGGATGCCTGGGGTAGTTTGCTGCCGGAAGAAAAGGTTGAAGCCATCAAAGAGCTCAGGGAGAAAGAATCCAAAGTAGCGATGGTGGGCGATGGCGTAAATGATGCCCCGGCAATGGCAAACAGCACGGTAGGGATTGCCATGGGAGCAGCTGGCAGTGATGTAGCCCTAGAAACAGCTGATATTGCCTTAATGGCCGACAAGCTGGAGACCTTGCCTTTTGCTATCGGTTTGAGTAGAAAAGCCAAAGGCATTATCAAGCAAAACCTCTGGGTTAGTTTGGGTATTGTGGCTTTATTAATACCAGCCACAGTTTTCAGCTTTGCCAACATAGGTATTGCCGTACTGATTCATGAAGGCTCTACGCTGGTAGTAGTATTTAATGCGTTACGATTGTTGGCTTATAAAAAGTAAAATTGAAAAAATCCACATTCCACATCAGCAAAATGGATTGCCCTTCAGAGGAGGAAATGATCCGCATGAAGCTGGAACCTTATAATGAGGTAAAACAGCTTTCTTTTGATATCCCTAATCGCAAACTGGAGGTATATCATACAGAAAAAGTAGATGAGATCCATCACGCCATAAGTGAGCTTAAACTTAGCGACCAGTTATTAGGTTCAGAAGATGATGCCGAATTGCCGTTGGCTCCTGACGAATCCAAACAGCGAAAAATATTGTGGTGGGTGCTGGGTATCAATTTCATTTTCTTTTTAATAGAAATGACCACAGGTTGGATCTCTAACTCTATGGGTCTCATAGCCGATTCACTTGACATGCTGGCAGATTCCATCGTATATGCACTAAGTCTTTTTGCGATTGGAAGTACTATTTCAAGAAAGAAAAAAGTAGCTAAATTTAGTGGGTATTTTCAAATGGGATTGGCGCTTTTAGGCTTCTCAGAGGTACTGCGGAGATTTCTCAGCGAAAGCGAAACACCTCTTTTTGAGTGGATGATCGTCGTAGCATTACTGGCCCTTATCGGTAACCTGGTTTCGCTCTGGCTGATCAATAAAGCTAAAAGCGATGAAGCTCACATGCAGGCAAGTGCTATATTTACATCCAATGACATTATTGTGAATGGTGGGGTGATATTAGCCGGAGTACTTGTTTTTTGGTTTGATAGTAAACTACCAGATCTGATAATCGGGGCGATTGTATTCAGTTTTGTGATTCGTGGAGCCATAAAAATCCTACAATTAAGTAGGTAACATAATTAGTGACACTCAAATTCATATCCCATGACACATGATCATCACCATAATCAAGAAGGGAATATTAAAATTGCCTTTTTCCTCAATATAGGATTTACCGTCCTCGAATTTTTTGGTGGATTGTATGTGAACAGTGTTGCCATTATTTCGGATGCATTACATGATCTTGGTGATAGTATCTCACTTGGATTGTCATGGTATTTGGATCACAAATCTAAGCAAGGAGCAAATCGATCGTTCACTTTCGGTTATACACGGTTTTCCCTTCTCGGAGCGTTAATCAACAGCCTTGTTTTAATAGCGGGCTCCATCTTTGTTATTAATGAAGCGGTCGCTCGTATTATCACTCCGGAACATACAGACGCTCAAGGAATGCTTATTTTTGCCATTATTGGGGTAAGTGTAAATGGCTACGCTGCGTGGAAGGTTAGCGACGGAAAAACTCTCAATGAAAAAGTTATTTCCTGGCATTTGTTGGAGGATGTTTTAGGTTGGGCTGCCGTTCTGATTGTCTCCATTGTTTTGCTATTTAAAGATATTCATTACTTGGACCCCGCGCTTTCTATTCTAATTACAGCTTATGTTCTTTGGAATGTTATCAAGAGACTAAAAGAAACCCTATATGTATTTCTTCAAGGGAGTCCTGATGACGTTAGCATAGAAGAGTTAGAATCTAAATTTCTAGAAAAAGATTTTGTAGATGAAACCAAGCATCTTCACTTGTGGTCGCTTGATGGAGAACGCCATGTTTTTACGGCCCATCTGATCTTACAGGGAGTTTCAGATTACTCTGAAATTATTGAAGCAAAAAAAGAAATCCGGAAAATTTTAAAACCGTACAATTTTAGCCACAGCACAATTGAGGTTGAGCTTGATTCGGAAACATCCTCACTCATAGAAGACAACCATACAACATGAAACAACAACATTTTCATATCAAGAATATGGTATGTAGCCATTGTGCAGAAGTCTTAGAGGAAAAACTGAATTCCTCAAATTTCGAAGTTAAAAAGATTGAGTTGGGAGAATTGACACTGGCTGATCCGATTACTGATGCAGAATATCAACGGCTCATAAAAGTGGTTAACACCAATGGATTTGAGATTATTAACGATCAGGGAAGCAAACTGGTCGAACAGATAAAACAGCTAATTATCCAATTGGTGCGTACCAACAAAGAATTACCCGGTAAGTTATCGGAATATTTATCCTCACAACTAAATAAAGAATATCAGTACATAAGTAGATTATTTTCCAATGTGGAAGGAAAATCTATAGAACGATATTATATCTTACAAAAGATTGAGCGGGCAAAAGAGTTAATTGTCTATGGAGAGCAGAATCTGACCGAAATTGCTTATGAACTGGGATATAGCAGTCAGCAACATTTTTCAAGACAATTCAAAAAAGAAACCGGATTATCTCCCTCACATTTCAAGGAAGTGAAGGAAAATAAGAGAGTTTCAATAGATCAAATTTAACGTAATAATGCACGAGATTTACATTAATATGCAATCGAGTTAAGCACGAAACTGGTACTATTTACAAAAATTAAGTACCCATGAATACATTCCTTAAAAAATATAAAGAAGCGGTAATAAGCTTTGTTGCCTTAGTAGGTGCTCTTCTTGTTGAGCATGTTATCATATTTGAAGGGAGTCAATATGTATACCTGATGCTGTATGGGTTATCCTATTTAGCTGTTGGGGGTTCAGTTTGGATTAAAGCGTTTAATTCATTGAAGAATGGTACGCTCTTCAGTGAGTTTTTTCTTATGGGAATAGCGACTGTTGGCGCTTTTGCAATCGGTGAGTATGCCGAAGGTGTTGCGGTAATGCTGTTTTACACGATTGGTGAATATGCACAGCATGGAGCAGTTCATAAAGCACGAAATTCGATTAAAAAACTTATTGATCAACAGCCTGATGTTGCCACAGTTGAACGCGATGGAGAAACTCTCGACCTTCATCCCTCAAAAGTAAATAATGGAGACATTGTATTGGTTCGTCCGGGCGATAAAGTTCCTCTTGATGGTGAATTAATAACGGAACGAGCATCATTTAATACAGCGGCACTTACCGGCGAATCCAAACCTATGACAATTAATGCAGGTGAAGAAGTTTGGGCCGGATCTATCAATCAGGATTCTGTTGTTCGCATCAAAGTTACCAGTACTTTTAAAGATACAAAGCTTTCCGGTATTCTTAATATGGTTCAGGAAGCGTCGAAACGCAAAGCACCAACACAGCGATTTATTACAAAATTTGCTAAAGTATACACCCCGATCGTGGTCTGGCTGGCTATAGCAATAACCTTTCTTCCATATTTATTCGTAGAATCATATGTTTTTCAGGACTGGTTTTACAGAGCGCTTATCTTTCTGGTAGTTTCATGTCCATGTGGTTTGGTTATTTCTGTTCCTTTGGGATATTTTGGAGGCATTGGAGCAGCTTCAGGAAATGGGATTTTATTCAAAGGATCAGATTATCTGGATCAACTTCGAAAGATGAAGATTTTGTTTATGGATAAAACCGGAACTTTGACCAAAGGTTCATTCGCAGTACAATCTGTTCAAACTTACAATGGTTTTAGTGAAACTGAGTTGATCAAATATGCCGCTTCTTTGGAACAACATTCTACCCATCCGATCGGAAAAGCAATTCTCAGTTATAAAAACGGACAGGATTTACTCCCGGTAGTTGAACAACAGGAGATTTCAGGGAAAGGTTTGAAGGGCGTCGTTAATGGCAAGAACGTGCTTGCAGGAAATATGGATCTTTTAAAAGATCATCAGATTAAATTTACCGAAAGTTTGCTTTCAGAGCCATACACCTACATTCATATTGCAGTTGATGGAGAACTTGTGGGTACTTTAAGCATTGCTGATGAAATCAAAGAGGATAGTAAACGAGCGATTGAAGAATTAAAAGAAAGAGGGCTTCAAAAGTTAGTGGTGCTTTCAGGAGATAATCAGGAAGTAGTTACTTATGTTGCTACCCAACTTGGTTTAGATGAAGCTCATGGAAATCTTCTCCCTGATGAAAAGTTTAAACTTGTTGAAGAAGCCATCGGTAAAGGAAATGTTGTAGGCTTTATGGGAGATGGCGTTAATGACGCTCCTGTTATTACATTATCGGATGTTGGCATTGCCATGGGAGGCATGGGTTCTGATGCAACCGTGGAAACTGCGGATGTTGTAATTCAGAATGATCAACCATCCAAACTTCCCCTTGCAATCGATATTTCAAGGTTTACACATCGTATTGTCTGGCAGAATATCTTCTTTGCTTTAGGAATAAAGATTTTAGTGATGGTTCTGGCCGGCTTTGGTGTTGCCACTATGTGGGAAGCTATTTTTGCTGATGTGGGTGTAGCTCTTATTGCTATTGGAAATGCAATACGTATTCAGGTTAAGTTTTCGGAAACAAATTCCCTGTTATCTTTCTTCACTTCTGTATCTGAAGATGATCAACACGATCTTGAAGAAGCTCATTGTTGTTGCTAGGATTTCTCTTAAAGAAAAGTTCTTAAAGCTGTTTCCTATACATTTTATAGGTTTTATCCAGCGTACCACCAATACGCTCCGCTAAGCGGATCATCTCGGTATTAGTACCCAAAACCCAGCTTAACTCTGATTGTGTTAATCCCCTTGGCAATCCTTTTTCAATTGCTTTTTGGGTAAGAAGAGCATCAATTCCCTTTCCCCGATATTCAGGAATAACTCCCAATAGCGCTGTTCTTAAACGATCTATTTTCTTTTTACCAAATAAGAATTTAAAGATCCCGAAAGGAAATAGATTTCCATTCATCCCTTTGAATAATTGGTTGTAGTCTAATAATGCAATGGAAAATGCAACAGGCTTACCATCTATTTCTGCAATATGTGCGAAATCAGTATCCAGGATCATTTTAAAATCCTTTGCTGTATGCTGCAATTCTTCATAAGTAAGCGGTAGAAAGCCCCAATTATCCTTCCAGGCTTGATTGTAAATATTTCGAACGATCTCAACTTCTTCGTTCAGTTTTTTCATATTTACTTCCCGAATTTTAAGCCCCGGATTTCTCTTGTATACAATTTCTAAAGCTCTTTCAAACCGAGATAAGTCAATGTCTTCTCTGTTTACATAAAACGCCAGAAGATCCATTTCTTCTTCGAAACCTGCATTATTGATCAGTTTTTCATAATAAGGCTTGTTGTAGGGCATCATTAGATAAGGCTGCTTATCAAAGCTGTCGACCAAAAGGCCAATGGTATCCATCATTCCCGGACTTGCAGGACCAAGCACGTCCTTCATTCCTTTTTCTCTCAGCCAATCTGATGCTACACGAAATAATAAGTTTGCTGTTTGCTGATTATCAATACATTCAAAAAAACCGAAATGCCCGGTCTTGGTACCATGATGTTCGTTAAACCTGTGATCTACTACTGCAGAAATTCGGCCGGCTATTTCCCCATTGTGTTCAGCAATGAATAATGCCATTTCGGCATTCTGGAAATAGGGATTTTTGTCTTTACTGAGAAGTTTCTTTTGATCCATTCGGAGAGGCGGAACCCATACATCATTGTCAGCATAATGTTGGTAAGGGAATTCAATAAATTGTTTCCGTTCATCGTCTGTAGTTACGATGGTAACCCCATTCGTATTCATACATCAAAAGATTTAGGTGCCGGAGTAACCGTTCTGATCAATAATTCCGTGTTTAAGTCCAACTTTACGGAACGCTTCAAGAATTCTGTCCAGGTGCTCATTTGTGTGACTGGCCATATAACTTGTTCTCAACAAAGACTGACCTGCAGGAACAGCAGGAGGAACTACAGCATTTGCATAAACTCCTTCTTCAAAAAGATCTTTCCAAAATTTGAAACAATCCATCATATCCCCTATAACCACCGGCACGATTGGAGATTCACTTGACCAAACGTTAAATCCAAGATTTTTTAATTCGGTACGCATATAAATTGAAATTTCTTCCAACCTTTCAATTCTCCATGGTTCTTCCTGTAGAATTTCGAGAGCTTTTAATACAGTAGCAACGTTTGCAGGAGGCATGGATGCACTAAAAATATGTGCCGGAGATGTGTGCCTTATATACTCAATTACTTGCTTATTTCCGACGATAAATCCACCTAATGAAGCAAACGATTTTGAGAAAGTTCCACTGATAAGATCTACTTCGTCTGTAAGTCCGAACACAGAAGCTGAACCTCGTCCACCGTCTCCAATTACTCCTACAGCGTGAGCATCATCCAAGTAAAGACGGGCATTAAATTCTTTAGCCAGTTTTACCAGTTCAGGAACTTTAGCAAGTGTTCCTGACATCGAAAAAACTCCATCAGTAATAATAATTTTACCGGCATCCGGATCTGCTTTTTCTAACAGCTTTCTAAGCTGATCCATATCGTTATGCTGGTAACGCATCGTTTTAGCATTTGAACATAAAGTTCCTACAACAATGCAAGCGTGATTATCTCTGTCAGAGAAAATAATATCATTACGTTGAGCAATAGTTTGGATCGTACCTTCATTGGTTTGATAACCGGTACTAAAAAGAACACAGTTCTCTTTTCCCATGAACGCAGCGAGCTTCTCTTCCAGCTCTAAGTGAATATCCAGAGTTCCGTTCAAATATCGGGAACCGGTACAACCTGTACCATACTTTTTGAGTGCGGCTTGTGCAGCTTCTATTGTTCTTTTATCATTGGTTAAGCCAAGATAATTATTGGAGCCCGCCATGATAACTTCATGCCCTTCAATTTCTACAATTGTACCATCTGTTGCTTCCAAAGGCTTAAAATACGGATATAGCCCTAATTCTTTAACTTCATCAGCTTTTGTGAAGTTATATGCTTTTGCAAAAATGTCGTTCTTGGCTACTTCAGTTTTCGTATCTGCCATGCAGGTTGTCCTTAAAAAAATTCTTTTGTAACGGCGAAATATACCCAGTATTAATATTCTATCAAATTTTGATTAAATATGTACCGGTTAGTCTAACGGTTTCTTGTTGTCAACAATTTCCTTAAGATAAGAAATATATTGCTGTGCTACTTTATTCCATGTAAAGTTTTCGAGCACGAACTTTCTGGAAGAGGTGCTCATTTCATCTAAATCATTCTCTATCAAAGAGTCTATCTGTCCGGAAAAATTCTCAGCGTCTCTGACTGCAATTTTAAATCCATTCTTTCCATTCTCAATTACATCCTTTATTCCCTCGAGATCAGCTGCTACAGCCGGGGTTCCCGCCAAATTTGCTTCCAATAAAACAATTCCGAAACCCTCCATGTCTCCCGGAATGGGTATATTCGGCATTATAAAAATATCTGCTCCTGCGTATGCATTTTTTAAAACCTCGTCCGGCTGTTTACCTACCATCAATACTTTTTTCTGCAGATTGAAGGCTTTTACAATTTCTTTAAGATGTTCATGTTCCGGACCAGCACCAATTACTAAGTAAACAACTTCAGATTCTATCTCCGGAAGTACTTCTGTAATAAACCATTCATGTCCTTTCCGTTTTACCTGTCGGCCAACAGTAAGCAACAAAGACTTTTCACTTAGATCAACGGAAAACGTTTCCTCAATTTCTTTTCTTCCCTCAGCTTTATCCGGTACATCTTTAAAATCTGACATGTCAAAACCATTCGGTAAAGCCACTCCCTTTCCCGGAGGCATTCCTCTTTTTATGCATTCTTGCCGAGTTGCTTCTGAAACAGATATCACACCATCCAATGCTTCAAATATCTTAGGTACAAAGTTCTGGTAAATTCCTATAGGCATTTTAACGTCCTGTCCATGATTGATAGTAACCATAGGTACATCGATCTTTTTTCTGCAAAACTTTGCCAAAGAAGCCGTTACCATAGATGAAAACAGAATTATATCAGGCTTAAACTCTTTTACAATTTTCGGGAGTTTAAAAACAAGTTTAGTCAGAAAAAAAGCAGTTTTTACTTCTATTCCTTTCCAGGGAGCATGTTGGATAATCGTCTTTATTTCAACGTCTTCTCTGGTACTTAGTTCTTCAATAAGCTGCATACTTACTCGTTGCATCCCTCCCATGTTATCTAAGGGTGCATTTTCAGGCGGATGGAGATGTGAAACGTAAAGAATGCGCACGGTAGTTCTAACCTTGATTTTTCAGCTTCTGAAACTCTATTGCTTCCTGATAATTATTTACCAATCCTGCATTAATTTTATCCCAGTCATATTCGGTAGCCATTTCCCGGGATTTTATTCCCATCTCTTTCATTCTGTTTTCATTACTGATTATCCATTCTAACTTTTCTGAAAAATCATTTATGTCTTTTTTCTCTGCCCATTTACCATTTAAGCCGTCTTCTACCAAAGATTTACTTCCAATTGCATCAGCTACTAAACAAGGCAAACCACTTGCCATTGCTTCTAAAGTTACATTACCAAAAGTTTCAGTATGTGAAGGAAACAGGAATACATCACTACTTGCGTAAGCTTTAGCAAGTTCTTCACCAGTTACAAAACCTGTGAAATGTGCCTCAGGAAGTTTCTCTTCTACTTCTTTCTGAGCTGGTCCGTCTCCTACTACTAATGCACGGACTTTGGAATTAGATTCCTGTACCCTCTTTACACTTTCTATGTAAGTATTGAGTTCCTTTTCCCAAACTAACCTTGAAACAAAAGTAACAACGATATCATCATCTTTAAATCCAACGGATCTTCTCCATTCCATATCCCTCTTGGATGGATTAAACAGATCTAAATTAATTCCTCTTGCCCAGATCTTTTTTTCGCCTTTTAACCCAAATTCATTTAATTCAGTAATCATAGATTGACTGGGTACGTATGTATGTATAAACTTTTTATAAAACCATTTCATAAATAGTTTAGTAAATAATGTAACCGGGCCCTGAAGCAACCGATAATAGCTCGCATAGCTTAAAAAGTGTGTGTGATACGATGTTACCGCTGCAATCTTATTTTTTCTTGCCCATTTCAGTGCACCTGTGCCCAGTCCATCAGGTGTTGCCACATGAACTATTGTCGGTTTAAACTCTTCTAACTTTTTTCTTGCTGATTTTGGGAAACTATATGCTATTCTATACTCATCTCTACCCGGAACTAACATTGGTATTGATGGAGTCCCGATCATAGTTCCGTTGTGTTCAAACGCAGGTTCATCCACATCAGGTGCAAAAACAAGTACAGGAATATTTTGGGATTCCAAGTATTTTACAAGACGGTTTAATGTTAGTGAAGCGCCATCTCTTATATAATTATAATTGCCCGTAAAAAGAGCAACCCGAAGATCTTTCATAAAAGTTTAAAACCAAATAACAGATGCGTATCTTAAGCACATCCAATTAAAAATTTCTGCAAAAACAATCGAGGAATATAAGCAATAAATGAAAGCCTTTATAACCGGAGCGACAGGTTTTATTGGAAGTCACTTGGCAGATCGTCTCATCGCGGATGAGAAGTTTACTGAAGTACGCTGTTTGGTTCGCTCAACAGATAAATGGCTTGAAGGAAAAGATTTCATACGAGTTAAAGGAGACCTGAACGATTTTAATGCTCTTGCTAAAGGAATTAAAGGCGCAGATGTTGTTTTCCATTTAGCTGCTATTGTAAAAGCATCGAATCAAAAAGAATTTACCAGGGCTAATGTTGATCCTACTGAAGATATCATCAGAATTGCCCAAAAAAATGGTGTTAAGAATCTGGTAATGCTTTCTTCTCTTGCAGCTGCAGGTCCAAGTCAGGGAACTCCTGTGGATGAAAATAAAATATTAACTCCGGTTAGTATGTACGGGCGATCTAAAAGAGATATGGAAACAACAATCCATCAGTTAGCAGAAAAAAATGATTCCATAAAGATCATACGTCCTCCTGCTGTTTATGGTCCAAGGGAAGATCAGATATTTACTTATTTCAGTACATTTCAAAAAGGATTGAGTACAATTGTTGGAGACGGGAACCATCCCCGCCTTTCTATGGTGTATGTAGATGACTTGATAAACGGAATATTGCAAGCATCACAAAAAATGGATCACGGAGTTCATACCTATTTTATTACAGCTGCCGAGACTTACAATTGGAATCAAATTCATTCCGTTACTCAAACAGTGATAGGAAAAAAAGCTTTTAAGCTGAAACTAAAACCTGCTTTGGTAAAAAAAATTGGTAGTGTTATTGAAAATCTTGCATCATTAATCGGAAAATATCCCGTTGTAAACAAAGAAAAAGCCAATGAGTTGGTTTTAGAATGGACCTGTTCATCGAAAAAAGCAGAAAAAGAATTAGGCTACAATCCTCAAGTTTCCTTGGAAGAAGGTATTTCCAGAACCATACATTGGTACAAAAAACATAATTGGCTATAAGCTTATGAAGAGATTTAAATTTGTTAAAAGTTTTCTATTTGTTTTAATAACAACTTTAACCGTTCAAGCCCAGAATCAAACTCTAGTTCAGGATTATTCACAATTGATGAATATTCCCTCTGTGAAAGCTATTGAAGCTTCAGAAACACATCTCTATATACTTTCTGATACAGATGGGATGGCTGTATTCAGAATCAAACCGGACGAACTTCAATGGCTTTACACTTCTTCCGGCATGCAACGTAGAGGATATAACCTTTCTGCGGATGTCCGCTTCGCTTATATGTCTGGAGAAAATAAAAGATTAACAATCTTAGAACCTACATCCATATTGGGAGTTTACTCAGCCACCCTTCTTCCGGAAAAACCTTTAGCTGCTGCTCGTTTACAAAACAAACTTTATGTTGCTTTGGGAGAATCAGGTTTGGGTTCACTTTCTCTGGACACTCCCGAAAGTGTTGATTCCGAAATTACAATAATCCCTGATGTTGGTGATAATGTATCAGTTATTGATCTGGTTTCATCTCCGATAACGAATCAATTATTTGTACTTACCGGAAACTCCAAATTAGACGTCTTTAAATCTGAAGACAATCAACTTACTTTCAGTGAAAGCAAAAATATTTCTCAGCGTTTATCTGATCTTTTTATTGATGGAGACAGACTTTGGGGAGCCACTACTCGTGGAGATGTTTTTGAAATTACCGGAAATGGACTGGGAAGAAAAGTCGGCTCCATAAATGAAAAAGTAGAAACCATTAAATTCTGGAATGGATTTACATTTATTCGTTCAGTAACGGGAAAATTATGGTATTCCGAAAACCGGGAACCACTGATCGCCTGGAAAACAGATACCCGGGCAGGTAATTACATTGCGAAAAGCGGTGGCAAATTGTGGCTTGTTGAGAATAACAAAGTAACTCGTTTGGCAATCTCAACTGTTGATCAGAATATTGAATCTGCACCGGTCGGCCCGTTTTCTTTAAAAGAGATTCCAAACCAGATTCTTACTTACCCGAACTCATTATTGCTTGGGTTAGAAGTCGAAAACGGTCATTCTGCAAACGATGTGGAATTTTCTATTCGCTCCAGAACCACAGATGCTCTAATTAAAAAGCAAGGATTTTACTGGCAACCCAGACCTGATCAAATTGGAATGAATTGGTTTACAATTGTAGGTACAAATTCCAAAGGTCAAACCGATAGCACCAGTTTTACTGTTGATGTTCGTTCATTCAATACTCCACCTCGATTTAGTCCTGTTAGAGTTTCAAATATTGCGGTGAATGAGTCATTTTCTCTTCAAATTCAAGCCATCGATCCTGAAGAACCCTCAAGCTCTCTGATTCGGTATATAGGTGTTGACCTACCCGAAGGTGCTTCAATAAATGAGACCACAGGAGTTTTTACCTGGACTCCCAATGCAAGGCAAGTCGGAGATTTCACATTCCGTGTTATTGCCTCTGATCAACTTGGAGCAGCTTCCTCACAGGATGTCACCTTAACTGTTCTGGATATCACCAGAGGAGACGGGAATTAAGTTTGGCTGAACTTTCAAATTCAGAATTTACTGAGAATCTTTTAGCCTGGTACAAAGAACATAAACGGGAAATGCCCTGGCGGGGAGAGAAAGATCCCTATAAGATCTGGATCTCTGAGATCATGCTTCAGCAAACCAGAGTTGATCAGGCCTGGCCTTATTTTGAAAACTTCATGAAGGTCTTTCCAACAGTTTTTGATCTTGCTAAAGCAGATCAGCAACAAGTCCTGAAGGCTTGGGAAGGTTTGGGATATTACAGCCGAGCCCGGAATCTGCATGCGGCTTCAAAAATGATCGTAGAGGATTATAATGGAAAACTTCCCGAGACTTATGATGAAATCATCAAGCTGAAAGGAATCGGACCTTACACGGCCGCAGCTATCACAAGTATAGCTTTTGATTTACCTAATGCTGTGGTTGATGGAAATGTAATTCGGGTTATCACCAGATACTTTGGAATAGAAGACGATGTTCGGAAAACCGGAACAGTAAAAGAGGTTCAATCTCTCGTAAACAAGCTCATTAGTCAGGAACGGCCTGCCGAATTCAATCAGGGGATGATGGAGCTGGGAGCTACTATCTGTTCTCCGCATAATCCTGATTGCTTGAACTGTCCCATTCAAACAGGATGTATCGCTACCAAAATTGCTAAGACCGATATCATTCCCTACAAATCTAACGCAAAGAAAAAGCCTCATAAAGTGATCGGTGTTGGAATTATTGAAGCTGAAGATGGCAAACTTTTAATTGCACTTAGACCTGAAGATGCAATGCTTGGCGGATTATGGGAATTCCCCGGCGGTAAACAGGAAAAAGGAGAAACCATACAACAAACCGTAGAACGCGAGCTTCTTGAAGAGCTGGGAGTTGAAGTTCATGCTTATAAAGAATTCATGACTTTGAAGCATACCTATTCTCACTTTTCAATAACTATGCATGCCTGGTTTTGCAAACTGATTTCAGGAACACTAGAGCCAAAAAGCAGCCAGGAAATACGCTGGGTTGAAAGATCTGAACTTGAAGAATATCCGTTTCCAAAAGCGAATAAAGTATTGACGGAGAAGTTGATTGGTGATGAAGTGAGAAGTGAGAAGTGAATTGTCTACCTTTTTTTTGGGGGCTTATTTGAAATTTGTCATTTCGAGATGAGCGTCGACAGAGTCAAAGCGACCGAAAAATCTAACGTGTTTCTAAATTAGTACATCAATATTTAGATTTCTCACATCCGTTCGAAATGACAAGTGTAAATATTCGGCATTGGATAAATGGAGGAATAGCATTCAATCATCCATAGAGTTTAAACCCTAAAACCTGTCCGCTTGCGGGCATTTGGTTTTAGGTAAAATTCGGGAGATTGAATGCCCGGAAGTTATCCAGTCGGTGTAGTTGGAAGCTTTTTCTAAAATTGTCAGGATTAGAAACAAGACAATTTTTGTAAGTGAATTATCTAACTTCGACAGAAATGACAAGTCATAAGAAGTTCTTAGATTTGAAACTGATGTTTAACCTGTTAAATCTCTTTTAATGCCTAATCCTCTATCAAAAAAGAAACTTTTAGAACTAAAACCCAAGCTGGATGCCTTGGTAAATCTAATCGAACAACCCGATTTCATTGATAACGACCCCATCCAGTTTATGTATGCTTTTGAGGATAAGAACGACAAAGAACTAGCGGGATTTTTTGCAGCCATCATGGCTTGGGGTCGACGTGACATTGTGATCAATAAAGTGGATGATCTGCTTAAACGAATGGATTATAAACCTTCTGATTTCATTTTAAACTTCAATGAATCAGACGCAGAAAAACTGGACGGTTTTAAACACCGAACGTTTAAACCTATCGACATTTACTGGCTCATCAAAACACTGCAAAGTATTTTAAAAGAGTATCAGACTTTTGAAGGATTTTGGGAGATGTGTTATAAACTATCCAAAGATCAGGACAGAGAATTGATAGCTGTTTTTCACGAACAGTTCTTCGTTATCCATCCTGAGACTCCCCAAAGAACCAGAAAACATATTTCGAATTCTGAGAAGAACAGTTCCTGCAAGCGATTATATATGTATTTACGATGGTGTATCCGAAGCGGCTCTGTTGATCTGAATACTATGAACTTTATGCCAACCTCTGAGTTAATGATGCCCCTCGATGTTCATGTAGCCAGACAAGCACGAGCTTTAGGAATCCTAAAACGAAAGCAGAATGATTGGAAAGCAGTTCAGGAGCTAACTCAAAAACTTCGTGTACTGGACCCTAAAGATCCTGCTAAATATGACTTTGCTTTATTTGGATTAGGTGTAAGCGGTTTGGAAATTTCTTAGAAAACAACCATCAAATAAGCTCCTATATAGGTCACTATTGCCTGAAAAATAGCAAAAACCAAGTAGCCCAAAAACAACGCTAAAAAGGCTTGAAGATATTCGGAAAAGCCTTTCAAACCTAAATACTTTATACTTGTCCACATCAAAAAAATAAAAGTGACTGGAAGACCAAAAAGAAAACTTAACCAGGAATCAGCATTTTCCAGGGTCAACACAAATGGAATCATTAACAGCCCAAAGATCGATAACGTTGTTAATGAGTAAACCATAAGTACATAATGCTCTATAAAACGACCTTTCTTTTTCTTAAAAAACAACTTCAAGAAAAAAGCCATTGGTGGTGCTAATAAAACCAGATACAAAACCTGATTAAATTTCTGAAGTAAGGAAACACTAATTTCTGTAACAGCTTCGAAATATGCTTTCCAATCAAATGATGGAATTGCTTCTGAAAGCTGTTCAATGGTATCTTCTAATCCTCCACCTGCACCCATTTCCATCGCATTCTTCATCATTTCCTCGTAGTCAACGAATCTTACAGAAATAAATGTGGTCACTGCAAGTATAAAAATACAATAACGAAGCGGAGTTACATATTTACCCCGATCTGTGAAATAAGCATCTATCACCACTCCCGGAGTTTTAATCATTCCCCAAATGGTTCCCGGCAATCCCCGATCCAGATTGAATACATCACCCATAAGCTCTTCCAGAAAGCCTTTATGCTGTGTTTGCTGTGGTGGCTTTGACTGTTCTTCGTCCATTAAATCGGTAGTTAGTTAAGGAAAATTTAGAATTCTCGATTTTGCCACATTTTTTGTATATTTGCAACCCCAATTATGGGATAAAAAAACAAACGAAAGGAAGTGAGACTCAATGCTAGGTGTTGAAGTTAAAGACAACGAAAGTGTTGAACGCGCGATTAACAGGTTTAAGAAGCTTATTACTCGTTCTCGTATTCTTAATGAATATAAGGACAGACAACAGTTTACTAAGCCTTCTATGGAGCGTCGCGAAGCTATGAAAAAAGCTGTGCGCGAGCAACGTCGCCGTCAACGAGAGAATTATTAGATTCCCGTTGTCATCACAAATTTAAGCCCTTGGATTTTATCTAAGGGCTTTTTTTATAGCTTCTTTTACGTACCTGATTCCCTCTGACCCTTTGCCCTGAGGAACTACTGAGTTTTTAAAACCCAATTTTGCTGCCTCTTTTTTCCTTTGCTCAATATGAGGAACTATTCGAACTTCTCCTCCCAAGCCAACTTCACCAATAAATGCTGTTCTCTGATTAATGGCTTTATCTGTTAAGCTGGAAACCAACGCACAACATACACCCAAATCTCCGGCCGGATCGTTTAATCTGAACCCACCTGCTATATTCAAATAAACATCATGATTGGAAAAACTATAACCGGCTCTTTTTTCCAGAACGGCTAGTAAAAGCGCCAATCTGTTTCGGTCAAAACCGTTAGATGTCCGCTGTGGCGTTCCATAAGCAGAAGCTGTAACTAAAGCCTGTACTTCAATCAAAAGAGGTCTTGAACCTTCCATTGTACATACTATGGCATTTCCACTCACACCTTCGGTTTTATCAGATATGAACAACTCTGAAGGATTTGAAACTTCTATCAAACCATCTTCTTTCATTTCAAAAACACCAACTTCCTGCGCTGGGCCAAAACGGTTTTTTAAACTCCGAAGCAATCGATAGGTATAATTTTTATCTCCTTCAAACTGAAGAACGGTATCTACCATATGCTCCAGTACTCTTGGGCCGGCGATATCTCCTTCTTTGGTAACATGACCAATCACAATTGTGGTAATATTCTTCTTCTTTGCTAACTGCTGAAACAATGCCGCACATTCTTTTACCTGTTGAATACTGCCGGGCATACTTTGGAGCTCAGTTCTGTATACAGTCTGAATAGAGTCAACGATCAACAGATCAGGCTGAATTTTCTGAACTTCATCAATGATCTTATTGATCTGGGTTTCATTATAGACCAGAAGTTTATCTGATTTAACTCCCAATCTTTTCGCTCTTTGTTTTATCTGTCCTGCAGACTCTTCACCTGCGCAATATAATATCTTTAAGTCCGGATTAGACTTAGCAATTTGAAGAGTCAAAGTACTTTTGCCGACTCCCGGCTCTCCTCCGATTAAGATATACGCCCCGTTTAGAAAACCGCCTCCGAGCACACGGTCAAACTCCTTTATATTACTTAAGAATCTTGACTTCTCGGACGTTTCTACTTCATTCAGATTCTGAGGTTTAGCCGAATTTTCCAACCCCTCGACTTTGGCTTTGTGATTTACAGACTTACCTTCAACTTTAGACTCTTCAAAAGTATTCCACTTTCCGCATGAAGGACAGCTACCGAGCCATTTTGCTGATGTGTGGCCGCAATTACTGCAATTAAATTGAGTTCTCAGCTTTGCCAAATCAATCTTTTATTATCTGGTTTTCAACAACAGAGCGATTTATGTACCAGGTAGTTGCCATCATTCCAAAGGCAATGCTTATATAATAACTTATGATTCGCCATAAGAAAACAGCAAGACCTATAAAGGATGGTCGTGAAATCAAAGGTCCTTGAAAAAGAACAAACAAACCTTCTACTCCCCCACTGCCACCGGGAGTAGGCACAACCAAGAACGCCAAGTTCATAGCCAGACTTCTTAATGCTGAAAGAATTTCAGGTGCCGGTAATAAGCTCAGAATAACTATAGTTGCCAAAGCGACTCTACAGATCCACGACATAGTTGACAGAGCAAATGCCTTCATTAAAAAACTTAATGGTTTTTTTCTAAGCTGATGAGCGTACTCTTCCAGATTCTCAACTTCGATTGCAATATTGTCTCTGTACTTTCTTAAAAAAGGAAGTTTAAATACAAAAAGAACTACTTTTTTTATAGCGGCAGGATTAATAAGCACACCATAAGCCAGTAATCCGGCATAAGCCAATAGTGAAGTGTAGAGGATTACCATTGATGCTTCACCAACAAGTCCTATTTCCGGTGGAACAACTTCATAGAAAATACCACAAATGAGCAAAATCGGTATCGCCATAGCAAACCAAATTTGATCCAGCAAAACACCATATAATACAATTGCTGTAGCTGAACCAAGCTTCATTCCTTCTTTATTCATGGCATATGTGGCCATTGGTGCTCCGCCAATAGTAGAAGGAGAAACTGCTGAAGTAAAATCCCAGGCAAGAACCACTCTGAAAGCAGCCATCCATCCAATTTGCCGCTCTGCAAGGAAACGAATCTTAGCTGCTGAAAACCATACTCTTAAAAAAGAAACTAATAAAGCAATAAACAATCCTGGCAACCTTTTTGGTGCCAGATGGGTAAGCACGCCCGGAGTATAAGTATACCATATAACCCCGGCCATTGTGGCAACGCTCAAAGCAATAGAAATAACCAGATATTTCTTTGAAATGAAATTTTGTGGTTTTGTGCTATTTATAGCTTCTGAACTCAAATAATCTATTTTTCATTTTTTAAATGATAAAAAAAGCCCTGCCGAATAACGACAAGGCATAACTTGTTACGAACCAATTAAGCTAAAGTTATATCTTCATCAAGATAAACATCCTGAATCATATTCAATAGCTTAACACCTTCTTTTATTGGTCTTTGAAATGCTTTACGACCACTAATAAGTCCCATTCCACCAGCTCTTTTGTTCACAACTGCAGTTTTTACCGCATCAGCAAAATCGTTAGCTCCTGATGCTCCGCCTGAGTTGATCAAACCGGCACGACCCGCAAAACAGTTTATCACCTGATATCTTGCTAAATCGATTGGGTGATCTGAAGTCAGTTCAGAATAAATTCGCTCATCCAGCTTTCCATAGCTTGAATCACCTGAATTCAAAGCTTTGTAACCACCGTTATTGGTTGGAAGCTTTTGCTTTATAATATCCGCTCCTAAAGTTGTACCAATATGATTTGCCTGACCGGTAAGATCTGCAGAAGCATGATAATCTTCACCATCTACTTTGAATGCATTGTTTCTTGTGTAGCACCAAAGGATTGTAGCCATACCTAATTCATGTGCGTAAGCAAAAGCTTCTGAAACTTCCTGAATTTGTCGACCTGATTCTTCAGAACCGAAATAGATAGTAGCTCCAACTGCTGCTGCACCCATATTGTACGCCTGCTCAATATTACCGAACATGATCTGATCAAAAGTATTCGGATAGGTCAACAATTCATTATGGTTGATCTTAACAATAAACGGAATCTTATGGGCATACTTTCTTGACATGGAAGCAAGTACTCCAAAAGTGGAAGCTACGCCATTACATCCCGCCTCAATTGCAAGTTTGATAATATTCTCAGGATCGAAGTAGTCCGGGTTTTTTGCAAATGACGCGCCACCTGAATGCTCAATTCCCTGATCTACAGGAAGAATAGAAACATATCCTGTTCCACCAAGTCTTCCATGATCGAGCAACCACTGAAGATTACCTAACACTCTGTTATTTCTATCAGAGTGATACCAAACTTCATCAACATAATTCCCTGATGGTTTGATCAAACGTTCTCTTTTAATTGTTTGACTGGTATGATTTAGTAAGAAAGATGCTTCATCCCCTAAAAGTTCTTCTATACTCTTTGTTCCAAGTGACATAGTTACAATAAATTTGATATTAATTTTAAAGGCTAAAATATAGTAGTTAATCTACGAAATGACTAACACGGACTGTCAAAATCGATACTGAAATAATTGTCGCACATTTCTTAACTTTGAGTTATGAATATTGATGACATCACTTTACCGAAAAAACCGCTTTTCTTAGCGCCGATGGAAGACGTAACTGATTCGCCTTTCAGACAGATTTGCAGAGAAAAAGGTGCCGATATAGTATTTACTGAATTTATCAGCTCAGAAGCACTTATACGTGACTCTGAAATTGCACTTCATAAAATGAGCTTTGATGAGAGTGAGCGACCATTTGGAGTTCAGATCTTTGGCGGGCGTGAAGAAGCTATGCATGGCGCTGCTAAAGTAGCACTGAATAATAATCCTGATGTTGTTGATATAAACTTCGGTTGCCCTGTTTATAAAGTGGTCAACAAAGGTGCCGGAGCCGCTTGTCTCAAAGATCTTGACATGATGGAGCGAATGGCAGGAACTGTTGTAGATGCCGTTACTGACAGACCTGTAACAGTAAAAACCAGACTCGGCTGGGATGATGATACCATCAAAATTCAGGAAGTTGCTTTGATGCTTCAAAAACTGGGAGTAAAAGCATTAACGGTTCATGCCCGAACACGTTGTCAAAAATATAAAGGGGATGCGCGCTGGGAATGGTTGAAAAAACTTAAAAACACCCCCGGACTTGAAATCCCCATTATTGGAAATGGAGATGTGACTTCTCCTGAACTCGCTAAAAAGATGTTCGACGAAACCGGAGTTGACGGAGTCATGATCGGCAGAGGTGCCATCGGAAATCCTTGGATCTTTGAACAATCCAGACATTACCTGGAAACCGGAGAGCTATTACCGGAGCCAACTTTAGAAGAAAAGCTCAATGTTTGCGCAGAACAACTACGTAAATCAGTAGTTCATCAGGGCGAAAAGTACGGCGTTGTGATCATGAAAAAACATTACGGTCAATATCTGAAAGGCATTTATAACGGAAAAAAACTCCGTATGGAGCTGATGAAGCACGACACTATGGATCCTATTTTAGAAATCCTTCTCAACTTCAAAGAAGAAGACTCTTTTGCTTTAGCTTGATGGGTTTATGTGCCACAAAAGCACGGAAACACTAAGAATCTACTTTTATGAATGAACCTTTTTGTGTCTTTGTGCTTTAGTGGCTACTACTAAGCGAATCTTTTTTAAATTTACATCGTAGTCTCTTAAAGTTTATAAACAAGGAGACATCATGTTGGCAAGATTAGCACGTGTATTAAAATCATTTCTTGGAGCAGCCGGAGTTGCAGCTTCGCCCATAAAAGCTATTACCGGTATCGTAGTTAGCATTATCATCCCATATCTCCTATATGCTTTCTTAGGTGGATTCGGAATTGCTTTAGCTATCTTCGGAATTGGTTGGGGAATCTGGTATTTCGTAAAAAAGAAAGACCAATAAAAAAGCCACTTCGAACTAACAAAGTGGCTTTAAAATTCTAAAAAAATCAGCTTTTTAAGCGATCTGCGCATCTAATTGCTTTGTAAGATGTGGCTTTGGAACCGCACCAACAATCTGATCTACTACTTCACCGTTTTTAAAGATCAATAATGCAGGAATACTTCTGATTCCGTATTTCACAGATATATCAGGATTATTATCCACATTCACTTTTCCGATCTTTGCTTTTCCTTCGTATTCACCAGCCATCTCTTCTACAACCGGACCAATCATGCGGCAAGGACCACACCATTCAGCCCAAAAGTCTACAAGTACCGGTTTATCTGAGTTAAGTACCTCAGCTTCAAAGTTGCCGTCTGTAAATTCTAATGCTTTTGCCATTGTTCAAAAATTAAATTAAATGTCTTTTTTGTTATTGCTCTAAATATGCGAATAATTCTGCTAACTAGTCACATTGTTTGTAATTATCATCTTGATTGCACCCCTTTATGAAGCGCCCATCACCAATTCCACACTTTCTTCTCCGAGAACATCCCGTAAACCCTTCATTAACTCCGGATTAGGATCCACTACAAAGTTTCTCATATTCATTCTGATCGGTCCATTCGCTTCAGGACTGTGTACCATCATCTTTACCATGGTACTGCCTCGGTTTGTTGTGAACAAGGTTTCCATTTTGTTCAAAATCTCTTCATCTAATAAAGCCGTATCAAGTTTTAATCTCAGATTTAGATTATCCTGATTTTTTTCGCGAAGATTTTCAACCCTTTCAATATTGTTTACGATTACACTATCACCCCGTTCACGCTTCACAAACTTTCCGGAGATAAAAACTACATTATCAACTTCCAGAAGCGCCGAAAACTGATCGAATTGTTTACTGAAAACTGCCAATTCCATTGAAGAGTGCAAATCCTCTACTTGAAGAAATGCGATCGGTCTGCCCTTCTTATCAGTTGCCTGGCGTTTACTTGTTATAATTGCTATAAATCGGATCGTAGATTCGTGCTGAAGTCGGTTCATAGACTCGTCACTCAGATTCTGACTTCCAAAGAGCTTTATATCTTCTTCATATTTTGTTAACGGATGTCCACTCAGATAGAACCCGATTAATTCACGCTCATTATTAAGCCTTTCAATACTACTCCATTTTGGAACGGGCTTCAATTTTGGTTCCTGAGACATCGCTCCACCGGCATCACCACCAAACATATTAACCTGACTTAATCGCTCTTCTTCCTGTTTGCGGGCGCCATATTGGAGAATATCTTCCACTCCCATCATCAACTCGGCACGATTGTCATTTAACTCATCGAAAGCTCCTGCAGCGATCAAACTTTCCAGTGTTCTTCTGTTGCACACTCTGGAATCAATCCGTGCCGCAAAATCGAAAATGCTTTTAAACAATCCTTTTGATTCCCGCTCTTCAACGATCTGTTTAATTGCGGAAGAACCCACTCCTTTTATTGCCGACATTCCATATTGAACGCGCCCGTCTTTGGCTACGAATTTTCCTCGCGCCGTATTGATATTCGGCGGATCAACCTCAATTCCCAAGCGGTGACATTCTTCAATAAATGAAGCTACTTTTTTGATATCACTCATGTTGTGACTCATTACCGCAGCCATATATTCAGCCGGATAATTCGCCTTGAAATACATAGTGTGATAAGCTACCACCGAATAAGCCGCAGAGTGAGATTTATTGAAACCGTAACTCGCAAACATCTGCATCTTCTCAAAAACAGAAATCGCCGTTTTCTCATCCACGCCCTGAGCCTGAGCACCTTCAATGAATTTCGGCTTCTCTGCCTCCATCACTTCATGCTTTTTCTTACCCATCGCTCTTCGGAGTAGATCTGCACCGCCAAGTGTATAACCACCCATTTTCTGAGCTACATTCATGATCTGCTCCTGATAGATCATAATCCCAAAAGTTGGTTCCAGAATGTCTTTGATCAATTCGTGATCATACTCCGCTTTTTCAACTCCATGTTTACGCTTGATGTAATCCGGAATAAACTGCATCGGTCCCGGCCGATACAATGCGTTCATTGCAATCAAATCATTAATGGTAGTCGGTTTCAAGTCTTTGAGATACTTCCGCATCCCCTCACTCTCAAACTGGAATGTTCCTAAGGTTCCACCCTTTTGGTAAAGCTTATAAGTCTTTTCATCATCCAGAGGAATATCATCCAGATCATATTCCTTACCATGATTTTCCTTTACGTATGCAATTGCTGTTTTCAGGATCGAAAGAGTTTTCAATCCCAGAAAATCCATTTTCAGCATTCCTGCGCTCTCAATAACACTTCCATCAAATTGTGTTACGTACAGATCAGCATCTTTTGCAGTACTAACCGGAATATATTCTGTGAGTTTATCAGGAGCGATGATCACCCCTGCCGCGTGAATTCCAGTATTCCGAACAGAGCCTTCCAGCACATGCGCCATTTTTAACGTCTCTGCTTCCAGACCTTCTCCGGCTTTCATATCACGAAGTTCTTTCACTTCTCCAAAAGCATCATCGAGTGAAGTACCCGGTCGCTCAGGAACCAATTTTGCCAAACGATCTGCATCAGATAAAGGCAGATCCAGTACTCTGGCTACATCACGAACGGAAGATCGAGCTGCCATAGAGCCGAACGTAATAATATGAGCAACCTGGTCTTTTCCGTATTTATTTACTACATATTCGATCACTTTTTGTCGACCATCATCATCAAAGTCAATATCGATATCAGGCATGGAAACACGTTCCGGATTCAGGAAACGCTCAAAAAGCAGATCGTACTTCAGAGGATCGATATTTGTAATTCCAGTACAATAAGCGACCACAGAACCGGCTGCAGAACCACGTCCCGGTCCCACATAAACGCCCATATCACGGGCGGCTGCAATAAAATCCTGAACAATGAGGAAATATCCTGCAAAACCCATATCTGAAATGATGCCTAACTCCAGATCAATTCTGTCTTTTACCTCATCAGTAAATTCAGGATATCTTGGCTTAGCACCTTCTAAAGTCAGGTGTCTGAGATAATCGTTCTCGGTTTCAAATCCTTCCGGTAATTCAAAGTTGGGTAGGATCACATCTCTTGAAAGCTTAATAGGCTCAACTTTATCTACTATTTCTTTGGTAGACAATATCGCTTCCGGCATATCCGGAAACAGCGCTTTCATCTCTTCCGTAGTCTTGAAATAGAATTCATTATTCGGGAAACCCCAGCGAAAATCCTTACCTCTTCCTATCGGAGTACTTTTCAGCTTTCCGTCGTCAATACAGATCAAGGCATCATGAGCTTCTGAATCTTCCTGTTCCAAGTAGAACACGTTATTTGAAGCAACCAGTTTTACATCGTATTTCTGAGAAAATTCCTTAAATACTTCGTTTACTTTACGTTCTTCATCCAGACCATGATTGATAACCTCCAAATAAAAATCATCCCCGAAAACTTCTTTCCACCACTGCAGTGCTTCCTCAGCATATTCTTCTCCTTTATTCAGAATAAGGTCAGCAAGTTCTCCGCGAATACCGCCACTCAAGCAGATAAGATCTTCGGAATATTCTTTGATCACTTCTTTATCTACACGGGCAAACTTGTAATAATACCCCTCAGTAAAACCGATAGAACTTAGCTTCGCAAGATTTTTGTACCCATTTTGATTCTTAGCCAACAACGGTATCTGGTATTTTTTATCACGGTTATCTCTGGTAAATTTCTTTTGATGACGATCTTCCACCATATAAAACTCACAACCAACGATAGGTTTAATACCGGCATCATTAGCAGCTGCAACAAAAGAAAATGCTCCGTACATATTACCCAGATCGGTAAGCCCGACGGCCGGCATTCCCTCTTTTTTGGCTTTTGCTACCAGTTCTTTAATTCCTGCAGTAGCCTGAAGTACAGAAAATTTTGAATGACAATGTAAATGTGTGAATGCAATATCTTCGTCGATCTCAACTTTAAGATCGATCTCGTTGCTATCATCAGCTGAGGTTTCTGCTACCTCATCTTTTTTTTTGATGCGGGATGGAGATCTCAGATCTATATAATGCTCCCGCTTCATATAACTTGCTGACGGCTGATATAGCTTTGCATCGATCGGGAAATTGACTTTGGTTACACCCAAACGAACCATTTCTAGAAAAATTCTTGCCGTTGCTTCTACATCGGCTGCTGCATCGTGAGCATCCTCAAATCCTTTATCAAAAAGTTTCCAATGTAATTCGGTAAGTGTCGGCCATTTGTATCCTCGTGCGCCTTCGATCTTACAAAAATCAGTACCATCATCTTTGGTATCGATCTTTGCTTTATCCATGATAGCAGATGGAATCTTCTTACGAATATATTCCGCTCCCATGATCTTCTCGTCGAAACTTACATTATGACCGATCAGGAAATGAGCTTTATCAATAGCTTTGCGAAACTCATGAAGAACAAATTCGAGATCGTCACCTTCTTCCTGTGCACGCTTAGTGGAAATTCCGTGTATCTTTTCGGAATTGAATGGAATCGTAAATCCTTCCGGTTTTACAATATAATTCCCACTCGACAGCAACTTACCTGTATGGTCGTGATGTTGCCAGGCTAACTGAACCAGTCTCGGCCAGTTTTCTAAATCGGTTATTGGGGCTGAAAAATTTTGTGGAAGACCTGTGGTCTCCGTATCAAAAATTAAATACATCTAAAAGTTATCTGCTATTCTTTACTTAAAAAGAATATACAGTTCTAATATTCACTTAACAGATTTAGTTTTCAACAATTAACATGAACATGCTATTAACTCAATAGTACTAAAAAAAGTAATCTGCTACTGTATTAATAATAAAAACGATTTGGGTCTGTAAGAATTCTTTATTAATTATTACTTTCCTGAAATTAATACCCCCCTTCAATCAATACTTTTAAAAAAAATAGACAAATGAATTACCTGAAAAACATTTTATACTCACTGCTAATTGTACTCTTTTTATCGAGTGGCTCGTTTGCAATGCAAAGCAATTCTGTACTTAGTCAAATAGAAGGCTCGTCATTAAAAACTTATAGTGTTGATTATGAAAATCTTTCCGGTTCGGTTAAGATCGTAGGTTCTCCCTTATTTAAAGGAGAGTTTACAGATGGAAAAGTAATTTTTTCCAGTGAATTGGTTAGCAATAACGTAAAACTGAATTATGATACTTACACTAATCAAGTCATATTTGTTGAAAATGACTCTTATTTTGTTGTACCCAATCAATCGATTAAAGGTTTTTATTTTCTTGATGGAAATGGAAACACAACAGAAGCTTTTCTATCCGGGTTTGAATCCAAAAAGGAGAATGTGGATACTGAAACGTATATGGAAATAATTTACAATGGTGATGTAAAGCTTTTCAACTATCACTATACAAAATACCGCAAGGACGAAGCGAATATTTATAATCCACGTGAAACTGATTACTACACCAATAATTCAAAGTATCTCCTGATGAATAAGGATGGAGATCTTAAGAAAATTAAACTAAAAGAATCGGATATACTGAAAGCTCTGGGCAACAACAAAAATGAGCTTAAGAAATTTATACAGGATAACGCTCTTTATTTAGGAAATACCAGTGATGTCAAAAAGTTACTGTCTTATTACGACACCCTAAATATGAAATAAAAATCTTATCTTATTTTAAAATTTAATAAGATAAGATGACCTTAACCCAACTTTCATATATAGTAGCTGTAGACAAGTACAGACATTTTGCTACTGCAGCTCAGAAGATTTACATCACCCAACCAACTTTAAGCATGCAAATTCAGAAGCTTGAGGATGAATTGGGTGTTTTAATTTTTGACCGTTCTAAATCTCCTGTAGTTCCGACAGCTATTGGTGAACAAATTATTGATCAGGCCAAAGTTATACTAAGCGGTTCCAAACATATAGAAGATATGGTTTCCGTGAAAGATGGTGAGCTAAAAGGATCTTTCAGAATTGGAATCATCCCAACTATTGCGCCTTATCTGGTTCCTCTTTTCCTGAAACCATTTTCTGAGCGACATCCGAATGTAAAACTGGTTTTTGAAGAAGCATTAACAAGTGAAGTACTGGAAGGCTTGCATGAAGATCATTTTGATGTTGGTATCATCGCTACCTCCACCAATCAACATATATACGAGCACGAGCTCTTTTCAGAACCTTTTCTTGGGTATTTATCACCCGGACATGACTTTTCTTCTAAAGACAAACTCTGCATAGATGATCTTTACTCTCAGGACTTATGGTTACTCAATGAAGGACATTGTTTCCGGGATCAGACCATGAAGTTGTGTAAGAAAAACAACGATAAGCTCAAGCATTCAAATATTTCTTTTGAAAGTGGGAACCTGGAAACCCTTAAGCGTTTAGTAGAACAGGATTACGGAATCACGTTAATGCCTTATTTAGCTATGCAGGATCATGATACCCGCTGTGCAAATGGCGTTATTAAGGAATTTATGGACCCGGTTCCAACAAGAAAGATCCGATTGGTTTACAGTCGTGAATTCTTAAAACAGAACATCGTTAATGCCTTTGTGGAAACCATAAAAGATTCTATCCCGGAAGAACTGAAAGATGTGAAAGATGAAATGGTAGTCGATTAACATGGCACGTTTGGAACAATCATTTAAAATATTTTCAAAGCAAGGTGTAAAATTCCTAATGCTTGAATTTTTGATTGTTTTTCTTGGTGTTTATTTGGCATTCCTTTTTCAAAGTTACAGTGAACAAAAAAGAATAGACGCAGAAAAGGAAAAAATAATGATCGGTTTAAAGGAAGACCTGGAATATTTCAGAATCTATTTTCCTGATTTTGCCGGTACTTCTCAAGTAGAGGAATGGAGAGATTCGATCAAAAATGAAAGATATACCAATTTTTCAACCTGGAGGTTCATACAGCCTCAATACGACTATATCGCTATAGAGTATGCATTAGCCTCTGACGCTGATGTAATTAATTTTGAACTTAATTCTGCAATTGCTGAGATCTATCAGGAACTAAAAAAGCTGGAACATGCTGAATTACTGCTTACCGAGATAGCGATGCAGTATCAAGCTGTGCCTGTTGAACTAAAAAATAAAGATATGGCTGTGTTAGCCAGTCAAAATAATTTTTTGAATTTTAAGAGATTTACTGATCGATATGCAGACAGAGCAAGTATAATGCAACGCGTTGCTGAAATGAGCGCTAAACATTTACCAATGATCAACAATCAATTCAGTGAACAAAAGCTTGCTGAAATTGAATTATCCCTTATCAAGAAAAATATTACCGTTAGTAGTGATCAAGAAATAGAATTCTATTCGAATATTCTTAAGCAATTTTTTCCAAACCTAGGTGAAGAAGAAATCAAAAAAGCTTTGGACAGTAATTAAATAACTGATTCTTGTGCAAAAACTTCATAGTGTATTACTTCTTCGGGAAAGTCGATTAAATACTTTTTATCCTCAGGATAATATTTAGCTCTTTGATGATCGTCTCCCGCAAAATTTTTGATCACCTCCATGTTTTGCCAAAAAGTAATTAATTCGAAATAAGCAAAATCTTCATCCCGCCTCCTTAAAAACGTAAGTTTTACAAATCCGTCTGTACTTTTATAATCAGGAATTGCACGGTCTATCATAAACTGCGTATACTCCTCAAAATGCTCTTGTTTTGTAAGCCCTTTCCAAATTCGTGCAATCATAAAGTTCTGTTTTATTTTTCTTTCAAATATAATTCCAAACGATCGAAAGTAGAACCCCAACCATTTCTGAAGCCCATTTCCTCTTGTTGCTGAAGATATTCTTCGGTCTTATGGGCTACTGAGAATGTCATCTTAGTTTGTTCTCCTAAGTCTTCAAACAAAACAGTGAGCACTACATCTACAGTCATAGGTTTAAAGTCTGCTGATGATACCAGCTTTTCCGGTTCTTTAATTTCGATGAAAGTTCCTTCAGTCACAAACTCATTTCCATCCGGCATCGTCATTATATATTTCCAAACTCCACCTTCTTCAAAGTTCAGCTCTTCTACTTTGGTGTTCATCCCTTTTGGCCCCCACCAATTTACTAAATGTTCCGCTTGGGTCCATGCATCCCAAACCAATTGTCTTGGAGCGTTAAAAGTTCTAACCATAGTGGCTACGCGAGGGTCATTAGCTTGAGTCTTTTCCATTTTCTTCTTTGTTTTGTTTTGATTGAAGTTGTTCAAGATACATTTCAAAAGAGTCTAATCTCTGTTCCCATAAATCACGGAATGGGTCGATCCAGTTTGCTATCTCAGAAAGTGTATCAGGTTTTATAATGCAAAACCGTTCGCGTCCATGTTGTTTAATAGCAACCAATCCACACTCATTCAGAATTTTAATATGTCTTGAAATTGCAGGTCTGCTGATATCAAACTGTTTTGCAATCGCATTCAGGTTTAAAGGTTCTTCGGATAGGATCTCAATGATCTCCCGCCGAACCGGATCAGCTATTGCCTGAAACACATCCCTTCTCATAAAAACTAAATTAATATTTTTAAATACGTAACTAATTGGTTACTAATATATAAGTAACCGAGTTGTTACACAAATATCTTTTTAAAATTACTTTTATGGAATAGAGTTGAAAACCTCTTTCATATTTGAAATAAACTTCCTTAGCTTCTGAACAACAAATTATGAGAGCATTGAAACGACGTCCATTAATTACCATTCTTCTCGCACTATCTTGTATAGCCAGCACGGTAATATTAGTGGCTACTCCTTCACATAAAGCTATAGATTACAGTGCCGCTGAAAACTTAGATTCTTTGATCTCTTCTGTTCTAAATCAGGAACCTTCTATTGGCACAAACTTCAGAAGATATGATATTGAAGTAGATTCAATTTTTACCCGAACGGTATACAGAGTTCCGGTTCACCCCACTTTTTCAAAAACGATGTTTCATTATTCACTGCATCAAACGCTTTCAAAACTCAAGATCGATTCTCCTGCTAAAGTGATTTTTCCTGAAAGAGATATGAATATTTATATTTATGATAACGGGACGATAAGAAGCACGATCAGATTGATCACTACAGAACCTAAACAAGAAAGTGAGTAATGGGAAAGAGTAATCCTCCTGCATTAATAAAAAGACTCCAACTAAAGGAATTTACCCAACCTGATATCATACAGGTTAAATATCCCATGTTTCTTTGTCATGGTTTCGGAGCTTTGGGATCGTTGATGAAACCCTCTCCCCTTCATGATCCTGCCATGCTGATGAGAGAGCACGGTGTAATCGCCTTTGCACCAAATGTAGTTCCGTATGCTTCCATTGAAACCAGAGCAAAAAACTGGGTTCGCTTGATCAACAAAGTGTGTGATGATCATGGATTTGAAAAAGTAAACGTTTTGGCACACAGCATGGGCGGACTAGATATGCGTCATGCACTTTCTCATCTTGGTATTGCTGATAAAGTTGCTTCATTAACCACATTAGCGACTCCCCACCGTGGTACTTTTCTGGCTGATCTGATTTTGAAGACACCGGAAATCATAACAGAAAAACTAAGCGGTTTAGTAGATTGGTTTGGAGATAATGTGTACCCGAGTGAGAAAAGTCAGGTGCTTAGTTCTGTTGAACAATTGTGTCGCTCATACATTCAGGAAAAATTCAATCCGAACACTCCCGATGTTGAAGGTTTTCCATATTTCTCATACAGCGCAGCCGTTGGTAAAGGAACTGACTTCTCACTCAACCCGGTATTCATGTTCCAGAATACTCAGATCTTTGCAAAAGAAGACGCTAACGATTCCTTTGTTTCTGTAAAAAGTGCCCAATGGGGAGAACATCTTGGAACAGTGCCGTTATCGCACATGCATCAGATCAATGTCCAGGTCAGCAAAGAATTCAAACCCATTTATAATGATTTCTGGGTAGAAGTTCTGAAGATGTTGAGGGAGAAAGGGTTTTAGTGAATATTGAATAATGAATATTGAATGATGAATTAATCTCGTTTCATAGCTCTGCTGCATAACTTTAACAACTGGATTCCGATTGGGCAGATCACAAGACCGAGAATGTTTTCTAACTCACGTCCTAAAACATCCCTCGGATTAAGTCGAGAACCGTCGACTTGATCATCTCCCTTCAAAGGGAGATTTACTTAGCTGGAAGAAAAGCAATAAAATCAGCGTCAATCAATAAAAAATCACTAAATCAGTGATCACAGGTCGTGATCCCCAAATTCCTTCAACAAATTATAATCGGTAAGATCATATTGAATCGGAGTAACGGTAGCATTTCCCTCATTCAGAATATGGATATCAGAATCATTGCCTTCATCAAGCAACTCAAACTGCCCGGTTAGCCAATAGTATGCACGATTAAAAGGATCTACTCGATCTTCGTATTCTTCTACATAACGGCTGTCTGCCATTCGGCTCCATTGAATTCCTTTGAATTCTCCTTCGGGAGCATTTACGTTCAAAGTCACACCTTTTGGAAGTCCTTTATCAAGCACAAACTTTACTACTCTGCGCGCTGCTTCCTGTGCACCTTTCAGATCAGCCTGTTCCGGATAAGCTGTACAACTTACAGCAATTGACGGATATCCCAGAATGGTTCCCTCAGTAGCTGCACTCACTGTTCCTGAGTATAAAATATTAATGCCCGCATTACTACCATGATTGATTCCGCTCAAAACCAGATCAGGTTTTCTGTCCAGTAAATTACCGTGAGCAAGTTTTACACAGTCTGCAGGTGTTCCGTTAACAGCAAAGCCTTTGTATTTCTTCGCTACGGTCATCTCATTAGCCCGTAACGGCACCGACATAGTTATGGCATGCCCTACAGCGCTTTGCTGACGATCAGGCGCTACAACCACAACTTCACCAAATTCTGAAGCCACTTCCGCAAGAGCTTTTATTCCCGGTGAAAAAATTCCGTCATCATTACAAACTAAGATCAATGGTTTGGAACTACTCATGAGCCTCCGTATTGCTCGTCATCATTAGGAAAGTCTTTAGATTTCACATCAGAAATGTATTGCTGAACAGCCTCTGTCATATTTGAATGCAGATCAGCATAGCGCCGCAAGAACCGTGGGTTAAATCCTTTATTTAAACCCAGCATATCATGAAGAACAAGAACTTGTCCATCACATCCGGCTCCGGCTCCAATACCTATCGTTGGGATATCCAGTTCTTTGGAAACTCGTTCCGCTAACTTTGCAGGAATCTTTTCAAGCACTATCGAAAAACATCCTGCTTCCTGCAAAAGTTTTGCATCGCTGATCAGATCCTGAGCTTCTTCTTCATCCGTTGCTCGCACTTTGTAAGTCCCGAACTTATAAATACTCTGTGGCGTTAATCCCAAATGACCCATAACCGGGATTCCTGCATCCACGATCTTCTTAACAGTATCAATAATAGGCTTACCACCTTCCATTTTCACTGCATGAGCGCCCGCTTCCTTCATCATACGTCCGGCATTGATGAGCGCTTCTTTTGCAGTAACCTGATAACTCATAAAAGGCATATCCGCGATCACCAGCGCTCTGTCAACACCACGCACTACACAAGAAGTGTGATAGATCATATGATCTAAGGTCATTGGCACGGTAGTCTCAAAACCAGCCATCACATTACTTGCTGAATCGCCCACTAAAATAATTTCAATTCCTGCCTGGTCAATAATTTGAGCCATTGTAAAATCATAGGCAGTCAACATAGAGATCTTCTCTCCTTGTTGTTTCATCTCCACAACAGTTTGTGTGGTTATTTTTGCGGGGCGATCAGAAGTATTAGTACTCATGATTATTGGTTTTTTGGTACTACTGCTGCTGATGCTTCTATTTCACAAGCTACTTCTCCGTCAACGGTAGCAACCCCGGTCATCACAACAAAATTTCTTCTCATTTGTCCCAAAGTAACTTCCAGTTTTAATTGGTCGCCCGGAACAACTTGTTTACGGAATTTTGCATTCTTGATTCCCGTAAATACCATGATCGAATTTTCGGGGTCTTCTACTTTTTGGGTCATCAACAGAATTGCCCCCGCTTGTGCAAGTGCTTCTACCTGAAGAACGCCCGGCATGATTGGCTGTCCCGGAAAATGACCGTTAAAAAACTCTTCGTTCGCCGTCACATTTTTCAGAGCCGTAATTTTTTCATCAGTAGTTTCTAACACACGATCTACCAATAAGAAAGGGTAGCGATGTGGGAGAATTTTCTTAATGTCTTCTATATGCATGTGTTTTCTTTAATTTTTTGGTGTGTGAATATACAATTATTGTACAACTCCTACATAAACGTAAGCAATTCCACCCGTTAATTTTACTGCTTTTGTTTCTGAAAATGATTTCGAGTTCTTCATTAGTTTCAAAAACTTTTTCCCTGCAGGAAAGGTAGCGCTTGTTCTGGGCAGGTAAGTATAAGCTTCTCTGTTTCCGCTTAACCAGCCTCCCACCGCAGGCATAATGTGTTGGCTGTATAAATTATATGGAAACTTTAAAATTCCTTTTGGTTGTCCGAATTCCAGTACAACAACCCGCCCTCCCGGCTTTACCACCCTGGCTAGCTCTTTTAATGCAACCACCGGGTCATCCACATTTCTGATACCGAAAGCAATGCTTGAAATATCAAATCTACTGTCTTCATAAGGCAGATCCATAGCATCTGCTACTTCAAAATCTATCTTCAGACCTTTTTCTTTTGCTTTTGCAGGAGCCGGCTCGATCATAGGCGCACAAAAATCTGTTCCCATCACATATCCTGAATCACCAACGGCTTTTTTAAATTCGATTGCAAGATCACCCGTTCCTGTAGCGCAATCCAGCACATGATCGCCTTCTTTTGCTTCGCTTTCCAGTATCGCTTTTTTTCTCCAGGCATGATGCACTCCAAATGACAAGACGGTATTCACCCTATCGTAATCACTGGCTATATCCGCGAACATGGATCTTACTTTTTCACTCATAATTTCTATAGATCATATTTATTCTGTCACTATAAAACCAAGCTTTTCATACAATGGTTTCAAGCATATGAAGATAAGGAAGATTGACCATATAAATGAGCATAGTTTAAATGTGGTTTATCCGAAATTGCTTAAAATCAAAACAGCAAATGACTCGTTACATTCAACTCCACAGCTTCAAAACCATTTTCTGACCATGTAAGCTTATTTATCGCTCCATTTTGATGTTCAATCTGATGCATATTCTTCAAACCCAATCCCAACCATTCTGAAAGAAGAATCCTAATCAATCTTCCGTGAAGTATAAATACAATACACTCCTCATCTGAAGTCTTCAGAATCTCTTCAACTTTTAAATTGGCTCGTTTATAAACCTGAATCGGAGTCTCTCCATTTTCAGGTGCGGTCTCAAGTTTTCCGGAACTCCAACATTCATGCAGATGAACTAGGTCCGATTTAACTTCATCAAATGACTTACCTTCTAAATTCCCGAAATCCATCTCATCGAGTTCTGTATATGCTTCGGGTTTCAAGTTGAATAACCTGCACAGAGGTTCAGCAGATTCCTTAGCTCTTTTTAAATTACTGGTTACAATTTTGGAAACCGGTTTATCTTTAAAATAAATACTGATTGCATCGGCTTGTTTGCGACCTGTGTCATTTAAAGATGCGTTAATTCCTCTTCCCTGCATCAGGTGAGATTTGTTGAACTTTGTTTCTCCGTGACGAATTATATACAACTGTTTCATAAACGGAGTGAGATATCAAACGTATCGAAATAAAGACTTTGATACAATTTTCTAAGTCCTGTCCTGAAAGTTTCTACCTGATAATCCGTAATTCTTTTTTCGCTTGGCTTCATAAACTTGATCGGGTCTTCAGGAAAAACGATTGAGGCCATATTAGCTACAGTTTTTTTAGTTTCAGACGATACAATTTCACCATTAATTATAATATCTGCTTTCATCTTCATCACATAAACAGGACCCGGTTTTAAAAAATTAAAAGTAAACCTTCCTCTTTTTACTGTGATCTCTTTTATATCAAAAATAATATCTGAAGATTCTGTACTCTCAGCCGGCTCTAAACCACCCGTTTGGTTTTTATATCCTGTTATGACCTGACCTAAAATTCGTTTTCCAATCTCATCAGGTAAATTGAGTTTCAGAATACTTTCCTGAGCATCATCAGCAAACCACTTTGATGGATCTCCTAGACCAACTTCAGATGCATTCAAAAATACCGTTCGGGTGTTCTTATCCTTAGAAACTATCGATACAGATGAAGAACAGCCGGCGATAACAAATAAACAGAAGCCTGCCAAAAATAACTTGTTCATTTGTTCTTCTTTCTGGTTTTATGATAATTTACTGTTTCAAAGAGTGAATCCTGCATGTTTTGAATATTTCCGGAGTAAAGTCCTTCTTTGATTCCATATCTCACCAACAACATATTCAGTATTCTGTCCTGACGAGCAGCTTTTTGTGCACTTCTTTTTGATGATATCCAAGTGAGCAACATTTTTAACAACCCAACTTTAAAAAGAAAGAACAACCCAAGTCCAACCCACATTGAAGTTTGATTCCCCTGCATCGATAAATAGATCAATGAAGCAGCAGTAGCAACATATAAGAAACCATCAAAATGAAATAACCTCGCCACTGCATTCAAAATAGGAGTCACAAATGCGCTAGTGTTATAATACCAAAACAGGAAAAAAAGAAACGCGATTCCCGCAGATATAAAAGCATCGGCACCAAGTAAAACGAGAACCAGATAAAGAATGAGGGATATTCCATTACAACTCCCGACCCAGTGATCTGCGTTTTTTATGATTTTTTCGATTTCATATTTTTTCAACAAACCTGGAATATATTGCTGAATTGCTTCACTGGTTGTATGATACCAGTTCCCGTTTGATGTAGTGATCCCGTCAGGGAGTTCCACCATATTCCATTCAAATTTAGATGCCTTTCTACTCATTATTCAAATATAGCCTAAACAATTACCGAATTCATGCCTGAGCTACAGTTACTATAAAAATTTTACCTACATCTGCATTCTCTAACTCACTGACCAACTCAAAAGCCGTTGCTCCGGTTGTAAATACGTCATCAATAATTATTATATTTTTTCCTACGACTTCCTCTTTTTGTGCAACACTGAAAGCTTTTGCAATATTTTCTCTTCTCTTGTTCAGCGTAAATCTGGTTTGTGTCTTTGTGTTCTTAATACGCTCTACCACTCCTTTCTTCAGAATATCATACTCCATCTTTCCTGAAAAACCCTTGGCTATAAAAAAAGCCTGATTAAAACCTCTAAGTTTTCTTTTCTTTCGATGTAGGGGTACCGGCAAAATTTTTGTCTCCTCAACATTGAATGAATTCAATATTTGCTCTTTTTTTATAGTATTTCCTAATATCGAGCCGAGATCTTCTCCTACTCCCGTTAACCGATGATACTTCAACTTGTGTAAAAGATCCTGCAGATAGCCTCCTTTATCAAATTGCCATAAAGCAAAACGTCCCGTAACGGATTCAGGTAAGTTTATTTTATCTGCTCTACTGCTAACTGCGCGCTCAAATCTATTTTGTGAACAGTCATTGCACAAAAAATTCTGATTTTTAGATAACGAAAAACCACAAATAGCGCATACTTTTGGAAACATTAGTTCCGAAATCGAACTTCTGATATAGTTAATTACCTGTGCCAATAAATTTCATTTTAATTAACAAATATTGCTTTTGCAGTCTACTTTAATTACTTAGTTTGCTTCAACAATTACAAAAGGAATTAATTAAGCCGTTTAACTATGTCTTTGGGTAGTGATCTTGAAACCATACGGAAGGAAAAAAATCTCGGTCTCGAAGATATTTTTGAGATAACGAAGATTCCGGTACATACCTTAAATTCTATAGAAAAGGATACTCTTTTTAAGAGTTCAAGCGAAAGTAAAACCTATTTGCGCAGCTTTGTTCGTTCTTATGCTAAGGCTTTGAAGATCTCTGATGCTCATATACTTACAGCATTGGAAGCAACTGAAAATGACACCTACGATCATGACTTGATCAAGCTCATCAATCCCGAAACTTTATCAGAGGCTTATAGTCTTAAGAAAGACAAAGTGGAAGTAGACAATGAAACAAGCATTGATCCGGAAGAGCTCACCGCCGATACATATCAGGAAGAAATTGACTCCAGCGATGAAAAAATAATAAAAGAAGAGCCAAAAACTTCACGGCCTACAGTTGAAACTGTTAACTGGGCAGATATGAGCAAGAAAGTATATGCTTCCCCTACAAATTCTAAAATCGGGTTACTATTAATTATAATTCTGATACTTGGTACTCTTGGTACTTTAGGATATTTCTACGGTGGAGACCTTATAAGTATGTTTTCTTCAGAAGAAGTATCGGAGCCACCAACCAGTTCACAAGATCCGGCTACATCAAATCAGGATGTGCTTGCAATTCCAGGCGACTCAACAACTGTAAGTGATAATTCTCAAAACAACAACCCACTAAATACTCCCGAAAACCTTGTCCTTCCAGAAACCTTGACAGTGGTTCTCTATGCTGCATATGATAAATTGGAACCTGTTCGTGTAACCAGTGATTTTAATAATCGAACTAATCCTTTTTGGATGGACCAGGGTGAAGCGTATTATTTTGATTTTACAGACAGCCTTAGGGTCAGAGGTCAGTACTCCCGTTTTTTACTGATGTATAATGGAAATGTGATCAACAATCCACGCCAAAATCACTTTGACCCGGCTTTTGATTCAATTGTTTTGACGAGAGAAATTTTAAGTGCTCCTGAGTATCAGCAAAACTCAACAGACAACTTCCCTCCAAACCTTGGGGTAGCCGCTCCGGATAGCATCGTCTATAGAATCCAATTTTAGTGCTTCATGAATAAAGATCAGGCTCAAAAACGTGTTAAGGAGCTGAAAGATCTGCTCCGGGAAGCTAATAAGGCTTACTACAACGACGCTCAGCCTTTTATGAGCGATAAAGAATTTGATGAAAAGCTTAAGGAATTAGAAGCTCTGGAAAATGAATTTAATATTCATGATCCCAACTCCCCCACAAAAAGAGTAGGCGGAGAAACATCCTCAACTTTTGAGACCGTTCAACATCCGGTTCCATTACTGAGCTTGGATAACACCTATAATGAAGAAGAGCTGAATGACTTTGACAAAAGAGTTCAGAAAATTCTGGAGCATTCTGATTATGAATATCTTGTTGAATTAAAATTTGACGGAGCTTCTCTTAGACTTCGATATGAAAACGGAGAACTAGTTGTAGGAGCTACAAGGGGTGATGGCCAAAAAGGCGATGATATCACCAAAAATGTACGCACCATTCGTGATATTCCTCTCCAACTAAAAGGACATTTCCCGGATGTTGTTGAAGTTCGGGGTGAAGCTTTTATGGAACGTGAAGCTTTTGCACGGTTAAATCAGAAAAGAGAGGAAGAAGGATTAAGTACTTTTGCCAATCCTCGTAATTCTACTGCAGGATCTCTGAAAATGCAAGATCCGAAAGCGGTCTCTCAAAGGCCTATTCGTTTTTTTGCTTTTGATCTGTTATTTGATGAAGAAGATGCTTCACTTACTCAAGACAAAATAAATGAACTCATCAAAGAATATGGATTGCCTGCTAATGAGTTTCCAAAAGTGTGTAAGTCCATCTCTGAAGTTCATGAAGTAATTAAAGAATGGGATGAGCTCCGTCACACACTTCCGTATGAAACTGACGGCGTCGTTATTAAGATCAATCAAACTCATTTAAGAGGTCAACTTGGAAGTACTTCGAAATTTCCCAGATGGGCAATAGCTTATAAATTTGAAGCAGAACAAGCTACCACCGTCATTAATGATATCACTCTTCAGGTTGGTCGATTGGGAACCATTACTCCCGTAGCGGAACTTGAACCTGTTCTGTTGGCCGGAACTACTGTAAAACGCGCTTCTCTTCACAATGAAGACGAAATTCATCGCAAAGATATCCGAATTGGAGATACTGTTGTTGTGGAGAAAGCCGGAGAGATCATTCCTCAGGTAATAAGCGTAGTAAATCCTGATAGAAAAGATCGCTCGAAGGAATTTGAGTTTCCCAAAACTTGTCCGGCCTGTGATGCTAAGCTCATTAAATACGAAGGAGAAGTAGCCTGGAGATGCATTAATCCTGAATGCCCTCCGCAAGTACGAATAAAAATTGAACACTTTGCCGCTCGTGACGCCCTTGACATAGAAGGTTTGGGAGAATCTGTAGTGGATCAATTAGTGTCAGAGAAATTGATCTCTAATTACGGCGACCTTTATGATCTAACTATCGATCAGGTCATCCCATTGGAAAGGATGGCTGAAAAAAGTGCCCAAAATTTGATTAACGGAATTGCATCCAGCAAAAATCAGCCATTCGAAAAAGTACTTTACGCACTCGGAATTCGATTTGTAGGCAAAACAGTGTCGAAAGATCTTGCTGAGGCATTCAAAACGTTAGAAAATTTACAATCTGCTACTGAAGATGAACTCCTTGGTGTCGATTCGATTGGTCCACGCATAGCAGAATCAGTGATTGAATTTTTCAGCAATGAGATAAATCAAAAGATCCTGGCAAAGCTTCAATCTGCCGGACTACAGTTTGAAATCGAAGAAAAAGAACTGGCATCAAATATCCTTGAAGGGAAAAAACTTGTGTTGACAGGCACATTACCTACTCTCTCCCGAAATGAAGCAAAAGAACTCATCGAAAAAAATGGAGGGAAAACCGCTTCATCTGTAAGTAAAAACACAGATTACGTTTTAGCAGGTGAATCTGCAGGAAGCAAACTTACTAAAGCACAAGATTTAGGCGTAGAGATTTTGGATGAAGACGCCTTTCTCAAAATGATTAACTAGGAATGCATGAATTAGGAATAAAACCTGTAAATGCTTTTTATTCCTAATTTCATATTTACATATTCCTAATTCTGTGATTTATTATCTTCAGAAAAAACAAACCTCCTTCCAATGGAACTCAATCCACTTGATACTGAACAGATTGGTTTAAAAACGCTCGAAAAACACCTCATTCGATCCAAAAGTGAGGTTTCACTTCGAATCGGGCTTCCTAAAGAAATGTCTATTGATGAACATAGAGTTTCGCTTACACCAGGTGGAGTATCCATACTAAGGGGAAACGGTCATGAAGTTTTCATTGAAAAAGGAGCCGGAGAAGAAGCTAATTTTTCTGATCGCGATTATGCCGATGCCGGAGCAGAGATCGCTTATACTGCTCAGGATGTCTTTAAAAAATCTGAATTGATCCTTAAAGTCGCTCCTCTTTCCGATGAAGAACTGGAATATCTGGATCAGGATCAGTCTATTATTTCTGCTTTGCATATTGGTACTCAAAGAGAAAATTACTTTGAGGAGCTACTCAAAAAATCTGTAATCGGAATAGCGTATGAATTTATATGTGACAGCGACAAAGAATTTCCGATTGTCAGAATGATGCACGAGATCACAGGATCTCTCGCTGTCCAAAAAGCTGCGCATTATTTGGAAAATCAGAGTCTGGGACAAGGAATTATGCTGGGAGGTATTTCAGGAGTTCCTCCGGCTACGGTTGTAATTCTTGGTGCGGGAATCACTGGTGAATATGCTGCACGTACCGCTTTAGGATACGGAGCTCAGGTTTTTGTTATGGATACCAACCTGAATGCACTCCGACGCCTCGAAAATGCTCTGGACAGAAGAATAATCACTGCTGTAGCAAATGAACAGTATTTAAGTTCTGCATTAAAATTCGCTGATGTAATTATTGGCGCAGCAATGGCTGAAGGAGATCGCTCTCCGTGCTGGGTTACAGAAGACATGGTGATGGGAATGAAACCCGGAAGTGTGATCGTGGATACCGTTATTGATCAAGGCGGATGTATTGCAACAAGTCGTGCAACTACGCATTCAAACCCAATTTATAAAGCTTTTGATGTAACTCATTACTGCGTTCCCAATATGCCTTCTGATGTTGCCCGAACTGCTACTTATGCGCTTAATAATGTGTTAGTGCCCTACATTTTAGCTATCGGCGATGCCGGCGGCGTGAAAGAATGTCTTTGGGATAATACTGCTTTAAGAAGTGGAACCTATTCATACAAAAAACATCTTACCAAAAAATCTTTAGCTAAAATGTTTGACATGGATTACCGTGAAATTGAAATGCTGATTGCTTCTAAAATATAATTCTATGTCATTTCGAAGGAGCTCGCCGACTGAGAAATCTAAGGATTCTCTTTAGGTTGATTCATAGATATCTCGCTCCGCTCGATATGACAAAACTCACTCAAAACTAATCACTAATAACTCTTAACTGATTTGTCCGAACTCTCCGAATCCAATTATAAACGTATCGTCATCATCAACTGGCTGCTGAGTGTGCCAATGATGGTTCTTTTTGCCTGGCCGTATTATTATGCTGCAAAGCTGGTTGGTATGGATGAAAGCTTTAGATACATCGGAGCATTTATGTTCGCTCTACCTTTTATGATTACCATTCTGCACGGACATGTAACCATGGCTCTGGGCTCAGCTCACCGCCAACATTATTACGACTGGCTACACAAACATTCCTTCACGTACGGACTATTCTTCTTTCCTGTTCTGGTTTCCACCCGATTCAGAATGATCTTGCTGGTAATCAGTCTGGCTTTTTTACCGGTTGGGTATTTGTTGGGGTTATGATATGAAAGCTTACCTTCTCATTTTCATGACATCAATCTCTGTGCTTAACTGTACTATTGTTGATAGAGAAATAAAACTTAGTGATGATGATGTCATAGTAACTGAAAGATATTTTTCATCTGATAGCTCTAAAGTAATTTATACATATCATCTAGATATTGGTGCTTTAGGTTTTTCTCGTTCTTGGAATGCTTTACTGAATGTTTCTGATACTCTGGGAGTTTTGAATAAAACTT
The DNA here is from genome assembly GCA_017643645.1 of Balneola sp. Lineage (GTDB taxonomy): Bacteria > Bacteroidota > Rhodothermia > Balneolales > Balneolaceae > Balneola. The sequence goes on from JAEPNB010000001.1 coordinate 409,710, forward strand.
TGATACCAGATTTACCAGATCCAATCAATTCAAAATATTACCCAATTGGGTGGGTCGACAAGAATATTTTTCTTCTAGAAGTTAAGCCTCGTCCGTTTATTAAAGAAAATATTCCAATTGATACTACTTCTTTTAATTTAGATGGCATAGAATTCAAAGTTCAAGTTGAGAAGTTAAATACACTACCACACATTGAGCATTATGCGTTGTCGCCAAACGGAAAGAAATTGTTGGTGGCATATAGATATTCCGGTGTTTCTAAACTTGAAATTTCTGTAATTGAACGTAATGCTACACTCCCTAAATTTGGAAATATTTATACTAACTATGAATATTTTGAAAACCCAATACTATATGGTAAATGGACAACGAACAATTCAATTCAACTTGATCTGAATGTCAATTCCTATACACTTGACTTTTTTAGGTTAAATAAAAATCTAAATGGCATTGATGTAGAAATAAATAAGATTGACTATCAACGAAAATATTCGAGTATTTTAGGCGGTTGGTATAACAAAAACCTATTTCCAGCTCAAGATTCATCAAAAAATTTTGGAAATACTTCAGAAATTAAAGGGATTATCTCACCAGGATATGCAATGGGGGATACTTATTATACGGGATTAATAAATCAGTCTTATCAATATGAGCATGACGGTAAAATCCTTAAATCATATTTCAGAGTACACAAAGATTCTACTACTTTGAAAATTGGAGATGAAATCTTGTTAGAAGTTGATATAAACCAACCTATAATTCATAGAGTACTTGGAAAAGTCTCTAGATAATGACCTAGTACTGTCACATTCAACCTCCTGAATCGCATTTACTTCCATCATATCTACTAACACGATTACATCTTACAAAGAACATAAACAAGCAGGGACTGCAACCCCGCTTGTCTACAAAACCTCTATCTATGTACCTAGATCGCCTTCCCTTCCTTAATCTCTTCCACTACACTTGGATCAAGTAAAGTTGAAGTATCTCCTAAATTGTCCATATCCTTGGAAGCAATTTTTCGGAGAATACGTCGCATGATCTTTCCCGAACGTGTTTTTGGTAATCCCGAAACGATCTGAATTTGATCAGGTTTGGCAATTGGTCCAATGATCTTAACAACGAGATCCAATAACTCTTTTTTGAATGTATCAGTGTCTTTTATTTCTTCATCACAGATCATAAATGCATATACGCCTTGACCTTTAATATCATGCGGATATCCAACAACTGCCGTTTCTACCACTTTTTCGTGCTCATCTAATGCATTTTCAATTTCAGCAGTTCCCAAACGGTGACCTGAAACATTCAGCACATCATCCACACGACCGGTAATTCTATAATAACCGTCTTCATCTCTGCGACAACCATCGCCGGTAAAATAATAACCTTTGTAGGTGCTCAGATATGTTTGTTTATACCGCTCGTGATCTCCATAAACAGTTCTCGCAATAGATGGCCACGGATGTTTGATGCAAAGGTTTCCTTGCACATCATTTCCTTCAATTTCATTACCGTCCTCATCCATCAACACCGGAAAAACTCCAGGTAGAGGAAGCGTTGCAAAACCCGGCTTTGTAGGCGTAATTCCTCCCAATGGCGAGATCATAATTCCACCTGTTTCCGTCTGCCACCATGTATCCACAATTGAGCAATTTCCATTTCCAATATGCTCATCATACCAATGCCATGCTTCTTCGTTGATCGGTTCCCCAACAGAACCGAGGATCTTGAGCGAACTCAGGTCATATTTTTTAACAAAATCCAGATCGTAACTCATGAGTGCTCGAATGGCTGTTGGCGCAGTATAAAAATGAGTCACTTTATATTTCTCAACCACTTCCCAAAATCGTCCCGCATCCGGATAAGTTGGCGTTCCTTCAAAGATAATTCCGGTTGTTCCTGTAAAAAGCGGACCGTAAATAATATAACTGTGTCCCGTAATCCAGCCCGCATCCGCAGTACACCAATACACATCATCGGCTCCCACTTGAAATACATTTCGGAATGAATAACTGGTGTACACCATATATCCACCACAAGTATGAACAACTCCTTTTGGCTTTCCTGTAGAACCTGATGTGTACAAAATGAATAACGGATCTTCAGCATCCATCTCCACGGCTTCATGCTTTTTGGAAGCATTTCTGATCAAATTATGCCACCATTCGTCACGACCTTCTACCCAATCAATATCACGGTTGGTACGCTGACACACGATTACGCTTTCTATTGAAGGGCTGGTTTTCAGCGCTTCATCAGAAATATCTTTAAGCGGAACATGCTTATCTCCTCTTCTCAATCCGTCATTTGTGATCAGCATTTTTGCATCACAATCGTTAATCCGATCACTTAGAGACTGAGCAGAAAATCCTGCAAATACAATGGAATGAACCGCTCCAATTCGGGCACAAGCCAGAGCAGCGATTACTAACTCCGGAGTCATCGCCATATAAATACAAACTCTGTCCCCTTTTTTTACACCTTTACTTTCCAACACATTACTAAATCGGCAAACGTCTTCGTGCAGTTGTTTAAACGTAATAGTTCTTCGAAAAGAATCAGGGTGGTTGGGCTCGAAAATGAAAGCCGTTTTATTTCCTATGGTGTTCAAATGCCGGTCTAGTGCATTTTCTGTAATATTAAGTTTTCCGCCTTCAAACCATTTTATGTCTGCTGTTTCGAATCCACCCGATTGAACCTTATCCCATCGCTTTCTCCAATAAAAAGTTCCGGCTTCGTGTTCCCAAAAAGCTAACCGATCCTTTTCGCTTTCTTGAAAGGTTTCTTTGTACTCATCGAACGATTTAATATTCAGCCACATTCTATACGTTATTTAGTTTTATTATTTAGGCTTTGATGTTGACGTTTTTTCCGCGGATAATCAAGTCAAAAGATTGTAAAATTGAGTCCGAGTTCTTACTCCTGATTTCAAAATACCTTACGATTTATCTCTTTTTTTAAATTATTTCTCTAATAAAAAGAAAGAAAACCACCCAATTTTACCTTAAGTAAGATCACATCTAAAATTTGTTACAAAAAAATTACTTCGTATCGATTTTCTTCGTAGTGACTTTTTTGTGCTCTGTTAAGAATATGTTACACTCTCAAAACCAACTATTTTACACTAAATCTGCTCCCAAAAATCTATTTCTACACAAAAATCCGGTGTGATTATGCTTGGAAGCTGGGCGGCTTTAAATATTTTTTCAGGTTCAATTGGGTATTATAGTTCCGACAACAGCTCCAGATATTTTCATCAAATGAATGCAGCATGAAATTTGGCTAATCTCGGGATTACCGGGTTTGGCTACGGCAACGATTCAAAGATGGCCCCGGATCTTAGCTACAAAACTGCGCTTGATAGAATACAACATTTCGAGAATCTGTTACTTGTAAATTCAGGATTAGATCTGCTTTATATCTGAAGTGGTTCCTGGCTTTGGAATAAGTGAATTTAAAAAAAATAATGACTACCTAATCGGTTATGGTAAATCTGTCGTCCTTAAAGAAAGTTTTCCATGGCTGTTTGATATCAGCCTGTATTTGATACAAAGTAAGCATACCAAAGAACTAGGTAAACAATCATGCCAATTAACATTCACCGGTAATGGCCTTCTGATTATTCGTTAGACTTCCTCTTATAACAATGGTGCAATCTGCTTAAGATCCTGTGCTTTTTTGTGCGGACGTTAGAGCTAGACATATCAAATTCTTCGCTGGCTTCTTCAGTAGTTGTGTCAGGTTTATCTATAAAGTGTTCAATGAACTCCCTTGATTTTTCCTGCAGTTCTTCGAGGCATCTTTTTAAGATTTCCTGTCGCTCTTTATCAATCAGTCGTTGATATTGCTGTTCAGGTACAAATTGCTCATTAAGGGCTTCTTCTTCATACTTAAATCTATGCTTCTTCTTAATATACCTGAGATATTCGTGACGGCATGATTTTATTAAATAACTGAAAAAGTATTTCGGCTCTTTGATTTTATCTTTACGGACTTGTTCAAATACATCCACAAATGCCTGTTGTACGCATTCTCCAGCATCATTAGCGTCCGCACTCATCGTTACAACAAGATAGTCTTCTAATCTGCCAATTACTTCTGAAACAAGTTCATTGGCTTTAGAATCATCCCCGCTTTGTAGAGCCTCAACCAGCTCTGAATAATCAACTCTAGCTTTTGTCAATTAAAGACTTTGATCGTTATCATTTTGCTAATCTTCAATTCAATTAGCTTATTTATGCCTGAATATAAAACTAAGTAGCTGACTTCAAAAACCTTTTTTTGACTATTTACAGGGCGATTACATACTTAATATTAATTTTTTCTAATTAAATTTTGGATGTAAAATAATTTTAACAGTAGATTAATGGTGTAACAAAGAACCTAAAGCATACTCTTGTTGTGGATTATAAATATGCTTAAAAACTATTTAATAACACATAAGAATTTGTAACAATTGGACATCGACCTACTCTTGTACTTAACCATTAATTTATCAATTACAATACTATCTAAGACATCATGAAATCATTTAAATCTCTTTTCGCACTACTTGCTATCGCTTCTTTATCATTTGCTTGCGCCTCGGTTACCGATGCCGGTCTTATGGACGACACCAACGAACCAGCTATCGAAACGGCAACTCCGGCTGAAGCTGTATTTGGCAACGATCCTTCGCAGCCTATCATCACCAAGCCTAAAATGTGATTCTCCACTAACAACCATAACTCTCTATACAACACAAAACACTATCTAAGACATCATGAAATCATTTAAATCTCTTTTCGCACTACTTGCTATCGCTTCTTTATCATTTGCTTGCGCCTCGGTTACCG
>JAEPNB010000001.1:414648-536424 GCA_017643645.1 Balneola sp.
GAAACGGCAACTCCGGCTGAAGCTGTATTTGGCAACGATCCTTCGCAGCCTATCATCACCAAGCCTAAAATGTGATTTAATTATACTGTTAATTTTAGCCTGAGAGCGTTACTATGTAGTTTAAATATTCTATTATGCTCTTAATTCTTTTTTTGTCTTTTTTATTGCCACAACAGCCTATCGATCCTCATATATCGATAACAAGTCAGGCAAACACATATATAGAACAGATAAAACTCAACCAACAGTCAGAACTAAGTTTTTGGGCACTGAATGAGTTGTACAGTTCTAATTGCGGAATAAGTAAAGTAATAAGCAGAACTATTTCCCAATCCGGATCTTCTCTGGTGCAAAAAATATTTTCAACTTATGATTGTACCTCTAAACAGGATGAAGATTCTCTGAGAATAGAACGGCTTAAATTTTATGTTTCTGAGACAGGATCATTTGCCGGTATCCTACATATTCTTTCACTTTCACTGCCACAAAAAAAATTAGATACACTTCACGATGAGTTCAATGATAAATGGAAACAAAGCCTTTCGGAAAATGAAATCAGCTTATTAAACGCAGTTAAAAACAGAGACTTGATATCGCTCTCTGAAATAAACCCGAAATACAAATCCTTTGTTCTATACTCTTTACTCTATAGTAATCACTCTGCTTCTTATTTTGATGCCGGGCAATTCAAAGCCATAATTTCCGAATTGAATAACAGGGATAGTGATAACCTATCGGATTTAGAAAACTCTATATCCAATTTCAGTCTGCTCAAAGCTGCATATGAGACAAACAGATATCAATTTATATCTACCATTTTTAATGACTTGATTAGTTCAGAACTCTATCCTAATTCAGAAAAAAAAGTAGGAATTTTTAGTGGCTTAGATTTCGCATTGAGCTACATAGGGAACTTTTCCGAGTCCCTCTATCTTCAGAGAAATATTTTGATCCCCCTTTCGGAGTACTATAATCAGAAAAGCAGAACAGACTATGTACTATTGCAACAAAGTGCAAACTTATACAATCTTGGTAAGTATCAGGAAGCTAAAGAAATACTTGAAAGGCTCTATAACGATTCGGAATCTACTATTCCAAAATCACAACTGTACAACAATTTATCTTTGTGTTACAAGCAACTCGGAGAAAAAAATGAATACACTAATTTTCTCTTAAAAGCTATTCAAGAAGCCGAAACAAGTAACAATCAGGAACAAGACTTCTATAAAGTAAAACTGGGTTTGTATAAAAACCTTTTTGTCTACTATAATTCAATTGGGGATTCTTCGAGTGCTCTTCCGTTTATTAGAAAAGCTCAAAATTTGGCCGAACTAAAAACTGATGATTTTGAATTAGGTTCGATTCATCTTTATTTAGGAAACTACTATCTGGAAAAATTTAATGATTATGAAAAAGCTATAGCTCAATTTCAACTCGCTGAAAATAAAATATTATCTAGTCAAAATTACTTTAGTAAAAAATTTCTTCTGGATGATAAAATAGCTCTTCTAATCAAAATGGATTCACTAAGTCAAGCTACTAAATCAATTCAAGCGATCAAGAGCTTGGCTTCACAAAATTCAGACACCCCTTTTTATATTGAAGCTCTAATCTATGAGGCTGAAATTGCCGTATTAAAGAATAATGTTCAGGGCCTTCAAGGAACGTTAAATAGTATAAGCATTTACCCCTTGAAAGATCTCAAATTTGAAGATCTTATAAGATACCATAATTTACACGCGACCTTACTCCTCAAAAAAAATAAGAACAGAGAAGCCTATACGTACCTAAAACCTATACTAGATCAGATAGTTGAACGGGCGCAAGGAAGTGTGGAAGCCCAAACCGGATTTTGGACTGTAGAAAAAGAGTATCTTGATTCATTCGAACTGATGATTTCAATCCTTAATAAATTAGATTATCAAGAACAGTCAATAGTATACCTGGATAAACTTAAAACTATCAATGATGCTTCTCTTTACAATAATCCGTTATTAAAAGCCTCGAAACTGACTGAAAGTGAGCTTGCTGAAGAAAAGAAATTAGCAGAATCTATACAGAAATTACGTAATGACTATTTAAGCGCCGAAGAGAGCTCAAAGCAAAGTATAAAAACTGAAATAGACCGGCTTTCTGCTCAGCGGCAATTACTGACCAATAAAGTAACTCAAACAAATACTGAAGTAAGTATACCTATTTGGAAAGTGCAGCAACAAATGAGAAATGATGAGTTCATTTTGCATTACACAGAATTGAATGAGAAGTTATATATCAGTTCAGTCTCAAAAGAAAATACAACTCTTTTTATTCAGGAAATAACAGATGAGATTGAGCTTTTACTAAATCAAACGGCAAATGATCTTGCCAAAGGAAACACTTCACTTACTTCTTTATACAAAATTTACCAGATACTTGATCTTAAAAGTATTCCGGATTATGTGAAACAGATTATTGTTATACCTGATAATGAATTGTACAGAATTCCAATGGATATACTTCCAACCAAGAAGCCAAATTCCTCATTCAGTTTTGGGAGCTCCAGTTATATGATTGAGGACTATAGTTTTAAATATTTTACTTCTCTTCAGGATTATTTAGAAAACAGCAGAAATACCCGGGCTACTTCGGAAACAGATTTCTCTGCTTTCGCCATTTCTTATTTTGATGACTTTCAGGAAAAATTACCATCTCTTCCTTTTGCAACACAAGAAGCTCGTGAAATTCAAAAAGTACTTACTTCATTTGAAAACAAGAAAGTATTTACCGGGAATAGTGCAACCGAACAAGTTTTTCAAAATCAACTGACCACTTCAAAAATCTTGCATGTTGCAACACATAGTGAAGTTTCAGCCCAGGATCCATTATTCTCAACTATATATCTTAAATCGGCAATATCTAACGGGACCAAAGGCGATGCCCTTTATGCTTATGAACTTTTTGATAACCAATTAGATAATGATCTGATTATGCTTAATTCATGTAGCTCTGGAACAGGAAATTACCTGCAGGGAACCGGAATTATGGGTATAAGCAGGGCACTCAGGTATGCAGGAGCTAAGAGTCTGGCTTTAAATTTATGGGAAGTAAATGATAAAATAGCTGCGGAATTCGCAACAAATTTTTATTCCTATCTAAATAATGGCTACTCTAAAAGCGAAGCTATGAGGCAGGCAAAGATTGATCAGATTAAAACCGGAAGTGCCGATCCTCATTATTGGGGAGCTTATACTTTAATTGGAAATTCAAACCCGATCATAAAAAAACCAGTAAACTCGCAATTCGTATTACCAATACTGATAATGGCAGGTTTACTGGTGGGTTATAAAGTTAGAAAAGAATCAAGTCTTTAGTATAACATAAAAAGAAGAACGGTTAATTAATCGTCCATTGCATCTAAAGCGTTTATGTAAGTTTTAGCAATTCTGCTATAATCACGATCCAGATCATAAGTATTTTGAAAAGCGATTTTTGCTTCTTCCAATTGGTCTAATTGGAAGTATGAATTTGCCAGCAACCAATATCCTTTTTCAAGAATATTTTCAGCAATACCTTTTTGCTCAGTAGCAATTTTAAAGTTAGAAGCCGCTTCTCTATACTCTCCCAAGTTATACTGAATAGAACCTAAGGTAATAGAGAACTCAGCAATTAATGTAGGGTTTTCTTCATCAGATAATTCAGTACTTAAAAGATCTTTAGCTTCCTGTGTACTTCCATCAGCCGCAAGTTGTATTGCTTTCTTTATAATGTCATTAGTTACACTTGCAGAAACACCTACATCACTCCTTACAATATCTAAACCAATTTCAGAAATAGGAGATACAGCTGTTGTATTCTCTGAAGAATAATTCATCACACCTAGCACACCAACAAAAATTACTACAGCTGCAGCTGTTACATAGCTTGCATATCTTCTGATTTGTATAGCAACGCCCGGAGTTTTCTTTTCTCTCTTCTCTTCAATTATAGATTTAAGATTGGCAACACTTTTCATGTAGTCTAAGTAATACCCATCTTGAATTAACTCTACCCATAAGTCGTCTGTTTCTTCTTCGGATAGCCGTCCGTTAAGATAAAGATCTATCTTTCTCTCAAGATCTTTATTAAGATTGTTTTGAATCATTATTATTTACCTTTTAAATGCTTTCACAAACAGTTCGTATTCCAAAACCGATCATTTCAGCATGGTTTTGTACCATTATTTCAGGAAAGAAATTCTTTTATTCTTTCCGTTCGCTAACAAGAGCATCTAAACTATTGTTTGTTACAGCCGTTACCATAATAAAACATTAGAAAATCTTAAGAAATAAAATGCTATTTAATTCCTTTTTCAAATAATTGTTTTATCCTTATCTAAGATAAGTTTAAAATTTACACAAATCTTGTCATGATTATAAAAAAAACTATTCTATTTCTCTTTTCAACACTAATATTATTAAGTGCCTGCAAAAAAGATAATGGAGCAATGTCTGTTAATGGCACAATAGACTATTTAGGTGATGCTGAAATCTCAATTTCGGAACAACCATTACATTATAAATATTCTCCCAAAAAAATATATGAAGTAAATTCTATAGATAATGGTGTTTTCAGGGTTGAAATTCCTGTTATTGGAGACCAAAAATTAACTCTTTCAATAGGTGATCAATCATTACTGCTAATCGCAGACCCTGACGATGATCTTAAACTCACTATTTCACGTGCCACATTTCCAACAGATGTAGAAATTGAATCAATTCATGCGGGAGATTATGAATCTTATGAAAACTATCTAGTTGAAACGGACGGTCTAGATAAGCAAATTGAAAAAGAAATGAACAACTTCAAAGCAGGATTAGAAAATTCAGCTTTAGAATTAAGTACGCAAAAAATTCAGATTGCGGAAAAACATCTATCAGAAACAGCATTTGAACACCTCATCATGAAAGCGCAAGGTGAATTGCTGGTAAACAAAATCAAATCAGTTGAGTATAGGTTTGGGCAGGATAATTTTAATGCTGATTCTGAAAGAAAACAGATCCTTGCAGATGCAAAGTCTAATGACTTTTTTACCTTGGAATCTTTAGAAACTCAACGCGCCGGGATAAGAGACGTGACCCATTACTATGCACGCACTTTTGGAATTTATGATAGCGTGAATCAGGTTTACGGTAAAGATCTTGCTGAATATGACATTAAAAGACTCGCTTATGAAGAATTAAATGAAAAGCGCCTTCAAGTAATAGATTATATAGAAGATCGCAAAGCCCGAGCTTACGCAAAAATGTTTTTAGTGGCTGAACGAATTGGAGAAATCGAATTTTCAAAAGCAGAACCCAGTTATCGATCTTATCTTGATGAATACTCAGAATTTGAAGAATACACTAACTTTTTAACGTATTTCTATAATGAAATTAAATCCGTTTCTCCCGGCGAACCGGCAAAATCCTTTTCTCTCAAAGACGAAAATGGAAACACACATACTTTAGAAGATTATAAAGGTAAATATGTGTTGCTGGATTTTTGGGCGGGCTGGTGTCAACCTTGCTTGGATGAGTTTCCCGTAATGAGAGATATTTATAACGACTTCAGCAGAGAAGATTTTGAGATCATTGGGATTTCAACAGAAATTGATAAAGTTGTTTGGAGAAATGATATCGCTAAATTTGAAAATCCCTGGCCTCAATTATACGGAGGTAATGGTTTTGATCAGGAAACGTTTAAAGCATATAAAGGTGGTGGAATTCCATTTTATATTCTAATTGATCCGGACGGAAATATTGCCAGATATAATGATATCAGAGCCACTTTTAATTTAAGAGAAGTATTAAACGAGCTTATTGATGAATAAATCTATTTATAAATTTCAGTTCTTAATCTTAGTAACAGTACTTTTTATCAACTCGTGTAGTCCTGAAGAACCTGCTGAAAAAAAACCTTCATTTACTGATAAGCAACTCGGACAAATGTTGGTAGTTGGTTTTCGAGGAACTGAAATTAATTCTGAAAGCCCAATTGTTCGGGATATAAAAGAAAGAAATTTAGGAGGAGTCATTCTATATAGTTACGACTACCTAGCAAATTCATATAATAGAAATATTGATTCTCCCGATCAGCTCTTACAACTCAATAGCGCTCTGGTTGGGTATTCTTTAAACCCGCCCTTTATTTCCGTAGAACATGATGGAAGTGAGTATTCAGCTTTACACAATTTATATCCTTCTATGGAAAACATTTTTGAGCAAAACTCTTTTTCAGATACGCTCAAAGTAATAAATAATTCCAGACGATTTGCTCAGGAATTTATGGTTGTTGGAATAAATACAAACTTGCATCCACGATTGGATCTAAAAACTAAAGAATCATCTGATGCTCCATTAATTTCTTCCGATCCACAAAAAGTCACAGAAATCTCTAACCTGATTCTGGATGAATACGATACCGAAAAATTGTTAAGCGTTCCTAAATACTTTCCGGGCTATACTGTTGATTATAATCCAACTGATTCAACAGACAATATAACTTCATCCTGGTCTGAAGATTTTCTGACTCCGTACAAAAACCTGTTTGAACAACGAACTATCAGAGCAATCCAAGTCTCCCATGCTACTAACGCACATATCGATTCCTCCTGGCCCGGCACTTTCTCTCATTCAACTGTTTCAGGTTTACTACGTGACTCTCTTGGATTTGAAGGTGTGGTATTCTCTGATGACCTTCAAAAACCCATCATCAACTTGAATTATGATCTGGAAACCTCGATTCTACAATCAATAAATGCCGGAGTAGATGTTTTGGTATTTGGAAATAATTTTAAATACGATGAAGCTATAGCACAGAAAGCTATTGCCATCATTCAAAAATTATTGAAAGAAGGAAAAATTAAGCCCGAAACTATCGAAGCTGCTCTAAAAAGAATTGACCAGCTTAAACAAGATGTTATTGCCGAGCTCTGTACATGTCTGACTACATAGAAAGAACAGCACAATTTGTTCAAAACCAACTTGAGGGAGAAGGTTCGGGTCATGATTGGTGGCATATTTTAAGAGTGTGGAATATGTCAAAAAGGTTGGCTTCAGAAACAACCGATCCTGTTTCAACTTTGGTAATTGAATTAGCTGCGCTGTTACATGATATAGCAGATCATAAGTTCCATGATGGAGACTTAACTGTTGGGCCAAAAGTAGCCTCTGAATGGTTGCACTCTATTAAGGTTGATAAGGAAGTCATTGATCATGTATCTGATATCATCAAAGACCTTTCATTTAAAGGAGCCGAAGTTGCTACGCCAATGAAAACCATGGAAGGCAAGATCGTTCAGGATGCCGATCGTTTGGATGCCATCGGAGCCATCGGGATTGCCCGTGCTTTTGCTTATGGCGGTTATAAATCACGTGAATTGTATAACCCGAACATAGAATCTGTTTCGCATTCCAGTTTTGAAGCATACAGAAAGGATGAAGGGCATACCATCAACCATTTCTATGAAAAGCTTTTTCTTCTGAAAGATCGAATGAATACCGAATCCGCCAAAAAAATAGCTGAAGAACGACATACTTATATGAAAGAATATGTAGATCGTTTCTTACAAGAATGGGATGGAAATCAATAAGATCTCTTTTGCATTTATTTTAACACTGTAAGTTTTTTGTTCACTTTCTGTCCAAGTGCTTCCAGAGTATAGAAATATACACCTGATGAAAAGCCTGTGGCATTCCAGCTAACACTGAAATTACCTGCCGAACTATTTTCATCAACAAGAATTGATACCAACCTACCGGTAATATCGTACACTCTGATCGAAACTCTTCCCGGCTTATCTAAACCATAATTTATCGTTGTAACCGGATTAAAAGGGTTGGGATAATTCTGGCTCAAGGAAATATTTTTTGGTAGCTCATCGAACAACTCTTCTTCATTGCTTACTGAAACATCCGAATTTGATTGTCCCGGTGTTCCATGTGAGCTTGAAGCAGCCCAATTTTCGCCTAATGAATTATCAAATCCGGGATTAGTTAAGGCAAGAGTTGCACCCATCCCATCTGCTTCAACCGGCCAAGGAGCTTTGTCGTTGTAAGTGAGCTCGTCAACAATCGCTCCGTTTGAATCGAATAATCGAATTAACTCGCCATCGCCAGATAAGCCGAAATCCATATCTCCAATTTTGTTTTGAACATCAGGAAAGAGTTCTCTGAACAATGAATCTTTTCTGGTAAGAACCAGATAATCAGCAGCAGAAAGAATAGTCCCTGCCGGAAAAATAAATTTATGCTCGTCATCAGAATCAGAAAAATACCATCCTGACATATCAATGCTCTGGTTTGAGTTGTTATAAAACTCCACCCAATCTTCCGGATCAAAATCGTCTGCTGATCGGTAATTGATTTCATTTATCACAACACCGGTAGAGCTGATCTCATTTCTCCTGAAGTGTGCGGTCAGAGAAGTATTTTCTATTATCGAAACATCTTTCGCCTTTTCCGAACCACTTAGTGCCCCACTCCATCCAATAAAGGTATATCCCGGATTTGCTACAGCTTTCACATTAGCCGGAACAGAGTTATAAATAAGTCCATATTCCAGTTCGTCAGACCGAACTCCTTCTATATAAACTTGCCCGGCTTCTGCAGGTGCTGCAATGGTCTGTAAACTGTTCAACCTTGTAAGATCAAAATGATCCATTAAATGCATCTTTGCATAATCTTTTCTTTCACTAATAAACTCTTCAATTACATCAAGATGTTTTTCCCAATCCATATTTCTACCAAGTCGGAATGACTTAGTCCATCTGTCCATATGACGTGGAATCTCAGATTCGATCAAACTCGCCGTACTGTCAATAAAACTCATCATTCTTGAAGCTTCAAAAGTGGTATTAATATGCATACTGTACCGCTGAATAAACTTGTTTTTGAAATCCTGATTCTTGAGTAAATTTCGAAAAAGAAAAGTAGCCCAAGTCGGATTTTCGTACTCTGTATTAGATGTTGAAGTCAATTTCTGTAACATATTGGTATCATAAACACCTCTTGAGTGGCTTCCCATTGACATATCCACATCATATAAAAGCCATTTCCATTTTCCATCAGGAGTTTGTGGTCTCCAGAATATGATATTGTTTGCCGGCCAGTCTCCGTTTGCCCAATAGATCTGGGCAATTTGATAATCAATGTACTGATCGATATCCATTTGCTCTGATACCCAATCATAATTTTCTGGTAAGCTGATGTCATTGTTTCCGATAAAATCTATCATTGCATCATAATGATCTGAACTACCTTCTTTAACATTAGCACTCCCGGAAAGTATATCTAACTCGTTCTCATCAAAGCCATAATTAGACTCAATGAAATCTTCATTCTGCTTTTCTCTGAGCATGTGAATGCCCCAATAATCTCCATTGATGAACACAGCTACCGGTTTAAAGGCTTGGTAACCCAGATCCATTCGGTTTCTTACCATTGATTGGGTTGCTGCATTTCTGATCATAGCCCGGTACCAATCCTGACCACCACTTCTGAGTGCAAGTCGATCGAAGGAAGTGATTGGCTTGTCTTCGAACACCTGATATTCGAGTTTGGAAGTTCCGTATTCGCTTCGGAAATAAATGTCTAGTGATTTTTGATCGTACAACCTCGTGCATCCACCACCGATTTTAATTCCTGCATTTACTGCAAATCCTTCTTCTCTGTTTTTCTCGAAAAGCTCTAGTCTCGCAGGTCGTTCCCAATCCTGATTCCAGTTTTTAGGGGTACTTCTGCAATATCCCGGAATACCATTGGTTCCCTCCACATAAATGCCACGTTCGTTGGAAAAAAGATTATCAGGATCTGTTGTGATTGAGAATACAGGAAGCTTTGTTCCTTCATCTAAAAAATAAGTCCGATACACTAAATTGGTGTCCAGAAAATCGGGTGAAAAAGTCGCAACTCTCAAGACCTTGGTTTCGTAAATGACCAGTGAATCCTGCCAAACAGAATCTGTGGTATCAGGGACCGAACCATCAAGCGTGTAGTAAGCTTTTAAGGTATCAGGGAATGTCTGAATCGTTATTTTCAAAGAATCGCTATAGAATCCACTGGCTGGGTCTATCGTTACACTTTGAGCATTTATAATTTGGACATTGAAAAGAACTATAAGCCAAACAATAAGTTTGGTAGAGAGGTCAGTTTTATTTCTCATTGATGATTACCTTACCGGGGCGCGCTAATAATTTCTGCTGATCAGTTATTTATTCATTAAATATATAAAACAAATGTATACAAACGACTTCTATATACAAGGCTTTACATCTGCCAAGAAAACAATCCATGAGTTAACAGACAGTATTGATGATCAAACTTTTAATACTCCGCCTGCTGAAGATAAATGGTGTATAGGAGAAATTATCAGTCACCTCATCAAAACAAATACAGAATATCTGGCTGTGCTTGAGAATAAAATTCTTGGTGATACTTCAGGACTTAAAAAGGGAAGTGGTCCATATAAACACCCGTTTCACATGCGTTGGTTTATAAAAATTGTAAGTCCTGAATTTAAAAAAGCAATTCCTACCATTCCTCCATTTGAACCTAAAGAAATAAAAGACCTGGATAAATCTGAGTTGCTTTCAGAGTTCGATGCTATTCAGGACCGATATTTAAAACTCCTTGATAAAGCGAGTAAAGACAACCTTCATCTTGGGAAGATCAAAGTGGGCAATCCTATTTATCCTCTTATTAAAATGAGTTTGAGTGCCTGCTTTGCTGTAAATGAAGCGCATCAAAGAAGGCACTTTCAGCAAATTGAAGAAATTTTAGCTCAATCCTGACGGTTTCTTTTTCTCTCCGGATATCTATCGTAGGGAAACAGAAAAAGTCCGTATGGCTCATGTCCTTTTTTTCCTGCATCCTGATGGTGACGCTGATGAGCTCTGCGCACCAATTTCATAAACCAGTTATCACTTTTAAAAGGCATAAATCTTTTGTGTGTAAATAAATCATGGATTATGAAATAAAGTAATCCATATAAAGCTATTCCTGCCCCTATTCCAAAGGCAGGTGAACTAAACATGGTATCTGCTCCTGTCATGATCAACCACATTGAAATTCCTGCAAAAACAAATGAAAAAACATCGTTCATCTCAAATAGCCTGTGATTAGGAGTATGATGAGATTCATGAATTTTCCAAAGTACGCCATGGAAAAGCCAGCGGTGTACACAATATGAAATGACCTCCATTCCCATAAAGCCCAGTAAAATATACCCTGATAATACCATCTAAAGTATTTCTAGTTTCTTATTTCTAACTAATCAACATCCCGAAAATATCATTCAAAAACCGAAAAATTTCCGGTAAAAAATTTTGGGTCGATTATATTTATACATATAATGCACATATATTAAATATGTAAACAAATCCCTCAATGAGAAGCATAGAAGCACAAAAAGATAACGATACACGCTCAAGAACCGGTCGGCTGGAATTAGCCCGAAAAATGGAAACAGGATTCCCCTCTCCTGCTTCAGATCATCTGGAAAAAGCCTTGAATCTCGAGGAGCTTGTTGTGTTCAGACCATCCGCCACTTTTTATGTAAGAGCTCAGGGAAATGCAATGCAACGCTCAGGAATACATGATAAAGATATACTGATCGTGGATCGGTCAATTACTCCTCGCCATGGAAATATCATTGTTACTTCCATTGATGAAGAACCCTCCATCCGGAGATTCGCAAAACAAGGTTCCCGTATATTTTTGGTTTCTGATGATCCCAGCTTACAACCCATTGCCGTCAACAAAGAAACAGCGTGGACTATTTGGGGAGTAGTCACCCATGTAATCCATCGGTTCAGATTGGAGGAAGGATAGAATAGATATGAATATCGATTCTTATAATTTACCTACTGCTTATGCGATGATAGACTGCAATAACTTTTATGCCTCCTGTGAACGCGTGTTTGATCCAACTCTTAATGACAAACCCATTGCTATTCTATCAAACAATGATGGTTGTGTAATTGCGCGTTCAGAAGAAGCTAAAGAGGCCGGAGTTGAAATGGGAGCTCCGGAGTTTAAATCCAGAAAACTATTCAAAGAAAAAGGCGTGGTTGTACGATCATCAAATTATGCTCTGTATGGAGATATGTCTGACAGAGTAATGGATGTTTTAGATCAACTTTCACATAATATTGAAGTGTATAGTATAGATGAAGCTTTTGCCAGAGTTTCTACCAACATTTTCGATGATCTTAACGAATACGGAGTTTATATAAAAGAAACCGTACAACGATGGACGGGCTTACCGGTATCCGTAGGAATAGCGCCGAGTAAAACATTGGCAAAAGTTGCTAACAGCATTGCAAAAAGGAATCCATTATTTGATGGCATACTTGCTCTTTCCAATCAGGATGAAACTGATCAGCACCTAAAAGATCTGCCTGTCCAAAAAATTTGGGGCATTGGTAGTGGAATGACTATCCGCCTGCACCGACACGGCATCGAAAATGCATTTCAATTAAAGAATACCGTACATAATCGAAAATGGGTGCGAAAAAATCTACATGTAACCGGGTTACGAACTGTACTGGAATTAAATGGAATACCATGTATAAAAATGGGTGAAGCTCTGGATAAGCGAAAAGGAATTTTGACTTCCAGGATGTTTGGAACTCCGATCTATGAATTAGACCACTTACAGGAAGCTATTTCAACATATGCGTCTCGTGCGGCTGAAAAACTACGTTCCCAAAATTCTGTAGCCTCTTTATTAAGAATTATGCTGATTGGAGATAAATACTCGAACCTGAAAGGGCAGTATAAATATTCTGCAGGTACATCTTTGAAAGTTCCTACTGCCAACACGCCTACGTTGATCAGATTAGCAAAAGGATTGGTTAGTCATGTGTACATGGAAAACACCAAATACAAAAAAGCGGCTGTAATGTTAACCGGAATTGTGCCAAACAGTGAAGTCCAGATGGATCTCTTTGATCCTCATTTATATACCCAGCAACAATTCAGGCTTATGGAATGTTTGGATGAAATCAACTCAAAATTTGGAAGAAACAAAGCTGCTTTTGCTTCAACCGGGTTGCATAAAGAGAAAGAACATCGCAACAAGTGGCTGATGAATCAAAACTACCTTAGCAACAGATACACCACTCGTTGGAATGAACTAATGGTGGTGAAGGCAAAATAACAGATTACTTATTTCCAGTAAGATCGTTGTACAACATCTCCCTGTGTTATTCTGTCTACCACACTCATTCCATCCGTAACTACTCCAAAAATGGTATAACGGCCATTTAAGTGCGGAGCCCACACGTGCATAAAGAAATATTGGCTGCCTTCAGTATCCGGTCCTGAACTTGCAATCCCTGCTTTACCTCTGAAATAGTGAGCTGAACTTGCTTCGGTTGGCACTGTATAATCCGGGCCTCCAAAACCTGATCCGGTTTCCACATCTCCTCCCTGAATAACAAAATTTGGTACTACGCGATGAAATGCGACTCCATTGTAATGACCATTGGTAATCAAACTATCCATTCCGGAAATTGTAGCCGGCGCTGTTAACACATCAACAGTAATTTCTATATCTCCCTTTCTTGTTTCCAAGACCCAAACAGGATTTGGTCCCAAATCTGCCAGTCGATCCCAATCGGGAATCCTAAACGATACAGGAGCTAGTGAGTCATCGATAAAGGTCCATTCTTGAGCTATTAAACTTTGCTTTAGGTCATGCCCTGCATTCTCATAAAATTGAGTAATCATAACTTCCGATTCTTCTTCAAATCTACTTTTTAGTATCGAAGTAACTGATCGAAAAATATCTATATCATCAACTACAGATTTGTCATTTAAAAGAGCAATTAATTTCTCAAAGTCCTCTTCAGTTACTACGTTTTCATCTGAAAACAAAGCTTGCATTGTAAATGCTCTCTCTCCTCTTTTCAATGCTGCAAACAAAATGTTATGTACTTGCTCAACCCTCTCTTCTGTTTTAAGCTCTTCATCTGAATTTGCCCAAAGAGTATTCATTTCTCTTAAAAGAAAACTGTAGAGTAATCCTTGGGAGGTATCTATATCGGCAACTAAATAGTCAAAAACCTCAGCCTCAGTCCAAATTTTCTTCAGTGCAGAATATCTGAGTCCTTGCAAGTATGGGTCTTCAGTTCCAATCGGAAGTAAGTCATCGATATATTTCCCAGGGTTTACCGAGGCATTGAATCCGGCAAGTCTTACATGAGGCTCAACACCGACATTTAAGGCAGTCGCATTTAAAAGTGAATTGTTAATTTTCTTGGCAAACTCTTCTTTTGCGCCTATTACCCGAAGAGCCTGAATAACAACATTTGGATTTTTATGCTGAACAAAAGCATTTAATGCTACAGGAGCGTATGTATCATTTTCCTCTTTTCTCCCGATCTCCTGAATAATTTCAATTGCCAACTGAACATCCATAAGGACATAATCTTTATCAATAAAGTGATGAAACACCAATCCGGAATGATCCTTCATCAACAGTGCAGCAATATATCGATCCGGTCCTGTCTCAACCGGGTAAAAATTTCTCCACAACTCAACAAGCCTTTTTACAGCGGCTGAAGTTAATTTCTGTTTATCAGGGTTATTTCTGGTTCTGTAAAATCCATACAAATAGGCTTGACTTGCTTTACTGTTAGTAGTGGACAGAGCTCTTTCTATGATCTGGATTTGCTGTTCTTCAGTAGCTTCTACATTTCCTGTTAAACGACCGATGGAGTAAGCAAGTTGAAATTCCATCTCCTGGTTTGGAGGCACATCTTCTTCCAGAAGTAACTCCAGTGATCGACTATTTCCCAGCTCTCCCAAAGCTGAAACCAAACCTATATTGGAAGCATTACTTGCTATAAAAAGCTCGTTCAGTCTTTCCTGTTGTTCCTCTGAAAGTTCTTTCAACCAAAGTGATGACCATGCTTCTTTGGTATCTGATTCACTCACCAAATCTATTAATTGATCAATACTATCTACCCGAGTATTGATCAGCGCCTGCCATGCTTGTACCCGAACTCTTTCATCTTTATGCGAGGTAAATTCCATTAAAGCCTGACCATCTCGTGCGTAAACCGCTTCGTACAATTCAGGATATTCCTGTGTAAGCAATCTCGCTGTTTCCTTTTTTACAGGATCGCAGGCTAGCAATAAGCTTGTTAATAACAGAACTGAAATAATTTTATACATGAATCACACACATTTTTTATTGACACTGATTAAAGAACTTCGTTTATTGCACATACTTTACACATTAAGTAATATCATGCTATGGATAATGCACATTTAACGAGAAAACAACAGGAATTTTTTAATTACATCGTGGAATATAAAAAAGAATACGATGTATGGCCGACCTATAGAGAAATTGCTGAACATTTTGATTACCGATCGCCAAATAGTGTTACCCAGAATATTCAGGCATTACTAAAAAAAGGATTTCTCATCAAGCGTAATGATGAAGAGTACGATCTTCCCAAAGAGAAGAAAAAGAATTTACTTGAAGATTATGACGATCAGGATGGTATTCCAATTCGCGGTCTTATTGCCGCCGGTTATCTACAAGAAGCTGTTGAAGCTGATCTCGGCAAGATCACATTGTCTTCACTATTCCCGAACTTAGATCAGCTATTTGCGCTCCGCGTTTCAGGATTTAGCATGAAGGATGTTGATATTTACGACGGAGATCTTGTAGTGCTTATGGACACCGACGTTAAAAATGGTGATATCGGAGCGGTTCTGTATAATGGTGAAACAAGTTTAAAAAAGATCTTTTGGGATAGTAATGGATTGCGATTAGAAGCTGCAAATGAAAATTATGATGATATTATCGTTGAGCCGGATGTTTTTGAAGAAGTCCGGATCATTGGTAAATATATCGGACATATTAATCGTCAGGGCTTTCAGAGAGCAACTTCAAAAGTAGCTTAAGATTTAATTAAGCTACTTCTTGCTTCTGTAATGACCATCAAATACTGTATTCCAGGTTTTTCCATCGTCTGTGGACTGCTCCCAAAGTTGTCTTACATGATCATCAGACAGATGAAAAAAAGTAAGTTTGTTTAACAGAGGGATTCCACCCTGCCCAACTCCTTCACCGGAATACTCCAAAGCTTTTCTTTCTTTATTATATGTGCCCGAAAATTCAATCGGAATACCATTCGCCCCTATCCATTTCTGATGCCACTTTTGATCCAGAATACTGTAATAATTCAGGCTTTTACCTCCTAATCCTCCGGTATTTGTCCAGTTTTCAAGTATCGCACAGTTATTCGAAACAAGTTCAATCTTAGAACTTCCAACTACCTGATCATTGGGGTTTTTAACCTCCCATTCACCGACCCAAAAATCAAATTGGCGATGTTCTTCTGAAGAACAAGGAGCTTGTTGTGATAAAACTACTGATGAATAGAGCCCTAAAACTAAAAGTAGTAATAAATTTCTCATTTGAATACTCGACTTAGATTAATGCCTACATATAATTTAGTAAACCATATCCTGATAAATAATTGGAAGCGAATAAATCCTATCGGATTTAGAAATTTTAAAGCGGATTTATTTAGAGTCTTGAAACTTCTTTTGATACAGAGAAGGAGTTAAACCTGTATGCCTTTTAAAAGCCAGACTAAAAGTCGTTTTGTTATTGAAACCGGACTCTTTAGCAATCCCATACATATTTAATTCATCAGTCTTGTTGAGAAGTAATTCTTGGGATTCCTTAATACGGTATTCATTTACAAAGGCAGAAAAAGTAGTTTCCAATTCATCATTAATAACCTGAGATACATGATGCTTTGATTCACCTACAGCATTTGCCAGATCTTTTAATTTCAAATTACTTTTAAGAAACAATTTATCGTTCTCCATTAGCTTGATAAGTTGTTCTTTAAGATTTTCAGCTGTGGATTCTGTTAGACCCGAGTTTGAATATTTCCCCTTCTCTGTATGGGATTTAATATCCCCCTCCAGGACTTCCGGGGAGATGAATCCAAAATATCCAATTGCATAAATGAATACACTCATTGCCACTGAAATTGCATAGTCATATGCTAAACCATAACTGAACAGATACACCATTACGTAGTACGAGGCGAAACTAACCGTAAAACCAATAAAAGAGTATCTGAGTATAGTCAACCAGCGTTCTGTGCTCTCTTTTACATTGCTAAGATCCTTCTCAGATATCAGTTTATAACCTAAAATGGTGTAAATCCCCAGATGTAACGTCATAACTATTGGCAATACATAGGCTATATTTAGAAACAGAGTTTGTATAAGCTCATTTTCGAAAAGAAATACTTGTCTATTTAAAAGCATTTCAATTTTTGTACCACCATCTAATACATAATACGGGACTAGCATAAATAGATGGAAAACAAACGGAATGGTATGAATCAGATCTCTTCTATCAAGATCACAACCTTTGATAAAAGATCTTATGTACAAATAAAAAAGAGGTCCGAAAAGAAAGGGAAAGGCAGAAGAAATTCTATTGACATGTGGAAATTCAAACCTGAAGTTAGTCCAGAAAGCGACATAATCTATCAGTGTAATCGAGAATAAGAGAACCAGAATATTCAGTAAGATCTCGGGTTGGGAATTTCTTTTGATAAAAAAAACCACGGACAAGAATATTCCTTGTGCCGAAGCCAGCATAAAGAAAATCGACCAGCTATCTAATGATATTTCCGGTACCACTAGTGTTTAAGAAGATTTTTTTACGGTCATAAATTTACCATTAGCATCTTTACGGGCTTCATGAAGCTGAGAATCTTTGATCCAAGCTCTCCCGCCATCATGCTGTAATCTTTTGGTATTTTTATATTTGAAAGCCTGTTTGTGTAACGTAGGTAACTTGCTCATTGCCATAAAAGTTTTGTTTTAGAATCTGAATCAATTTAACAGTTCAAAATATAAAGAACAGTTAGTTTTTTGCTTTGTTTTATGAGAACAATCGCTTATCTTTGTAAGCTCTAAAATAATCCAAAAAAGAAATTAAATACCCATGTACGCTATAGTAGAAATCGGCGGGCATCAATACAAAGTAGCTGAGAACGATGTTCTTTTTGTTGACAAGCAAAATGCAGATTCAGATTCTGTTACTTTTGACAATGTTCTTTTACTAAAAGATGACAAAGGCGCTGTTAAAGTTGGGAAGCCTGTAGTTGATGGAGCTTCTGTAACAGCAACTATTCTTGACACCGTTAAATCTGATAAAGTTCTTGTTTTCAAGAAGAAAAGAAGAAAAGGATATCAGAAATTGAACGGACACCGACAAGTAATGTCTCAAATTCAAATTGAGTCTATTTCTGCATCTGGAAGTACAAAAAAGACTGCTAAGAAAGCAGCTCCAAAAAAAGAAGAAACTAAAACTGAAGTGAAAGCTGAAAAAGCTACTTCAGATTTATCATCGCTAACCGTTGCTGAGCTTAAGAAAATGGCCTCTGAAAAGGGACTAACTGGATATTCCAGTATGAAGAAAGCTGAGCTTATCGAAGCGTTAAGTTAATTTTTAATTCCTAATATCTAAGTACAATGGCACATAAGAAAGGTCAAGGTTCTACTAGAAACGGACGAGATTCAGAAAGTAAACGATTAGGCGTAAAGAAATTTGGTGGCGAATTTGTTCGCTCAGGAAATATCATTATGCGTCAAAGAGGAACCAAGTTTCACCCGGGCTTAAATGTTAAGCGTGGTGGAGATGATACTCTTTTTGCTGTAGCTGATGGTCACGTAAATTTCTCCATCAAATCAGGTGGCAGAAAGTTTATCAATGTTGAGCCTTTAAGCTGAACAAGCTGAGAAAAAATTTAAGCCTCGTACATATTTTGTACGAGGCTTTTTTTATATCTTTGATATAACCTCACTCACTTTCCACTATGTAAGAAAACAACCCCCGATTCGTTCCAAGATAAAGCACTTCCCTCCCTTCTTCCTGTACTGCAACCATATCGTTTACCTCCATATTCTCTGGAGCTTCTTCAAAATCTAATTTCACCCAGTTAAGCCCATAATCATAGCTTAAAAACATAAAAAATGCATTATCACGACTAGTTCCACTCGCAAAAATTTTTCCTGGTGATGAACTTTTTGCAAATGTTTTAAATGAATAAGACTCTAATAGAACTGTTTCCCAAGTTTCTCCAAGATCTCTAGAAGAACGTATAGCTCCCCCTAAACCTACTATTATATGATCTTGATCTGTTTCATTGAATAATATGTCAAAATTTTCTGAGTAGGCCAGTTCAAAAGTATTTATAAACTCCCAAGTTTCTCCTCCATCAGTCGTACGGTGTAAAGTAGGGTTATCAATATTGTTTACACCTCCAATCCAAATATTTTCAGAATGATTGGGTTGCATTTCAAAAAAATTAGTTCCCCCGATAGAGTCCCAAGTTCTGTATAATAATTCCCAATAATTTCCACTATCCGATGTTTTGAATACATTAACTGCTCCACTTGCATAAACAATATCTTTATTAGGATGCTTTTCTAAGCCGGTCACTTTTGTATAAATACCTTCTTCCCCTCCATAATTACCCATAAAAACTTTCCAACTTCCATTTTCTTTTTTGTATAAGGTCTTATCACCATTATCTAGTTCATTGGTAAAAATACCTGCTAAGTACTCACCTGTAGTTAATTGCACAATATCAATTACTGGCTTTCCCTGTAATCCAAAATGCTCCAACTCAACTCCTTCTTTGATATACGCTCCATCATCAGACAGAATCAACATGTTATCATAATCTACATTGATTTGGTTTACTTCCACATTTTTTAAACCAACTAAGGTTAAGGGACCTTCTATTTCAATCTTAGTTTTAGTCGAGCAAGCTGAAATAAATA
This sequence comes from Balneola sp., assembly GCA_017643645.1. Taxonomy (GTDB): domain Bacteria; phylum Bacteroidota; class Rhodothermia; order Balneolales; family Balneolaceae; genus Balneola. The sequence goes on from JAEPNB010000001.1 coordinate 434,484, forward strand.
AAGAGAAGCATATAAGTATATAAAAATAATGATCTAAATATAAATCTAATTTTTTATGTAACATTTAATAGTATTGTTTCTCCTAACTATATGTAATTATTTAATAATTACAATAACTTTAATCAAAATTAAATTTTATGAATAATTTATATAGTAAGAAATGTTTGTTATTTGGTTTGTTTGCCTTTCTCATTCTGACAAATTGTGAGGATCAAAATGTACAACAAAATACCCCCCCCAATGTGCAAAGTCAAATAAATGATAATAAACAACTTATTGAGAAAACTGGACCCATTCCTGGTGAATACATTGTAGTCTTTAAGGAATACCAAGAAAGAGATGCCCGTGAAAAAGCCGTTAATAATCTACTGGCACAAACAGCCTTAGAAGCGGTTAACCAAACACTTCTTAAATACAACGTAAAAGAACAGGATGTATTGAGTCGGTATGGCCACGCGCTTCGTGGGTTTGTAGCCAGATTAAGTGAAGAACAGGTAAAAGAATTACAAGAAGATTCAGATATTGCGTTTGTTGAACAGAACCGAGTGTTTAATGGCCTTGCAGGTTTTGCTATCCCTAAAGAATCTAAAAATCGGTCAAAATCTATGATGTCTCAAACTACGCCATGGGGTGTAAGTCGAGTAGATGGACATTTAATAGACGGCACTGGTCATAAGGCTTGGGTAATTGATACAGGAATTGATCTAGATCATTCGGACTTAAATGTAGATGTATCCAATAGTGCTGCATTCACCGAATCAACACCGAATGACTTGAACGGACATGGTACCCATGTGGCGGGAATTATAGCTGCCAAAGACAATTCTATTGATGTAGTAGGAGTGGCAAGCGGAGCCACTGTAGTAGCTATAAAATCCCTCAATAAAGATGGGCTTGGTACAATACAATCTGTATTAGATGGGATTAACTATGTTGCTAACAATGCGAGTATAAGTGATGTAATAAATATGAGCCTGGGTGTTGAAAATGGAAGTAGCAGTATTGATATCGCAGTTACCAATGCCGCAAACTCAGGATTGGATTTTGTTGTAGCTGCAGGAAATGATGAAGCAAATGCCAATAATTATTCCCCTGCAAGAGTAAATCATTACAATGTTCATACAGTATCTGCCTTTAGGCAAGGAGATGAATTTGCACAAACTTTCGACATCACAACTCCAAATTGTAATCCTCTGAATTTTCCTGATGTAGGTTCAAATTATGGAAGTTCTACTGTAGATTATTCAGCCCCTGGGGAGAGTATTCTTTCATTATGGAAGAACAATGGGACATTAACTACATGTGGAACTTCAATGGCAGCTCCACATATTGCAGGAATCCTTTTGGTAAATAGTAGTACATTCGCATTAGACGGAACCGTATCTAATGATCCTGATGGAACCAGTGATGATATTATGGTTGCGAAATTAGAACCTCCTGTATTAAGCCACTCTGTATATAATCAAAGCCCAAAATTGACCTGGAATAGTACATATGGTGCTACCAGCTATAAAATTTATCGTAGGTTTGAGAATGGTAGCTGGTCTTTAATTGCGACCACTACCAGTAATACATATATAGGTAGTCTTGTAAACCCCAATTTGCAAGCTGTTACCTCTCCACCCTTTAACTATCAAGATACTTATTCATATAGAGTTCTCGCTAAGAATGGTTCTGGTGATGAAAGCAGGTATAGTGATACAAAATATTTTACTGTTTCAGGTTGTTCTGGTCCAGGTTGCGGAAGTTGAAATGAGAATTTAACTTTCAAAAAAGCCTGTTTTAAGTTTCTAAAAACAGGCTTTTCTTTTATCTTCTATTTATGATAAAAAAGCTGATTTCGGGACTTAACCACCAATTAGGAACAATCTACTGTATCGGCAGGAATTATATTGAACACGCTAAAGAGCTCAACAATCCGGTACCTTCTTCACCCTTGGTTTTTATAAAACCTCAAAGCGCTCTTTGTTTTGATGGTTCTGAAATTATAATTCCCGAACAAAGCTCTGATGTTCATCACGAAGTAGAAATTGTTGTAGCTATTTCAAAAAAAGGAAAAGACATCCCTGAAACTGAAGCCTGCGATTTCATCGAAGGCATTGGTGTTGGTATTGATTTTACAGCCAGAGATATACAACAGAGAGCTAAAGAATCAGGACATCCCTGGAGCATAGCAAAGGGATTTGACACTTTTGCTCCGGTAAGTCGTTTTATACACGCTACAGAATTCGAAGATCTTGGAAACATAAATGTAGATCTTTCAGTTAACGGAGTAAACAGACAATCCGGAAACTCTTCTCAGATGATCTTTTCCATAAACTATCTTATTTCTTATCTGTCTTCAATTTTTACGCTATACCCCGGAGACCTCATTTTTACCGGAACCCCAAGCGGTGTATCTCAAATTAGATCCGGAGATCAATTAACAGCAACATTGGGAGAACAATTAGTAACTCTTACAGTTTCGGTTAAGTAGTTTTGAAATATTTATCCCTTCTTTTTTTCCTTGTCACTTGTCCATTGAATGTGCTTTCGCAGGACTCCACTTACCTGTGGCCTACGAACTCAGGTAAATTTTTAAGTTCTACTTTTGGTGAAACACGATCTGCTCATTTCCATGCAGGACTGGATATAAAAACCTGGGGACGAGAAGGTTACGAAGTATATGCTTCGAAAGATGGCTTTCTAAATAAACTTCTTATTACTAATAAAGGGTACGGAAAAGCCATTTATATCAAGCATCATGATGGCACTTATACAGTATATGCTCATCTCCAACGATTCAACGAACCATTTCAAGAAATCGCTGATTCTATTCGGATAAATGAACTTAATTATTCTTATACATTTGAACAATCTTTCGAAGATCAAAAAATTGAAGTCAAGAAGGGAGATATTATCGGATATACAGGTTCAACAGGTATTGGTCCTCCTCATCTTCACTTTGAGATCAGAAATAATTTAAATCAGCCTATAAATCCTCTCTTATCAAATCTAGCTGTTAAGGACACTATTGCCCCTGTTTTCTCTTCAATTCTGATTGAACCATTATCAATTAAAAGCACTGTATTTGGCTCCTTTTTCCCAACGGAAATAAGCCCAATTAATATTAAAAACGACACTACATATTTTGATACTGTTTTTATTGATGGAGATTTTGGACTATCTGCAAGCGTATATGATCAGGCAAATTTAGTAAACAATAAATACGCAGTGTATGATCTTATGCTAAATTTTGAAGATCAGACCCTTTATCATGAAAAGTTAAATCGTTTTGATTTTTCTAAAGCTGATAACATGTTTGTGAATAGAATAACCTCTGTTAATAGCAGTAAAAGAAGTTTCCAGAGACTTTTTGGTCAACAAAAATTCGGGCATCCTTTTTTAATTAAAGAATCACAACTTTCAGCCCCCGAGCAAGGCATTTATGAAGTAGTTGCGAGAGATTATTATGGAAATCAAAGTGTTGCTGTAATCCCTGTAGTAAAAGAAATTCGTTCCGATCTCAGGTATTCCCGCAAAGACTATAACAAGTATTGGACCAACAACTGGATAATACAAAATGACACATTAAATGTGGATCTGCGAAAATCTGACCAATGGGTTACCTGGGACTCCACTGCTTCCCAAAAAATAGTCGCCCTTGAAGATCCGAATTTTACAATATCCAGATTAAGTGCAGAAAAGCACTATTCATTGACCTCTCCGGATTATAAAATCAAGGTTTACATAGACTCAAACACATTCTTTGATTCTCTAAGCTTGCTTCAGGATGTACAGTTTATAAATGATACCCTATCCATACAAATCGGTGTGCCCGAATTAGTAAACAGGAAAAATCTTTTTGCTCAGGTACAGTTACCAACGATTATACAGGGAGCAGATCGTTTAAACTTATATCAATCTAAGGAAGATGAAGAACCAAGCTTTGTTGATTCCTGGGTATCCGGAACAACATTAAACGCCGAAATCCCTTCATTGGGTCGTTTCATTGTTTTAAAAGATTCTCTCCCCCCCGTGATCAGGGAACCCGAGTTAGTAACACTAGGTAATGGTATGCAAACCTATATGATTAAAACAGATGATAATCTTTCCGGTATCGATTTCGAATCCGCTTTATTTAAGATCAATGGAATTCGGGGAATTCCTGAATATGACTATGAAAATAATTCTTTCACATTCTATCTCCCCGACTTCAATTTAAAACCCGAGAATACTATATATCTGGGACTGTCAGATAAAGCAGGAAACTTTACTTCTAAAAGCTTCCTGCATAGTTTTAAATAATTGCAATACAGCTTATTTCAACTAAAACACTTTTTGGAAGCGTTTGAACCGCAACTGTTTCTCTGGCAGGCGGGTCATTCTTAAAATAACCACCGTATACTTCATTCACCTCTCCAAAATCTCCCATATCATCCAAAAAGATGGAGCATTTCAAGACTTTTGAGAAATCTGTACCTGCTGCTTTAAGAACAGCACTTAAGTTTTTCATTACTTGCTTAGCCTGATCAGCTGCATTATCTCCAACTATTTGCATAGTTTCAGGATCGAGAGGAATTTGCCCTGAGCAATATAAAACGCCATTATGCTCAATTGCCTGGCTGTAAGGGCCTATAGCGGCTGGTGCTGACTCTGTTGAAATCACTTTTTTCATGAGTATTTATTGTTTGGTTTTTGAAATTAAAATACACCTTCTTTTTTGCGGAAAGCGCTTTATATAGTTATTTTGTTAACTTATTAAAACCATTTGAAACCAACCACTACCAATTTTACACTGATATGAAAAAGAATTTTTATAAACTTCTTTCTTTTGCGGTTCTAGCAACTATAGTTATTAGTTGTGGCGGAGAAACAAATCCGTTAATTAAAGAAGCTAAAGACGGGATTAAAGCAAAAAATTATGATGCCGCTCTCTCATCATTAGATCAAGCTATTGTTCAGGATTCAGCAAATGCTGACGCCTACTATTACAAAGGCAAAGTATATTCTGAAATAGCACTAAACAATTCAATCATTGCTGATCGTAAAGATAGCTATTCTAAAATGAGAGAAAACCTAGTTATGGCCAATGAGCTATACACAAGTCAGGGTGCTAAAAGCCTTGAATCTGTAGAGTCTCAACTTTTGATAGACCAAATATGGGGCCAGGAGCATAACCTTGGTGTTAAATATGCAACCGGAGATTCAACAACATCTGCAACCGGAAACCCATACGATGTAGCTGAAGACCATTTAGAAAATGCTATCATAATTAATCCGGATAGCTTACTCTCTTACGAAGTTTTAGCCGAAGTATATCGACTTAATTCAAACCTTGATGCCGCAACTGACATTTACGAACAAGTAATTGAAAAGAAAGTTAAGGCGGATGCTTACGACTACGATCGTTTAGGTGGACTATACCTTCAGGTAGAAGAATATGAAGCAGCGAATACCATCCTTAAAAAAGGAATTGAATTCTACCCTGACTCAGTTTTTCTTACACAAAAACTTGCTGATTCTTACATGAATCTGGGTGAAAATGAAGAGTCTATCAAAGTAATTGAGTCTTTAATAGCACGTGAGCCTAACAATCCTCAATATCACTTAGTATTAGGAACTCAGGTTTATATCATGGCCAGTGAAATTACTGATGATATATCTGCCAAATATGACGAGATCTTTAATCTTGAAAGAGAGCAACGTAACTTAAGCGGTGCTGCCAAAACAGCGAACGAAGAAAAATTAGCTTCACTTCGAAATTCTATTGAAGAACAAAGTAGCCGCTCTGAAAAATTGATAGATCGTGCAGTTGAAGAGCTGTTGAAAGTAGTGGAAATTGATCCTAATGATGCGAATGCATACAACACTCTTGGTATCATTTATCAAAATAAAGCCGCTGCTCTTTTTGACAAGAGAAATGCAACTGCTGATAATGATGAAGCAGCAAAGATTGATACTCAAGCAAAAGATAATCTTAGAGAGGCTATGAAGTATTATGAAAAAGCTACTGAGTTAAGACCTAATAATCAGGATTACTGGAGGTCTTTATTTCAGGTATACACTTCTCTTGGCATGAATGAAAAAGCAGAAGCTGCTATGGAAAAAGCAGGAATGTAATCCTGATCTTCTTCAAAGACATAAATCTATGAAAAATTCAATTATAACCCGATATGCAAGTTTTTTACTTGTTATCGGGTTTTTTATTTCTTGTTCCGGTTCAAAATTTTCAGCTGAAAACCTCATCAACGAGGGAAATTACCAACAAGCACTTACTGAAATTTCAGCTGAAATAGACAAAAACCCATCCTCATTTCTCTTTTATCAAAAAGGAAAAGTATACGGCTTAATTGCTAAGGATTCTCCCGTACAAGACAGAGAGACCAACTATTATAACATGAGTTCGTCTTTTGACTCAATAAGAGTGTATCAAACTGCATCACCAGAAACGAATTGGCAAGCCGAGGCTGACAGCCTGGCTAATTATTATTGGGAAATGGAACACACTAATGGACTTCAATCTTATAAAGAAGGATCTGTTGAGGATACTCAAAAGGCAATAAGCCATTTCAGGAACGCAATTGCTATTGAACCTGAAAACATTGAAAGTTATAAATCTTTATCTATTGCTCAATATAACAGCAGTGATGTTGAAGGGGCGATTGAAACTCTGAAAATGACCGAATCGCTGGAAACCGTTAGTCTCGATGTATTCGAAAATCTGGGGTTTTTATATTTAGAAACCGGAAACCCTGAACAGTCTATTTTTTACTATAAAAAAGCCGATCAAGACCCTTTAAAAAACAAAAATGTGGCATTTGGGCTTGTTAATGCATACATCAGTCAGGATAGAAATTCTGAGGCTGTTTCTTTTCTCAGCAATCTTGTTGAAGAATTTCCGAATGACCCGAAGCTGCGCAATGTATACGGTACTCAGTTATATGAACAGGTTTCCGAATTATTTTCAAACTTAAGGGCTTCTTATGCCGATTCTGACACTACTTCCGTTACCAACCTAGGTGTTGAAATTGAAGGTGTTTCTGAAAATGCTGAAAATGAATTGATTAAGGCTTATCAAATTGAAAGTTCAAATATTGAGTTCATAGAAAGTCTTGCGGTGTTTTACAATAATATGGCCGGGAATTATTTTTCTGTGCATCAAGTTGCCTTTGATGATGATAAAAATAGTATTGCTGAAAAAGCACTTGCACTTACTGACTTTTCCATTACTTACTATGAAAAACTGCAAGAATTAAACACCGGGAACAATAGCTATTCCGATAAAATCGAAAACCTTAAAAGTTTAAAAGAAAGCTGGAATAACCAATAATGAAATTTAACACTAAAGCTATTCATGCGGGCCAAAAGAATGAAGAGACTTCAGGTGCCGTTATGCCTCCGATTTTCCAGACTTCAACTTATGCTCAGTCTGCACCAAATGTTCACAAAGGTTATGATTATGCCCGGGTTGGAAATCCAACAAGAACCGCTCTCGAAAATATGATAGCAGGTCTTGAAGGAACTGATTCCTGTGCTTGTTTCGCAAGTGGAGTAGCTGCAATGGATGCTTTAATGAAAATGTTTCGGCCTGGCGACCATATCATTGCTTCAGATGATTTATACGGCGGTTCATACAGATTATTTACCTCTGTATTCCAGCCCTATGGTATCGAGTTTTCATTCATTGACATGACTGACCTAGATCTTGTAAGAGATACAGTTAAGCCTAATACAAAACTTTTTTGGATTGAAACTCCTACAAATCCACTTCTAAGAATTGTAGACATTGAAAAGCTATCTGCAATGGCTCATGAAAACAACGCCCTTTCAGTTGTTGATAACACTTTTGCTTCTCCTTATCTGCAAAGGCCTGCTGAACTTGGTGCAGATGCAGTGCTTCATTCTGCTACAAAGTATTTAGGAGGTCACTCAGATGTTATTCACGGGGCAGTAGCAACATCAAACAAAGAAATACTTGATAACCTGTTATTCCAGGTGAAATCTTCGGGTGCTGTACCTGGCCCTATGGATTGTTATTTGGTTTTGAGAGGGATTAAGACATTAGCGGTTCGTGTAGAACGAGCTGTCTCGAATGCTAAACAAGTTGCTGATTTTTTAAATGAACACCCGAAAGTAGGTGAGGTTCATTATCCCGGATTAAGCTCTCATCCACAACACGAACTTGCGAAAAAACAAATGGATGACTTTGGAGGGATGGTCTCATTTTCTCTTAAAGACGACTCTATTGAAGCTGCAACTAAGTTCATGGCCAGTACTAAGTTTTTTACACTTGCTGAAAGTTTAGGTGGGGTTGAATCATTAATCAGCCACCCTGCTTCTATGACACATGGCTCTATTCCGAAAGAACACAGAGAAAAAGCCGGGCTTAAAGATTCACTTATCAGATTATCTGTTGGTATTGAAGATAGTGAAGACCTTATTCAGGATTTAGAACAAGCTTTTTAATAACACATTCCTTTCATTTTTTGTAACTTCAAAGCGTTGGAAAAGCGCTTACAGAATAATAACCACTAAAGAAATTTTATCATGCGAGACGTAGTAATTGTTGAAGCAAAAAGAACACCAATAGGATCATTTGGTGGCAGTCTGGCTTCTTTCACTGCACCTGAATTAGGAAGTACAGCTATCATTGAATTGATCAAATCATCAGGAATATCTGCTGATGATGTGCAAGAAGTTGTAATGGGTAATGTTCTTACTGCAGGTATTGGACAAGCACCGGCGAGACAGGCTGCTTTAAAAGCAGGTCTTTCTCAAAAAACTCCAAGTACCACTGTTAATAAAGTATGTGCTTCAGGAATGAAAGCAATAATGATAGCTGCAGACCAAATTCGTTTGGGTGATGCGGATGTTGTAGTTGCAGGTGGAATGGAAAGCATGAGTAATGTCCCATACTATTTACCTAAGCATCGTTATGGTTCAAAATACGGGCATGTTCAAACTGAAGATGGAATTTTAAAAGATGGTCTTTGGGATGTGTACAATGACTTTGCAATGGGTAATGCAGCAGAAATTTGTGCTGAAGAATGTAATATAAGTCGTGAAGAACAGGATAAATTTGCCGTTGAGTCTTATAAAAGAGCGCAAACAGCTCAGGAAAAAGGTTATTTTGATGATGAAATGATCAAAATAAAAGTTACCGATCGAAGAGGTAATGTTACAATTGTAGATAAAGATGAAGAAGTTGCAAGAGTAAACTTTGAAAAAATACCTACACTCCGTCCGGTATTTGATAAAGAAGGCACGGTTACAGCTGCAAATGCATCCAGTATCAATGACGGTGCCGCTGCTGTTTTGGTAATGAGCGCCGATAAAGCCAAAGAATTAGGATTAACTCCTTTAGCTAAAATTTTAAGTCACGGAAGTGCCGCAAAAGCACCTGAATGGTTTACTACAGCCCCCTCTGATGCTATCCCAATCGCTCTCAAAAAAGCAGGTCTAACAACAAATGAAATTGATTTATTTGAAATTAACGAAGCCTTTTCTGTAGTATCAATTGCAAATAATCAAATTCTAGAACTTAATCCTGAAAAAGTAAATATTCATGGCGGAGCTGTAAGCATCGGTCATCCAATAGGATGTTCAGGTGCTCGAATTGTCGTTACCTTACTTCATGCATTAAAAAGAAGTGGTGGTAAATACGGTTGCGCAGGCATCTGCAACGGCGGTGGCGGTGCCTCTGCTTTAGTTATAGAAATGTTGTAAATAAAAAAAGGAGTGAAAACTCCTTTTTTGTTTGACTTTATAAACGAACTCACATATTATTCTTTCAGATTTTAATTAAAACCCACAGATACTGTAATACCGCTACAATTTATTCTACCATTAACGAATAACTATTACAATCAGGGCAACCTGCTTATCATTAAAGTCTAAATTCTGATATTACTATTTCAAACAGCTACTATTTACTCGCTACGTGCGTTAATTAATTTTTCAGATCTATTATATAGTAATTAATAATGAAGATGAAGTTTCTGCTTTTTTGTGGGCTGTTCGTTTTGCTTTGCTTTGATTCCCTCTTGGGTCAAAGAGTGAAGATAGTTGCAGAAACTAACTCCTTTACTGATTATGAATTAGTAAATGATACGGACAAGGTTTTACCTCCATACCAATTAATGGTTCCTGTTATTAACGGAAAACCTGCTTTTAGGATTCTTGAACAAAGTGTCACTGAAATCAATAAATCACTTTCAGAAAGTACAATTGCCGCTTCTTTTATTTCATCAGATGAAAACAGTGTAGTAGAAGTAACCACAGCCGGATTTTACAGAGGATATAAAAAAGCTCCTGTTCTATTTCACCGCGCAAGATATTCTGAGAAATCTGTTCTGATTACCAGAAAACTTAAAGTTCGGGTTTATAAGAATGAAAGTGAAAGAGCTCCTGTTGCAAAAAGTATCAGTTCAGAATCTCCGTTGGCTTCCGGGGTTTGGTACAAAATCCCCTTAAGAAATAACAACATTTATAAACTTGATACTGACTATTTAAATGAGCTTGGTATAAACACAAGCAATATTGATCCAAAACGAATACAAATATGGGGTACAGACGGTTATCAGCTACCGGAACTAAATAGTGCACAAAGACCTTCTTTTTCGCAAATTCCGATTATTGTTGAAGGAGAAAATGATGGTTCTTTTGATAGCAATGATCGCGTTATATTCTATGGTAACAGTCCCCACCGTGTAATCAGGAATCAGAGCAAATATGTTCATAGCTTACACCCATACTCTGATGTTAAATATGTTTATTTAACGATTGCGGATCAAAACGGATTACGGTTAACTCCATCAAACACCAATTTAAACCCGACCTCCACTGTTAGCTCATTCACCGATTTTATTTGGAAAGACGAGGAATTAACTAAGCCTGAAGATAAGTTCAAGTCGGGCAGATTCTGGCTTGGTCAGTCAATTTCCTCTACTCAAAGCAATGTCCCGGTTTCAATATTTAAAGACACCCTTATCGGAGCTTCTAACACATTGGATGTTAATGTAACTGCACAACTTTATGCCAGATCAGAGGCTTTAATCACTTTCGATATAGATTTAAACAATACAGATGTTGCTGAAAAAAATGTATCCAGTCTATCAGCATTTAGTTCGTCTCAAGGATACAATGGCAGTGAAGGGCCGGCAGCCTCACCCTACAATATAAATGAGGATGTCTCTGTATCAATAAACAACGGGATTATTGACCTGACAGCTACTATTACTCACAGACAACAAAATAGTATCGCTTTTGTTGACTGGATAAGATTGACTTTTGACCGGTCATTAGTTGCAGAATCTGACAGGCTTATTTTTTATACAATTAATAATGACACACTTGCTCAACAGGAAGTTACTTTTAGCTTACAGGGGTTTAGTACCGCCCCGTATGTAATGGATGTAACAGATCCATCAAACCCGATTTTATTATCTGTTAATAATTCAACTGAAAATACTTATGATGTCGATTATTTTCAGAACGGTGGAAAAACCATTATAGCTCAGAGTTCATTTCCAGTACCGGGTTCAGGAGAACGAATCAATACACAAAACCTCAAGGGTCTGTCGATTTATCCTGATTACATTATTGTTACCTCAGAAGATTTGAAAGACCGAGCTCTTGAATTGGCTCAATACCGTGAAGAACAAGGACTCACTCCTGTTCTTGTAACACAAACTGAAATTTTAAATGAATTCTCAAGCGGGGTTAAAGATCCGGCAGCGATAAGAGATTATGTGAAATTTTTATGGAATCGCGCGATAATTAATTCAGAAAATGAACCTCAATACTTAGTGCTTTTTGGTGATACCAGTTATGACACAAAAGATATCATTGAAAACGCGTTGACTAATCATGTACTAACATACCAAAGTAAACAATCTACAGTAAGGGCTACAGGAAGTGGTGGTGGAACTTTTGGAACAGATGATTTCTTCGGGTATCTGGATGATGATGAAGGAGATATTGGTAGTGGAAATACCTCAGATAGTTTTCTTATGGATATCGGTATCGGAAGAATCACTGCCCAAACACCTTTCGAAGCATCAAATTTTATAAAAAAGATTAAAAGGTATGAAGCCCAATCTAATGCAGGAGAATGGCAAAACTTATTTACTTTTGCAGCAGATGATGACTTCCCGGAAGTAAACACAAACAGAGATATTCATACCGTTAATGCTGATGTATCAGCAGAAATGATGGCCCTGAACGAACCCGGCATTAGGCTAAAAAAGATATATGAGTTTTCATATCCCGTGGAAATAACCGGAGCCGGAAGACAAATTCCCGGAGCAACTGAGGACTTCATTGGTGCGGTCAATAACGGAACACTTGTTATCAATTATTCAGGTCATGGCAATGAACAAACTCTTTCGGATGAAGAACTCTTCCTTTCTGAATACATCCCAGAATTAACGAATACCGATAAATTATGCGTACTCGTAACAGCCACTTGCCAGTTTGGTAGATATGATGATACAAGTGATCAATCGGGTGCTGAACGTTTTGTGAGTGCAAATAATGGTGGTGGAATAGCTTCTTTTACTACAACAAGAGTTGTGTATACAAATTCATCAGTAAGTTCCAGTAACAACTTTGGGCTTAATTTGGCTCTCTCCCAAAGAATGTCTGAAAGAAAAACCGATGGCTCGCCAAAGCGTTTGGGAGATATAATAAGAGAGACAAAAAATTCTATTATCGGTAGCCGCAGTTCAAGAATCGGGGCATCAACAAACAGTAAAAAGTTTGTACTACTTGGTGATCCTGCTACAGAATTCAAACTGCCATCACGAAAAGCATCCATAACCTCAATAAATGGAATAGATGTCCTTAATCAGGATACAACAGTGACTCTTCGGGCTTTGGATCAGGTTACTTTATCAGGTCGAATTGAAAACAGCAGTAATCAAATTGATAACAGTTATAATGGCCAGGCTGTTTTATCCGTTTTTGATGCAAAGAGATCGGTAAGCCTTCCGGAACGTGAATGGAATTGTGTTCTTAATGGCGATTGTACTTACGATGTTGAAACCGATCTTCTTTTTAAAGGGAAAGTTTCTATCGAAAATGGACTCTTTTCACAAACTTTTATTGTACCTAAAGATATAAGCACTTCCGGCGAAAATGGCAGAGTTGTTTTATACGCTCAAGGATCTTCTTCTTATGCGGGAGGAGCTTACACTGATATCAATTTTGATGGAATAAACCCTGATGCTGTAAATGATGGCAAAGGGCCTGCAATGGATATTTATCTAAATGATGAGAAATTTGTAAACGGAAATTTAGTCAGCGATTCACCGAAATTAATCGTTGAGCTTCAGGATAATTCAGGAATAAACACTACAGGAACAGGAGTTGGACATGAAATAATTGCTACAATCGATACAAAACCCAAACAAACATTTATCCTCAATGAGTTTTATGAGGGAAACTTAAATGATTTTACTGGAGGGCGTATCGAGTATCCTCTGGATCAATTACCAGAAGGTAGTTACACGCTGAAAGTTCGGGCATGGGATGTACATAATAATCCAAATGAAAAAGAAATCTTTTTCGAAGTTGCTCCCAAAAATGAACTCTCGGTTCGGAATATTTACAATTACCCGAATCCGATGAATTCTAAAACTCAATTTACGTTCGAACACAATCAGCCCGGAAATCCGTTAGATATATCTATCAACATTTATACTCTCAGCGGAAAACCGGTACAAAATATCAAGCAAGAATCACTTATTACATCTAATTCTTATGCCAGTATTCCATGGAATGGCCGTGACAGGGATAATGATCGCCTGGGCAACGGTACTTATATTTATGTGCTTCGGGTTACAACAGAAACCCCGGAAGGAAAACAATCAATCGAAAAAATCGAAAAGCTCGTAATCATTAGATAGAGAGCATTAAAAATCATTTTAATACGTTATATTTATCTAAATACTTTTTATGATATGAACAGGACTTTATTACTACTCATTGCGAGTTTATTTATACTTTTTCCCACTACAACCAAGGCTCAAGTCGGTATTACAGGCGTTCCCTTTTTACAAATTGAGGCTGACTCAAGAGGAGCCGGGATGGGAAATACCGGAGTTGCTCTAGCCGATAACGCTGCGGCCTTATTCTGGAACCCTGCAGGGCTTGCCTATCAAAAAGATAATCAGGCTAGTTTCACGCATTCAAATTGGTTAGCTAATTTTGGGGTAAACGATTTATTTTATGATTACCTCGTAGTTAAGCAATATATAGAAGGTATTGGAACTGTAGGCGGGCATATTACTTTTCTTAATCTTGGTGAACAGCTTAATACTACAGAAGGTGGAGAAGAAGGGGCCAGATTCAACAGCTATGAGTTTGCTATAGGTTTATCATACGGAACAGAAGTAAGTAAGAATTTAGCTCTGGGAGGTGGCGCAAGACTTATATACTCAAGTTTAGCCAGCGGAATTCAAGTTGGTGGTCAAAAAATTAACCCCGGTTCCAGTGTTGGTATCGACATTTCAGCACTTTATAAATCGGATCCTTTCGATTTTGGTTCTTCTGATGCTATTGCCAGCTTTGGTGTGAACCTTTCAAATCTTGGGCCCGGAATTCAATATTCCGATAACGCTCAAAAAGATCCGCTGCCAACAGTACTCCGATTCGGCCCCGCAATAAATTTCGGACTGGATGAAGACAGAATCAATGAACTTACTGTTGCTGTAGATATTACCAAAATCATGGCTCGTCAGGAAGCAATCGTAACTGAAGACGATACAACTTTCAGGGCTGTCGCTCCTTTAAAAGCTTTAATAGAATCCTGGGGTACATATCGCCCTTTTGATCCTAACACAGGAACAAGAACCAGTGTAAGTTTGATGGAACAGTTTATGATTGGTGCAGGTCTTGAATACTGGTACGATCGTAAATTCGCCATTCGGGGAGGCTACTATTATGAATCTCCTGATAATGGTGACAGAGAATTTATTACCTTTGGTGCTGGCCTGAGGTACAATCAATTTGGTGTGGATTTCAGTTATATAAAAACACTTGAATCCCAAAGTCCTCTGGCAAACACTTTACGCTTTAGTATTCTCCTGAACTATTAAAATACATGCCGGTTTCTAATTTTTTTCTTAAAAAGAGCGTGTTAATTCTAAGCATGCTCTTTTTATTTTCTTTACAGTCTTCAGCTCAAAAAATAGTACCCAAAAAGAGCCACTCCATTTCTATGGTTAATGATGTGATCTCTTCTGTGCCTACAACCGGTACACTTGACGTGGTAGCAATTATGGTTGAGTTCCAGTCTGATGAAAATGATTTAACTTCAGGAACTGGTGTTTTTGATGGAGGTCTTCCCTATCTCGAAAACGATCCAACCAATATCGATCCCTTACCCCATAACAGATCATATTTTGAAGCGCATCTGGAATTCGCTAAAAATTACTTTGAACAATCTTCCGATAATCAACTTACTCTCAACTATAGAGTGCTTCCTGATGTATATCGCCTCGACAAAGAAATGAAAGAGTATTCCCCAACCGGAAAAACCTTTACCAATGAGAAATTGGCTCAGTTTATTGTTGATTCCTGGACAAAAGTCGAAGAGAATGGCGGCTTTGACGCTACCGGCCTCGATCCCGATAATACAGCTTTTATAATTTTTCATGCGGGTATAGGAAGAGATATAGAATTAGTTGGTACCAGCTTAGACATTACTCCTCAGGATATTCCTTCAATAACACTAAAAAAAAATGATCTTGCTCAACTATTAAACCAACCATTATTTAATGGTGTACCTGTGAATAACGGAAATTTCAGAATTACTAATTCCTTAATTATTCCAAGAACAGAATCCAGACGAGGCTTAGATATTCAAGATAATGAATTTGTATTTCCGCTTTCAATAAATGGTTTATTATGTGCATCAATTGGTAGCCATTTAGGACTTCCTGATCTTTTTAATACAGAAACGGGAGATTCAGGTATTGGTCGATTTGGGCTAATGGATGGAGCCAGCTTTTTTGCATATCAAGGACTTTTTCCTCCCGAACCGTCAGCCTGGGAAAAAACTTTTCTGGGTTGGACAACTGCATTTGAGGTTTTTAATCAAACTGAAGGAGATATTTCTTTAACTGCTTCAAGCACAAATGATCAGAATAATATTGCCCGTTACAACCTTTCAGCTACCGAATATTTTCTAATTGAGAACCGGTACAGAGATATTGGAAATGATGGAGTCACTTTAACAATACGAAAGAATGACGGTAGTGAAGTTCAACAAACCTTCACAAATGATAATGACACATTTGTCTTTCAGGGTTCTGATTTTGATGACTTATTTGAGCAGGGTGTTCTTATTGATGTAAGTGATTTTGACTGGAGCTTGCCCGGTGGATTAGATGTTGGACCTGATAACAATGAAGGGACTTCAGATGACCGGGAACTGAATGGTGGTATTTTGATCTGGCATATTGATGAATCCGTTATTAACAAAAAAATATCTCAAAACTCAGGAGTGAACAGTAATCCTGATCGCAGAGGTGTTGATCTGGAAGAAGCTGAAGGTTCTCAGGATATTGGTAAACCACTGGATGGAGCTTTAGATAACAGTGCTGCATTCGGAATTCCTTTCGACTTCTGGTGGAGTGGCAACAATTTTACCGTTGTCAATCAGGGAAACCAGATTTCTCTTTATGAAAATCAATTTACCCCAAAAACTTTTCCGGATACAGACAGCAACTCTGGTGGAAAAACATTTGTACGTTTTTTTGATTTTTCTGACAACCTTCCAACAGCTACTTTTAAAATTGAGAAGTTTACTGATTCAGAATTTGGTTACTCTGAAGTACTTTCAATCTCTCAGAATCAGCAAAACTATTTTACAGAATCAAATCCTTACCACAACTTCTACCCTCTCTCTTTAGGCTTGTACACTCCCGGAACAGATAGCTTTCTAGTGATACCTAAAAATGAAAACATTGATGCTGTTAGAATAAATGAGCAAAACACCATCTTTGAAGTTACTTCTCCAAGTAATCAACAGCCTTTTATTGGAAACAATCTTGTTACAGCTTTAAATCCTGCAACAGCTCCGAATTTTTTGGTTACTGCTTTTGAGTGGGATCAGGGAGCTGAGACATTTAATCAAATCTGGCAAGTAGATACCACAGCTAATAAAGCTTTCATCAGCTCTCAATCAGGCGATTCACTTTTTCTGGACTTCACCTCTGTAGCTCTGGACCCTGCCACGGGTAACAATCTTCCGAAACAATCTCCTGTTCCATTCAGATCTGAAATATTCAATTCCGGAAATGCTTCCATAAATAGGCAAACAGTAACTTTTGAGGGTAGTACGATTATAGATTTCCTATCTGCTTCAACCAACAGGCTGTACTCAGGTGTTATAAAAGGAGAAGAACAAAATGTGTATTATATTTTTGAAGACGATGCGTTCATATTAGCTGATCCCTCAAAAACAGATCCTTTCACAACTATATTTTCTGAGTTCGCATCAGAATGGCCTGCAATAAGTAAGAATTTTGAAATAATTCGTGTAGACAAGGCCAATAATCTTTTGATCGGTTATAATAGAAACGGAGCCATACTAAACAATATGCCCGTAGACGCTCCGGAAAATGTGAAATTTACGGGCACTCCACTTTTAGCTGACATTACCGGAGATACCAATCAGGATATTCTTGTAGTAGGTCAGGATGAATATTCATTAAACATATATGGATACCAAAAAGACGGCACACCACTTGAAGGTTTCCCTTTGTTTGTTGGCGAAGTAGCAGACCAGAATTTTCAACCTATCCATCCCGCCTTCATTGGTAATACACTTTACGCAGTAAGCCATATCGGTGATATTAAAGCCTGGAAATTTGACAATTTTACTTCTTCAGAATGGCCTTCTCGCTATGGTAAAAATTCTTTTAATAAAGTATCTGCAGAGATTAACTCTGATGATCCTCAAAATGGAGATACTTCTTTTAAGATCCTGAATAAAAACGAAACATATAATTGGCCCAATCCCGCTGATCAGGAAACGAACTTAAGATTTCAGGTTGAGCAGGCCGGACAAGTAGAGATCCATATAATTACTCAAAGCGGAAGACTGGTTTATAAGGATGTTATACAGGTAAACGGAGGTTCGCCCGAAGAAATAGCTATAAATACATCCGGTTGGGGAAGCGGTGCTTATTTCGCAATGGTGAAAGCTACTGTTAACGGAAATTCGGAATCTAAACTCGTTAAAATAGCGGTGGCTCATTAATGAAAAAGATTCTTTTCACAATAATTCTGTTCTTCGTTTTTGGCATTGTTTCTTTACAGGCTCAAACAAGCCCTCTTTACTATGATTATTCCCATAATCATCTGGAATGGTTTACTATTGAAAGCGAACACTTCCTAATTCACTTTCAGGAAGGAAACAGCAGATCTGCAAAAGTTACTGCCCGTATTGCGGAGGAAATCTACGCTCCCATTACAGATTTATATCAGCTTGAACCTGATCAGAAAGTAAGTATCGTACTTAAAGACAGGGATGATTATTCAAACGGAGCAGCCTACTTTTTTGATAATAAGATCGATATTTGGCTTCCGGCTTTAGATACTCCACTTCGTGGAACTCATAACTGGCTACGAAACGTAATTACACATGAGTTTACTCATATCGTTCAAATACAGAAAGCCATCAAAGGAAAACGCAAATATCCCATTTCGTACATTCAATGGTTAAGCTATGAAGATGTTCGAAGACCTGATGTGCTGTATGGTTTTCCGAATGGAATTGCCACACTTCCCTTTGCTACTATCAATGTTCCTGCGTGGCTGGCAGAGGGTACAGCTCAGTATCAGCGGCAAGGCTTACTTTACGAAACATGGGATTCGCACCGCGATATGATTTTGCGGACAAGAATTTTATCTGATACATACTTCAGCTTGGAAGAAATGGGCACCTTCTCTTCTAAAACCAGTATTGAAAGGGAGACAGTATACAATCAAGGTTTTGCATTTGTGATCTATCTGGTAGATCGCTTCGGAGAAGAAGTAATCAGAGAAATATCAGCTGCACTTGCACAAAGGGGAGTATATAATGTTGCGGAAGCCATTGAAATTGCAACAGGAATTCCGGGCAAATTGGTATTTGTGGATTGGATAGTTGATCGAAAGCAATTCTATTCAAAAGCTATTGAAGGTTTAAACACTACCAAAAGTGACTATGTTGAAAAAGATGGTTTTTTCAATTTTTATCCAAAAGTTTCGCCTGATGGAAATTCAGTAGCATATCTGTCTAATAAAGGGCGGGATTATAGTCTGGCTTCACTATATCTTAAAAATAAAAATGGAACTGAAGAAGTCGCTCAGGTTTCAAATCAACTTTTTGATCAACATCAGCAACACACATCCGCAACTGAAAAGCCTTTAATTACATTTCTTGCTACCTCTTACTCTTTCTCTGCTGATGGAAATCAAATAGCTTATTCTGTTAACAAAGCTACCAGGTATGGGGAATCTTATCGTGATATTTTTATTTACAATCTGGAATCAAAAGATCATAAAAAGCTAACCCAAGCAGCCAGAATTGAAGCCCCGGCATGGAGCCCTGATGGAAGTGATATTGCAGCTATCCAGTATAACAAAGGAACACAAAACCTGATAATACTGGATCCTAAAACCAATGAAATAACTAGTCTCACTTCTTATAAAAATGGAGAAACACTTTATACACCTGTTTGGAGTCCGGACGGAAACACTATCTACTTTGCATATGCAGACCGGGGCAATCGTTCGATCTTTAAATATAGTTTACTAACCAAAACTGTTGAACCTGTAATAGACAACGAGTTCGTTGATTCCAGAGATCCTTTTATATCACATGACGGGAAAAATTTATTTTACTCCAGTGATGAAAATGGAATATTTAATATCCACAGAATGGATATAGAAACCGAAACTTCTGTACAGATTACAAATGTAGTGGGTGGAGCTTTTATGCCTTTCGAGGACAATAGTGGAAACCTATATTATTCTGAATATGAAGCCGACGGATATAAGATCAAAAAGCATCTGCTCGATTCCACAAAAAGAGAACTCACAACTTACGACCCTGTATATTCTGAAACTGAAGCCTTTCCTGTTTCGGATTCTTTTACTCAGCTAAATAATTTCGATGACGAAGATCTTACCGAATTCAGCTATGCAGAACATGCTGTTGCAGATACCGGCTCTTATAAGTTTGAAATGAAAACTGTTGGAGCAGATGATGACTATTCATACCGAGAGTATGAAGACACTTTTACGGATTTTTCATTTTTCCCGATAATCCGTTTCGATAACTATTCAAAATTAAATGGTAGTAACGGATCTCTCATTAAAAACGGAAAGTTTGGAAAACTTGGGGAGAACTTGCTTCGTGATGTTAAACCGGGCGTCTATTTCGCTTCCCGTGATGTGTTAGACAAATTAAGTATTTTTGGTGGAGCCATGCTTGGTGTCGGCTCTCTTCCTGCCGAAAGCATCGGAGGTTTTTTTAAGCCAAACCGTCTTTTTGAACTAGACCGAGATCTTTTTCTGATCGCAGAATACCGAGGGCTTCCCTTTATTAAAAGAAGCTGGTCTCCTACTGTTTCTCTTGAACTGTATAATCTGCGTCGAAATGTTAAGGACGGTTTACAAATCGAGGAATTTCCATGTACTTCTTGTGCCCAAAAAGATACTGTAAATGTTGATATAGCTTATCAGATTTGGGAGGCAAATTTGTTCTTCAGAAGTAAACTTAGTCGGCGTTCTTTGCTTGAACTTGGAATTGGTTATAGTCCATACAGAGTTGAAACGGACAATTTTTATTCTAACGAGTTACAGGCTTTTATAACCGGATCTTCATCAGAATACTTCAAAGGTACTACCTTATCTGCTTCTTACACGGTCGACTATTACGAATTTACTACTGATGCTGATATAGCTCCAACAGGTCTGAAGGGTTATTTACGCTATCAATATCAACCCGGAAAATTATTGGAAGAGTATGATATTGATGACGGTTCATTAGTTCCCATATTCAAAACTTCAAAAAACCATTCTGCAGAATTTCATGGCCGATATGGGTTCAAGCTACCTTCCGGTCAGGCGCTTCAAGCCAGAGCAAGAGGCTTTGCTTATTTCAATAATCCGAATGATTCTTTTTACACTGATTATATTGGAGGGTTTCTTGGAATGCGAAGCTATCCTTATTTTGCTTTAGGTGGAGACAGAACAGCATTTACAAGTCTCTCGTATTTTGTTCCTATATTCAAAAAGATCACAAAACAAGCAGGACCTTATACTTTAGATAAGCTTTATGCCAGAATGTTTTTTGAAGCCGGAAATGCATGGAATTCTCCTTTCGGAACAACTAATTCCCTTAAAACGGGTATTGGTACTGAACTCAGATTAGCAATGAACGGATATTATCTATTTCCATTAAAGCTTTTTGTAAGTGCTTCATATGGATTCAATGAATTTCAGCTGACACTCCCTGATGAATTTGTAACAGGAACAGGAAATAATTCCGTTACTTATGGACGTGAACTCCTTTTCCATTTTGGATTAACTTTTGATTTTGAGTTACTATGAAAAACCTAATTTTAATATTCTTTACTTCAGCCATGTTCTCGGGTGTTAACTTCGCTCAACTAAAATCCGATCTTGCCGGTAATATTGTAGTCGTTGAAGAATCTTCTGCTTCAAAAAATATTTCCATCGATGATTTTTCATTTCAACCAGCTTCTGAAGGATTCAGAGGTACATTGCAGACACAATCTGGAATTGCATTCTTATCCTCTGCTATACTGCCCGGCTCTGCACAAGCAGCTAACGGCAAGTGGGCAAGAGCGGGAATTTATCTGGCTACCGAGGCTTTCAGTATTTTCTATTACATAAACCGAAACAATGTAGCCAAAGATCAGGAACGAGCTTATGAAGCTTTCACGCATAAAGAATGGAGCGTAGTTGCTTATGCTCAATGGCTGATTGGATATTATGATAATAATGGATTGTCACATGATAAGCTGGATCAACTCAGAACAATGGTTGGTGGTTTAAATCCTGATTTTTCTGATACAAGAAATGACTGGAGTAAGGTAAATATCAGACTTCTTCAACAGATCGAAAGAGAAACTAAATTAGTTTGTGGGAATTGTGGAAACGGAGATTTCTCACACGTTCTTCCCTCTTACGGGTCTCAACAATATTATGAATTGATTAGCAAATACTATCAGTTTGAAGGTGGTTGGTCAGATTTTTATGCTGAAAATGTTGCGGTGAATAACCCAAATTATGATTATCTCTACGATAATGAAGGCGACCTTGCTTCTCCATTATTTTTACTTGGTACTGAACGAGCCGACCGTTTTAACAATAATTATCGTCGCGCAGGGAACATTTTGAATCTATTAGTGATAAACCATGTAGTTTCAGCCTTTGACGCTCTCTTTTCTGTGAAACTGAAAAATGCCAGAGTTCAAGCTTCGGCAGATATGATGCGAGCTGATTCATTTTCACTAACCTTACACTTTTAACATCGTCTGTAATGCCGTACTTTTCGAATATGCTCAAACGGATATTCACAAGTAAAAAATTCTATTTTTCCATTCTGGGACTCGTTCTATTCGGCTCACTCTTTCTTCTCTTTTTTGATAAAGTGGTAATGCCGGGCTACACGAACTATTATGAAGGATTAACAGTACCGGATTTAACAAGACTTACTCTCGAAGAAGCTGAACAAGAGTTAATCAGCATTGGTCTCAGATATGAAGTAGCAGACAGACGTGCTAACTCTGCTTTTCCTGCAAACTATGTGATTGACCAACAACCTGCGGCCAATACTATTGTTAAGCCAAACCGAAAAATTTATCTCACGGTTAATACAGAAGTAAAACCAGTAGTTGTGGTTCCAAATGTGGTAAGTCTTTCTATCAGAAACGCTCAGATTCAATTACAAAACTATGGGCTTGAAGTTGGGTCTACAAGTTATGAATCTTCCAGATTCAAAAATGTGATCTTACGTCAATCGATCCCTGAAGGTGATACAGTCGCTAAAGGAACTACTATTGATCTTGTTGTAAGTGATGGTTTGGGTAATAAGATTGTTACTATTCCTGAAATTATTGGCTTAAGACTTCCACAAGCACAATTAACACTTCGCGAAGCAGGTCTCCGGTTAGGTGAAATAAGATTTCGTCCAACGAAAGATGTTACCCCGAATACTGTTCTGGAATATACGCCAAACGTTGCTGAAATTATAGAAGGGGAAACTATAAATCTGGTTATCTCTGAACGTTTTGAAGCTATTGAACCTGATGAAGGTGGAGTAGTGAATATTGATTCTACTGGTACTCCAATCCCACAACAACTTCCACAACCAAATAAAAAAGACTAATGGATTTTCAACTTCCTATCCTAGCACCATCAATTCTGGCAGCAGATTTCACTCAACTTGGAAGTGATATTAAAGACTGTGTAGATGGCGGTGTAACTTGGATTCATTGTGATATCATGGATGGTCATTTTGTACCAAATATTAGTTACGGTCCTAGTATCGTAAAAGCGGCAAAAAAGTCTGCTCCTGAAGCTTTTATGGATGTTCATTTAATGATTGAAGACCCCGATAAATTCGTGGATGATTATGTGCAAGCCGGAGCCGATCTTATTTCTGTTCATTATGAAGCTTGTCCTCATTTACACCGATCCATTCAAAACATAAAGAAGCATGGAATTATGGCAGGAGTGGTTGTAAATCCAGCCACCTCTTTATTTAATATCGAACCCATTCTTGAATATGTTGATCTGGTTTTGATCATGAGTGTAAACCCGGGTTTTGGTGGACAAAGTTTTATTGAATCCAGCTATGAAAAACTTCAGGAACTTGCTGATCTGAGAGATGCAGGTGGTCATGGTTTTTTAATCGAAATTGATGGTGGAGTCTCTCTAAAGAATATCCAAAAAGTAGCTGAAACCGGAGCCGATGTGCTTGTGGCAGGCAGTAGTGTATTTAAAGCAGACGATATTACAGCCAGAGTTAATGAGTTGATGGGTAAGCTTGAAAGCTGATAGCGAGCTTTATTTTTCTTATCTTTACTGCTTAATTCTAACTCAATTCAAAGTTCCATCGAAGACGAACGCACCCTCTTAGAACAAGTCGTGGATATTTCCGACTCCGACCCGGTTTCACTATTCGGATTACACGATAAAAATATTCAGATTCTGGATAGATCATTCCCGGAAGTAAAGATCAATGCCCGCGGTAATCGTGTTAAAGTAATTGGCTCCAGCGAGGAAGTTGATCTGGTTAAGAATATCATTGAAGGCATGATAGGTGTTGCTGACCGCAAAGGCTCTGTTTCCGAAAACGAAGTTAAAACGCTGATCACTCTTAAATCAGGTGAAAGAAAAGCCAGAACTCCTCTTCCTAAAAATATCAAGGAAGGCGACCTGATTCTTTATACGTATGATGGGATTCCTGTTCATGCTAAAACTCCCGGACAGAAACGAATCGTTACCACATCAAACCAAAGTGATATTCTTTTTTCAATTGGTCCTGCCGGAACCGGAAAAACGTACACTTCTGTTGCTCTTGCTGTAAAAGCGATGAAGGAACAACGAGTAAAAAAAATCATACTTGCAAGACCTGCAGTGGAAGCCGGAGAAAGTTTAGGTTTCTTACCGGGCGACTTGAAGGAAAAAATCGATCCGTATCTTCGCCCACTTTATGATGCTTTGGAAGACATGATCGAGCCCGATAAACTCGATTACTATCTTACCAAGAATATGATCGAAATTGCCCCATTGGCATATATGAGAGGTAGGACCTTGAACAATGCATTTGTGATCCTGGATGAAGCTCAGAATGCTACCAATGCTCAAATGAAGATGTTCTTGACCAGAATCGGGTTTAATAGTCGTGCGATCATTACCGGAGATGTTACCCAAACCGATCTTCCCAGAAAACAAGAGTCAGGTTTGATCACAGTTCAGGATATTTTAAAAGATGTGGACGGAATTGATTTCGTATATCTGAGTGAAGAAGATGTAGTACGTCATAAGTTGGTGAAGGATATTATCAACGCCTACGAAAAGTTTGAATCTTAGGATTTATTGGTTACTAGTGATTGAGTGATTAGTTTAAATCATATATGAAAAATAAAATCAATACGTACGCAGCTGCGCTCTACGAAGGTACTTTCTCGGTAGGATTAGATAAAAAATTCAATCGTATTTCTAGAGATGATAAACCTGCTAAAGGTGCGCTCAAAATTTCCTTGAATCCCTTTTTGATTTCTACTCCGGATAGAAAATTTCTTTTTGATTGCGGAATCGGAGTATTTGGAGAGGACACCGGACCTCATGTTATTCGTGAAAACCTTGAAGCACATGATCTGACCGAGTTTGATATCACAGATGTCGTTTGCAGCCACTTGCATTATGATCACATCGGTGGACTGGCACACAAAGAGAATGGATATTGGGAGCTCACTTTTCCTGAAGCCAAGATCTGGGTTTCAAAAAAAGGTTGGGAAAAAGTGATGAACAAAGAAGTGTATTACGATGAAGAAAAAACGGAATTCGTTTCTTTCATTGATGCTAAAGCTGATCTTCATTTTTTGGATGCAGAAGATGAAGCTTATCCGGAATTAAAAGTGGAAAAGATCGGCGGTCATACAGAATTCCATCAGGTTCTTCTTTTTAATGATGGAGAGAACAAGTTCATGCAAGCCGGTGATGTGATCGCAACACGAAGCCAAGTGAACCGAAAATTTGCTGCGAAATACGATTTTGATCCTAAAACCAGTCAACAGCAACGCGAGCGATTAGCAAAACTGGCTTTTGATGAAGGTTATATTATTTTAGGCTACCATGACGACAGTACTCCAATTATTAAACTTACCGGTTACGACGATAAAACCGGTTACACTACTGAAGCAATAGATTCTTATGTCCCTGCCTGATCATATTTTTGAAATTAAAGACTTTCTTGTTGAAAAGGGATTTCCCGATAAGATCGAAGCCGTAGTAATATTAGGTTCCGGGCTAGGTGATTTTGGGGATGAAATTCAGAATCAAACGGTTATTCCCTATTCAGAAATTCCGAACTTTCCGCAATCGACGGTACAAGGACATTCCGGAGCTTTGATATTTGGCGAAGTAGAAGGAAAAACCACATTAGCTTTTTCCGGCCGCTTCCATTTTTACGAAGGATATGGATTTGATAAAACGGTTATTCCTGTTCATTTGGCTTATGCATTTGATGCTGATAAACTGCTGGTCTCCAATGCCGCCGGTGGCATTAATCTCGATTTCAGAGTTGGCGATCTGATGGTGATAGAAGATATTATCAAACAGAATATGGATTTAAAAGCAGCTCCTTCTTCTAAAAAGTGGTCGCTTGATCTTTATCCGGTTGCAGATCGGGTTCAACAAATAGCTCATGATGTCGGGGTAGCTACCAAGCGCGGAACTTATCTTTACGTGAAAGGACCTAACTATGAGACCAAAGCAGAGATCAAAGCTTTCCGAATGATTGGTGGAGATTCAGTTGGAATGAGTACCGCTCCCGAATTGATGGAAGCTGCCCGACTTGGAATTAGATCAGCGGCTGTCTCACTAATTACTAATGCGGCTGCCGGAGTTACCGATCAGAAATTAGATCACGCAGAAGTAAAAGAAGCCGCCGAAATGAAGAAAGGCGAGTTTGCTGAGTTGGTTAAGGGTTTGATTAGGGAATTTTGAATGATGTCAGAAATTAGCCTAGATCTTTTATCTAATTTAAAGAAAAGTAGATCTATTCTATCTATTAGAAGAGATAACATAGATTCGCATAGAATTCAAGGGTTCTTGTTAGATTATTCTGATGAGATAATTTTGTTACAATATATTAGTGATTTTAGAATGGACGGTCTAATGATTTTAAAAAGATCTGATATAACTGAAATCGAGTCTGATAAAACCGATTCTTTTCAAACTCAAATTTTAAAAGACGACGGTATCTTTGATAAAATTCAGTTTAATACTGTTTATAAAGTTGATAATCTGCATTGCTTCTTCTTGAGTCTAAAAAAAATTAATGAGAAAGAGTTGGTTATTCTGGAAAATGAAACTTCTGATCCACCTATTTTTTGTTTAGGAAGAGTTGAAATGATTGGAAGGAAATCAATATCTATTAAAAGCTTTAGTGGTCGTGCAAAATGGAAAGAAGAATCAGAAATTTTCGATTTTAACGATATTAATTCTGTACAAATTCAAAGTAGCTATATCAAAGGCTATCAACGCTATTTTGACAGAAATCCAGATTCTTGGATTTAGGACTCCTTGTCTATCATGATATCGACTTTGATTAAAAAATTAAGCTGGTAATTAAGTTCTTTTCATTACAGATCCTGAATCAAGTCCAGGATGACGTAATAGTGTAGTTTGTCTTAAACTTCTCGTCATGCTGAACAGCGAACGAAGTGAGTGTGATTCAGAATCTACAATTAAGACTCGATCCGTCAGTTCAACATTCAGAATATTTTAGTTCAGTATTCAATATTCAAAAACTTTCCCACCCTCTCCCACTGCTCTTCTTAAAACATCAAAACAGCCTTTGAAATGAATGTGGAAAACTTTTTCCACATTCATAAACAAATTTCTTGACACATATTATAAATTTAGGGTACATTGTGGGGTGATGTGGGAGATAGTGGGGACTACTCCTTAATCACATAATTTAGCAATCTTCAATACCTCTGAGGGAATCGTGCCTAGTTTTAAAGGACAATACGAGCATTCTATAGACGATAAAGGTCGTGTAGCCTTCCCTGCCAAACTACGCAAAAATCTCAGTCCGGACGCACAAGAAAAGTTCACAATTGTACGCGGTCAATCTGAAGAATGCCTCTATCTATACCCCGAAAATGAATGGCAAGCTGTGGAAAAGAAACTTTCTACCGTAAATTCCTTCAGCAAAAAAGGCCGTTTAGTTAAAAGATATTTACTCCGTTTTGCAGAAGATCTATCCCTCGATAAGCAAAACCGTATCGCCCTCCCCTCCGATCATATAGAATATTCAGCCATTGACTCAAAAGTAGTTTTTATCGGAATGGGTGAACATATAGAGATCTGGTCCCCAGCTAAATTAGATGAAGCCGACGAGAATGTAAGCGCTGAATCAATAGAAGAAATCTTTGAGCAAGTGCTCGGAGGAGATCTTGAAAATGATGGTGATTGAGATGACTACATACCACGAGCATATTCCGGTAATGCTGAAAGAATGTATGGAAGGCTTAATCACCGATGATAACGCTATATATATAGACGCAACTCTTGGTGGTGGCGGACATTCTAAAGAAATTCTCGCTCGTCTTGGCGAAAACGCAACACTTTATGGCATCGATCAGGATGATGAAGCTATTGCTGCAGCCACGGCTCGTATCGGAGAAGATGAACGTTTTAAAACGATAAAAGGCAATTTCGGCTATCTGTCAACACTTCTACCTCCCCCTGTAAAAGGACAGGTAGCCGGAATCCTACTTGATCTTGGAGTTTCAACGCATCAGATCAAAGAAGCAGAACGTGGATTCAGTTTTCAGGAAGATGGTCCTCTTGATATGAGAATGGGGAATCTTTCTGGTGTTTCAGCATATCAGGTGGTTAACAATTATGACTATGAAACACTTCGCGACGTGATCTTCCATTATGGCGAAGAGCGTGCTAGTCGTCAGATAGCCAAAGAAATTATCAATAACAGACCTATTGAAACTACCGGTGAACTTGCAGCTATTATAAAGGAATTGGTTCCTGCTAAATTCGCTGTGAAATCGCTGGCTAGAGTATTTCAGGGAATACGAATTGAAGTAAACCGTGAATTAGATGTTTTAAAAGATGTTCTTACTCAATCTTTAGAAGTCTTAAAGCCAGGCGGTCGTATTGTGGTGATGTCTTATCATTCCCTGGAAGATCGTATTGTTAAAAAATTCTTTAAAGCCGGAAATCTGGATGGAAAGCTCGAAAAAGATTTCTACGGCAACATAATTTCCCCACTAAAAGCTGTCAATCGACAGATCATAACCCCTTCACCCGAAGAGGTTGCTAAAAACCCCGCTGCCCGGAGCGCTAAACTCCGGATAGCTGAGAAAAACAGCGGAGGTAGTCAATGATCGTGCAATCCCCACTTAAAAAGCGCGAAACCCGACCTAACCTCCGTAAAGTTCCTTTACCTGACATAGAATCCCCATCTTCATCCCCAAAAGGAAACAGATCTTCAGGTAAAAAAGCAGGAAAGTCGGTAAGAAAAACTATTCGGGGTATTAAGCCCTGGAAAGTGATTCTTACAACTATTGCTATAGGCGTATTCGGATTTCTGTATCTGACACATGTTTTTGCTACACAAAAACTGTTAGAAGAAGTCCAAAAGCTCGAAAGTGAATACAATAAAGTGCGCACTCAGCATGACGCCTTAAAATTACAGTATGATCGCATGGTTGGTCCCGCTGAAATCTACGAAAAAGCAGAAAAAGCCGGTTTTATAAACGGTGGTCCTGCTGACAAACTGATTGAGGTTAAAAGTAGATGACAGAAAGAACTTCCATATTAAGCAGGATGTTTTTGGTGTTCGGACTGTTGTTGCTCATACCTTGTGTATTGGCTTTTCAATTAGTTCGCATCAATTACCTGGAAGGAGAAGAATTGCGTTTGCTATGGAGTAAACAAGCGATCGATTCTATTCCTATCCCCGCACAACGTGGAAATATCTACGATGCTAACGGAACCTTGCTTGCTACTAATGCTGCTAATTACCTGATCGCGTTGGATCCTAAAGTAAAAGATGCGAGTGGAAAATCAGTTACACAAGAGCAGATTAACCAATTAGCAGTTACTTTAGCTAAGCAAACCAATCAGTCTCCATCTTACTTCAAGAAAAGAATTAGTGAAGCTCCTTCACATTCTCAGTATATCATACTTGCAAAGAACCTGTCTCCTGTTTCAAGGGATGCCGTTCGCGAATTAGATATAAAAGGAGTCATCATTGAGGAGAGTTTCAGCAGAAAATACACCTTTGGTTCTCTGGCTGCTCATTCCTTAGGTTTTGTAAATCATAATATGGATGGCAAAACAGGCCTGGAAGCCTATTATGATACAGAGTTAAAAGGTGAAAATGGAGTTCAGCAAGTTCGTCGTGACCCAAGAAATCAAATTTCTGCTTATGTAGGAGCTCCAAAAAAGCTTCCGGAGAATGGTCATTCCATACACACCACTATCGACTCCTACATTCAGGCCATTCTGGAAGATGAACTAAAGAAAGGTGTGGAAAAGCATCTTGCTGAATACGGAACCGGAATTATTATAGATCCTAAGACCGGAGCCATTAAAGCAATGGCTAACTATCCGACTTATGATCCGAATTATCCGGGCAGTAACGAAAATGAAAATCGAAGAAATTTCGCCATTTCTGATATGGTGGAACCGGGTTCAACCTTTAAGTTAGTAACTGCAATCGCAGCTGTAGAGCAAAACAAGGTAGATTTTAATGAAATTTTTGAAACTCCTGAATCCGGCGAAGTGGAAATTCATGGATTAACTCTCCGTGATCACGATCCACTTGGAAATATGACTTTTCAGGAAGTCATTCAGAAATCTTCAAATGTGGCTACCGCTGAAATTGCCATGCGGTTAAAGCCTGAAGTTTTTTATCAATATGCCAGAAATTTGGGTTTTGGTGCTGAAACCAATATTGATCTTTCCGGTGAAGTAGCAGGAATTCTGAACAAACCATACGACTGGAGTTTGGTGAGCCTTCCATGGATGAGTCATGGGTACGAAGTTTTAGCAACACCATTACAAGTAACTCAGGCTTATGCTGCTTTTGCTAATGAAGGGATGTTGATGCGTCCTTATCTGGTCGACAAAATTGAAGACCAAAACGGAAATGTTGTTTTGGATAACACACCGGTTGAAATTCGTCGTGTTGCCAGAAAGAAAACACTTCAAAAAATACTTCCGATTTTTGAAAGCGTCGTAACAGATTCCGGAACAGGAGAATGGGCACAGATCGATGGTTTGAGAATCGCAGGAAAAACAGGCACCGCTAAAAAAGTGTATCAAGGCCGTTATTCTAATAAATATCTCGCCTCTTTTGTAGGATTTTTCCCGACTGAGGATCCAAAGTATGTTTGTCTGATCATGTTGAATGAGCCAAAAACAAGTGGATACGGAGGCTATACTGCAGGTCCTATTTTCAGAGAAACAGCGAAAAGAATTGCAGGTTTAGATGGCGATATACAACGAAGTATGTCACCACAAGAAGAACCTGAATTAATTACAAAAGCTCCATCACTCATAGGAATCGGAAAAGAAGAAAGCGAAGAGATCCTTAAGAAATTTGAAATCCCTTATACCATTGAGGGGAAATCAGGGTATGTAGTTTCACAAACTATTGAACCGGGCAGCCCTCTTCCCGGAAAAGACAAAATTATTCTCACTTTATCGGAAACCTATTTACCTGTTGACAGTTCGAAGGTTAAAGAAGGCTTTGCAGAAGTTCCCGAACTTCGAGGAATGAGCATGCGTCAGGCAACCACCATTTTAGCGGAACTTGGATTAGATGTAAAATCATATCGTTCCGGTACTGTTGAGAGACAGTTTCCAAAAGCAGGTGACATGATGAGACTTGGCAGTTCTGTTACCATCCGCGGCAAAGCAAAATCACTTGAACTTGTAGCCATGGAGGACCGAGATTGAATACAAATGATCTCATAGAATTTATCAACCCGTTAAATACTTCCCGTTTTAAACCGGAAGGTGAAGTTGGTCCGCTTGTCCAGGATTCACGTCAGGTTACAGAAGGTTCTGTTTTCATAGCCATCCGAGGTACTGAGGTAGATGGACATATGTTTTTGGAAGATGCCATCCATCGCGGAGCAAAGGTAATTATCTGTGAAGAATCTTATTACACCGATGCTGAAGTGTGCGTAATTGAAGTTGAAAATACACGATCATTGATAGGACCTTTAGCTCAAAAAATGGCAGGGAACCCTGGTGATCAACTAAAGATAATTGGCATAACGGGTACCAACGGGAAAACCACAACTGCTACTTTAGTCTATCAGGCACTTACCGAACTCGGCGAGAAAGTTTCTCTTTTAGGAACTGTGGAAAAAAAGATCCTAACAGAATCTTTAGATAGCAGGTTAACTACTGCTGACCCAATTGAGCTTGCTGCCGATATGAAAAAGATGGTTGAAGCAGGTTCAGAATATTTGGTTATGGAAGTGTCTTCTCACGCTCTTCATCAGGCCCGGGTTGGTGGTTTTGATTTCAAAGTAGCTGCCTTCACTAATCTTTCGCAGGATCATCTCGATTATCACGAGACTATCGAAGAATATGCCGCTGCTAAGAAAATTCTATTTGATGGATTGAAACCGGAATCATCTGCAATCATCAACATGGATGATTCTTATGGATCTTTTATTGCTAATGGGATCTCCGCTCATATTTCAGAACTTTCGTTCGGAAAAAACGCCCAAATCTTAAGTAATTCTGCACAAGGGCTAAAAATTTCAGTCGATGGATCCGAAATTTCTTCGTCATTGGTGGGGCATTTTAATGCATTTAATCTGGCTGAGGCTTTTATGATCTGTATCGAACTTGGTCATGACAAGCAAGGAATTGCTTCAGCACTTTCATCTGTGCCGGGCGCTCCGGGGAGAATGGAATCTGTAAGTTTAGATTTAGAAACAGCTCTGCCGAAAGTTATTGTTGATTACGCACACACGCCTCATGCACTTGAAAATGTTCTGAAAACATTATCCGAGTCTCGCATTACAAATCAGTTTATTTATTGTGTTTTTGGTGCCGGCGGTGACAGAGATTCAGGGAAGAGACCTAAAATGGCAAAAGCAGCTTCAGAATATGCGGATGAAATCATTGTAACCAGTGATAATCCAAGAACTGAAAATCCGGATCTGATCATCGCTGATATTTTGCAGGGATTTGAAAATACTGACAATGTTGTAACTATCACTTCCCGAAAAGAAGCCATTTTTAAATCTATTGAACTGGCTTCTTCAAATGATATCATTCTTATTGCCGGAAAAGGACATGAAGATTATCAGGAAATTGATGGAAAACGATATCCTTTTGATGACCGATTAGTTGCAAAAGAAGCTCTCGAACTTAAAGCCAAAGGAGGATTCTGATGCTATACGAATTATTCTCCTGGCTTGATACTGCATTTGACTTCCCGGGAGCCGGAGCGTTTGAATATATCTCCACAAGAACGGGATTGGCTGCTGTGACTTCCGTGATCATAAGCCTGATCATTGGACGAAGAATTATCAAATGGCTTAGTAATATGCAACTTAAAGAGGTGATCCGTGACGATGTTGGATTGGATCATCACCAAGCTAAAGCCGGAACTCCTTCTATGGGTGGAGTCATTATTCTGCTTGCGGTGATCATTCCTTCTATCCTGTTCATGAAAATGGATAGCGTATATGCCTGGCTCATTGTATTTGTGATAATTGCACTAGGGCTTGTTGGTTTTGTGGATGATTACATCAAAGTTGTGAAGAAAGACAAAAGTGGACTGGCCGGACGATTTAAGATAGTTGGTCAAGTCAGCGTTGGAATTGTTGTAGGAGCTGTATTGTATTTCCATCCTGATTTTGCTGATGTGAATACACTTTCAACAGTTCCTTTCCTCAAGAACGTGAATATTGATTACGCTTTCTTTGGAGAAGACCTTGGCTGGATGATATTTATCCCAGTTGCCGTATTTGTGATAACTGCAGTAAGCAATGCCACAAACTTAACAGACGGCCTAGACGGATTGGCTTCAGGTGTTTCTGCGATCTGCGGGTTTGTATTTGCAATTTTTGCTTATGTATCGGGCAGAACTGACTTGTCAGGGTATTTAGACATTATGTATTTACCGGGCGCCGGTGAACTCACTATTTTTTGTGCTGCACTGATCGGAGGCTGTATGGGGTTTTTGTGGTATAACACCAATCCCGCATCAGTATTTATGGGTGATACCGGTTCTTTGGCACTTGGTGGAGCTTTTGGAGCTTTGGGGCTGATGCTTCACAAAGAGCTGCTTCTCCCCTTCATTTGTGGTGTATTTTTCTTTGAAACGCTTTCTGTGATCATTCAAACTACCTACTTCAAGTACACTAAGAAGAAGTATGGCGTAGGAAAACGAGTGTTTTTAATGACTCCGATCCATCATCACTTTGAGAAAAAAGGATGGTCGGAACAAAAGATCGTAGTTCGATTCTGGATCATTACGGTGATGCTGGGAATTTTGAGCCTTCTAACATTGAAGATCAGATAATGGATGTAGCTAACAAACATATCGTTGTTATTGGCGCTGCCAGAAGTGGTATTGCTGCAGCTATTCTTCTCAAGACAAAAGGAGCTGATGTTTTTGTGTCTGATTATGGAGTCATTAAAGATGACTGGAAACAGAATCTTGTAAATGCCCAAATCGATTTTGAAGAAAACGGACATTCGGACAAAGCAAAACAAGCTGATTTTGTAGTACTAAGTCCGGGCGTTCCTACAGAATCACCAATAATTCAGTTTTATCTGAATGCAGGGAAAAAAGTCTATTCCGAAATAGAAGCAGCAAGTTGGTTCACGGATCAAAGAATTATAGCAACAACCGGTAGCAATGGAAAAACCACCGTTACTAACTGGTTAGATTATGTATGGAAAACGGCTAAAAGAGATCATTCTGTTTCAGGAAATATAGGAGTAGCATTTTCGGATGTTGTTGATGGATCAGATGGCGACTTCATACTTGAGATCAGCAGCTTTCAATTGGATCATATTGACACATTCAAGCCAACAATAAGTTTGTTGCTGAATATCACTCCGGATCATTTGAACAGATACGGTAACAGCGTTGAAGCTTATGCTGCTTCAAAATTCAGAATTACAGAAAATCAGACGGAAGAGGATTGGTTCATATTCAATTATGATGATCCGATCATAAAAAGCCACGTGGAATCGCTTCAGAAAAAAGAAGACGCTCCAAAACTATGGGCTTTTTCATACAACAATGAAGTGCCGGAAGGTGCTTTTGTACGCGACGAACATATCATCTTCAAATTCAACAACAAGGAAGAAACGCTTATGCCGGTATATGAAGTAGGCCTTAGTGGAAATCACAACTTGAACAATGGATTAGCAACGGCTTTAGCTGCACGTGCGGCTGAAATTAAAAACGAAGCTATTCGCGAAAGTCTTCAATCTTTCATGGGCGTTGAACATCGCCTTGAGAAAGTAAGAGATGTAGACGGCGTGAAATATGTAAACGACAGCAAAGCTACTAACGTAAATGCTGTTTGGTTCGCTTTAGACAGTTTTCAGGTGCCAATGACATTGATTCTAGGCGGTCGGGACAAAGGAAATGATTACAGCGAGATCGTTGATCAGATCAAAGAAAAGGTTCATACGATCATTGCAATTGGAGAATCAAAGGATCGGGTTGAAGATCAGCTGGGTGAAGTGGTTCCTAATTTTGTAAAAGCTGAAAGTATGATGAAAGCAGTGCGTGCAGCTCAAAAAGTAGCAAAACGAGGTGAAGTTGTATTACTGAGTCCTGCATGTGCCTCATTTGACATGTTCGATGATTACGAGCACAGAGGAAAAGTATTTAAAGAAGAAGTTTATAAGCTCTGAAGAGCTAAATGACAAAACCCAAAATTCAAATGACAAACAAATTTCAAATACCAAACGCTGAAAATCCTAATAAGGGGTTAACTGTGATTTGCTATTTGAACATTGAAATTTACGAGTGATATACACGAGTCCACATAGCAACTTATCTAATATCATAGGCACCAGCCCTGAAGATATTGACAACCGCAAGCAAGGCAGCGATCGCTTTTTGCTGATGGCCGTTGTTGCGCTTATGATGTTCGGGGTTCTTGCAGTGTATTCTTCTATCGCTTACTTCGCTGAATCTAAGTCTACAACTGCATTTACTTTGATCACAGGACATATCATAAAGCTTGGAATTGCTTTTGTTGTGATGTTGATCGTTTCAAAGATCAATTATCATACGCTCGCTAAATTTAGTCGGTTGGGAATGGTAATTAGCTGGGTGCTCCTTGTTGCAGTATTGATGTTTGGAACTGAACAGTTTGGAGCCAAACGCTGGCTAAATCTTGGTGGTTTTACTTTCCAGCCTTCAACAGTGGCAACTGTTGCGCTTCTCCTTCATGTTTGTGTGCTTCTTTCTGAAAAACAGGATTATGTGAAAGACTTCAAAAGAAGTTTTGTCCCCATTATGGTATGGGTAAGTATTACTTGCGCTTTGATTGGCGTTCAGGATTTCAGCAGTGCGGGAATACTATTCGGAATTTGTTTGATCGTCATGTTTATAGGCCGAGCCAGTACTTTACAATTAGGAACTCTTGTATTGATCGGTGTATTTGGTGGAATGTTACTCCTGAATCAATCTGAAAACAGGAAAAGTCGGATTGATGACTATATCACACAGGTAAAAGATATTGAAAGTACCAGAATCCTTCAGGGGTCCGGCTATCAGGCCCAACAGGCGCATATTGCTATCGCTAAAGGAGAATTTTTTGGAGTAGGAATTGGTAAAAGCTCACAACGTGATTTCCTCCCTGCCCCTTATAATGACTTTATTTTTGCCATCATTGCTGAAGAATATGGCATTTTCGGAGCTATGAGTTTGATACTCATTTTCACTCTTATTTTATTCCGTGGAGTGGTTTTCATTTCCAAAAATGCGGAAGACACTCTTGGTTCTCTTCTGGCTATTGGCTGTACACTCACTATCGTTTTATATGGATTTGTAAATGCCGCTGTAGCAAGTGGTTTACTTCCTGTAACCGGACTTCCCATGCCGTTTGTAAGTTATGGCGGTACAAGCATGCTTTTTGCAGGTTTGATGGTTGGAATTTTATTGAATATTTCGAAGCATCATAAAGATCGGAGGACTATGTATTATGGATAATCCGAGAATCTTAATTGCTGCAGGCGGAACAGGTGGACATGTATATCCGGCCATTGCTATTGCTGATGCTATTAAACACGAAAATGCTGACTCTGAGATCTTATTTGTAGGAACTAAAGATCATATGGAATGGAAAGCTGTTCCAAAAGCCGGCTATAAGATCAAAAGTGTTTGGATCAGTGGATTTCACCGAAGACTTACTTTGAAGAACATGTTGTTTCCGCTTAAACTTGTGACAAGTATCGTTCAGAGTTTTGGGATAGTGAGCTCTTTCAAACCTCAGGTTATGGTTTCTTGTGGTGGATATGCTGCCGGACCGGTTGGCTGGGTTGCAGGAAAGCGTGGAGTAAAAATTGTTATTCAGGAGCAAAACAGCTTTCCGGGAGTTACTAACCGAATGCTTGCAAAGTTCGCATCCAGGATATTCACAGCTTTCAAGGAAGCAGCAAAATATCTGCCTTCTGATAAGATCGTGGAATCCGGAAATCCGACCAGAAATAGTTTGGATAAAGTAGAAAAGAAGGTTGGACTGCACTCTTTTGATTTCAATGATGCAAAACCGGTATTGATGGTTCTTGGTGGAAGCGGCGGAGCCAAAACTATAAACGATGCAGTAAAAGAAAACCTTGATAAACTTTCAGATCTGCAAGTGATCTGGCAGTGTGGAAGCCGATACATCGATGCTTTGATGAAAGAAATTGACTTAGAGAGCAACAAGAATATTCGTTTAACGGCTTTCATAGACAACATGCCTGAAGCTTATGCTGCTGCAGACTTAATTGTGAGCAGAGCCGGTGCAAGTTCCTGTTCTGAATTTATGATGACAGGAAAGCCCAGTGTATTGATTCCGTCTCCAAATGTAGCCGGAGACCATCAAACACAAAACGCACAAAGCATGGTTGACGCCGGAGCGTCTGAACTATTGAAAGATGCCGATGCTGTAAATGCTTTACCTGAACTGGTTCATTCATTGATCAGAGATCAGGAAAAATTGAAGGAAATGAACAAAGCTGCACTAAGGCTTGCAAAACCGGATGCAGCAAAGATGATCGCAAAAGAAATTTTAGAACTCGCAAAATCGAAGAACAGTTGATGGAAAACAGAATTCAAACACAACCTGTATTTGGACGAACCAAACATATTCATATGGTTGGAATCGGTGGAATTGGTATGAGCGGGATGGCTGAGATCTTGATACAAAGAGGTTATAAAGTAACCGGCTCTGATGGGGCTTCCAACGAAACTACAGATCGGTTAAAAGAACTTGGTGCGACTATTTATCTAGGACATGCTCCCGAAAATATTGAAGGCGCCGATGTTGTAGTTTATACCAGCGCAGTTAAAGCCACAGAGAATGAAGAAACCAAAGCTGCTTTAGAAAATCGTATTCCAACCATCAAAAGAGCGGAAATGCTTGCTGAGTTGATGAAAATGAAGTTCGGAATCGGCGTAGCAGGAACACATGGCAAAACCACCACAACGACAATGATCGGTCATGTGACACAGGATGGAAATTACGATCCGACTATTATGGTTGGCGGAAAAGTGCACAGTTTTGATAAAACCAACGCTGTTGTAGGCAAAGGCGATGTAATCGTTGTGGAAGCAGACGAATTTGACCGAACATTCCTTCGCCTCACCCCTTCTATTGCTATTATTACCAATATTGAAGCTGAACACTTGGACATCTACGATGATCTGGAAGATGTGAAAGGAGCATTCATCGATTATGCTAACAAAGTTCCTTTTTACGGAGCTGTAATTGTTTGTCTTGATGATCCTAATGTTCGAAGCATCCTTCCTGATCTGGAAAGAAGAATTATCTCTTACGGATTGAGTCCACAAGCTCAGGTTCGTGCGGTTGATATTCAAATGAATCAATTTACCAGCACTTTTACCGTGATGAATGATGATCAGAAACTTGGAGTGATCACTTTAAAAGCTCCGGGAGATCATAATGTGAAAAATGCGCTGGCCGCAG
Source organism: Balneola sp. (assembly GCA_017643645.1). Taxonomy (GTDB): domain Bacteria; phylum Bacteroidota; class Rhodothermia; order Balneolales; family Balneolaceae; genus Balneola. Next base: position 473,444 of record JAEPNB010000001.1, read on the forward strand.
TAGCTACAGGAATTGAGTTAAATATTGATTTTAAACTGATCAAGCAAGGATTAGAGCGATATGAAGGTGTGTTCAGAAGATTTCAGAAGAAAGTTGAAGAACAAGGCGTGATGGTAATCGATGACTATGCTCATCATCCAACAGAAGTTGCTGCTACATTGAACGCAGCTCGCAAAGGTTGGCCTGATCGTAGAATTGTAGCTGTTTTCCAACCTCACTTGTATTCCAGAACTCAGGATCTGTATAAGGAATTTGGTCTTTCATTCTCTGATGCAGAGGTATTGGTGATCACAGATGTATATCCATCCAGAGAAAAACCAATTGAAGGCGTAACCGGAAAACTGATCTCTGACACAGCCGAACAATACGGTCATAAGAATGTGGTCTATGTTGAAGACAAAGCAGATGTAACAGAGACGCTTAAAGAAATTTCTAAAGCCGGAGACATTATCATCACTATGGGTGCCGGTGATATCTATAAATACGGCGAAGAATTTGCAAATGAATTGGAAAGCGGAAACTATAAAACAGGAGTTCAATAGTTAGTGTCGGTCAACAGCACAAATAGCGACGTGAAAAAGAGTAAGCTTCTCCCCTGGGCAACAGCAATTATGCTGGTTGTTGGAGTTGCTGTGCTTGCGGCTGTCTATTGGAACAGAAATGTGACTGTTGATGAGTTATCATTTTCCGGAAATGTAATTACAGAGATCGAAGTGCTGACAGAAGCTGCAAATGTAGAATTTGGAGTGCATCCCGACAGTCTTGATCTGAGTGTGATCATTGAACGCATTGAAAAAGTAGATTATGTAAAAAGTGCGACTCCTTACATAGAACCAAATGGCGATCTGAATATTGAAATTACAGAACGTACACCTGTCGCATTACTTATTAAAGATGAAAAAAGAGCTTATGTAGATGCGGAAGGCGTAAAGCTTCCGATCTTTGAAAATAAAACTTTCAATCTGCCTTTGGTTTATGGGTTTGATGCTTCCACAGATTCTGACACACTTAAAAGTGAAGCTTTCAAGCAAATAAGCACTTTTTTAACGGAAGCAAAGCAAAACAAATTCGTATGGTTGACCATCAGCGAAGTGGCTTACAACAAAGAAGAAGGTGTTGTGGCACTGAGCCAGGAAAACGGAGTAAAGCTTTTATTCGGAAGTAATGACTTCAGGATCAAGCTTGAAAACTGGGAAGCTTTTTACACGGAAGTAATTCGGGTGAAAGGAATCCAAACCATGCAACAGGTAGATCTCAGATTTACCAATCAAGTGGTAACAAGGGAAGGTTAAGATATGAGTATCAATCAATTTCGTATAGAACACACCCCTGTTTCCCCTCTCAAGAGGGGACTATTCACCTTTTCGCAATTCATTTTGCGAAGACTTAATGAACTTAAAGAGCTTCCCCTCCCACGGAGGGGATTGAGGGGTGGGTCAAAATTTGTCTCGATTTACTCTAAAAATCTGCAATCAATTTTAGCAATCAACAAACAAAGCGGTATCAATAATGTCTGAACAAGAAAATATCATGGTCGGTCTCGATATTGGGACTACAAAAATTTGCGCAATCGTTGCTTCTATCGAGCACGAAAGAATCAACATCCTTGGAGTTGGTAAAGCTCCCAGCGATGGCTTAAATCGTGGCGTGGTTGTTAACATTGATAAGACCGTAAACGCAATCAAGGACGCCATTGCACAGGCTGAACTTGCATCCGGAATTCAGGTGAATTCTGTGAATGTGGGTATTGCGGGCGATCACATCCGAAGCATGAGAAGTAAAGGTGTGATCACCATCAACAACAAAGACAATGAGATCACCGCTCATGATGTGGAACGACTTTTGGAAGACTGTCAGCGCATTATGTTGCCTACTGATCAACAAATCCTTCATGTAATTCCTCAGGAGTTTGTGGTTGATGGGCAGGATGGAATCAGCGACCCGGTTGGAATGAGCGGAATGCGCATGGAAGCAGAAGTTCACATTATCACAGGTTTGGTTTCCGCAGCTAAAAACATGTATCGCTGTGTGGAACGTGCCGGATATCAGGTGGCAGATCTGATTCTGGAACCTTTAGCTTCTTCTTATTCAGTATTGGATGAAGAAGAAAAAGAAGCCGGAGTTGTGTTGGTAGATATCGGTGGTGGTACTACAGATGTAGCCATCTTCCAGGATAATACCATCCGACATACAGCAGTGGTTGCCATAGCCGGACAGAAAGTAACGGACGATATACGTCTTGGTTTAAGTGTTCTTGACGATCAGGCCGAAATGCTGAAAAGAAAGCACGGCGAAAGCTATGCTGATATGATCGAAGAAGACGAAGTGATCACTGTTCCGGGAATTGCCGGACGTCCACCAAAAGAAATTACAAAGAGCATTCTTTCCAAAATTATACAGGCAAGAATGGAAGAAATCATGGAAATAGTTGGGATCGAGATCAAACGCAGTGGCTACTCAGAAGCACTAAGTGCAGGAGTAGTTCTTACAGGCGGTGGATCTTTGATCAAGAATATTTGTCCACTGGCTAACGAGATCTTAGGAATAGATGCCAAGATCGGGATTCCGTTAGGAATCACAGGCGGTTTAGTGGAAGAAGTAAACAGTCCAATTTACGCTACAGGTGTTGGTCTTGTGGTTCATGCTTTAAAAACGGGCATGGGCAACAATCAAACGATGATGCCATCATCACAAAAAGGCGGAAAAAATATGGAACAGGTGATGAACAAGATCGCCGACCGTATGAAAAGTTGGTTCAAAGAACTTTAGCAAACAGCAATCATCTACAAAAAACAATCCAGTAAATAAATACAAAAACAAGGAGTAATCATGGCTAACCATAATACTCGATTCTTTTTCGACGAACAAAGCCAGGAAAACGCAAAGATCAAAGTGGTCGGCGTAGGCGGCGGCGGCGGAAACGCAATCAACAATATGATAAATATGGGCCTCGACAGTGTGGAATACATCGCACTTAACACCGACGCCCAAGCACTGAAAAACAGTCAGGCTGATGTAAAGATTCAGGTTGGAACCTCACTTACTAACGGTTTAGGAGCAGGAGCTCGTCCGGAAGTTGGCAGAGAAGCGGTTGAAGAAAACCGACACGAAATTGAAGAAGCCATCGAAACTGCGGATATGATATTCGTGACTGCAGGAATGGGTGGCGGTACCGGAACCGGAGGCGCACCTGTGGTTGCAGGAATGGCCAAACGTAAAGGAATTCTTACAGTAGGAATTATTACTACTCCATTCGATTGCGAGGGTAAGATCCGTAAGAAATATGCACTGGAAGGAATCACAGAACTCAAAAAGAACTGTGATACGGTTATCGTTATTCCAAATGAGCGGCTTCTGGACATCGCAGACGAAAACACCACATTGATGGATGCTTTCGCACTGGCAAATGAAGTTTTATATAACGCAACGCGCGGTATAAGCGACTTAATTCTAATGCCCGGCCTGATCAATCTTGATTTCGCGGATGTTAGAACTACAATGACCGACGGTGGCGCAGCGATCATGGGATCGGCAACTGCTGAAGGTCCTGACAGAGCTGAAATTGCTGCCCGTTCTGCTATTAACTCTCCTTTATTGGATGGAGTTAGTATTCGCGGAGCTCGTAGCGTTCTTGTTAACATCAGCGCCGGTTCAGCTTTGGGTATGCGTGAAACCACTACCGCTACAAGTATTGTTCAGCAGGAAGCCGGTGACAATGCAGAGATCATCTTAGGTACTGTTCTTGACGAAACATTTACTGATGAGATCAGAGTTACCGTAATTGCTACCGGTTTTGACTTAGCTGAAGACAGAACTACAGCGAAAGTTGCACCGAATGCTTCTGCAGGTTTAAATAAAGCAGCGGAAAATGCTTTGAATAATCAGGAAATCAAACCTCAGGGAGTACCAAGCAGAATTGCCCGTACTCCTAGTGATTATTACAAGGGAGAAGGGAATCTGAAGAAATTGGATACGCCTTCTTACTTGCGTCGTGATCTTTCTGTTCGACAAAAAGAACAAGAAAATGATGAGGAAGAAGAAAGTTACCGCGCTGAAGAACCAAAGCAGGAAACGAAAAGCAGAGATAATATCGCTCCGTTCCAAAGCAGAACCGAGCGAATTCAAAAAGACGATTCTGATCAGCCCGCATTCTTGCGCAAGATCATGGATTGATCTGTTTTTTTTTACTGATTTTTTGAGTTGCCTTGGGAAAGGTGTCTCATGAATCATGATTTTTTTACTGGATTATAGTTGCTGCTCACTTTGTGAGACAGCTATAGATTGCTAACAACAAGAGAAGCCTCTGGATAAGGGGCTTCTTTTTTTTGATCGCTGATTTCGGATCACTGATTATTTTGATTATTCGCTGATTTTCTTCGCCTCGGACTAGCGTCCTTGCTTGTTTACTTTATCCCCCTTGTTCGGTATCAATTCAATATCCTCTCACTACTAACGAATGTGAAAAGTCTATAGATTTAGATACAAGAAGAACAAACTCTAGATGTCTACATTTGATTCGACATAACAAAAAAGATAATATAAAAAGTCTCTGTCATTTCGAGATGAACGAAGGCATAGCCTAAGTGACCGAGAAATCTAAAAATTTATGAAACCTATTCCACTATTTGTAGATTTCTCCCTCTGGTCGAAATGACAAAGACGTTGTTTAATAAACCAAGCAATTATCAACTGTGTCATACTATGTCTACATAACAACCAATTCTAGCAAAACTACTTTGTATGTTGGCATGACTAATGATATTCCATCCAGAATATTGGAACATGGATTGAACGCTGGAAACCCCGAAACTTTTGCTGGAAAATATCATTGCTTTAATCTTCTTTATTACGAAGAGTTCCAATATGTAAATGATGCTATTGCAAGAGAAAAAGAGATCAAGAAATGGCGCCGAGACAAGAAAGAGCAATTAATTAACTCTGTAAATCCTGAATGGAGATTTCTTAATAAGGAACTAGGCTTATACCCTTTTGGCGATTATGCTGATGAACGTAACATCAAAAACAGAAGATAGAAAACCACATTGTAACTTCGAACGAATGTGAGAAGTCTACAGATTTGGATACAAGAAGAACAATTCTTAGATGTCTCCCTTCGGTTCGACATGACAAAGGAGAATAATAGCTAACCAATTTGTCATTTCGAGATGAGTGAGATGAAATCGAACGACCGAGAAATCTAAAAATCTATGAAACCTACTCCACTATCATTAGATTTCTCCCTCTGGTCGAAAAGACAAAAGCGTTGTTTAATAGTGACATAAATAACAAAGCACTATTGTATATAAACGTAGAATATATTTTATTTTATGGAAACAGCTTCTTATGGAACCATTTGAACTTAAAACAGATACATCTACATTTTACATGAAGGCCCTGAAGGCATTGGGGTTCATTCTTTTAGGATTTACAATCGTAATAACTCTCCTTACTTATAAAAACGGTGAACCCATCAATTGGATGAATACTTTCACATTAACTGTTTGTAGTTTAGCTTTTGCACTTTTTCCGGGTTTCGCAACGATGTCAGAGATTCACTTCAATGAAGAAGGAATATTCCTCAAAAACCATTCCTATCACTGGGGTGAGAAAAAAGAAATAACGTGGGATAAAATTTCCAGTATTCGTGTAGATAAAAGTCAGCTTTCTATAAAAAATACGGTCGGGTCTTCAGAAAAAATCAAGCTCCCCATTTATACTAAAGACCAAATCGAAGGGTTGAAATCTTATCTCAAAGAAGTTGCTTCCCAAAAAGAAGTAGAGTATTTGGAATGAATGAGTTTTTGTAATTTCGAGATGAACAAAGGCGCAGCCAGAATAACCAAGAAATCTAAACATCTACGAAACCTACTCCACTATTTGTTGATTTCTCACATCCGTTCGAAATGACAAGAACGTTGCCTGCTTCCCGACCCTAAAGGGTCTCCTTGTTTAAGGTTTAAATCAATTGTGAAATTACAACGAAAAACTAAGTTAGCCGCTACCACACCTATTACTTATTCCATTATCCACCAATAACTAATCCACTTTGTTACTTTGCCACTCAACAACTCTGTCACTTCTTCAACCCCAACCAAGCATTTCTTCTCTCCACCTCTTTTCTACCAGCATTTTCATCAATCGTAGTTTGTAGTGTTTTGGAAGCTTCCAGCGTCACATCAAAGGTTTTTTCCTGTCCCCATCTTTCGATCACTACTTTAATTACATCGCCCGGTTTGTGATTTGCTAAGATCTCATCAACATTTTGTACTGAATTCAGATCCGTTCCTGAAATAGAGATAAACACATCTTCTGATTCTATTCCTGCTTTGTAGATCGGACTGCCAACCGTTGCGTTTGAAGTCATTTTCCATTCATCATTTCGCTTTCGGATGGTTTCGCCTAAACTCGCTTTGTTCGGTTCCGCTAATTCTAGCTTCACTCCTACTTCCGCAAATAATGATTCGTAATCAGGAAGTTTGCTGTCAAAGATGTAATTCTCAAAATAGTTGTCAGCGAATTCTTTGCCGGCATACTCTGCCAAAGCAACCTGCAGATCTTTAACCGTGTACGGAACTTCTGTCTTGCCGTATTTCATCCAAACGGATTTCATAAAGTCGTCGAGATTTAGTCCTTTGTCTAAAGTTCTGAGAGAAAGATCTAATCCCAATCCAAGAACACTTCCGTATGTATAATATGACACAAACGTATTCGAGCGATTCACAGGATCTACTGATCGCGCCGCATCTACAAACGGAGCTTGATAACTCATTTCGATCGGATTAAAGTAATTTCTCCCCGGAGAATTGATCACGTAATTCAATCCGCCGTCTAATCCTTCTACATATTGCTTATCTGTTCTGATGTCAGCTCTGGCAAGTGTCAAGCCGGTGTAATAGCTCGTAAATCCTTCGGCAAACCATAGCTCACCGCTCATATTCGCTTCTTCAAAATCGAAAGGCTCCAGGCTTGCCGGACGAATACGCTCTACATTCCATGCATGAAAAAATTCGTGAGAGATAGTTCCGATACTGGTTTCTCCCAAAGGTCGGTCTAAGGGTTTTGAACTCACTACGTATGTAGAATTTCTATGCTCCATTCCATCTCCGCTGGCGTTGGGCATATAGCACGACAAAAATGTGTACTCATCGTAATCAAACTTCAGCAACTCGCCATAAATATCTCTCTGCGCTTTTACGATCGCCATCACCTTGCCAAAATATTCATCCACTTCTTTATCTGAAGCCGGAGTGTGTAAAGCCAATCGGATATTCTGTCCGTCTACTTTTTCTTCACGGAAATGCATATCTGCAATTTCGGTCGGACTGTCTAAAAAGTACTGAAGATCTTCAGCGTAATAGGTATTTCCTTCCACATGTTTTAGCTGTGTAGCGATTTCCCAGTTCAGATCGTCTCTTTTGTTGAAAGTGATCTCGATCGGACGGTATTCATAGTTTCGTGCCCATGCAAAAGTCGCCGGCATGTTCATATGCGCATGCGTTTCGTCAATTCCGGTGTACGTCCCTCCTCCTCTGTTCGCGTATAAAGTGTAGCTGAACTTCACGGTTCCATGATGACCGCTTACATTCCATTGATGTGGATTTGGTCGTGTTATTTCCAACTCATTTCCGTTTCCGTCTACGGCAGTTACATTGTACACGTTCTTGGCAAATTCATGAAGTGCATATCGTCCCGGAGACGTTCTGCTCATTCTAACTTCCAGCACTTTCTTTTCTACATTCGGAAAGGTGACTGAGATTTCTGCTTCGTGATGAACCGCATTTTCGAATGAGATCTCGTACTGATTATGGGTTTGGGCAGAAGCCACATTCGTGGCGAATATTAAATATCCAACAAGGAATATTGAATAATGAAGTGCTAGAACTTTTTTCATAGATAAAATTTTTGAATTGAACATCTGAAGATGAGGAGCTTTATGGATTGGTGCAACTGATGTTACATCTCTTTGCGTATTCATTGCCATCATAAAGAAGTCGTCCTGATCCCGAAATATCGGGTCGAAGAATCTGCACTAATAGCTAAGTACCTTCGCTGATAATTCAAAGATTTTGTCATATCGATTGTAGCGAGATATCTAAAAATTGCCTTTAAAAGTATGTTTAGATTTCTCACATCCGTTCGAAATGACAAGGTTTGGAAGCATGTCATCCTGAGGATGCTTCCGAAAGATCTGCGCAAATTCATACATGTTCAGATTAACAAATATGCAGATTCTTCGCTTTCGCTCTGAATGACAATATTGCTGTCATCCCGAAGTGGAAATGCTTAGTTGAAGGAATAGCTTTTAACACGAGGGATCTCAAATGATAGATCTGTCCACATTTTTGATTTGAGACCCTTCGGCGTATTACACTTTTGGAACATTATTAAATTTGGACCGCTCAGGGTGACAGCACACGTCTGACATTTACCTCGATACCTCGTTCTTCTATCAAGTGGATTTAACTCAGCATCATTAGTTTTGTCATTTCGAAGGAGCTTTCCGACTGAGAAATCTAAAGATCGTCTTTAATACTGATTCTTAGATTTCTCTCCCGAATTATCGGGAGAGAAATGACAGCCTCGTGGACATTCAAGACTTTTCTACGCTATAGCTTTTTGTAACATATAATTTTATCAGCTACATTCGTGTATTAAATAAATAGAATGTATATACGCAATGCGTGTATGCATAAGTTGTGCTCAATTAAAATGACCAAACTGACAGACATATTAAAAGAAACTATTCCTCTCCAAGAACACTCTTGGAAATGGATGTTTGAAAATGAAGACGGTCATTTACCGACAACTGAACATCTTGACCAAATTTTCCCATTGGACTCTAAGGCTTCGAATTACCTATGGAAATTTGAGAATGAAATAAAGCTTAACACATTCGACCCTGAAACCAAACGATATTTTAAGGACTTTGAGAAATTTAGTTTCGGTGACAACATGGAGAAAGAAGTCAAAAAATGGCTTTTCAATCGACAAGTCAAATTTGACAACATTGTTTACATGACCTTTCAACCGACAGTTGCTTTTGCAATGACATGGAAAATGGCAATCCATTATTCAGCGAATTTATTCTTTGGACACGATACGACCATTTGGGACAGGACATTAAATTGGGCATTGTACTATGACCACAATGACGTATTCTATTTTGCCAAGAACAGAATTTACGATGGACAAGAAGAAAAACTAAAATTGGACAGACTAATAAAAGAAATAACTGTGCACAACAACACCTAAAGCTAATGTGGCTAGTACGTCTTCGGCAGACACTGACGCGGTACACGATAACGATCTCGGTTCTTTAGAAACTTACGAAAAGCCGCACTAGCTTTAGCCAAACCGTTTCACTTCCCCTCTAACCAAGAATACGGATAGCTCGGATCGTCTAATCGCATTGCTTCTTCAGTGACGTACATCGGCTTAAAGGTATCGATCATCACTGCATATTCATCTGTTTCTTCAGCGCCGATGCTGGCTTCTGCTTTTCCGGGATGTGGTCCATGTGGAATTCCTCCGGGATGAAGCGTGATGCTTGCGTAATCCATTCCTTTTCTGCTCATGAAATCGCCTTCCACATAGTACAGCATTTCATCTGAATCTACATTTGAATGATTATATGGCGCCGGAATAGCATCCGGATGATAATCGAATTTCCTTGGACAGAAACTGCAAACCACATAATTATGTCCACGGAAAGTTTGATGTACCGGTGGCGGTTGGTGAACGCGTCCGGTGATCGGCTCAAAATCCTTGATATTGAAGATCCACGGATATAAATATCCATCCCAGCCAACTACATCTAACGGATGATGATCAAAAGTATAATGATGCATTCTTCCGCCCTTCTTGATACGGACTTCAAACTCTCCATCGCCTTCAAAGAACAATTGTTCTTGTGGTAAGCGGAAATCACGTTCGCAAAATGGTGAGTTTTCCATGAACTGTCCCATTTCTGATAAATAGCGTTTTGGGAAATCAATGGGTCCGGTAGAATCTACGGTCAGTACACGGTTCTTATCCGTATCAAAATTCATTTGGTAGGTCGTTCCACGCGGGATGTAAATGTAATCTCCGTATCCGAAATCCAATCTCCCAAAGTTGGTTTGCAGATGTCCTGTTCCTTCATGAATGAACAACAACTCATCATGTTCTCCATTTCGATAGAAATAATTCATGGCGTCGGTTGGTCTCATCACTCCGATCTGAAGATCGTTATTGAACATCAAAACCTTCCTTCCGGTAATGGCATCTCCGCCTGTTGGAATATCTTTGGTCTTCAAATGACGATGACGAAGCGTTTGATCATCCGCCGCTTTTACTTCGATCTTTGCTCCTTGCTCGATCTTGGTAACTCGTGTCGGCATATGATAATGGTACAGCAATGAGCTGTTTCCATGAAAACCTTCAGCTCCGAATAATTCTTCCGTAAACAATTCTCCGTCCGGTCGGCGAAAAACCGTATGACGTTTATGCGGGATGGTTCCTAATGCGTGGTAGTACATTTTAATGAATTAAGAATGAAAAATTTAAAATTAAGAATTCTTCTTTTTTGTCATATCGAGCAAAGCGAGATATCTAAAGATAGCTTTTAAGTAACTCTTTAGATTTCTCAGTCGACAAGCTCTTTCGAAATGACAAATCATTCTTAATTTTTCATTTTGAATTTTGAATTTCTTACAAGTTTCCTCGTAATTCTTGTTCGCGTTCGATGGCTTCAAAAAGTGCTTTGAAGTTTCCTTTTCCGAATCCACGAGCACCTTTTCGCTGAATGATCTCATAAAACAATGTTGGACGATCTACTACAGGTTTCGTAAATATCTGAAGCAAATATCCTTCATCATCTCGATCAACCAGAATTCCAAGATCAGCGAGTACATCAATGGGCTCATCGATCTTCCCTACTCTTTCTTCCAGTTCTTCGTAATAGGTTGTTGGCACTTTAAGAAAGTCCACTCCCCTGTCACGAAGTTTGGTCACCGTATCAATAATATCTGCTGTGAGTAAAGCTACGTGTTGAACTCCAGGTCCTTCAAAGAAATCCAGATATTCTTCGATTTGTGATTTCTTCACACCATCAGCCGGCTCATTGATCGGAAATTTTATCATTCCCCTACCGCCTGCCATCACTTTACTCATCAAAGCGGTGTATTCGGTAGAAATATCTTTGTCATCAAAACTGATGTATTGCGTGAAACCAAGAACATCTCTGTAAAAAGCTACCCAGGTGTCCATTTCACCTAATTCTACGTTTCCAACACAGTGATCCACAAACTGAACACCCACAGGTTCGGTCTTGATCAGACTTTCTTTAGCAACAAATTTCGGAAAGAAAATACCATCGTATTCTGTTCTGTTTATGAAAGAGTGAATTACATCACCGTAGGTTCTGATGGCTGCTTTTCTGATCGTTCCGTCGCCGTCAGTTATGGAATGCGGCTCTTCAACAACTTCCGCTCCTCTTTTAACGCTTTCCTTGAATGCACGATCTACATCTTCCACATGCATTGCAATATCTTTGATCCCATCTCCATGTTTATGCACAAACTCCGAAATGGGTGACTTACTGCTTAACGGAGCTGTTATCACAAATCGAATATTTCCTTGCTCCAGATAATAAGAAGATCTATCCCGAACTCCGGTTTCCAAACCTGAGTAAGCTTTTAGTTGAAATCCGAAAGTGGTTATGTAGTAGTGAGCGGTCTGCTTAGCATTGCTGACATAGTGCTCCACATAATCCACGTCCTGTAATCCCAAATGGTCATCAAATTCTTCTTCTATTTCTCTTTCCAGTACGTTGTCTTGATCTTTCATCGTTATATTTTTACAAACTGTTCAGGTTGGCATTCAACAGTACTGCAAAATATTGAGTTGCTGTAGCTCTTGAATGAAATTTCGGTCTACCCAACTACTACTTTTATCCGATTATTGAAAATAAATGACTGCTTTGCCTTTTACTAGATAATTATACTTCATTGAGTAGAACTATTAATGTTGCTAAGCACGTCATTTTTGATCCATTTTATCTCCGGATATCTAAATTTGGAATGATGTTTAATAATAACTTTATAAAATGTATGAAAGGAAATGAATAAACAAAAATCAATAGTCTGCTTTTATTATATTCAAGGAATGTAATTCTTTTAAAGGATGTTATGCTACTGAAATAAAAAAGCGCTTACACCATGGAAACACAACAGCAATTAGACGACTTTCAAGCCCGAATTGACGCCGGCGAAAAGATAGAACCCAAAGACTGGATGCCTGAGCGCTATCGGGAACAGATCATTCGCATGGGTAGCCAGCACGCACATTCTGAGATCGTAGGTATGCTTCCTGAAGGAAATTGGATCTCCAGAGCTCCATCACTTAAAAGAAAATTAGTACTTCTTGCTAAAGTTCAGGATGAAGCCGGACACGGATTATATTTATACAGCGCTATTGAAACTCTTGGAGTGAGACGCAGTGAACTTATCGATCAATATCTGTACGGGAACGCTAAATATTCCAGTATTTTCAATTATCCGACCTTAAGCTATGCGGATGTTTGCGTGATCGGTTGGCTGGTTGATGGTGCGGCTATTGTAAACCAAACTAAGTTAGCGCATTCCAGTTATGGACCATACGCAAGAGCGAACCTTAGAATTTGTAAAGAAGAAAGTTTCCACAAAAAGCAGGGTTACGAAATGGTAGCCAAGCTTGCTGAAGGAACTCCGGCTCAACGCAAAATGGTGCAAAGTGCTGTTGATCGTTTTTGGTGGCCAACTTTGATGATGTTTGGACCAAATGATTCTAACTCTCCAAACAGTGCTGAATTACTGAAATGGCAAGTTAAACTTAATACCAACGACGAGCTTCGTCAACATTTCGTAGACAGAGTGGTTATGGAAGCTGAAGCAGTTGGGTTAACGCTTCCTGATCCGGATCTGAAATTTAATGAAGAAACCGGTCACTGGGAATTTGGTGAAATTCCGTGGGATGAATTTTGGGACGTAGTAAAAGGAAATGGCGTTATGAACCGCGAGAGAATTAAATCACGAAGAAAAGCACATGAAGATGGAGCTTGGGTTCGTGAAGCTGCACAAGCGTACGCCAGAAAGAAAAATTTAAGCCGCGAAAAGGCTTCTTAAGATAATTAAACAAAGAATTGTCATTTCGAAGGAGCTTGTCGACAGAGAAATCTAAAGAGCTATTTAAAAGCAATCTTTAGATATCTCGCTTTGCTCGATATGACAAAATCCAAATTAATGAGCGAAAACAACGAAAAAGATTGGCCTCTGTGGGAGGTTTTTTATCAACCTAAAAATGGCAAGCCTTATGAGCATGCCGGAAGCTTACACGCTTCTGATGCAGAAAATGCACTACAAAATGCCCGAGATGTGTATGCGCGAAGAAATGAAGGAATCGGAATCTGGGTAGTTCCGTCTGATCAGATCACTGCTTCCACGCCGGAAGATATGGGATCATTTTTTGATCCGGCATCTGATAAGCCGTACAGACATCCACAATTTTATAGTGTACCAAGAGCCGTAAAGAAAAGAAGCTAATTCGTTAATTGTTATTAGTGTATTTGTGAAACCAAATAACTAATAACCAATAACTATCAAATGAATACAACGAAAGAATTATCAGTTAAAGAATCTAAAATAGCTTACCTGCTCAGGTTGGCCGATGATAGATTAATACTAGGACAGCGAATGTCAGAGTGGTGCGGTCATGGTCCGGTTTTGGAAGAAGATCTTGCTTTAGCGAACATGGCTCTCGATCTGATCGGACACGCTTCTTCACTATACGCATACGCTGCAGAAGTTGAAGATGAAGGACGTGATGAAGATCACTTTGCCTATTTCAGAGATGACTACGAATTTACAAATCTCCAGCTGTATGAACTCCCGAAAGGGGATTTCGCTTTTACCATTGCCCGACAATTTTTGTTCAGTTCTTTCAGCTATTTTCAATATCAGCAACTTAAAGAAGCTAAAGACGAACAGTTTGCCGGAATGATCGACAAGCATTTTAAAGAGATCAAATATCATTTGAGACACTCCAGAGACTGGGTACTCAAGCTTGGAGATGGAACAGAAGAAAGCAAAAAAAGAATGCAAGAAGCTTTCGATGAACTTTGGATGTATACTGGAGAATTATTTTACATAGACGCCGTTGATGAAATGATGTTGGCTGAAGGAAATGGAGCTGATCTGTTATCATTCAAAGATGAGTGGAAGAAATTAGTGGAAGATACTTTAACTGAAGCCACATTAAGCGTTCCGGATTGGGATCAGTTTATGATGAGAGGAAGTCGAACGGGAATGCATACGGAGCATTTAGGTCATATGCTTGCTCAGATGCAGTTTTTAAGACGCTCGCATCCTGATGCTGATTGGAAGTAGGAACAGTACTTAGTATTGAGATGTTAGATTTTAGCGTCGCTTAAATTAAGCTCAATACTAAGTACTAATATCTCAATACTAAAAAATGTCAACTCAAACCCTACATACCGAAGAGCAAATTTGGGATTATATCCGCGAGGTAACAGATCCGGAGATTCCTGTTCTCAATATTATCGAAATGGGTATCGCGCGTAGTGTTGATATAGATCGTTCAGGAAAAGTGACCGTAAAAATCACTCCGACTTATTCCGGTTGTCCGGCTATGAATGCCATCGAAAAAATGGTGAAAGAAAAACTGGAAGAAAAAGACATCGAAGATTTTGAAGTAAAACTGGATTTTTCTGAAGCCTGGACTACTGACTGGATGACGGATGAAGCCAAAGTTAAGCTTAAAGACTATGGTATTGCTCCTCCTGAAAAATCTGTGACCGATGATGACTTTTTAAAGAGCTTGTCAGGAACTAAGATTGTCCCCTGCCCTTTTTGCGATTCTTTTGAGACTGAACTTCAAAGTCAGTTTGGTTCCACGGCTTGTAAATCACAATATTTTTGTAATTCTTGTCATCAACCCTTTGAACATTTTAAATGCATATGAAACGTAAATTTTTCATCCTGACTTTATTTCTTTGTTTAATATCTCTTTCAGCAACTGCTCAGGTTCTTGAAAAAGAGAATAATCATACTGAAGATGCAACGATCTCATTTAATTTTATTCCTGACTATAATCATCAGTTTCAGCAGATAAAGCCTCTTCAAGTTAAATCGAATAAACTTTTAATTGGAACCGGCTTTTTACTTCAAGGATTAAAATTCAGCTCACCTATCGATCAGTTTAACGCCGTTGTTCCATTCGATTTCAGAGCTTATGAGCCGCTGAATTTCAGTTCTTTTTCAAAGACTATTCAAACAAATTATCTACTTCAAAATTCTATACAGCCTATAAAATGAGTCTACAGTTTATTGAAACCAATTTAGAAGAAGGCGTTTTAACCATAACATTAAATCGCCCTGATGTATTAAACAGTTTCAACTACGGAATGGCTGAAGAAGTACAGGATGCTTTTAAGGAAGCGGAATCAAATGACGCAATCCGTTGTGTTTTACTCACTGCAAACGGCAAAGGATTTTGCGCTGGTCAGGATCTGAAAGAAGTAACCGAAATTGCTAAAGATCCGGATCGCGAGCTTGGTGAAGTTGTTCATCATACTTATAACCCGATCATCAGAGCCATTCGGAATTTAGAAAAACCTGTTATTTGTGCCGTTAACGGGACTGCTGCCGGAGCGGGAGCTAATATTGCAATAGCTTGTGATATGGTTTTTGCTGCTGAAGAAGCCAAGTTTATTCAATCATTTTCAAATATTGGATTAATTCCTGATAGTGGTGGAACGTACATTCTTCCCAGACTAATTGGACTTGCCAGAGCGACTGAACTCACTTTTACCGGTCGACCTGTTAAAGCACCTGAAGCGGTTGAAATGGGAATGATCTACAAGTCAGTTCCTGCCGATGAATTACTGAATGAAGCGATGGGTCTATGCAAGAAATTCGCAAAAATGCCTACTCGTGGCTACGGACTTACCAAAAAAGGATTTAATGAAGGGTTTAATAATGACCTGGAAACCCAGTTGAAACTGGAAGCTGACCTGCAAGCGGAAGCAGGCAGCACGGAAGATTATCATGAAGGAGTTGCTGCTTTTCTTGAGAAGAGAAAACCTGAGTTTAAGGGGAAGTGAATTTCAAATCCTACAACTTTTATAACTCATTTATTGATGTAACAAACTCTTTATAAGCTGTCTTTTTTATTCCATTAGACATTCGAATATCAGCTGTAAATAAATTTCCTTCATAATTGACAGCTACTGCAAGATAACAAGCATCATATAAAGTAATTGAGAACCGAGTAGATATAAAAAATGCTTCCGTCTTAATTTCGTCGAATGCTACTGTAACAAAATTCATACTCTCCAGAATTTGAATAATACTCTCAGCCTCTTTTATAGAAAGTTCTCTCTTCCTTACTTTTTTTGAGATAATGTTACTCGTTTCTATCCAAAAAAGATCCGGTACTACAAAATGATTTTTTTCAGATAAAAAGCTTCTGGCAATTTCACTGTATTCTTCAGGAAAGAACCACTTTAAAGCAACTGAAACATCAATAACCGGGACTTTCATCGATCCCTATCTTCACGAATATCTTTTACGCTATCTGAAAATACCCGACCCTCAGCTTTGAATTTCTCATATATTTCCCGAACCATATCCTTAGCTTCATCCATATTCATAGATGCTTCATTTTCAAGCAATATTTTTAGCTCTGCTTGTAGGGAGCGATTATTCTTTTCTGCTCTTTTTTTGAGCTTATTCAGTGTTTTCTCATCGATATTTCTGATTAGTACATCAGGCATAACAACTGTGTTTGTTATATGATATCATAATGATAGCAAATTGTAGTGATGTTTACAATGCTATACTCAAATTCCCCTTAAGATTTGTTATCTTGAATTCGACTTTAATGTAAAAGAACTTATTGGGAATGATAAATACAGATTCTGTAGTAGGAATTATTGGCGCAGGAACTATGGGCGCCGGAATCGCACAAATAGCATCCACAAATGGTCATGAAGTTTATCTGTACGATGCTTACGCCGAACAGCTTCCAAAAGCTAAATCAGGCTTAGAAAAGATCCTGAACCGTCAGGTTGAAAAAGGGAGAATGTCACAAGATAAAGTAGATGGCATTCTTTCCCGAATTCATTTTGTAGAAGACATTACAGAATTTGGCAAGTGTGGTTTTGTGATTGAAGCTATCGTCGAAAATATTGATATCAAAAAAGATGCTTTTCAAAGATTGGAAGGAATTGTTTCTAAAGATTGTATTCTTGCTTCCAATACCTCTTCCCTTTCCATTGCTTCGATCTCTTCGGCATTAAAAAAACCTGAACGGTTCTTGGGAGTTCATTTTTTCAATCCTGCACCGCTGATGAAGTTGGTGGAGATCATCCCAAGTGTAGCCACTGATTCTGATCTGGCACAATCAACCAAAGAGTTTATTTCCGGCTGGGGAAAGATCACTGTACTGGCAAAAGATACTCCCGGATTTATCGTGAATCGTGTGGCTCGACCTTTTTATTCTGAAGCACTAAGGATTTTAGAAGAAGGCGTCGCTGATGTTCCAACCATTGATTGGGCAATGAAAGAGATCGGTGGATTCAGAATGGGGCCTTTTGAGCTAATGGATCTTATCGGTCATGATGTGAATTATGAAGTGACATCAAGCGTATTCAAAGAGTTTTACTACGACCCAAGATTCAAACCTTCATTCACTCAAAAACGATTGGTAGAAGCGGGATGGTTAGGCAGAAAATCGGGTAAAGGATTTTATAATTACGGAGAGGATGCTAAAAATCCTGATCCAAATACTGACAAAGAATTAGGCGAAGAAATCCTACACAGAATACTCGTAATGCTGATCAACGAAGCTTTCGATGCCGTATTTATGAATATCGGTTCAGCGGAGGATGTTGACCTTGCAATGCAAAATGGAGTGAATTATCCGAAAGGATTACTTGCATGGGCGGAAGAAATAGGATTAGAAAAAGTCTTAGGCCGAATGAACGCGCTTTATGAGGAATATCAGGAAGATCGATATCGACCAAATCCGCTTTTGAAAAGAACGGTAAGGGGGAAGAAGTAGACAGTAATCAGAATTCAGGAGTTCAGGAGTTCAGAATATGAGTAGAACTCTGCTGAATTCTGAACTCCTGATTACTGACAACTAAATTGAGACATGAGCAAAGACTATAAAAACATAATTCAATCCATGATGGAAAAAGATGCCTTTTCCAAGTGGATGGGAATTGAGATATTGGAATCAGAACCGGGATATGTGAAATTATCCATGAAAGTCCGCCAAGAAATGTGCAATGGGTTTGGGATTTGTCATGGCGGAATTACGTTCTCTTTAGCTGACAGTGCTTTAGCTTTTGCATCAAACTCCAGAGGATCTGTATCTGTCGCTCTGGAAAATAATATCAACTACACTAAAAAGGTAGAAGTAGGTGATACACTAATTGCCGAAACAGAAGAAATTCAAAACGGAAGAACCATCGGTGTGTATAAGATCAGGGTTTTGAATCAGAATGATGATCTAGTGGCCGATTTTAGGGGAACGGTTTATAGAACTGGGAAGCATTAGATTTTAGTATTGAGTAGTTAGATTTTTAGTATCGATAGTAGGAGTATTTTTATGCATCAATTTAAAGAATTAAAGGTTTGGCAGAAATCTGTAGAATTAGCTACTGAAGTTTATAATTCTACCAAAAATTTTCCATCTGAAGAAAAGTTTGGGATAACTTCTCAAATTAGAAGAAGCGTTGTTTCTATAGGCTCAAATATTGCTGAAGGTGCTGGAAGAAAATCAAAAAAAGAGTTCAAACTGTTTCTCAATTATGCATATGGATCATGTTCTGAACTCGAAACTCAACTTATTATCTCAAAAAATTTAGGATTTGTAAATCCAGACTCATTGCCTGTTTTATCTGAATCAATTAATGAAATTCAAAAAATGATCTACTCTCTGTCTAACAGTTTGAACTAGGTGATGAAAACTAATTTCTAAATACTCAATACTACCATCTCATGTCTAAAAGCGAAGCGTACATAATCGACGGAATCAGAACTCCAATTGGAAAATTGAAAGGATCTCTTTCTTCTATCAGGGCGGATGATCTTGCAGCAATCCCTATTAAAGAACTTTTGAAAAGAAATCCGGAATTAGATCCTGCTTCAGTCGAAGATGTGATCTTGGGTTGTGCGAATCAGGCCGGGGAAGATAACAGAAATGTTGCTCGGATGGCTGCTTTACTTGCAGGACTTCCGGTATCAGTTCCAGGCGAAACCGTGAATCGTTTATGCGCATCAGGAATGAGTGCCACAATTCGTGCTTTTCATGCAATAAAAGCCGGTGAAGGCGATGTCTTTATCACCGGAGGTGTAGAACATATGACTCGTGGTCCTATTGTCCTCGGAAAAGGAAGTTCTCCATATTCAGGAACTACTGAAATGCATGATTCAACTTTCGGATGGAGATTTGTAAATCCAAAAATGCATGAGATGCATGGAACAGACGGCATGGGAATGACTGCTGAAAATGTAGTTGAAATTCATAAGATATCTCGGGAAGATCAGGACAAATTTGCGGCATGGAGTCAACAAAAAGCCGGTGCAGCAAGAGATTCAGAACGATTGGCCAAGGAAATTGTGAAAGTCGAAATCCCGCAAAGAAAAGGCGATCCAATCGTTTTTGAACATGATGAATTTATGCGTCCGGACTCAACTGCTGAAATTCTTGGAAAACTCAGACCTGCTTTCAGAAAAGATGGTTCAGTAACTGCCGGTAATGCATCGGGCTTGAATGACGGAGCCGGAGCTTTATTGATAGCTTCTTCTGATGCTGTTGAGAAATACGGTTTTAAACCGAAAGCCAGAATTGTTGCTTCAGCAGTTTCCGGAATAGAGCCTAGAATTATGGGACTTGGCCCTGTGGAAGCAACTCAGAAAGCTTTGAAACGCGCCGGGCTTTCTTTAGACGATATGGACATCATTGAGCTGAATGAAGCTTTCGCCGGACAATCTCTTGGAGTTACCAGAAAGCTGGGGCTAAAAGACAATGATTCGAGACTAAATCCGAATGGTGGTGCAATTGCAATCGGACATCCATTAGGAATGACCGGACAAAGATTACTTCAAACTGCTACCATCGAACTACATGAAAACTCAGATAGAAAATACGCACTTTGTACTTTATGTGTAGGAGTCGGGCAGGGATTTGCTGTTGTTTTGGAGAAGGTAAGTTAATAGTTATTGGTTATGAGTGATAAGAAAGAAATAGTAAGAACTTTTGAAGACTTAAAAGTTTGGCAGATTGCTCATAAAATTAGTATTGACATCTTTGAACTAACAAATAGATTTCCTCCTGATGAAAAGTACCTCTTGAAAGATCAAATGATCAGATCTTCTAGATCTATTTCAGATAATATAGCAGAAGGATATGGTCGTTTCCACTATCAGGAAAATACTCAATACTGTAGACAAAGCAGAGGTTCAGCCTACGAGTTAATCAATCAGCTTATCACTGCGTTCGATTGTAAATACATTAACGAAGAAGAATTGAGTAACAAAAAGTTATTGGTTTCTGAATGTGTTAAACTTTTAAATGGATACATTAGATATCTTCAAAAAGCCAAAAATGATAATACTATCAGAGAAGATGAAATATTCTACAATCCGAAAGTTGATAAAGAAACCGAATAACCAATAACAATTAACCACCAATCTGAGCCAAATGGCGATCTACTCATACAAAGGATATAAACCTGTAATTCACGAAAGTGCCTACATCCATCCGCTTGCGGCTGTGACCGGAAATGTAATTATTGGCAAAGACGTGTATATCGGACCGGGAGCTGCTATTCGGGGTGATTGGGGAAAGATCGTAATTAAGGATGGCTGTAATGTTCAAGAAAACTGTACCATTCATATGTTTCCGGGAGTTACGGTTACTCTGGAAGAAGGAGCACATGTTGGACATGGAGCTATTATTCACGGTTCGCATCTTGGTAAGAACTGTTTGATCGGAATGAATGCTGTAATCATGGATAATGTGAAAATTGGTTCCGGCTGTATTATAGGTGCTTTAACATTTATCAAAGAAGGAATGGAAATTCCGGATCGTAAAGTGGTAGTTGGGAATCCTGCTAAAATCGTAAAAGATGTTTCGGATGAAATGCTGAACTGGAAAACAGAAGGCACCGGTTGGTATCAAAGACTGCCTAATGAACTTCATGAAACTTTGAAAGAGTGTGAACCGTTGAGAGAAACACCTGAAGATAGAAAAGATCAGTACTCTGACTATGAGACTTGGGGCAAATCGAAGGATAGTTAATAGTGATTAGTTATTTGGAGAGTCTTTGCTTTACGTTATTTTCTACTCTGCCCATAAAACCATCTATAACTAATCATTATTAACCAATTACATGGGATTTTTTAAGAACGATAAAAAAGGAAAGCCACCTCATACTTGGTATCCGGAAATATTACACTGGCGAGAAGGTGATAAGATCTTTTGCTGGAATATTGCAAAAGCATTGGGTTATTTGAATGCTAAATCCAAGGATTTGTACAAGTATATGTCTGCTACTGAACAAATGAGTGGTGGTTTTGGCAAAGCTAATTTTTTCTATAAATCAGTTGATGAAACCGGCAATATCTATCTGGAATATGAAGGTGAAACAGTACAATTTGAGTTTTGGAGATTTATTAAATCGTCTGAAAATGAAAGCTTAAAGTCTCGAAATTTGCAAGACGATTTAAAAAACTCTAAGAAATACATGGAATTGATGTCTACCTTTCAGCATGCATTTGATGAATTACAGGAAGCGGATGATCACCCAAAAAGACTCGGCCAAAAAAACTCATAACTGGTTACTCGTTTCTTTTAACTTAGAAATATAATCATGAGCTACCGTAATTCAGAGATCTGGCAACTTGCAAAGGAGCAATCAAATAAAATTCATTTTATGAGTTTAAAACTTCCAAAATTTGAGCTATATGAAACTCAATCATTAAAGAGCAAAGAACTTTATCTTGAACTGATAGAATTAAATGATAAACTTGGGAAAAAATTGAACCTCTTCATCCAATCGGTAGAAAGAACACAATAATAATTATGGAAACTGATAACCAGAATCGAGAAACGAGTAGCGAGCTAAAAGTACAAAGCTATATACAGGGCAAATGGTTAACAGAAGGATCTGAGACCGATCTTATTAGTGCTATTAACGAAAAACCAGTTGCTCAATTAGTCGAAGCTGATATCGATTATCAATCTGCACTGGAATACGGACGAACTGTCGGCGGACCTGCTCTTCGAAAACTCACTATCCACGAGCGTGCATTCAAAATTAAGTTTTTGGCTGCTTATTTGATGGAAAGAAAGGAAAACCATTACAAACTTTCTTCTCATACCGGCGCCACCCGTAAAGATTCATGGATAGATATTGAAGGTGGATATGGATCTATGTTCGTTCTTTCAAGCAAAGCCCGTCGTGAACTGTCCGATCTTCCCTTTCATGTTGAAGGTGGAACTGAACGACTTTCCAGAGGAGGAACGTTTGTAGGCCAACATATTTGCGTTCCAAAGCATGGAATCGCCGTTCATATCAATGCATTCAATTTCCCGGTTTGGGGAATGGTTGAAAAATTAGCACCGGCAATTATGGCGGGACAGCCATGTATCATCAAGCCTTCACCGGTTGGATCATACTTGGCTTACGAAGTCTTTAAAGATATTATTGAATCTGAAATTCTTCCTGAAGGTAGTGTACAGTTTATTGCCGCTGATAAACCAGGCGATCTTCTGGATCGCCTGAACAGTCAGGATTCTGTTTCTTTTACAGGTTCGGCTACCACGGGTAAGAAATTGAAATCTCATCCCAATATTGTAGCGAATTCCATTCAATTTAATATGGAAGCCGATTCATTGAACGCTTCTATTCTTGGTCCGGATGTAACTCCTGATATGGAAGAATTCAATCTTTTTATTAAGGAAGTCGGCATGGAAATGACTGTGAAAACAGGTCAAAAATGTACCGCCATTCGTCGAACCATCGTTCCAAGAGAAAGACTTGAAGATGTATCCGAAGCACTAAAGAATTTTCTTTCGAAAACGACCATCGGCGATCCGACTGATAAAAATACAAGAATGGGCCCCTTAGCATCCAGCCTTCAATCTCAAAGATTTGATGAACAACTTGCAGTGCTTGAGGATGTGACAGATTCAATTTTTTCTAACGGAACTCATGAAGGAGCTTTCACTAGCCCGAAAGTTTTGGTTTGTCATCAACCGATGAAAGTTGATAAAGTACATGAAATAGAAGCTTTCGGACCAATGACTACAATTATGCCTTATGATTCTACCGAAGAAGCTATTCAATTAGCTAATAAATCTGATGGCTCTTTAGTCGCATCTCTTTTTACTGCAGATGATGATATTGCTGCTGAAATAACTTTAGGATGTGCGCCTTATCACGGACGTTTTATGGTGATCAATAAACACTCTGCCGGTGAGTCAACAGGACATGGATCTCCGATGCCGCATATGGTACATGGTGGTCCGGGAAGAGCCGGAGGCGGAGAAGAACTTGGTGGAGCCAGAGCTGTGCTTCATAACATGCAGCGAATAGCTCTACAAGGTTCACCTACAACATTAATGAACATCGTTAAACAACATATCAAAGGAGCAGAAACGAAAGAAGCGCCGAAGCATCCATTCCAAATGTATTTTGAGGAATTGGAAGTTGGACAATCGCTACTTTCTGATGTTCGAAAAGTTAAAGATCAGGATGTGGAAGATTTTGCGAATCTTTCCGGTGATCACTTCTATGCACATACAGATCCAGATGCAGCTTCAAGATCTCTATTTGGTAAAATTGTAGCTCATGGATATTTCGTACTTTCCGCAGCTGCCGGACAGTTTGTTCATCCGGATGAAGGGCCTGTACTACTTAATTATGGATTAGAAAATCTGGCTTTTCTAGCTCCTGTTGCACCCGGTGATTCCATCCAAACCAAACTCATTGTAAAACGGAAAACAGTTCGTCAGCAACGGGAAATGGACCTATTCCCCTTTGGAGTAGTCTTTTGGGATGTAGAAGTAAAAAATCAGGAAGACGTTTTGGTGGCGGAGTATACCATACTAACTTTAGTGAAAAGAAAGAATAAATTAGATATTGATCTGGTTTAGTCAGTGGTCAGAACTCAGAATTTCAGGAGTTCAGAATTGATCTTTTTTTGTAAGGAATTGCTTTGAATTGGTCTTACTAGATAACATTTGAAATAATTTTTATCTATGAAACCAGCACGAACATTTAAAGACCTTTTAGTTTGGCAGAAAGCGCACAAATTTGTTCTTGAAAGCTATGCTTATTCAAAAGGTTTCCCCAAAGAAGAAATTTATGGTCTTACTTCGCAGTATAGAAGAGCCTCTGTATCAATAGCCGCAAATATCGCTGAAGGATTCAAGAAAAGAGGCCAAAAAGATAAAGCAAGATTCATGAATATCGCACAAGGATCATTGGAAGAATGTAGATATTACCTTATACTCGCACAAGATTTAGGATATGGATCATCTCAAAACTTGAACAATCTCCTTGAAGAAGTAAGTAAAATGCTTTCAAGTTATGGAAGATCAATTCTGAACTCCTGAAATTCTGAACTCCTGAAATTCTGAACTCCTGAAGAACTAATAAATATGTCTAAAGACGGAAACGTAGAACTAACGATCTCAAACAATATCGGAACCATCGAGTTTTCTCATCCAAAGGGGAATTCATTACCGGGAGCTATACTCAGAAAACTGGCTTCAACAATTGATGAAGCAGGAAAAGATAACGACATAAAAGTGATCGTAATTAAAAGTTCAGGAGAAGGAGCATTTTGCGCCGGAGCTTCTTTTGATGAATTAATTGCCATTGAAGACTTCGAAGCAGGTAAACAATTTTTTATGGGATTTGCATTGGTCTTAAACGCCATGCGACAATCACCTAAACTGATCATCGTCCGAGTTCACGGAAAAACAGTAGGTGGTGGAGTTGGAATCGCATCGGCAGGAGACTATACTTTTGCCAAAAAAGGCGCTTCTGTAAAACTAAGTGAGCTGGCTTTAGGAATTGGTCCATTTGTAGTAGGACCGGCTGTTGAAAGAGCTGTTGGCACTTCTGCTTTTTCAACAATGGCTGTTGATGCCACTACTTGGTATGACTCAACTTGGGCAACCCAAAAGGGATTATTCAATAAGGAATTTGATACCACACAAGAACTTGACGAAGCTGTATCAAATTTAGCTGAACAACTCTCCAAGAGCAGCCCCAAAGCGATGCAGGAATTAAAGCAGGTACTTTGGAAGGGCACTGAGAAGTGGGAAGACCTTTTAGACCAAAGAGCGGAAGTGAGCGGACGATTAGTTTTATCGGATTACACAAAAAACTTTATCAAGAAATTTAAGTCGAAAAGCTAGTTCTTTTTATATGGGATAACTATCTCAAAAAGAGCTCCGTTTTCATTTTTAACGTTAAATTTTGCGTTTAACTGTGCTACCAATGATTCGATTAAGGTAATTCCTAGTGAAGATTTTGTGGATCCCAATATATTTTCGTCAATTCCCTTTCCATTATCTCTAACCATCAGTCTCAAATTTTCATTGTTTTCTTTAAACTTGATAATGACCCTGCCATCTTTTCTTCCATTGAAAGCATGTTTGAATGCATTGGTTAAGAGCTCATTTATTATTAAGCCACAAGGAATAGCATATTCGAGACCAATCAAGTTTGAATCAACATCTAAATCAACTTCAATATTCTTGTCTTTTGATTTCAGACTTACAACAATTCCGTTTCGGAGTTCTTCAAGGAAATCCTCAAAATTGATCTTGCCGAGATTTTTATTCTGATATAAATTTTCGTGTATCTTCGCAATAGCTAAAACTCTTAGTCTGGAATCATTCAGAGCTTTTTGAGCTTCTTCATTTTCTAAGGACCAACTTTGCATCTCTAACAATCCTGATATAACTGCCAGGTTATTTTTAACCCGATGGTGAATTTCTTTTATAAGGACTTCCTTTTCTTCTAAAGCTCCTTGAAGTTCTACCGTTTGCTCGTCTACTAAAATCTTCAGCTTCTTTTTTTCAAGATGAGCTACTCTGAATTTAACAATCAAATAAAGTGCTGTTATTAACAGTATCAACGATAGAGTAATAAACCACCATTGCAACCAATAAGGCTGTTTGATAAAAAAGTTAATACTCAAAGGTTCCTTATTCCAGTCTGAGCCAGGGGATTTAGCATAAACCTGAAAAGTATATTGTCCGGGCTCTAAATTTGTATACAATCTTGTATTATCATCTCCATCCGATACAAATTCTGTATCAAACCCTTCTAATTTGTACTTAAAAGTCACTCTTTCAGGGTCTTTAAAGTTTAGTACTCCAAAATCTATTTCAATATTATTTTCATCAAAATTTAGTTCAATAGGTTCTTGGCCTGAATTACTTATATCAAGTGCCTCTCCATTCACAAGTATTTCATTAAAAAACAATTTTGGAGCTTCTTCTTGTTTTAAAACGCCTGTAATTTGAGGGAAGTTATACTTAACCACCCCGTTTTCTGCTGTTCCAAACCATAAATCTCCCTCATCATCAATTAAGCTGGATGAACCGTTAAACTCTATTCCTCTTCCATATCCTTGTAGTGAAAAGTGAATGCTTTTTGTTTTTCCTGACTCATCCCAATCATGCAAGTTGTAGTAATTTAATCCGGCATTGGTACCCTGCCATAATCCCCCATAAGAATCAAACTGGATAAACATAGTTTCCGTGAGGTAATTTTTATCTGTCTCAAAAGTTTTGATTAAATATGGGCTTTCTGGATCCTCTAATTTTATAAAAGCTGTAATTCCCTTATTAGTACCAAACCAAATATTCCCCAACTCATCTTCTTTAATTTCGTAGACACTAGCTCCCTCCACCCCTTCTTTTTTGCTGTATCGAGTTTGTTTTCCATCTTTATATTCAACAATTCCGTTTTCAGTACCTAACCAGTAAATTCCCTCTTTATCTTTATAAATGATATTTACGTATCTATCCCAATATCCCTTTCCGATTGTTACTACTGTATCTACTTTATTGCCCTGAATAAATAAAAGCCCCTCTTCTCCTGAAAGAACCAACGTTCCGTCTTCTTCTATTAAAATATCGGTGTTATAAACGGGTATTTGTTCAGTCTCGAATTTATAATCTGAGAAAGTGTTCCCATCAAAAGTAAGCAAACTCCTTTCGTATGAAAGTAAAACAAGTGTACCGTTTTTTAATTCTTCTATATCCCAAATTTCAGCGTTTTCATATTTCTTTGGAAATTCGAAAGACTCAAATGTCCCATTCTTATAACTTGTTAAGCCTTTACTGTTAGCAAACCAAAGTGTTCCATTTTCCGCTTTATGAATTCCGTAAACCTCATTGGCTCTGTAATTAGAATTTGAATCAAATATCTGAAAACGCATATCTTTAAAAATAGTAATACCATCTCCGTCGGTTGCTACCCAAACATCTCCGTGCTCATCTTTTGCGAAGCGATAGACAAAATTGCTACTCAATCCATTTTTTTTGGTGATATGTCTTGATTCCTCTTTTGTATACCAAAAAACTCCATCTCTCTCTGTACCGATCCAAATATGACCTTGATCGTCTTCAATAATATTATAGACATAGTTTAGTTTTGCACCGTTTAGTTCTGAAATATTTTCCGTCGAGAAATCAGGTTTTACAATGGTCACTCCTTTTGTAGAAGCGATCCATTTATTTCCATTCGTGGTTTCATAGGTTTGATATGCAGCGAAACCGTTCAGACCATTTTCTTCTGTAAAAGTTATTTTTTGCTTCAATTCGTGATCTAAAACAACCAGACCAGACTGAGTTGAAATCCAAATAAATCCCGAATCATCAAAATAGATATCCCAAACGGTATTTGATGGAAGAGACGAGTTTGAACGATTGAGAGAATCTAACTTATTGAGTTCCTTTTCCCAGGAATAAATTCCTGAATTACCGGTTCCAAACCATAATTTCCCGGCAGAAGATTCTGTGATATAATTCACATCTTTGTCATTCAGAAAGTTCAGTTCATCTAAATAAACAACAGTGTCTTCTTGAATTAATCCTACTCCCTGCCCTACTGAAGCCACCCAAAAATTGCCATCGCTATCTATGAAAAGATCAGATATTGTTTCTTCTTTTAGCCCTTGCTCTTCTCCAATCGTGAAAAAATTGATACCATCAGTTCTGACAACACCATAAGCGGTAGCTAACCACGCAAAACCTGCCTTATCAAATTCAATATCATAAATCTGACCCGAAGGCATTCCTTCATTTACAGAGTATCTTTTTACATCATATCTCTGTGCGGTAACAGCGTTCGTAAATCCCCAAAAAAATATAATGAATAAACCGTATTTCATTATTCTCCATCTCTTTATAAAACCTGTTCAATATGCACATAATTATCGTCCTTATTAATTAATAATGATTAAGCTAAACTTATACTTTTGTAAAATTGCTTCAATCACTGAAATTTTAAGTATATATATACTATTATCGCTGTAACTATAAATCATTGAAGTATTATGAACTATCTTTACACTATTCTTCTAGCTCTACTATTTATTTCAACATCTTCTGCCCAGGATAAATGGGATGTTTCCAATCCTGATCTCGGTGAGTCAACCAGCCACTCATTTACAACTTCTGAAGGAACATGGATGAATCTTGATGTAAGTCCCGATGGAAAACAAATTGTCTTCGATCTTTTGGGTGATATTTACATTATGCCGATAAAAGGAGGAAATGCAACCTTATTGAGAGGCGGACATGCTTTTGAAGTTCAGCCTCGGTTCAGCCCTGATGGAAATCATATTTCATTTACAAGTGATGCCGGAGGTGGAGATAACATATGGATTATGGATAGAAATGGGGAAAACGCAACTCAGGTAACCAAAGAGAACTTCCGCTTACTCAATAACTCAACCTGGATGCCGGATGGAGAGTATATCATTGCAAAAAAACACTTTTCATCCACACGTTCATTAGGTGCCGGTGAAATATGGATGTATCATAAATCGGGTGGTTCCGGTATTCAGTTGGTAGAAAAGAAAAATGAGCAACAGGACATCGGAGAGCCTTCTGTTTCTCCGGATGGAAGATATATTTACTATAGCGAAGACAATTATCCGGGTGGATTTTTCCAGTACAACAAAGATCCAAATAGTCAGATCTATGTAATCCGCAGATATGATACAAAAGAAGGTGATATCGAAACGGTTACAGGTGGAAATGGCGGTGCCGCAAGACCTCAAATATCTCCTGATGGCAAACACCTGGCTTTTGTTCGAAGAGTAAGAACAAAAAGTGTGCTTTATCTTCGAGATCTTTCTTCAGGAAAAGAATGGCCGATCTACGAGAATCTTAGTAAAGATCAGCAAGAAGCCTGGGCAATTTTTGGAGTGTATACCAACTTTAATTGGATGCCTGATGGAAAAGAGATCATCATTTGGGCAAACGGTAAGATCAATAAAATAAATGTAGAATCCAGAGAAGCTTCTGTAATACCGTTTGAAGTAGAGTCCAGCCATACTATTTATAATGCGGCCAGATTTAAACAAGAAGTTGCTCCTGATAAGTTTACCGTAAAAGCCATCAGAAATGCAGTTACTTCTCCCGATGGGAAAACCTTAGCGTTTAGCGCTGCCGGTTATTTATGGACCAAAGCTTTGCCGAATGGTACACCAAACCGCCTTACCAGAGCAACTGATTTCGAGTTTGAGCCTGCTTTTTCTCCGGATGGAAAGTTACTCGCTTATGTAAGTTGGAGCGATGAAGATATGGGCGCTTTGAATGTGGTAAATCTTCTTACAAAAGATCGTTTCAAGAGACCAACAGTACTTACAAAAGAAAAAGGAATTTTCAGAGAACCATCTTTCTCTCCTGATGGAAAAACAATTGTATTCAGAAGAGAAAGCGGAAACGGTCAACAAGGTTTTGTTCATACTTTGAATCCCGGAATTTACACTATTCCGACTACGGGAGGTGAACCAACAAATCTAGATGTAAATGGTTCTTTTCCAAGATTCAATGCAGCCGGTGATAGAATAATGTATCAATCCGGAGGATATATCTTCGGAGCTATAAACAAGTCTTACAATAGTGTAGATTTAGATGGAGAAGATCAAAAAACACTATTCACCTCCAGCTATGGGCATGAATTTGTTCCAAGCCCGGACGGTAAATGGATGGCATTTTCGAATTTATACAAAGTGTATATCGCTCCAATGACCTATCCCGGAAAAACAATTGAGCTTTCACCAAATACAAAATCTATCCCGGTTTCTTTAGTTGCATCAGAAGGTGGTTATCATATGCATTGGTCAGCAGACAGTAAAAAACTGATGTGGACTTTGGGTGAAGAGTATTTCAGTGTAGACCTTAAAGACAGTTTCAAATTTGTTGAAGGCGCACCTGATAGTTTGCCGGAGCCTCCCAAAACAGGATTGAATATCGGTTTGGAACTAGATACTTATGTTCCTGAAGGAACAATCGCATTTACCAATGCCAGAATTATCACCATGAATGGTGACGAAGTTATAGAAAATGGGACCATCGTAGTTGAAGCAAATAAGATCAAAGCTATCGGGGCAAACGTTTCTGTTCCAGATGGAGCAAAAGTAATTGATGCTTCGGGCAAAACTATAATGCCCGGAATTGTTGATGCTCATGCTCATTTAGGAAATTTCAGACTAGGATTAAGCCCACAACAGCAATGGGAATACTTTGCAAATCTGGCTTATGGAGTTACTACTGCTCACGATCCTTCTTCAAATTCTGAAATGGTATTTTCTCATTCAGAAGCTATTAAAGCAGGAAATATGATCGGGCCAAGAGTCTTTTCAACCGGAGTTATCCTATATGGTGCCGATGGTGCTTTTAAAGCCACAGTAAACAGTTATGACGATGCTCTTTTTGCATTAAAGCGTACAAAAGCTTTTGGCGCTTTTTCGGTAAAAAGCTACAATCAGCCACGAAGAGAGCAGCGCCAACAGATCATGAAAGCAGCTAAGGAATTGGAAATGATGGTTGTTCCTGAAGGCGGTTCATTCTTTTTTCATAATATGAGTATGATTCTTGATGGGCATACAGGAATAGAACATAACATTCCGGTAGTTCCTCTTTATAAAGATGTTCAGGAATTATGGAGCAATAGTGGCACGGGCTACACTCCAACGCATATTGTAAATTATGGAAGTATGAGTGGAGAATACTACTTCTACCAAAAAGACAATGTTTGGGAAAATGAGAAGCTACTCACCTTTACTCCGCGAAGTGTGATCGATCCCCGTTCTCGTCACAGAACAATGATTCCTGATGAGGAATATGAGCATGGTCACATAAAGACTGCTGAATCCTCTAAACTATTAACTGATGCCGGAGTGAAAGTTAATCTAGGTGCACATGGTCAGCTTCAGGGACTAGGTGCTCACTGGGAGCTATGGATGATGTCGCAAGGTGGAATGACCAATATGGAAGCGCTGAGAGTTGCAACCTTAAACGGAGCTCATTATCTGGGACTGGATGATGATATTGGTTCTTTAGAAGTTGGGAAACTCGCTGATCTTATTGTTTTGGACAAAAATCCTTTAGATGATATCCGGAATACAAATTCGGTTCATTACACTATGGTAAATGGTCGTTTATTTGATGCTTCGACTATGAATGAGGTTGGCAACCAAACCAAAAACCGACTGCCATTTTGGTGGGAGCGCAATGATTATGGTGATGAATTCGATTGGCATGCCATTTCTCTGGAAGCTGCAGGACTGCAGTGTACTTGTTTTGGAGATCAATAGAATAAGAAGACCAGAGCAGAAACAAATTTCCTTGTTTCTGCTCACTAATCATAGTAATTGCTTTCTTATTCTACTCTAATCTTCTTCTCGCTTATCTACTACCAATCCTTTGAACGTACCGTTTCTTACTTTTACGGTGTCCGAATAAGATCTTAAATGATCAGCCCGGGGATTTCTATCTATCAAAAAGGTTGCCGAAAAAGTTCCTCGTATAATCCACTCATCCTTTTCATTACGGTCATGAAAAATTTCCACATAACCCGAATCTCCTTCATATACAATAGGCCTGTAAGTTGCGATAGTGACGTCATAATCATTTTCTCTAAATGCTCCACCTGAACGCCTCTTTTTGATCGTTCTCCAATACCTGCACCGTTTGCCCCACCATATTGTACAATGTTACCGTAACTTGTTGAGAAGTTTTCAACTCATAGGGTGTGACGAGAGGCGGGAAATCAGGATCCAAAAGTTAAAAACCAAAACGGCAATTTTATCTGCAGGGATGAAGAGGTTTTTAGCGATGTTCTTTTTTGAATGAAAGCTTAAATATGGTGCCACTTTGATCTTCTCTGTTTTCAAATAAATAGGTACCATCCAACTGTCCGGTTAACGTTTTCATCAGTGTAAAACCCAGAGAGTTGATTTTTTTCTTTCCCTTTTTTACTTCCTTTAAACCTTTTCCACTGTCTGTTACCTCTACTTCAATTCTGCCTTCTCTTTCTGTTATATAAATTGAAATCTCCCCTTCTACCGCTTCAGTGAATGCGTGCTTATACGCATTTACAAGTACTTCATTTATTAACAATGAACATGGGATGGCTTGGTTTACATTCAGAGATACATCCTTCACATGGGTCTTTACATTCACCGTTTTCTTTTCCGAGAAGTAAGTAGAATTAATATTCTGAACCAAGTCTTTTATATATTTTTCATAATCTATATACGCTAATGAATCGCTCCCATAGAGTTTCTCATGAATCAATGCTATTGACTTTACTCTAAGTTGGCTTTCTGTCAATACCTTGTTTACTTCCTCACTCTTAGTTTGCATGATCTGCAATTGTAACAAACCGGAAACCACCGCAAGATTATTCTTCACTCGGTGATGAATTTCAGCAAGCATTACGTTTTTCTCTTCAAGCGACTTTTTTATCTCATTTTCAGCATTTTTAAGTTCAGAAATATCCCGAACTACTATTACACTTCCCTTTTTTTCTCCATCTTCAATTAGTGCAGATTCAGAAAATAAAACAGGTACTTTTTTATCTCTGATTGTCTGCAGCTGATATTCTTCCTTTCTTGTTTCATTAGATGCTTCTTTGGGCTCAATAAGGTTAAAAAAAGCAGATATCGGCTTTCCAACCAATTCACTTTTTTTCAGTTCCAGCATTTCTACTCCGGCTTCATTCAATCTCTTCAAAATACCGTTGTTATCTATAACAAAAATACCCTCACTTATAGATTCCATTAAATTATCAAGGTATGTGCTGGAAATTGTTTGTTCCTGCAAATTTTCAGCCATGGTATTAAATGCTTTGGCTACATAGCTGAATTCATCCTTACTTCCAACTTCAACTCGTTGATCAAGATCTCCCTCACCTACTTTTTTTACTGAATACGACAGTGCCTGAAGAGGATTAATTATTGAGCGATACAAAAACATCGCTATAACTACTCCAATAACTAATATGACGAAAGTAGCGAAATAGTTTATTATTCGTCCTCTCCTTAACTTTTCATCCAGATCATTAATCATCAAATCCTGTCGCTCAATCGTCATCGTCCTGATTTCTTCGAACTTTGGGATAATATTATTCAGGAAATATGGTGCAATTGAAGACAGAAAAAGCACGTTTGATTTGGTTACTAAATCCTCTTCCATATCCAGCCAATCCTTAGACAAGCTTTCATATAAAACCACCCTTTGCTTTAGTTCAAATACTTCTTCAGTAAGCATTGGTCTGTCGGCAATTATTTTTTGTAGTTCCTCGCTTGAGGAATAAAAAGCTTTAATCCCTTTTTCATATCCTGATTTTGATTTACTGTGAAGAGGAACATCTCTGATATCTCTTATTTTCTCTCTCGATGTTCGTGTTTCATGGATCAGATTCAAATAGATCAAAGTCTGATATAGCCCTACTTCCATCTGGTTGGTATAATCAACAACCGCAGTAGCATTTTTACTCTCCAGAAACTGCTCATTATTAATATCTGTGTAGTAAAACTCCCACACGAAACCAATTCCAATAAGTAAAACAGCTAAAAATATAAAGCTGGATATTATTTTACGTTCTAAAGTCAAAATTCTGTAACCCGTTTTTCCATCTTCGGAATTTATTCAAACACATGAGCAATAACCATTTCTGAAGGTTATAAAATCCTCATGTAACAATTGGGTCAGTAATTACTCAGATAATCTAACTTCTTTTTGATCTTATCTACTGTAGGCAATACAGATTCCATTAAGCCAACATTATAGGGAACCGGGATATCAGGCATTGTCAGTCGTTCAACAGGGGCATCTAAATCACTAAATCCTTCTTGTGAGAGTATTGCCGAAATTTCAGCTCCAAAACCAGCTGTTTTATTATCTTCATGAACAATTAAACATTTATTGGTTTTAGCCAAAGATTTCAGACAGGCTGCTTTATCCCAAGGCATAAGCGTTCTGAGATCCAGAATATCTGCTGAAATTCCAGTCTCTTCCACAGCCTGTTCACTACGTTCACACATGGCACCCCAGGTTATTATAGTCACCTCACTTCCTTCTTTTAAAAGCTTAGCTTTTCCAAATGGAACTACAAACTCATTTCCGGGATATGGCTTCCTTGCATATTTAGCGTCTAACAAGTTTCTGTGCTCAAAGAACATGGTTGGGTTGTTTGATCGCATTGCACTTCTCAGGAGTCCAACAGCGTCTTCAGCATTGCTCGGCATTGCTACCTGCCACCCAATAGCGTGAGTGAAAAATACTTCGTTACTCATACTGTGCCATGGATCTCCACATTTAGCAAATCCCCCGGGCATTCTAACTACAATTGGAGCTGCAAACCGATTCGCTGTTCTCCATCTTGTTGTTCCACAATTGTTCAACTGTTCGGTAGCAGGATCAGCGTATTTTCTGAACTGGATTTCTGCCACGGGCATCAAGCCGGCATATGCCATTCCTACCGAACGTCCTATAATTCCTTCCTCTGATAAACTGGTATCGAAAACACGATCTTCACCGAATTTGGACTGTAGATCCATTGTGGCGGCATGAACCCCGCCTTTCAATCCAACATCTTCTCCAAAAACCAGAAGTTTTTTGTTGGTTTCAAGCTCATAAGCCAATGTCCTTCTGATGGCTTCAACAATATTAATCCGTTGCTTTTCGGGAGTAGGTGTTTCGCTTTCTTCCGGGAATTCATGCCCTTCAACTGCTAAACCGCCAATTGTTTGTAGTTCTTCAGCAAATGCATGCTTCTCTGTGGTTGAAGCATCCGGTTCTGGACGGGCAAGTGCAGCTTTAGCTGTTTCGTCAATAGTTTCTTTAGCTTTTTTCTCCAGATTATTCCAAACTCTTTCCGTTAAAGTATCAGGAACAAGATATTTTTTCAGAGTATCTAAAGGATCATTTTGCTTTTCCTTCTCAACCAGTTCTTCGGGCTTGTAAGCTTGGTTATCCTGGTAAGAATGGCCATTCAACCTTGGAACCTTTAATCGGATCATGGTTGGTCCTTTTCGGTCTCTGACTGATTTCACTGCTTCTTCCATAAGTTCAGCAGCTTCTTCAGGATCTGTTCCATCACCTTCAATAATTCTGAGGTTTTTGAAGGATTGAAGATTATCAGTTATTACACCTCCGGGTGTTTGAAATTCACTGGTTACAGAAATTCCGTAACCATTATCCTCAATATAAAATAGAACCGGAAGATTCTGAGTTGTAGCAATTGTTAAAGCAGACCAAAAGCCATTGGTAGCAACAGAACCATCTCCACCCAAAATTACTGCAATGGCTCCTTCATACTTCTTCTCTTTTAAAACTTTCCTTCTGTACTCAATTGCCTGAGCCCAACCAATTGCCGGAGTGTATTGGGAACCTACATCGCCTGCCATCGGCAATACTTTTACAGAGTTTTCATCCGGTTTATTACACACCACTCCAATATCTCTTCCGTCACTATAGCTACCGGATTTACCCATTGGCGCTGCCATAGCATCTTCAAGATCCAACCCCAATGAAAGTAAAAGTGGCCTGGAACGATAGTAGGCACTTGCTGCATCATTATTGTTGGTTAATAGTTTACCTAAAAGAATTTGACCAAGTTCATGACCACGAGCTGAAAATTGATACAATACATCTTTATTCGGAACTAATTCTGTCTCTTCTTTCTCGTCCATTGCCCTCGATGTAAGCATCAAACTTGCAACATCACGCCAATCAACTTTAGTATTACCTTTACCTTTTTTCTTTTTGGTAGCCATGTAACTTTTATAAATTCTTAACTATTAATCATTACTTTTTTGAAACACTTTTCAAAGTGATCCATTTCTTCTTCAATTCCTACAGTAATCCGTACACAATTTGGTAAACCAAATGCATTGATCCTTCTTAAAATAACACCTTGTTCTAACATTTTTTGAGTAAAATCCACGGCTGCTTCTTCTGTGGGTAAAATCATCATCACTGAATTCGAAATTGATTTTTTGTAATCAACCTCATGCTCATCAAAGAACTTATAAAGTCGTTCTTTTCCTTCGTTTACAACCCTTACGCTTTTTTTCAAAAAATCTTCGTCATTAAAAGCGGCCAATGCAGCTGCTTGCCCTAATGTTGTCGGTTCAAACGTGAGCTTTGTCTTTAGCAGATTATTAATAATCTCTTCCTTAGCAATACCGTAGCCTACTCTGAAACCCGCAAGTCCGTATGCTTTTGAAAAAGTCCTGAGCACAATCACATTATCATGATTATAATCCAGAGCTTTAGGGTAATCCTCCACTTCTTCAGCAAATTCATAATAAGCCTCGTCAGCAATTACCAGAACCTCTTTGGGAACTTGCTCCATCAACCATTCATATTCTTTCTTGTTGATGTAAGTTCCTGTTGGGTTATTTGGATTTGCAAGATAAATCATTTTTGTTTGATCATCTATCGCATTTACGATCGCTTTTACATCGAATCTGTAATCCGAAGTCATTGGAATCTTCTTAAGGTGAATTCCCCTCACACCGGCCTGAACAAAAAATCCAACGAAAGTTGCTTCAGCGGTTATTGCATTTTGTTTATTCAGGAAGAAAGTTCGGCACAACATGGAAAGCAGACTCTCAGAACCTGAAGCTAAAATCACTTCGGTTTCTTTAACATTATTCTTTTGAGCAATAGCTTTTCTTAACTTGCGCGCAATTGGATCCGGATAGTCCTGAATTTCTTTCAAAGCTTCCAGTACAGCCGGCTCAACTTTAGGACTACACCCCAAGCGGTTTTCATTAGACGCCAGCTTCGAAATCTTTTCAGGATTATAAGCTTCTTTTACTTCAGCGATCGTTTTTCCTGCTATATACCTTTTCAACTGTTCTATATTTTTTGGTACAAGAGGTTGTATTCGATTTTCGCTCATTAAATGAATTTTATTCTGGTTTTATAGGACTCCAAAGATATTCAGAAAAAGCGCTTTTTCTAAACTCCTTTTCCCTAAAAAGTAAATGTTTTGTAAACAAACAGCATTCCTTAACTTCGGGAAAACAAAATATTGGAATGAAAACTATTGTAATTACAGGAGCCAGTAAAGGAATTGGATTTGAAACAGCGCTAAGCCTGTTAGAGCAAGACATTAATGTTGTGGCTATAGCCAGATCAACGGATCAGTTGAAACAACTTAAGTCTGAGGCTTCTTCACCAAATTTAACACTTATCACTGCTGATGTAACCAATGCGGAAGATTTAAAAAAAATTATTGCCGAAATCGAAGATATAGGTATGGTTGACGGGTTAATTAATAATGCCGGGATGGTATTAAATAAGCCTTTTTCGGAAACTACTTCCAAAGAGTGGAAGGCTGTTTTCGATGTTAATTTTTTTGCACCA
This sequence comes from Balneola sp., assembly GCA_017643645.1. Lineage (GTDB taxonomy): Bacteria > Bacteroidota > Rhodothermia > Balneolales > Balneolaceae > Balneola. The sequence goes on from JAEPNB010000001.1 coordinate 511,418, forward strand.
GTTCATCTTATAAAATTAATGAAGCCCTTTTTCAGAAAAGATTCTCATATTGTAAATATCAGTAGTATGGGAGGGTTTCAGGGAAGTGACAAATTCTCTGGCTTATCTGCTTACTCTACAGCTAAAGGTGCTCTGGCAATTTTATCAGAATGTTTAAGTACAGAATTTTCTTCTAGCCGAATTGCTGTCAACTGCCTGTGCCTCGGTGCAGTACAAACAAAAATGCTTGAAAAAGCTTTCCCGGGATATCAGGCTCCTGTTCAACCGAATGAGATGGGATCTTTCATATCTGATTTCGTTTTGAACGCCCACAGATTTATGAATGGCAAAGTAATTCCGGTATCATTAAATAATCCTGAATAGCTTTGGAATCGCACTTCAAGAATCGTTAAATTTGTTTAACCAAATCACTACAGATGAATAAAGTTTTTTTACTAATTGCAGCCCTCTTTTTGAGTTTAAGTATAACAACCAGCTCTTCGAAAGCCCAAACCGTAGAACTGCTTGCAGGTAATACTTTAAATGGTGCCGTGCAGGGAACTTTGCTCGGAGGAGCATCAATGGCCCTATCTAATTCTGATGACTTCTCAGCTTTAAGAATCGGAGTTGGTCTAGGAACACTTTACGGTGTTGGTATGGGTGCGTATGACATCACAACCGGAGGCGGACAAGAAGTACTGGTTTCAGGCTTATTCAATGATGGAAACAATAGCAGTATCATTGTTTTGCTCGATACTTTTTATGGCGCTGCTTTGGGATCAGTAGTTGTAGTAGCTGTGACACTGGTTGCCAACGAGAGAATTACAACAGGGCTCCAATATGGAGCAGGAATAGGTGCATGGGCCGGATTTGGATTTGGGATTTTTGATACCTTTGTGCTTGCTGAAAGAACTTTTGCTCCTGTTGTTGCAGCAAATGTAAATCAAAATGCCAGTGGCTTAATCGGAATGAACTTTGAAAATAAATCTAGCTTTGGTTTTATTAACCCAATTTTTATCCGAACTTCTGAAATTACCAAAACTGACTTCAATTCTATTCTAAGTCCTGCCGTAGAAGTCGTTAATTTCAGACTGAATTTTTAATCGGTCGCAACTTTAGATTCTGATAATTTCTTAAGCACCAGACGAACCGTATTCATATGGCCTGTTAATGAATGATGTAAGCCATCGGCAACATAATTCCAGGCTTCGGGTCCTTCTTTACCCATTCTGCTTCCTAAGGAATCTATAATTACACCATCTTTACCGGCAACCAGCTGTCTAACCTGTTGTAGATCTTCCTCTTGAATTGTGTATTGATATAAAGGGTTCTCTGCAAGCAATTCTAAAATTACCGGTGTTGGAGTAATCCAAATAACCGGATTGGAAACGTATTCACCTACAATATTTTGGATGGATTCCAGATTTTCCCATGTAACTGACAGAGGAGTTATAGTTCTGTCAGGAACAATATTCAATCTCTGGGCATCATAAGTTCCTAAAGCAACAAATACCCAGTCCGGCTCATTGATAAGAACATCTCTGTCCAATCTTTTTAAAGCTTCTGAAGATGTTTCTTCTCCGATAGCAGCATTAATAAAAGTAAAGTCTGCCTTTTCAACCGAAAGCTCCAGAACTTGTTTTAAAATTTCGAACCATCCTTGCCCGTCTTCGGTTATTGAGTCACCTAATACAGCGATTGTCTCGGAGCCATCAAGAGGTAAAGAATCAAGACAATCAATTATGGCATCTTCCTTCAGCAGTTCCAGTGCAGCTTGCTTTGCATTCTGAGTTATATTTTCTCTGTAGCTTTTTAATTCTTCTTCTGAAATACCTAACAATAAAGACTCGGCCTTTTTATCTGCTTTTCCCGGAAGTAATGGGAATCTCTTTTCAAGATGAAAGAATGGAATAGTAAACTGTTCCAGTATTGCTTTAATTTCTTCTGAGGTCTTAGCCATGTTCTTTCTCTAATTCTGTAATTAATTTTTCTATTCCTGAAGTCGCCCGCTCTTTTATATGTGTCCATCCATAAAATGAAAAGAGCTCAGGGTTTGATGGATCTATAATATATTTCTTACAATAGTCAGGAGCGTAATCAATTAAGCTTGCTGCAGGATATACAACCAATGAAGTTCCTATTACTACCAAAATATCAGCTTTTTCAACTAACCGAGCTGCTTTTTCAAGCATAGGTACCATTTCTCCGAACCAAACTACATGAGGTCTCAACTGCTTTCCATCAGGCCCAACATCTCCTAAGTGAATTGGGTTCGTCCCAATCTCAACAATCAAGTTCTCATTGTCTACACTTCTTGCTTTGGTTAACTCACCATGCAAATGCAAAATCTTACTTGATCCGGCTCTCTCATGTAAGTCATCTACATTTTGTGTAATAATCTCTACATCAAATAAAGACTCTAAGTTTACAAGCTTTAGGTGAGCCTTATTTGGCATTGCTTTACCTGCTTGCTCTCTTCTCAGATTATAAAAGTCTAAAACCTGTTCCGGGTTTCTGTTCCAGCCTTCAGGTGTAGCTACCTCATTGATGTTGTAACCTTCCCATAAACCACCCGAATCTCTGAAAGTTGATAACCCGCTTTCAGCACTTATACCCGAACCGGATAAAATAACCAGTTTCTTTTTATTCGGCATGTACCGTTTGGAGATTAAACCAGGAACTCTCAATTTGATAGTCTTCAACAACAGAAGCTTCTCCACCATGTTTAAATAAACACATGATTGAATTTACTTCATCCTGTAAAGTTTTCACTGCATTATCAACAAGTTCTTTGTTAAAGCCTTGTTCACCTAAATTGATGGTGAACTCCATTGAAATAATTCTACCTAGTGCTTTACCAAGATCTACCAATTTACGTTGAGGCATTTTGGTATCTATTTCAAAATTCAGAGCATCCTTAAAATAGTCGGAAGATTTTACCGTAAGATCGAACTCACTTAAAAAGTCATAAAGATTAGAGCTTTTAACTCTTCTCATCATTTTCATTACGGATTCTGATATCTGTTGATATAAAATATCATTTGAGCCTTCAAAAATTTGAAATGGTCGGCTGTCAACTACTGAACGTCCTGCTATATGATCCAGCCTGTAACCTTTTGCTCCTGTTAACTGGAGAAGAGATTGCGAAGCTCGCTGCATGAAATCTGTCACAACCGATTTGATAGAATTTGCTTCTAAATCCATTTTAGATGTGTTTCTTTCTAAAGGAACAGTACTTCCTGTAAAATTACACATGGCAGAACATACAGTAAAATAAGCCTGTAACTCGGACAACCTGCTTTTTACCTGATCGTAATTAAACAAGCTCTGTCCACCTACAAAACGCTCTTTACAATGATCTACGGCTTCATCAAGCATTCTTCTCAAGAATCCCATTCCCATACCCGGAAATTGTAGTCTGCTTCGATGAAGTAGATCTAACATCATTGTAATACCTGTACTTGATGGCTCTAGTTTGTGAGATTCATCAACCTGAATGTTAATTTTATTCTTCCCGTAAGGCAGCATGTACAGACCTAAATTATTATAGTACTCTTGTACTTCGATACCGCCATTCCTTGTATCGTGAATAAAGAAAGAAATATCTCTGGTTAAATTACCATTCTGATCTTTACCTCTGGCAGTCATTAGCCAATAATCAGCCATACCTGTAAGACCGGCCCAATGTTTTAATCCTTCAATCTGATACTTACCATCTACCTTTGTAAACGAAGTTTGCATTTTTAAGGCATCCGAACCGTAATCCGGTTCTGTGATCATTAAGCCTCCCATTCTCCTGTCATGCATTACACGGTCATAGATACCGGTTTTCGCTTCCTCTGAACCATAATTTGCAATCGGCTGAAGGAATAGAGCACCATTAATACCCATCATTAATGAAAGAGGTAAGGACTCATAGGAACTTGCTTCAAGCATAGAAAGAGCTTCTGATGTGTGTCCACCAAACCCGTCGTATTTAGAAGGGATAAATGCTCCTAGTGGGGCTAATTCCATGATTTGATTAAAAGTAGCAGGCTTTATACCCCGAACCAAACTATCTTCATGCTTCTCTTCTTCTGTTGAAAAAAGATCTGCCAGTCTCTGTTTGTATTCTTTTATAAATTCTTGAAAATTGAAATCCATTCTATCAGTTTTATCATTTCTACAAAATAGTAGCTATTAAATATACGATTATTTAACGGGTTTTACTGCCTCTTTAACATAAAAAAACCCGATTCATTGTATGAATCGGGTTTTAGGGTAAAAAAAAGAAGGCGATGACCTACTCTACCACGAGTGCAGTACCATCGGCGCTGCAAGGCTTAACGTCCGTGTTCGGGATGGGAACGGGTGGGACCCTTGCGCTAGAATCACCTTCAAATTCGGTGAGTCCGGTATATTGGACTCAAATTCGAGATCAATAAAAAATAAAAGTTCTTTGACATGGTCCGCATGGCGTGCATACGCCTTGCGGATAAAGAAAAAGTGTTAACAATGAGGATACTTACTTGTTTGGTGCACCACCAAGCCGGCGGTGCAAACCATATAAACAAAGCCAATGGTCTAATTAGTATGGCTCGGCTAAACATGTCACCATGCGTACACCTGCCACCTATCTACCCGGTCGTCTTCCGGGAGACTCATAGGGAATACTTATCTTGGAGCGTGCTTCGCGCTTAGATGCGTTCAGCGGCTTATCACTTCCGAACATAGCTACCCTGCGATGCATGCGACCACACAACAGGTACACTAGCGGTTCGTCCACTCCGGTCCTCTCGTACTAGGAGCAGCCCTCCTCAGTATTCCAACGCCCACAGCAGATAGAGACCGAACTGTCTCACGACGTTCTGAACCCAGCTCGCGTACCGCTTTAATTGGCGAACAGCCAAACCCTTGGGACCTTCTCCAGCCCCAGGATGCGATGAGCCGACATCGAGGTGCCAAACCTCCCCGTCGATATGAACTCTTGGGGGAGATAAGCCTGTTATCCCCGGAGTACCTTTTATCCTTTGAGCGATGGCCCTTCCATGCGGTGCCACCGGATCACTAAACCCCACTTTCGTGCCTGCTCGACCTGTATGTCTCGCAGTCAAGCACCCTTATGCTTTTACACTCTACGCACGATTGCCAACCGTGCTGAGGGTACCTTTGGGAGCCTCCGTTACTCTTTAGGAGGCGACCGCCCCAGTCAAACTACCCACCATACACTGTTCCCCCGGAAGGGTTAGACTTCACCTGTGGCAAGGGCGGTATTTCAAGGGTGACTCCACAACGCCTGGCGACGCCGCTTCAAAGTCTCCCGCCTATCCTACACATGCGACAGCTAAAGCCAATGTAAAGTTGTAGTAAAGGTTCACGGGGTCTTTTCGTCCCGCTGCGGGTAATCGGCGTCATCACCGATACCACAATTTCACCGAGCTCATGGCCGAGACAGTGCCCAAGTCGTTACACCATTCGTGCAGGTCGGAACTTACCCGACAAGGAATTTCGCTACCTTAGGACCGTTATAGTTACGGCCGCCGTTTACTGGGGCTTCAGTCAAGGGCTTCGCCGAAGCTAACCCCCTTCTTTAACCTTCCAGCACCGGGCAGGTGTCAGTCCCTATACATCGCCTTACGGCTTAGCAGAGACATGTGTTTTTGGTAAACAGTCGCTTGGGCCTTTTCACTGCGCCCTGACATAGTCAGGGGATCCTTCTCCCGAAGTTACGGATCGAATTTGCCTAGTTCCTTAGCCATGAATTACTCGAGCACCTGAGGATACTCTCCTCACCCACCTGTGTCGGTTTGGGGTACGAGCGAGAACCAGCAAACTACGACGCTTTTCTTGGCAGCATGATTACCTCCACTATCTCTTCATCGTGAGAATCCGAGTACTGTCGGGGTTCAGCCTTAACGGGAGGCGGATTTGCCTGCCCCCCGGCCTACGCCCTTTAACGTGCATTCGTCAGCACGCGGGAGTGTCACTTCTGCGTCACGCCTTAGCCATACGCTGGCTTCGGTAGCGGAATATTTAACCGCTTTGCCATCGGCTTCCCCGGCCTCACCGGGTACACCTTAGGTCTCGACTAACCCTGATCCGATTAGCGTTGATCAGGAACCCTTGGGTTTACGGTGGAAGGGTTTTTCACCCTTCTTATCGTTACTCATGCCTACATTTTCGCTTCCAGCCGCTCCACGGCCCCTCGCGGGCGCTGCTTCTGCGCTGACTGGAATGCTCCCCTACCGATCGTTAAATCCCACAGCTTCGGTAACCGACTTATGCCCGATTATTATCGACGCCGAGTCGCTTGACTAGTGAGCTATTACGCACTCTTTAAAGGAATGGCTGCTTCTAAGCCAACCTCCTAGTTGTCTGAGCAACTCAACTTTCTTTGATCAACTTAGTCGGTATTTAGGGACCTTAGCTGGTGGTCTGGGTTGTTCCCCTCTCGCCACAGGACGTTATCACCCTGCGACTGACTGCCTGGCGGCTCATCACTGGTATTCGGAGTTTGTCTAGGGTTGGTACCCGGTGAAGGGCCCTAGCCTAATCAGTGCTCTACCTCCAGTGTGACAAAACCAGACGCTATACCTAAATATATTTCGGGGAGTACGAGCTATCTCCAAGTTTGATTGGCCTTTCACCCCTATCCACAGTTCATCCGAAGACTTTTCAACGTCAACCGGTTCGGGCCTCCACGGTGTCTTACCACCGCTTCACCCTGACCATGGATAGATCACTTGGTTTCGCGTCTGCCCCGCTGTACTGCACGCCCTATTCAGACTCGCTTTCGCTACGGCTCCACCCCTTAGGGGCTTAACCTCGCACAACAGGAGCAACTCGTAGGCTCATTATACAAAAGGCACGCCGTCACTACATAAATGCAGCTCCGACCGCTTGTAAGCACACGGTTTCAGGTACTATTTCACTCGCCTTCTCGGCGTTCTTTTCACCTTTCCCTCACGGTACTGGTTCACTATCGGTCATGCAGATGTATTTAGCCTTACCGGATGGTGCCGGCTGGTTCACGCAAGATTTCACCGGTCTCGCGCTACTCAGGATACCCGCCTTCTTGTAATCGGTACACCTACAGGGCTTTCACCTTCTGTGGCGCTGCTTTCCAGACAGCTTCGATTTAAGATTACAAAAATTACGCAGGTCCTACTACCCCGCACCCCGTAGGATGCGGTTTGGGCTGCTCCGCGTTCGCTCGCCACTACTTGCGGAATCACTGTTGTTTTCTCTTCCTCCGGGTACTTAGATGTTTCAGTTCCCCGGGTATGCCTCCTCGAAAGGATACCCTAATAAATTAGAGTGGGTTGCCCCATTCGGAAATCCGCGGATCACAGTTCTTTTGCAACTCCCCGCAGCTTATCGCAGCTTTACACGTCCTTCTTCGCCTCTGCATGCCTAGGCATCCACCGTGTGCCCTTAATTGCTTATTTTATATGGCTTGCACTACCTCTCGGTGCGCGCAAGGAACATACTCAATTGCTTGAGCTATTACTCTTGTGGGCTGCAGGTGTACTACCACCTACAGCTACCCTAGGCGCATGTTATCTGCGTTCGTAAAACGAACACTTCAAACATACTATATGAGCTGACAATCAATCGATTGCCGCTCTTTATACATTGTTATACTTTTTCACCATGTCAAAGAACTTCGCCGGGCGAAGCGCCAGGGTTTATTCTGGTCTTTTCCGGCACTACCGGGTTGCCCCGGGCCTGTCGCACAGGCAAGCTGTTTAACGCCACCGCTTCGGCCTCGAAAGACTCCCGCAGCAACTAACATTCTTTCAATAAAACTATGTGACTTCCGGGGTTACGCACCCGCTCAGTACTACCATCACATCTTACTTCAATACATTTACTTCAATTTCAGTGGAGCTACAGGGATTCGAACCCTGGACCCCTGCCTTGCAAAGGCAGTGCTCTAGCCAGCTGAGCTATAGCCCCTCTTCCTTGGTCTAGAAAAGTGGGCTTGGGAGGACTTGAACCTCCGACCTCACGCTTATCAGGCGTGCGCTCTAACCACCTGAGCTACAAGCCCCAAAATTACTCGGGGACAGCCCTGGTACCGAGCTTCGGCCACAGGCCACCTCCGCTGCTCTGCTTTCCTTCTTCTTGCAGCATAGGACAGATTGTTTGTAACGAACTACTTATGGTAGTTGTGTAGGTTCATCGCTTGCTGGTGTATATATACCCAGCTAGCAAGGCTCTCCTTGAAAGGAGGTGATCCAGCCGCACCTTCCGGTACGGCTACCTTGTTACGACTTAGCGCCAGTTACCAGGCTTACCCTAGGCACCCCTTACCGGGGCGACATCAGGTACTCCTGACTTCCATCGCTTGACGGGCGGTGTGTACAAGGCCCGGGAACGTATTCACCGCGTCATTGCTGATACGCGATTACTAGCGATTCCAACTTCACGGAGTCGAGTTGCAGACTCCGATCCGAACTGAGAATGGTTTTAAAGATTTGCACCTCATTGCTGAGTAGCGACCTTCTGTACCATCCATTGTAGCACGTGTGCAGCCCTGGACGTAAGGGCCATGATGACTTGACGTCGTCCCCACCTTCCTCACTACTTGCGTAGGCAGTCTGGCTAGAGTCCCCACCATTATGTGCTGGTAACTAACCACAGGGGTTGCGCTCGTTGCGGGACTTAACCCAACACCTCACGGCACGAGCTGACGACAGCCATGCAGCACCTTCTATAGCGTCTCATAGAGAACCCTCTGTTTCCAGAGGTAGCGCTGTAGATTTAGCCCAGGTAAGGTTCCTCGCGTTGCATCGAATTAAGCCACATGCTCCACCGCTTGTGCGGGCCCCCGTCAATTCCTTTGAGTTTCATCGTTGCCGACGTACTCCCCAGGTGGCATACTTAATGCGTTAACTGCAGCACTGGCCCCGAAAGGCCAACACCTAGTATGCATCGTTTACAGCGTGGACTACCAGGGTATCTAATCCTGTTCGCTCCCCACGCTTTCGTGCCTCAGCGTCAGTTGTAGACCAGTAAGCCGCCTTCGCCACTGATGTTCTTCGTAATATCTATGCATTTCACCGCTACACTACGAATTCCACTTACCTCTTCTACACTCAAGACGCCCAGTATCCAAGGCCATTTTACCGTTAAGCGGCAAGATTTCACCCCAGACTTAGACGCCCGCCTACGCACCCTTTACACCCAATGATTCCGGACAACGCTTGCACCCTCCGTATTACCGCGGCTGCTGGCACGGAGTTAGCCGGTGCTTATTCAAGCAGTACCGTCACACCAGATCGAAATCCGGTCGTTCTTCCTGCTTAAAAGCCGTTTACAACCCATAGGGCCTTCATCCGGCACGCGGCGTGGCTGCGTCAGGCTTTCGCCCATTGCGCAAGATTCCTCACTGCTGCCTCCCGTAGGAGTCTGGGCCGTGTCTCAGTCCCAGTGTGGGGGATCATCCTCTCAGACCCCCTAGCTATCATCGCCTTGGTGAGCCGTTACCTCACCAACTAACTAATAGCACGCAGCCCCCTCTTTAGCCGGTCGAAACCTTTAACAACTGTGGCCATGCGGCCCCGCTGCATTATGCGGTATTAGCACCCCTTTCGGAATGTTATCCCCCAGCTAAAGGCAGGTTGGCTACGCGTTACTCACCCGTCCGCCAGTCTCCAGAAAGAGCAAGCTCCTTCCTTCTCCTTCGACTTGCATGTGTTAAGCCCGCCGCCAGCGTTCGTCCTGAGCCAGGATCAAACTCTCCATTGTAAAAAAATTAAATTTATATACGCTGTGAGCCGACCCTACACTCCATCATTCAAAAGAATAACTTCATAAAGCTCGCACAAACAATCTGTCTTATGCTTCAATAATTTCCAAAGAACTGCGTCACAAAAATCGCTTTTGCGACAGAAACCAAAGATAAGGGATGTTTAGATTCGATGCCACTTTTATTTGAAATATTTTCACTTTTTTTTGACATCATGCGTTTCCTTATCAAATACAACGCATAAAAAAAGAAGTGCCTGATAAATTACCATACACTTCTTAAATATTCTTAGAAAGAATTACTTCTTTTCTTCTTCGCTAGACTCTTCAGTTGCTTCTGTTTCTTTCTCTGATGTTTCTTCAACCTCAGCTTCAGCAACTACTTCTTGTTTCTCTTCTTCTGCTACTTCAGATTTAGTCTCTTCAGCTACAGCACTTGTAGGAGTATTAGATTTTCCAGCTCTACGAGTTCTCTTCTTCTTGGTAGTTTTACCGCCTTCTGGTGCAATGTCATTGAAATCTACAAGTTCAATAATTGCCATCTCAGCAGCATCACCCTGACGATATCCGGTTTTGATAACACGTGTATATCCTCCGGGTCTGTCTCCAACTTTAGGACCTATTTCTGTAAACAATTGAGTTACAGCGTCCTTGTTTTGTAGCGAAGAAAAGACTTGTTTTCTGTTATGATGAGAATCTTCTTTAGCTCTTGTTATAAGAGGCTCAATAAACCCTCGAAGTTCTTTTGCTTTTGCAACGGTAGTACTGATTCTATGCTCTCTGATAAGAGCCATAGATAAAGCTCTCATTGTAGCTTTTCTATGTGCTGCCGTACGGCTTAATTTTCTACCTTTTACTCTATGGCGCATTGTTTAATCCTCTACCGCTTAGTCTAAAAATTTTGATACATCCATTCCGAACTGAAGATTCTTCTCTTCAATAACTTCCTGAAGCTCAGTCAATGACTTCTTACCAAAGTTTCGGAATTTTAAAAGATCTTGTTCGTCACGAGCTACTAATTCACCAATAGAATTGATGTTAGCTGACTTCAAACAGTTATAAGCACGAACACTTAAGTTCAGATCTTCAATACTTGTTCGAAGCAGGTTAGCAACACGTTGTTTTTCAGCATCCACTTCTTCTTCTTCCTGAGTGAATTGCTCTTCGATTTTTTCAGTAATGAACTTTTCGATATGCTCCTTAAGAATCTTACCAGCTATAGTAAGAGCTTCTTTCGCATTTACTGATCCGTCAGTTTCAACATCCATTACAAGTTTTTCGTAATCCGTTCTTTGTCCAACACGAACATTTTCAACATCAAACTTAACTGATTTGATAGGAGTAAAAATTGCATCGATTGGAATAACGTTTACATCATCATCTTCCACAGTCATTTCTTCTGCAGGAACGTAACCTCTTCCTCTTCCAACACGAAGCTCAATTTCCAATTCTGCATCGTCAGCAAGGTGCGCGATCACTAGATCCGGATTTAATACTTCATATTCTGCAGTAGCGTCTGCAATGTCTTTTGCTGTTAATGTAGATCCACTTTTCTTAGAAATGTGAATTACACCACTGCTTTGCTCAACTTGCTTAAAGCGAACCTGCTTGAAGTTCAAAATGATTTCGTATACATCTTCCTTAACGCCTTTGATGCTGGAATACTCATGATCAACACCGTTAATTTTAACGGCTGTGATAGCGATTCCGGGAAGAGATGAAAGAAGTACTCTTCTAAAAGAGTTACCAATAGTTACACCAAATCCTCTTTCCATCGGTTGAAGTACAAACGTACCAAAGCTGTCGTCATCTTTAACGACATCTAAACTGTCTGGCATTTGGATACTGTAATTGCTCATATCAAAAATATAATTTTAGAATTACTTAGAATAAAGCTCAACAATAAGTTGAACATTTATGTTTTCAGGTATTTCTTCCATTGTTGGAACGTATAACATTTTACCTGTTCGGGATTTAACGTCAGTCTCAACCCATTTATATTTGTTTCTGGATGCACCATCTAGAGCATCTTCTACAACTTCAAGATTTCTTGATTTAGGTCTCATAGAAATCACATCATTTGGCTTTACTGCGTAAGACGGAATATTTAAAACTCCACCGTTTACAACAATATGCTTATGGCTTACCAACTGACGAGCTTGTCTTCTGGTTTTTGCAAAACCCATTCTGAAGACAGTGTTATCCAATCTGCTTTCCAAAAGTTGAAGCAGAATCTCACCGGTTACACCTTCCTTAGCACTAGCTGCTTCATACAGATTACGGAATTGTTTTTCCAACAAACCATAAGTGTACTTTGCCTTTTGCTTTTCCTCAAGCTGGATAGCATATTCCGATTTTCTGTTAAAACGGGATCTACCATGCTGTCCGGGACCGTATGGTTTGCGTTCTAATGCTTTACTAGGTCCAAAGATTGCTTCTTTGAATCGTCTAGCTTTTTTCTGTTTTGGGCCTCTATATCTTGCCATTATAAATAGACTTACTAATTAAACTCTTCTACGTTTCGGTGGGCGACATCCATTGTGTGGGATTGGAGTACGGTCTTTAATTGAAGACACATCCAAACCAGCACTAGACATTGCTCTAACAGCTGCTTCACGACCAGAACCCGGTCCTTTAACGAACACTTCAACTTTACGAAGCCCCATTTCATACGCTGTTTTTGCTGCTGTTTCAGCACTTAACTGAGCGGCATAAGGAGTATTTTTCCTTGAGCCTTTAAAACCTTCTTTACCTGCAGACGACCAAGCCAGCACGTTTCCGTCGGCATCAGTAATAGTAACAATTACATTATTGAAAGTAGCTTTTACAAAAGCCATTCCGTTAGGATCAGTTACCTGCTTCTTCTTTTTTCTTTTAGAAGCTGCAGCTGAAGTTTTTGATTGATTCTTAGCCATAATTAAACTCTGTTATTTCGTTACTTTCTTTTTACCAGCAACTGTACGCTTTTTACCTTTACGGGTACGCGCATTAGTTTGTGTACGCTGCCCTCTAACCGGCAGTCCTCTACGATGACGAACACCTCTATAACTTCCAATTTCTATCAGTCGTCTGATGTTGCCATTTACTTCACTTCGTAACGCACCTTCTACTTTAAATTCATCATCAAGAATTTGACGTAACTCAACAACCTGAGCTTCATCCCAATCCTGAATTTTGGTATCCGGATCAATTCCTACTCTTTCGAGCAATTGTCTCGAAGTAGTTAATCCTATCCCATGAATATAAGTAAGGCCTATAACGCCTCGTTTTTGTTTTGGTAAGTCAATTCCAGCAATACGTGCCATATATAAATGCTATTATATTAACCTTGACGCTGCTTATGGCGCGGGTTTTTCTTGTTTATTACGTACAAACGACCTTTACGTCTAACGATCTTGTCGTCTGAACTTCTTTTCTTAACTGAAGATCTTGTTTTCATATCTACCTTATTTGTATCTGTAAGTGATTCTACCCTTACTAAGATCGTACGGAGACATTTCTACCGCCACACGATCACCAGGTAATATTTTTATGTAATACATTCTCATTTTTCCTGAAACATGCGCAAGTAATTCATGTCCATTATCCAACTCTACCCTGAACTGGGCGTTAGGCAATGCTTCTAAAATTACTCCGTCTTGTTTAATGGGCTCTTGTTTAGCCATGTGTCATTATTTTTTCATGTTTCTGTGAGAGCTCAGCAATATAATCAAAAGTACTGAGAATTTCAGCTTTTCCTTCACGAACAACAATATCGTGTTCAAAGTGAGCTGCCAGGCTCCCATCGGCTGTACAAACTGTCCAACCGTCATTCAATGTTTTTACTCTCCATGAACCCATGGTAATCATCGGTTCAATTGCGAGAGTCATTCCTTCTCTTAGTCGTTCACCTTTTCCTTTTCTACCATAATTTGGTACTGAAGGATCTTCGTGAAGAGATTTTCCAATCCCATGTCCAACTAAGTCTTTTACTACTCCAAATCCATGACTTTCATTATGGACCTGAATCGCATTTGCAACATCACCCATCTTATTGCCGTGAGTTGCCTGCTCAATTCCTTTATATAATGATTCGAGTGTTACTCTTAACAATCGAATCGCGTCATCATCACAATCACCAACTGCGAAAGTAAATGCATGATCACCAAAATAACCGTTCATTTCTACTCCGCAATCCACAGAAACAATATCGCCTTCTTCAAGTTTTCTGCTTCCCGGTATTCCATGAACTACTTCATCATTAATCGAAATACATAATGTCCCGGGAAATTCATTTCCTTTAGGACCGTATCCTTTAAAAGCCGGTCGAGCATTATGCTTTGCAATATACTCTTCTGCTACTAAATCTAACTTTCCGGTTTCAATTCCCGGCTCAATTAATCTACCTACTTCAGCAAGTGTTCGTGAGACGAGCAGAGCACTTTCACGCATCTTTTCTATCTCATTTTCACTCTTCAGGTAAATCATTTTTAAGCTCTTCTTCGACCTTTAATTTTTCCTGTCTTCATAAACCCGTCGTAATGACGCATCATGAGGTGACTCTCAATTTGCTGAAGTGTATCTAATGCCACACCAACAATAATTAAAAGGCTTGTTCCACCATAGAACAATGCAAATCCCGGAGTAACTCCAAGAAGATTAGTTGCAATGGCTGGAAGAATTGCTACCAATGATAGAAATATAGATCCCGGTAAAGTGATCTTTGTCAATATATTATCAATGAACTCTACAGTAGATTTACCCGGGCGTACACCAGGAATAAAACCACCTTGTCTTTTCATAGTATCTGCCATCTCTTTCGGATTAATGGCGATAGCTGTATAGAAAAATGTGAAAAACACACAGATGAAAAAGAAAATGATTGAGTACGTCCAGCCTGTGAAATCAGCAGACCATGCAGTTAAAAATTGTACTGTTTCATTTTCAGGAAAAAATTGTCCGATAGTACTCGGAATAAACATGATGGACTGAGCAAAGATGATCGGCATTACACCCGCAGCATTTACTTTTAGTGGCAAGTACTGAGTTGTACCTCCGTATACTTTACGTCCAACTACTCTTTTAGCATACTGAACGGGAATCTTACGAACGCCCTGAGTCAGCATTACTACTGCTGCAATTACTACGACTAACGCAGCCAATTCAATGATCACTAAAATTAAGTTCGTTTTAGTAGTAACTTCGTTGTAGAAGTTTGCAGGTAGTATCGCAATGATACCGATCATAATGATCAATGAAATACCGTTTCCTATCCCACGATCTGTAATTCTTTCTCCTAACCACATCACAAACACTGTTCCCGCGGTCAATACTATCATTGCAGTTAAGGTGAATGCAAATTCATTTACTACGATAGCTTGTGGTGCAGTTGCAATCAAATTGATTGAGAATGCTATTGCCTGAAACGCTGTAATTACAACTGTTCCATATCGTGTAAGCTGTGTGATCTTACGCCGTCCTTCTTCACCTTCTCTTTGAAGTTTCTGGAAGTAAGGCACAATTGCTCCTGCAAGCTGAATGATAATCGATGCCGTAATGTAAGGCATGATTCCCAGTGCAAACACACCCGCTCGAGAAAAGGCACCACCTACAAACAGGTCAAATAATCCTAACAAACTCGAAGCATCTCCCGCTCCTGCTATAAGTGCCGAAGCATCTACACCCGGTAGTGTAATGTAACTACCAACTCTGTAGACCATCAATATACCGATCGTATACAGAATTCGGTTCTTCAGGTCCTCGATTTTAAAAATATTGCGGAAGTTTTCTATAAGACTCATTAGCCCTTAGGTCCGATTAATTAGTTTTAGATTACGTTTACTTTTCCACCAGCTTTTTCAATCAACTCAACAGCTGATTTACTGGCAGCATGAACTTCAATTTCTACTTTTGTAGATATTTCGCCTCTTCCAAGCAACTTAATATGGTCGTTCTTATGAGCCAATCCTGCTGCAACTAAATCTGAGATAGTAATAGTTGTACCAAGCTTTCCGGCTTCTATGAATTCACCAACAGTTTGAACATTCAAAGGACGTGATTCTGATCTGTTCGGGTTTGTAAATCCAAACTTAGGAATTCGTCTTTGAAGTGGCATCTGACCACCTTCAAACCAAGGGCGTCTTTTAAAACCGGAACGAGATTTTTGTCCGTTATGTCCACGACCTGATTGTTCACCGTGTCCGGATCCTTCACCGCGACCTACGCGTTTTCTGTTCTTATTGTTCGGAGCCGGAGCTTTTAAATTATGTAGATCCATGATCAAAATTAATTAGGTATTAACCTTCAAATACTTTGTTAAGTGAAACGCCTCTTCTTTTAGCAACTTCAACCGGATCGGTCAATTCGCTAAGAGCTTTAAAAGCAGCTTTTACCATGTTGTGTGGGTTTGAAGAACCCTGAGATTTTGACAGAATGTTATGTACACCTGCAACATCCAGTAAATTCTTAACCGCTCCACCTGCAATTACCCCGGTACCATCAGATGCAGGACGTAACAACACTTTTCCTGCTCCTGCTTTACCAACTACCGGATGGTAAATACTTTTTGTTTTTGTTAGTGGAATTCGGATCAGGTTCTTTTTTGCGTTATCAAAACCTTTTTGGATAGCATCAGAAACTTCATTTGCTTTTCCAAGACCATGACCGCATACACCGTTTCCATCACCAACTACAACAATGGCGTTAAAACTAAATCTACGACCACCTTTAACTACTTTAGATACACGGTTAACGTGCACTAACTTTTCTTCCAAGTTAAGGTTCGCAGCTGGTACAGATTGTTTTCTTCTTACTTTAGGCATTGTTTAAACCGTTCGATTAAAACTGAAGACCACCATCGCGAGCGCCATCGGCAGCCGCTTTGATGATTCCATGATATTTGTATCCGCTTCTGTCGAATACTACTTTAGTAATTCCATTTTCTTTAGCAAGCTTTGCAATATCTTCGCCCGCTTTCTTAGCATTCTCTACCCCTTTCTTAACTTCAGTAGCCGCCAAAGTAGCGCCTTCCATGTCGTTAATGATCTGAAGGTAGGTGTTGCTGTTACTTTTGTAAACACATAGCCTTGGACGTTCTGCAGTACCACGAATAGTAGAACTGATTCTTCGTCTTATCTTGTTTCTACGTGCTGTTTTCTTTTGAGACTTGTTCATATCAAAATTCCTTATTTAGCAGCTGATTTACCGGCTTTACGTCTGATCTGCTCACCATAATATCTGATACCTTTACCTTTGTAAGGCTCCGGCTTTCTGAATGAGCGGATTTTTGCGGCAACCTGACCTACTAATTCTTTGTCAATTCCTGAAATAATCAGGATCGGTTGTTTACTAGTTTTTGTGTCAACTTCAATTGAGATTCCTTCTGGTGGTACAAAGAAAATCGGATGAGAATAACCCAAGTTAAGTTCTAATAGGTCGCCGCTCATTGCAGCTCTAAAACCAACTCCGTAAATCTCTAATTTTTTTGTATAACCTTCAGTTACTCCAACAACCATGTTGTTGATCAAAGCACGATATAAACCATGAAGAGCTCTGTCTTCTTTAATATCGCTTGCTCTTTTTACAATAACTTCGTTTTCATTTTTCTCAACCGAAATATTCGGATGAATTTTAAGCGTACTGGTACCTTTATCACCTTTTACAGTAATCATGTTATCAGCACCAATGCTAAAATCAACCTTTTCGGTAAGTGGTACAGGTAATTTTCCTATTCGAGACATAATCTAAACTCTGTTTTAATAAATCGTGCAAAGTATCTCGCCGCCAACTTTCAGCTTGCGAGCTTCTTTATCTGTCATCACACCCTTTGAAGTAGATAAGATCACTACTCCCAAACCATTCTGAGCACGAGGAACATCACTGGAACCTTTATATACTCTTAATCCCGGCTTTGAGAAGCGTGTTAAGTCTTTAATTACAGGATGTCCATAAGAATCATACTTAAGGAACATTCTGATAACACCTTGCTTACCATCTTCAATATTGATGAATTTTGAGATATAACCTTTATCAACTAAGATCTTGGCCATTGCTCTTTTCAGCTTTGAAGCTGGAACATCAACTTTACGATGCCCTGCAGTTTGGGCATTTCGAATACGTGTTAAAAAATCTGCTATCGGATCGTTCATTTCTCTTCAGATATAATGTTTACCAGCTGGCTTTTCTTACGCCTGGTATCTTACCAGCTAAAGCCAATTCACGGAATTTAATTCTAGATACTCCATAGCGACCAACGTAACCACGGCTACGTCCGGTTATGCTACAACGGTTTCTTACACGAGTAGGACTAGCGTTTCTGGGAAGTTTTTGCAAACCTTCATAATCGCCGGCTTCCTTCAAAGCTTTCCTTTTCTCAGCGTATTTTTCTACTGTTTTTTTACGTTTTTCGTTACGTGCTATCCAAGCTTTCTTAGCCATAATAGAGTATCTCTTAATTTCTGTTTTTGAATGGCATACCGAAATGCTTAAGCAAAGCGTATGCTTCTTCGTCAGTTTCTGCGGAGGTTACAAAAGTCACATCCATACCGTGCATTTTTGAAACCTTATCTGTATCAATCTCAGGGAAGATTGTATGTTCTTTAATTCCCATTGTATAGTTACCGCGTCCATCAAAGCTTTTATCAGGAACTCCTTGAAAGTCACGAGTTCTTGGTAAAGCTAAATTTACCAAACGGTCCAGGAATTCAAACATGATTCTACCGCGCAAAGTAACTTTACAACCAATAGGCATTCCTTCTCTCAACTTAAAGTTCGAGATCGATTTCTTAGCCTTGGTTTTAACAGGCATCTGACCTGTTATTTGCGCAATATTCTCAACAACAGTATCAAGTACTTTCTTGTCTTGAATTGCTTCCCCTACTCCTACGTTGATCACTATTTTTTGAAGTTTTGGGAGACTCATTTTGTTCTCGTATCCAAACTCTTCGGTCAACTTCGAAGTAATTTCTTCTTTGTATTGTGTGTATAGTCTTGCTTCAGCCATTTTATTTCACACTAAATTATTTATCCAAAATTTCGCCACTGGCCTTAGCATAACGAACCCAACGGCCACCGCCATCTTCTTCAATTCGCTTGCGACCAATTCTTGTTGGTTCTTTTGTTGTAGGGTCAATTACTTGAACATTTGAAATGTGTACTGAACCCTCTCTTTTTAAGCGACCACCTTGCTGGTTTTCTTGAGATGGTTTGTCATGGTGTGTTTTCATGTTTATACCTTCAACAAGAACTCTTTCCTTGTCCGGGTAAACCATAAGCACACGGCCTGTTTCACCAATATCTTTACCAGCGAGAATTTTAACTTCGTCGCCTTTCTTTACGTGCAATTTCTTTTGTTTATTAAACCTTCGTGGCATTACTCTAACCTCTTTAAAGTACTTCCGGAGCTAGTGACACAATCTTCATGAAACTCTTTTCTCGCAATTCGCGAGCAACAGGTCCAAAAATACGTGTGCCTACAGGCTCTTGGTCTTTGTTAATTACTACCGCAGCATTTTCATCAAAACGGATATAACTACCATCCTTTCTGCGGTACTCTTTTTTAGTTCTAACTATTACGGCTTTTACAACGTCACCTTTCTTAACGTTACCGCCTGGTAGTGCAGTTTTTACTGAAGCTGAGATCAGATCTCCAACTCGTGCGTATCGGCGGCGGGAATCTCCCAACACTTTGATACACATAACTTTTTTAGCTCCACTGTTATCTGCTACCTGTAATACTGTTTGCGTTTGTACCATCGCTTATAAGTCCTTATTTAGCTTTTTCTACGATTGATACCAGGCGCCATGTCTTGCGCTTGGAAAGAGGACGGGTACTCATAATGTGAACCGTATCCCCAATATTCGCTTCATTGTTTTCGTCGTGTGCCATGTACTTAGTAGTCTTAGTAATAAACTTGCCGTAAATAGCATGCTTAATCTGTCGATCTACAGCAACGGTGATGCTTTTATCCATCTTGTTGCTAACAACACGACCTGTTCGTTCTCTTCGTTGTGCTCTTTCTAATTCTGCCATAATGATCCTAACGCTTATTCAGCACTATTTTTTTCATTAATAATGGTTCTCAATCTGGCAACTTCACGTCTGTGATTTGTGATACGAGCAGGATTTTCCAGCTGTCCGGTTACCGATTTTGAAAACTTTAATTTTTGTAGTGCTTCCGCTTCATCTTTCAAACGTGCACTTAATTCAGTAATAGATAAATCTCTTAATTCATGCGCTTTACTCATCGTACCGCCTCCTATTTACCTACGTAGTCTCTGCGAACTACGAATTTAGTTTTAATTGGAAGCTTGTGAGATGCACGACGCATAGCTTCACGAGCTCTTTCTTCCGTTACACCGGCTATTTCAAATAAAATTCTGCCCGGCTTAACAACTGCAACCCAGTGATCCAAAGCACCTTTACCTTTACCCATACGAGTTTCGGCTGGCTTACTTGTCATTGGTTGATCTGGGAAAATTCGAATGAACGTTTGCCCGTCACGCTGCAAAGAACGTGCAATAGCAATACGGCAAGCCTCGATCTGACGAGACGTAATAAACTTAGGTTCCATTGCTTTCAGAGCGAAATCACCAAAATTAATTTGATGTCCTCTGTTCGCATTTCCTTTAAGCTTAGCGCGATGTACTCTACGGCGTTTTACTCTTTTTGGCTCTAACATCGTTATCTATCTAGCTGTGTTAATTATTTTGTCTATTTCGGTTTCTGCTACGACGACGGTTGTTTCTCTTACCGCGATCGTCTCCACCTCTTCGGCCTCTTTTTGATTCTGCTTCCTTAGCTGCTTGAGCACCAGGAGTTAAATCAACATCACCGATAATTTCACCTTTAAAGATCCAAACACTCACACCAATTGAACCATAAATAGTATTGGCAGTTGTGTTCCAATAATCGATATCCGCTCTAATTGTATGTAACGGAATCTGACCTTCTTTGTACTGTTCGGTACGAGCCATTTCAGCTCCACCTAAACGACCAGCACATCTTACTTTAATTCCTTTTGCTCCCATTCTCATTGCAGAAGCAATTGCAGTTTTCATCGCTCTTCTGAAAGAAACACGACTTGTTAACTGCTGTGCAATATTTTGTGCAACTAAACTGGCATCAAGCTCAGGTCTTTTAATTTCACTTACGTTGATCTGAACTTCTTTGCTTGTAATCTTTTTTAGCTCTTCACGAAGCAATTCGATCTGCTCACCACCTTTACCGATGATAACACCCGGACGGCTTGTTCTAAGAGTTAAAAGAATACGCTTAGGAGTTCTTTCAATAATAACGTTTGATAGTCCACCATTACGAAGACGTGCACGTAAATACTCACGTAGCTTTTCATCTTCCATGATAAGATTTGGCTGGTTATCATCTGAATACCAGTTAGAGTCCCATCCTTTAATGATGCCTAATCTAAAACCTGTTGGATTTGTCTTTTGTCCCAAGTTACTACCCGTTTAGTTTTTTACAGTTTCTTCGTCACGCTTTGCTACAACAACTGTGATGTGGCAACTACGTTTATTAATACGATGAGCTCTACCCATTGGAGCCGGCTGAATTCTCTTCAACGTTACTCCTTCATCAACATAGATAGTTTTAACTACTAAGTTCTCATCATCAAAACGCTCTTCCTGAAATTTGTCACGCAAATTAGCCGCTGCTGATTTTATCACTTTCGCAACTTCAGCCGCTGAACCTTTCTTTGTGAATTCAAGTCTCTTTAGAGCTTTATCAACTTGAGATCCTCTTACTGCATCAGCAACTAATCTTACTTTGCGAGGAGCTCTTCTTAAATGTCTTTGCACTGCGCGTGCTTCTAAAACTGGTGTATCCATTTCTAAATTACCTTATTTAGCCTTTTTCATTGGGTGACCACGGAAAGTTCTTGTAGCCGCAAACTCACCAAGCTTATGTCCTACCATCTCATCTGTTATAAAAACAGGAATGAATTGTTTGCCATTATGTACTGCAATAGTAAGACCGATAAAATCCGGAGTTACTAAAGAGGATCTAGACCAGGTCTTGATCACTTTTTTACTACTTGCTTCGTTAGCAGCGTCAATTTTACGCTGAAGCTTGTAGTCTACAAAAGGCCCTTTTTTTAATGAACGTGGCATACTTTATTTCTTTATTTCTTAGCTTTTCTTCTTCTAATAATGTACTTAGAAGACAACTTCTTGCGGTTTCTTGTTTTCTTACCTTTGGCCATTTGTCCCCAAGGCGAACGTGGGTGCCCTCCGGAAGATTTACCTTCTCCACCACCCATCGGGTGATCAACCGGGTTCATCGCAACACCACGAGTTTGAGGACGACGACCCAACCAGCGGCTACGTCCTGCTTTACCTTTCGTAGTGTTCATGTGATCAGGATTACTTGTGGTACCAACGGTAGCCATACAAGTACCTAAGATCATGCGAACTTCACCAGACGGAAGCTTCACACTTACATATTTTTCCTGCTTACCTAACAGCTGTGCAACTGTTCCTGCTCCTCTGCAAAGAATACCACCATTTCCCGGTGTCAATTCAATGTTATGGACAAAAGTACCCGGAGGCATAAATCTCAGTTGAAGAGCATTACCCATATCCGGCTCTACTCTTTCTCCTGAAATAATGGTATCTCCTACTTTAAGACCATTTGGAGCAATAATATATCTTTTTTCACCATCAGCATAAGCAAGTAGTGCAATACGGGCAGTTCTGTTCGGATCGTATTCGATCGTTTGAACTTTTGCCGGTATATCAAACTTGTTTCTTTTGAAGTCAATTATACGGTACTTACGCTTATGACCTCCACCTCTGTGACGAGATGTTTTTCTACCGTGATGATTACGTCCACCGGATTGATGCTTACCAGCTGTTAAACTCTTTTGAGGAGATGAAACAGTAACATCATCAAATACAGGAGCAATTCTGTGCCTGGTTCCCGGAGTGTTTGGTTTTAATTTCTTTGTAGCCATAACTATTCAGATCTATACTTCTTCAAAGAAGTCGATTTCGCCTTCTCTTAATGTTACGATTGCCTTTTTCCAGGTTTTAGTTCTTCCACCCTGATAACCACTTCTTGTAAATCTGCCTTTCGGCTTAGATGGCATAATCATTGTGTTCACTTTAGCAACTTTTACACCCGGATAAGTTGCTTCAATAGCAGCTTTGATCTCAGGTTTGTTTGCTTTTTGAGCAACTTCAAAAGTTACTTTACCGCTTTCTTCCTGGATGCGGCTTAATTTCTCGGTAATTACCGGTCTGATTAGGATACTCATGCTGCAGCCTCTTCAGTTTTAGGTTGAATTGTTGATTCAAGAATAGATACTGCGCTTTCCTGAATTACAATCATATCTGCATTCAATATTTGGTAAGTATTAGGCTTGTTAGCCTCTACAACACTTACTCCAAGAATATTTCTGGCAGACTTAAAAATGTTCATATCTGTTTCAGAAGTTATGATCAATACTTTCTTGCCATCTAATTTGAAAGATGAAAGCATATTTGCTACTTCAGAAGTTTTTGGAGCTTCAAAAGTGAAGTCCTTTACAATAGTGATAGCTTCTTTAGATGCTTTTACTGAAAGCGCTGATTTGCGTGCCAACTGAATAACTTTCTTATTCAACTTGAAACTGTAATCGCGTGGCTGTGGCCCGAACATGGTTCCACCACCTCTTAGAATACCAGCTTTTACATCACCTCTACGGGCATTACCGGTTCCTTTCTGACGATACATTTTCTTTGTACTACCGGTTACTTCACTACGACCTTTAGTCTTGTGAGTTCCCTGACGTTTGTTCGCCATATGACGGCGTACATCTTCGTACAAAGCAGTTTCGTTAGGCTCAATTGCAAAAATTGAATCGCTAAGCTCAGCTTTCTTACTCGTTTTGCTTCCGTCTATTTTATATATATCTAATTTCATGATCTTAGTATGCTGACGGTTTCGATAATAATTCTACGTATCCACCATTAGGACCAGGAATAGCTCCGGTGATCAAAACCAAGTCTGACTCAGCAATGATCTTGGCAACACTCAGGTTCTTAACCTTAACTCTTGTATTTCCGTGTTGTCCACCCATTTTCATTCCTTTAAATACACGCGCAGGATCTGAAGCTCCACCAATAGAACCGGGAGCTCTTAATCTGTTATGCTGACCGTGAGTTTCATCACCAACACCACTAAAATTGTGTCGCTTGATAACTCCGGTGAATCCACGTCCTTTCGAAGTTCCTGCAACGTCAATTACGTCGCCAACTTGAAATACGTCTTCTGCTTTCAGTTCATCGCCTACATCAAGTCCTTCAGGAAGAAAATCTCTGAATTCTTTAACTACAGCTTTAGTTTCTGAACCTGCTTTATCAAAATGTCCTTTTACAGACTTAGATACGTTCTTTGCTTTTCTGTCAAAAGAAGAAAGTTGAACAGCATTATAGCCATCAGTTTCTTCGGTTTTGATTTGGGTTATTACAGAGGCTGGAACTTCAACAACAGTAACGGGAATACTTCTTCCCTGGCTGTCAAAGACGCTTGTCATCCCAATTTTTTTTCCTACCAAACCACTCATCGTGTTCTGATCCTTTCAGTTAAACTTTAATTTCTACATCTACACCTGATGGAAGCTCAAGCTTCATCAAAGCGTCTACTGTTTGTGAACCTGTTGAAAGAATATCGATCAAACGTTTGTGAGATCTGTATTCAAACTGCTCGCGAGACTTTTTGTCTACGAACACAGACTTGTTAACAGTAATTATACTTTTGCGCGTTGGAAGCGGGATTGGACCCGATACAACTGCTCCGGTTGATTTCACAGTCTGAATAATCTTTTCAGCTGATTTGTCGATCAGGTTATGATCGTATGATTTCAACTTTATTCTGATTTTTTGTTGTGTTGCCACGGATCAGAACCTCTTTAGTCTAAAATTTTAGTTACCACACCAGCACCTACTGTACGTCCACCTTCGCGGATCGCAAAGCGCAGGCCTTCTTCCATTGCTACCGGCTGGATCAGTGTTACGGAGAGCTTTACATTGTCTCCCGGCATCACCATCTCCACTCCACTCGGAAGCTCACATGAGCCCGTTACATCCGTTGTACGGAAGTAAAACTGTGGACGGTATCCTTTGAAGAATGGCGTGTGTCTTCCACCTTCATCTTTGCTTAGTACGTATACCTCACAATCAAACTTCTTGTGTGGGTTAATCGTACCCGGCTTACACAGCACCATTCCGCGCTGTAAGTCTTCCTTGTTAATTCCTCGAAGAAGAATTCCTGCGTTGTCACCGGCTTGTCCCTGATCCAACAATCTACGGAACATCTCAAT